>NZ_JAVFCB010000003.1:301152-473056 GCF_030865425.1 Microbacterium capsulatum
CCCGCCGGGCCCGCGGGCCCCCCCCCGCCCACCGCCCGCCTGCAGGGGGGCGGGCCGCGACCAGCGAGCGAAGTGGAGGGGGACGTGGAGGAGGGCCGGGTCACCATGTCGCCCCCGGGTGCTTGCGGGCGAGCACCTGCATCTCGGTGAGGAGGTGCCCGAGCGGCGTCGCGTGGGATCCGTGGCGTCCTCCGCCGCTCGACGTCGAGACCGCCGGGATCTCCAGCTCGGCCTCGGCGAAGACCGCCTCGATCACGGCGTCGAAGCCCGGGCGCAGCGACGACGGGCGCACGGCCGCGTCGCCGAGGCGGTCGATCAGCTCCTCGTCGCGGAACAGCTCGGCCGCGTAGGGCCAGACGTCGGTGAAGGCGCGGACGACCCGGCTGCGGGACTCGTCGGTGCCGCCGGCGAGGCGCAGCGTCCACTGCACGGCGTGGTCGCGGTGGTAGTCGACCTCCTTGACCGCCTTCTCGGCGATCGCGGCGAAGGTCGGATCCGTGCTCGCGCGCAGGGCCGAGTACAGCTCGAGCAGGTAGGTGCTCGCGATCAGCTGGCGCGCGATCGTCTGCGCGAAGTCGCCGTTGGGCTGCTCGAACAGCCAGGCGCTGCGGAACTCCTCCTCGTCGCGGAAGTAGGCGAGGTCGTCCTCGGTGCGGCCGTCCCAGCTGCCGGCGTAGCGGAGGAAGGAGCGGGCGTGCCCGAGCAGATCGAGCGCGATGTTGCCGAGCGCGATGTCCTCCTCGAGCTCGGGGGCGTAGGTGATCCACGCTCCGAGCTGCTGGGACAGGATCAGCGCGTCGTCGCCGAGCCAGAGCGCGTACTCGGCGATGTCGGCGGACGCGGCGCGCTCCCCGGACCCGGCGAGCTCCGCGGCGAGCGCGAGCTCGGAGACCGAGACGTCGCCGTGCGGGTCGACCGCACCATCGAGATCGTGGGCGCTCACAGGTGCGGCACCCCCTCCGACGCCGTGTAGTACACGGCGTGCCGGTAGTTCTTGCCCGCCGGGCTCTCGAAGAACGCGCCCTTGTCGTCGGGGTCGCTCGTGGTGATCGCGTCGGCCTCGACCACCCAGATCGAGGTGCCCTCGTTGCGCCGGGTGTAGAGATCGCGGGCGTTGCGGATCGCCATCGCGGCGTCGGGGGCGTGCAGGGATCCGACGTGCACGTGGCTGAGCCCGCGGTTCGCGCGGACGAAGACCTCGAACATCGGCCAGGTCTCCTCGGGGGATGCGCCGGGGGTGGTCATCAGGCGGCCTTCCCTTCGCTCTGACGGAGGGCCTGCTTGCGGGCGTACTCGGCCGCGGCCTCGCGCACCCAGGCGCCCTCCTCGTGGGCGTCGCGGCGCCGCTGCAGGCGCTCCGCGTTGAGCGGGCCGTTGCCGCGGACGACCTCGAAGAAGTCCTCCCAGTCGATCTCGCCCATCTCGTACAGCCCGGTCTCCTCGTCGAAGCGGAGATCCGGATCCGGCAGGGTGATCCCGAGGATCTCGGCCTGCGGCACGAGCATCCCGACGAAGCGCTGACGCAGGTCGTCGTTCGAGAAGCGCTTGATCTTCCACTGCATCGACTGCGCCGAGTTCGGGGACTGGTCATCGGGCGGGCCGAACATCGCGAGCGCCGGCCAGTACCAGCGGTTCACGGCGTCCTGCGCCATCGCGCGCTGCTCCTCGGACCCCTGCATGAGGGTGAGCAGGATCTCGAAGCCCTGCCGCTGATGGAAGGACTCCTCCTTGCAGATCCGCACCATCGCCCGGCCGTACGGGCCGTAGGAGGCGCGGCACAGCGGCACCTGGTTGCAGATCGCGGCGCCGTCGACGAGCCAGCCGATCGCGCCCATGTCGGCCCAGGTGGGCGTGGGGTAGTTGAAGATCGACGAGTACTTCGCCTTGCCGTCGATGAGCTGCTGCATCATCTCGTCGCGGGTGATCCCGAGCGTCTGCGCGGCGGAGTACAAGTACAGGCCGTGCCCGGCCTCGTCCTGCACCTTCGCCATCAGGATCGCCTTGCGCTTCAGGCTCGGGGCGCGCGTGATCCAGTTGCCCTCGGGCTGCATCCCGATGATCTCGGAGTGGCCGTGCTGGGAGATCTGCCGGATCAGGGTCTTCCGGTACGCGTCCGGCATCCAGTCGCGGGGCTCGATGCGCTGCTCGTTCTCGATGAGGCCGTCGAACACGGCCTGGGCGTCGACGTCCGCGGTGAGCGACATCGGTGCGGTTGGGACGGTCATCCTCGACTCCTCCGTGAATTACCTACCGTTCGTCCAGTTATTATGGCACACTCGTACCGTTCGCAGAAGAACGCCCGCTGGAACGGCGCTGCATCGCTCGAAGGAGAACCGATGACCGACACCACCCCGGAGCTGCGGCCGATGCTGCAGCGCGATCGGGCCTCCGCCGCCCTCGGCATGCGGGTCGAGGTGGACGAGCCCGGCCGGGCCGTCGTCTCGATGCCCGTGCGCGAGGACATGACGAACGGGTTCGACATCACCCACGGCGGCATGGTCTTCACCCTCGCCGACACCACCTTCGCGATCGTCTGCAACGAGGACGAGCGGGTCACCGTCGCCGCCGGCGCCGACATCACGTTCCTGAAGTCCACCCGGGCGGGCCAGATCCTCACCGCGACCGGCGTACGCCGTGCGCGCAACGGCCGGACGGGCCTGTACGACATCACGGTGACCGATGAGACCGGCGACGTGGTCGCCGAGTTCCGCGGCCGTTCGATCACCACGAACCGCGCCGTTCCCGACGGCGCCGACGCCGAAGGAGACCCGTCATGACCGATGCCGCCGAGGCGATGACCCGGGAACAGCTGCAGACTCTGCAGCTCGAGCGGCTGCAGTGGTCGGTGCACCACGCGTACGAGAACGTGCCCTTCTACCGGCTCGCGTTCCAGCGCGCCGGGGTGCATCCGGACGACGTGACGTCTCTGGCGGATATCGCCCGGCTGCCCTTCACGACGAAGAACGATCTGCGCGAGTATTACCCGTTCGGCATGTTCGCCGTGCCGATGACGGAGGTGCGCCGGATCCATGCCTCCTCCGGCACGACCGGGCGCCCCACGGTCGTCGGCTACACGCAGAGCGACCTGGACAACTGGGCCGACCTCATCGCCCGCTCGCTGCGCGCGGCGGGCGTGCAGCCCGGCTGGAAGGTGCACAACGCGTACGGCTACGGCCTGTTCACCGGCGGTCTCGGCGCGCACGCCGGCATCGAGCGGCTCGGCGCGACCGTCATCCCGATGTCGGGCGGGCAGACCACCAAGCAGGTGCAGCTGATCCACGACTTCGAGCCCGATGCCATCATGTGCACGCCCACGTACCTGCTCACGATCGCCGACGCCATGGAGGACGCCGGGATCGATCCGCGCTCCACGTCGCTCAAGGTCGGGATCCTCGGCGCCGAGCCGTGGACGAACGAGATGCGGCATCAGATCGAGCAGCGCCTGAACATCGACGCTGTCGACATCTACGGGCTCAGCGAGGTCATGGGCCCGGGCGTCGCGATGGAGAGCGCCGCCACGAAGGACGGCCCGCACATCTGGGAGGACCACTTCCTGCCCGAGATCATCGATCCCGAAACGGGCGAGCCGGTGCCCGACGGGGAGCCGGGCGAACTCGTGTTCACCACGCTCACGAAGCAGGCGTTCCCGGTGATCCGGTATCGCACCCGCGACCTCACCCGCCTGCTCCCCGGATCCGCGTACCCCGCGATGCGCCGGATGGAGAAGATCACCGGCCGCGATGACGACATGATCATCCTGCGCGGCGTGAACCTGTTCCCGACCCAGATCGAGGAGCTCGCCCTCGGGATCGAGCACCTCACGCCGCACTTCATCCTGGAGCTGACCCGGCAGGGCCACCTCGACTCGCTCACGGTGCGGATCGAGCGCCACCCCGACATCGACGCGGAGACGTGCGCGGCCGCGGCGGACGTGCTGAAGCTGCGGATCAAGCAGTCGATCGGCACGTCGGTCGACGTGCGGATCGAGGAGCCCGGATCCCTCCCCCGCAGCGAGGGCAAGTACAAGCGCCTCTACGACCTGCGCTGACGTACCCCGGGGACGTTGAGCGAGCACGCGCAGCGAGCGAGACGAAACGACGGCGATCCGCGGGAAACCGCGTTTCGTCTCGGTCGGCTCCGCCGTCCTCGCTCAACGACCCCGAACAGGCGGAGCAGCCTCCATCGGGGACGTTGAGCGAGCACGCGCAGCGAGCGAGACGAAACGACGGCGATCCGCGGGAAACCGCGTTTCGTCTCGGTCGGCTCCGCCGGCCTCGCTCAACGACCCCGAACAGGCGGAGCGGCCTCGCTCAACGACCCCGGGGAAGGCGACGGGTATTGACGCTCCAGCCGCGGATCGCGTCCAGCCCGCCCTCGATGAATGCGGCTCGCTTCGCGTGACTCCAGCCCTGGATCCGCTTCTCCCACGCGAACGCCTCGTCGACGCGTTCGCACTCGACATGCCAGACCAATGCCACCGGCAACCGCCGGCGCGTGTACGCCGCGCCTTCGCCCGCGGCATGCTGTTCCAACCGCCGATCGAGGTCGTTCGTGCTTCCGGCGTAGAACGTGCCGTCGTTGCATCTCAGGATGTACGCGTATCCGGTCATCCGCCGAGGCTAGCGACGGCCTCCGACGCTCCCCCCGGGGTCGTTGAGCGAGCACGCGCAGCGAGCGAGACGAAACGACGGTGATCCGCGGGAAACCGCGTTTCGTCTCGGTCGGCTCCGCCGTCCTCGCTCAACGACCCCGAGGAGGGGGCCTGCGGCCGTCCTCGCTCAACGACCCCGAGGAGGGCACCTGCGGCCGTCCTCGCTCAACGACCCCGAGAGGCCCCGTTCCCGGGCGGCGTTTTCCATCTCCGACGCGGATCAGGCCGGGGCGAGCTCCTTCTCGACCAGCGTCAGCACGTCGTAGGTCGCGACGATCTCGTCGCGCTGGTTGTGGATCACCGCATCCCAGCGCACCTCGCCGTACTCGTCCGTCTCGCGCGGAGTGATCTGCTTCGCGGTGAGGGTCACCCGGATCGAGTCGCCGGGCTTCACCGGGGTGACGAAGCGCAGGTTCTCCAGGCCGTAGTTCGCGAGCACGGGCCCCGGCTCGGGCGACACGAACAGGCCGGCCGCCCAGGACACGAGCAGGTAGCCGTGCGCCACGCGCCCGCCGAAGAACGGGTTGGCCTCGGCGGCCTCCTCGTCCATGTGCGCGTAGAACGTGTCGCCGGTCGAGTACGCGAACGCCTCGATGTCCTCGAGCGACAGCTCGCGGAAGCCCGATTCGACCTGATCGCCGAGGCGCAGTTCGGCGAGCGATTTGCGGAACGGGTGCACGGCGCGGTCGGTGCCGGCGCCGGGGTGCCAGACGCCGGTGATCGCGGTGAGGATCTCGGGCGTGCCCTGGATCGCGGTGCGCTGCATGAAGTGCATGACCGAGCGGATGCCGCCGAGCTCCTCGCCACCGCCGGCCCGGCCGGGACCGCCGTGCACGAGGTGCGGCACGGGCGAGCCGTGCCCGGTCGAGGTGCGCGCGTCGTCGCGGTTCAGGAACAGCACCCGGCCGTTGTACGCGGCGATGCGGGTGAGCAGCTCGGTCGCCACCTCGGGATCCTTCGTCGCGACGCTCGTGACGAGCGATCCGCCGCCGCGCCCGACGAGTTCGGCGGCCTCCTCGAGGGTCGAGTAGCCGAGCACGCTGGAGACCGGGCCGAACGCCTCGACCTCGTGCACGGCCGGGGCGGTCGTGTCGGCGAAACCGACGAGCATCGGGGCGACGAACGCGCCCTCCGGGGCGGGTCCCACGCTGCCGTCGGCGTGCACGACGGACGGCGCCTCGGCGGATCCCATCAGCAGCTCGCCGCCCGCGGCGCGCAGGGCCGCGACCTGGCGCAGCACCTCGTCGCGCTGCGCGGTGGAGACGAGCGGACCCATGGTGACGCCCTCGGCGTGCGGGTCGCCGATCACGACGCGCTCGGCGATCTTCGCCCGCAACGCGTCGACGAGCGGGCCGACCGAGTCGGCCGGCACGATCGCGCGCCGGATCGCCGTGCACTTCTGCCCGGCCTTGGTGGTCAGCTCGACCATGAGCTGCTTGACGTACGCGTCGAACTCCGGGGTGTCCGGCGTCGCGTCCGGGCCGAGCACCGAGGCGTTGATCGAGTCGGTCTCGCTCGTGAAGCGCACGCCGTCCGCGGTCTGCGCGCGCAGGCCCGCCGCCGTGGTGGCACTGCCCGTGAACGCGACCAGGTCGCCGAGGCGGAGCAGGTCGAAGATCCCGGGGAGGGATCCGCTCACGAGCTGGAGGGATCCGTCCGGCAGCAGACCGGAGTCGACGAGGATCCGCACCCACGCCTCCGCGATGTACGCGGTCGGGGTCGCGGGCTTGACGATCGACGGGACGCCGGCGAGGAACGCGGGTGCGAACTTCTCCAGTGCTCCCCACATCGGGAAGTTGAACGCGTTGATCTGCACGGCGACGCCGGGCAGGCGGGTGTACACGTGCCGGCCGAGGAAGGATCCGTCCTTCGAGAGCGGCTCGACGGGGCCGTCCAGGATCACGGTCGCGTTCGGCAGCTCGCGGCGGCCCTTCGAGGAGAACGTGAACAGCACGCCGATGCCGCCGTCGACGTCGGAGTACGAGTCGCGGACCGTGGAGCCGGAGGACTTGGAGAGCTCGTACAGCTCCTCCTTGTGCTCGTTCAGCACGGTCGCCATCTGCTTGAGCAGCATCGCCCTCTGATGGAACGTGAGCGCGCCGAGGCTGCGCTGGCCGACCGTGCGGGCGTAGTCGACCGCGCCGGCGAGGTCGATCCCCGCGGAATCGACGCGCACGATCTCGGCGCCGGTGGACGCGTCGCGGACGATCGTGCCGCCCTCCGACGCAGAGGTCCACCACGATCCCTGCAAGTAGCTGGGCAGCAGTCCGGTCATGGTCACTCGCTCCATTCGTAGAATCCGCGGCCGGTCTTGCGGCCCAGGTGTCCGTCCGCGACCATGTCGCGCAGCAGCTGCGGCGGCGCGAACCGGTCGCCGAGCTTGGCGTGCAGCTCCTCGGCGATTCCGAGCCGCACGTCGAGGCCGACGATGTCGGTCGTCCGCAGCGGCCCGGTGGGGTGCCGATAGCCGAGCTCCATCGCCGCGTCGATGTCGGCGGCCGTCGCGACGCCCTCCTCGAGCATCCGGATCGCCTCGAGCGCGATCGCGACGCCGAGCCGGCTCGACGCGAAGCCGGGGGCGTCGGCGACGACGACCGCGGTCTTGCCGAGCGCCTCGACCCAGCCCCGGGCGTCGTCCACGAGTTCCTGCTCGGTGGCGGCACCCACGACGACCTCGACGAGCGAGGACGCCGGCACGGGGTTGAAGAAGTGCAGGCCGAGGAAGCGCTGCGGCCGGTCGAGCGACGCGGCGAGGTCGTCGATCGAGATCGAGGACGTGTTCGACGCGACCGCGGCGCCGGGCGCGGCCGCCTCGATCCGGCGCAGGCTGTCGACCTTGAGCGCGCGGTCCTCGGGGACGGCCTCGACGACGAGGTCGCGGTCCGCGAAGAGGGCGGTGTCGGCGCCGGTGGAGAGCAGGGCCTCCAGCTCGTCGAACGTCTGGTCCGTGCTGCCCCGCTCGACCGAGCGGCGCAGGCTCTCCCTGATGCGCTCGCCCGCGGCGGCCGCGGTGGGCTCGTCGCGCTCGACCACGACGACCTGGGACCCGGCGAGCAGGAAGGCGTGTGCGATGCCCGCGCCCATCCGTCCGCCGCCGAGCACGCCGACGCGCTCGGGCGCCAGCAGGTTCCGTCCGCTCATCGGCGGTTCCTCCGATCCAGGAAGGCGGTCATCCGCCGGTGCTTCTCCGGGCTCTCGAACAGCTCGGCCTGCAGCTCCAGCTCGATGTCGGGGTGCCGGTCGGCCGCGGCGAGCAGCGCGGTCTTGGTGTGCCGGGTGGCGAGCGGGTCGTTCGCGGCGATGCGGTCGGCGATCGCGTGCGCCGCGGCGAGCAGGTCCTCGGACTCGTGCAGGGACGACAGCAGCCCCCAGGCGAGCGCCTCGTCCGCGGTCAGCTGGCGCCCGGTGAGCAGGAGCTCGGCCGCGCGGGCCTCGCCGACGATCTGCGGCAGGCGCCAGGTCGCGCCGGCCGCGGCGATGATGCCGAGGCCGGTCTCGGGGTTGCCGATCCGGGTCGACGGGGTGCCGATGCGGATGTCGGCGGCGTAGGCGAGCTCGGCGCCGCCGCCGAGCGCGTAGCCGTCGATCGCGGCGATCACCGGCATCGGCAGCTGCCTGATGCGCCGGAACGCCATGGTGTTGATGCCGCGGCGGGCGTCCTGCGCCCGCCGGTCGCGGAGCTGGGCGATGTCGGCGCCCGAGGCGAAGACGCCTCCGGATCCGGCGATGATGAGGATCCGCGGGTGCTCCTCGAGTTCGGTGCACAGCGCGTGCAGCTCGTCGATCATCGCCTGGTCGATCGCGTTGCGCGTCTCGGGGCGGTCGAGGATCGCGGTCACGTGCGCCTCGGTCCGCTCGATGCGGAGGATCTCAGCCATGGTTCACACCCGTTCCAGGATCATCGCGGTGCCCTGCCCGACACCGACGCACATCGTCGCGAGGCCGTACCGCGCGCCCTCGCGCTCCATCCGGCCGAGGAGCGTGACCAGGATCCGGCAGCCGCTCGATCCGAGCGGATGGCCGAGGGCGATCGCCCCGCCGTCGACGTTCACGATCTCCGGATCCAGGCCGAGCCGGCGCATCGAGGCGAGGGACTGGGTCGCGAACGCCTCGTTCAGCTCGACCGCTCCGAGGTCGGCGACGGTGAGCCCGGCCTTCGCGAGGGCCTTCTCCGTGGCCGGCACGGGGCCGAGGCCCATGATCTCCGGGGCGAGCGCCGCGGAGGCGGAGGCGACGATCCGGGCGCGCGGGGTCAGCCCGTGCCGTGCGACCGCGTCGGAGGAGGCGACGACGATCGCCGAGGCGCCGTCGTTGAGCGACGAGGAGTTGCCGGCGGTGACGACGCTGCCGCCCGCCACGACCGGCCGCAGTCCGGCGAGCACCTCGAGGGTCGTCTCGCGTCGCGGCCCCTCGTCGGTGTCGACGGATCCGCCCTTCGGGGTCGGCACGGCGACGATCTCGGCGGCGAGCCGGCCGGCGTCGATCGCGGCGATCGCGCGCTGGTGGCTGCGCAGGGCGAAGGCGTCGGCGTCCTCGCGGGTGATGCCGTCGAGGCGGGCGACCTCCTCCGCGGTCTCCGGCATGGAGAAGGTGGCCTTCTCCCGCGCGATGAGGCGCGGGTTCGCGAAGCGCCAGCCGATCGAGGTGTCGAACTCGGGGCCCGGCTTGGCCCAGGCGCGCTCCGGCTTGGCCTGCACCCAGGGCGCACGGGTCATCGACTCGACGCCGCCCGCGAGCATGACGTCGGCGTCGCCCGCACGGATCGCCTGCGCGGCCATCGCCACGGCCGACATCCCGGACGCGCAGAGCCGGTTCACCGTGATGCCGGGCACGCTGTCGGGCAGGCCCGCGAGCAGGGCGGCCATCCGTGCGACGTTGCGGTTGTCCTCCCCCGCCTGGTTCGCGGCGCCCAGGATGATCTCCTCGACCGCGTCATCCGCGATCCCCGCGCGGGACACCGCCTCGCGGACGACGAGCGCGGCGAGGTCGTCCGGACGGACGCCGGCGAGGGCGCCTCCATAGCGGCCGACGGGCGTGCGCACGCCGCCGATGAGGTAGGCCTCGGACATCGTCATCCTCCCGGGTCGTCGTCGACGGGTTCGCGGATCGCTCTTGTTTCCCGACCGATCGTTCAGTAAAACTATCTCAGACGGACGCGGAACCGGGCAAGTCCGACGCGACCGGGATGGGAGAATGAGGCGGATGAGCACTCCCCGCACCGCCGTCGCGGACACCGACGACGAGGCCGTCCCCCGCGCACGCCGCGGACGCCCCGGATACGACCGCTCCCAGGTGCTCGAGATCGCCGTCGGCCTGTTCAACGAACAGGGCTACGACGCGACCAGCGTGTCGGGGCTCGCCGAGAAGCTCGGCCTCAGCAAGGCCGCCCTGTACCACCACTTCTCGTCGAAGGAGCAGATCCTCGAGATCGCGCTCGACGACGCCCTGAGCGGGCTGGAGGCCGTGCTCGACGACGCCCTGGCCGGCGACGACCTGCCCGCCGCGACCCGGCTCGTCGCCGTGATCGAGGGCGCCGTGCGCGTGCTGACGAGCCGGCTGCCCCAGGTCACCCTGCTGCTGCGGGTGCACGGCAACAGCGATGTCGAGCGTGCGGCGCTCGTGCGCCGGCGCGCGTTCGACCAGCGCGTCGCGCGCCTCGTCGAGGCTGCGCAGGACGAGGGCGCGCTGCGCGCGGACATCCGCCCCTCGGTGACCACGCGTCTCATCTTCGGCATGATCAACTCGATCATCGAGTGGTACCGCCCCGGCCAGACGACCGTCGCCCCGGACGAGCTCGCGACCGACGTCACCCGCGTCGTCTTCGACGGCCTCCGCGCCTACTGAGGCCGGGCCTTCCGGATCCATCCCGTGGAGGTGCGATCCTCCTGCGGAATGACACGACGGATGCCGGAAACACGGATCGCCCCGCGCTCCGGGGAGCACGGGGCGATCCGAGAGGGATCCGAGGATCAGGCCTTCTTGACGTCGGCGCTGTTGAGCACGCGGAACAGCAGCGCGGCGATCGCGGCACCCACGAGCGGCGCGACGATGTAGAGCCACAGGTTGGCGAAGTCGAACTGGCCGCTGATCGACAGGCCCAGCGCGACGGCCGGGTTGAAGCCGCCGCCCGAGATGCCGCCGACCGCGACGGCGCCGGCGAAGACGGTGCCACCGATGGCGAGGCCGTAGAACGAGTTGTTCTCGTTGTCCTTGGAGGTCGCGACGTTCAGGACGACCCACACCAGGGCGAGGGTGAACAGCGCCTCGACGAGGAAGGCCGGGCCGACCGAGATCTTGACGGCCTTGGCGGCGTGCGGCCAGACGGCGAAGCTGGCCAGGGCGGCGAGGGAGCCGCCGACGAGCTGCGCGATAACGTAGGCGACGAAGTCGGTGACGCCGATCGCGCCGCGGATCAGGACGCCGAGGGAGACAGCCGGGTTGAAGTGCGCGCCGGAGATGTGGCCGGTCGCGTAGACGAGAACGGTCAGAGTGAGACCGATCGCGAGCGGCGTCACGGGGCTGTTCGCGTTGACCGCGCCGATGATCGCGAACACGAAGAGGAAGGTCGAGATCGCCTCGGCGAGCGCGTTCCGAGCAATACCAGTCATTTCCAATGCCTTCTGTTAGGTCGAGGGTGAGGCGGATCTGCGCATCCTGCACGCCGGCCGGCGCACCCTGCTGAGCGCAGCCCAGAATACCGGGTTCCTGTCAATCCCCTGGGAGCATCCGTAGCAAACCGACGAATTGCTTCCTCGAGCACTCGGCGCGCGTCACTTCCCGACGGCGGTCCATCCGCCGTCGACCGCGAGGCACTGCCCGGTCACGAAGGTCGCCGCATCGAGCAGATAGCAGATCGTCGATGCCATCTCGGCGGGCATCGCGAGGCGCCCCAGCGGAGTCCGCCGTTCCACGGCCTCGATGTCGTAGCCGCCGGCGATCAGCTGCTCGAGCATCGGCGTGCGCGTGTGCGCGGGGGCGATCGCGTTCACGCGGACGCCGAGAGGCGCCCACTCGATCGCCAGGTTCTCGGTCACCTGCCGGATCGCCGCCTTGGCGGGGCCGTAGTCGATCTGGTTCGCCCAGCCGCCGTAGGCCGTGGTCGAGGAGATCAGCACGATCGACGCCGATGCACCGCCCAGACGGCGCACGACCTCCCGGCAGACCGAGACGGTACCGACGACGTGGACGTCGTAGAGGCGCCGCATCAGCGCGAGCGGCATCTCGAGTGCCGGCACGTAGGCGCCGCGGATGCCGTGGCATGCGACGACACCGGTGACCACTCCGCCGCGGGCCAGTGCCGCACCCACGGCGGCGGCGACGGCCGTCTCGTCGGTGAGGTCGACGCGCTCGGTGGCGGCCCGGCGATCCGGCGATTCGTCGAGGTCGAACACCGTGACCGCGTGACCCCGGGCGAGCAGCTCGTCGACGACGGCGGCGCCGATCCCGCTCGCCCCTCCGGTGACGATCGTGTGCGGGACGGCCCGGTCCATGTGTCCTCCACGGCGTCGATGAGAAGCGATGCGCTCACCCTAGCGCGCGTACCAACCAAGCGCTAGGTTTGTTCCGACTCGCCGCCGGAGGACCGGCGGCGAGCGAGGGCGCCGAGGACAGAGGAGGGCGACGATGACGACGATGCCGGCAGGGACGGACTCCGGAACGATGACGACGGTGGTGACCGGCGCGAGCACGGGGATCGGGCTCGCCACCGCGGTGCGGCAGGCGCGGGCGGGAGATCGGGTGTGGGCGCTCGTGCGCACCCCGTCCGCCTGTGCGGATCTCGCCGCGCTCGCCGCCGCGGAGGGCCTGGATCTGCGGATCGTGGCGTGCGACGTCTCCCTCGACGCCTCGGTGGACGCCGCGTTCGCCGAGATCCTCGCCGACGGCGGCCGGGTGGACCGGCTCGTGAACAACGCGGGCCTGTTCACGTCGGCGACCCTGGAGGCGGAGACGATCGCGGCGATCAAGGACGTCTTCGAGGTCAACTACTTCGGCGCGCTCCGCTGCGTCCAGAAGGTGCTGCCGGGCATGCGCGAGGCGGGCGGTGGCGTGATCTGCGCCGTGACCTCGAACTCCGCCCAGGCGATCCTCCCGTCCTGGACCGCATACGCGGGCTCCAAGTGCGCGCTCGAGGGCTCCCTCGAGTCGGTCGCGAACGAGGTCGCGGCGTTCGGGATCCGGATCGCGATCGTGCAGCCCGGCATCACGCTGACGGCGATGCGCGGCAAGATCTCGGCCCGGCCGAGCCCGGCCGCGTACGACAGGACGCTCTCCCGCTACCGCACGATGATCGCCGCGGGCCGCACCGAGAGCATGGACCCGGACGACGTCGCGATCGCGATCCAGCGGGTCCTCACCGATCCGGCATCCCCGTTCCGCACGCCGGTGGGCGCGGACGCGGAACGCAACGTCGCCCTGCGCCGGAGCATCGACGACGAGCGGTGGGTCCGCCTGTTCGCGCCCGTCGAGGACGACGACTTCTACGCGCGGTGGTCCGAGCTCGCCGGCGTGCCCGACGCGCGCACCGTCGCCGACGCGCGACTGCTCGATCCGTCGTCCCGCTGACGCCGGAGGCCGCGACGGGGCTGGAAGGCCTGCTCAGCGGCCGCTGACGTGGCCGAACAGGCGGGCGACCGGCGCCAGCACGAGCGGCCGGGCCGCGACCCAGGCCGCGGCGATCACCGCCAGCGACAGGACCAGGATCCAGAACCCGGCCCAGCTGATCTCGTCGGATCCGCCGTACATGTGGTTCAGATTGCGCAACGCGCCGGTCGCCAGGACGAGCGCCACGTGCACGACGATGAACCCGACGAAGAACAGCATCACCGGGAAGTGCACCGCCCGCGCCCACTCGACCGGACAGGCGGAGCCGAGCCGCTTCGCCCTCTTCGGCCACACGTCCGACATGCGCACGCCGGTGAGCGCGGCGAGCGGGGCCGCGAGGAACACGATGGCGAAGTACGCGAGCTGCTGAAGGCTGTTGTAGTTCACCCAGCCGTCCTCGGTGGGCCATTCCAGCGACACGTACTTCAGGGCCGCCGTCAGCGCGTTCGGGAGGACCTCCCAGCTGGTCGGGACGATCCGCATCCACTGCCCGGTCGTGAACAGCAGGATCACGAAGATCGCACCGTTGACCAGCCACAGCAGGTCGAGCGACTGATGCAGCCATAGGGTCAGGCTGATCCTTCGGCCGGGATCCTTCCTCGAGGCCCAGAACGCCGTGGGTCGCGTGTCCCGCCGCACCGTCAGGCCGGTCCGGATGATCAGGGTCATCAGGAAGACGTTGAAGAAGTGCTGCCAGCCGAGCCAGGCGGGGAACCCGACCGGGGCACCGCCGGGCAGGGCGTACTGTCCCGGATAGGTGCGCGTGAAGTCGTGCAGGGCCGGCAGACTGAGCAGCCACCGCACGAGCGTCACGGCGAACCAGGCCGCGAGCAGCAGCCCGCCGCCGCAGACGACCGTTGCGCCCGCCCACTGTGCGCGCGTGAACAGCCCGATGCGGACCGGTTCGGGGGCGTGCAGTCCGACACCGGAGGCCCGGGCGGCGCTCCACCGCTGCGCCTCGACGCCGAGCGTGACCGTGCGGATGAACGGCAGCGGGGTGGAGATGTCGGGCGGGCGGATCCGGGGGCGGTCGTCCCGGGGTCGTTGAGCGACGCCGCAGGCGACCCAGACGAAACGGCGTGCGCCACGGGCGGCGTTTCGTCTCGCTGCGCTCGCTCAACGACCGGTACCGCGGCGGGGGGCCAGGGGTCTCCGCCCGCGACGCGGGGCAGGCCGCGGCGGAGGACGGATCCGGATCCGCCCCGTCCGGGGTCGTTGAGCGAGGACGGCGCAGATGACGGAGACGAAACGCTGTCACCGACAGGCGGCACCGACACCTGGCCCGCAAGGGACCGCGTTTCGTCTCGCTCCGGCTCCGCCGGTGCTCGCTCAACGACCCCGGCCGCGGCACCGGCCTCGATGACCCCGGCCGGCGGCCAGGGATCGCCGCCCGGGGTGCGGGGCAGCCCCCGACGCAACGTGACCACGCTCACGCCTTCCTGGCGCGCAGCTGTTCGATCAGCTGCGGGACGACCGTGAACAGGTCCCCGACGATCCCGAAGTCCGCGACGTCGAAGATCGGCGAGTCCGGGTCCTTGTTGATCGCGACGATCGTCTTCGCCGTCTGCATCCCCGCCCGATGCTGAATCGCTCCCGAGATCCCCACCGCGACATACAGCTGCGGCGACACCGACACCCCGGTCTGCCCCACCTGATGCGCGTACGGGATGAACCCGGCATCGACCGCCGCCCGGGACGCGCCGACCGCACCACCGAGCACGTCGGCGAGGTCCTCCACCAGGGCGAAGCTCTCCTTCGATCCCAGCCCCCGCCCCCCGGACACGACGACCTTCGCACCCCGCAGCTCCGGACGCGACGACGTCGCCTCCACGGCCTCGACCGGCTCACCGGTCGCCGCCGGGGCACCGGACGCAGTCACCTCAAGCGGCTCCACCCGCGCATCGGCGGCGTCGGCGCGGGCGTCGATCGCGCCCTGCCGCACCGTGATCACCGGGACACCGAACGTCGGCGCCGAATCCGTCAGAAACGCCCCCCCGAACACCGAGTGATGCGCCACAACACCCTGGTCGTCGCGGGAGACGCCGACCGCGTCGACCGACAGGGCCAGGCGCTCGCGCACCGCGAGCCGGCCCGCGACATCACGCCCCGCGATCGAGTTCGACACCAGCACCGCATCCGGCTGGACGGCCCGGAACGCGGCCTGCAGCGCGTCCACGACCGGGACCGTCACCGGCCCGCCGTCGACGTCCGCGGTCAGCACGACCTGCGCCCCCGCGGCCGCAGCCGCATCCACCGCCGCCTGCGCCGTCCCGGCAGGCGCGGCGACCACCGCGACCGGGGACCCCAACAGCGCCGCCGCACCGATCAGGCCCGCCGTCGACGGCGCCGCAGCACCCGCCGGGGTCACATCCACCAGGACCAGGATCGGGTTCACCGGGTACGCCATGTCACACCAGCCTGTTCTGCGCGAGGAACTCGACCAACTGCCCGGCCGCATCCCCCTCGTCCGTGATCTTCACACCCGCCGCCCGCGGCGGCTTCTCCGACACCGCCGTGAGGATCGACTGCGGCACCCCGGCCGGATCGACATCCACCCCCAGATCGGCGAGAGACAGCACCTCCAACGGCTTCTTCTTCGCCGCCATGATGCCCTTGAAATTCGGGAACCGCGCATCCGGCAACGCCTCCGTGATCGACACCACCGCCGGCAACGGCACCGTCACCCGCTGCGACCCGAAATCCGTCACCCGACTGCCCGCGACCTCGGTCTCCCCGATCGTGACACTGCTCATCGCACTCGCCAGCGCGAACCCGAGATGCTCCGCCAACATCGCCGGCAGCACACCCCCCGACCCATCCGTCGACAGATTGCCCGTGATCACCAGATCCGGCCCACCCCGCCGCACCGCCGCCGCCAACACCGCCGCCGTCACACCCAGATCCGCCCCCCGCAGCTGCCCATCGACCACATGCACCGCGGATCCGGCACCGATCGCCAACGCCCGCCGGATCGACGCCGTCGCCGACTCGGGTGCCATCGACAACGCCACGACCTCGGTGCCGGGGTGGGCATCCGCATGGCTCAGCGCGACCTCCAGCGCACGCTCCGTGATCTCATCCAACACCACCTCACCCGCACCACGATCGGCCAGACCCGTCACCAGGTCCAGCTTGCGGTCCCCATAAGTGTCGGACACCTCTTTCACCAGGACGAAGATCCTCATGCGTTCGCTTTCATCGGTAGAGCGTCATCGGGCCAAGGTGGACGCATCGTCCACGATCCGGCGGAGGGCATCGGCCACGTCGTCCCGCGCGTAGCCCAGGAGGGCGACCTCGGCGGCGTCGGGCTCGTAGGAGATCGTGCGCCCCCGGCCCTGCACGATGAACCGGTCGGGCTGGAAGGGCTGCTCCTCGTCGCGCACCGGGATGACGCGCGAGGATCCCGCGGCGTCGGCCAGCAGCTGGAAATAGTCGCGGTAGGCGAGGTTCGCATCGCCGATGAGGTACGCGCGGCCGGGCTCTCCCCGGGTCAGCGCCCCGGCGACCGCCTGCACGAGGGAGCGGAGGGACATGTAGTTCGTGCCCCCGGGCGGGGCGAACAGCTCGGGCTGCGCGAGCTCCCCGCGCACCCAGGCGATCATCCGGGCCCACCCCCGCAGCGAACGGCCGGGCAGGGCTCCCACGATCGAGGGCGGGTTCAGCGTGATCGCAGCGAACCCGTCGCCCGTGAGGGCCCGGGTGCGCTCGTCCGCCGCCTGCCGCGCCGCCACATAGGGCAGCGTCGACGCCCACTCCGGATGCAGCTGGTGGTAGTAGCTGCCGAGCTGGACGAACCGCCCGACCCCTGCCGCTGCCGCCTTCGCCGCGAAGCGGGGCACGCCCTCGACCTGTGCGCGCCGCCAGAATCCGTCCTCGTCCGCATCGGCGGGAAGATGACGGATGTCCGCGCCCGCGGCGAACACGACCGCATCGAACCCCTGCAGCAGACGCTCGTCGAGGTCCTCGGCCGCGTAGTCGGCGACGAGGCGCGCGAGCCCGGTCACGGCGGGCGGATCCCCCTCGCCCGCGGCACGCCGGCTCATCACCGTGACGGCGTCGCCGCGCTCGGCGAGATGCGCGGCGACGGCGCTGCCGAGCAGGCCGGTGCCGCCGACGACGAGCACGCGATCCGTCATGCGAACACCGCCCGGCCGTCGTCGATCACCGATGCCCCCTCGTGACGCACCTCGAAGGCGCCGTCCGCCCACGTGCGGACATCCAGCAGATCGCCCGGCACCACCGGGCCGCTGAAACGCCCGCCCAGTTCGGTCAGATCCGCCGGGTGCGCACCGATCGCCTCGGCGATCGGGATCGTCGCGGCGGCCAGCGTGCACAGGCCCTGCAGGATCGGGCGCGGCTGACCAATCCGCGCCGAGGCCGCGGGATCGATGTGGATGTGGTGCCGGTCGCCGGTGAGCCGATACAGCGCGGCCTGGTCCGCGGCGGTCGGCAGGGCGAGGGCGCGCGGCTGATCCCGTTCGACGTCCGGGACCCGGCCCGGCCCGCGGTCGCCGCCGAAGCCCCCGCGCCCCGGCGCGAAGATCGACCATGTCGCCGCGAACTGCCGGCACTCCACGATCACCTCGAAGATCGCGGCGGACCCCTTGTCCCACACGTTCCCGACCCGCGCGGCCAGCGTCAGCTCGCCCGCCCGGGGCAACGCCTCGTGCACCTCGAGGGTCTGGGAGCCGTGCACGGCACGGTTGTCGAAGGCGCCCGCCTCCGCGAGCACGTCCGGCGCCCACTGGGCGAGCGTGAGGCCGAAGGACGGCAGCACCCGCAGCCGCTCCTCGAAGACGAGGTCCAGGCGCTCGGCGCCGGCCCCCACGGCGAGCGCGTACAGGATCGCGTCGCGCTCGGCGTAGCCGACGGTGCGCTCGCCGAGCCCGCGTCCGGCCCACTCGCCCGCGTTCGCGAGGCGCTCGCTCATGCGCCGTACACCGGCTCGGGCACGGCGCCCGCGGCGAGCAGCTCGCGCAGCTTCGGGCCGACCTCCGCGGCCTCCCAGCGGCGACCGAGGTCGAGCGCCGCACCGTGGTTCCAGCCCTCCTCGACGCAGACGCTCCCGCCCTCGATCTCGATCACCCTTCCGGTGACCCCCTCGGAGTCGGCGCTGGCGAGCCAGGCGACGATCGGCGAGACGTTCGCCGGATCCATCCGGTCGAAGCCCGTCTCGGGGGCCGCCATGGCCTCGGCGAACGCCCCCTCGGTCATCCGGGTGCGCGCCGACGGCGCGATGGCGTTGACCGTCACGCCGTAGCGGGCGAGCTCGTGAGCGGCGACGAGGGTCATCGAGGCGATCCCGCCCTTCGCGGCCGAGTAGGCGGTCTGGCCGACGCTGCCCTGCAGGCCGGCTCCGGAAGAGGTGTTGATCACCCGGGCCACGGGCATACGACCCTCCTTCGCCTCGGTGCGCCAGTAGGCGGCGGCGTGCCGCAGCGGTGCGAAGTGCCCCTTGAGGTGGACGCGGATCACGGCATCCCACTCGTCCTCCTCGGCGTTGACGAGCATCCGGTCCCGCACGAATCCGGCGTTGTTCACGAGGATGTCGAGCCGCCCGAACGCCTCGAGCGCCTGCGCGACGAGCTCCTCCGCCTGGGCGAAGTCGGCGATGTCCGCCCCGTTGGCGACCGCCTCACCGCCGAACCGGCGGATGATGTCGACGACCTCCTGGGCCGGCCCCACCGAATCGCCGGCGCCGCCGAGGGTGGTGCCGAGGTCGTTCACGACGACCTTCGCACCCTGACGCGCCAGTTCCAGCGCGTGCTCGCGCCCCAGCCCGCGTCCGGCACCGGTCACGATCGCCACCCGGCCTTCGAGGATTCCCGCCATGAGCCATCTCTCCTTCGAGTCTGTTCCGGTCAGCATACCAAGCAATTGCTAGGTTGGGGGATCCGCCCGCAGACAACGAACCAAGCAGATGCTAGGGTTACCCAAGCAAGCGTTAGGTAAAGGAGCCTCCCATGACCGTGAGCGCGAAGATGCACCACAAGGGCGTGCGTGTCGTCACCATGGACTACCCACCCGTCAACGCCCTGCCCGTCGACGGCTGGTACGCCGTCGCCGACGCGATGGGCGAGGCGACCCGCGACCCGCAGACCCGCGTGGTCGTGCTGCGCGCGGAGGGCCGTGGGTTCAACGCCGGCGTCGACATCAAGGAGATGCAGCGGACGGCCGGGTTCGACGCCCTGATCGGCGCGAACCGCGGATGCTATGCGGCGTTCAAGGCGATCTACGAGTGCGCGGTGCCGGTGATCTCGGCCGTCAACGGCTTCTGCCTCGGCGGCGGGATCGGGCTGGTCGGCAACAGCGACGTCATCGTCGCCTCGGAGGACGCCTACTTCGGCGTTCCCGAGGTGGACCGCGGTGCCCTCGGCGCGGCCACGCACTTCGCCCGCCTGGTGCCCCAGCACCTGATGCGCTCGCTCTACTACACGAGCAAGACCGTGGCCGCGGCCCGCCTCGCGGAGCTCGGGACCGTGCTGCGCGTCGTCCCCCGCGACGCGCTCGACGCGGCCGCGCTCGAGGTCGCCGGTGAGATCGCCGCCAAGGATCCGCGGGTCATCCGCGCCGCCAAGGAGGCGCTGAACGGGATCGACCCGATCGACGTGAACCGCAGCTACCGCTTCGAACAGGGGTTCACCTTCGAGCTCAACCTCGCCGGCGTCGCGGACGAGCACCGCGACGCGTTCGTCGAGACCGGCGACAACCTCGACACGTGACCCCGTGAACGACAAGCTCACCTCGACGGCCGACGTCGAGACGCTCATCCGCGACGGGATGACCATCGGCATCGGCGGATGGGGATCCCGGCGCAAGCCGATGTCCCTGATCCGCGCCGTCGTCCGCTCGGGTGCACGGGATCTGACCGTGGTCGGCTTCGGCGGACCCGACGTCGGCATCCTCTGCGCGACCGGGCAGGCGGCGCGGGTGGTGCACGGCTTCGTGTCGCTCGACACGATCGCGATCGACCCGCATTTCGCGGCGCGGCGACAGGCGGGCACGGTCGAGAACGTCGAGTACGACGAGGCGATGCTCGTGGCGGGCCTGCGTGCGGCCGGCCGCCGGCTGCCGTTCGAGGCGATCCGCTCCGGGATCGGATCGGATGCGGTGACCCGCAACCCTGCGCTGCGCACCGTCCGCTCCCCCTATGACGACGGCGAGGAGCTGCTGGCCATGCCGGCGATCCCCCTCGACCTCGCCCTGCTCCACCTCGATCGCGCCGACCCGACGGGCAACGCGCAGTGCCTCGGCGCCGACCCGTACTTCGACGACCTGTTCGCCCTCGCCGCGACGACGACGGTCGTGAGCGCCGACGAGATCGTCCCCGCCGGATCCTTCGCCGATGCGATCCCGGCCACGCTGCTGCTGAACCGCACCATGGTCGACCACGTCGTACACTCCCCCGACGGCGCGCACTTCACCGCCGCGGAGCCCTCGGCCGCGCGCGACGAGGCGTTCCAGCGTCACTACGCGGCCTCGGTGTCGCCGGAGACGTGGACGGAGTTCCACGCCCGTTTCGTGGACGTGAGCGATGAGGAGTACCTGCAGGCCGTCCGGGAACTGCACGAAGGAGGCGAGCGATGACCGCGACCCGCGCCGAGATCGCCGTCGCCGCCTGCAGCGACCTGTTCCGCGGTGACGGCGAGATCCTCGCGAGCCCGACGGGCACGATCGCGGGCATCGGGGCGCGCCTCGCCCGCCTCACGCACGCGCCCCGGCTGCTCCTCAGCGACGGCGAGGCAACGCTCTACGCCGACACCCCCACGATCGACGAGCCCTTCCGCGTCCCGGAGGGGTCGCTCCCCTACCGCGCCCTGTTCGACCTCATCGCCCGAGGGCGGCGCCACGTCGTCATGGGCGCCGCGCAGCTCGACCGGCACGGGAACCAGAACCTCTCCGCGATCGGCGATCGCGACCGTCCGCACCGGCAGCTGCTCGGCGCCCGGGCCGCGTCGACGAACACCCTCAACCACGCGACGAGCTACTGGATCGCCCGGCACTCTCCTCGGGTGTTCGTGGAGCAGGTCGACATCGTCACCGGCATCGGCCCTGCGCGCGCGGCATCGCTGGGGCGGGCCGGGCGCTTCCACGAGCTGCGCCGCATCGTCACCGACCTCGCCGTGCTCGACCTCTCCGGCCCGGACGGGACCATGGCGGTCGTGAGCGTGCACCCCGGCGTCACCCGCGACGAGGTGCAGACCGCCACCGGCTTCGACCTGGCGATCCCCGCCGATGTGCCGTCCACCCGCCTTCCGACCGAGGAGGAGCTGCGACTGATCCGCACGCTCCTCGACCCCCGCGCCCGACGCGAGAAAGAGGTGCCGTCGTCATGACCACTCCCCCCGTGCTCCGCACGCCGCTCACCGCGCTGACCGGCGTCGACCATCCGATCGTGCAGACCGGCATGGGCTGGGTCGCCGGTCCGCGACTGGTCAGCGCCACCGCGAAGGCCGGCGCCCTGGGCATCCTCGCCTCGGCGACCATGACCTACGAGCAGCTGGAGAGCGCGATCCTCGAGGTGAAGGAGCGCACCGACCGCCCGTTCGGTGTCAATCTCCGCGCCGACGCCGGCGACGCGTCCGCACGCACGGACCTGCTGATCCGGCACGGCGTCAAGGTCGCTTCCTTCGCGCTCGCGCCGAAGCAGGAGCTGATCGCGAAGCTCAAGGACCACGGCATCGTGGTGATCCCCTCGATCGGCGCGGCCCGGCATGCCGAGAAGGTCGCCGCCTGGGGCGCCGACGCGGTGATGGTGCAGGGCGGAGAGGGCGGCGGGCACACCGGTGCGGTGCCGACCACGCTCCTGCTGCCGTCCGTGCTGTCGGCCGTCGACATCCCGGTGATCGCCGCGGGCGGCTTCCTGGACGGTCGCGGCCTCGCCGCCGCGCTCTCCTACGGCGCCGTCGGGATCGGCATGGGCACCCGCTTCCTGCTCACCAGCGACAGCGCCGTGCCCGAGCAGATCAAGCGGCGCTACCTGGAGTTCGGCCTCGACGGCACGGTCGTGACGACCCGCGCCGACGGCATGCCGCACCGGCTGCTGCGCACCGAGTACGTGCAGGACCTGGAGCGCACCGGGCGACTCCGCACGCTGCTGCCGGACCTGCGCCGCGCCCTGGAGTTCCGACGGGTGAGCGGCATGAGCTGGCCGGCGTATCTGAAGGACGGTCTGGCGATGCGCAAGGCCTCCGGCCGCACCCTCGCCCAGATGAGCCAGGCGGCGAACACGCCGATGCTGCTGAAGGCGGGGCTCGTGGACGGCGACACCGGCGCGGGCATGCTCGCGGCCGGGCAGGTCGTCGGCCTCATCGACGACCTGCCCTCGTGCGAGGAACTCGTCGACCGCATCGTGCGCGAGGCCGTCGCGCACCTGGAGTCGGCAGGCGCGGCGATCATCCGCTGACGGGGTCGGATGCGAGAGAGGGCCGCTCCCGAAGGAGCGGCCCTCTCTCGGCGCGTCCGCGGCTCAGAGCCGTTCGATGATCGTGACGTTCGCGACGCCGCCGCCCTCGCACATGGTCTGCAGGCCGTAGCGGCCGCCCGTGCGCTCCAGCTCGTGCAGCAGCGTGGTCATCAGACGGGTGCCGGTCGCGCCGATCGGGTGGCCGAGGGCGATGCCGCCGCCGTTCACGTTGACCTTCGCGGGGTCGGCGCCGGTCTCCTTCATCCAGGCCAGCACGACCGAGGCGAACGCCTCGTTCACCTCGAACAGGTCGATGTCGTCGATCGACATCCCGGCACGCTCCAGCGCGTGCATGGTCGCGGGGATCGGCGCGGTCAGCATCCAGACCGGATCGGCCGCACGCACCGAGAGGTGGTGGATCCGGGCGCGAGGGGTGAGTCCGTGCTCCGCGATCGCCCGCTCGGAGGCGACGAGCACCGCGCTGGACGCGTCGGAGATCTGCGAGGCCACGGCGGCAGTGATCCGTCCGCCGTCGACGAGGGTCGCGAGCGCCGCCATCTTCTCCAGGGACGTGTCCCGGCGCGGGCCCTGATCCGCGTCGAGCCCGGCGAGCGGTGCGATCTCCCTCGCGAAGCGCCCCTCGTCGGTCGCGACGATCGCCCGGCGGTGGCTCTCGTAGGCGAACCGCTCCATCTCCTCGCGGGTGATGTCCCAGTGCGCGGCGATCATCTCGGCGGCGCGGAACTGCGACACCTCCTGGTCGCCGTAGCGGGCACGCCAGCCCTCCGACTCGGCGAACGGGGTCGTGAAGCCGAACTCGGCGCCCACGACCATCGCGGATGAGATCGGGATCGCCGACATGTTCTGCAGGCCGCCTGCGACGACGAGGTCGTTCGTGCCGCTCATCACGGCCTGCGCGGCGAAGTGCACGGACTGCTGGCTCGACCCGCACTGGCGGTCGATCGTGACGCCGGGCACGTGCTCGGGCAGACCCGCCGCCAGCCAGGCGGTGCGGGCCACATTGCCGGCCTGGGAGCCGATCGTGTCGGTGCAGCCCATGATCACGTCGTCCACGGCGGCGGGGTCGATCCCGCTGCGGTCGACGAGTGCGCGGATCGCGTGCGCGCCGAGATCCGCGGAGTGGATGTGGGCGAGAGCGCCCCCGCGCCTGCCCACGGGGCTGCGGACGGCGTCGACGATGTAGGCGGTGGTCATCTCGGATCCTCTCGGGGTCTCACGCGTGCTGGCTGCTGACGGCGACGACCTCGCCGGTCATGTACGAGGAGTAGGCACTGGCGAGGAACACCATGACGTTGGCGACCTCCCACGGCTCGGCGGCACGGCCGAACGCCTCGCGCGCCTTGAGCTCCTCGAGGAGCTCGGGGCTGGTCACCTTCTCCAGGAACGGGTGCATCGCCAGGCTCGGCGAGACGGCGTTGACCCGGATCCCGTGCTCGGCGAGGTCCTTCGCGGCCGACCGGGTCAGCGCCATGACGCCGGCCTTGGCCGCGGCGTAGTGCGCCTGCCCCTCCTGCGCGCGCCAGCCGATCACCGACGCGTTGTTCACGATCACGCCCGGGTGCCCGGCCGCGACCATCCGCCGCCCGACGGCGCGGACGCACCGGAACGTGCCGGTGAGGGTCACGTCGAGCACCTTCGCCCACTGCTCGTCCGGCATGTCCAGGATCGAGGCGGTGCCGCCCAGGCCCGCATTGTTGATCATGACGTCGATCGGGCCCCCGTCCTCCGCGACGTCCAGGAGGGCGGTGATCTGCGCCTCGTCGGTGACGTCGCACACGACCGCACGCACCCGGTCGGCGCCGAAGCGCTCCGCGAGCTCGGCGCGACTCTGCTCGAGCCGCCCCTCATGCGTGTCGCCGATCACGACGAGCGCGGCGCCCTCCTCGAGGCAGCGCAGGGCGGCCGCGCTGCCGATGCCGGCGCCGGCGGCGGCGGTGATGACGATGCGCAGACCCGCGAGCAGGCCGTGGCCGGGCACGTACGCGGGGGCGGGAGTAGCAGTGGTCATGGGCGGGCCTCTCGGGGCAGGCCGAGCACGCGCTCGGCGATGACATTGCGCTGGATCTCGTCGGAGCCGCCGTAGATCGTGTCGGCGCGGCTGAACAGGAACAGGGTCTGCAGATCGTCGAGCTCGTAGGGCGCGGACGCGACGGTCAGCGCCGAGGGTCCGGCGGCGTCCATGGCGAGCTCGCCGAGCGCGCGGTGCCACTGCGACCACAGCAGCTTCGCGACGGAGGCGTCGTAGCCCTGCTCGCCGCCGAGCGTGCGCAGCGCGTGCAGGCGGATGACCTCGAGGTCCATGTGCGCCCGGGTGATCCGGTCCCGCAGGGCGGGATCCGCGATCCGCCCGTTCGCCCGCGCCGTCTCGATGACACGGTCGAGCTCGCGGCGGAACGCGATCTGCTGGGCGAGCGTGGAGACGCCGCGCTCGAACCCGAGCGTGCCCATCGCGACCTTCCAGCCGCCGCCGACCTCGCCGACGACGTTGTCGGCGTGCGTGGTCGCGCCGTCGAAGAACACCTCGTTGAACTCGCTGGTCCCGGTCAGCTGCACGATCGGGCGCACCTCGACGCCCTCCTGCCGCAGCGGCACGAGGAGGTAGGAGAGGCCGTCGTGACGGCGCGTGCCCTCGCCGGTGCGGGCGACGACGAAGCACCAGTCCGCGTGCTGCGCGAGCGAGGTCCACACCTTCTGCCCGTCGATGACCCACTGGTCCCCCGCGAGCCGGGCCCGCGTGGACACGGCGGCGAGGTCGGATCCCGCCCCCGGCTCCGAGTACCCCTGGGCCCACAGCTCCTCGACGGCGACGATGCCCGGCAGGAAGCGCGCCTGCTGCTCGGGCGTGCCGTACGCGATGAGGGTCGGGCCGAGCAGTTCCTCGCCGAGGTGGTTCACGCGTGCGGGAGCGCCGGAGCGCGCGTACTCCTCATGGAAGATCACCTGCTGGGCGATGCTGAGCCCGCGTCCGCCGTGCTCGACGGGCCAGGCCACGCACGACCAGCCGGCCGCCGCCAGGTGGCGGTTCCACTCCAGGCGCTCCTCGAACGCCTCGTGCTCGCGACCGGATCCGCCCAGGCCCTTCAGTGCGGCGAAACGGCCGCTGAGGTTCTGTCCCAGCCATCCCCGGATCTCGGCGCGAAAGGCCTCGTCCTCGGCCGAATGGGTCATGTCCACGTCATCGTCTCCTCGTCGTGCCGCCCTTGGTCATCGACTCTGCTTCTCGTATAGTATCAACAACCAAGCACTTGTTTGGTATCCGCGACGGAGACGGCCGAGTGCCCTTCCCTCCCGCAGAGTTCAGAGAGGAGCTCGGGATGACAACCGACACCGACGACGTGGTCGTCTACGAGGTGCGCGGCCCGGTCGCATTCGTCCGGCTGAACCGGCCGCAGTACCGCAACGCGCAGAACTCGCGCGTCACCTACGCGCTCGACGCCGCCTTCCGCACCGCTGTGGACGACGACGACATCAAGGTCATCGTTCTCGCCGGCAACGGCGACCACTTCTGCGCGGGGCACGACATCGGCACCCCCGACCGCGACATCGACAAGAGCTTCGAGCGCCAGGCGGTGATCTGGTGGGACCACGTCGGCGCCGAGGGCGTCGACGCGCGGTTCGCGCGGGAGTCCGAGGTGTACCTCGGCATGTGCCGCCGCTGGCGCGAGATCCCCAAACCCGTGATCGCGATGGTGCAGGGCGCCTGCATCGCGGGCGGCCTCATGCTGGCGTGGTCCTGCGACTTCATCGTCGCGTCCGAGGACGCGTTCTTCCAGGATCCGGTGGTGCGCATGGGCATCCCCGGCGTCGAGTTCTTCGCGCATCCGTGGGTCACCAACCCGCGCGCGGCGAAGGAGATGCTCTACACCGGCGACCGGATGCCCGCCGCTCGCGCGTACGAGCTCGGCATGGTCAACCACGTCGTGCCGCGCGCCGAGCTGGAGGAGCGCACGGTCGCGATCGCCGAGCGGATCGCCGCGATGCCGCGTCTCGGCCTCGCCCTGACGAAGAAGGCCGTCAACCAGGCGGAGGATCTGCAGGGCATGCGCGCCGGCATGGACTCCGTGTTCGGGTTGCACCACGCCGCCCATGCGCACAACGCCGAAGTGCAGGGCGATTCGCTCGCCGGCGTCGGCATCCGCTCGATCCGCGATGCGGGAGGCACCCGGTGAACCTCGATCTGTCCCCGGAGCAGGAGGCCTTCGCCGCCGAGGCGCGCGCGTGGCTGGCGGAGAACGTGCCTGCCGAGCGGCTGCCGTCGATGGACGCGGCTGAGGGCTTCCACGCCCACCGCGCGTGGGAGGCCCGGCTCGCCGAGGGCGGCTGGTCCGTCGTCTCCTGGCCCGCGCAGTACGGCGGCCGCGAGGGCGGGCTCGTCGAGTGGGTGCTCTTCGAGGAGGAGTACTACCGCTCGGGAGCACCGACCCGGGTCGCGCAGAACGGCATCTCCCTGCTCGCGCCGATCATCTTCGAGCACGGCACGCAGGCGCAGCGCGACCGCTATCTGCCCGACATGGCGGACGGCACGACCATCTGGGCGCAGGCCTGGTCGGAGCCCGGTGCCGGCAGCGACCTCGCCGCGATCCGCAGCACCGCGCGACGCGACGACGTGCGCGGCGGCTGGGTGCTGAACGGTCAGAAGATCTGGAGCTCGCGCGCCGTGTGGGCCGACCGCGGATTCGGGCTGTTCCGCTCCGACCCCGAGGCGGATCGCCACCGCGGCCTCACGTACTTCCTGTTCCCGCTCGACGCCCCGGGGATCACCGTCCGCCCGATCGAGCAGCTCGACGGCGGGACCGGGTTCGCGGAGATCTTCTTCGACGACGTGTTCGTGGCGGACGAGGATGTACTGGGCGCGCCCGGCGACGGCTGGCGGGTCGCGATGAGCACCGCCGGCAACGAGCGGGGGCTCTCGCTGCGCTCCCCCGGCCGCTTCCTCGCCGCCGCCGACCGGCTCACCGCCCTGTGGCAGGAGGAGGGCGCGCACGAGCCGTCCGCCGAGGACGCCGTGGTGGACGCCTGGATCGGCGCCGAGGCGTACCGTCTGTTCACCTGGAACACCGTCAGCCGCATGCTGGAGGGCGCGGACGTGGGCGCCGAAGGCAGCATGAACAAGCTGTTCTGGTCCGCCCTCGACCTGCACATCCAGGAGACCGGCCTGCGACTGCTCGGCCCGCGCGCCGAGCTCCGCGGGCCCGACGCCCCGGACGACGGCCGTTGGGCGGAGGACTACGTGTTCGCCCTCGCCGGCCCGATCTACGCGGGCACCAACGAGATCCAGCGCAACATCGTCGCGGAGCGGATCCTCTCCCTCCCCCGCGGCGACCGAAGGAGGTCATGATGCGCTTTCTCCCGACCGAGGAGCAGCAGGCGTTCGCGGACACCGTGGACGAGATCGTCGACGGGCTCGGCGGCACCGACATCCCGCAGGCCTGGTCCGCGGGCGACACCGCCCCGGGGCTCGCGCTCTGGCAGCAGTTCGCCGAGCTGGGCCTGGGCGGTCTGCGCATCGCGGAGGACGACGGCGGGCTCGGCGGCAGCGCCGTGGACCTCGCGGTCGTGTTCGAGCGGCTCGGCTACCACGCCGTGCCCGGCCCGTACCTGGAGAGCGTCGCGCTGCTCCCCCGCCTCGTCGACGCCGGCACCCGGGCCGAACTCGCCGCGGGCGCGGTCGCGACGGCGGCGGTCGAGGGGGTCGCGCCCTACGCCCAGGACGCGGATGCGGCGGCCTTGCGCTTCGCGATCGACGCGGGATCCATCGGCGCGGCGGAGGCCGGCGCCCGGATCGAGTCCCTCTCGGGCCTGCGCCGGCTGAGCCCGCTCACGGCGAGCGGAGAGCGGTCCCCGCTCGAGAGCGCCACGCTCGGTGCCGCGCTGGACGAGGCCACCCTCGCTGCCTCCGCCCTCCTGCTCGGAGCCGGCGAGCGGCTCCTGCACGAGGCGGTCGAGTACGCGAAGATCCGCGAGCAGTTCGGACGCCCGATCGGCGAGTACCAGGCGCTCAAGCACCAGCTCGCGGACGTGCGCGTGGCCCTGAGCTTCGCGCGCCCGCTGGTGCACGCGGCCGCACTCGCGATCGACACCCCGACTGCGGGACGCGACGTCTCGGCCGCCAAGGTCGCCGCAGGGGCCGCGGCCCGCCGCGCGGCCCGCACCTCGCTGCAGGTCCACGGCGCGATCGGCTACACGGCCGAGCACCCCGTGGGGCTGTGGATCGCGCTCGCCCCCGTGCTCGACGCCGCCTGGGGCACCCCCACCTTCCACCGCGCGCGGGTGGCCCGCGCGCTCACCCGAGCCTGACCGGAGCATCGCCATGCGATTCGACCTGACCGAGGAGCAGGAGGAGCTCGCGTCGATGCTGCGCACGCTGCTCCAGCAGCGCTCCGACAGCGCCGCCGTGCGCGCCGCGATGACGAGCGCGCAGGGATACGACCCGCAGCTGTGGCGGGTGCTCTGCGAGGAGATCGGCGCCGCGTCGCTCGCGATCCCGGAGGAGTTCGGCGGATCCGGGTTCTCCTCCGCCGAGACCCATCTCGTGCTCGAGGCCCTCGGCTACGCGCTCACGCCGTCGCCGTTCCTCGGCTCGGCCGTGATGGCCGCCCAGGCCCTGCTGCTCGCCAGGGACGAGGACGCCTGCGAGCGTCTGCTCCCCGGCATCGCCGATGGGTCCGTGATCGCCGCGCTCGCCTGGGCGGACGCGGACGGGAGCTGGGCGCCCGAATCCGTCGCGGTGACCGCCGAGCCGGCGGGCGAGGCTTGGGTCCTGTCCGGGCAGACTCCGCTCGTGCTGTACGGCGCGCAGGCCGACGTGCTGCTCGCAATCGCGCGGACGCAGGACGGCCCCGCGCTGTTCGAGGTGACGGGCGACCCGGAGCGCACCGACACCCCGGCGGTGGATCCGACCCTGCGCTTCGCGAACGTGCGCTTCGCGCGCACGGCGGCGCGCCTGCTCGCCGTCGGCGATGACGCCCGGTTCGACGTGCTGCGCGACCGCGTGCTGACGGCGATCACCGCGCTGCAGGTGGGGACGGCGGCCCGCGGCCTCGACATGACCGTCGAGTACGCCGGCCAGCGCGTGCAGTTCGGCCGCGCGATCGGATCCTTCCAGGCGCTCAAGCACCGCATGGCCGACATGCACGTCGAGCTCGAGACGGCGCGCACCACGTCCCGCGCGGCCTGCTGGGCCTCGGCGAACGACGCCGCCGAGCTCGCCGACCTCGCCCCTCTCGCGAAGGCGCGCTGCTCCGAGGCCCTGAACCGCATCGCGGGCGAGACGATCCAGCTGCACGGCGGCATCGCGATCACCTGGGAGCACGACGCCCACCTGGTCTTCAAGCGCGCTCACGCCACCGCCCAGCTGCTCGGCGATCCGGATGCGCAGCGCCGCCGGATCCAGGACGCGCTCGCACTCTGACAGCGCCACCCTGCGGAAGAGGCCCCGGGAAACTGTTCCCCGGGGCCTCACGTCCGTGCGGCGTGCCGTCGGCTCAGGCGATCTGGCCGCCGTCGATGACGAACTCGTGCCCGGTGCAGTAGCTGCTCGCGTCGCTGGCGAGGAACGCGACCAGGCGCGAGACCTCCTCCGGGCGCCCCGCCCGCGGAATCGGGATCGTGGTGATGAAGCCGGTCCCCTGCCGGGTCTCCTCGCTGATCATCGGGGTGTCGACCGCACCGGGGCAGATCGTGTTGACCCGGATGCCGTGCGGTCCGTACTCCCGGGCGACCGAGCGGGAGGCCCCGATCAGGCCCCACTTCGACGCCGCGTACGGGACGCGGTTCGCGTAGCCGGCGAGCCCTGCGGTGGAGGAGATGTTCACGATCGAGCCGCCGTGCTCGCGCATCAGCGGGAGCACGGCCTGCATCCCCAGCATCGGCCCGACGAGGTTGACGTCGAGGGTGAGCCGGATCGTCTGCTCCGTCGTGTCGGCGAGAGGACCGGTCGGGCAGATGCCGGCGTTGTTGACGAGCACGTCCACCTGTCCGAACGCCTCGCGGGTCGCGGTCATCACCTGTTCCCACGCGGCCGGCGACGAGACGTCGTGCGCGAGGCCGATCGCGTCCCCGAGCTCGGCGGCCAGAGCCTCGACGCCCGCGGCGTCCATGTCCGTGAGGACGAGACGGGCGCCGAGGTCGTGCAGCAGCCGGGCGTGCGCCCGGCCCTGTCCGCCGGCGGCGCCGGTGAGGACGACGACGCGCCCGGAGAGGTCGATGACGGGTGCGGTCATGGATGTGCTCCTGTTCTTGCGTGCTTCTTCATGATGGGGTCCTGGTCGATGCACCCCGTCGCAGGCAGGGTTGAGCGGATGACCGAGCAAGCATTAGGTTGAGCCGCATGCAGAGACTCCACCACATCGGGCTCACGGTCAGCGACACCGCGACCGCGCTGGACTTCTACCGCGCCCTCACGGACGGCGACGTCATCGGCCCGCTCGTGAAGAAGGGCCCGGCCGTCGAGGCCGCCGTCGGGCATCCGGGCGTCGAGATCCTGCTGACCTACCTCACCCTTCCCGACGGGGATGCGGTGATCGAGCTCGTCGAATACCGCGGTGGCTCCGGTGCGCGGATCGTTCCGGACAACGGGGCGGCGGGGGCGGCCCATCCTGCCCTCACAGTGAACGACATGGCCGCGTCGCTCGCGCGCGTCGAGGCACTGGGCTACCGGGCACTGTCGGCGCCGATGACCGCCACCGCGGGCCCGATCGACGGGTGGCGCTACGTCTATGTCGTGGGGCCGGACGACGTCAGGGTGGAGCTGCTCGAGCCGCCGCACTGAGCCGGGCCGGCGGAGGGGGCGCGAGCTCGTGCCCGACCTCGTGAGGCGTCGAGCAAGCGGGACACCGCTGTTCATGCGTCCTCCTCGACGGAACCGGCGGACGTCGCACGTCCGCGCCATCGTCATGCTAGCCTGGAAACCAAACAAGCGCTAGGTCGCTCGGATCGACTCCGGAGGCCTGGGCCATCGCAGAGTCGCGAGAGGGAGCAGGATGCCCGACAAGCTGATGACGATCGACGAGGCCGTCTCGTCGATCGAGAGCAGGATGACGATAGGCATCGGCGGGTGGGGGTCGCGCCGCAAGCCGATGGCCCTGGTCCGCGCACTGCTGCGCACCGACATCACCGACCTGACCGTCGTCGCGTTCGGCGGGCCGGACGTCGGCCTCCTCGCCGCAGCCGGCCGGATCCGCCGCCTCGTGTACGGCTTCGTCACCCTCGACAGCATCCCGCTGGATCCCCTCTTCACGCAGGCGCGGGAGCGCGGCGACCTCGAGATCGAGGAGTACGACGAGGGCATGTTCGTCGCCGGTCTGCGCGCCGCCGCCCAGCGCCTGGAGTTCCTGCCGATCCGCGCCGGCCTCGGGTCCGACGTGCTGCCGGCCAACCCGCATCTGAGGACGGTCGCGTCTCCCTACGGCGACGACGTCTACGTGGCCATGCCGGCCCTGCCTCTGGACGTCTCACTCGTGCACATGAACCGGGTGGACGAGCGCGGCAACGCCCAGTTCCTGGGCCCGGACCCCTACTTCGACGATCTGTTCGCGATGGCGTCGCAGCGCACCATCGTCTCCGCCGAGAAGGTGGTCCCCACCGAGAACCTGCTGGACGAGGGATCCTTCCACACGATGCTGTTCAGCCGGATGTACGTCGACGGCGTCGTCGAGGCACCGAACGGCGCGCACTTCACCGGCTGCGAACCGGATTACGACCGCGACGAGGCCTTCCAGCGCCACTACGCCGCCGCCGCGAAGGACCCCGCCGCCTGGGCCGCGTTCGCCGAGACGTTCCTCGGCATCGACGAGACCGCGTATCAGGCCGCCGTCGCCCGCTTCCACGCCTCCCAGGGAGAGTCATGACCAGCGCCGCCACCCACGCCGAAATCTGCATCGCCGCGTGCGCCGACACCTACCGCGAGTCCGGCGAGGTCCTCGCGCACGCCGTCGGCATCGTGCCGACCCTCGGCGCCCGCCTGGCGAAGCTCACGAGCGCGCCCGACATCGTGCTCACCGACGGCGAGGCGTTCCTGATGGCCGAGCCCCCGCCCCTCGGCCGCTCGGCGGCCGCCGGGGGCATCATCGAGAGCTGGGCGCCGTTCCGGAGGATCTTCGACATCCTCGCCACCGGCCGCCGGCAGAGCCTCATGGGCGCCAGCCAGATCGACAGCCACGGCAACCAGAACATCTCCCTGATCGGCGACTGGGCGCGGCCGAAGCGCCAGCTCATCGGCGTGCGCGGCGCCCCCGGCAACACCGCCAATCACCGGGTGGACTACTGGGTCGCGCGGCACTCCGCGCGCGTCTTCGTGGAGAGAGTCGACATGGTGTCGGGCGTCGGCAACGACCGCGCCCGCGAGGTCGGATCCACGCTGCGCTTCCATCACCTCGGCGTGATCGTCACCGATCTCGCCGTCTTCGGCTACGACGCCGACGGACGCGTGCAGCTGCGCTCCATCCACCCCGGGATCTCCCCCGAGACGGTGCGCGAGAGCACCGGCTTCGAGATCGGCACCACGGACGTCCCCGCCACCCGCATCCCGGACGCGGAAGAGCTGCGCCTCATCCGCGAGGTCCTGGATCCGCGGAACCTGCGCTCCAAGGAAGTCCCGGACTGAACGACGGCGGGGCCGGACGACTCCGTCCGGCCCCGCCGTCACCACCGCTAGTCGGCGAGGAGGCCGTTGTGGAAGAGGTCGAGGTAGTGACCGCTGACGCTCTCCGCCGTGTGCCGGCCGCCCGGCCGGAACCAGCGCACCGTCGACCACAGCGAATCGCGCAGGAACCGGTACACGACGCCGACGTCCATGGAACCGCGGAACGCGCCGGCGGCCTGGCCCTCGCGGAGCACGGTCATCCACAGCGCCTCGATGCGCGAGGACTTCTCCTGCAGGAATTCGAAACCCGGCTGCGTCGCGAGGAAGGCCGACTCGTTCTGGTACAGCCCGACGGCATCCGGCTCGCGCTCGATGGTGAGGAACGAGTGCTGGACCAGGGCGTCGAACGTCTCCCGCGGGCTCGTGCCGGCGGACGCGATCTCCTCGAACCGGGCGAGCAGCCCGTCCATGAAACTGCGCAGGATCTCCTCGAGGATCGCCTCCTTGGACGAGAAATGGTGGTAAAGACTTCCAGAGAGGATTCCCGCCTCGTCCGCGATGTCGCGCACGGTCGTCGCCGAGTATCCCTGAGACGCGATCAGCCGCGCGGCGATCGCAAGGATCTGGGTCCGGCGCACCGAGCTCTGGTCGGCACGTTCCGTTCGAGTGTTCATGGCCATCCGGCTCTCCCCGATGAGTTGATCAAGCGTTTGTTCAAATGTGCTCTTACCCCCACGATACGCCTCCACGACACGCCCGAATGCCGGAACACCCGGATTCCCCGCACGAAGGACCCCCGATGACACGCTATTCCCCGGCCACGACCGTCCCCGCGCTGCTGTCCGACGTCCGCGCGTTCGGCGACCATCCTGCCGTCGTGGACGGAGACGACCGGGTGAGCTACCGCGACCTCGAGACGCGCGTGCACGAGGCCGCCCGGGCCTACCTCGCCGCGGGCGTCCGCCACGGCGACCGGGTCGCCGTGTGGGCGCCGAACCGGCTCGGCTTCATCCTCGCGATGCTCGGCGCGGAGGCGATCGGCGCCGCCGTCGTCCCCCTGAACACCCGCTACACCGGGCACGAGGCGGCGGGGATCCTCTCCCGCTCGCGGGCGAGCGTGCTGGTCCTCGCCGACGGGTTCCTCGGCCGGTCCTTCTCCCGCATGCTGCGCGAGGCGGCCGCGGACCTCGAGCCGGCCGACGGCGACGCCGTGCCCGGCCTCCCGCACCTCCGCCTCGTCGTCGACCTCGACGGCCGCGCCGGCGACGGCGGCACCGACTGGCGGAGCTTCCTCGACGCCGGGCGGAGCATCGACGACGAGACCCTGCGCCGGGCGCTCGACGCCGTCTCCCCGGACGACGTGATCGACATCCTGTACACGTCCGGGACCACCGGGATCCCCAAAGGCGTGATGAGCGCGCAGCGGCAGACCCTGGGCGTGGCCCGGGCCTGGGCGCAGGGCGCCGAGCTCTCCCCTGCGGACCGCTACGCGATCGTCAACCCGTTCTTCCACGGGTTCGGCTACAAGGCCGGCATGATCGCCGCGCTCGTCGCGGGATCCACGATCCACCCGCTGCCCGTGCTCGACGCGGACGCCCTGCTCGAGGTGATCCAGCGGGAGGGCATCACGGTGCTGCCGGGCGTGCCGACCATCTTCACGACGCTGATCGACCACCCTCGGCTGAGCGAGTACGACCTGTCCTCGCTGCGCTTCTCGATCGCCGGCGCCACCGCCGCCCCGGCCACGCTGTTCCGCGACATGGTCGAGATCCTCGGCTTCCAGCGGGTGGCGCAGGCGTACGGGCTCACCGAGTGCGTGGTCGCGACGATGTCGCGCCAGGGCGAGTCGCTCGAGCACGCCCAGCAGACCACCGGACCGGCCATCGCCGGGATGGAGATCCGGGTCGTCGACGAGGAGGGGCGGGACGTCCCCACCGGATCCGACGGCGAGATCCTGCTCCGCGGGGAGCAGGTCATGCTCGGGTACTTCGAGGACCCCGAGGCGACGAGCGCGGTGATCGACGAGGACGGCTGGTTCCACACCGGCGACATCGGTCAGCTCGACGAGCACGGCTGCCTGAAGATCACCGACCGTCTCAAGGACATGTTCATCGTCGGCGGGTTCAACGTGTACCCGGCCGAGGTCGAGAACGTGCTGCGCAAGCACCCGGCGGTCAACGAGTCCGCGGTGATCGGGATCCCCGACGACCGCCTGGGATCGGTCGGGCGCGCCTACGTGGCGTTCCTCAGCGACATCGAGCACCGCCCGGACGCCGCGGAGCTGACGGCGTTCTGCCGCGAGCGTCTCGCCAACTTCAAGGTGCCCGCGGAGTTCGTGATCGTGGAGGACTTCCCGCGCGTCGCGACGGGGAAGATCCTGAAGGCGGAGCTGCGCCGCCTGGCCTGAGCGCCCGTGGCGGCCCCGCGCCCCCGGGGTTCGCCCCGGGGGTGCGTCCGGCTCAGACCCAGCGCGGACGCGGCGAGGCGAGCAGTCCGACCGGCGCGATCGCCTCGGCGAGGACGCCGTCGAGCGCCGCGGCGACCGCCGCCGCGTCCCAGCTCTCGCGCTGGGCGACCGAGGACAGCTGAGGCGGATCCATGAGCCCGAGCCGCCGCCCGTCGAAGCGCACGATCTGGCCCGTCATCGGCGCGGAGGCCGCGCTCAGCAGGTGCACGACCGCGGGCGCGACACTCTCGGGCCTGCCTCCGGGGAAACGTGCGCTGGCGGAGCTCTGCACCGACATCGCCGTGTGCGCGAGCGGCGCGATCGCGTTGCAGCGGATCCCCGCGTCGGCCCCTTCGAGCGCCCACGCGTAGGTGAGGGACATCACGGCCCCCTTGGTCGCTCCGTAGAGCGAGAGGCCCGCGAGACCCTGCAGCGCCCCCGACGCGACCGTCACGATGCTGCCGCCGGTGCCGGCCGCACGCATCGCCCGCATCGCCGCGGTCGCGCCGTGGACGACGCCGGCCACGTTCGTCGCGAGCATCTCCGCGACATCGACGGCGTCGACGTCGACCGCGTCACCGGAGCGCATCAGCCCGGCGTTGGCGACGAATCCGTCGATGCGGCCGAACGAGGAGACGCACAGCGCCGCCAGTTCCTCCGCCGCCGCAGGATCCCGCACGTCGTGCCGCAGTGCGATGGCGCGGCCTCCGGCCCCGCGGATCCGGGCGGCGACGGCTTCCGCGGCGGTCCCGTCGAGGTCGGCGACGACCACCCCGGCCCCCGCCTCGGCGCAGGCCAGCGCGTAGGCGCGCCCGAGGCCGGCCGCCGACCCGGTGATCGCGACGGCCGCCCCGTCGAGCGGACCCGCGGTCAGCTCAGCCTCTCCAGCACGAGCGCCATGCCCTGGCCCCCGGCCACGCACATCGTCTCGACGCCGAACTGCGCGTCGCGCTCCTGCATCGCGTGGATGAGGGTCGTGGTGATGCGGGCGCCGGTCATGCCGAACGGGTGGCCGAGTGCGATCGCACCGCCGTTCACGTTCACCCGGTCCGGATCGATGCCGATGTCGTCGATCGAGGGCAGCACCTGCGCCGCGAAGGCCTCGTTGATCTCGAGGAGGTCGATGTCGGAGATCGACAGCTTCGCGTGGCGCAGCGCCTGCGCCACGGCGCCCACGGGGCCCAGGCCCATGATCTCGGCGCTCAGCGCGGAGACGCCGGTCGAGACCACCCGGGCGAGCGGGGCGAGGCCCAGCTCCCTGGCCCGGGTGTCGCTCATGATCACCAGCGCCGCGGCGCCGTCGTTGAGGGGACAGCAGTTCGCCGCGGTCACGGTGCCGTGCGGGCGGAACACCGGCTGCAGTCCGGAGACGCTCTCCAGGGTGACGCCCGCCCGGGGGCCGTCGTCGGCCGAAACGACGGTGCCGTCGCCGAGCGTCACCGGGGTGATGTCCCGATCCCAGAAGCCGCGGGCCTTCGCCTCCTGCGCGAGCCGCTGGCTGCGCACCGCCCACTCGTCCTGCGCCTGCCGGGAGACGCCGCGGAACTGCGCGACGTTCTCGGCCGTGTCGCCCATCGAGATGTAGATGTCCGGCAGCTCGCCGCGGGTGCGGGGATCGGCCCAGGTCGACGTCGGATCCTCGGCCAGCGCACGGGTGCGCTCCGCCGCCGCGGCGTACGCCGGGTGCTTCGTGTCGGGCATGCCGTCGGCCTTGCCCAGGCCGAAGCGCGAGACCGTCTCGACGCCCGCCGAGATGAACACGTCGCCCTCGCCCGCCTTGATCGCGTGCAGGGCCATGCGGGTGGTCTGCAGCGACGAGGAGCAGTAGCGGTGCACGGTCGTGCCCGGCACCGAGTCCAGCCCCAGCTGCAGGCCGATCTGGCGGGCGATGTTGTAGCCCTGCTCGCCGGCGGGCTGGCCGCAGCCCACCATCATGTCGTCGATCGTGGCGGGATCCAGCTCGGGCACCTGGTCGAGCGCCGCCCGCACCATCTGCACGGCGAGGTCGTCGGCGCGCATGTCCTTGAGCGAGCCCTTGTTCGCCCGGCCGATCGGCGAGCGGGCGGCGGATACGATGACCGCTTCGGTCATTTCTGGTCTCCTTCATGGTCGCTGCCACGGCCTCCGCCGTGGCGAGGGAAGACGGTCGGGGCGTCGGGGGTGTGCACGAGGAACGCGGGCCACTCCCCGCCGCCGTCCACCGGGACCACCGCCCCGGTGATGTGTCCCGCGAGCGGCGACGCGAGCAGCACGCAGGCGTCGCCGATCTCGGCCGGGCTCGCCAGGCGTCCCCGCGGGATCGTCTCGGCGATGCGCTCGTAGGTCGCGGCGTCGCCGTAGTGCTCGGCGGCGCCCTCGGTCGCGACGAGCCCGCAGCTGACCGCGTTGACCCGGACGTGCGGCGCCCACTCGGCCGCGAGGCTCTGCGTCAGGCTCTCCATGGCCGCCTTGGCCGCGCCGTACACCGCGGTGCCGGGGCTCGGGCGGCGTGCGCTGATCGAGGTCACGTTGACGAGGGATCCGCGGCTCGCGCGCAGGTGCTCGAGTACCGCGCGCGACACGAACGCGGCGGAGAGGAAGTTGAGCTCGGTGATCGCCCGCAGGTATCGCGGCGAACCGTCCTCGAAGCGGCCGAACGGCGAGCCGCCGGCGTTGTTGACGACCACATCGAGGCGCCCGCGGCGCTCCATCACGTCGGAGATCCAGCCGTCCACGGCCTCCGGATCGCGCACGTCCACGGGGCGGAAGACGACGCCGGGGGCGAGGGAGGCGGCATCGGGCTCCGTGCGACCGCAGATCTCGACCTCGGCACCGGCCGCGAGGAACCTGTCGACGATGCCGGCGCCCACGCCTCGTCCGCCGCCGGTGACGAGGACGACCCGGCCGGTCAGATCGATGGTCACGCTCACTGGATCTCCTCGCGTCGTCGCGGTCTCTGGTCACCTTACCAAACAAATGCTAGTTTTGGTGCATGGAGCAGCGCAGCGCAGCGTCCCCCGGCAGCCCCGACCGCACCGCCGTCGTCACCGGCGGCGGAGGAGGGATCGGCGGCGCCGTCAGCCGCCGCCTCGCCCGCGACGGTCTGCGGGTGATCCTCGTCGACGTCGACGCGGAGGGCGCGGCCGGCACGGCGGAGCGCATCCGCGGCGAGGGCGGCAGCGCTCTCGCACTCGTCGGCGACATCACGCGCGACGAGACGGTCGAACAGCTCGGGGCGCTGATCGACGGCGAGACCGCGGACGGGATCGAGGTGCTGGTCAACAACGTCGGGGACTTCCGGCCCGCCCGCGCCGTCTTCCACAAGAGCTCCCCCGACCAGTGGGAGGCGCTGCACCGGATCAACCTGCACCACGTCTTCGCGGTGAGCCACCTCGTCATCCCCGCGATGATCGCCCGCGGCGATGGCGCGATCGTGAACGTCTCCACGGTCGAGGCGTTCCGCGGCATCCCCGGCAACGCCGTCTACTCGGCGTACAAGGCCGGGGTGAGCGCGTTCACGAAGAGCCTCGCCGTCGAACTCGGCCCGAGCGGGATCCGGGTGAACGCCATCGCGCCGGATCTCACCGACACCGCGCAGACCCCCGCCGATGCGATGCTCGAGGGCCGGGATCCCGCGCTCGTCCGGTCCTGGGTGCCGCTGGGGCGGTTCGGGTCCCCCGACGACCACGCCGAGGTCGTGTCCTTCCTGGCCTCCGATGCGGCCCGCTTCGTCACCGGGCACACCATCCCCGTGGACGGCGGCACCCTCGCCGCATCGGGCTGGTACGGGCGCACCGCGACCCGCGGCTGGACGAACCGCCCGGACGGCGCATGAGCGAGGCGGAGGACCGGGCCGCGATCCACCGGCTCGTGCTGGAATACTGCCGCGCGGTCGATCGAGGGGACGACGCCGGCGTCCGCGCCGTGTACGCGCCCGACGGCGTCGACCACCACACCGGGTTCTCCGGGCCCGCCGACGACTACGTCGCCTGGCTGCGCGAGCGCATCGCGGTCTTCGACGGCACGATGCATCTGGTCGGCAACCACCTGGCCGAGCTGAACGGCGATCACGCGGTCGCCGAGACGTACGGCACCGCGGTGCACTGGGGTTCGCCGCACGACGATCCGGCCCGCAACTTCACCAGCGGGTTCCGCTATCTCGATCACCTGCGCCGGGACCCGGAGGGCTGGCGGATCGTCGAGCGCTTCGCGGTCCGGGAATGGACCCGTTCCGATGCCGGGCGGATCGTCGCGCCCGAGGGGCCGGGACCCCGCGGCAGCAGGGGCCCGGGGGATCCGCTGCACGCGCTGCGGGCCCGGATCCTGCCGCCGGGCGCCTGACCTCGGCCCGCCGGGGACGCCGGCGGATGGCTCAGGCCGCGGACTCGGCGTCCGGTCCGCCGAAGTACGCCTTCTGCAGGTCCTCCAGGGTGACCGTGTCGGCCGCTCCGGCCAGCACGGTGCGCCCCATCTCGATGACGCTCACGTCGTCTGCGATCGCGACCGAGTCCTGCACCGCCTGCTCGACGAGCAGGATCCCCATGCCGGTCTCCTTCAGCGCGTGCACGCGCTCCATGACCTCCTTGACGATCACCGGGGCCAGACCCTGGCTCGGCTCGTCGAGGATGAGCAGTCTGGGCTTGGCCATCAGGGCCTGCCCGATGGCGAGCATCTGCTGCTGGCCGCCGGACATGCTCGCGGCGGTGAGGGAGCGCTTCTCGCCGAGGATCGGGAACAGCTCGTAGATCTCCCGCACCGCGCGGTCCAGTGCGCGCCGGGCCTTGCCGGTGGACATGCCGCCGAGGAGCAGGTTCTGCTCGATGGTGAGCTCGTGGAACACGCGCTTGCCCTCCTGGACGTACGACATGCCCCGGCCGACCCGCTTATGGGCGGGCACGTCGCCGAGGGTCTCGCCGCGGTAGCGCACGGTCCCACCCGAGGCCCGGTTCAGCCCGGTGATCGCACGCAGCGTGGTGGTCTTGCCCGCGCCGTTGCGACCGAGCAGAACCGTGATGCCGCCGGCGCGCACCGTGAGCGACACGTCGCGCACGACCTTCAGGTCGCCGTAGCCGGTCTGCAGATGCTCGACCTCGAGCAGGATCTCATCAGTCATCGTCGCCTCCGTGTGCGGTCGTCACGTCCTCGGGCGTCACGCCCAGGTACTCCTGCATCACGCGCGGATCGCTCTCGATCTCGGCCGATGTGCCGTGCGCCATGACCTTGCCCTGGGCGAGCACGTAGATGTCGTCGGAGAGGCGCAGCACCAGCTGGAAGTTGTGCTCGACCAGGACCACGGTCATCCCGGCGTCGCGGAGGCGCGTGATGAGCGAGGCGAGAACGTCGAGCTCGTCCTCGTCCAGACCGGAGGCGACCTCGTCGAGGAGGAGCACCTTGGGGCCCCCGACCAGGCTGCGGGCGACCTCGAGCAGGCGGCGGTTGCCGAGCGGCAGCGCGGTGGCGAGCTCGTGGCGGTGGGCGCTGAGGCCCACGAGGGCGAGAGCGCGCTCCGCCTCGAGCCGGTCCTCGCGGCGCACCCGCCGGAACACCGGCAGCCGCAGGACGGCGCCGAGGATCCCGACGCGGTCGCGGGCGTAGCGGCCGGACTCGACGGTCTCCAGGACCGTGAGCTTCTCCGGAAGGTTCGGGGTCTGGAAGGTGCGCGAGACGCCGGCCCGGGCGACCCGGTACGAGGGGAGCCCGCTGATCTCGTGGGCGTCCAGCGTGATCGCCCCGGAGTCGGTCCGGTAGAAGCCGGAGATCATGTTCAGCAGGGTGGTCTTGCCGGATCCGTTCGGGCCGATGATCGCGGTGACCGCACCCGGCCGGGCGTCGACGCTGACCTCGGTGAGCGCCTTGTTCCCGCCGAAGGCCTTCGAGACGTCGGAGATCCGGAGGTGCGCACCGCTCATCTCGGGGATCTCGGCCTCCGCCGCCGGGGCCTCCTGCACGCCGGTCACACGCCGCGCCGCGGCATCCGCCCGACGGATCAGGGACCAGGCGAGGCCCGACAGGCCGCCGGTGAACAGCACGCCGCCGAACAGCAGGAAGGCGCCCGTGATGATGAGGCCGTACTGCTGGAAGTTCGTGGCCTGGTTCATCCCGAACTGCAGGACCGCCGCGCCCACCACGGCGCCGTAGATGCTGGAGGATCCGCCGAAGATCGACGCCGCGAGGACCGTCATCGCGAAGGAGAACGAGAACGCCTCCGGCGAGATGAACAGGTCGAGGTTGGCGAACATGACGCCGGCGATGCCGGCCGGCAGCGCACCCAGGGCGTACGCGGTGAGCTTCGCGCGGAAGACGGAGATCCCGATCGACGAGGCGAGGACGGGGCTCTGCTTGAGGACGCGCAGCGCCGTGCCGTGGCGCGACACGACGACGTTGCGCATGACCGCGAACCATCCGATCACGAGCGCGATGATGATGACGTAGTACGCGGACGGGTCGATCATCTCGCCCGCGAAGGTCGGCGGCGCGATGCCGGCGAGGCCGTTGCGGCCGCCGGTGACGCCCTTGAACATCGACAGCACGTCGGGGACGAGCAGGATCAGGAAGAACGAGGTCATGGCGAGCGACCAGCTGCCCAGGCGGAGCCCGGGGATGCCCGAGATCAGGCCGACGATCAGCGCGGCCGCCGCACCGGCGATCAGCTGCAGCCAGATCTCGGTGATCCCTGCGGCGCCGATCATCCCGGCGGTGTAGGCACCGGCGGCGTACATCGCCACCTGGCCCATCGCGAGCTCGCCCGCGTAGCCGAGGGACAGGTTCATCCCGGACACGATCAGGGCCATCAGCAGCGTCAGCTCGACCTGCCGGATCACGGGATAGTCGGTTCCCACGGACGGCAGGGCGATCAGCGCGACGCCGATGATCAGCGGCCACACCCAGCCGGGCACGGCGCGGAGCTTCAACCAGAACGCGGCCATGTCAGACGGCCCTTTCCTTGCGGCGGGCGAACAGGCCCGTCGGCTTGACCATGAGGATCACGATGAGCACGAGGAAGATGCTGAGGTTCGCCGCGTCCGCGCTGATGTAACGCGCGGCGAGCGCCTCGGCGAGGCCGACGATGACGCCGCCGGCCAGCACGCCCCAGAGGGATCCGAACCCGCCGATCGCCAGCACGACGAAGCCCTTCAACGCCAACGAGGCGCCGAGCGTGGCCACCGCGTACGTCTTCGGCCCGACGAAGACGCCGAGCGCGCCGGCGAGGATGCCGGTGAAGACGAACGCGAAGAACGCGAACCGGCGGACGTTGACTCCGCGCAGCTGTGCGGCCTCGCGGTCCTCGCTCATGCCGAGCAGCGCGATCCCGGTCAGGGTGCGCTTCGCGTACTGCGTGAGCGCGAGCACCACCACGACGACGAGGACGATGAGCGCGAGCTCGACGGGGTAGACCCGTCCGCCGAAGACCGTGAGCACCTTGTCGCCGGCGAAGAACGGGACGTTGAGCGGCTCGCCGCCCCAGATGACCTGCGCGATGCCCTCGATGATGATGGACGCGCCGAGCGTGGTCACGAGGATGTTGTGCGGATCCTTCACCGGACGGATCGCGATCCGCTCCTCGAGCGCGGCGATGCCGCCCACCACGACGCCCGCGATGATCGCGACCATCCACCACTCCAGGTGCCAGGACACGGTGCCGACGTAGGCGATGAAGCCGCCGACCATCATCAGGGAGGCCTGCGCGAAGTTGAACGTCTTCTGCGAGAGGAAGACGATGTTGTATCCGACCGCGACCAGGGCGTAGACCGCCCCGAGCGCGAGTCCGGACCAGATGATCGTCATGGGTTCGGGTCCTTTCGCGGTCCGCCCGCTGTTGCGAGGCGGCCCCGGGCGCCGGATCGCGCTCCGAGGCCGCCTCGGCGTCGTGTGCTTACTGGAACTGGCCGTCCACGAGCGGCCCCGGCGAGATGAAGAGGAAGTCGCCGGGCTTCACGTGCGGGGTGTGGGAGTCTGCCGTGAACGCGTACTCCGACAGGATCGCAGTGCCCGCGGACTTCTGCACCTTCGGGTCGATGAGCGCCTTGGAGATCGCGGCGGCGTCGAACTTGCCGGCCTTCTCGGCGGCCGCCTTGACGAGGAACATCGAGTCGTAGTTGTACGCCAGGATCAGCGACGACTTGATGTCGCCGGCCTTCTTCATCTGCGCGACGGCGTCGTTGACCGCCTTGTCCTTGGCGTCGTGCTTCGTGCTCGTGAAGACCTGCATGGTCAGGTTCTTCACCGCGGACGTGCCGAGCACGCCGGTGGGCGGCGCGGTGGCGATGAGACCCGTCGCGGACACCGAGGTGTTGCCCATGATCGGGATGTTCCAGCCGAGCTTCTCGATGCCCTGGAGCACGTAGCCGAGCGGGGCTCCGTACGCGTCGAGAACCAGCACGTCGGGCTTGCCCTGCTGCAGCGCCTCGATCTGCGGGGTCATGTCGAGCGCCGCGATGTCGTAGCCCTCGTCGCCGGTGACCGTCATGCCCGCCTTGGCGAAGGAGTCCTTCGTGACCGTGCCGAAGAGCTCGCCGTATGCGCTCGAGCCGTGCAGGATCGCGACCTTCTTGACCTTGCGCTTCTTCATCTCCTCGGCGAACGAGTTGATGTAGTCGGGCACGCCCGCGGAGAGGTCGAAGTTGTAGGGGTTCTTCTTCGGATCCCCCGACGTCACCGTCGGACCGATGTCGAAGGAGAGGACCTTGTTCTGCGTCACGATCGGCATCATGGCCTCGGTGACCGTGGACGGCCCCGAGTTCAGGACGACGTCGGGCTTGTCCTTGCCCGCCATCAGCTCGCGGAGCTTCGTCACCGCGACCGTCGGGTCGCCGGTGTCGTCCACGACCTGGATCTGCACCTTGCGGCCGAGGATGCCGCCCTTGTCGTTGATCGCCGCGACCGACGCCTGCGCCGACGTCACGGACGTCGTCGCGTTGTTGGCCAGGATGCCCTTGGCGCCGATACCGCCGAGGACGACGACCTTGATCGGCGTCGAGTCTCCGCTGGCGGCGGGCTTCGCGTCCGCCTGACCGCCGGAGCAGCCCGCGAGGGCGAGTGCGGAGATCGCGAAGGCTGCGACCGTTGCTGTGATTCGGGTGCGTCGCACGAGTCGACCTTTCTCGTCATTGAGGAGGAACTACCAAACGCTTGCTCAAGAGCATGCTCCAGAGAGTCTGGCACATTCCCGCGGAGGGGACAATACCAACCATGCATTTGCTTGGTATTGGTCGTTCCGCACTGCTACCGTCCTGGTCATGACGACCCACGAGCTCCCCTCTCCCGTCGACTTCCTCGACCGCCGCGGCGTCGCCGTCGTCACCGGCGGCTCCGGCGGCATCGGCGCCGCGATCGTACGACGACTGGCCGCCGGCGGCGCCCGCGTCGTCGCGACGTACCGTTCGCATCGCCCGGACGGACTCTTCGACGATCTCGGCGACGCCGTCATCGGCCGTGCGCTCGACGTCGGCGACGAGACCGCGGTGCACGAGCTCTTCGACGAGATCGCGACGGCGCACGGCGGAGCGCACACCCTCGTGCACGCCGCCGGGCCGCACGTGCCGATGGTGCACCTCTCCCGCGTCTCCCCCACGCAGTTCGCCCGCCAGGTCGAGGCCGACCTGGTCGGGTTCTTCACGGTCGCGCACGCCGCCCTCCCCCTGCTGCGGGCGTCCGCGGGATCCATCGTCGCCGTCACCACCGCCGCGACCCGCCGTCACCCCGCGCGCGACGGCCTGTCCGCGGCCCCCAAGGGCGGCGTCGAGGCTCTGGCCCGCGGACTCGCCGCGGAGGAGGGCCGCTACGGGGTGCGCGTGAACATGGTCGGACCCGGGATGCTCGCCGACGGCATGTCCGCACGGCTGCAGGCGAGCGGAGACCTCGACGACCGCGCCCTCGCGGTCGCGACCGCGAACATCCCGCTGCGCCGCTTCGGCGCCTCGGCCGACATCGCCGAGGCGGTGGCGTTCCTCGCCTCCGACCGGGCCGCGTTCATCTCCGGGCAGAAGCTCGACGTGGACGGCGGCTACGGGGTCTGACCGCCCGGCGGCGTGATCCTGGCCTGCGGACACCCGATCGCGGGTCAGACCGCCGTGCGGCGCTCGACCGGCGCGGTCCGCGCGATCAGCTGCTCGCCGCGCTCCCGCATTATGCCGGCGCCCGTCTCCGGCTGGGGCAGCAGGTAGAACGCGCCCGCCGCGGCCTGCGCGAAGGTCTCCGCCGCCGCCTCGGCGGGCGTGAGCCCGGTGGCGAGGAGCCGGCGCATCGTCTCCCGCTCCTGCTCCGCGGAGGCGACGTCGCCGGTGTCGACCATGCCGGTCGCATCGAAGATCCCGGTCCTCACCGCCGCCGGCAGGACCGCGGAGACCCGGATCGGCGCCCCGACCCGCTCGAGGTCGACCTTGAGCGCCTCCGTCATCCCGAGCACCGCGTGCTTGCTCGCGATGTACGGGGCCTGCCCCGAGATCGTCTTCACCGCCGCGACCGAGGCGACGTTCCAGATCGCGGCCGCGCCACCGGAGGCGATCATCCGGGGCACGAAGGCGCGGATCCCGTGGAACACCCCGCTGACGTTGATGTCCAGGATCCGCCGCCAGTTCTCCAGCGGCGTGTCCCACAGAAGGCCGAGCTGCTCGACCCCGGCGTTGTTGACGAGCAGGGTCACCGGGCCGTGCGCGAACGCGGCCTCGGCGAGCGCCTCGACCTGATCCGGGTCGCGGACGTCCGTCGGCACGGCCCAGGCCTGCGTCCCCTCCTCCATGAGCGAGCGGGCCACGCGATCCGCGTTCGACGCGTCCACGTCGGCGATGACGACCTTCATGCCGAGCCCCCCGGCGTGACGGGCGAGTCCCTCGCCGATGCCGCCGCCGGCCCCCGTGATGACCGCGAGCCCGCCGGCGAAGACGTCCTCCGGTCGTGTGCCCGTCGTCGCTGCGCTCATGCGAACCCTCCCCGTTCCAGCTGCTCCCGCAGCCATTCGATCTGGGCCGCCTCGTCCCGCAGGGACCGGACCGACCATTCCAGCGCCAGGGCGGAGAACGCCCAGCCCGGCACGTCCACGGCGTTCTGCTGATGACGCTCGGCGCGCTCCGCCCGGGCGAGCAGCTCCTCGCGGTGCGCGTCCAGCACGCCCAGCAGCCGGGCGACGTCGCCGTTGTGCGCCGCCCACACCCGCAGCAGGATCGGGTGCTTCAGCACGACCGGATCCGGATCCATTCGGTCCGCCCAGTGCCGCATGCCCTCGCGTCCGCGGGGGGTGATCTCGTACAGCCGCCGGCTCTTCGCCTCGTGCGTCTGCTCGACCCGGGAGACCACGAGGCCGAGGTCCTCCAGGCGCCGCAGCTCGGTGTAGATCTGGCTCTGCGACGGCGCCCAGTAGAAGAACGCCAGGCTCTGCTCGGCCCAGCGCTTGATGTCGTACCCGGACAGCTGCTCCCCGAACGAGAGGATGCCGAGCACGGCCCAGCTGGTCGCGGGCATGCCCTCCAGGTCGGCGACGGCTCCGGGCGCTGCGGGATGGTCGGGCATGGCTCTCCTCGCATCCGCTCCGGCGATCCGCACCGGAGCATGACTGTCCGCCATATCCTCGCCCAGATCGGCGACGAGGGCGATCGCCGTCACGGCGCCACCGGCGTCCGCCGCCCGACGTAGTCGGCGATGCCGGCGGTCTCGCCCCCGTCGATGACGAACTCAGCCCCCGTGCAGTAGCGCGACTCGTCGCTCACGAGGAACAGCACCAGGTCGCTGACCTCCTCGGGCTCGCCGACCCGCTTCAGCGCGACGTGGGTCTGGGAGTCGTCGACACCGTCGATGATGGGCGTGCGGACGAGGCCGGGATGCACCGAGTTGACGCGGATCGCGTCGGGGCCGAGGTCGAGCGCCGCGGTCTTGGTGAGCCCGCGCACACCGAACTTCGACGCCGTGTACGCGGCGATGTTGCGCATGCCCTTGAGTCCCGCGACGGAGGAGATGTTGACGATCGAACCGCCGCCGGAGGCGCGCAGCGCGGGCACGCTCGCGCGGATCCCGTAGAAGGTCCCGGTGAGGTTGACGGCGATGATCCGGTCCCAGCCTTCCAGAGGGTATTCGTCGACCGGCGCGCTGGCGGCGATCCCCGCGTTGTTCACGAGCGCGTCGAGTCGGCCGAACGTTTCCCGCGCCGCGGCGACGGCCGCCTCCCAGGCGGCGTAGTCGGCGACGTCCAAGGGCACGTCGATCGCGGCGGGACCCAGCTCCGCCGCGAGACCGGCCGCGTCCTCGCGGAGCACGTCCCCGAGCACGACGCGCGCACCCTCGCTCACGAACCTCCGCGCGTGCGCGGCGCCCATCCCCCGCGCCGCACCGCTGATCAGCACGACCTTGCCGTCCAACCGAGCCATCTTCCGGACCTCCTCGTCCCGCGCTGGGCACGGACCCGTACCGGCGCGAGTCGTTTCTAGCATCCCGATCCGCGGAAAAACAAGCGCTTGACCAAGCGCCGGCGACCGTGCCAGAGTACGGAAAGCACTATGACTGTTAGTCATATCGATCGAAGGAGATCGAATGGACGAGACCACGCGGATGCTCGATCTGCTCAACGAGGTGTTCCCCGACATCACCACGATGCCGCCGCTCGAAGCGCGGGCCGTCGTCGACGCCCGGGTACGCACGCCGGCCAACCTCGACGCGGTCGCCTCGGCAGAGGATCACGTCCTCGGCGGGCCCGGCGCCACGGTGCGGATCCGCGTCTACCGTCCGCACGAGCCCCGTCCGGTGCCCGCGACCGTGTACCTGCACGGCGGTGGATTCCTGCACGGGTCCATCGAGAGCCACGACGGGTTCTGCCGGGAGTGGGCGCGCGGAACCGGATCCGTCGTCGTCTCCGTCGACATGCGCCTCGCGCCCGAGCACACCGCCCCGGCGCCTGCCGACGACGTCCTGACCGCGATCGACACCGTGACGGCCTGGGGGCTCGACGAGGGCCGCGGCATCGTCGTCGCCGGGGACAGCTCGGGCGGCAACCTGGCCGCGGTCGTCGCCATCGCCCTGCGCGACCGCGGCGACTCGCCCCTGGTCGGGCAGGTCCTCGCCTATCCGTTCCTGGATCCCACCACCTCCCGCGCCTCCTACACGACGCGCGCCGAGGGCTACTTCGTGACCGCGCGCCAGCTGCGCTACTACTGGTCGACGTACCTCGGCGCAGATCCGGCCGAGGTCGCCTCCGACTGGCGGATCGCCCCCGCGCTCGCCGCGACCCATGAGGGCCTCCCGCCCGCCATCGTCATCACCGCCGGCCTCGACCCGCTCACCGACGAGGGCGCGGCCTACGCGCAGACGCTCGTCGCCGCCGGGGTCCCGGTCGTGCACCGGCACTACCCCGACCAGTTCCACGGCTTCCTGACGATCCCCGGATACGGCCCCGGCATCGCGGCCTCGGGGATCCTCTGGTCCGACTTCGCCCGCACCTTCCGCACCGCACCCACCCTCGAGGAGGTCGCCCGATGAGCGACAGCACGACCGTTCACGACATCGTCGTCGTCGGAGCCGGCTACGCCGGCATCTACACCACCATCCACGCCGCGCAGGCGGGCCTGGACGTGATCGGCCTGGAGGCCGGCGCCGACATCGGCGGCACCTGGTACTGGAACCGCTTCCCGGGCGCCCGCTGCGACGTGGAGAGCATCGACTACTCGTACTCGTTCGACAAGGACCTGCAGCGGCAGTGGCGCTGGAGCGAGCGCTACGCCACGCAGCCCGAGATCCTCCGCTACCTCTCGCACGTCGCCGACCGCCACGACGTGCGACGGCACTACCGGTTCTCCCAGCGGGTCTCCCAGGCCCGCTGGGACGAGGACGCCCAGGTCTGGACCGTGCGGACCGAACAGGGGCTCGAGACGAGCGCGCGCTGGCTCGTGATGGCCAGCGGCTGCCTGTCGACCCCGATCCTCCCGGATCTGCCCGGGCGCGAGTCCTTCGCCGGCGACGTCTACCAGACCGCGGCCTGGCCCCACGAGCACCCGGACTTCACCGGGAAGCGCGTCGCGGTGATCGGATCGGGCGCCTCCGCCGTGCAGTCCGTGCCGATCTTCGCGGAGAGCGCGGCCGAGGTCGTCGTCTATCAGCGCACGGCCAACTACAGCGTGCCCGCCTTCAACCGGCCGCTGACCGACGAGGACTGGCGGGCCGCGCAGGAGGACTACGACCACCGCCGGGAGCTCTCCTGGAACGGCCTGGCGGGTTCCCCGTGGACCAGCCACCCGGTCCCGTACGACGAGGTGCCCGAGGAGGAGCGCGAGGCGATCTTCGAGGAGGCCTGGCTGCGCGGAGGGGTGCTGTTCGCCAAGGCGTTCCAGGGCCTCACCGCGCGGCAGGAGATCAACGACGCCGCCCGCGAGTTCTTCGAGCGCAAGCTCGCCGAGATCGTCGAGGATCCGCAGACCCTCGCCGACCTGACCCCGCACGGGTACGCGATCGGCACCAAGCGGATCTGCACGGACTCGGGGTACTACCGGTCGTTCAACCTTCCGCACGTGTCGCTCGTGAACCTCCGTCGCGATCCGATCGTCGAGGTCGGCCCGAGCGGGATCCGCACGGAGTCGGGCCTGCGCGAGTTCGACGTCATCGTCTACGCCACCGGGTTCGACGCCATGACCGGCGCACTCACCCACATCGACATCCACGGCCGCGACGGGATCCTGCTCCGCGACGCTTGGGCCGAGGGGGCCGTCAACTACCTCGGGATCGGCGTGCCCGGCTTCCCCAATCTGCTCACCCTCAACAGCGCGGGCAGCCCCAGCGTCCTGTCGAACATGGCTCTGACCTCCGAGCAGCAGGGCGACTACGCGCTGCGGCTGATCGCGCACTGCGCCGCACAGGGCTTCACCTCGGCGGAGGTGCGCGCGGACGCCGCGCAGGCGTGGATCGAGCACGGCGCCGAAGTCGCCTCGGGATCGCTGTTCAGCAAGACGGACTCCTGGTACTCCGGCGCGAACATCGCCGGCAAGGCGCGCGGTTTCCTGCCGTACATCGGCGGCTTCCGGCCGTACATCGACCGGGTCGACCGGATCGCGGACGAGGGTTACACCGGTTTCGTGCTGAGCACCCGCACCGCGGTCCCCGCCTGACACCCGGGGAGCCGTCTGCCTCTGGCGGACGCGGGCGGATCCGGCTACCATCGGACAAAGCAAATGCTTGGTTGATTGGAGCATCATGGACGATGCACGCTTCGGATTCCGCCCCGGCGGCACGATCCTCGTGACGGGGGCCGGCAGCGGGATCGGGCGCGCGACCGCCCTGCGCGCCGCGCAGCAGGGACTCCGGGTCAGCGCCTGGGACATCGCCCCCGACGGGCTCGCCGAGACGGTGCGCCTGATCACCGAGGGCGGCGGCCTCGCCCGGCCGTGGGTGGGCGATGTCACGGATCCCGCCGTCGTCGCCGACGGCCTGGACGACGCCATCGCCGCGCTCGGCCCGATCGGCCTGCTGCACAACAACGCCGGACCGCCGTCGAGCGCGAGCCTGAGCTTCGAACGCGCCCTCGAGCTGTGCGTCGGCAGCGTCCGCCGCATGACCGCCGCCTGGGCCGAGCGCGGGCCGGGCGAGGGGGCCGCCATGGTGGTGACGACCTCGGTCGCGGGAAACCTCGTCGGCACGGACAGCGACTGGTACTCGGCGGCCAAGGCCGGGCTGATGGGCTATGTCCGCCACCTCGCCGCCCATCGCGCCGCCGAGTTCCGCAGCAACGGCGTGGCACCGGGCATGACCGACACGCCCCGACTGGCCGGCTTCGCCGCGAGCCCGATGGGAGAGCGCGTGCTCGGGCGGATCCCGCTGCGCCGGATGGCCTCTCCCGACGACATCGCGTTCGCCACGCTCTTCCTGCTGTCGCCCCTCGCCGGCTACGTGAACGGCGTCTTCCTCCCGGTCGACGGCGGCTGGACGGTGACGCAGTGACCGGCGCCGGTCCCGTCCTGCACAGCGCGCGACACCGCCTCAGCTACGCCGACACCGATCCTGCCGGCATCCTCTACTACGCAGCGTGGTTTCCGAAGATGGAGGCGCTGCAGACCGAGTTCCTCTACCTTCAGGACCTGCGGCAGGACACTCTGCTCGACCGGTTCGGCTGGTGGACGGTCTCCCGCGCGACGCGCTGCGAGTACGTCGCCGCGGCACGGCTGCTCGAGGAGTTCCGCATCGACCTGAGGCTCGGGGAGGTCGGCACGACATCGTTCCGCTTCGATTTCGACATGCGCCGACTCGGGGACGAGGTGCAGGTCGCGCGCGCGTCGAACACCGTGGTCACGGTGTCGGCCGATCAGCGCCCGGTGCCGCTCCCGGCGGAGCTGCGTGCTCGGCTCGACACCTGGCGACAGGCCGGCGCATGAGCGTGGACGACCGCGTCGAGATCGCCATGCTCATCGCACGCATCGCACAGCTGGCGGACGACGGCTCCGTCGGCGCCTACCTCGACTGCTTCACGACGGACGCGGAGTGGGAGCTCGCCGACGCGAGCGGGATCGGGCTCGAGGTGCAGACGAGACGCGGTCGCGCGGATCTCGAGGCCGGAGTCCGCGAACGGCGGCGGCAGGGGATGCAGGGCCCCGGAAGCCGTACGAGGCACGACGTCTCGACGATCGCCATCGCCGTGGACGGCGATCGGGCCTCATCCCGCGCGTACTACCGCTACTACCTCGACACCCACGCGACGCCGCGGCTGGCGACGATGGGCGTGTACGACGACGCGTTCACGCGCGGCCCCGACGGCTGGCGCCTCGCACGCCGCACGATCACGCGAAGCTGAACGGATCCGGCCGATGGAGAACACCGACGTCCTGCGCGCGCCCCTCGTGGTCGGCCCGATCGAGCTGCCGCATCGTCTGGCGGTCTCGCCGATGTGCACGTACGCGGCGGCCGAGGGGTTCGCGACCGACTTCCATCTCGTGCATCTCGGTCGGCTCGCCCTGGGCGGCGCGGCCCTCACGATGGTCGAAGCCACGGCCGTGGAGCCGCAGGGGCGCATCTCGCACCACGACCTCGGCATCTGGAGCGACGATCACGTCCCGGGGCTGCGACGCATCGCCGACTTCCTGTCGACGCACGGCTCGATCCCCGGAATCCAGCTCGGTCACGCCGGCCGGCGCGCCTCCGTCCGCGAGCCGTGGCGCGCGGGCGCTCCGCTGGACGACACGGATGCCGCCGCGGGGTACGCGCCCTGGACGGTCGAGGGGCCGTCCGCCCTGCCTGCCGGGCCCGGATGGCCCACGCCCGACGCCCTCGACGAGTCCGGGATCCGCCGCAGCATCGCCCGCTGGGTCGAGGCCGCGGAGCGCGCCGTCTCCGCCGGGTTCCGCATCGTCGAGCTGCACGGGGCGCACGGCTACCTCCTGCACGAGTTCCTGTCACCCGTCGCGAACGCGCGGACGGACGCCTACGGCGGCGATGCGGAACGGCGGATGCGCTATCCGCTCGAGGTCGTCGCGGCCGTGCGCGAGGCGGTCGGCACGAACGCGGCGCTCGCCTACCGCCTCTCCGCCGTGGACGGCGTCGCCGGCGGCCTCACCGTCGAGGAGACCGCCGTCTTCGCGCGGCGCCTGCAGGATGCCGGCGTCGATCTCATCGACGTGTCCTCCGGCGGCGTCTCGACCGATCGATCGATCGAGACGCGCGTCCGCCGCGGCTTCGCCTTCCACGCGGACTTCTCCCGCCGCATCCGCGAATCCGTCGACGTGCCCGTCGCGACGGTCGGACTCGTCGTCGAGCCCGAACAGGCACGCCTGCTCGTCGCATCCGGCGATGCCGACCTGATCCTGCTCGGGCGCACGGTCCTCGACGACCCGAACTGGCCGCACCACGCGATGCGACGTCTCGGCGACGCCTCGTTCGAATCGTGGGACGTGCGCTTCGGCAGCGCGCTGGGCCCGCACGCGGCGCTGATCGAGCGCCTGGGCGCGGCCGGCGAGACCCCGCTGTCCCGATTCCGCCCGCAGGCGGACGCTCACAGACCGGGGTAGGCGAACGGGTCGATCGCCGCGGCCGTCGTCGCGAGCAGACGCTCCCCGACGGCGGGTGCGGAGGCTTCGACCTCGAGCAGGCGCCGGGAGGCCTCCCCGGGGTCGCCGTCGAGGTACACGAGTCTCACGCGCATGCTGCCGGGGCCGCGTTCGGGGGACTCCTCGAACGGCAGCGAGGAGTGTCGCTGGGGGTGGCTGTACGAGAACGTCCACACCCCGGCGACGCCCTCGACGTCGAGGATGCCGGGGATCAGCGTCCGATCCTCGTACTCATGCGCGGCGTGCACCTCGGGGGTGTGCGGGTCGTCGAACCGCGTCACGACGACCCGCACACCCCTGTTCGGACGGAACGGCAGGACGTCCGGGGCCACCAGCGCGGACGGCGCGGCGTATCCCTTGACAGGGCGGAAGAAGGCGAGCAGAGGCCGGCGCACCCCCGGGATGATCGGACCGCGGCCCCACTGGAAGGACGCCTCGCCGAGCGCGTCCCACGCGGCGACGGATGCGTCCACCGGGGAGCGGAACCAGTACATGGCGACGTAGTCGGTGCCCGCGAACCCGGGATCCGCGGCATTCCCCGCGGCCGCGTCGTCGATCACGGCCCACCGCTCGCCCCACGCGACGCCGGGCAGGGCCAGGTTCTCCGGCCTGTGGTCGAACAGATGCCAGCGGTTGTAGGCGCCATGCTGCGTCGGATCCGTCAGTTCCACGAAGGAGAAGAACGCCAGCTCTGCGAACATGCTCCCATACAAGCGCTTGCTCGGTTGCTCGTCAAGGGCGGGATCCGTTCAGCCCTCCCGGGCGAACAGCCCCTCGGCTCGCCCCGTGCGCACCAGTTCGAGATGCATCGCCGTCTGGCGCAGCGCGGAATGCAGGGAGAACCCGCGCAGCTGAGCCCACCCTCCGGTCCAGGTCATCCGGCGGGCGTACTCCCAGATCGGCGCGTCGCCGAGCTCCGGCAGCAGCGCGGCGACCTCCCGGGTGCGCCGCAGGTGGTGCCGCACGATCTCGGCACGACGCACCCCCAGGCCGCGGTAGCGGAACTCGTGCCCCGGCAGCACCTGCAGGTCGTCGTAGGGTGCGAGCCGGTCGAGGGAGTCGATGAGCTCGGCCAGCGCCTGCTCCGGACGGAGCGTGCCGATGCCCACGCCGGAGTAGATCCGCGGCAGCACGTGGTCGCCGACGTAGATCAGGCCACGGTGCTCGTCGACGAGGCAGACGTGCCCGCCGGTGTGACCGGGCGTGGTCACGACCCGCAGTGCGTGGCCCGGAAGGTCCACCGCGTCGCCGTCGCGGAGCAGCCGATCCGGATCCAGATCCGCGACGAGCGCGGGGCGGTCGAATTCCGCACGCAGGTCGTCGCGGCGGTCCTCCGGCACCCCCCAGGCCTCGAGCCGCAGATCGTAGCTCGCACGGTCGCGTCGCTCCCCCGCGGTCTCCTGCGCGAGCACGAGCCGCTCGTCCGCGGAGAACATCACCGCGGCACCGGTCTCGTTCCGGATCCGACCGCACAGACCGAGGTGGTCCGGGTGGAAGTGGGTGGCGATCACGGTGCGCACGTCCGCCATGCGGCGGCCGATCGTCGCGAGCGCGGCCGACACCGCGTCGAACGCGTCGTCACCGGGCCAGCCCGGATCGATCAGGTGCACGCCGCCGTCGGCCGAGAGCAGCGCGTAGCCCAGCGTGCTGGGCAGCATCCCGCCAGGGATCGGCACGGCGAACGCCCAGACGTCCGCGGCGACCTCCTCGGGCGCGGAGTGCTCCCCGCGGTCCCAGGCCGTCTGCTGCACGGTACTGAGGGAACGGATGACGGCTTCGTCGCTCATGCACCCGACCCTAGCAATTGCTTGGTTTCTTGCCAATCGCCGTCTAAGCTACCAAATAAGCGCTTGCTTGCTAGGTCGAGGCGACGGCGCGACGACGACAGGAACGTGATGACGCGAGCGCACGGCGGCGGGATGAGCATCGCGGTGCTGGCATTCGCGGGGATGCTCTCGTCACTGCAGTTCACCCTGATCGTCCCCGTGCTCCCCGACATCCCCGCCGCTCTGCGCGTCGGCCCCGACGATGCCTCGTGGCTCGTGACGATCGCGCTGCTCACCGGCACGGTCGTCACACCGGTGTTCGGCCGCCTGGCCGACGTGCACGGCCGGCGGCGGATGCTGCTCGTCTCACTCGTCCTGCTCGCGGCGGGATCGGCCCTCGCCGCGATCTGGAACGTGTTCCCCGCCGTGCTCGTCGGGCGGGGCCTGCAGGGCACCGCCACGGCGATCGTGCCGATCGGCATCAGCCTCATCCGCGAGACGACGAACCGGGAACGGGCGAACCTCGGCGCCGCGCTCATGAGCGGGACGATCGGCATCGGCTCGGCGCTCGGGCTCCCCCTGTCCGGTGTTCTGGCGACCCTCGGCGGCCTGCCGCTGCTGTTCGGATTCTCGGCGGTCGCCGCCGCCCTCTTCCTCGGGCTGGTCCTGGTCTTCGTGCCCGCCTCGGCGCAGCGGTCGCCTGGTCGCTTCGACGCCGTGGGGACCGTGCTGTTCGCGGCTGCCCTCGCGACGGCGCTCGTCGTCGTCTCGAAGTGGCTGACCTGGGGGCAGGACGCGCCGTGGGCGATCGCGGCGCTCATCGCGGCCTCCGCCCTCGCGACCGCCGCCTGGATCCCCTGGGAGCTGCGCAGCACGAGCCCCGCGATCGACCTCCGCCTGGCGATGCGACCCCGGGTCCTGCAGATCAACCTCGCGTCGCTGCTGCGGTCGTTCGGGATGTACGCCAACCACCTGCTGACGATGCAGGAGGCGCGCGCGCCGGTGGAGACGGGCGCAGGGCTGGGCATCCCCACCCTCGGCGCCGGCCTCATGCTGCTGCCGGGGGCCGCCGTCATGATCGTCGTCGCGCCGTTCGGCGCGCGGCTGCTCACCCGCCTCGGCCCGCGCACCACGCTGGCGCTCGGCGCGGCGGTGATGTGCGCGGCTTTCGTCTTCCGCTTCTTCGCGCACCAGAGCGCGATCACCGTGCTGCTGGGGACCCTGTTCGTCGGGACCGGCACCGCGCTGTCCTTCGCCGCGATGCCCGTGCTGATCATGGACGCCGTGCCGGCGGCCGCCGCGACCTCCGCCGTCGCGGTGAACGCGCTGGTGCGCTCGGTGGGCGGGGCCGTGGCCAGCGCAGGACTCGCGGTGCTCATCCTCGCATTCGGCGCCGCAGGGCACCCCGACTTCGTCTCCGCGACCGGTCTCTCCGGGGCGCTGCTCGGGGTCGCCGGGCTGTGCGCCGTCGGGGCGCTGATCGCGATCGCCCTGCCTCGCAGCGCCGACCGCAGATTCGACCGCGTCGCGTTCGACCGCCTCGAGAAGGAGCTCTCGTGAACGACATCGAGATGCGGCTGCGCGCCGCGGAGGACCGGCTGGAGATCCTCGAGCTCGAGGGGCGCTACGCGCGATCCTTCGACGACCACGACGGCGACTCCTGGGCGGCGCTGTTCACCGCGGACGGGATCTACCGGTCGCGCAGCGTCGACGGGCAGCCGCCGGCGACGTTCGTGCAGGGCACGGACGCGCTCCGCGACTACTGCACCTCGGCGCCGTTCCGCGGGATCCACCTGTTCCACCTGCCGCAGCTGACGATCGACGGGGATACCGCCGTCGGGCGGATCCACCTCGAGTACCACGGCGAGTGGACGGAGGATCCCGGCAGCCCGGTCCTGCATCTCGTCGGCTTCTACGACGCGTCCTACCACCGCGTCGACGGCGCCTGGCTGCTGGCTCAGCGGGTCACCACGGCGTACTCGCGGACCCTCCGCACGGGCTTCGGCTATCTGCCGGGCACGGGGCTGACCTCGGGCGGAGACCTCGACTGACCCCGCGCCCCGCGCGGATCGGCGTCAGTCCGGGCGCCGGAAGGTGAGGGAACGCTTGGCGAGAAAGGCCTCCCGAGCGAGGGCGTACTCCGGCGAGTCGAGCAGAGCGCCCTGCACCGCCAGCTCGGCGTCCAGCGACCGCTCGAGGGTCCCCTCGGCCGCGTCCCGCAGCAGGCGCTTCGACGCGTACGCCGCACTCTGCGGGGCGTCCAGGATCCGGTCCGCGTAGAACCCGACCCGCTCGTCGAGCGCGTGCTCCGGCACCGCCTCGGCGATGAGCCCCCAGTCGGCGGCCTGCGCCGCCGGGATCCTCTCGCCGCCCAGGACCATCCGCGTCGCCCTGACGCGCCCGACCAGTTCGACGAGAGTGCGGGTCGCGCCGCCGTCGGGGACGAGCCCGATCGGCAGGAAGGGCATGAGGAAGAACGCGGCCTCGGAGGCGACCACGAGGTCGCAGGCGAGCGCGATCGAGGCGCCGACGCCGGCGGCCGGACCCTGCACCCGCGCGATCGTCACGGCGCGCGCCTCGGCGATGGCGCGGACGACGCGGGCGGCGACCACGACGGTCTCGGCGTCGACGGTGCCGGAGAGGTCTGCGCCGGTGCAGAACGCCCGCCCCTCGCCTTCGAGCACGATGACGGACGGCGCGGCGGCATCCGCGGAGCGGATCGCGTCGGCCAGCGCGGCGAGGTCCTCGGTGGACAGGGCGTTCAGACGGGACGGCTTGTTCAGCCGTACGACCGCGCGGTCGCCGATCTGCTCCTGCGAAACGATCTGCATGCGGATCCTCCCTCGACCATCCGAGCATACCAACCAAATGCTTGGTTTCTCGATCACCGCTCCCTCCGTGCCTGCGCGGCGGCTCCTCGAACCCCATCCGATCTCGCCGCCGAGCGGTGACCGGTCGGGGAATCCGGCGGAAGACTCTTGACCTGTCGACCCTCCGGGCCTACGATTTCACTATTCAAGAATCCAATTCCGTAATTCGGAATTACTGGGATCCTGACGATTCAGAGATGAGGCGATGATGCCCGACACCACCCTTGAACCCCGCCCGGCGATCTCCGTGCGCATCGACGTCGACCCGGACTTCTACATCCCCGCACGCCGCCGCGGCGTGCTCACGCAGCTGCTCGTCGCGCTGCGGATCCTGCCGCAGGCGTCCTGACCCCGGCCCACCGGAGCCGGGGCGACGTCGGTGGCCCCGCCTAGCGTCGAGGGCATGACAGAAAGCGATGCGCTCGCCGAGCTGGATCCGGCACAGGTTCAGGCCGTCGAGCACGGCGACGGGCCCCTGGTCATCGCCGCGGGGGCGGGCACGGGCAAGACCCGGGTGCTCACCGCGCGGGTCGCGCGGCTGCTCGCGTCCGGGGTCGCGCCGGAGCGGATCCTGCTGCTGACGTTCACCCGGCGCGCGGCATCCGCGATGCTCTCCCGCGCGGCGGCGCTGTGCGGCGACGCGCAGGCGGCGCAGCGCATCGCGGGCGGCACGTTCCACGCGGTCGCGCACCGGATCATGGCCGAGCACGCGCAGCACCTGGGGCTCGAGGACGTGACGGTGATCGATCCCGACGACGTCGTCGACCTGCTCGACCTGCTGCGCGCGGAGCACGGGCTCGACGGCACCGCCGTGCGCCTGCCCACGACCCGCACGATCGCCGACATCGCATCCCGCGTCATCAACACCGCCACCCCCGTCCGCACCGTGATCGAGGAGCAGTTCCCCTGGGCGCTGGAGCAGGCCGACGCGATCACGGGCCTGCTGCGGGACTACCGCGCCCGCAAGCAGGAGCGGGGGCTGCTCGATCTGGACGACCTGCTCATCGCGTGGCGGGCACTGGTCGCGGATCCGGACGTCGGGGCGCGGCTGCGGGCGCGCTGGGACTGGGTGCTCGTGGACGAGTATCAGGACGTCAACCGGCTGCAGGTCGACATCGTGCGCGGGCTCCGGCCCGACGGTCGCGGGCTCACGGTCGTCGGCGACGACGCGCAGGCCGTCTACGCCTTCCGCGGGGCGAGCGCGGGGCATCTGCTCGAGGTGACCGAGGCCCACCCCGACGCCACCCTCGTGCGGCTCGAGCGCAATTTCCGCTCCACGCAGCCGATCCTCGACCTCGCGAACGAGGTGCGCCCCGGCGAGCTCGCGCTGCGCCTGGTCGCCGACCGCCCCCAGCAGGGGGCACGGCCGGCGCTCGTGACCTGCCGCAACGCCGACGACGAGGCGCGCACGATCGCGGACCGGATCCTCGCCGCGCACGTCGACGGGATGCCGCTGCGGGCGCAGGCCGTGCTGATGCGCACCGGATCGCACAGCGCACAGCTCGAGGTCGAGCTCAAGGTGCGCGGGATCCCGTTCCACAAGTTCGGCGGCATCGGATATCTGGAGACCTCGCACGTCCGCGACCTCCTCGCGAGCTTCCGGGTCGTGCTGAACCCGGCCGACGAGGTGTCCTGGTACCGCCTGCTCACGCGGCACCGCGCGATCGGCAAGGCGAGCGCGCGGGGACTGGCCGCGATCCTGGCGGACGGCGGCACCGATCGCGCGGCCGACGCCGTCGCCGCGGCGCCCGCGAAGGCGCGCACCGGGCTCGCGTCGACCCTGTCGCTGCTGGGCGCCGTCGATGCCGCGACCCCCGTCCCCGAGCTGGTGGAGGCGTGCCGCGGCGCGATGGATCCGCTGCTGCGCGGGCACTATCCGGACTGGCACCGCCGGGTGACCGAGGTCGACGGCATCGCGCAGGCGGCGGCGCACCAGAGCGACCTGCGCGCGTTCGTGAGCGAGCAGGCGATCGATCCGGTGAACGTCGCCGGAGACTGGGCGAAGCAGCCGCACCTCGACGAGGACTGGCTGACCCTGTCGACGATCCACTCGGCGAAGGGACTGGAGTGGGATGCCGTGCACCTGATGCGCGCGACCGACGGCGCGATGCCGTCGGACATGGCGCTCACCTCGCCCGCGGGGCTCGCGGAGGAGCAGCGCCTGTTCTATGTGGCCCTCACCCGCGCGCGCGACACGCTCGACGTGTACGCGCCGTCACGGCTGCCCACGCACCCCACGGCGTTCATGGCCAAGCACGTCGCTGCCAAGCCCAGCCGGTTCCTCACCGAGCCCGCGCGCGCCCTGATGGACCCGGTCCGCACCGCGGTCCCCGCCCCCGAGCTCTCGTCCGGGAGCGCGACCCCGCGGGCGCGCGTGCGGCTGGACGCGTTCGACGAGCTGTTCGCCTAAGCAGCGTCCAGCACCTCGCGGAGCCGCGCCGCGAAGCCGGCCGGGTCGCCCGGCATGCCCGGCTGCTCCGTGAATCCGCCGTGGTTGCTCGGGAAGTCGACCGCAGGGATCCCGACGGCCGCGGCGATCGCCCGCGCCGCCCGGGCGGGCATCGTCTCCCGGGACTCGACGCCGGCGGCGAGGGTGAGACGATCGCCCAGGGCGCGCAGTGCGTCGACATCCGGGCGGTATTCGAGGATCGCGGGCATGTTGCGGAACAGCGGATCCGTCCGGCTGCCGTCGTCGGCGGCCGGCAGGCCGAACATCGCCGGATCCGGGGCCGGCCGGTCCAGGTAGCCGTCGGGCACCGGCCCGTCCAGCATGACGAACGCGATGAACTTCGCCAGGGCGGCGCCGTCGCCCCGCGTCGCGTAGGTCTGCGTGAGGTCGGCCACCACCTCGAGCACGCGGTCGCGATCCGGCAGGAGGGCCGCGGTCGCCGGCTCGTGTGCGACCGCGCGCCGCACGTCGCCGGGGTGCGCGGCGAGGAGGGCGAGCAGGTTCACGCCGCCGCCGCTGCTGCCGAACGCGTCCACCGCGCCGACGCCCAGGGCGGCAATGACGTGGTGCAGGTCGTCGCGGTGCTGCTCGACGGTGATGTCCGACGTCGCGACCGGGTTGCGGCCCGCGCCGCGTGGGTCGTAGGTGACGACGGGCCGGTCGGCGAAGTGGGACGCGAGGGTCCGGAACCCCGTCGCGTCCATCGGGGCGCCGAAGAGGAACAGGGTCGGTCGCTCCGGCGTCGCCGCCGCGAGGTCGCCGTGGACGTCGAACGTGATCGCGTCGTCGCCCTCCCCCACGACCCGGGTGGAGATCGGACGCTCGGTGCTGGAGTTCGTCATGCTCTCATCCTGATCCCGCGCGCCTCAGCGGTCCAGGGCGATCCGGACATGGTCCGATGCGCGGTCGCGACTCTAGCCGGAACCGGATCCGCGCGTCGTGATCGCCTCCGCCACCGCCTCAGCGTCGTCGCCGACGCCGAAGAGGAATCCCGACCGCCGGCGGGTCATGAAGTGCACCCCGCAGAAGTAGAGCCCCGGCACGTCGACGACCGCGCCGGCGGAGGTGACCGGGTAGCCGATCTCGTCGAAGACCGGGAAGTCGATCCACGAGTAGTCCGGCCGGAACCCGGCGGCCAGGATCACCGCGGCGAACCCGGACAGGTCCAGGGAGGCGATCGGGTCGGCAGGCACGAAGGGATCGGGCACCGGCTCCATCGGCGGGATCGGATAGCCGGCCTCGGGGAGCTTGGCGGCGAACAGCGCGCGCAGATCCGCCCACCGCGCGTCACCGAAGGCGACGGATGCCGCGAGATCGTCCGCGAACCACGCGGTGGTGCCGTCGGTGCGGTCGAGATGCCCGAGCAGGATCACTCCGGACGCATGCAGCGTGCGGTAGTTCAGATCGCGTCCGCCGTCGGCGCCGGTGAACTGCGGGTTGGCGATCAGCCGGATGGCGGCGGTGATGTCGGTGAGGCGCTGCTCGTAGAAGCCGACGCGGTTGATCCAGGTGACGATGTCCAGCCCGCCCAGCCGGCGCGGATACCACGGCGCCCTGCCGCAGGAGAGGTAGACCTCATGGCCTGCGAGACGCAGCTCGTCGGCGATCTGGCAGCCGGTCTCGCCGCTGCCGATGACGAGCACCGCGCCGTCGCCGATGGACGCGGGACTGCGGTAGTCGAGGGCGTCGAGCACCGGCACCGCGTCCGGGAAGCGCCACGCGGGCGGCCGCAGGGGTCGCTGGAACGCGCCCGTGCACACGACGACCGTGTCGGCGTCCATCGTCCCCTCCGACGTCCGCAGGCGGAAGGGATGCTCTTCGCCGGCGGCGAGGCCCTCGACCGCGACGCCCTCGCGCACGGGCAGGTCCCATCGCCACCGATATCGCTCGAGGAATTCGACGATCTCGTCGCGGGGGACGTGGCCCTCCGGGTCGCCCCCGGCATAGGGGCTCCCCGGCAGGGCCAACGTCCAGTTCGGGGTCACCAGCGTGAAGCTGTCCCAGCGATCGCGCCACGCCTGGCCGACGCGGGCGCGCTCCAGCACAGTGTGCGCGACATCGCGAACGGTAAGTCCCCGGCTCACGGCCAACCCAGCCTGACCTGCGCCGATAATCACCACCGGCATGTCGCGATCTTCCCACTTCGCGGTCCCGCCGACAAGAAGCCTGCGGGCTGCTCAGAGTGTTCATCGACACCTCCCGGTGCTGTCTCTCCGGATCCCGGCATACGGCGTGCCGGGTGCCGGATCCGACGGTCAGGAGTCCGACGGCGCGATGGCCTCCGGAGCCCTCGTCGCCTCTTGCGGTCCGCCCCGCGAAGTGCCATCCTGCAAGTAATTCCTCAACTGATGAATTATGACCCGAAGGATGCCGCATGGACAGCGGAGACGTCACCCCCGGCGAGCCCCTCATCCTCGACCTCGCCGCACTGTCGGCCGCCGACCTCGGCGCTGTGGGCGGGAAGGCCGCGAACCTCGGCGAACTCATCCGCGCCGGCTTCGACGTCCCCACGGGGTTCTGCATCACCACCCAGGCGTATCGCCTGGCCGTGCGCGGAACCGCTGTGGAGGACGGGACGACGACCGACGCGCCCGCGGCGCGCGCCGCGATCCTGGCGGCGCCGTTCCCCGATTCAGTCGCGGACGTTCTCCGAGCCGCCTACACGCGGCTCGGAGAAGGACCGGTCGCCGTGCGGTCGTCCGCCACCGCGGAGGATCTGCCCGGCGCGAGCTTCGCCGGCCAGCAGGACACCTACCTCGGCATCGCCGGCATCGACGACGTGCTCGATGCCGTGCAGCGGTGCTGGGCATCGCTCTGGACCGATCGCGCCGTCGCCTACCGCGCCGCGCAGGGGATCGACGGGGCCGGGGTCGCGCTGGCCGTCGTGGTGCAGTCGATGGTCGATGCGGAGTCCGCGGGCGTGCTGTTCACGGCCGACCCCGTGACCGGCCGGCGCAGGCAGGCCGTGCTCGACGCCGCCCGCGGGCTCGGCGAGGCCGTGGTCTCCGGCTCCGTGGACCCGGACCATTTCGTCATCGATACCGGCACCGGCCGGATCCTCGACCGCAGACGCGGCGGGGGCGACGCGGTGAGCGTCACGGACCCGCAGGTGAGGGCGCTCGCGTCCCTCGGCGATCGCGTCGAGGGCGCGTTCGGCAGCCCGCAGGACATCGAGTGGGCCATCGACTCCGACGGGCACCTGTGGCTCACGCAGTCGCGCCCGATCACGACGCTGTATCCCGTGCCGGTGCGGGATGCGCCGAAGCCCCCCGACGAGATCCGCGCGTTCTTCTGCATCAGTCTCGCGCAGGGCCTGCACCGGCCGATCACCCCGATGGGCGTCGCGGCGTTCCGCGTGATCGGCGCGGGCTTCCTGGATCTCATCGGCCGCCGCCCCGACCGGATCGTCGACGGCCCCGGGGGCCTTGCGGTGGGCGGCGATCGCCTGTTCGTCGACGCGACGCCCATCGTGCGCTCCGCCGCAGGGCGCTTCATCTTCCCGCGGGCGCTCGATGTCATGGAGGCGCGCTCCGCGGTCGTGCTGCGCGGGCTGCTCGACGACCCGCGCTTCGCCGTCGTCCCGGGATCGCGCCGGCGCTTCGCGCGCGGGTTCCTGCATCTCGCGGCCCGCATCCGCGCTCCGTTCGTCTTCGTGCAGGCGCTCGCCGACCCGGCCGCGGCGCAGCGACGGGTGCGTCGGCTCGAGGCCGAGGTGCGCGCGTTCGAATACCCGTCCGGCACGATCCCCGACCGTGTGGACGGCGTCGTCGACCTCGTCTTCCGCGCGATGCCGTACGCGCCGCGGGCCATCCCCGGCGCGGCCGCAGGCTTCGCGATGCTCGGCCTCGCGGGGCGCCTGCTGGGCGACGCGGCCCGGCCCGGCGACCTGCAGACCGTGCTGCGCAGCGTCCCCGACAACATCACGACCCAGATGGACCTCGACCTGTGGCGCCTCGCCGTGGCCGCGCGCTCCGATGCCGCCGCGGCGACCGCGCTCGGGACCCGGCCGGCGCGCGACCTGGCGGACGACTACCTCGCCGGGAGCCTGCCGGCCGTGCTGCAGAGCCGGATGGCCGACTTCCTCGATCGCTACGGCCATCGGGCGGTCGCCGAGATCGACCTCGGGATGCCGCGCTGGGCGGACGACCCCGCGCACCTGTTCGGGGTCCTGTCCGGCTACCTGCGGCTCGACGCGGAGGCCGACACCCCGGCGGAGCACTTCGCGGCGGGGGCCCGCGACGCGACCACCATGATGCGGACGCTCTACGCCCGCGCGCGCAAGCGCAGCCGGATCCGAGCCCGCGCGGTGGGGTTCTGCCTGAGGCGCGCGCGGGCGCTCGTCGGCATGCGGGAGATGCCGAAGTATCTCGTCATCATCGCCCTGCGACGGGCCCGCGAGACGATGCTCGCGATCGGGCGCGAACTGGCGGATGCGGGCCTGCTCGCCGATCCTCAGGACGTGTTCTTCCTCGGCTTCGAGGAGACCAAACAGGTCGCCGCGGGTGCCGATCTGCGCGCCGTCATCCGGGAACGGCGGTCACGCTACGACAGCGAGCTGCAGCGCCGGCACGTGCCGCGCGTGCTGCTGTCGGACGGCACGGAACCGGAGGCTGTGTCGTCGGCCGCGGCGGGGCCGGAGGGCGCGCTCCGCGGCACGCCCGCCTCCGCGGGAACGATCACGGCGCGCGCCCGCGTCATCCTGGATCCGGTCGGCGCCGAACTGCAGCCCGGCGAGATCCTCGTCGCTCCGTCCACCGATCCGGGCTGGACCCCCCTCTTCCTCACAGCCGGCGGCCTCGTCATGGAGATGGGCGGCGCGAACAGCCACGGCGCGGTCGTCGCCCGCGAGTACGGCATCCCCGCGGTCGTCGGCGTCGCCCGGGCGACCGAGACGATCTCCACGGGAGACGAGGTGACGATCGACGGCGCAGCCGGGACCGCCACCGTGGCATCGGCGACGCGCACCGAGCAGAACCCCGTCTGATGCCTCGCAGGGAACTACGGCTAGCGTGAGTCCATGACTTCACCGCGAAGGCGCGCGTCATGACGATGACCGTCGCCGAGCTCATCGCCGAGCCGCAACTGGGCCTCACGCTCATCGCCGGCGCGGCGGGCCTGGAGAACCCCATCACGTGGGCTCACACGTCAGACCTGCCGCGGCTGTGGGAGTGGGTGACGGGCGGCGAGCTCATGATGACGAACGGCATGTCGATCCCCGCGGACGCCCCCGGCCAGGTCGCGCTCATCGAGGCGCTCGTCGTCGCGGGCGCCAGTGCGCTCGCCATCGGCGAGAAGATGCACGCGCCGCAGCTTCAGCCCGAGTTCCTGGCCGCGTCCGACGAGCTCGCGTTCCCGGTGCTGTCGATCCCGTTCCCGCTGCCGTTCATCGCGATCGCCCGTTCCGTCGCGGAGTCGTCGATGCTCGAGGAGTCCCAGCGGCTGCGGCAGACCGCGCGCATGTACGACCTGATGCGGCAGACCGGCACCTCGGGCGACGAATGGCGCGAGCTCCTGCGCGGCATCGGCGGCAACCTCGACGCCGCCGTGTTCGTCGTGAACCGGCGGTGCCTGCACCCGTGGCACGCCGACGACCCGACGCTGCCGGCCGATGTCTCCGCCGCCCTGGCGCCCCTGCTCAGCGCGCCCGTCGACGCGAGCAAGAAGTTCCTCTGGCACCGGCTCGCCGACGCCCGCGACATCCTGATGATGGACGTCCCCACCCACGCCGATGCGGTGCTCGTGGTCCTGCCGCGCTCGGTGCTGCATCCGGACGCCGTCGTGCTCCTGCACGCCGCGACCGTCGTCGGGCTGGTGCTGTCGCGCATCACCCTCGCGCGCGAGAGCGAACGGCGTCTCGGTGCCGAGATCCTCGCGCAGGTGCTGGACGGCCGCGTGGGCGCCGCCGAGTTCGAACGGCGGATCGGCGACTTCGGCGTGCCGGCGGACGAGTTCATCGTCGCGTCGCTCGCCGGCGCCGACGACAGGCAGCTCACCGATGTGCACCTGTCGCTGTGGCGTCACGGGGCGGCTTCCCTCGGCGTCCGGCGTCTGAGCAGACTCCATCTGCTGCTGCCGGCGGTCGGCACCGAGGAGGTGCTGCGGCACGTCGTCGACCCCGGGGTCCGCATCGGCCTCAGCCGGCCGTCGGATGTCAACGGGTTGCAGCGCGCCCTGCAGGAGTCACTGTGGGCGCTCGCAACCGCGGAGAGCGTCGCCGAGCCGCTGCTGATCTACGCGGAGGGGCCGTCCTGGCTCGGATTGACGTCCTTCGAGGAAGGAGCCGCTCTCGTCGAACGGCTCCTCGGCCCCGTCATCGCGTACGAGGCCGGTCATCAGCCGGACCTGCTCATCACGTTGAAGACCTTCCTCGAGGCGCAGCGGTCGGTGCAGAAGACGGCCGCCGCCCTGTTCGTGCACCGGCAGACGATCGTCTACCGGATGCACAAGATCGGAGAGCTCACCGGACTCGACATGGCGGAGACCTCCACCATCGCGCAGCTGTGGTTCGCCCTGCAGATCCACGAGGCGATGGACGCGCAGAACCTCGCGGCGACGGTCACCCGTCCGCTCCATCGACCGCGAGATCCCTGACGCCGGGATACAGCGGGTGCGCGTCCGCAAGGGCGGCGACCCGGCGGCGCAGCGGCTCGAGAGCCGCATCCGGTCCGGCGATCAGCGCCGCGGCGATGATGTCCGCGACCTCCCGGAACGAGTTCTCGTCGAACCCGCGCGTCGCAAGGGCGGGCGTGCCGATCCGCAGGCCCGACGTCACCATGGGCGGGCGCGGATCGAAGGGCACCGCGTTGCGGTTGACCGTGATGTCGATCGAGGCGAGACGGTCCTCGGCCTGCTGACCGTCGAGGACGCAGTCGCGTAGGTCGACGAGCACGAGGTGCACGTCCGTCCCGCCCGAGACCACCGTGATCCCGTGGGCGGCCACATCGGGCCGGGTCAGGCGCTCGGCGAGGATCCGTGCGCCCGCCAGCACGCGCTCCTGGCGCTCGCGGAACTCGTCGCTCGCGGCGATCTTGAAGGCGACCGCCTTGCCCGCGATGACGTGCTCGAGCGGGCCGCCCTGCTGACCGGGGAACACCGCGGAGTTGATCTTCTTCGCGATGTCGGGATCGTTCGTGAGGATCACCCCGCCGCGCGGACCTCCGAGCGTCTTGTGGGTCGTCGACGTGGTGACGTGCGCGTGCGGCACGGGGCTCGGATGCAGCCCCGCCGCGACGAGTCCCGCGAAGTGCGCCATGTCCACCATGAGGTGCGCGTCGACGAGGTCCGCGATGCGGCGGAACTCGGCGAAGTCGAGCTGACGCGGGTAGGCGGACCATCCCGCGACGATCAGCTTCGGCCGGTGCTCGAGAGCGAGCCGCTCGACCTCCTCCATGTCGACACGGAGGTCGCCTTCGCGCACCTGGTACGGGACGACGTCGTAGAGCTTGCCGGAGAAGTTGATCCGCATGCCGTGAGTCAGGTGCCCGCCATGCGCGAGGCTCAGGCCCATGATGGTGTCGCCGGGAGTGAGCAGGGCGTGCATCACGGCGGCGTTCGCCTGGGCGCCGGAGTGCGGCTGGACGTTCGCGAACTCCGCCCCGAACAGTGCCTTCAGCCGGGTGATGGCGAGCTCCTCGATGACGTCGATGTGCTCGCATCCGCCGTAGTAGCGCCGCCCCGGGTATCCCTCGGCGTACTTGTTCGTGAGCACCGAGCCCTGCGCCTGCATGACCGCGACCGCGGTGTGGTTCTCGGACGCGATCATCTCCAGCCCGTGGCGCTGGCGGCGCAGCTCGGCGTCGATCTGCGCGGCGACCTCGGGATCGAGGTCGGCGATGTCGGCGTCGAGCGTCGCGGTGCCGAGGCGCGTCACGCCTGCCACGCGACTTCCTTCTCATCCGCCGCCGCACGGGCCTCGATGGCGTCGCGGTTCGCCATGAGGGCGAGGAGGTCGAAGACGAGCGTGGCCCCGGCCAGGGCGGTGACGCTGGCGTGGTCGTACGACGGCGCGATCTCGACGACGTCCGCGCCGACGATGTTGATGCCATCGAGGCCGCGCAGCACGGCGAGCAGTTCGCGGGAGTGCATGCCGCCCATCTCCGGAGTCCCGGTTCCGGGGGCGTAGGACGGGTCGAGCACGTCGATGTCGATCGACACGTACACGGGGGTGTCGCCGAGGCGATCCTTGATGCGCTGGATCGTGCCGGCGATCCCGATCACGTCGATGTCCGAGCACCGGACGATCTGGAACCCGAACTCGTGGTCGCGGATGAAGTCGTCGCGGTCGTACACGGGCCCGCGGATGCCGATGTGCATCGACTTGTCCTCGATGAGCAGGCCCTCCTCGAAGGCGCGCCGGAACATCGTGCCGTGGGTCACGGGCTGGTCGAAGTAGGTGTCCCACGTGTCGAGATGCGCGTCGAAGTGGAGGAGGGCCACGGGGCCACGGGCCTTCGCCAGCGCACGGAGCATCGGGAGGGCGATCGTGTGGTCGCCGCCGATCGAGACGAGCTTCTTGCCGTCGCCGAGCAGCGGCAGCGCCTGCTCCTCGATCTCGCGCACGGCACGCGTGATGTCGTACGGCGTGCACGCGATGTCACCTGCGTCCACGACCTGGCAGGCGGCGACCGGCTCCACGTCGAGCTCCGGGTGGTAGCCGGGCCGCAGCAGGCGGGACGCCTCGCGCACCGCCGACGGGCCGAAGCGCGCTCCCGGCCGGAACGACGTGCCGCCGTCGAACGGGACGCCGACGATGGCGATGTCGTAGTCCGGGACGCGGTCGAGCTCGGGAAGGCGGGCGAAGGTCGAGATTCCGGCGTAGCGCGGCACCTTGGTCGCGTCGACGGGACCGACGGGGTTGGCAACGGCCATTTCAGATCCTTTCAGGAGGAGAGAGGGGTGTCAGCCGTTGACCGGTGTGCGGTCGGCTTCCGACAGAAGGGGCGTCACGGTGCGCAGGTTCCGCACCCTGACGAGCCCGAGGTAGATGAAGAAGGTCGCGATGGTGCCGACGACCCAAGCGGTGTCGATGCCGCCGATGGCGACGGCGATCGGGCCCTCGTAGATCGCGGTCGACATGAACGGGATCTGCACCACGAAGCCGAGGATGTAGCTGAGCACCGCCGGCATGTTGAAGGCGCCGTACCCGCTCTTCGGGTCGCTGAACGACTCCGGGTCGTAGTGCCCCTTGTTCACGATGTAGTAGTCGACGAGGTTGACGATGCTCCACGGGATGAGGAGGTAGACCAGGATATTGATGAAGTTCGAGTAGGCGACGAGGAAGTCGTCCGAGAACCCGATCGAGACCGCGAAGGCGACGACCGCGATGACGGTCGCGGTGATGTTCCTCGCCCATGCACGGGGCGACCACCTCAGGTTGAACGTCTGGATGCAGGTGAGCACGCAGAGCGACGGACCGTAGAGGTTGATCACGCCGGCGTCGAGCGAGCCGAAGAAGAACACCAGCATCACGAACACGAAGAGCGGTGCGGGCAGGATGCTCGACAGTGTCGCCAGCGACGCCTCGCCGCCGAGCCCCGCGATGATGAGCGCGCCGACGGCCATGGTGGCGAGGCCGCCGACGACCGTTCCGATGTACGTGTACCAGAAGGCGGCGCGCGCCGACGTCCTGGTCGGCAGATAGCGCGAGTAGTCGGAGACGTACGGCGCGTAGGACAGCTGCCAGATGCCGGCGACGGAGGCCATCCCGAGGAATCCGGTCCAGTTGAACGATCCGGAGGCGTGGGCCTGCCCGTTCACGGCGGAGATCGTCGTGTAGATGAGGGTGAGGACGAGGGCGATCGTGGAGAGCCAGATGAGCACGCGGTTGAGCCGGTGGATGAACCGGTACCCGAAGACGACCGCGACGAGGGTCAGCCCGGTGCTGATCGCCAGCCCTGCCACCGTGCCGATCCCCGGGAACACCGCGACCAGCGTCTGCTGGGCGAGCACCATGAGCGACACGAAGAATCCGACGTACATGAGGATGACGACGACGATCACGAGCAGGGATCCGTACATCCCGAACTGCCCTCGGGCCTGGATCATCTGCGGGACGCCGAGTGTGGGCCCCTGCGCGGAGTGCAGCGCCATGAAGACGGCGCCGATGATGTTGCCGATGACGAGGGCGACGAGGGTGGACGTGAGATCGAGGTGGTAGATCGTCGGCCCGAGGATGCCGGTGACCACCGACAGCGGGATGATCTGGACCGTGAACCAGAACGAGAAGAGGTGCTTGACCTTCCCGTTCCGCTGGGACTCGGGGACGGGTTGAATCGTCAGGTCTTCGACGACGGAGACGCTGTCGTGCTCATCCATGGACGCATCCTTTCGATGCTTGCCGCGACGCTGCGGCTTCGGGTTTTTTTCGGGTTGCCCGGGTCAGCCGACGAGGGCGCGGGTGTAGTCGTTGAGGAAGACGCCGTTCGGGTCGAATTCCCGGCGGACCTGGACGAACGTGTCGAACTCGGGGAAGAGCCGCTCCATGCGCTCCCGCGTCATGAAGTTGATCTTTCCCCAGTGGGCGCGGGGCGAGTACTTCTGCAGGAGGGCGTCCGCGTCGCGGAAGAACGGCCAGTAGTCGCTGCCTGCGTCCGCCGTCAGCGTGATCACCGTGGTGTCGCGACCGGCGAACTGGGAGATGTAGCCGTCGTCGCCGCGCACCCACCGGACCTCCACGGGCCACTTCTGGTCCTGGTGGTCGGTGAGGATCAGCTGACGGATGTCCTCGCTCGCCGCCATTCCGTCCTTCGCGTCCACGAAGTACTCGAACTCGGCGAAGGGGGTCGTGAACCCGCCGGGGTAGACCCGGTAGGCGCGGTCGAGGCGGGACCCCTCCTCGAACCGCAGGGTGCTCTCGTCGGTCACCGCGGCCGTGCGGTAGCGCTTGGTGTAGCTGCGGTCGGCCATCCCGCCGCCGGGGAGGCCCGGCAGGTCGAACATCTCCGAGGACCCGTCCTCCGGGCACCACAGGAACGAGTAGTGCCGGTTGTCGCGGACGTCCTCGTCCCAGGTCGCGAGGGTCTCGCTCCAGGTCGGGTAGGTGATCTCCTCTTCGAGGTAGTAGGCGTCCTCGACCTGCATCTCGACCTCGAGGAAGACGCCGAGGGTGCCGAGCGCCACACGTGCGGCGCGCAGTTCCCGCAGCTGGCCCTCGCCGATCTCGACGACCTCGCCGAGCCCGTTGACGAGCTTCACCCACGTCAGGCACGAGGAGTAGCTGCCGAGCCCGATGCCGGATCCGTGCGTGCCGGTCGCGAGTGCGCCACCGAGCTGCTGCTTGTCGATGTCGCCCTCGTTGCTGAGGGCGAGCCCGCGCTCCCACAGCGGGTCGCCGAGCGCGTGGATCGTCGTGCCGGCGAGGGCCCTGGCCCGGCGGCGGTCGGAGTCGTGTCCGGTCACCCCGGCGATTCCCACCATGTCGATGAGGAGCCCCCCGGTCTGCACGACCGGTGAGCTCGAGTGCCCCGTGCCGGCGGCGCGCACGGGGATCCGCTCCGAGATCGCGAACCGCACCGCGTCGATGACGTCCTGCTCCGTGCGGGGGCGCACCGTGAAGGCGGGGGTGGCGAACTGGTTCCCGCCCCAGTTGCGCCACGGCTCCTGGGTCAGGTACGGGATCGAGGGGACCGGCGCACCGGTGGTCGCTGTCGTCATCGCAGGCTCCTTTGCCGTGACATCCAGGTCAGCTGTGGTGGTTGAGCATCACGTGCTTCGTGCGCGTGAAGTCGTCGATCGAGTAGGACGACAGGTCGCGACCGTAGCCGGATCCCTTGAACCCGCCCCAGGGCAGCTCGGCTCCGAAGACGAGGTGGGCGTTCACCCACACGGTTCCGAAGTCGAGTCGCCGGGGGAGGCTGATCGCCAGGTCCGAGTCGCGCGTCCACACCGAGGCGGACAGGCCGTACGGCGTGTCGTTCGCGCGGCTGATCGCCTCCTCGGCGGTGCGGAAGGTCTCGACGCTGACGATCGGGCCGAAGACCTCGTCGCGCGTGATGGCGGCGCCCTCGGGCACGTCGACGACGACGGTGGGCTCGACGAAGAACCCGGGGCCGTCGATCGCGGCGCCGCCGACGGCGATGCGCAGCCCGTCCGCCTTGATCGCGTCGAGCGCGGCCTTCACCTTCTCGAAGTGACGCTGCGAGATCATCGGGCCGAGTTCGACGTCGGCTCCGCCTCCGGGCGCACCGACCACGATCGTGCTGACCTCTTCGACGAGGAGGGCCGTGAACTTCTCGGCGACGGACTCGTGGACGAGGACGCGGCACGCCGCGCCGCAGTCCTGCCCGGCGTTCCAGAAGCCGGCGGCGCGCACGCCCGCGGCGGCCGCGGCGAGGTCCGCGTCGGGGAAGACGATCACCGGGGCCTTGCCGCCGAGCTCGAGGTGCACGCGCTTGACGGTGCGGGCGGCGGTCGCGGCGACGGCCTGGCCGCTGCCGACGCTGCCGGTGATCGCGATCAGGGCGACGTCGGGGTGGTCGGCGAGCCGCTGGCCCACGACGCTGCCGCGGCCGGTGACGACGTTGACGAGCCCGTCGGGGACCTCGCCCGTGAGGAGCTCGGCGAGCTTCAGCACCGACAGCGGCGTCTCCTCGGAGGGCTTGAGCACGAGGGCGTTGCCGGCGGCGAGGATCGGGGCGATCTTCCACGCCGCCATCAGCAGCGGGTAGTTCCAGGGCGTGATGACGCCGACGACGCCGACCGGCTCGCGGAGGATCACGGAGGTGTGGCCCTCTGCGTAGTCGCCGGCCGCCATCGTCGTGCCGGTGCGTGCCGCGCCGGCCGAGAACCGGAAGGTGTCGATGGCGTTCCTCACGTCGTCCTCGACGGTGGCGAGCGGCTTGCCCGTGTTCGCGGATTCGACGGCCGCGAGGATCTCCTGGTTCGCCTCGATGATGTCCGCGATGCGGTTCACCACCTCGGCCCGCGTGCGCGGAGTGGTCTGGCCCCAGGCCCGCTGGGCCTGGCGAGCGACCGCGACCGCGGCGTCCACGTCCTCGACGGTGCCCGAGGGAACCCCGGCGATGACGGTGTCCAGCGCAGGGTTCCGCACGTCGGTGAGGGCGCCGGAGGATCCCGGGACGAATCGGCCGCCGACATAGTGGCCGGCCGGTGCGAACGCCGGGCGCTCCGTCGCCTCGGCGTCGGGACGAAGGACAGTGAAGGTGCCGGTTCCGGTGGTGGTCATTTCCGCGCTTTCTGCCTGCGCCGGATGACGGGGTTGTGCTCAGCGCTGGGCACAGTCATTGTGCGCGGGCGTGGTGGTGGGCTGCACTACGTGCCATGTCTAAAGATGAACAGGCGGCTTGTGCAAATGTATGACTGCCCGGCGGACCACGTTGCCGCGCACGCCGACGGAGACCGTCCGGGCGACGTCCGTCCCGATGACGGCTGGGGTCATGCCGCCGACCGACCACATCGCAAGCACTACAGCGAGCCCGGCTGCCCCGTCAGCCTCCCGTCGCTCCTCGGAATGATCAGGCTGCCCGGGTCGAGGACGTGAGCACCGTTCGTATTCCGGCACGAGCCGAGGCGACACGACGAGGCAGGGATGCCCACTTGTCTTCGAGGCCGGAAAGCACCTGAGCACCGACGAAGATCTCGTTCAACAACTCAGCGGCCGCACGAACGTCCAGGTCTGGTGCCATCGACCCATCCGCGACACCGCCACGCAATATGGAAGCAGCGACTTCGACCCACTCGACATAGGGCGCGCTCGAGTCGACCTCCAGCCCCGTTGCGGGCTGCATCGAGAGTCGAATGCCCGCTTGCACCAGTTCATCGGTCGCAATCAGATCAGCAAGACCCTCGAAGAGCCCCAGGATGCAGTCCAGTGCGGAGCCTGCGAGCTCCTGAACCGTCGTGAGGACCTGCCCCATGCGCTCCTGTTGAACCGAAAGGACGGCCCGAGCCACGTCGTCTTTGTTGCCGAAATGGAAGTACAGCGACCCCTGGCTGATCCCAGCCTCCTCGGCGATGTCCTTCAGTCGCGCATCCGCGTAGGCCATCCGGGAGAACACCGCACCGGCTGCCGCGAGGAGCGCCCGTTGCGTCTCCAGACCATGCGCTCGCTTCGTCGCCTTCGCATCATTCACGTCCATCGCGCCTCCTGTGCCAGGCATTGCCGCGTCGGGCAACGAACCCAGTACATCGTAGGTACTGCCCCGATGCGCAGCGAGTGCCCGACGTCCGATCAGCGCGAACCGGACGCAGCCGTCGCAGGACGGGCCGTGCTGCCGAGGGCCTGGAGGAGTTCCCGTACCACCCGATTGGTACGGGAACCCCAGGCCGGCGCGGCGGACATGGCCGTCGACTCAGCGTGAGCACAGCTGCCGCGACCCCCCGCGGCAGCCTTCCTCCCCAACCGCTGCTCCGATCATCCAGGGATGCTTCTCTGCATCCCTGAGAGGATGATACCGGCTAATAAGTCAGCGATCCAAATAGGGATCCCGCTCACCGGACTGCCGGGCGCGGACATCGACCACGACATGGCCGAGCCTCCGGCGAAAACAAGAAGATCCCCGGCGAAGCCGAGGATCTTGATGACGTACGTGGTAGCAGGAGCGGGGCTTGAACCCGCGACCTCACGTCAACGGCGCAGGGCGCCAGTTCCCCTCGATAGCACTGTTTTCTAGGCACTCAGCAACGGTTGCTACTGGTTCCCACGAGTATATACACGGACACAAAACGGATTTGCGGACACAAAACGGACGAGTTCGAGACCCGTCGGCAGGCCCGGATCGAATCCGCCGCGACGGGGTTTCGCCGAGGCGATCCGAGGTAGACTGTTGTCGCATCCGGCAACATTGCAGGAAGGGGATCGTCGATGAGCATTGCCACGAGCCTCCGTCGCGCACGCTTGAACTCCGGTGTCAGTCTGCGCCGCGCCGCCACTGCGTCGGGCGTCGGCGCATCCAGCCTGTCCAACATCGAGAGCGGCCGGCGCGAGCCCACGTCTGGAACCGTGGAGCGGATCGCGGAAACACTCGGGGTGCGCGTCGCGGTCATCCCCCGCGTTGATCGGCTCACTGCCGCAGACGCGGCGGAAGCGATCGCGACCTATGCCGATGCGGAACCCGCCACTGCATACCGCGCCTTCCTCCAACTCGCCGACGACCTCGCAGCAGCAACCCCATACGAGCGGTTCCTGCTCACTGTCGAAGAGCCACGCAGACTGGGCAACCGATGGGATGATGCCATCGCCGCCCTCGTCGAGTTTCGTCTTCCCGAAGGATCCGTCCCACCGTGGACCGCGGTGCACGACGTCGCTCGACTCGACACCGTGTGGGAGCCACAGCGGACGCCATTCCCCCTTCCGGCCCTCACAGATCTCTCCGAGGCGCCCGAACCTTTCCGCCGACGCGGCATCGCGATCTCCGCCGGTGAGCTGGAGAGCGCATGAACCACCCCGACGACACGGGTCATTCGAAATCCCCTGGTCAGTTCGAGAAGCTCGTACGCGCCACACCCGATACGAACATGACTCCGTTCCTGGCCCGCAAAGACATCATCGACGGGATCAAGGAGATCGCCGACACACTCCGCGACCGCGGCATCACCGGCACGCTGCAACTCGTCGGCGGCGCCGCCATCGTCCTCACCGTCAACGCGAACCGACGCCTCACCCGTGACATCGACGCCGCACTCTCCCCGAAAGCCGAGATCCAACAGGCCGCACGGATCGTCGCCGCACGGAGACACTGGCCGGCCGACTGGCTGAACGACGACGCCGCGCAGTTCCTGCCCAGCGGGTTCGGCCGTCCCGCCGAATGGGTCACCCTCTACCAAGACGCGACGATAACGATCCAAGCCGCTACGCACGAGACGCTGCTGGCGATGAAGCTGCACGCCGCGGCACGACGTGGCGCCCGCGAGGCGGAAGACATCGCCGACCTGCTCGACCGCGTCGGCATCACCTCTCTCGATGACGCCGAGTCGCTCTATGGAGAGTTCTATCCCGGCGACGAGTTCCCACCGAAGACCGAACGACTCGTCGAGAGCATCCTCACCGCAAACCGCGGCAGCACCGCAGAACCTCCGCTGCCCAACTTCAGTTGAACCTGCCCGGACCGCCTCTAGTCACCCATGAGACCCGCAACGAGCCACGAACTCAGCGTTCCTACGTTCGCTCGGGTTATGTCCTGCGCAATCAGAGCGTCCACAGTTCCGAGACGGTGAATATCCGGGAGCCCCGAGCGCCCTTGACGCCGTCATGGGTCGCTAGCGTCCCGCTCAGGTGCAGTCGGGCGGTGACGCCCGGCGAGCTACGCGGATCACGTGCCTACGCGTCGAGTTCTGGCAGCGATCAGGCCAAGTCCACAAGCGAGACTCTTTTGTACGTGCTGGCAGATGCGAGCGAGCCCCCTCACACTGCCTTTGTGTTCACCTACGGCGTGTTCTCGCGCCCTCGGACGACCGCATCAAATTCGACGCGCTGGGCTAGCTCTTCAGCCCAGTCCCATGCAGCACTCTTGGCCACGCCATAGAACTTGCGTCGCGAGTCGTCCGACGGGAGCGGAGTGAGCAAGCCTGCGCGGACGAGCGAGTGAAACGGCTTCTGCAAGCTACTTACCGGGACGCGTAGAGCAATGGCAAGTTCGCCCAACGTGACGACTTCCTCCTGAAGCGTGCGGATCGCCAACATCAGTTCGAGCCGGTAGTCCTGCCCAAAAACGATCCGCGAGAGTTCGCGAATCGCTGCCACGTCCACGCCGTCCATGCTGTTATCCTACGTGATAGACGTTACGCACATCGCGTAACGTACATTACGTATCGGAGCGATGGCCATGCCCAAGAAGACGGGGATCGAGTGGACCGAAGTGACGTGGAACCCCACCACAGGCTGCGATAAGGTCTCGCCCGGATGCGACAACTGTTATGCGCTGGCGTTGGCGAAACGGTTGAAGGCCATGGGCTCGGAGAAGTACCAGTCGGATGGCGACCCGCGCACCTCGGGGCCGGGATTCGCTATCACGTTGCATGAGAGTTCGCTGCGACAGCCCTATTCGTGGAGTGGGCGCCGCGTCGTCTTCGTGAACTCGATGAGCGATCTCTTCCACGCCAAGGTCCCGCTGGATTTCGTGCACCGCGTCTTCGATGTCATCGCGGACACCCCCCAGCACACATATCAGGTGCTCACGAAACGCGCGTCCCGTTTGCCTCGAATCGCCGACCGTCTGGACTGGCCAGACAACCTCTGGCTCGGCGTGAGCGTTGAGGATCAGGAGCATCTCGGCCGAATCGATGACCTTCGGAAGGTGCCGGCGGCGGTGCGGTTCCTGTCGTGCGAACCGCTCCTCGGGCCGCTGACGGGTATGGACCTGGATGGAATCGATTGGGTCATCACGGGCGGTGAGTCCGGGCCCCATGCCCGCCCTCTCGAGGTCGAGTGGGTCCGGGAGATCCGTGACATGTGCGCGGACGCTCAGGTGCCCTTTTTCCACAAGCAGTGGGGCGGGCGCACTCCCAAGGCCGGCGGTCGTGAACTTGACGGCATCACCTGGAGTGAGATGCCGATCAGTTCCCGCCGTGCGAGCGCCTAGGCGGCAGGCGAGTTTGCACGCACGATCCGGGCGTGCTGCATCTTCTGCGCCGGGTCCCGGCGACGCGCCACGCCGTTCACGGCGAGACGATCCCACGCGGCGCGAAGGTGCTTCTCCCCTGCCAGGCCCAGCGCATCGCCGTAGATCGCCTTGATGTCAGAGTCCCGACTCAATGACAGCTCTGCGCGGGAATGGAGGAGTTCACGGATATTGCTGGCGACCTCGTGGCAGAGCCGCTCCCTGAGTGCCTTCTCGTCGTGCGCGAACTGCTCTTCAAACGCTTCCTCTGTATAGTCCTCGCCGAGCAGCGCGTCGGCGTACATCACGCCGTTGCGACGAGCTTCCGCACGCATGTTGAACTCACGCCACTTCGCATGCCCGAGGCTGGACGCGTCTGCGAATTTGTAGGCGGCATAGCCGCTCCGGTAGAAGAGCGTCAGTTGGAAGAGCGGCACATGACCCTCTGCACGACGCACGTCTACGGCAAAAGAGTCATACCCCGTGTCCTTCTTCACCTTGGCACGGAAGTGCGACGCAACCTCCAGAGCCGCGGCCGTAGCCGTCCCTTCCACAGACTTTCTGAAGGTCCCGAGAAACACCTCCCTCCATTCGTCCTGCCCGAGGAAAGCATCCAGCCGCTGGAGCGTTCGGGAATCAGCCGACGTGAGGTTTTCGCCGCGTCCGAGGATCCCACCGATGCGCGAGAGCGAAGTGACGTGGAGGTTGAGGAGGACTTCATTCTTAGGCGCCATGCGAGCAAGAAGGCTTCGTCGCATGAGATCGTACGGCAGCGCAGTTCCGTACGGGTCAAGAAACGTCAGCGCTGGGTCCGCGCCCATCTCACTCACGACTCCGGCCAGTTCGCTCTGCACCGGTCCGTGAATTACTCGCGCGCGTACGTCTTTGTGCTGCGAAACGAAGCCTTCCAGCGAGCGTACGTGTTCCTCGTCCTGCTCGATGAAGACGCAGCGTAGGCGTCGGGGTGGGGTTCTCGAGGCCACGAACCTCGCGACGCCGAGTGCGACGGCAGGGGAACCGTCCTGCCCCTCACTGTCGCCTCCCTCTTCGGGTGCATATTGTCCGGGCCCGGCGTAGCCGTCGACGAACCACGCCTGGAACTTCGAGTTGACGCCTGCCGTCATCATGGTGAATGGAATCAGGTAGTTCTTGAGCACCGCATGCTTCAATACAGCCGCTGACTGTTTGCGTGACCAGAACTCATCGTGGTTCGTCATCGGACCCCCGCCCTCCGCGACACTTCACGTGTCGACCCGATTCTTGCTTAGGTCTCCTCTGAGCCATGTGACCACGCGCAGTTCACGGCGAAGAAGATGATCGGGTGCGGAGACGATCGGGCGCGCACTCCGCGCCCTTCGACCGCACTCATTCGGAGGCGTTCGGGAAGTCGACCCATGCCCGTCCGCTCGGGAATCCACGAGTTGCGTTCCGTCGCACAGTAATGACGCCGCTCTTCTCGAGAGCAGTGAGTATCGGTCTTACGTGAGTCTCCCGATACGGGGTCTCGAGGATCGTATGCCATTCGATCTCGTCGATCGGAACGGCGGATCGGCCAGCGAAGACGCTCAGAAACTCGGCACGCAACGGTTCTGTGTCTGGTGCCGGGTCGAAAAGAACCTCTACGCCGTGCAGGCGGTCCTGAAAGACTGATCCGCCTCCGGGGTCCGCTTTCCACATCGCGGCCTTCATGAGCTTCACTCCCTCGCGGTGATGGGTTCCATGCACGAGGTAATACGAAACGTTGCCCGTGTGATTCGTCATTGCGAACGAGCGAACGTACTCGAATCCGCCCACTTCCTTGAGCTGGGCCATGTAGACGTCGCGAAGGTGCTCGACGCGCTTGGCGTCGCTCAGCTTGCCAGCCATGACTTGATCGACCGGAAGGCCAAAAAGCGATTCGATGGCCGCTTCCTGTCCTTCTCGCTCGATGAATCTCTGAACGAACCCGACCATGAAGTTGACGAGGACTTCGGATTGGGAGTTGCCGAACAAGCTCTTGATGAGATCCATCGGCAGGCCGGTGTACCCGAATGGATCGATGAATGCGAAAGTCGGGGCGATCTTTCCGCCCTTCTCGTCAAGCTGTTTGGCAAGCTCCCGACCGGTCTTCTCAAACGTGTTGTGCGTGAGATCGACTCCGATATCAGGTCCTGACCCCGTGTTGTGCTCTTCGACGAACGCTTCGAGCTCGCGCCTCAACGCCGCCTCGTTCTCCTTGTTTGCCTCGATGAACCAGAAGATGAACTTGCAATGATCCATCCGTTTGAGGTGCTGGTGACCGACGAGCGCGCGCAGCGCGATCAACGGTGAGCCCTCGGTGCCATCCGTGTACCGTCCGCGCCCAGCGAAGCCATCGAGGTAGATCACCTTGTCCTGGAAGGAGGTGAGCTTCGGGAACCAGCCCTTCAGATAACTGTCCAGAATCTGATGCTTCGCACGCGTATGCGGATCAATTGCCCATTTCGCGGGACTGGCATCGTTCACGCGGTTCCCCTTCCGCTATCGCGGTTTTGGGCTGATCATACTGAGAGCAAGTACATCGCCCGCGACGAAGCGGCCACAGACATCACGAAGCCGATAGGTCTCGGACCACGTAACTCACGACAGGGCCGACGCCTGGAACCCCCGCGTCGTCGAAGCCAAGTCGTGCGGCCCCAGGAAGTTCGGATCTCTCAAACCGCGAAATCGACAGCAGCGCTTCGCCGACGCGCAGGAGGTAGCACCGCTGCAGGCCCTAATCGTTGAGGCCATCCTCGCCGCAACGCGGGGCACCCCGGAGCCACCACCAGCGGACTTTGGCTGCACGGCCTCGGCCAGCAGGCGCCCGCCCAGGCTCGCGGCCACATCGCGTCTATGCAAAGATTTACGGCGAAGTTCACTATTTATACGTCGTTGACGGGCATTTATAGCGCGATGTTCGACTGAGAGTCGTGCTGAGGTGGTGTAATGGTCACATGGCGCGGGAGAGCAAACAGTTGGGGTCCTTCGATGCGATCGACCTCTTCAGCTTCGGTCGAGCACAGGTCGACCGCTCCTTCACGCTGAGCGAACTCTCGGAGCTGACCGGGCGCGCCCGCTCGACCGTCGCACTTCGACTGGAAGAGCTCTTGGCCGCCGGTCTGGTGGCTTCGGGGCCGACAAGACCGTCCACGACTCCCGGACGCCCTTCGGCCCGCTTCTCGTTCGAGCCGGTGTCCTGGGGAACGATCGCGATCGACATAGGTCGATCCCACAACCTGGTGGCCCTTCTCAATCTCTCGGGCCAGATCATCGCGGAAGGCTCCTTCGTCGCCGAGATGGCGGACGGGCCGGTTGCGGTGCTCGACGCGGCGGCTGCCGCCGCGTCGACGCTGATGGCAGACAGCGATCACGCGGGCTGGCGAATCGCCGCGGTCGGCGTCGGCATCGCCTTGCCGGTGTTCCACGAGGAGGGTCGTCCGTTCAACTCGACCAATCTGCCCGAATGGGATCACTTCGATGTTCCCGGACATCTGGCCACCCACTTCTCCGTACCCGTGCTCGTCGACAATGACGCCAATCTCATGGCGCTGGGGGAACTCGCACTGCGACCGGATGCAGCCGAGATGATCGCGGTGGAGGCGTCGACGGGCATCGGCGCGGGCATCATCAACAACGGCGCCCTACTCAGGGGCGCAAAGGGCGCGGCCGGGGCGATCGGCCATATCCCGGTTCCGCGCGACGCGGACGTGCCGTGCATCTGCGGGAGACGGGGGTGCCTTGTCGCCGTGGCCAGCGGTCCGGCAATCGCGGCCTCCCTGTCGGATCTGGGCGTGACAGCCGCAGGTGTCGATGACGTCGTCGAGCTCGCGCTCAGCGGAAACCTCGAAGCGATCGCTGCCGTTCGTCGCGCGGGGAACGACATCGGCGAGATTCTCACGACCTGCATAAGCTTCTTCAACCCCGCGCTGATCGCCGTCGGCGGAAGACTGGCCACAGCGGGAAATCATCTGGTCGCCGGAATCCGAGAGGTCATCTATCAGAAGGCCACGCCCTTCGCGACCGAAGGCCTGTCTGTCGTGCGCTCGCTCGAACCTGTGCGGGCCGCTCTGATCGGAGCCGGCATCATGGCGACGGAATTCGCTCTCAGCGAGGACAACCTCCGACGGCTCGTCTCGAGTCACGCCTCAGCGGGGTCCTAACCCGGTCGCGCCGCCTGGCTACGCGAAATCTTGAGCTGTTGCACCTTCGTACCCGAAGAATGCAAGGTATGCCGGGACCATCTCGAGTAGCATGTCGCGGCCCACCTGGACCGGGCACCCTCTTTCGCGCGCCGACGCCAGGAACGGAGTGAGACCGGGCTTGTTGACCACGTCCGCAACGAAGGTGGTGCCCTCGACGCCGCGAAGGTCGAGAGGCAGAGGATCACTCGCCCGCACCCCGAGCGAAGTCGCGTTCACGATGAGGTCGAAGCCGTCAGGGTCTCTCGAGCCGAGGCCGGTGTTCACGTCTGGATAGTGGGCTTCGAGACGCGAAGCCAGTTCCTCTGCCGATGCGCTGCGGCGATTGACAAGTCTGAGTTCTCCCACGTGAGCCGCAGCCAACGATGCCGCGATCGCAGAGCCCACCCCTCCGGTGCCGACGATCATGGCGCGTTTGCCGCTCGGATCGAAACCTTTGCGCACGAGAGCGCGGACAAAGCCAGCACCGTCGAACTGCTCCGCGAGGAGCGAACCGTCTTCACGCTTGACGACAGCATTGGTTGCGCCAGCGATCGCTGCCGCGGGGCTTACTTCGTCGACGAGCTCCATGGTCGTGACCTTGTGAGGCATGGTCACGAGCGCCCCGCGGAGGTTGGTCAAGGAAAAGAGCGACCGGAAAAGTTCCGGGTAGCCCTCAGCCCGGGCAGACATGGGAATGACGGCCGCATCGAATCCGTGTCGATCAAACCAGGGATTGCAGAGCGAGGACGAGGCGAAGGTGTCCGTGGGGTATCCCAGGTGGGCGATGAGTGTGGCCCTGCCGGTGATCACGAGGTTTCCTCGTGTACGCGGCTGAAGAAGCAGTGGGGCATCAGTTCCTTCTTTCTTGAGATGGCCCGACGACGTGCGACGGGTCGGGATTTGTCCAAAGGGCCCCGGCAACGGAGCGCGAAGCAGCCGCGAGACGAGGCCGCTACGGGCTGTGCGAGCCACGGGCTGCTGTTGAGATCACCTCCCAGACCCCGCTGGCGGTCAGCCAGGCACCGCCCGCAGCTGCAACTGTCAACATCGCCCATCGCACGGCTGGCGCGGGAAGGCGCCGCGCCCCCAGCGAACCCGCGAGGAGCCCGAGAACGCATCCTCCGACGGCCCACCACACCTTGGAAAGGTCGGCGTCGACGGGGCCGAGCAGGAGGAGCGCGAAGAGGTTGAGAGGGAGGAAGAAGGCTTGCATCGTGCCGCGGGTGACATCCGGTGACCACTTCCTCTGCACGGCCAGGAGGGTCACCGGTGGCCCGCTGACGGCGGCGACGACGGTGAACACCCCGCTGACGGCGCCGACCAGTACTACTCCTCCCGGGGTATCGATCATTTTCAGCCTGCGGCCTCTGACCACGAGCAGGGTGGCTATCACCATCACCGCGCCGGCAGTGATGGTGAGTGCTGGACCGCGAATCGCACCCACAACGAAGACGGTCGGAACGACGACGAGCGCAGCCGGCAGCAGCAGCAAGAGGGAGTCTCTCCACCGGACGTGACGGATCGTGATCGCCAGAAGGTAGGCGTTCAACGCGAGGGAAAGCACGAGCACCGCGCGGACTCCGACGTCGTGGCCGAGCAATAGCAACAGGAACGGCGCGCAGACGAGCGCGAACCCGGTGCCCGTGATGATCTGTACCGTGGCCCCCGCCGCCACCGCCACAAGGACGCCAACACCTAGCCATTCCATCAGACGAATCTGTGCGGCAACGGCGTACCGTGCGCGCAATCTTCTCTAGATCCTGGCGCGCCCGTGCACAGGAACTGATGAGTGCCGGGCCCTGCCCCGGTCGCATCGCATGTCATCGGATTGCTGTGGGCGAGCTGTCTGACCCGTCGGTCGCAGACAGCGGCAGGTCGTCGTAGACGCCGGCGGCGACATCTGCGAATCGCACGGGCTTGTGCAGGGTGGAGGCGACGTAGATCGACCTGATCGCCGTCATCGCGTCGTAGGCGTGCTGGACCGTGACTGCGGGTTGAGTGCCCGTCGTGATGGCGTTCACGACATCCATGTACTGCAGATGATGGCTCATCGGGTCGAGGCTGTACTGGCCCGCGGGCGCCGGCGGAAGGTCGAAACCGAGACGATAGGTCCGCTCTCCCATCTCGGCGAGCACCCTCCGCGCCGTGTTGCCCTCAGCGGAGGTGAGGCCCATCGGGCCGATGTCGATTCCTGGCGACTGTGCGACGTGGAAGTAGGTGAGCAGATCATCTTCGATGATCGCGGAGCCCAGCGACCCCATCAGGTGCAGGCGTGTGGCAAGCCCCGGGTAGGCCGCGGTGGTCGCGTGCACCGAAGCGACAGCCCCCGACTCGAATCGGATCGCCGCGACGACCGAGTCCTCCACCTCGATCCTGCTATGAGCCAGAAGGGCCATCTGCCCCGATACCTCCACGGGTCGTCCGAGGAACGACAACAGAAGGTCGACGTTGTGCACGCCCTGGTTCATCAGAGCGCCGCCGCCGTCGAGAGCCCATGTACCGCGCCAACCAGCGGATTCGTAATAGCTCTGCGGACGCCACCACGCTGTCGACGCGATGGCCGACGTCACGCGCCCGAATGCGTTGGACTTCAAGGCATCGGCAACGATCACAGTTGCGGCATCGAATCGATGCTGGCTCACCACGGTAGCGACGAGCCCCTCCCGGGCTGCTTCAGCGGCACGCTCAGCCATCGCGCGAGCTCGACCCAGATCCACATCGAGAGGCTTCTCGAGAATGACGTGTCGATGTGCGTCGAGGGCCATCGTCGCCTGCGTCACGTGCAGCCCGCTGGGCGTCGTGATCACGACGAGGTCGACCTCCGGCGACGCGAGGGCTTCCTCCAGCGTGGCGTATTCGCCAGGACGACGGAAGCCGGCTTTTTCGAGTCGAGTGGCGACGTGTGCGGTGGCTTCGGAAACGGGATCCACGATCGCGACGACGTCGAGCTCGTCTATGCCGGACGCGATCGCCGCGTGGACCATTCCCATCGCACCGGCTCCCACCAGTGCGACGCCGATGGTTCCCCCGCTCATGAGCGTCCTCCTCGTTGCATATCTTGGCCGACCGGATTCACCCCTTGACGCCGCCGGAGGTCAGCCCGGCGATGAACCACCGTTGGAAGGCCGCGAAGATGGCCAGGACGGGGACGAACGCGACGATCACGAAGGCGGAGAACAGGCCCCAGAAGCTGCCGAATCCCGTCTGGACATACCGGACGATGCCGTTCTGGACGGTCTTCATGTCTTCCGTTGTCGCGAGGACTGTGCCGACGAGGAAGTCGTTCCACACGAAGACGAAGATGAAGATGGCGATCGCTGCGATCCCGGGCCGAATCAGCGGGATCACGATCCGCCACAGGATCTGCAGTCGGGAGCACCCGTCGATGGCAGCGGCCTCTTCGATCTCGACCGGGATGTTCTCGATGAAGTTCCGGAGGAACAAAATGGTCTGCCCGCAGATGATCGCGGTGTAGACCACGATCAGCATCGGATAGGTGTTGATCAGTGCGGTCTTGACGAACATCGAATACAGCGCGATGAAGACGACGATGGCGGGGACCATGGAAAGAACCAGGACGCCGGTCATCAGGGCTTCCATGCGACGGCTCTGATGGCGGGTCGCGACGTAGGCGGCGGGGATGCAGATCACCAATGCCAGAACGATGGAGCCGCCGGCGTAGATCAGCGAGTTGATGAAGAAGCGCACGTTGGTCGTGGTGTAGATGCCCGCGAGCGACTCGAACGTGACGGGATTCGGGATCCACTGCGGAGGATACGCGATGGTGTCGTCGGCGGGCTTGAGCGCCGTGGAGACGATCCATGCGATCGGCGGCAGCACGATCGCGGCCGAGAGCACGATGTAGACCCATGCAGGAATGACCCGCAGCCATTCGATGCGCTTCCGCCGGCGGTTGGGGGCTCCCGCGGTCACGATGCGTTCTGTTGCGGTGCTCATAGTGCTTCCTTTCGACGGAAACGAATGGCGACCAGGGTGAGAACGGTATTGACCGCGAAGAGCAGGATCGCTGTCGCCGAGGCGCCCGAGAGGTCGAAGTCGAGGAATGTCTGGTTGTAGACGCGCATGGACAGAGTCTCGGTGGCGCCGAGAGGTCCTCCTCGCGTTGTGACGAGAATGATGGTCACCATCTGCACGTACAGCATCAGGAGGACAACGATCACAGAGACGATCGTGTTGCGCAGAAACGGCAAGGTGATGCTGACGAATCCTCGCCACATCCCACCGCCGTCCATCTTGAGGCTCTCGCGGAGCTCCCCCGGAATGGTCTGCAGCGCACCCAGGAACAACAGCATCGCCTGCGGGTACGACCACCAGGCGGTGATGAGAGTGACCCCGATGAGGGCTGAGGTCGGCGAGGAGAACACGTCCGTCGGCCCGAATCCGAGCGACTTGGTGATGTAGGACGCGGGACCGTAGTTGGGGTTCAAGAACCACAGCCAGATCACGCCGGCGGTCGCCTGCGACATCAGCCATGGCAGGAGGAAAAGGCCACGCACGGTTCGCTTGAATCGATGCAGGTCGTTGAGCACGATCGCCGAGATCAAGCCCGCCGGCAGGGCAATCACCAGAGCCCCCAGAGAGAAGACGAGGGTGGTGCCGATCTGCGTGGGCAGCTCCGGGTCCGAGAAGAGCTTGATGAAGGAGTTCAGACCGGAGAACTCACCGATGTTGTAGTACGTCGTTTCGTGCAGTGCGGTCCACGCGGTATAGATGAGCGGGCCGATGAAGACGAACGTGAACACCAGCACGACGGGTACCGCATACAGCCAAACACGTGGGTCAGCGCGCGGGCGGCGGATGGCAGTGGTGGGGTCCGGTTTGTTCGCTGCTTTGCGAAGGCCGGGGGGATCCCCGGCGATGCCGCTGGAAAGAGTCATGATTGTCCGATCTTCGGGGAGCCCTTTCGGGCTCCCCGAATGTGGTTCGACCTACTTGTTGGCTGCGTCCTGCGCTGCCCGGATGAAGTCACTGCCCGAGAGGCCGTTCAGGTACAGCTCTTGCCCCGCATGGGACAGCCCGCCCGCGACCGCGATCCAGTTGTCCCCGTACTTGTGCGGCTTGCTGTTGTTCTCGACGTACTTCGCGATCGAGTTGACCGTGCCCGCCTCAGGGCTGGAGAAGTACGAATCCTTGTAACTGGACGAACGGGTGGGAACCTCGCCGCCGCTCGCCAGTCCGACCGCGGCCTTGGCCCCGGTCATGTACTCGATGAACTTCCACGCGGCGTCCACCTTCTTGCTCCCGGCACCGATACCCATCGTCCATCCGAAGGTCGCGCCGGTCTTGCCGCCCGTCGAGGCGGTCGGGAGATCGGTCCACTTGATGTCGGGGTTGGTCTTGCCGTACGTGACGATGCGTTCTGTGCCGAGGACGGCCATGGCGACGGTCCCGTTCGCGAGCCCATCGGTCACGGAGGAGTAAGTGTCCGACACGACGCTGCTGCCGAGGGCCTTCGCGTCGCGGAGTTTGGCGAGGAAGTCACCGAACTCGTCCGCCTTGGTGCCGGCGTATGCGGCCTTCCCCTTGTCGTTCCAGATGTTCTGCCCGACCTGGCTCATGAAGCAGTCGAAGAAGGTCGAGATGATCGCCGAGTTGTCGGTGTCGGAGAAGCCGGTGCCGAAGCCCGTGTATCCGGCCGCGGCCGCCTTGGCCGCGACGTCGACGACCTGGTCATAGGTGGTGGGTACGGTGGCGCCGATCTTGTCGAGGATCTTCTGGTTGTAGTACAGCGCGCACGTCCGGTACTCGTACGGCACAGCGACCTGCTTGCCGTCGGGGCCGGCGAGCGTCTTCGCGGGTCGCAACCAGTCCTTCACCGCGAGCGCATCCTTGGGCAACGGCGTGTAGGCGCCAGCTGCCGCCATCTGGGGCACCTGCGGGGTGAACATCTTGAACACGTCCGGGGACTGCCCGGCGGCAGCCGCCTGGGGAAGCCTGCTGATCATGTCGCCGAGCGGCACGACGGACAGGTTGATCTTGATGTCGGGATTGGCTTTTTCGAACGCGGCGATGTTGTCCCGCAACGCATTCGAGCGCGGGTTGTCCTGGCTCGGGTCCAGGAAGTCCCAATATGTCAGCGTCACAGGGCCCTTGGCGCTGTCACCACCTCCCTTGGTGCCTCCGGAGTCGTCCGCCGGCGCGCAGGCGGCCAGCATCAGCGTCGCCGCGGCAAGGCCTGCCACCGCGAGTTTCCAGCGCTTCATGATCATCCACTCTCTCCTTTGAGATCAGTCGCTTGCGTGAGAGCCGTCAACGCCTGGGACGTGCTAGCTAGTCGGCGCTCGTTCAGCAATTCGGCTTCGGAGCCCACAGGGAACGACTCCTGACGTGATATTAGCATCGTTCGACAGATATATGTCGATTTTTTTCATAACAGTTGCCGCAGCGCGACCGAACGATGCGAGGTCCTCGTCAGGACCGGGTAATGAGGATCGTGACGGGCCGCGAGCCGTCAGATGCTCCTCGGTGTAAAGGGCTCCTCGTCGACGCAGAGCCTCGCGCATCCCGAGCAGGAATCGCGATCCTCCGACTCCGCCGGCGAGGACGACGCAGCCAGTTGTCGTCCGGTCACCTCTCCAATGAGCAGGGTCGGCGATGAAGGGTCCTCGAGGGTGTCGACGTCCCAGCGCAGGCTGGATGACAGCGGGAGTGACAGCGTCCAGTAGCCGGCCGCGACATGGCGTCGAAGTGAGCCGGGGACCGAAATGCGTCACCAACTCGCCATCAGGGATTCCACTGACCATCGTCGATCCGGTGCCCTCCTTGTCGGGGACCACTGCGATCCGATGCTCCGACGCGAGTGTCAGGGCTTCAGCGAGATCGTCGGATTGCAGGAACGGCAGGTCCCCGACGACGACTCCGCATTTCATATTGTCGACTTTCGACAGCTCTATACCGATAGTCTCTATAACTTGCCGGGGGATTCATGATCCCATCCCGAGATGCGCGCCACCGGCGACATCCAGGGTGACCCCGGTGATGTACCGGTTGCGTGGGTCCGTGAGGAACAGCGCGGCACTGGCGATCTCCTCGGGCTGTGCGAACCGCCGCATGGGCAGCTGCGCGGCACGCGCCGCTCGCGCCTGGCGGGCGGCCTCCGCGTCGGGGCCGGAAGCGTCCGCCAGCTGCGCCCACATGCGGGTCTCGGTAGGTCCCGGGGCGATCGCGTTGACCGAGATGCCCGCCGGACCGAGAATCTGGGCCATCGACCAAGTGATGTGGAGCACCGCGATCTTGCTCGCGTTGTACGGGAGGTACGTCGTCCGCGCCTCCTTCGCCGCCACCGAGGAGAGCAGCAGAATGGACCCCTTGATCCCGCGGTCCCGCATGACCTGCGCCGCCTCGCGCGTGACCGTGAAGCTCGCCGTGGCGTTGATGCTCATGATGCGCTCGAACTCCGCCGTGGTGGTGCTCATCGGATCGACGGTGTCTCCGAGGACGCCGGCGGCGTGCAGGAGCACGTCGATGCGACCGAATTTCTCGACGATCTCGGCGAGCGTCGCCTTGACCGCCGCCTCATCGGTGACGTCGAGGTCATAGTATGCAGCGGCGTCACCCGCCGTGGCCGGCCCGCGATCGGTGTTGACGACGGTGGCACCTAGCTCCACGTACGCGGCCACCATCGCCGCGCCGATGCCCCCGTTGCCACCGGTGACGACGACCACCTGATCTGCTGCATTCACCATGATCTGAACTCCCTCACTTCTTCGCGTGGCTGGACCACTCGCGGCCGACCTGTTCCTCGGTCGGAAGCCCGGCTGCGGACAGGATCCACTCGAGCAGGGCCTGCGTCTTGACCGCTTCACGTCCGGACGTGAGCGGCTCCCCTCGATCGCGCACGCGCTCGAGGAAGTGGTCGACGGCGCCGGCGAACCCGAGGGTGTGGGTCGCCGTCGCCCATCCGTACGCCTCCGGCGTCATCTCCCGGATTGCCGTGGCGCCGTCGCGGGTGATCCTCACCGAGTCGGGAGCGAGTATCTCCGCACTCACTGCGTCGCCATAGGCGTCGAGCTTCTCCCCCCAATTGCCGGCGTTCCGGGCGGCCATGAGGACTCCCGTATGCCCGTTGTCGAAATGAACGAGCGCGGCGACGCCGTCTTCCTGCCACTGGTCACCGCCCGCGGCTCGCGCGGTGACCTCGACGGGCTCGCCCCCGCAGTACCAGCGGATCAGGTCGATCATGTGGATGGCATTCTCGAAGGTCGCCCGGTATTCGGACCCAGCCCGGTTCTTCTGAGCGACACAGAATGTCGCACCGGCAGCGGAGAACGCCGCGCGACCAGACTCGTAGACGGGCGCGAACCGACGGTTGAAGCCGACCATAAGCACGCGGCCGTTCTCGGTCGCCAGGCGCTCGAGCATCTCGGCGTCGTCCAGCCGTGTCGCCAGCGGCTTCTCGCAGAAGACGTCGACTCCAGCCTCGAGCGCGCTTCGCGCGGCGTGAACATGCTCCGAGCGCGGCGTCAGGATGAAGATCGCGTCCAGCTGCTCGCTGCCGAGCATGTCTTCGACGGTGCCGTAGGCGCGGTGGAATCCCCACCGCCGCATCAGGGGCTCCGGATCCTCCCGTCGCGTGACCAGGGCTGCCAGTTCGACATCGTCCCTCGCGACGAGCGACGGGAGCTGGGCGATGCTGGCGATGTTCCCGGCACCGACGACCCCGACTCGCAGTCGTCGGACGCTCATCGCGCGACTCCGAGTCCGCTCAGCAGCTCCCTGAGGATCGCCGCCCCGCGACTGAACCCGGCGTCCGGATCGGGCAGGTCCTGCGGGTGCCAGCGGTATTCGTATTCCAGCGTCAGGACGTCGTCGTAGCCGCGCCGCACGAGCTCCGCGATGATCTCGTCCCACGGGACCACACCCTCACCGACAACGCGCGACCTGACGGCGCGCTCCTCCGCCTTCACGCGTGCCGTGTCGCTCGCCCGGAACGGCGCATTCGGGTCCTTGAACACCAGGTCCTTCACGTGGACGTGTCTGATGAGGTCGCCCTGGACGGCGAACGCCTGCTGCCAGTCCTCATCATGCGTGAACGTCAGGTTCGCCTGGTCGTACAGCACGCCGACGGACGGAGCAGCAACCTCTCGGACCAGTCGCGCGGTGCTCGCCGCGGTCTGCGTCATGGTGCCGAAATGGTTCTCCACGCCCAGCACGACCCCCGCATCTGCAGCGTCGATGGCGAGCACCTCGAGCGCCTTGCGGAGCTGGCTCCAGTGGGCATCCCAATCGGTGTCGCCGTCATGCCAGGAGCCGGCGTAGACGCGGACGCGAGATGCGCCGACGGTGTGAGCGGCGGCGATGCACGCGCGCAGCTCGTCCACACCCGCGCTCCAGGACGCGTCGTCGAGGCTGTTGATGGCGGTCGTGTAAGGGGTGAGCGCGACGATGGGAACTCCCTCGTCCCGCGCTATCTCCGCCGCCTCAGCGGACGCGCGCTCGTCGTTGGGTGCGATCGCCGCGGCGTAGTCCTGCTGATAGATGACCTCGGCCGCATCGAGTCCCGCCGTGCGGAACAGCCGCAATGCGCCTCGGAGGTCGTGGTCGGGTGTGCCGAGGGTGTGCCCTGCGATGATCATGACGATGTGGGTCCTTCTGTGTGAGTGGTCCAGTCGGCGGGGCCGACGAGGTGTGGTGGGTTCTGCACTCGGGACCGATCGACGAGTTCGATCAGCAGGCCCCAAGGCGTGACGAAGTAGCCCCAGCGGTTGCCCGCCACGGCAGGGCTGTCACCGGCGACCTCCTTGCGCTCGCCGAGGATGCGGACTCCGGGAATCTTCCTGAGGATCTCGAACGAGTCGTCGACATCGTCGACGGTGAAGCAGAGGTGGTGGCCCCCGACGTCGCTGTGGCGCGGATGCTGGAGGCGCCGGTCCGCCGTCCGCCACTGGAACAACTCGACGTTCAGGTTGGGAGGCATCCGCAGCATCGCCAACTCGAGCTGCGCGTCGGCGGGGACCTCGAAGTTCTCCGGCATGAAGTCGGCATCCGGGCCGCGCGTCGATCGGTACAGCTCCTCCGCGCCGAACACCTCGACGAAGAAGCTCACCGCCTCGTCGAGGTCGGGAACGGTATAGGCGGCGTGATCCACGTAGCGCACGCCCGGCAGTCGTCGTCCAGTCATGGGGTCAGGTTCCCTTCTGAATAGGCGTCCCACACGATCGCCATGGCATCTTCGAGGTCCCTTATGCCGGGTAGTCCCTCGAAACCCTGGTCCAGAGTGTCGGCGACGGCGTCGACGAACCGGTCGTAGAGGGGATCACTGTCCACGTCGATCGTGCGGGTCGCTGTCGCGCCATCCGTGGCTGTGAAGGAGGCCGTCCCGTCGGTCCAGATGCTCGCCACCCCGTTCGGCCCGATCCGCGTGAACGAGCAGTGCCGCTTGAGGGCCGAACCGGGGAATGCGTAGCCCACCTGGATGGTGCAGATCCGGCCGTCGGATGTCGTGAGCGTCAACGACCCGAAGTCTTCGACGCCGCGCCCATGGAGGGCCGACGACAGTGCGGCCGAGACCGTCGCCTCTCGCTGCCCTGCCGATCTCAGGAACATGTCGATGAAATGCGGTGCGAGATTGATGACACAGCCGCCTCCGGAGCGCGATCGCTCCACCATCCAGGGACTGCCGTTGCTCAGATACCGGTCCGGAGGGCCCGCGATGAACTGCGTGCTCTCGTACACGGCCGGGCCCGCCTGCGACAACCACTGCTCGGTGGGCCCGCCTCGCTGCACGAACGTGACCGCGATGGGCACACCGGCAGATTCAGCGGCCGCGCGGACATCGGCGACCTCGCTCCGGGAGACACCTGCCGGCTTCTCCACGACGAAAGGAATCCGCGCATCGATCAGCGCCAGGCACGCCTCTCGCATCTGGTCATGCGGAACGAACACGTAGGCGAGTTCGGCATCAGGGTGCGCCGCGAGCAGATCCTGCCAGCGCCCGTAGACCGGGGCATCCCACAGGTCGGCGTAGCGGCGAGCGCTGCCAGCATCCTCGTCGCTCACCCCTATGACGTCATGACGAACTCCGATCCGCTCCGCGCAGAGCGGAACGTGCCAGTGCGACGGACCGAAGACCATCGTTCGTGCTGGTTTCATGCGGGCTCCCATGATCGGCCACCGCTTCGATGCGGCACCTCTGGACAGTTTTGTCGAAGACTACTATATTGATGTCGAGCGACGATATAAAGGGGTTTCATGAACGCGAAGTTGCGGACGCTGACGAACATCCACTCGACCGGCACTGTTGTCATCGTGCGGCTCGACGACGCAGACGAGGCGCTGCGCGCCTCGCGAGCCGCCATCGAGGGGGGCGTGAGGGCGATCGAGATCACGCTGTCCACCGAGGGCGCCCTCGGCGTCATCGAACGACTTGCGAACAAGTACGGCTCCGAGGTGTCGATCGGAGCAGGCACCGTCATCGACGAGCCGATGGCGTACGCATCTGTCTCCGCGGGCGCCTCCTTCGTCGTGAGCCCGAACCTCAGCCGCGCGATGCTTCGCGCTGCCAACCGATACCAGGTGGTCTCGATCAGCGGGGCGTACTCCCCCACCGAGATCCTGGAGACGGCCGAAGAAGGCGCCGACATCGTCAAGCTCTTCCCGGCGGACGCCGGTCCGGACTACGCCAAGGCGGTGCTCGCACCTCTCTCGCAGATCGCCCTGATGCCGGCGGGAGGCGTCGACGAGCACAACGTCGAGGACTGGTTCGCGGCTGGGGTGTGCGCGGTCGGCGTCGGGAGCAGCATCACGAAGGCGGCGAGACCGGACGGCGACTACGCACGCGTGACGACAGCGGCTCAGCGGTTCCTCGCCGCCGTCGAAGCCGCGCGAGGCTGACATGCCGTTCGCCGTCGCCGTTGTGGGCCCCGCCGGCTCCGGAAAATCGACGGTGGCTCGCGAGCTCGCCCGTCGGTCGTCCGCGATGTATCTGGACAAGGACACCCTGGCCGGACCACTCGTCGAAGCAGCCCTCGCCGCGAGCGGAAACGCAAGCAGCGACCGAGAGAGCAGCGAGTTCTACCGGACCCGGCTCATGCCGTCCGAGTACTCGGCACTCTTCGCAGTGGCCGGCGACAATCTGCGTCTGGGGCACGACGTCGTCCTGGACGCGCCTTTCGCCGCATATCTGGACAGTCCCGACTTCTTCCTCCGGTCGGCCGCCGAGGGCGGTTGGCCGGGCACCGCTTTCTTCACCCTCCGCGTCGTTGCTCCGGAAGCGACCATCAAGGCGCGGCTCATCCAACGCGGTTTGGCACGCGACGCCGTGAAGCTCGGCGATTGGGACACGTTCTGGACCAGATGGGGAACGACCCCGGTCGCCTGGGAGGGCGTACACGTTCTCGATGTGCTGAACGACGACGCCGGCGCGGATGTCGGCACCGTGCTCGAACAGATCCGTGACGCCGAAGGCATCGAAGCGAACACCGACCAACCACCCTCAGGAGAGATCCGATGATCATCAACACCTTTTCCTACCTCTGGTCCAAGACCGCTCCTGAAGCGATCGAGGAACTGGTCGAGAACGGCTACACGACATTCGAGATCCCGATCAGCTCACCGCACTGCTGGCCCGTGGAGATCTCCAGCTCGGAGCGCTCCGCCACCGCTGCACAACTGAACGGATCCGGCGCGAAGATCAGGTCGCTGAATGCCGGCGGTTACGACCTCAATCTGGCAAGCCCGGCCGCGAGCGTGCGACGCCGGAGCATCGAGCACATCGACGCGGTGATCGAACTGGCGACAGAATGGAATGTCCCGGATATCGTCATCTCTCCCGGCACACGACGTCCGATGATCTCGCCTCCGCTCGAAAACGTGTACGGGTGGCTGTACGAGAGCCTGGAAGATCTCGTACCGCGGGCAAAGAAGGCCGGCAAGCGGCTCCTTTTCGAGAACACGCCCTTCTGCTTCACCCCCACGATCGAAGAGATCGCGGCCGTCGTCCGCACCGTCGACGACGACGCCCTCAGGATCGTGCACGACGTCGCGAACGCCGCATACATCGGCGACGACCCGGTCGCGGCGCTGAAGGCGCACCACGAGCTGATCGGGCTCATGCACATCTCGGACACCGGCACGGCCATCTGGGGCCACGACCCCATCGGCACCGGAGTGATCGACTGGGAGGAGCTGGGCCGTGCCGTCGAGTCGAACCTGGGAGTGGAAAACGTCGTCCTCGAGATCATTCGCCAAGAGAACCCTCTCGAGGAGTTCGCGCAGGCGATGCGGGAACTTCCCGCCTTCGGGTGGAACCTAGGAACCCGCGAGGAGGTTGCGCGATGAGAGCTCTCGTCAGCGGCGGAAGCAGCGGAATCGGCGCGGCCACGAGCCTGAGGCTCGCGGAAGCGGCTCTTGCTCGAGGTGAGCAGGCGATGATCGCGGTCTGCGGGAACACATCGAACGCCGGACAGGACGATGTTGTGCGCTCGATCCAGTCGATCGGCGGAACCGCCATCGCCTTGGTGGGTGACCTCGGCGACCCCGACGTGCCGGCGCAGCTCGTTGCAGATGCCGTACGTGAGTTCGGTGGTCTGGACGCCCTGGTGTCGAATGCCGGCATCGCCAAGCCCGGCCCGCTCAAGGACGTCTCTCTCGAAGACTGGGACCGCATGTTCGCCGTCAACCTCCGAGGCGCGTGGCTCCTCGCCAAGGAGAGCCACCAGCATCTGAAGGACAGCCAGGGCGCGGCATGCTTCACCTCTTCGATGTCCGGGCAGCTTCCGCACGCGGGTTCAGGCGCTTACAGCCCCAGCAAGGCCGCATTGACCCTGATGGCTCAGACGTTCGCACTGGAATGGGCACCCGACGGCATCCGAGTCAACGTCGTGTCTCCGGGAATGACTCGTACCGGCATGACCGAGCAGATGTACGTCGATCCCCAGATCAAGAAGGCGCGCGAAGCGATCATCCCGTTGTCGAGGATCGGTGACCCCGTCGACATCGCCAATGTCATCGAGTTCCTCGTCAGCCCCCTGTCGGGTTATGTCACCGGCCAGGACATCTGTGTCGACGGCGGTTTCTCGAAGTCGATACTCAGCCACATTCCCGGACGGCCGAGCTCGAGGTCCTGAAACCCGCGACGCGCGCCCGCTGAAGGGACGTCATCGAATGATGGACATGGACGTGGCTGCTCCACCTCACGGGAGCCCGGCTGGTTTCGATCGAGGCTGCCGCACGAGAGCCATGTGCGCTCACGGGGAAGCATCTGAGATGCTCTCGTGCGCCGAGGCAGCCGTCCGTCGACGCGGCGACTACCATCTCTCACGCCTGCCAGCCGATCAGCCCTTGCCTCGACATGAACCGGTCATCGCCGCAGCAACCTCAGCGACCGCCATCGGCGAGGTGCACGGGACCCGTTGGGGCTATGCCCGGGGATGTCGCGACACCCGAGCCTGCCCGAACTGGCGCCGAGGCGCGATGACCTGCTCCGAAGCACGACGGCGGTACTTCCAGACGTACACGTCACGCCGTGCTGCCGGCGCTGGGACGCCAATCGAGCACGGTACCTCGAACGGGTACCTGCTGGGATGCCGCGACCGTCGCACGTGCCCGGGAGACGACTCCGGCAGCACGTGCACGGACGCACGGACGCAGTATCGAACGCAATTGGCGCGGGCCGCCGGGATCGAGCCGCGCGTCGCGCCCGTCGATGCCCAGGTCGCTGCAGTGAAGGTGCGGGAGCTGTGCGCACTCGGGTTGTCGATCCGACGCATCGCCGCGCTCACCGGTTGCGGACGCACGACGATCGGCGATCTCGCTGGAGATGGGAAGTCCACGAGGACCCGCATTACTCCTGAGACGCTCGAACGCATCCTCCATCTCGATGTGACGTCAATCATTGGAGTCGATGCTCCGCCGACCGCACCCTCAGGAGCCCTGGAGAGAGCGTCCTGATCGATCCCAAGCTCCGGGCAGGCTGCAGTCCAAGGCTGAGTGATGGCAGCCTGCCCGGCACCCTTCAATAGCCCCGGTGACACCTGGCGTCTCTTGACCGCGGGCCGGGAGACTCGGAGTCCGGTGGATTCCGAGGCGTGTTCAACTGTTCGTGGCTTCTGCACGCCACCGCGCGCCGCAATCCGATGCTGCGCGCGGACCTCAGCGCGCGTCGTGGAGCTCCGCCGAACGGAACACCTCGTAGCAACCAGGAGCAACTGCGCAGGCGATTCCAGATCACGTCGTTCGGGCGAATAAACGGACACGATCTTCGCCGAGGACCAGCGAGCCTTCGACGAAAATACCCCCGAGATCCGCGTGATTCCGCGGTTCTTCGGGGGCTTTCTGTAGACCTTGTCGACCTCTATTCAAAAAACTCCGACGGCACCAACGTCACACCTGAACAACAGAGGTTGTGGGCGCTTCAGGCCAGTGCTGACGCAGGTTGCCCGTCGGTCTCGCAACATCACCCACGTCCGATCCCACGTCGGCTCGGCACCGAAGTCTGTGCCGAGATCATCAGTCGCTACTCCTCCGGGGAGACCGCGAAGGCCCTTGCAGAAGAGCTCGGTATTGCCCGTAACTCGGTCCTGAATCTACTTCGTGAGAGCAGGGTCGTGGTGCGACGCCAACCGCCGACTCTCGAACAGCAACGAATGTTCGCGCGCGAGTATGAGGAAGGCATCACCCTAGCCAAGCTCGTGGACCGACACCACATCTCCTACGGCGTCATCCGAAGAGCACTCATTGACGCGGGAGTGCAAATGCGCGCACGTGGCGGGCGGACGGTCTAGTCAGGCTGAGACTTCGAGCGGCCCCGCCTATCTCCGTCGATGCATGACCAAGGCCGGAGCACACGCCATCTTTGTGTGCTCCGGCCTGGGCAGTCGTCAGCCCTTGACGTTGCGCGGGTCGTTGCCGGGCGCGATCGTGTCCTTGGCACGGATCTGTCCGTCACGTCCGTGCGTCAGCATCTCACCGCCGCCGGCGTTGCCGATGATGTCGCGCGCGCGAGCCTGAGCCTTTGCCTGCGTGTCGGTATGCGCAGATGCTCGCTGCGCATCGCCCGCCTTGACATCCCAGCCGCCCTTCGGGTTCGGCACCACGTGCCTGTCGTTGGAGTTAGTCATTTGAAATCACCTCCTTCCATCCAAAGCGATTGCGTGGATTGAGTAGGGGAACAAATGCGGGGAGAGCGCACGAGATGAGCGCTTTCCCCGCATCGCGACCCGACGATCAGATGTTGGGCAGATCGTCCAGGTTGTTACGCGAGGTGTTGTCGCGGTCGGTCCTCAGGTACTTGCCGTTGGTGCCCTGCACGACACGGATCCAGGTGGAGCCAGTCGGCCAGGGCACGTAGTACTGATGAGCGCCGGACTCGATATCGCGGATGCAGTCTGCGGTCGAGCGAACCGACCAGGTCTGAGTCGGGTTGCCGAGACCGATGATGTTGCCGTAGCGGTCCTTGCGGGTGTGAGTGACGGGCCTGTTGGCCATGTTGAGATTCCAATCCATGTAGCGATGCGACGACCTTGCTGGCGTCGCGTGATACGGCCGGCACGTGCGCAGATTTGAGGCACCGGACTTCCTGAGCGGATCGCCCGCTTCAGGTGCGAATCACGCCCTCCTTTCGGGCAGAGACGAGCCCGAAAGGGGGAAGCTCATAGAGAACTTCGCTACGATTGGCAACGCATCGCTATGCATTTCAATCGCCTTCGGGCGGCCGGCCTGGATCCGTTGCAGCGGGTTCAGGCCGGACTTCTTTCGTGGGCCACATCCATGGGAAGAGCCCGGGATCTCAGTCGTCTTCAGGGCTCTCCTCCTTCCGAGTGCGGCGGCTCCCGATCGGACGACCGGGCACTTTCAAGTCGATGATGAGCATCCCGTCTTCGATCCGGGGCTCCCAGCGAAGCGACTCGGAGTTGGGAATCCCGTAGTAGTTCGTGAACGCCGTTCCAGACACGACTGCTGACGCTCCTTGCTGGTCCGCGACGCGAACGCGATGACCGTCAGCCGGATCCTCAGCGGCACGGATACCGATCAGTCGCTCGTCCTCGTCGTAGAGCAGATCGACAAACTCCGGCGAGCCGATCCTTGCATACGCCGCCTGGTTGATCGAGATGATCCCCCGCGCTTGGATCGTCACGTTCGGCGTGCGGCCGAGCACTGCTCTGGACTTGCCAAACTTCTCGAACGCCATGCCTCCACCTCCTTTGCGAAGTCGTTGACTCCAGTGTACAACCACCCACCGACATTAATCGGGGGCGCCCAAGAAATTCTCGTTGCACCTTCTGCGCGTGAACCACCGCTTCAGTCAACACGTTCACCGTCGCTGCCTCCGCGACGCATCAGTGTGGGCGCTCCGCGAGCCCTAAGCGTCGGCGCTGCGCGCGCAACACCTGCTGAGGTAGCCCACGGCGACCAGGTCGTGTTCAGGACTGGCGTCGGATTGGAGGCTCGAAGTCCGCGGTCCACCGCTCTGCAAGCTGACCGCTGTTCAGACCGAACTGCACAAGGTTCTGCCGAACGGTATCGGTGTACCTATACCCATCGGCGATCGACACAGCGGCGGCGAAGCCTCGAATCGCCTCGCGAAACTGCTCGAGTTTGCCGAAGGTCATCGCGCGAGCGCCAGCACGTGGCACTGCGTCCCACATCGGCCGCTTTGACCGATGTATAAGGACTGGCAATGCGGTGCGCGCCGGCTCGGGATACTCCGACTCAAACCAGTCCATCGAATGGCTGAGCTGTTCCAAGTTCCCACGCGACACTTCGGCCGCTACAGCCTCGCTCTTGGCCTCGACGACCCAGTACCTATCCGCGCCGACGGCCCACAAGTTGTCCGGCCCCCGCCCGGTCTCCTTGTCAGGCCGAGAGGAGCCGAACCCGAGCAGCGTGCCTAGCCGTTCGAACGCAGCTTCAAACTTCTCGAAGGTTCCCTGTTGAGCAACCGGTATGAGGTCACTAAGGAGCGCGTCTACCCCGACCTGCAGATTCCGCGAGGTCGAGTACTCCCGGCTCAGTGCTGCCGAGCACGCCTCCGCCTGGATTCCGACTGCCGTGATACGGACACTGCGGACATCGTTGGGGACCTTCAGGATGTAGTTGTTATCGATCCGAGCTGACTGCTGGAGCGCCCTTGCGCTGACAGGATCGACGGCATGTAGGTACGCAGCGGCGCGTTGTTTGAGCCAGCCGAGAAAGCGAGCGTCCGGGATGGAATCGAAAGCGGCGTTCAGCGTGGACTTCGCGTCCTCGAAGCGGCCGGCAAGAGCATTTTCGAACGCATTGCGCTCCGCGACAGCAACAGCGGACACTTCCAGGAGCGGCTCGTAGACGACATCCTCCAGTGCACTCTTACTGGTCTGAACCCAGGCAGGATTTATTAGCTGGATTGCATCGGCGGCGCCAAGAGTAAGTCAGAAGACGCGGAAAGCCGTCCCGATTGCGATCCACCGTCGGCTACTCGGAAGCATGGTCGTTACGTTCGAGTACGAGATCGCAGTGCACAACCGTTCTCGCTCCTCCGCTGTGGAACGCACAGATCTCAACCTGAAGGCCGCAGCCAACTTCAAGGGCAGCAATCGCCCCTCACAAGCTCGGATGCAGCAGTCCATGCCCGATGAGCGCGGGTAAATCCGCACCCGGGGTTACGGCAGCTGCGGATGCTTACCGGCGCCGGGACTTAATCACCGCCACCACAACAGCAATCAATCCGCCTATCGCTGCGACCGCGTAGACGGCGCCGCTCGCAATCACGGATATTTTCCCTATAACGGAATCGCCTTCCAAGGCCGCTTTCATCCAGCTGGGGAAGTTTCCGACCACAATCCCCAGAATTGTCACTGCGATCAAATAGACGCCGAAGAGAACAACTGTGTTTGTGGCCGACTCAATGCGATCTAGCCGCTTGTCGTAGTCCTCAACCGTCGATACGGCCTTGGTAACACGGGCATCTATATCTTCAACATTAACCCTCAGATCGCGAACTGACCGAAAGAAGGCGAGTCCCGCATCGTTCTGTCGATCCTCAGAGAGCAAGGAGTCTGCGAGGCTATCGAAACCAATGCTGCGCACTTCTCGCCGCATTTGCTCGGGGACAGTGGGTATCTTGGTGAATTGTACGGCCGCCAAGGAATCCACTCCGGGACGAAAGACAATTGTGGCGGGACCGACGTTTGCAACAATAAAGCGCAACCGATCGGCGCCCGGGGAGAACCATTCCCCGGAGGTGCTCCGCCTAAGACCATAGCCCGGGTCGACAATCATTCCGGTCAGCAAAAGCAAGCCCTTTGCCGACAGCGCAAACTTCGCCCCGATAGTACCAGTCAGGTCCCAGCCAAGTTGAAGTTTCTCTTCGGACGAGAAGAAGGCCGACTGCCCTGGCTGCAAAAGCACTTCGGCGTTGTGAAACTCACCTTCCCGAAACACGCGCCCGACTCGCCCATCTTCACCCGGCAAAACCATTAGGTCGCGGGCAACCCGGATGTCGTACCCCGAGGAGCGAATCTGTGATGAATCCCACGTACCTGGGACAAAGATCTTTCCGGTCTCCAATGCTCGATGGAGATCAAGTCCTGCGAGGATGCTCGAACTCATTCCTATCGTCCCGGTCTCGCATGCGCGTGTTCGAGCAATATCCCTTTGGCCACAGTATTAAACTCGAATTCACAACTTGACGTCGCTATCGATTTCAACCTGTCACTATCACCAGCCTCGGCCGCTTCGCGAATCTCGGCCTCAATCTGGATAAGTTCATCACGAACGGCGTAGCCCCTGCCCCTGGGCAGCGGAGGGAGCGCTAGCGTCTGCACACCTTTGTCGATCGTCTGCTTCGCTTTCTCGACCTCGTTACTGTAAATATGATAGGTGCCAGAGAAGTGAACGTACTCACCAACGTCGAGCGACAGTTCTGAAGCGAGAAAATGCTGAATGGTTGAGAAAAGGAAAACATCGTAAGGGAGCACAGTCAACGCCTGTTGGGCGCGCATGACTGTCAGGAAGGAAAGAGCTCCGTTCCGGACAAACAGCTGGATGCCAGCGGCACACGGGTACTCAATCCGCTCATTAATATTGTCGGCAGCATCGATGATCGCGGCGAACGTCCGCCGTGACGAGGGATCCACACGTAGCCGCTCAACGATGTGCTCGAGCTGATCCACCTGAAGGGTCGCACCACGAAGGCGCCGCCCAAACGCGCCACACATGGTCAGCCCATCATCAGAAAAGTCCCGAGCCGCCTCACGGTAATATGCGAGCGTTCCTAGGTCTTCGCGCCCACCAAGGGTCCAGGCCAACAGTCCGATGCAGTACGCAACATGTGTTGGTATCACCGGCCCCAAGACTATTTTTGGGACCTCAGAAGTGAATCTGATCTGGTAGGCGGTTAGCTCGATCCATGGCCTATCCCCTCGACCGAAATTTGATGCCTTTGACTTCGCACCGAGCACGGACGGGACCTCGGCGCCGCGCGACAGAAGATCCTCAAGGCCACACTCAAAACCCTTTTCCAACTAGCCTCATCCCTCCGAATCAGACGGTGCAACGAATCGCCATGGGTTCTCTCGATCTGCGGCTTGCATTTCGTTCAAGGTCCAGGCAACACCATCTTCGTCGCTGGACGGTGCGACGATATCGGCCACGCCGGCGAGCGCAGAAGACTCACGCCCAATTGCAACGCCTACAGTGGCGTCGCGAAGAAGGTCAACGTCATTGTCCATATCTCCGAAGGCTACTACTGAGACGTTTCTAAGCTCCATGGAACGAAGCAGCTTCTTTACAGCGTTCCCTTTGGTTGCTCGACGAGCGCTGATCTCGATAAGCCCGCTTGCACTCGAGGTGACCGTAATCGGCAGTTCCGCCTCAAGGTGCTTCAGGTCAGCTGTAGCAGCGCCGGTCACCAAGATGCACATGCAGGTCAGTGAAGGCATATGCGCGGCCTCTAGCTGGAATATGGAGAGGCGATGACTATTCGCTCCCTTCCTCCACGGACCGGACCAGCTTGGATCGCTAAGCCGCCAGCCAGGACTCGCGTATCGCTGGTCAAAGTAGTCCAGAGCGATCGAAGCGCCTGGGGCTGCTTCGCGCACCCGGCTAACAATCTCTCGAGAAAGTTCGACCGGGAGCGACATCCGAACCCAGTTACGACTTCCGTGGGGATTGTACGTGAGTGCGCCGTTTTGGCAAACAATCGCACTAGTGCTTCGGAATGAAGTAGCGATCGGCATGGCGTCGTCAAATGGGCGGGCCGTCGCAATGACAAACAGGCAACCGTCGTTCGTCACTCGATCGATGGCTTCGATCGTGGACTCGCTGATGATGCCGTCCGAACGAGTAAGCGTTCCATCAACGTCCGACACGATCACTTCGACATCGAAGCCGGGCCGCCGATCCGGCCGAGAGCTGGGTTCCAAGTTCGAAGGGACCGTCATCCTATCGAACATTATGACGAAGCTCCGGTCATTTGCCAAGCAGCCCCGTCGGTACTCCCGGAACGCTGCTGCTCCGCGCTCTCGAGGGTTATCGCCATCCGATTTCCCTCCGCCTGAGATGTCATGATGGTACCAGTACCGACGCCGCTGGGACCAGGCTGGAGGCAAGCTATCGCATCCTCTCCCAGCGCGTTCACGTGACGCAGAGCGCGGTCGCGTCGTTCCTACAAGCAAGCTGACGAAGAACTCCACGTCCTATACGACCAGGACTACCCCTACCGTTATCAGGCGACCTACGTGTGCGCTGCTGCATGCATGCTGTCGCGTTGGGTTCTCGCGCGCCTAACTGAGGGCGTGAGGAATGAATCGGTGACAACTGATCGTTAGTGCTGGGAGGCGCTGGCGGGGAGGATGTCATCATGCCCGGTCCATACCCCAAGGAGTTCCGCGAGGACGTTGTCGCGGTCGCTCGTAGCCGTGAGAGCGGCGTCACCATCAAACAGATCGCGACCGACTTCGCGATCAGCGAAGCGACGCTGCTGAACTGGCTCCGCCAAGCCGAGGTCGAGGAGGGCAACCGTCCTGGCCAGACCGCTGCTGATGCCGCGGAGGCTCGGGAGTTGAAGAAGCGGATCCGGTTGCTCGAGCAGGAGAACGAGGTGCTTCGGCGTGCGGCGGCGTATCTGTCGCAGGCGAACCTAAAGCTCGGTGGCTCCCCCAAATGACGTACCCGCTCGTGTCTGAGCTCGCCGCCGCGGGGATCCCCGTGACGGTGTCGTGTCGGGTTCTCAAGCTCGCGAGACAGCCTACTACCGGTGGCGCAACGACCCGGTCCGGGATGCGGATGTGCTCCGCGCGTATCGGATCAACGCGCTCCACGACGCGCACCACGACGACCCGACGTTCGGGTACCGATACCTCGCCGATGAAGCGCGGCGTGCGGGGTGGCGGATGAGTCGCCGGACGGCGTGGAAGCTGTGCTCTCAGGCTGGGATCCTCTCGTCCGCGCAGCCCCGGCGGCGCGGGAAGGGCAAGAAGGCCGGCCCACCGGTGTTCGACGACCACGTGCAACGGGTGTTTCGCGCCGACGCCCCGAACCGGCTCTGGCTCACCGACATCACCGAGCATCGGACGGGCGAAGGCAAGCTCTACTGTTGCGCGATCAAGGACGTGTTCTCGAACCGCATCGTCGGCTATTCGATCTCGGATCGGATGACCGCGAAGCTTGCCGTCGACGCCGTCCGAGGCGCCGTCGCCACACGCGGCGAGATCGCCGGATGCATCCTGCATGCCGACAGGGGCAGCCAGTTCCGCAGCAGGGCCATGGCCCGCGAACTGCGGCGCCACGACATGGTCGGATCGATGGGCCGTGTCGGCGCGGCGGGAGACAACGCCGCCATGGAGTCGTTCTGGTCACTGCTGCAAACGAACGTGCCCAACCAGCAGCGGAGGACGACCGGGCAGGAGCTGCGGCTCACGATCGTGGTCTGGATCGAGCGGAAATACCACCGTCAACGAGCGCAGGACGCCCTCGGCGGCTTGACGCCGATCGAGTTCGAAGCCAAGCTAACCGAGCCGCTCACACTCGCGGCCTAAACCGAATCTGTCACCAGTTCGTTCCTCACGCCCGTCCAGTTTTCAAGCGCCGCCGATACGATCAACCCCGCCGGTGCCGGCATCGACGATCACGGCGGTGTGGGTGAGGACATGCGTGTCGACGCCGATGACGACATCGACCACATCGGTCAAACTGTTCATGCGTTCTTCTCTTTTGCCAGGACGTGGCGTGGATCCCTGTCCGGGTCGGAGAATCGGCAGGACTGTGATGGACACGACGGACGCCGCTAACGTCCGCCGGTCAAGCTGCTGATCAGGCCAGTCACTCCACTCGGGCCGGGGGCCGGCGACCCCGAGCGGACAAGTCCCGCCAAAGGCACGAAGCCAGTCAGCCGAAGGGTCATGCTCGAGATCACCGACCACAGCCCAGCACCATCAGGCTGCGAACGCCATCCTCACAGTCAGCCGACCAGTGGGCACGGAGGAGTTTGTGGTTCTCGAGATACGTGTGATCGGTAGCCGCGCTATTGCCAACCGGCGATCATGCCGACAACCGAAACACAAACCGCGTATATTCCCATGAGAATCGCAATCGATGCAATGACAATGACCCAGAAGAGAACACCAGCCCGTTCGACAATATCACCCACCTGCCGTCCGAATTTTGCTCTGAAAACATTCACTTGAGAGTGCGCGATTCTCTTCCGGAACTTGAAGGCAAGGAGACCAGATACGACGAGTAATACACCGACAATCCCATTCGCAACAATCTGAACCATCGTCACTACCTACCAAGACAATCCGATATATCCCGAGCAGCCGAGGCCTAGTCCGATTTCTCCCCCGGCACCCATGAAGTATGGTGGCCCATTGAGCTCGGTGCCACCCGAAACATACACCCCCGCTCCGAGCGCGGCGCTGCAGGTTGCTCCGATCCAAGGCCCGGGGTGAGTCTCGGTCGTCACACCCACATCAACCGTGAGCGCAGCTTTTGGGCCGGCGCCAATGGCAATAGAGCCATGACCACCCTCGCTAAGCTGAACCATACCGCACGCGATCAAGCCGCACGTTGATAGCGACACGCCGACCGAGTCGCCGTCGTGGTGCTCCCACTCAAACAAGGGTCCCCACCCGGGCTTTATCGGGTCATGAATCCCCCAGTTGAACGGAGATTGAGGCGCCTGCTTTCCCAGCGCAGGGGCCGGCAGCAATGGCGCGTGCCACCCGGGAGCTGTGGGCCGTTGGAGCTTCGGAGCCAGGACGCCATCCCACGCAGTCTCGATTTGCCCTCTCATCGCATCCACGATCTCGGTGATGCTGTTGACAGATCCGCGTTGAACACGATCCCCGTAATCGTCCGACCCAAGAGGCTTCAGGCCGCTCGGATCCCACCACGTGATCGGGTTGTTGCTCGAGTATGCGTAGCCGATGTTCTGCTGCGGAAGCTTCGCGTCAACCACCGGATCAACTGCCGTGAACTTGCCCAAAAGATGGTCATATGTTCTCGCTCCGATCGTCGTGAGTTTGGTCGACGCGGTGACGGGCTTACCGAGGAATCCGGTGCCGTCGGACCAAACTCCGGTCACACCTCCGAGTGGAACGCCGAAGGGATCGCGGTATTGGCGGGTGGTAGTGCCGGTTTTGGCGTCGGTTTGGGTGTCGACGGTGCCGTCCAGAGTGCTGAACAGCCACGTCATTGTGGTACCTGTTATGCCCGTGGTCGCGGACCTCTCCGCGACAGGCTTGCCGCTTGCCGCGGAGTATGTGCGCACGGCCGAGGTTACGGTCGAGCCCGCAGGTTGGGTGAGCGTGGTTTCGCCAAGGAGGAGGGCTGCCCCTTCTGCTGTGGAGACGCGGAGAAGCAAAGATCCGTCGGGGTTGTAGACGTTTGTCTGCGTCGTCGATCCTGTGACGACCTTCGAGACCTTGCCGACCTCGTTGAATGTGAGCGTCTGTCCGGGACGGCCGGTCTGGTTACCAGCCGAATCGTAGGAATACGTGCCAGAACCCAGATCGACAGGGCCGGTGATGGTTCCGACCGCGTGCGGGCGTGTGGCTCCCGTGGCCGGGTAGCCGTAAGTTGCGACCGAGGCCACGCCCATCGAGTCATGGTAGATCAACCCGGTGCGGTTGCCGGTCTGGGTGTCGTAGGTGTAGTCGTTCCACATCGGGGCGATACCACCCATCGCACTGGCGGAGGGTGTGGTCGCACAGGTGGAGGACGCGTTGGGCGTCCATGCGCGGGTGAGTTCGCGGAGCCCGTCGTAGTTGTAGCAGGTGGTCTGCGTGCCCACGGTGGGAAGCACCGAATTCACGGTAGAGGAGGTCACGTTCCCGACCTTGTCGCGCGTATATGCGCGGTCTGCGACGTAGTGTCCGGAGCCGCCGAAGACGGCGTTGTCCGTGATCTGCAGCACGTCACCGGTGGCTCCGTCGTATCCGTAGGTGGAGAAGGCGCTGGTGGTGCCGTTGTTCCGGTTGAACTGGGATAGCTGCCCGATCGGTGTGTAGACGGTGTTCGCGAGGATTCCGGTGTATCCGCTGAGCCCGGACAGGCGTCCCCACGAGTCGTAGGAGTATCGGAGATTCTCGGCGGGCAGTCCTCCGACGGCGGGGAATTGCGCGAGCAGCAGGGTCGAGTCGACGTTGTAGTAGATCGTTTTCGTGAACGAGGTCCCCCCGAAGGCCGGCGCATCTGACGGCAACGACACTGTCGTCTTGGTCGGGTTGCCTGCCGCGTCGTAGGAGCCCACGGTCGTCTTATACGCCTTCCCGGGGATGCCGGGGATGCCAAGAGCTCCGGACCCCGAGTCGGTATAGGTCGTGGATTCGGTGACGAGGCCCTTCTTCACGGTGTCGTATGTCCAGGACGCGAGCAGCGGTCCGAGGGTGTCCCCGGAGAACATCTTGGTCTTGCGGTTCAGCTCGTCGTAGGTCGTGGTGATCAGCTGCCCGCGCGCGTCGGTCGTCGAAGTCATGTTCCCGGCGAGATCGTAGGTCGCGGAGGAGGTGCCGGAGTCGGGGTCTTTCTGCCCGACGCGGTGGCCGAGGAGGTCGTACGTCCAGGTCCAGGTGTTGCCGGCGGGGTCGAGCATGCTGGACATACGCCCGGCACCGTCGTACCCGTAGGTTGTCGCCTGGCCGGTGCCGCTGATCGCCCCGGTCAGGTACTGGGTCAGTTTCGTCTTCTGCCCGAGCGCGTTCGTGAACGTGCTGGCCGCGGTGCCCCCCGTCGGCGGGACCGTATCCACCCGGTCCGCACCCAGGTACGCGTTCGTCGTCCGTGACACCTCGGTGCCGGTCCCGTTCAGGACGCTGGTGAGCGCTCGGCCGACGGCATCGTACGTTGTGATGACCTGCGAGGGCACGTTGCTTTCACTGGTCGGGGTGAAGAACGCCGTGCTGGGGGTGACGGAGGACGTCCAGTACTCGTTGTCGACGAAGTAGCTGCGGCCTTGGTCGTCGTAGTTCGTGGTCTTCACGACGGTGCCACCGCCACCGGCGAGCGATTGCGTCTGCACGGAACGGGCGAGCCCGTCGTACAGCTCATAGCTGGTGACGGTGCCACCGCCGGTGCGCTTGTCGGTCTTCACCGCGTTCGGGGCGGTCTGCGACAGCGTGTACGTGTACGCCATTGACGGGGACGTCGGGTTCGTGGCTTTGGGGACCAGGGGCAGCCAGACCTGGCTGGTGCGGCCGAGTGCATCGATCGACACATCCGTGCGCGATCCGTTCGGATCGACGACCGATGTCACCGCTCCTGTGGACTCGTCATACGTCGTGGTCGTAACCCACGAGAACGGGGCTGTGTTCGTCGTCGTCGTGCTCGTTACTGGCAGCGTCGTCGCCGGGGTGTACGCGGTGGTCGTGGTGTGGCCGAGCGGGTCGGTCTTCACCAGGGAACGCCCGAGCGCGTCATAGGTGGCAGATCCGGTATCCGTCCAGTGTGCCGTGGCCCCGTCATACCGGTCCAGAGCCTGCGTGGAAGTTGCCAGTCCCCGGGTCGGTGCGGCTCCCCAGGTGCCGCCGTCATAGGTGGTCTTCACGTCGCTGACGAGGTCGGTCGGCATCACTGCGCTGCCCGCGTTCGGGCACGACACCGCCAGGGTCCGCACTTCACTAGGCAGCCCGATCACCCAGGCCGTCGTATTCGCCGCTGCGTATGTGGTCGTCGTGCACGTCGACCCCGCATCGGAGGGCACCTTCGAAACCGTCAGCGGGTACCCGTACGTATTGTCGAACGTCGTCGACGTCGTCAGAGTCCGGTTGCCCCCCGTAGAGAGCGGCTCAGTCGTGACGGTCGTACCCACGGCGGTGAACCGGGCCTGGCGGGTGCCGTCGTTCGAGGTCACCGGTGACGCCCAGGGGGTGCTCACGAGGTCGGTCATACTGGCCCCGCTAACACCGGCGAGGGTCTGCTGCCGGTACGTCTGCCCGCCGAACCACCGGTCGTCCGGGATCGTCGTGCCCGTCACAGTGACCGTCTTCGTGCCGCCGGACGTGCTGGCACGGTCGCCGTTCATGCCCTGGTAGTAGGTGTACTTGGACACCTTCTGATTTGCCGGGGCGGCGGGGGCGCCTTCGCGGACTTCGACGGTGTCGACGCCGGCGAAGATGTTCCAGCTGCGCGCGTTCGCGACGGTCAGTGGGGAGTCGTTGTACCGCCACCGGGGGGTGCCGTAGAAGTACTGGGTCTGCTTCGTCTTGCTAAGTGGTCCGCCGGTGCGCGGGTCGACGATGATCGAGGCCACCGGGTACTTGTGGAACAGATCCTGACGCCCGCCTACCGGGATCGACCCTTGCGGCACCCACCATTCCGGGAAGCACCAGTTCGTGTTGTTCGGCAAGTCTGCCAGGATCGCGGAGGCCTGCGCGGGAGTGCACTGCTGCCCTTGGTAGTTGACGCTGATCACCGCGCCGAGGCTGGTCTGGATCGAGCTGAGCCGCCATTTGTCCAACGGGGCGAGCCCGTCGATCACCCACACCCGGTTCTGCATGGTCGTGCCGGAGAACACGGTCGCCGGTTCGACGATCGCCGCCTGCCCTGCCGCGGTCCCGGTGCGCTGCACCTGGGTCAGCCACAGCGCAGGTGAGGTGCCGTCCCCGGGGGCGGGGAAGGAGTGCGACAGCGCCCACGAGTTCACGGTGGAGTAGGCACCCGAGACGAGGACCTGTGCGTCGACCTTGGTCAGGTTCGCGTTGGTGAAGAAGCTCGGCCCGATCTGCGACGCCGAGCAGGACGTCCCGGTGCAGAGCTGGTCGAACGGCACGTCCGGGTACGCCGACGGCGTCGCCGGCATGGTCGCGTTGTCGAGCGTTCCGGTGGTGCAGGTCGCCCCGGACGCGTCGCTGCAGCGGCCACGGGAGTCGTAGGTGAAGTTCACCCGGAAGCCGGCCGCGTTCGCCCCGTACACGTTGCTCGCGCGCAGGCCGTACTCGATTTTGGACAGCACCCCGCCACGCTGGTAGGTGGTGGCCCCGGATCCGCCCTTGGCGTACTTGTTCGTCTCGGCCGTGTAATAGAGGGCCTCGGCGTTGCCGTGCACGTCGACGACGTAGTCGAGGTTCCACCGCCACGCCTGCATGCACGACGACGTCGCGAACGTGCCCGTGTTGCACGGCTCCCCCGGGTCGTTCCCATACACCGGCACCGTCCACGTCGAGTTCGTCGTGGCCTGCCCGGAGGACCAGCCCGGCAGCTGGTTCAGTCCGAAGAAGTACTGGGTGCCGTCGGTGGTGGTCATCTTCCAGCAGTCCGTCGACACGGTCCCGTTGGCCTGGCAGCCCTGCGCAGTGCCGGTCAGGTGCTCGAACCGGGTCCCGTCGTCGTGCTCGAGCCGCCACTTCCCCGACGTGGAGTCCTTCACCAGCGGGCCGGAGTGGCCGGCGAAAGACACGGTCGCGTTGTCCGACTTCCAACACAGGTCGCCGGAGGTCGTCACGGCGCCGGTCGGGCCGTCGTCTTTCGCGCACGGGACGTAGCTGCGCTCCACGAACCCGGATGCGGACAGATCCCACCCCTCACCGACCGCGGAGGTCTGGTTGTTCGTCGACGCGGTCTCCCCGTCGACGGACTGGGAGTTGTACGACAGGCCCAGCTTCGGTGCGGGCCCCGCCCCGGGGGAGGTCACCGGCATGTCATACGTCCAGGTGAACGCGCCCGTCTGCTCGGCCACGTTCCACGACGACGAGCCCTTCAACGGGGTCGCCCCATACGAGCCGGTGCCGTCCGCGGAGGACGACGAGGCGGTCGCGACAAGAAGCATCGGCTGCGCCGACACGGTCGGGGTCAACACGGTCGCGTCCGTCGTCTTCGCCGACGCGACCGACACGGGCTTGCTCTTCTTCGCTGCGCCGTTCGCGTTGGTCGGGTCGGCGATGAGAGCCCAGCGGACCCGCGAGGCGTAGTTGGCCCCGAACCGGCCCGAGAGGAGCTTGTCGGGAACCTGCACCGCGACCGGCAGCTCGCTCTCGGCACCGGTGCGAGCCAGGGAGATCGCGACACCGTCGAAGCCGGCCTTCTTCGCGGCGGCACTGCTGAGCACGCCGATCTCGACAGTGTCGGCGGTGGCGGGCGTATCCGTCGTCGGCGATGGCGCCTCCGTGGGGGCCGGTTCCGGAGCGGATTGCTCCGTGGGCTCAGGCGACGGAGCAGGCGATGGCTCCGGCGTCGGCTTGTCGGTCGGGGACGGCGACGGTGATGGAGTCCGCGGGGACGGTGTCGGAGTCGGTGGTTCCGTCGCCTTCGGCTTCGGACCTGTCGGAGGCTTCACCGTGGTCGACGGCTTCTTCAGCGCAGTGACGGCCTGGCTCCCGGACTTCCCCTTCAAGGCCGCAGCGACCTTCACCCCGGAGTCACCGACGTCCTTCCAGTCGCCGACGACGACCGCCGGAGTGGCATCGGCGTCACCGGTGGTCGTCATGCCTTCCGCGCCCGTCGATGGTGTGTCGACCGCGGCGACCGGGGAGCCGGGGATGTCGACCGGGACCGGGATCGGGGCGCTCTGCGAAGCGTCGCCACCCCCGATCTTGCCAACCTCGCCCAGCGAGGAGCCCGGTACCGGATCCCCGAACACCGGGGTCGACACCGTGGGCGCGTCGGGAATGACGGCAGCGGCAGCGCCGGGGAAACCCGCGACCAGACCCACCGTCAACGACGCAACCGATACCACCGACAGCGCCCACGACCGGCGCATCGACACCCGCTTCATCACATTTCCCCCTCGTAATGTCATCGACCGGGCAGCGCTCAGGAGCTGAACGGCAACTGCTGATCAGCCAGCCGCGCCAGCTGGTAGTAATCGATCACGCCCGGCAGGAACGCCGGATCCGCGATGTACCCGGAGAACCGGTGCGTGTCCGGCGACGGCCCGAGTGCGAGTTGCCCCTGGGCGGACCAGTCCCCGGACCCGAGCACGTGTCCCGCGACGGCCACCGGGACCGTCGAGTTGCCGATCAGCAGTCGGAGCTGCTGGTTGGCGGCGTCCCAGATCCCGGTCACCAGCTGCCAGGTGCCGATCGCGAGGGAGCCGCCCTTCACGCAGTTGCTCACCGGGCGGCCGTTATCGTCCGCGGCCGGGGCGCCAGTGATGCAGAACGCATAGTGGTTGTCCTGGGTCGCCAGCAGCTTGACCTCCCCGCGCCCGCCCGCAGCTGCGTACTGTCCGGCCACGACCTGATCCTGACCTTGGGACGGCACATAGTCGGTCTTGATCCACATGCTCCACGTGAAGCTGTTCGTCGCATTCACCGGGGCGGTGGACGCGTAGATGTACTCGTTCGCGTTCGGGAGCGGGCCCGTCTTCATCACCGGGCCGGAAAGCGGGGGGATCACCGTGTCGGTCGAATTCACCGAGGCGCCCGACGGAAGATTCAGATCGATCCCGTTCGCTCCGATCCACGGGTTGCTGTCAGGCACGACGGACGGCAGGGGCGACCACAGGCTCGAGACCTGCCACATGTGGCCTGCGTCGATGTTCGCTTCCGCGGCCGGGGTGCCGATCGACGTGTACAACGGGAGTCCCCGAGCCGCCGACTGGTTGCCCGCCCTGTCGTACGCGGACACCCACAACGTGGACAGCGCATCGGTGGGAGCCACCGACACGGTCACGGCTGTGGACCCGTTGCCACACGCCCAGCGAACGTTCGCCGTGACCCGGCCGTTGCAGTCCGGCAGCGCAGAAGCCGTCGACACCGTCCCGTCCACCGGGACGTTCGGGGCTGGCGAGGTCAGCTGTGTCGGAGTGACCCAGTAGACGAACCCCACGACATCCGCGGCGCCAGACAGGGACACGTTCAGGCCCGAACCGACCGTGAACGACGTCGCCGCGGTCGTCGCAGTCGGGACCCCGGGCTTGGTCGTGTCGACGGTGAAGTAGCACAAGTCGGTGCTGCCGATCCCGTCGTCCAGCCAGTCGCTGCCTCGAGCACGCCACGCATACGTCTGCCCGTCCGACAGGCCGGTGAAGGTCACGGTCCGCGGCCCCTGAGCGACCATCCCCGGATGCTGCCACTGCACCCGCTGGTTCAGATTGCTGGCCAGGAACAGGTCGAAGTTGTCATCGACGTTCCCGGGGTCCGGGTCCGTCTGGGTGACCTGCACGGTGACGTTCGACGCGCCCACATACGCTGGCGCGGTCGCTGTTCCGCAGGTCCGCGACGGCGACACGATCGACGGGTTCGTGGGCGTGTCCGGGTAGGAGTTGTAGCTGACGACGAGCGTCGCATCCCGCGAATAGTGCCGGCGCGACTGCGAGCTGCCGGGCGCGAAGGCGAAGTGGATGTTCGGCTGCCCGGCCTGCGATTGCACCGCATCGGTCACCGTCCAGCCCACGTACATCGGCGCGGACCCGCAGTCAGGACCCACCCAGGAGCCCATCGCCCACGACCACCACATCTGACCGGACTGGCGCAGATACTGCTCCTGATTCCAGGTGTAGCCCGGCGAGAACACGCTGACGAAATGGCTGGTGATCGGCCCCACCCCGCAGGCATCCACCGACAGCTGCGTCGTGCCCACACCGGCACTGAGGATGTGCTTTCCCGCCAGGGCTCCCAACGGGAACTGGAAGAACATGTCCGACACGTACTGACCGTAGGAGCCGACCCGCAGCACATCCGAGGCCCCGGCCGTCAGATACGAGGCGTCCGGGTACGCCGCGTCCGTGTACCACGACGCCGTCATCCCCGTGCTCCAGTCCGGATCCACGAAGATCGGATACTGCACCGGCGCCTTGGCCGGAACCTCCGCCTTCGCGACCGACGCGCCGACATCCATCGTCAGCAGATCCGGGGCGATCTCGTGCGTCACCGGCGTCGGCGGTGCCTCGCTGCCCGGCTCTTTGAACGTGCCACCGTGCGACGAGTCCCACCACAGCGGCTGCGCCGCGATCAGCGACGACCCGTCCGCGGCCTTCGCCTGCACACGCCCCGTGTCGGGCGTGGTCAGATCTGCCCCGGCAACCGCGACCTGCAGCTTCGCCAACCCGCTGCTCTTCGCCGCCTCCTCCGACTTCACGACATAGATCGACGCCATCCCCGTCTTGGTCGCGACCAGCTTCAAATCCACCCCGGGTGCGACCTCCGCGTACGTCGCCGTATCACCGTCGATCGTCGGCTGCGGAAGAGCTCCGAGAGGCCACGACTCAGACACCCACTCCCCCGACGACGTCTGCGTCTGCGAAATCACATTCGTCCCGCCCGGCGAGAAGCGCACGGGCACCGCTGACGCGGCCGGCGAGAACCAGTCACCGTCACGCTGCAGCGTCAGGTTCACCGGAACCCAACCGCCGCCCTGCTGCACCCGCACCGGACGACTCGACAGCTCCAGCTGCATCGCCCCGCCAGGCAACGCCTTCGTCAACGACGTGGGCGTCGTCAACGCGTCCACGACAACAGGCTCCCCGGTGGCCGCTGCGCGGGCCGAGGCAGAAGCGGTCGCCCCGACCGTGGCCGCTTGACGTGAAGCCGTCGCTTGATAATTCGTGGTCGCCGAAGCGGCAGGACTAGCACCCCCAACGATCAGCGCAGCGACAACAAAACCCCCGGTAAACGCACGAAACGCGCGCATCCATCCCCCCTCATTCCGCCTCAGCGGAACCGCTCCTCACCCGGCAACATCGCCGAACGAACATCACAGTAGCGGACCAGCAAACTCAAAGGGAACATCCAGGCAGAAGAAAACAGATACAGACCGAGCTCATAGATCTACCGACATCGACGCGGGTCCATTCCTCCGGGACCGGCAGGATCTTCGTGCGATCCCGGCCAGACGCCAACTGTTGACAGCCGCGCCCTGGGCCTCTCTCGGCATTGGTGCGGTCGCAGGCACTGCCCGCAATCGAAACGAAAATGTCCCCCCTCGATTGCGGGGGTAGCTCAGAAAACGCTAGTCACGTGGTCCCAGGTGTGAACAGGAGCACCATGGCTGGGCTCCTACAGCGACTTGCGCGCGATGGAGCGAACTGTCCGAGGTTGCGCCGAACAACTGGCGGGTCGAGGTCTTCAACGGTCGGCGTGGCTACCTCGGCGAGTACCGCCCTCCGCGGACTGCAGGTCGGCTGCAGGTTGAGAATCACTCAATCCACATGCTCGGAAACTGAACCAGCTGCTCTTCCCACTCCTCCGGTGCTTGGAAGCGTCGACGTCGTATGCCTAGTTTCGATAGAGACGGTGCGCCGAGTATCCAGTGCCACTTTGAAGTGGCTCTCCGACGCGTCGATCGCGGAGGAGGGCGTCGACGGATCGAACACTCGCAGCAACGAGTAGCGGAAGGTCGAGGGATCAAGGCAGCGCAATTCAATGTTGCCACGATGGCCGTTCGTCGCATACACGGCGCGTAAGTGTCGCGCAGGCAGCAATCGTCGCCTCGGTCACGGCTCGTCCGAAGCGGATGACGGCACGCGGTTCGGGACAACCGCTCGCCTGATCGGAGGTGGAAATCGTGGGCCTCGCTACGATCGCCGCCACGGTGTTGGCTGTGCTGCGGTTTCGATTCTGGGAAGTGCTAGCGGCCCGCTGCGTGGGGTCGGCAGAGGACCTAGATCTATGAGCACGGTAGGGTGACGTCATGCAGGCACCGTTCGTCGTCGAAGTTCCGCACAGCCGGTACTTTCTCGACGACCACTGTGCAAACTGCCTGGACGAGCTCAATATCGATATCCAGGGGTTGTACTGCTCGACCTGGTGCCAGGAAATTGCGGCGCACGTCCGTTACGTCCGTCGCGTCTTCCGAGACGGTCGATTCCTGGATCCCGAGGTGCAGCTCGCGATTAAGACGAAGAATGCCTTCCTCCTCCTCGGCGGGTACCGCTCGCTCGGGCGCCGGCTGACACCCCGGATCCGGACGGAGATTCGACTTCGAGGCGGCGGACTCTGCCAGCAATGCGGCAAGCCAGGCGTTGAGGTCGACCATATCGCCGGGAACTCCGACGATCCCGCCAACCTGCAGCTGCTCTGCTTGGATTGCCACCATGCGAAGACGTCGGAAAACTTCGTGCCCGCCGACGACGAAAGCCGAGCACTACTGCTCGGCATGATGGATGCCCGCGTCGCGCCCGAGGAACCGCGCATGCTCGCCGACGATGAGAGCAATTGGAACGGGACCTGGCGCACCCTGCAGGCCGCTCGCAAGGAACGTTTCCTGGAAATGCTCCGCGCCGAAGGCATCCGCATCAACGGTAAGGATTCGCACGCCGATCGGGTGCTGGCGTACTTGAACGCGACCAGGCCGGACGCAAGATCGGGCGCATCGCGAAGGCAACTTCCGCATCGACGCGCAACGCACGTTCGAGCCGAGACCTGAACGCGATCCGCGAATGGGCTCGGGCCAATGGGCACACGGTAAGCGATCGTGGGAGGATTTCGGCTGTCATCGTCGACGCCTACGAGCGCGCAAGCGCCTGATCTCCGTCCAGCCCCGCGGAGCGAAAGTCCACTCGTAGGGTGAGCCGTTACCCGGCTCCTCCGAAGCGATGTTCTTTCAAGTGTCCTGGGTTGAATTACAGCGCTTGAAGTCAGCGCCGCGACGAATTCGCCGCGACGTACACGCTCTCGTAACTCGACGAGCGCTACTAACGCAGCGTTCAGACCATCAGACCGATCGCCTTGACCGTTGAAAAGGCGGCGACCGCATCAGCTCGGGAGCTGAACGGTCGCCGCCGTGGCGAGGGTGAGTCGTAGACGACGGCTGGCTGTCAGGCGTCGCGCTGGTTGACTTGGTTCAGCTTGACGGGGACGACGCGGACTTCTTCCATGGTCGGGATCCGCTCTAGCAGCACCATGGCCCAAACGATCGCCTCCCAGTAGTCGGGATACGTCGCCTGGTCGCGGTACCAGTTCGGATCGCCGAAGGTCCGCACCTCGAGGCGGTAGCGGTGCGGCGTGAGCAGGAGTTTCCGTGCTCGGGTCGGCAGGTCGGTGCTGTCGCCGTTGCGGTCGGGCATCCCGACCAGCACGGCGTCACCGACGAGCATCGCCTTCTGCCTAGCCTCCGGGACGTGGTACCACCACAGGAACGAGGCGCGGCTGTTGAACGGCAGGTGCCGGATTAGCCCCTCCTCGTTGACGTAGAGGGTGACCCCGAGCGTCGGCAAGTCGACCGACTCGATCCATCCGCCGACCGCCGCCTGGTAGTACTCGAGCTGCGCGAACTCACGCTCCTCGAGAGGCTGTTCGACATCGGCGGGGATAATCAGCCCTCTTGCCATGGCCGATCCCCTTGCTGGACCGTGCTGTCGCTCTGATCTTCATCAGGACCTATGCCTCTGATGGTGACGCTCAGTTCGCTTCCCATGCTCATGACGAGCGCCCACAGGGCCGCCTCGAACACGGTGCCAAAGCAGGCCGGCGTTTCGTACCAGTTCTCGCCGTCCGAGCTGACCATCACCACGAACTGGTGGCAGTAGATCAGCCCGAACACGACTTCCTCGGACAGATCGGCGACCGTGTCGTCGTGATCGCGCGCCGTGAGCACCACATCGCCGACCATGAAGTGCCCGCGATCTGGCCGGTTGCTGAAGAACCAGCGCAGCGCGGTCGCACGTGCGTTGACCGGCGTCAGTTCACGCTGAAGCGCTTCGTTCACGTAGACCGTGACATCCAGCCCTTCAACCTCGATGGGCTCGAGCCAGCCACCAACCGCCTCTTGGAACTCGCCGAGATTAGCCAGATCCGCCAGGTACGGGCGGTCGTCCACGTTATGCGGAATGACGATGCTTCGCACCATCAGTCCCACCTCCTTGCTGTTGTCGCGGCCGAGAACCCGGCTGGGTTCTCTCGCAAGCCGCGGGGCAGCAACGAGGGTGTTGTTCTTGGGCAGCTGCCCCGGGAGAGCGCGCGAACGCGCTCCATCCCCGGGACAGCCGCCCTCTCTCGTTCCCCAGACCGGGAAGCGCCTGCAGTCAGGCGGAACCAGACCGACCACGCGGAGCCTTGGCACCAGTCGTGCCACCGAAGATAGCCTCGATGGCGCTCTGCTTGGTCTTGGCGTCGCGCTCGATCTCGGCCCGCACCGTCTCGGCACGCTCGAGCACCTTCGGGTCGGACTTGCTGGTCTCGACCCAGGCCTCAAGGGCGATCCGGATCTCTTCGGTGACGGAGCGGTCGTTGAGCTGGGCGATCACGTCCAGCTGCGCACGCAGCGCGTCGGTGATGCGAACGGCAAGCGCTCGCGTAGAGCCGAGAGCCGAGGACGGCACCTCGGCGGGGGTGTTCTCACTCATCGTGAGCCTCCTCATCGGGAGCGGCCGGCGAACCTGGATGGTTCTCCTACGAGCCGCATGCCGAGGAGGAACGAGGTTCAGTATGAATGGGTCGATCCGGACGTCAATATTCCGGTCGGGAATGGTGTCATTTTCACGACAGCGAGTATCCATCGGCTGCGAGTACCCTCGTGGGCATGAACGCGCTCATCGCCGCGATCGTAGGCGGCATAGCCGGCGCCGTTGCAGGCGCGGCGATGACTGGCCTCACCATCCGGTGGCAGTTGTCAGCCACGGCCAGTCACCGGGCCATCCGAGTGATCCAAGATCACTTCCGGCGATTGGCATCACAGCTTGAGGCCGAGCGTCGCGCGGGGTTTCCCACCATCAACACGAACGTCGGGCCATTTGCGATCGAACGACGAGAGAAGTTCGTCGTTGATGTGCTTCGCGAAACGCCCGATCTACGAAAGCACCAGAGTACGGTCGTCGAGGACGGTCTTGTGCACCTCCTTGGCGAAGAAGCCGTGCTGTACACACAAGACAGGGTGTTCGCAGAGCCAAATGATATAGATTTGGACGCCGAGCGCGCCGCGAAATCTCGCGCCCTGATCTCGAAAATCCATGCGGGAACCTTCCAAGCGGGCCTGGTGCCAAGCATCGGCAAAGCTGCAGAGAATCAGCGAGACCAGGCAATCGACGACGCGATCGCCGCGATCTATGAGCTAGTTGGTCGACTCGGCAAAAGGCGAAGTGCCCGAAGTCTCGGCCGTCGCAGACATAGATCTCATGGGCTTCAACGACACGGTGCGGCGGGATCCGCACGAACTGGAGGCGCACAGGGGCCTGGCGGCTAGTATCTCGCCATGAAGCGCAGGCCACGTGAATCGAGCCGCTACCGTCGAATATCCGCCCATACATCACGCCCGCTCCTTTGTGCCGCGATGGCGGCGACTATGGCGCTCAGCATGTCTGCGTGTACAGAAGAGAGCTCCTCGGGTCTGATCCACCTTCCGCTCGTCGGAGCACCCTCCGCATCTACCCTTGGCCCGACTGTCCCCTCCACGCCGACCAACCCGTGCGCGACACCGGCACCAACGACGAAGGGCTCAGTGCGCAGGCCACCGTCACCGCCGCTGAGCCCACCCGCCCCGTTTCACGATCAGAAAGTGTCATCATGGGGCCCATCGCGAAATCAATACACCCTTTGTCGCCCTTCGAGCACGGCGACATTGAACTCGATCGTCGATCCGACGCCTACAGGGTACGATGAACGGTACTTCCTGTATGCCCGTGATGTCTTGGGGGGACCCGTGACCCACGACCTGGTAGTGCAGGAAGGTCATACCTACGTTGGATATCTGTGGTTCCAGAACGACATCGCCCCGAACGTGACGCAGTCAACGATTAATGCCCACGCAAGCCTACAATTTCCGGGCTATGTGCTGGGCTCAACGACGGCGGATGCCACTCTCTCCGCAGCGAACACCGTCCCCCACAAGGTCTGGGCATCCATGGGAATCTCTACGGGCGACCCACGCCGAGAGCTAGAAATAGATCCGGCCAAGGGCTCGGCAAAGCTCAATGTCGGCGGACGAGCAAACGGAACTCGTATCTCCTGGGCAGACCTTACCAGCGACCAGGGTGCACTAGTTGGGTGTGATGCGCAGGATGGAGCACTTCCTGGAGACTCCCGTTGCGCTGGATCGATCGAATTTCAATTCACAGTAACAACACCTTCAATCTCCGTCGAACCGACCGTTTTCGGTGGCTCCGGCCAGTCCTTTTCTACGAAATCAGGTAAAGACGAGACGCTCGATACTCGAGTCACGAATCGAACAGACGATCCGATGACAGAGATCACGATGTCGACAAGATTGCCTTCGGGTATTTCGTTCGTCGACAATGTTTGGATTCGTCGTTCCGACCCCTCTGGTGATCAACAAGATTGGATCCGTGCCGCGACAAATGATTACGGCATCACTGGGAATCTGTTGTTCGTGCACCTCGCCCGATCAGACCCTCTGGTGCCGCACGGAGCGATAGATGTCTCCTTTCACGTCTTGATCGGCGACGCGGCCACGGCGTGCGGCGGCTCCTGGCAGAAGATCAAGAACTGGGCACAGCACGACGACGTAACGGTCGAGTCGGATTTGATCGCGAGCATCGATGGAACGTGCTAGTCCAAAAGAAAAAGGGCCCCCAGACACTGGGGGCCCTACCGTCACGTTTCATGACGGTCGGAGTCATTCGACTCCCGTTCTTCCTCAGACTCGCGTCGGCCCGCGCTTATGATCACCTCAATGGAGCCAGCGAGCATGGCGGCAGCCAGCAGCGTGGCAAAGGCGACGACGATCCACGTACCGATGCCCTGCATCGGTACGTCTCGGAAGTCCGAGGACACCGTCTCCGGGATCGCGAAGCAGATGAGAAAGACCAATCCAAGCACGGCAGACAGCAGAACAATGACCGGGTTGATCTCCTGCTGTTCATTCCGGACAAAAACTCTTGACGATCGATCAGCGCACATTCCGACTCCCAAAAGCACCTTTTGACATGCCAGGGGTCCCTGGCTGAGAAACTCACGCAGCGATTGGATTTCTCAGCCAGGACGTGACTCAACTGATCAGAATGCATTATATAACAAATGGAATAGAATGTCAATGCCTATGACTGGTTTGAGGCTTCTTTGGAAGTCAATTGTTGCACCCGGAATACTGTCAGCTTGGAAGATTCTTCGAGAATCTGCATGGACACTCGTGAGACCGGAAACCCTGAGCCTGTTCGCTGCAGTTATCGCAATCTACGTCGCCATTTACGCGACGGACCTCGCTCACAATGACGGCGATCGGATTGACAAGGAGAATGTTGCGCGCGCCCATGCGGATGCGTGCCGTTCGTCGATCGTAACGATGCACACGAAACTTATCGCACTTCGCCGCGGCTATGAGCTCGGCCCTTCCGAGAAGGCTTTGCGTCTAGCGGACTGGGATGAGGCTATGGATGCCGTTTCGCTTGTGCAGATTGCCTGCATCGATCAAATCAAGGCTAGTGGCGATCATTTCCAGACGTATGAAGCCGAACTCGAGCAAATCCGGGCGCAATACGCGGTCGCGTATCGGGGACTCTGGGATGAGACTGACGCTCGGAAACTCATCGATTGGAGCAACGAGGTGATCGGAATCCTCCGATAGGAGCCATTTCACGAAGAGAGCGCTGCGTCCAGCAGTAGGCCGGCGCTGGGTAAGCGATAGCGGCGATCCAGGAGGGTGTGCTATTGGCGCCGGCAGCGCGACTAGCGTGTTGGAACGCGCACCATGTGCATACGAACCGGACGACTATCTCCACCCAAGCCAGCGCTGGGCCAGCTTGTCGAGGCGTTGCCAGACGGTTGGTGCAATATCCGGTTCCTGCGGCATGACGCTCGCGACGCGTTCCATGATGCGCCAGAGCAGGTCTTCATCATCGACGGGGAGGGAGATCTGTGCCGTGCCGCGACCGTCGCGCCGTCGAAGGATCAGAGTGAGGTGTGCCGAATTGAGATCGTCCCCGTCTACCTCGTCAACGGCGTAGGTGGCGTACGCCGAAAGGTTCTCCCAGAGGATCGGCTTGACCCGCTTTCGGAACCAGACAGTCAGGAGGTTGCCGTCAAGCTGGGCCCGGTATTCGCTCGCCGGCATCAGTGCCACGGCCAGGACAGCACACACCCAAAGCGCCATGCTGGCAGGCGCAGCAAGGATCCCCGGGTAGGCGACATAGAGCAATCCGGCGAGACCGGCGCCAATAGCGATGACCACCAGATACCACCGCCAGGATCGTCGAGGTGGCCCCTCGCTGTAGGTCCACTCGATGATCCGCGGGTTCTCCCCCGCGGTCTGCTTCGTCGTCTTGCTGCTGGTCTTGTTGGTCATTCCTTTCGTCTCCTGGCCGTGCCGGCCGTGTGGTTATCGGTTTCGCGGTATCTGCAAATCGTTTGGCGGATTGATCACTTCGCTGCCGATTGGCCCCACTGGCCGCGGTTGCCCAGCCGCGGCCCCGCTTAGGCCAGCGATGCGGCGCAGCGCTTGGTCGTGATCGCCGCCGGACACGATGCCTTCCCGCAGTCGAGATCCTGGTTGATTGAGTTCGGCATACGCAGCCGTGAGCGCCTGGCGCTCGACGCTGCCCTCGGGTGTCGTTCCGACAGCGTCCACCAGTGCGCCGACGGAATCCTTATCGCCGGCGGCAAGCGCTGCCGCGGTGATCTTGCCGCCGGCCACGGCGGCGAGCATCGCACGCTGGGTGTTCGCGGTACCTTGTTCGATCTCCCCGAGCGTCTTACCCCCGAGGTAGGCGGCCTTACCGGCAGCACTCGAGCCCGGCAGCACCGAGGCGAGCGTCTTCCGGGCACCGGCGCTCATCTGCGGCGACGCGTCGACCAACTGGTGAGCCTCGCCGACGGAGGCGGCCTTGATGGCCTTGGTAATCGCCATGCGCTGCGTGTGGTCGTCGGCCTTGATGATCACCCGGCCGCTGGCGTCCTTGACGTCCTGACCCATGGCAAGCTGCATCAGATGAGCTTGCGACAGCGGGTTGGCGCCGATACGGGCGCTCTCGATGGCCGCCAGGGCGTTCTTGTCGAGCTCCTCGGACTCCTTGGCTTCAATCGCCGCACCGCGGGTGGCGAGCTGTTGCCCGAAGCGGCCGCTGATGTCATTCACGCCGCGGTTGGCATTCGACGCCCAATTTCGCGGGTTGAAGTTGCCACCCTTGCCCTTGTAGGTGCCGGCTTGGATTGAGGCAAGGCGCCGTTCGGCGACGCCTTGCCGGTAGTGCTTGAACTGGCCGAGTCGCGACTTGTCATACGCCTTCTGGGTTCCCTTGGTGACGCCGCCGCGCAGCTTGGCCCCGATGCCCTGAATCGTGCCACCGATGTTCCCCGCGGCGGCGATGGCGTTCTTCAGCAGCGGGATGGAAACGATCAGCGGGACTACCAGGGCGAGGTAGGCGATGACCTCCATGACGGTCTTGTTGTCGCCGGCGCCCTGGGCCACGTTCCAGAGGATGGCGTGCGCCACGAGGCAGGCGCCGTAGACCAGCCCGATGACGGGGAAGACGAGCAGCAGGTCGGTGAACATCTTTCGCCACTTGTCGAAGAGCTTCTGGGTGTTCGGCAGGACGTAGGCCACGAACGCGATCGGCGCCACCACCACGAGCAGAACGATGAGTGCTTTCCGCATGGCGAGCAGGAAGAAGATGATCAGGAGCGAGATCAGGGCGCCGACGACGGCGACGATGACGGCACCCACGTTGATCCAGACAGCGGAGCCGACGATGAGGACGGTCGTCACGATGCCTGCGATGTTGGTCGAGTCGTCGCCGGTGTGGACGGTGTCGGGGGCCGAGGCCTGGATCGTCTTGGCGATCGCCTCGAGTGTGTCCTTCAGTGAGAAGCCGAGGATGTTGGACACGTCGACGGCGATCTGACAGATGAAGAAGGACACGTTCGCCAGGATGGCCATCACGATCAGGCGCAGGAAGACGCGTCGGAACTCTGCCATCCGGTTGGTGTTCCCAGAGCCGGTCATCAGCAGGTAGATCATCCAGAGGAAGACCGGGATGAACAGGACGTTGGCGATGCCCTGCATCGCCTTCCAGGCCGTCATCGTGTCGGGACCGACCAGCCCGGTATCGATCTTCAAGAAATCGTTGGCGATGAACTTGTAGGCAGCATCCGCGAGGCCGGCGCCCGCACTCAGGACCGGACAGATCAGCCAGCCGATGCTGTCGATCGCGCAGGAGGACTTGACGGCATCGGGATTCGGCGCCGCCGGATCCTTGGCGGTGGGCGCGACCAGCTGAGTCCTGTTGTCGAATAGCCATTGGGCGTACTTGTCGGCCAGGCCGTTGTTCTTGCCGTCGGCGCCGTTGAGGGCGTTCATCAGGTCGCCGCAGGTCTTGCTCTGAACATCGGTCAGCGGATCGAGGGACGGTCCGACGACGATGTTCGCTCCGTCGCTGTGCGGATGGTTGTTGTTGCTCGTGTAGTACTCCGTCGTCCAGGAGATGCTGCCGTCCGCGGCCCGGGAGGGCACCCGCAGGTGGTAGTCCTGATTCGTTGAACCCGCTGGGGCGCTGCTGGTCACGGTGGCGGTTGGGACACAGACCGCCAGGAGCGTGCCTCGGTAGAGGAGGTAGTTGCCCGCATCCGTCCAGGCGGGGTTGGCCGTGACGGCCGGGCTCTTGCCGCCATAAACGCGGTTCTTGACCGCGGTCTGGTAGCTGCTGGTCATGGTGTCGCCGCGCTGGAACTGGTCTGTTGCCCCCTGGGCGTTGGTGCAACGACCCGCGTTGAATTCGGCGTCGCTCGCTGAGCGCATGCCCATAGCGCAGAGTGCTTCGTCGGGTTTCCAGGAGTCCCAGAGACTCAACGCGCCGGTGACAAGCCCGGTCTGGTTGCAGTCCATCTGGCCCTGCTGGGAGTCCTGGACCTTGATGCCGCCCACGCCCTTCAGAGCACCTCCACCATAGGTGCCTCCGACGCCGAACCAGTTGCCACTGGCCGCGTGGTCGCGGGCGATCCGGTCGCCGGCGGTGCCAGCGAACCAGAGGCCGTCGGCGAGATTGGAGTCGCTGCTCACCACGCAGGAGCCGAGCTGGCGGTAGTAGAGGTAGGAGCGCACCTGGTCTTCGAGTGTCATGAACGACGCCAGCGACACACCGTTACAAATCGCGCCCTGACTGCCTGCTGCCCAGGAGCCGCCCGCTGCGTCGCAGCTCGCCTTGTCGGTTGGAGCGGAGAAGGCCGCGGCGGGGCGGGTTGGCAGAGCGGCCGCGAGCGTGCCCGCGATCGCCAACACCGCAAGGACCAGGGCGACCAGCAGTGTTCCGCGGCGCGTAAGCAAAGAAAGGTACAACCCGATGGGTTGTACCTTTCCTAGGACTAGGAAACCTCGCCTTTGAGAACCGTTCACTATTCGTTTTTGCCTCATAACCTGGGCTTATTTAAGCACAGGCAGGTTGCTTTGAGAAGCCCCGGCCCCTCCTCCCCCAGGCGCTACTGCTGGGCGTTGTGCCAGTTCAGGTGCGAGATCTTCCAGGCGCCATCCACCTTCTCAAACTCGAGATCACCGATGAGCTTGTTGCCATCGACCCTGTTGCCCTTCGCGTCAAGTGGACCGACCCGGTTCCCGTCGCCATTGTCGTGCTCAGTAGCGTGCAGGGTCATGGTGACCGAGTCGTTCGTCTGGCTGACGACAGCGATGGTGTCGACAGCCATGCTGCGAACATACGGCTCCTTGTCCGCCGGGTTACCGCTCTTGTAGGTGCGTAGCCAGGCACCGAGCGCGGCGGCGTTCTCCTGGACTTGCTCGTCATAGGTGGCGACCAGCGACGGTTGCATCTGCCGCCAGTTGGGAACGAAGAGAGCGTTGGAGAAGGTCTGACCCGTTGCTTGAGCCTTCTGCAGCAAGGCGGTATTTCCACCGGAATTGACCCGATCATTCCAGAGCTGATAGGACTCGCCGGCATTCGTCCATGCCTTGAGCCGCTGCTCAACGAGCAGCTTCGCGGCGTCCTCACCGGTAAGCGTGGCGGGAATCAGCAACTCCTGCACGGTGTAGACGTGTTCCGGGGTGGTCACAGAAGACTCGCTCGGCGTTGCTTCCGGCGTTTGAAACGTCGCCTTCGGGTCCTTCTCAGGAGGCGTGTGGCCGGTATCACTCGCCGCCTTGACGCCAATGACGGCACCCGCGGCGATCACCGCGCCCGCCAGGCCGATCGAGCCGCCGATGAGGAGCTTGTTGCGCTTCTTCGGCTGCTCAGGCGCGGGGGCGAGAGTAGCCGCGGAATCGGGCGTCGGGGTCACCAGGCCGCGCTCCACGGCGTCCGGGAGCGGCGTCTTGTCAAATTCCTCGACGGGGCGCTCGCCATGATGGATCCCGGAGTGCGGGATCTGCTCGGTGACCGGTTGTTCAGGTTGACGGAATGGTGATGTTTCGTTCTCGTGCACGGCGAGGATTCCTTGCCGCTCGAGCGGCCGTTACTGATGACCCGCCTGAGGTCCCGGGAGGCGAACGCCTGCAACCGGACTCGTCCAGGTAGATGCCCAAACATTAGCATATTTGTTCGATTCTGTAAAGAGGCCCCGCGAACCTCTCCCCGGACCATCCGGCGCTTTCCGGACATTACCAATTCTTCTAGGTTCACACCAATTCTTTTTGGTCACAGGCTGGATCGGTGCGGCGGGAGCAGGCGGAACGGGAGGCGTGGGCGGTATTCGCCCGCGAGCTCGCCGACCGCTTGGTCGACGCCCGGACGCAGCACGGCCTCACGCAGGCCGAGCTCGCCGAACGGGCGCAGATCTCGCTGTACTCCGTGCAGACCTACGAGAACGGCTACACAGCCAAGGGCAACGCGGTCAACCCGACGCTGATGACGATCCTGGCGATCACCCAGGCGCTCGAGGTCGGACTCGACGAACTTCTGCCGACTCCCCCGGCGCTGATGACGCACCCCTGACACCACTGACTTCAGAGCCATAGGGTCATGTCATGGCCGTGGATCAATTGGATTTCGGGGACAGCCTTGCAGGGCTGCTCGTCGATGGCGTCGACGAGCAGCCGTACGTCGCGGCGGTGCTCAAGATGACACGCGAAGAAGGCATCGTCCTTGAGGTTCCCTACCACGACGCTGCGGCGGAGTTCGCGCACGTCGCTACCTGGTTCGGAGCGCACACGCCGCCGGCGAACCTCGTTCTGCAGACCTCTGGCGGGGATGTCAGTCTTTTCGACCTGCAGTTCGCTGGCCGCGCCATGAGCATGGGAACGGGATCGGGCATCGGGCGACTCGCGCCACGTGCCACGGTCCTCGGACCACGGACCGTTCCCGTGAACGTTCCTCTTGCCCTCGAGCGCGTCGCGAGTCGACTCGACGGGCTCAACTTGTGGACAGGACTTCAGTCAGAGGAACGACAGGCCGATGCTGACGGCGAAGGCCGCACACAGCAGATGACGGTCACGCTGCGAAGCCCCAATGCGTTGTCCTGGCGCCAAGGAGACGCCACGCTCACGCTGCGTTCCAGCTGGCAGACTGTTTCCGGTCAGGACGGATATGAGCGGCACACCTCGGTGTCCGACAATGTCGTGGTCGAGAGCACGTTTGACGACGGGCCTCGCCCGTTCGCGGATCACTTCGTCGAACAGCGGAAGCTGGCAACCCTCTTGAGGCTCCTCTACGGGAGGCCTATCTCCTTCCGCCGTCACGAAGTTCGCGACGGGAGTTTTGCTGTCGACATCGGCACCGCGAGACCGTACGTGCCCACCCTTGAACTCATCAGCACGGCAACGGTGCGCGAACGGGAACGTCCGATTCCGACCCAAGGTGAGCTCGGGCTCCCCATAGCCTTCCTTGGCCAACTCGGCCCCGATGCCCTCGCCGCTTGGTCCGACAACTACGACGCTTGGAGCCGCTTCATCCTGCCCGCTGCGGCAATCTTCGGGCGGGCCGAGCCCTTCATCGAAGATGTCGTCAACTCGACCAACATGGCCATGGAAGCAGCAGGCCAGCACATCGGATTCCGCTCGGGAGAAGACGAAACCTATTCTGGGAAGAGGACGACTACCGCGACCTATGTGTACCGATGCCTCGATCTCCTGGGTCTCGATTGGGGAGACCGCATTGACGGCACCATCGGGCTGGCACGCGCGGTCGCCAACAGCTACAACACCATCAAGCACCCGGATCGCGGCGCCTACCCGGACATCACAGAATCAGCGATCGTGGCCAGAGTCGGCCGTTTGATTGTGCGGCTACTCGCTCTCCACGTCGCCGGCAGCGACGCCCTCCTCAAGGAACTGCGCGACGCGCGAGACGTTCTCCTCGTCCGACAAGACCTCATCGACTACGGGCTCCGCGTCGACCACGACGGCAATTGGATTCGAGATCAGTAGCCGTTGACTTGACCTCCGTTTTACCAATTTTTCTAGATTCTCACCAAGTCTTCTTGGTCTCAGGCTCGATTGAGTGCGAGAAGGTCCAGCGACAACGGCAGAGTGGGCGAGATTCGCCCGCGAACTCGCGCTGAACCTTCAGCGTCATCGGCACGCGGCGAATCTCACACAGGAGCAAGTCGCGGAGCGCGCCGGCATCTCGCTGTACGCGTACCAGACCTACGAACGCGGCACCGCTCAGGGGCAGCCGGTCAACCCGCGGCTCGCGACCGTGCTTGCCGTCGCTGAGGCACTCGATGTATCAGTGGAGAAATTGCTCCCATCGCCTCCTCGGCTCACCATGATTGCTGGCCGGTAGGCGGGCCAGCGCGGGAATTGAGGCGTCGATCAGATCGCACCACGACCTTGGCTAACGACTATGCCGTCGCGTCGCCTTATCGCTATCCGCGTAGTGCAGCAGCGACTGGCCACTGTGCACGCGGAGCCAGTGCAAGGTTCACTTGATGAACGGCCCGGAGCGCACCGTCTCCGCGGTTGTATTCGGACTGCGTTTAGCCACAACCGCCGAAATCAGGCGACTGGACCGTCGCCGACATCCCAAGCGACGGCCCGCGTGCAGCTCCGCAGGCGAGCCCAAGTCACTGCTACTGTTCAACCAGTATCGGCATCGAAGGTCGGAAGGCTGGGGAATCTGTGCGTCGTAGTTCCACTTTGCGGGTGCCCGCGGTAGTCGTGGCGTTCGCGTTCGGTGTCGCAGGGCTCGCGGGATGCGCATCCCAGCCCTCGGTGGCCGCAAACGCATCGACGCCGCAAGCGCACCCATCCACAGCTCCGACATCGGCGCAACCGGCACCGACACGGACAGCCGATACCGTTCCAAAGTTAGGCGTGCTACCGGATACTCTGAAGCCACTCCAGGGCATATCAATTGATCAATTCGCCCAAGAATCTCCTGACACCCGCCTCAGTTACCTTTTCGGGCTCTTTGGTGGCATGGATAATATTCGTGATTTTGCTGCTGATGCATATCGTGTATCACAGGATAAGAACGATATTCTACCGACAGTCATCTCTGATAGGAATACACCTCAGGAGATCTTGACAGTTACCGCTTACGGTGAAAGACTACCCCTTGCATTGAACGGTAGTGATCGTCAAAAAGCCGTACTGGCCGCTCTCGAAAGTGGCAATCAGTCTGTGCAGTGGCAAAATATGAACAAGGTGGTTACAAGCGATCCCGAAGGGATGACAGGTGGAGCGGTGGCCTATCAGAATATCATCTCTACACCCGAGTTGGTAGGCGCAACAGAGGTTGCAACGCTTCCAAACGGAGTCAAATATCGGGATTTGACAGTTAAGACAGCAGATGGAAGCAATTACACATCCCGTGTTTATTTCCATACAATTAGTTACGGTGGCCAATCGTTTGGCTGGTGGACACAAAGCTAGGGTAAACTGCAGACACGTCGATGAGACGGACATGATTCGAGCCGACCGCGTCGCCGGCTCGCCCGGCCAGGCTTGCGGATCGCTACCTCCAACCGATCGCTCGGTTTGTGCTCTTCCTTTAGGTGCCAGGTGGCCCGTTTCACGCGCCTCGTCAGCTCAATAAGCTTAAGCGCGGCAAGTCCAAACGGCCCGGTCCTGCCGTCCATGACGACCTGCGCGCCGTCGTCGACGAGCACGGCATCCTCCGGCACGATTTCACAGCCGACAAGCCGAACGAGCCGTGGTTGACAGACATCACCGAGCACCACACGGCGGAGGGCAAGCTCTACCTGTGCGCGATCAAGGACGCCTGCTCCGGTCGCATCGTGGGGTACTCGATCAGCTCCCGCATGAAGGCCCGTCTCGCCGCGGCGGCGCTCGACAACGCCGTGCAGATGCGCGGGAACGTCGCCGGCTGCATCGTCCACTCCGACCGGGGCAGTCAAGGCGAATTCAATTTCGCAGCCGAAGATTCCTGCGCGCGCTGGGCCGGCACCCGCTGGTCGGGTCGATGGGCCGTGTCGCGTCCTGCGGCGACAACGCCGCGATGGAACCGTTCTTCAGCCTGCTGCAGAAGAACGTCCTTAACCGCCGATCCTGGACCACCCGAGCAATAGCACCCCGAAGCCTCGCAGGTTCAGTTTGCATCGCCAGCCCCGCCTTCACCACAACCGGGCACCGACGGTTGGGGACGCAGTAGTAGGCGCGATTCACTGTCGAGGCGCATGCCGACACATCCGACAGGCCCTGATAGCGGCAAACGATGTCGATTCCACAACGTCGGTACAACCCCTGTGGATGCGGCTCGGCGATGGTGGCGGCCCATTGCCAGCCGAGCTCGTTCGTGACATAACGAGCAGGAGTCCTGCGGTCGAGCTGGGCGCTCTGCTCCGTAGCCGGATCGAAGCGCCACGCTCGACTCATTCTCGAGCCTGTGGCGCCCCCAGCCAAGACGAGAAGAGAGGACACTCCCATGCAACATGTTCCGGAAGAGTTGCCATCGCTGCCTTACGCGGGCCGGCCGTACCTGGAATACCTCCAGCATTGCCTACCGGAGGAATTGGCCCGTATCGCCGTAGCGCTTGCGCCACTCGCTGACCGAAGCGACGACGTGCACGATCTCCTCGAAGGCACCATCCTTCGTGTGGTCGACCGGCAGATCAGCCCGGTCAATCCGGAATACGGATTGACGCTCCTGAGGACGTTTGCCTCCTCAGCGGATCCGCAGATACGTGCCATGGCGACCTCGGTCATGGGTGGCGAGCTCGGCCGGGGTATCGACGAAGCGGAGCAGATTGCGTGGGATCAGCTCCTCCGTGACCCCGACGAAGACGTTCGCCGCATGACCTACGAGGTACTGTCCGAGTTGGTCGACGCTTACGCCAGCCCGGACGACGCCAACCGCGTCCGCGTTGGCGAGGCCACCGAGAAGGACGCGCTCTACATCAGGCTAGCGATTGCCCGGACGACATTCAGGCCAGACGAGTAGCGCTGAGAAGCCGTCCCGCCCCGGCCGGCCGAGGCATGACACTGCTCCCGCTGAACCTGAGGTTCGTGGTCGTAGCACCGTCACCTCGGTGAGCGGGGCAGTGTCATCCCTGACCGAATCTTGCCCCTCTCACGAGGGGCTTTCGTTTTGCCTGCCAAGCACCCTCGGTTGTCGATTTCCCGGGGAACTCAAGGGAGCTTGCGATCGATCGACGTGATCGGGCCCGTCTCGACGATGAGGGTCAACCCATGCGGGTACTTACTCGGAAAGTATTGGTTGCCATGTTCGTCGGTCATCTTGAACCGCACTTCCGAGAACCCCTGCACTCGTCCAGCGATGAATGACACGGTGAGATACACCGTCTGCCCGGGAAGGGTGTCGGGGATCGGGACCCAGGCTGGTGAGGAGGGGAAGGTCGGCCCTTGCGGCGTGACGCGCGTGAGCCGGCGTCCGTACCAGGGCACCTCCCCGATGTTCGTAACGGCCCAGATCTTGTCGAAGTGCTGCCCGTAACCCACCATGCTGCCGTCTGGGTAGTTCACGTCCGTGGCGGTCGACCGGTCACGCCGAGTACCGGAGCTGGCGGTGCCATCCTGCTTGTCCTCGAACTCGATCCCATACGCGCTTCGCTCGGCTGCCGCAACCCGGTCGTAGACAAGGCGAAACTCCTCGGGCGCTGCCTCGACCTGCTCGATGGCGGCGACCAGGCCCGCGCAGAACTCGTGCCGACGCAGCGCGCCGGGCTTGTAGCTAAAGAAGTCGCGACGGCCATCCAGTAGGGTGCGCTTGTAGGTCAGGTAGGCCCAGGTATCCCGGGCCTTTTTGGATGTGAAGTCGCCATCGAAGCGGCGGCCATTACCTTTGGCGATCAGATGCTGGTCGGCACGCCTCGGCAGCCCGTCCACATACAGGAACGCAGCCCCGCCGGCAGCACACGCCACCCAATCCCGTGACATGCCGTCGAGTTCCCCGAGGAAGGCGATGACACTGCGGATGAACTGCCGCAGGGCGGTATCGTCCACGTCCTCAGAGCCCGTCAGCATCGCCGCCAGGAGCGTGAGCTGAGGGCACCTCGCCGTCGTGAGCGCGGGATCAGCGCGGGCAGCGAACAGGTCACTGATCTCGTCCTGCCAGCGCCGGTGTGCCATGCCTGCAGGCTACCCCGCGCGAAAGCGCCCAAGTGCGAGCGGGATCGGGACTTCCAATCCGTTCCAACGGTTCATCCAGCCAGGTCCCTGCGACCAGCATCGTGCGATTCCTACCGTCGAATCAGCCCAGAAATCCTGGGTCATCTCTTCGAAAGGGGATCTTGTGAACAACTCGGAACTGCTTCCCGCCACGGGAAGTGCCCTCAGCCCGTCTGGGCTGAGCGGGATGTCCATGGGGCTGCAGCGTCAGACTCGTCGCGAAGTCGAGCGGGTGCAGTCCCGCGCTATTGTCGCCAAGCTCGCCGAGGACGGCCGCGCCCTCCTCACGAACACGGCCCTGGAACACGTCGGCGCCTTGACCGCGCTGGAGCAGCACCTCATCACTGTCGCGCCGCTCGGCGAGGCGCGCTACCGCGAGATCGTCGACAGTTACACCCTCGGCGCCGCCGCTGCGATCCGGCGGTGGGGCTGATGGACGGCCAGATCTCCTGGGCTGTGACCGGAACGCTCTGGACGTGGAAGGAGCGGGTGATGAATCTGATCATTCCGGGCCGCCGAGCCCACCAGGCCCGACTCGAGGCGGAACTCGACCGTAAGCAGGACGAGATGCGTCGCACCATTCTGCAGCTGGCGGCTGCGCTCGGCATGGAGTCCCATGAGGCCAGAAGGGCGCTCATCCGGGAGTCCTTTCTGGCCTCCGGCGGGGTTCCCCCGCGCTCGGATTAGCCGGCATCAGCACGACCCCGGGGTCGCCCAACAGACCGCCGCGCCGCGCGCCGGACAGTCCCATCCAACCGCGACTTGGCTGACAGACCTCGCCCCCGTGGTGAGGAAACAACAACTGAATAGGCGGCCGTTCGGGCTGCCAGACCTCGTGAAAGGAGGGGACATGCCAAAAAGACCATCACCAACGAAGAGGAGGGCTCAGGTCGGCGGGCTCCTCTGGGTTCGGAGCATTCACGACCAGCGGGCACCCGATGAGCTGGGCGGCCAGACCGTGGAAGAGCAGGAGCGCCTCGTGCGCGAGCAGATGGAACGAGACCACCGCTCGCCCGACCGCATGCTCTACCGGATCGGACCGGCCGCAGTTGATTCGAATGACCTGCTGGAGATCTTGCTCGGGATCCTCGAGCAGACGCGGATCCAGCACGTCTTCGTCGCCGGCGCTATCTACGCGCAGTGCTCAGAAGACGAGCTCATGGAGCATCGCTACGTGCTGCTACGACACGGCTTCATGCTCACCATCTGCGACGACGAATGAGGTCCGGCCGTACCCGTCGCATCTCTCGCGGCGGGTACGGCCACCCACGCGGTCGCTGTAGTTGCCACAACGCTCGCGACCGGAATATTGACCACCCGCGCCGACTGGCGCATAACCAATCCTCGCCATGGCCCACCAACCACGCCTCGTGGGCCGGAGGAAGGAGCACTTTCACATGACCATCAACGAAGCAAGCGCCTCACCCACAGCGGGAAAAGAACCGAGCGGAATCTACGACGTCATCCTCTCGGACGTGCCCTGGCGCGGACAGTCTGGCGAGAAGCACTACGACACGATGTCGATCGATGAACTGCTCGGCATGGCTGACGCGGTCAAGTCCGTAGCCGCCGACAACTCCTGGCTGTTCTTCTGGACGACCAAAGGGCTGCACACCGAGGCCGAAGCGATCATCAAAGCCTGGGGTTTCGACTATGCCCAGGGCGACTGGATCACTTGGGGCAAGTTGAACAAGTTCGGCTTCGGTCGTCACAAGACCGGCCTCCGGCGCGCAACTGAAGACCTGCTCGTCGCGACCCGCGGGTCGGTCACGGCGGCCAACCGCAACGTCCCCGACTTCCTCGTCTACCGAGTGGGACGGCATTCGGAAAAGCCGCATGCGCAGTACGCCTACATCGACGACATCGCCGGGATGAACGTCCGCCGACTTGAGCTCTTCGCACGCCACAAACAGCCCGGCTGGGACGCCTGGGGCAACGAAGTTGACTCCGACATCTCGCTACTTGAGTTCGGGTATCCAGTGCCGTCCGACTTCACGCGCGCGATGCGTGACAACGGGGACGGTGATGACTGATGGCCGACGAGATTCCCCGCGGACTTGCGGAACGGTTCTTCCGCCTCTGCCTCTACCTGCTGGGTGGTGCACTGGCGCTCTGGGCAACCGTCTGGCTGATCGGGCAGTTCTGGGGCTGGCTGCTGATCATCGGCATCATCGCAGCTGTCTTGTGTGTCGCGGTCGCCGTGTACCGCTATTGGTGGGGTCGGTGGTGACAACCATGAGCACGTTTACCCCTGTTGCGATGTTGTTTTCTCGACAACGGCCGTCAAAAGCACTTGACAACGCTTGCGTTCGAGTTCATAACAGGCGCCATCGCGCCAATTCGGCCTCTGCAAGTTGGCGATCCCACCGTCCTTCCGCGTCCGCCGTGCGAACCGTTGATCCCCGCCCGAAAGCCGGGGACAGGAAGGAGGTTCCCTCATGACGAACCACCGTTCGACGCGTCGCTATCGCAAGACCAGCGGCCGCCGTGCCTGGGTCTTCTCGGAACTCAACCATGATCTGCGTCCGGAGCAGGTGGCACGCATCATCACCGCGGCCGGCCTCGAGCAGGCGCGCCGCGAAGCCGAAGCTCGCGCCTCCCACGAATCCGAGGGGCCATACAGCACCGAGCAGGGAGGGGACCATGCCTGAACTCGTCTTCACCAAGCTCCACTTCTCCCGCCCGATCACGCAGCACACCATCGTCGACGCGCTGACGCGTCTCACGAGCACCGATGTTCCCCGCCCCGTCATCCTCGAGCTTCACGCCGAAGAGGACGGCATCAGGTACATCTTCGGGTGTGCGCCGACGGCCGTTCAGCGCCTCAAGCGGCTCCTTCGGGGCTACTTCCCCGGCGCCTCCTTTTCGGCCACCACACGGCCCGACGTGGCCGCTGTCAGCCGCGTCGTCGCCCACCCGGCGGTGGTACCGCTGGAAGCCGATCCGGAGCAGGTCGTGGCATCCCTCTACCAGGCGCTCGCCGCCCGGCGGGGCGCAGAACACGTCGCCCTTCAGGTAGTGCTCGGACGGACTCACGCTGCCCGCACGCTACCGCCGAAACTGTCCGACCCGTTTCAGCAGTTCGCCTCGATCATGCTCGACGGCGCCCGCACGGCATCGACGGATGCGCGGAAGCGCATGGAGCAGCGAACCTCCAGCCCGACCCTGGCGACCACGGTCCGCGTCGGCGTCACGGCCGACACGCAGAAGCGCACGGCGTCCCTGATCTGGGAAGTCTTCGGAGCCCTGCAGCTGATGGAAACGCCCGGGGTCCGGCTCAGCCTCAACCACGACACTTCCTCGCACTGGCAGTCGGGCACCGGCCGCGCCGCCTTCGATCTGTCCGCCGCCGAGCTCGTGCCGCTGCTCGGCTGGCCAATCGGCGAGCGAGATTACCCGGGCGTGCCCGGCCTTCATCCGCGGCTGCTGCCGGTGCCGGAGATCGTCAGCCGGACGGCCTCGGTCTTCGCCACCGGCACCGCACCGGGCTCGGAACGCCTGATCGGCATCGATCCGAAGAGCCGGCTCCAGCACCTCGTCGCGCTCGGCCCCACTGGCTCGGGCAAGTCCACCTTGCTGGAACACCTCATCCTCTCGGACATCGCCGCCGGTCGCGCTTGTTGCGTCATCGAACCGAAGAAGCAGCTGGTGGACCGCATCCTCGACACCGCACCGCTCGAGACGGCCGGGCGGATCGTCGTCCTCGACGCCACGGATAGGGACGCGCCGGTCGGGTTCAATCCGCTGGATGTCGGCGACCGTGACCCGGACATCGTCGTTGACGGCATCCTCGCCGCCCTGGCCGCCGTGTTCCACGACACCCTCGGACCTCGGACCGAGTACCTGATCCAGGGAGCCCTGCTGTCTCTCGCCAGGGCGGGGCAGAGACGAGGCGTCCCCTACACGCTGATCGATCTGCCGCGCCTACTCACAGATGACGCCTTCCGCCGCCCCGTCGTCGCCGCGGTGCAAGACGACCCAACACTCGCCGCGTTCTGGGCCGAGTACGACGACATGCGTCCGGCTCAGCGGGCGGCCGTGATCGCCCCCAGCCTCAACCGGCTCCGTAAGATCGTGCTGCGTCAGCCGCTGGTCCGGGTGCTCGGTCAATCGCAGCCACGCTTCAGACTGCGCGACATCTTCCGCGACAAGAAGACCGTCCTGGTACCGCTGAACGACGCGCTCCTCGGGGAAGGGGCATCCAAGCTCCTCGGCAGCCTGATCGTCGCCGAACTGTTCCTCGCCACGACCGAACGCGCCGCGGAGAAGGACCCGATGAAGCGTCCCGGGATGATCTTCATCGACGAGGTGCAGAACTACCTCCATCTGCCCGTGTCCATCGAGAACGCCATGAGCGTCTTCCGCTCCTACGGGGTCGGCGTGCACGTTGCCCACCAATACCGGGAGCAGCTTCCCGCCGGGATGCGCAGCGGTCTCGACGCGAACGCCGGCAACAAGATCTGCTTCGCGCTCGACACCGACGACGCGCAGGCGATGGCAAAGCGCGCCCCCTCGCTGACGGCCTCGGACTTCGAAAGCCTGCCGAAGCATCACATTTACGCCCGCCTCATCGCCGGGACCATCCCAACCACCTGGTGCTCTGCCACCGTCCTGCCGCCCGCACCGTTGCTTGGTCATGCCGATGCGATTCGCGAGGCCAGCCGCGAGCAGTTCGGTGCGCTCCCGGCGATTGAGACCCCCAGCGAGACAGCAACAGTAGAGCAGGCGCCGCGGCGGTCTCACCAGAAGGCGAGGCAGGCATGAGCACCGCGACGTGGCTGAATGAGTATTCGTTTCGGTGTTCCGGTCGGCGTTCGCGTCACCAGGAACACCCGCCGCCAACTCCCCCGGATTCTTGGCGCGTTCTACCGCTTTCAGCAAGGGACTCCCGCTGCGTCGCAGCGGATCACGGCCAGCCTTCTGGAAGGCTCGCATGAGCGCCCGGCACACGAGGGATCTCGGGTTTCACCTCACCGAGCGGGACATCCGCATCTTGGAAGACCTGGAACGGTTTCGGCTCCTGACAACGAGGCAGATCCAGCGACTCCATCTGCCCGTTCGACCGTTCGGGGAATCCGTCAGCGCCAGCGCGGCCACTCGTGGAACCACCCGGATCCTCACGCGCCTCGAAGCGCTGAAGGCCGTCGCGAGACTCGAACGACGCATCGGCGGGCAGGAGCACGGCTCCGCCCTCACGATCTGGCAGCTCGGGCACTCCGGCGAACGGTACCTGCGGCTCCGTCGAGGAGACACCTCCCGCACCCAATACCTCGAACCCGGGCGGCCCTTCGCCACGCACATGCTGGCCGTCGCCGACGTCGCGGCCATGCTCCGCGAACACGCGAAAGCCGGCCACTTCGATCTTCTCGAGCTCCAACCCGAAACAGCCTGCTGGCGACCCTTCACTGGCCCCGGCGGGCAGGCGCTCACGCTCAAGCCCGACCTGTTCGTCGTCACCGCCGATCGGATCACCGAGACGTACTCGTTCGTCGAAGTAGACCTCGGCACCGAGCACCTCCCCGCGGTGCTGCGCAAATGCCGCCTCTACCAGCAATACGAGCGCACCGGCATCGAACAAGCGGCCCGCAGCGTGTTCCCGGCCGTCGTCTGGCTCGTTCCCACGACCAAGCGGGCGGTGGTGATCCACGACGCCATTGCTGCGGACCGGACCCTCGACCCGACCCTGTTCTGGATCCTGCCCGCCGAGCAGGCGCTCGACCAACTCGCCCCGTACGCGGGCACGCACACCACGTAATCCGAAAGGAGGAATCTCATGAACTCATCAACCACCACGACCATCCCCGCACCGGACGAAACCGAGCGCGCCCGCCAGCTCATCGAGCTCGGCCTCGCCGTGGATCCGGAAGCACGGTCACAGACGCTCGCGCGGCTCATCGCCGCCAGCCTCCACCAAGGCCCTGACACGGCACTCGGCCGATTCGCCTCCACCGGGCAGCTCGACCAGCAAGCCTGCCTCGACGAACTCAACCAGCTGCGCGTGCCGTTCGAACAGGAAGCCTGGATCGATGCCTTCGGCAGGTTCGTCCTCTTTAGCGCCGGAGGCCGCTCATGAACGAGCACGAACCCACCTACGAGGCACCCGAAGCGCTTGGAACGGAAGCACCCGACTGGCGACGACTCGAGGTCGCTCGCGGCCGGTTCATCGACCGGGTCGCCAACGGCATCGCCGAAGCACTGGCTACGCACACCGAAATCACGCTCGGCACCGCGCGGTGCATCGCTCACGTTCTCGGCCGCGCCTACGGTCGCCAGTCACACCTCGCCGATTTCGGGCGTACCGGAGAAGGGACGTACCTCGACCTGCGAGACGAGTACCTCGCGCTGTATGCGAACAACCGAGCGGATCCGATCACCAAGGAATGGATCGACTGGCTCGGCACCTACCTCGTGCAACGCGAGAACGTCGGCAGCGGGCGCCGCTTCATGAACGAGCATCTTCCGCCGAAGCTCGACCAGCTCCTCGTAAGCACCAGCCTGCCCGTGGGCGGCGAACGCTATCTGGTCAACATCCCCGCCGACTGGGACAGCGGAAAGGTCGACGGTGTGATCGAGCTCCTCACCGACCTTCGGCTGCCCGAAGACGAAGCACTTCAAGTGTTCCTCGGGCTTCCGGACGTCAGCGTCGGTTGCGACAACATCATGGAGCGCTTCAACGAGGCGTTCGCCGGCATGTACCCCGACGAGGAAGCAGCACTAAGGGCGCTCAGCCCATTCGGTGAGTGGGAACAGGAACTCGTCGACTGGTGCATCGACCACGGCATCGAGGCGGAGGCGCTCGAGTGGAACCTCGCACCGATCCTTCTGCGTCTGGCCGACCTCTACGACCTCGTCGAGCGGGAAGGTGCGCTCTATGCCTTCGCCAAGTAGACGCGACGAGGCGCGCCAGAACATGGGCGGTCGCCCCGCAAAGAAGAGACAGGTAGACGTCACCAAAGACCGTTGGGAGGCGCCTCGAATGCGTCGTTTGGCACGCGTCGCGCTGGCTGCGGCCGACCTCCAGCAACGAGCCGACGAGCACACCGAAGAGAGCAGGGAGGCGCCGCGTGGATCATGACGAGCGAGGTGAAAACTACATCGCCGAGTTGCTCGGGGGTCGAAGCGCTGAGTACGCGGTGGAACTGCCAGAACTGCTGGACTTCAATGGCGGAACGAGCGTTAATCCGGAGGACCAACCCGAAGGAGAAGCGCCCGTGCCCCCAATATCAACCGAACCCCAGCCACGAACCAGCCCGACACTGACGCCTGTCGCGGGTCTTGAACACCTGTTCGCGGAGATCGACGCGGCCTCCGGGACGCCACCGCTCATATCAACAGCAGTCGCCGTTCGCTACTTGCGTGTCTCGACCACACGCCAGATGAACACCGCAGTCGACATCGACGAAGACGGGAACAGCATCGCAACCCAGCGAGAGTGGACCCTGCGGAAGAACCAGGTGCTCGGCGCCAGCATCGGGCCGGAGTTCGTCGAGCCGGGCCAGTCTGCTCAGACGATCTCGAAGCGTCCTGTGTTCAAGGAGATGATGCAGTACGTCACAGATCATCCGGAAGTGAAGTACGTCATCATCTACATGCGGTCGCGCGTGTTCCGCAACTTCATCGACGCCGCCATCACCAAGCGGTATCTGGAAGAACGAGACGTGAAGCTGATCTCCGCCAAGGAGGAGTTCGGCGAGGGCTACATGGGCGACGCCATGGAGGCCATCACCGACGTCGTGAACGAACTGCAAGTGCGGATGAGTGGCGAAGACATCAAGGTCAAGCTCGCCCACAAGGTCGAGAACGGTGGAAGCGTCGGGCGCGCGAAGCTCGGCTACCTGAACGTGCGCGAGGACTTCGACGGCCGACTGGTCAACACCATCGCCGTTGATCCCGTCCGCGCACCCCTGATCATTTGGGCATTCGAACAGTATGCGACCGGAGAATACTCGGTCGCGCAACTCGCTGCAGCTCTTGAAGACCAGGGCCTCTTGACCCGCGCCTCACGCAAGTTCCGGCCGAAGCCTCTATCCGCCAACGCGCTCGGTGTCATCCTCGGTGATCCGTACTACACCGGTGTCATCCGATACAAAGGCAAGCTCTATCCCGGACGTCACCAGCCGCTGATCTCTAAGGAGCTCTACCTCAAGGTCAAGGAGATTCTCGCCAGCCGCCACCGCAAGGGCGACCGGGACCGCGTGCATTTCCACTACCTCAAAGGCCTCGTCTACTGCGAGACCTGTCGCGCACAGGGACGCGAGAGCCGACTCGTCTACAGCCAGAGCACCGGCAACGGAGGAACCTACGAGTACTTCACGTGCTCAGCCAAGCTGAGGGGCGAGTGCCCCATGCCTGGCATTCGTGCTGAAGAGCTTGAAGACGCCGTGATGCGGTCTATCCGAACGGAACGCATCCCTGAGAAGGACCTCGAACTCATAAACCGGGGAATCACAGACGTCGTCGAAGACCTCCAGGCCACTGAACGACAAACGCGTGACGCCCTGAAGACACAACTCGCTCGACTCTCGGATCAAGAAGCGCGACTCATCGACGCCCTCGCCGACGGGGACCTCCCCGTGCCACAGCTGCGCGAGAAACTGCAACAGATCACGCTCCAGAAGGGCGCTATCGAGGAGCGCCTTGCCCGCACCAACGAGACCCTCCGACATGGCGCCGAACGCGCCGGAGCAGCCATCGAGCTCGTCCGTGACCCGGGCGCTCTCTATGCCGCCCTTCCAGAGACCTCGCGTCGTGAACTCATCCAGGCGCTCTTCCGCCGCCTCTACGCAAACGTCACTGACAAGGACATCGATACTCGCGGCGATCGAACCGCTGGCAACGACGCGCTCCACGGCCTGGCAGCACGCATCCACGGCGATCTGGCCAACCCGCCCCGGACAAACGAAAAGATCCCCGGCGCTTCAGCTGAGGATCTCGATGTCGAGAACGAATCGCTTCATTCTCAAGTCATTGGTTCTAATAAGACCTACTTGGTAGCAGGAGCGGGGCTTGAACCCGCGACCTCACGATTATGAGTCGTGCGCTCTGACCAGCTGAGCTACCCTGCCGCAGTGCACCCAGTGATGAATGCGTGCGAGCCCCGAGTCAGGATTGAACTGACGACCCCTTCCTTACCATGGAAGTGCTCTGCCACTGAGCTATCGGGGCGTGCTGCCCTCAGTGGGCAACCAGACGAGAATACCAAAGATTCGGCTCCCGACTAAATCGAGGTCAGTGCCTCCCGGTGTTGGCCTGCATCCACGGCAGCGGGTCGATGGTGGACCCGTTCACGTAGAGCTCGAAGTGCAGGTGCGCGCCGAAGGAGTGGCCCGTGTTACCGGTCAGTCCGATGATGTCGCCGACCTTGATCGGCTGCCCGGTCTTCACCCGCAGCGACCCGTACTGCATGTGTGCGTAGTGGCTCGTGATCGGCTTGCCGTCGATGATGTGGTCGACGTAGACGCCGACGCCGTAGCCGCCGTCGCTCTCGGTCGCGAGTCGGACGACACCGTCGGCGATGGCCTGGATCGGGGCGCCCTCGCCCGGAACGAGGTCGATGCCCTGGTGCATGACGCCGTCGCGCATTCCGTAGGGCGAGCTCATCGCGACGCCGACGATGAACGGCCACTGGATCTTCGCGGTCGGGTCGTTCGTGTACAGCGAGCTGGAGAAGTGGATCCCCCTCTCGGCGGCGACGTCGCGCTGCGAGGCGGCGGTGAAGCCCTGCGCGCCCTGCAGCGCGGTGGCCTGCACATCGGTCGGCGCGACGAACGCCTGGATGCGGCCCTCCCCGGCGGCCGCCTTGCCCTGGCCCGTATCGGTGCCGACGACGAGCGACATGCTCGAGGAGCTGCCGCCGCGCACGGCCGCGACGGCCTGGGCCGGCAGCGTCATCGAGACGGCGAGGAGCCCGGCAAGACCCATGATCCCGACCGAGGCGCCGAACGCGGCGGCGCGACGGAACGACGATCCTCGGCGGATCCGCCGGGGCACGGGCACGACCGACGGCGGGGGCACGGGGAGCATGCGCACGGCGGCGGAGGCAGGTCGCTCGACGCGGACCGGGGCGGCGGCGAGGGCCTGCAGCGCGGCCTCGAAGTCCGCCGTGGAGGGGACCCCGGTCGGCGACGGCACGGTCGCGGCGATGTGCGCGGCTTCCGGGGCGATGTCCGCGGCTTGGGGCACGAGAGCGTCGGGTGCGGTCGACTCGGCGCGCAGTCGGCGCAGTGAGCGGCGTGTGGGCGCGCTCACAAGGGTATCGAGGGGCACGACGGGATCTCTCGGGTTCGGCCATCGGGGAAATGGCGCACGGGGGCGATCATCCTGGCGGGCGGGGACCCTCGGATAACGATCGGGTAAACGCTACCGGATCCCCGCCGCAGAAGTCATCTGCGACTCAGGGATTGTGAAGGATCCTCTGCTCCAGCTCCGCGACGAGCCGGGCGCTGCCGGCGAGGTTCAGCCGACGCCCGACCTCGGGGCCCTCCGGGCGCACGAACCGCCCGCCGGCCTCCTCCACGAGCAGAGACCCGGCGGCGTAGTCCCACGGCTGCAGCCCGCGCTCGAAGTAGCCGTCCAGTCGCCCGGCGGCGACGTAGGCGAGGTCCGTGGCGGCGCTGCCCCCGCGGCGGAGGTCCCGCGCGATCGGCATCACACGCCCCACCGTCGCGAGGTCGCCCGCGTGCGTGCTCGGGTCGTACCCGAAGCCCGTGGACAGCAGCGCACCCGCAGGCCAGTCCTGGGTGACGCGGAGCGTCTCGGAGCCCAGCCGGGCGCCCTCGCCGCGGGCCGCCGAGAACATCTCGTCGACGACCGGGGAGTGCACGGCACCGGCCAGCACGGTCCACCGCTCCGGGTCGGTGCCCTCGGCCACCGCGATGCTCACGGCGTAGAGCGGGATGCCCGAGGCGTAGTTCACGGTGCCGTCGATCGGGTCGACCACCCAGGTGAGGCCCGTCGTCCCGCCGCCCTCGCCGGACTCCTCGCCGAGGAAGCCGTCCTGCGGACGTGCTGCGGCCAGGCGGGCGCGGATCATCGTCTCGACCTCGCGGTCGGCCTCGGTCACGATGTCGGCGAGCGAGCTCTTGGTCGCGGCGAGCGCGACCCCCTCCCTGCGCCGCCGCCGGGCCAGCTCCCCTGCCTCGCGGGCGATGTCGATCGCCAGGTCGCGCAGCTCCGCGGGTGCCATCACGAGCGCGGCGCTGCCGGCGGGGCGGGCGGGAACGCGGGCGCCGGCGGGGTCTGCTCGAGCGGGGCCTGCTCGGGGGAAGCCTGTTCCGCTGCGGGGGCCGGGGCGCCGAGGCTCTGCTCGGACCCCATCGTGTGCCCGCCGGAGTGCTGCGGCAGCACGGGCTGCTCGTGCACGGGCTGCGGCACGTCGGGTTGCCCGGGCGCAGCGATCGGCATCGCGCCCGGCGTCGGCACGCCGGTGTAGTAGGCACCCCAGTCCGGGCTGTTGTCGGGCATCACCGGCAGCGGCGTGAGACCGTCGGCGTACGTCGGCCAGGCGGGTGCCGCCAGCGTGCTGGAGGCCGGAGGAGCCGCGGATACGGGCTGGCGCTTCGGGGCGAAGAGCGCGTTCAGCAGCGGGATGAGCATCGTGCCGACGGCGGCGAGGATCGTCAGCGCGACCACGATCCGCCAGTACAGCTCCTCGTAGTGGAAGGTGTTCGGGAAGGCGAGGAAGAACACCAGCATCGCCACGAGGATCACGAGGAACCCGAACGTGGCGTACATGATCGTGCGGGTGAACGCGGTCACGTGGCGCTGGGCCGCCTTGCGGAAGAGTCGCACGTGCAGCAGGGCGAGCTGCAGGACGCCGACCACGAGCAGGAGCTCGAAGAAGCGTCCGACGCCGCTGAAGTACGCGTCGTCGTCGGGCAGCCAGATCTTCACCGCTCCGACGAGCAGCGCGACGATCCAGGAGATCATGCTCAGCAGCGCGAGCCAGTCCTCGCGGTTCGGCGCGAGACCGGCCTCGAGGATCGCGATCCCCGCGAAGGCGGCGAGCAGCACGATCGTGAGGAAGGCTCTGCCGATCAGGCCCTGCTGGTCGCCGATCAGCACCCAGACCACGCACACGAGCGCCGCGGCGATGAGCGCCCCGATGGCGATCCAGATGGCTCCGCGGATGAGCAGAGAAGTGTTCGGCTTGGACTTGTCGGGCATCGTCGCGCTCATCATGGGGTCCCCTTCCTCCGGTGTGGTCTCATCTTCGCACGCACGTGGACGGGCCCGAGGGGCGGTACGCGAACCGTGGAGAACTCGCCTCCAGAGCGACCTGTGCAGGCCGAAACGGCGTCAGCGAGCGCCGGAACGGCCGGCGAACGCCGCGATCAGCCCCTGCGCCTCCGGCCCGCCGAAGGCCTCCGCGATCGTACGGGCCTCCTCGTCCAGCTGCTGCGCGAACGTCCGATCAGGACGCGACCGGATCAGGCGCTTCGCCTGGCCGTAGGCGCCGAACGCGCCGGACAGCCAGAACCGCGCGACCTCCTCGGCGCGGGCGCGCACGGCGGTTCCGATCTCGTCGGCATCGCCCTCTCCGATGGCCTCCGCGGCGATGCCCCATTCGACGGCCTCGCGCGCGGGGAGCAGGCGATCCGAGAGCAGGAGCTGCAGCGCGCGCCGCTCGCCGACCGCGCGTTCCAACTGGGCGCTCACCGAGAGATCGGGGGTGAGTCCGATGTTGGCGTAACGGCTGCCGAGCTTCGAGTCGGTCCCGATGACCGCGTAATCGCTCGAGAGAAGGATCCCGAGCCCCCCGCCGGCCGTGGTCCCGTGCGCGGCCGCGACGACCGGCACCGAGGAGGAGGTGAGCGCGACGATCCCGGAGTTGATCACCTTGGCCAGCCGCTCGATGTCGGAGGCCCCGGCCATCCTGGTCGCCATGTCCACGACATCGCCGCCCGCGCAGAAGCCGCGCCCCTCCCCCTCGAGGAGGATCGCGCCCACCGTGCTGTCGGTCGTCGCCCGGGCCGTCGCGTCCGCCCAGGCGTACGCGAGCTCGGCGTTGAAGGCGTTCATCCGCTGCGGACGGTTCAGGGTGATCCGGGCGAGCCCGTCGTCGACGCGGTACAGCAGCGGGTCGGTCATGGCGCTCCCTCGGATCGGCGGCGATCTTCTCGCCCGCGGCGGTCTCACGATCAGCCTAATCAGTGCGCGCCGAGCACCCGGTCCACGAAGGCGTGCACACGGCGGTGGGTGCCGTCGAGGCGCCGGTCCGCGTGCCACTCCGCCCGGATCTCGTTCGGCGCGAGCGGCGGCGCGATCCGCACGCTCTCGTGGCAGGAGAGGTCGGCGCAGATGTAGGTGCCCACCGTGGACCCTTTCCGCCCGTCCTCGCCCGCGCGCCGTGCGGCGAACAGGGCGACCTGGTTGCCCGGCTGCATGGTGTGGCAGAGGTTGCACATGCCGGATCGGGCGCGGGACGGATCCGCCGCGCGCAGCACGATGCCGATCGGCTCGCCGTCCCGTTCGATGAGGATGTAGCCGTTCTTCGTCGCCACGGGATCCCGCCAGGCGAAGAAGTCGAGGTAGTCCCACTCGGCGAGGAGCAGGTCGTGGGGCATCGCGATCTGCTCGATCTCGTCGGTCTCCGCGTTGCGGAACGACGCCCGGATCTGGTCTTCGGTGAGGGCGCGCATGACGACCAGTCTAGGAACGCCGCCGCGGATCCGGGTGGCCTCGGCCGCCGCCCCGCGTGGAAGACTGGGTCCCATGGCGGGCGAAGACTGCGGATGCGGGTGCGGCACGCCCTCGCGCGCGGCCTTCGTGACCCTCGGCACCGGGCCGTCCGCGACGGGCCCCTCGACGCCGGCAGCGGGCCGGCACCGGATCGCGCAGGCGCGCGTCCCCGGGGGGAGCTTCACGATGGGCGACTCCTCCGGCGACCGCAACCCGGGCGACGGCGAGACGCCGCAGCACCGGGTGACGCTGGAGGCGTTCGAGATCGACGCGACGACGGTGACGAACGCCGACTTCGCCCGGTTCGTCGACGACACGGGCTACGCGACCGAGGCGGAGACGTTCGGGTTCTCGGCGGTGTTCCACCTCGCCCTGGCGGCGCCCGAGGCCGACATCCTGGGGCAGCCCAGCAGCACTCCGTGGTGGTTCGGCGTGCGCGGTGCCGACTGGCGGCACCCCGGCGGCGCGCTCAGCGACCTGGAGGGGCTCGACGACCACCCCGTCGTGCACGTGAGCTGGAACGACGCGATCGCCTACTGCGACTGGGCCGGCCGTCGTCTGCCCACCGAGGCCGAGTGGGAGTACGCCTCCCGCGGCGGCATCGACGGAGCGAAGTACCCCTGGGGCGACGCCGAGGTCGACGAGGGCGGCTGGCGCGCCAATATCTGGCAGGGTGCGTTCCCTCGGCAGAACACCCTGGAGGACGGCTTCCTCACCACCGCGCCGGTGCGCACGTTCGCCCCGAACGGCTACGGCCTGTGGCAGACGGTCGGCAACGTCTGGGAGTGGTGCCAGGACTGGTTCTCCCCCGCCGAGTACCGCCGCGGCGACGTGACGGCGCCTCACGGCCCTGCCTCCGGGTCCGCCCGGATCCTGCGCGGCGGCAGCTACCTCTGCCATCTCTCCTACTGCAACCGCTACCGCAACTCCGCCCGCTCCTCGAACACCCCGGACTCGTCCATGGGCAACGCCGGGTTCCGCACGGTCGCGCTCGACTGAGCCTGGAAACAAGAAGGCCCCGGCCACACTTTTCAGTGTCGACCGGGGCTTTTCTTGGGTGGCGAGTGAGGGATTCGAACCCCCGAAGCATTCCGCGGCTGATTTACAGAGAAGGGACGCATGTCCGCGCCAGTCGGGCAGGATCCGCCCAGGCCTGGGATCCTGCGGACAATGCCGAGAACTGATCCGTTCCAGTCGCGCTCTATCCGACGGCGAATCCGGCTGTGTGTCCACACGAGCGGACACACACTCGCCCCCTCCCCTGACCTACCGGTCGGGCGGAGCAGGACCTTTTCGTCGCCTCAGCGGGTGAACGAGACGGCTGGCCTTGAACCGACGATCGCGACCACGCTGATGGTGTAACCGTTCAGGTGCAGCGTCGCATCAACGCCCGCATCGGACGCGACCGCGACCGTGTACTGATCGGTCTGGTCCGGCAGAAGCTTGTCCACGACGCACGTCAGCGTCTCAACGGTCGATGTCAACGGGTTCACGACAATCCCGTCGCTGGACACGAGGACACCCGCGGATGTGCCGCCGCATTGGTCCGCGACTGTCTGGAACGAAGGCCGCTGATTCATCATCATGATGACGACGAGCGCAACGATCAAGACGGCCAAGGCGGCGGCACTGATCGTGATGGAGACCCTCACGCGACGACGTTTGCTCGTGCCGATCGTCGCGGTTTCAACGGCTCTTTCGGTGCTCATGGACGAACGGTACGCCGGGCCCGCGTGCACTTTTCACCGCGAAAAGGTACCACACCATAGCGGGCCGCCTCCTCATCGGTGAGCTCAATCACTCGGCCGGCTGCACTCGCCCACACGTAGTAGCCGCTGCCATGTCCATTGATCACGATGGAATGGGTCGACTTGTACTCCACCCCGTCCACGATCTTGACCGCATGCTGAATGTCTTCCATCCGTCGATTCTCCGCCCGCTCAGGAGAATCGGGAAGGTTGGTCGCTCGCCAAATGCCCCTCCGGCGTCTCGCATATGATGCTGGGCGGCCAAACGACACCGCTCGGGCGTTACCGGACTACCTCGGGTTCAAAGGAGCTCAGATCGTTGATCCGTAACCTCTCAGAGCAACCATCGAACAAGCTGCGACGTGGTCCGAGAGAACCCCCGCGGGAACGGCGACACCCGACGCCGCATGCACACCTGCACCAAAGCAACGAGCAGCCAGCCGAGGCCGACGACAAGCAACACCGTGAACCAAGACGTCAGCACCATCAGCTTGACGAGCAGCTCGAGCAACCCCCAGATCAGTCCCACGCGCGGAGCCTACCCCCCGGACCCGTCAGGCGAGGAAGATGACGGATCCGGTGAGCGCCATCGCGTTGAACGAGGACGCGGCGAGGGCGGCCCCGGCGAACACCCGACCGCTGATCGTGATGGTCTCGCCTGCCGTTGCGTTGATGCCAGTGACGACCGCCGCGAGTACGGCCGTGATCGAGTTCGTACCTCCGGCGAGGATCTCCACGTCGAACCCTGGATCCTGGGCTGTGACCGTTCCGGACGACACGGTCATGGTCGTGACGGCCTGACCGTACTGCTGACTCGTGGTGTTGTTGAAGAACTCTGCTTCACCGGACACGTTCACGATCGCCGTGGTGTACCCGGTGGGCACCGTGACGGTGTACGAGACGACCTGTGTCGACGTCACGGCGACGGCGTACCCCTGCGCCCACCCCTGGACTACGGACGCGGTGATCGGGTGCAACTGCAGCCCGTTCACCGTCAGATGCCCGGACCCGTCCATGTTCAGGTTCGTGCCGGTGAACGGGTTCCGGTTCGCGAGATCCTTCACCCCCCGTTGCAGTTCGGAGATCGCGCCGACGATCCCCGCATCCGGGCCGTCGAGGTTGTTGATCGCGGGCATCGCCTGCTCCTTACCGCTGGTGCTTCATCACCCAGCCGAGCTCCTGCGCGAAGGACGCTGCGGAAGCCTGGGGATGCATGATGTTCGTGTTGTGGAAGTTCTGCACGACGGGTTGCGGGGACTGCGCACGCACCCCCGCCAACGCCCGTTCCGGGTCGTCGTTGTATCGGCGGATGAACTGCGGGTCATAGTCCGCGGACTTCCGGCGGATGACCATCTCACCCGGGGTCAGCATCGCCGGGACCGTGTCCGTCCCCCGCGGCTCAAACAGGCCACCACCACCCGCGAGGTACGCGGGGACGCCCCCACCACCAGCCCGGTAAACGGTGCCACCGGTCGAGTACGCGGTCGTACCGCCGGCAGATCCGATGCCAAGCGCGATGTTCCCCATCTGTGAGCGGAGCGCCGACAACGTCGCGAACGCGCCGGAGGCATCCATGCTCACGTTCGTGTCGATGTGCACCGGGATCTGCTTCACCTGATCGATGTACGCGGCAACCGCCGGGGTCAGGTCACCGAGCGCGGCCAGCTCGTTCTTCAGCGCCTGCTTCCCGTCCTCGAGCGCCTTGTTCCCCTGCTCCCGAGACCCGGTCTGCTTGACCACCGCATCCGAAACACGCTCGATGGCCTGCAGGGCCTGGTCGAGCGACTGCCGGTTCGCGATCCCGGACTGCGTGTTCGAGTCCAGCGTCGCGCCATTCTGCTTGAACGACTTCGTCGCGTTCATCGTCGCCGACGCGAGCGCCGTCTGCGCCAAACTCACGTTCAGACCGCTGTTGTTCATCAACTCCATCTGGATCGAGAAAGCCTGCGCTGCGGCGTTCTCGAGGTTCAGCTGGGTCGCCGCCCACGCCGTCTGAGCCGCCAGGGCCTGCTGCTCCCATGTTGCTTTCGCGATCTGTGTCGCCGTGAGCCCGTAACTCGTGCCGAGTACGCCGTTCATGGTGATCTGCTTCTGAGCCTGATCTGCGAGATGCCCAACCACGGACGCCTGCTGCTGGTACGCGGAGATAGACGACTCGATACCCCCGCTCTGCGACTTGATGATGTCGATCTCGGCCTGCGCGGTCTTCGCCTGATCGTCCTGCACCTGCGTCCGCATGCCCTGCCCGGACTCGATCAGCCGCGTGTGGGCCTTCACAATGCTCTGTAGATCGTCGAGGAGCTTCGCCCGCTTCGACCCTCCAGAGGTGATCGCTTCCGTCACCTGAGACTCGGAGATCCCCAGCTCCTTCGCCTTCTGGATCGCATCGGACGTGACGAGGTTCTTCGCGAGGATCGCCTGAGTCGCATCGCCCACGACGCCCTTGTCCTGCTCGACCGCGCCGGAGTAGTCCTGCAGGGCGGTCGTCGCCGCTCCAGCTGCGTCCGCGCCGGCCGTGAGCCCGGAGGCGAGCACCCCGACGGCCACAGATGCCGCGAGCATCACCCACCCCGCAGGACCGGACGCCGCCTCAACGGCCTTCATGCCGGCGGCGTACGCGTCCTCAGCCGAAGCACCAGCGGCGAGGGCGGCATTCATGGCGAGCGTGCGGGCTTCGGCGGCGGCCTGCTTCCCGGTGAGGTCGAACACGCCCTGCGTCACCTTGTCGAGGATCGGCGCGATCGTGTCGAAGTTTCGGAACGCGGCGACGGCCGCGACCACTCCGAGCGCGAGCGGCGGGAACATCGGCCCCAGGGAGGCAAGCCACTGCAGCAGATGCGCGGCGCCGTCCGCGGTCTCGAGCATGACGGTGCCGAGCGGCTGCAGGTCCCCGAGGATCTTGAGCACCGCGTCGCCGAGAGTGCCGATCGTGTCCGTCACCAGCGGGAACACCCGCTGCACGTCATCACCCCACCGCTGCAAACCGCCGTCATGAATCCACCGATTCCACTGGAATGCGAGTCCCTTGATGCCAGCCTGCGCCGTGTTGAAAAGCGGGTTGAGAACCTGGAAGCCTGTCACGATTCCGTCGACCGTGATCCCGGCGATCGTGCCGAGCCCGGACGCGAACCCGGCAATCTCGGCGTTCAGCTGCGGCATCTGACCATCGATCGCCTGCATCGACGCCTCGACACCGGTCAGCACACCGGATGCGGCAGTCCGCTCGAGCGAGTCCAGGTCGTCCCGCAGCCGGGCGACGATCGCAGAGTAGACGCGGCCCTCCTCGGACCCGGACGCCATCTCGGCCTTGATGCCCGCAACCGCGGTGATGCCAGCGGCGCCGAGTCCGAGGAACGCGCCCGCGTCGGCCGCTGCTGCGCCCGCGAGATCCGCGAGCACGGGGAGAGCAGCGGCGATGCCGATCGCCCACCCGCCGTAGTAGCCGACACCCCCGCCACCACTGCGGGAAGGAGACATGCCGCCGTTCCCGGCGTCCTTTGTCGGCGTCTCCCCCGGCGGGGTGGCCTGCACGGCACGGAGTGCGATCTCCGCGGCGACCTGCCGCTGCTCCGCAGCCTCCGCATTCCGGGATGCTCGAGCGACAGCTTCCTGCGCGGCCGCCAACTGGTAGCCGCTCCTAGCACCCTTCTCCTGGATCTCCGCCAGGCGCAGCTCAGCAAGGTACTGGGTGGACGCGGCGTTCGCTGCCGCGCGTGCGGCAGCGTCCAGGCGTGCCTCCGCGCGGGTCACCTCGTTCGTCTTCGCCGCGACCTCGTCCAGACGGGTCAGCGCCTCCCCGACGCTCGCGTCGACATGGACGGTCGGGTCGGACCGGCCGAGCTCTTCCGCGACGGCCTGAGCACGCCGCATCTTCTCCTGGTAGTCGTCGTCATCCGCACCGATGTACGCGACGATCGACCCTTCGGAAACGGGGCCCTCAGACATCAGGAGCCTGCTTCAGCCGTCCGCTGCGCCTGCTGCTGCCACCAGTCGACACCGAGCGTCGTGTAGATCTCCGGAGCCCCCGGATTCACCCCAACCCAGGACGACTGGGCCTGCGCGAGAGCGACCGCGGCCCGCGGGTCATCGAACCCGACCGCGTCCCCGCCGACGAGGACCTGATCGCAACGCTGATCGATCACGTCGACCTGCCCGAGCAGCAGCGGACCCTTCACGAGCTCGTAGAAATCGTGGTTGTTGAGCTGCTGATACGTCACGACCCGCTGCGTCAGCTCGACCGTCCGGAACGGGGTCATCGACCCGTTGTTGCGGAACGCGGCCTCGATCCCGCCATCACGCGTTGCGAACGGATCCGCGTTGACCTGGTCGTTGCTGTTGATGTCCGACATGGCTTCAGCCCTCGTGGTTCGAGGCGTAGAGCTGCTGGAATTCGGCGAGATCCTTCTGGTACTTCCGCTGCGCGATGAGTTCCTCCGGCGTGAACGTCACCTGCGGATCCCAGGCGCCGAACAGCTGCGGGTTCTTCTCCCGCGCCTGCTCCTCAGTGAGGACGGTGATCCCGGGGATCGGGAACGTACCGCCGTCGTTCGTCGTCGTCGTCAGGTACGTGTTGTAGTGCTCGTCGGTGACGGAGTGCACGCCACCCTTCTCGTTCTCGATGTACACGGTCATGGTGCTTGCCTTTCAGGTGGTGGTGGTCAGAATCGGACGGACAGGTCGTCGGCGATCCGCTGCAGCAGGACACGGAGCGGAATGACATGCCCCGAGCGGTCACCGAACGTGAAACGCGCGACTTCGGGTGCCGCCGACCCGTACCCGACCAGGGCCTTCGCGGCCGGTGTCTCCGTGAACGTGTTGACTGGGTCGCCACGGCGCGCGAGTGCGTACACGTGCCGGTTACGGTCCATGACCCGGTCGTTCAGCGCGCGAATCATCCCGACGATGTTCTGAAGCTCCCCGGTGATCTCCGCGTCGCTGATCCCGGCGTCGATCCCGTCGAGATGCGTCTTCACGAACGCGTCGAACTCGTCGGCAGCGAGCTGCTCCGCGAGCGCCGCGGCCTTCTTCTCCGCGGCCGCTTTCCGCAGCTGCGCGAACCGTGCGAGCCCTCGAGCCTTCTCGACCTGATCCGCGTCGACGGTCTCGTCTCCGTCCTGGACGCGCTGCTCGAGAGCCGCCACGAGGTCCTCCGCGTCGGTGATCTCCCGATCCGCATCCGCGACGATCTGAGCCGGGCTGACCGCCTCCGCTGCCGGACTCTTGTTCGCTGCCATGGTCACTCCTTGATGTCGGTTACGTCGATCAGATGGATGCGGCCGACGCGTCGGTGAGGGATCTTGTTCCTTCGAGCAAGAGCCCTCACCCACTGCTCCGAACACCCGAGCAAGCCGGCAGCCTCCTGAACTGACACCCACAGTCTTTCAGGCATCTGATCAGGTACTTTCGTGGGCGAAAGCACTTCGCGGACACGCACCGACTCGCCCACCGCGGCGAGAAAATCCATCAGCACCGGAGACCCCAACCCATCCCGCCGCCGAACCTCATCCCGGTATCGTTCAGTGAGCCACAGCTGCACCCGGTGCAGCGCCTCCGGATCCGACAAGATCGCCCCATCCGGGCGAACGTCGAACTGCCGGGTCACCACTTTGGGCTCTCCACGCCGGCCGCCCCACCCCAGAACACATCGCCATACAGGCCACCTCGGACCGGATCCAACATCCTCGGCGGCATCACCACAGGCGTCCCCGAAGGCATCGTGACGACCTTCGCATCCTCAGGCATCAGCCGGTAGATCTCGCCAGGCATCCGCGTCGTCCGGCCAATGCCCGACAACGCCTGCCCCAACGCCATCGCCAAATCATCGTGACCACGCGACTCCGGAACACTGATCTGCACATTCCCCGCCGCGGTCTCGACCATCGTCAGCGCGGCCAACTGCTTCAGCAGCTCCGGATGGTTCGGCAAGATCAGACGACCCGCCTGCAGCATGCCCTTCAGACGACCGAACATCGCCTGCTTCCGCCGATTGTCAGTCCACACCGAATTCACGAGGGTTCGGACATCATCGCCTTGCCCACCACCGAGAAGCCCGTTCACCGTCACACGATCGACCTGCCGGGCAAGCTCCTCCGTCGGATACGCGCCCACCCCGTTCGTCTCCGACACGACCCCCGCAAGGTGATAGCCCTTCGCGACATTCACGATCCGCTCAATGAACGTCCCGTACTGCATCTTGTGATGCGCTTCCAGCCACGGCACCCAGAACACGTGATCCCCAGTCGTCACCCCATCCGGCGCCAGGTGCCCGAGGCCGTAGTCCTCGAGACACGCGACCACGGCGAGCGCATTCGCGTCGACCGCCGACCCCCAGTCCAAGCCGGCCACCGTCCGCGGCACCTCCCAGAACCGGATCGGACGCCCCCACCAATCAGGAACCGACCGGGCCCGCCCATGCCAATGCACCAGCTCAGGCGGCACGAGCTCGTAATCCAACACCGACTGCTGGATCTCCTCCGGCGACAACAGCGCACCCGAGGCGTCCGCCCACTCCGCCAAGTACTCCCGCGCAAACGTGATCGGATTCTCATGATCACGGATATCCGACAACGACTGCTCAGAGATCAACGGCGACACCGACGACGGCCAATGCCACGACTCGTACGTCTCCCCCGGCGCCGACATCCCCAACTGCCACAACCGCCGGAAGAAGTGATCCGTCCCGAACGGCGTCGACGTGAGCACGATCCGCGACCCCGGGCGAGCCACCACCGAAGGCTCCGCCGCCGACCACAACTCGTTCGTGATGAACGCGGCCTCATCGACGATCAGCAGGTCAACCGACCATCCGCGGATCTGCTTCTCAGACGCAGGCACAGACATGATCCACGAGCCGTTCGACAACTGCAGCCGCGTCTTCGACTCATCGAGCACCGACCCGCGGAGCAACTCCGACCGGGACGCGAGATCCGCACAATCCGCCAGCAGCCGCCGCGCCGCAACCTCCCCCGCCGACACGAACAGCACGTGCACATCCCGGCGCCGTGCCGCTTCCCACAGCGCCAACACCGCGAGCGCCGCGGACTTCCCCACCTGCCTGCCGGCGCAGACCATCCGGTACCGCGCCCGGGACGTGCAGAACTCGAGCTGGTGCGGCCACAGCGGGCGCCCGAGGACCTTCGTCGCGAACATCTGCACGTCGTCGCGCAGGGTCGCGAGCTCACTCTTCGTCATCGTCGTCACCCTGCTTGTCGGCGCTCAGCAACTGCGCGAGATCGAGTCGCGTCTGTGCGACATCTCGACCGAGACGGGCCCGCGATAGCGGATCCAGTCCGAGTCGAGATCGCGCCGTCTGCGCTGTCGCTTCGAACTGCCGCCACAGATCCAGCGGCGACGAACCGCCCCGCCTGGTGGGGGCCGTCTGCTGTTCGATCGTCATGTTCGAAATCCACTCATCGAGCAACTGAAGGCGTGCCTCGAGCGTTGCCCAGCGCCACACGGCCGGCGCGTACGCGGGTGCCGCGAGGTACGCGTTCGCGGGGTCGCTGACGAGCAGGTCGACGTACTGCGCGGCGAGCGGGTCGACCTTCCGTGGCGACCAAGCTCCGTGCAGCATGGACAGTTGGTTGCCGGGCCGGAAGGGCTCGTGCTGGCGAGGGTTCGTCGGGACCCACTCGATATCCGATGTCACGGTTCAGCCCTCCACACCCGGGCCGCCCATGGCGATCGCCCGTCGGTGATGCCCAGCGCCCTGAGAAGCCGGTTCAACGCGCGCGCCGCTGCGAATGCTTCGGGCGGCAGCGTCTCGCGCTTCCCGAGCTCGTCGAGGTCGTTGATCAGCCCTCCGACGCCCCAACGCGCAACCACCGCAGACACCAGGGCATCTGATCTGGTGTCAGCATCCGCCCCGTTCAGCCGCGAGATTCCGGGGCCAGAGAACGTGTGTGACCCACGTGAGGCCAGCTCGCGCGCGTGCACGGGGATTCCAGGGCTCGGCTTCTTCCAGGGTTCGCGGCGCTTGGCGCTCATGGGGTGGTCCTTTTGTCGTCTTGGGGGTGGTGGGTTTTGGTGGGGTGGTCCTGGTCGTGGTCCTGGTCCCCCCTATAGGGGTGGGGACCAGTAGGACCACTCGTGGACCTTTGGACCGGGACCGGTCCGGGACCGGGGGGACCATCGGGACCGTTGTCTCGTTGTCGGAGGAGGCGGAGTGCGGTTCCTGCTCGGGTTCCGCCCCAGTGCAGGCGGTCCTGGACGTCGCGCTTGCTGGAAGGTGGGGGAACGAGGGCTGCGAGGATCTCGAGGTCTGAGGTGGGTTGCATGGTCGGGGTTGGGGTTTCGAATCGGTAATCGCTCCCGCCGGGGACGGGTGTGACGACGAAGGAGGCGATGACGGGCTCTCGGCCTGCTGCGAGTGCTCGGAGTGCGCCGTGTCGGTCCTTGACGATGGAGAGTTGCGCTCGGCCGCCGTGTTCCTTCGTGAAGGGGTCCACGTTGGTGACGCGGAGGAGTGCCCCGTCGATGGTTCGCTTCTTTGCCGCGGATCCGGTGGCGCCGTAGTTGCGGGAGTCGACTCCTTTGGCCTCGTGGTCGATGGTGAGGACGCCGGCTCCGGTCCGGGCGAGGGCTGTGAGAACGGTGCGGTGGACGCGGGTGTAGTCGTCCGCGTCGTTGCTGTTCGCGCCGTACATCGGCATGAGCTCGCCGATGCTGTCGAGGACGATGAAGGTCGGGTGCCAGTTCGCGCAGTCGTGGACGATCGCGGCGATGGCGTCGGTGTCGTCGGGGGTGGCGAGCCGGAACCTGGATGGGTCGGTCAGGGTGGTTGCAGGGACGCCGAATCTGCGGAGTCGGTCGAGGATGGCTGCGGGCCCGTTGTGGTCGAGGTCGATCCACAGGACCGAGCCGCCCGAGTTCAGTTCGTCGGCGGCCATAGCGCCGGCGGCGAGTGTCTTGCCTGCTTCGGGTGCGCCGAGGAGCACGTTCACGGCGCCGAGGTAGCAGAGGTGGACGCCGTCGGCTCGGACCCCTCCGCACGCTGTTTCGGGTGCCGTGAGCGTGCCGTTGAGTACCGCGGCGACATCGACGTACTCGGCAGGTGGGCGTGGCGGGGAAAGTACGTCGGGGGCGGCGGCGTCGGGCCATGGTGGCAAGTCGCGGTCGTCGAGGTAGGCGGTCACACGACCACCCCGCGATCCCAGTCGATCCGGCGGCCCGTCTTGGATGCCTCGAGCCGGAGGGCGGCGATCTTCGCCGGGGAATGCTTACGCTTCACGTACCAGTAGTCGACTTCGGCGTTCAGGCGGGCGATCTCCCGGTTCGACGTTGCTCGGGTCTGAGCCGCGCCCTCCGTGAACCCGTCCCTCCACAGGTCCCACAGCCACGCGGGGAGTTCGTGAGGTTCGCGCTCCCCGGTGAGTACGGCGGCGCAGAGGTCTCGCGTCTCGAGCGGGCAGTAGTCTGTGGGGTTGAGTGCGGTCGCGGCAGTCACGAGGGATCCGCCTGACCTCCGGTGATGCCAAGGAACCTCAGGTCATTGCAGACGGTCTCCGCGAGTCGATCGGCGTCTGCTCCGGACACGGTCGCGTAGTGGAGCCCCAAGAACGTTCCGAGTGTGTCGAGGACGTTGAGCATGTCGACGAGTCGGGCGCCCGAGTCCGATGACTCCGTCTGGATGACGTCCCAGGCCAGACGCCGGATGTCCGCGTTCGGGTCGTGCACCTTCGCCTTGACGATGTCGGCGATGAGCTCGTACATGCGGCCGGCGTTCACTGCTCGACCCCCAGGAGGGCGAGGAGCTTCGCGGTGGGGACGACGATGCGGCGCCCGAGGTGCAGGGACGGGATCTCGCCGTTCGCGACTGCAGCGTATGCGGCGTCTCGGCCGATGCCGAGCAGTTCGCCCGCGTGGGGGACGGTGATCGTCAACGGTAGATCCCCGAACGCCGTGCGTGTCGGGGGCTTGTTGTTCAGCGCGTCCATGGCTCAGCCCATCCGGGAAAGAAGCCGGCGGAGCTGCAGGAGCCGCTCTCCGTAGACGATCGCCGCGTCGCCACGGGGCTGGGTCTTGCCCGTCTCCCAGTTGTGCACGGTCGTCTTGTTCCGATGGACGTCCTTAGCCAGTTCGGCCAGGGACAGACCCGACTTGATGCGGATCTCCCGAGCTTCCCCGGTCCGGCACATTTGCCGAACGTTCAAGAGTTGTAGCGTGGTCATAAAGAGATTGTGGCGTAGTCGTTGTGGAATCACGACGCTTCAACTATGCTATATAGCGAGTCCCCGGAATAGCATGGTTATGCGGGAGACTGAGGAGGTGACCGAAGAGATGAACGACATGAGAACGCCGGCCGGCTGGACGGTCAGCGCGCGCGTCGGGATCCCCGGCCAAGACTCGCCATCCCAAGTCCCCTGGGGATCGGGCTTTGCTCCTCAGGTGTTCGAACTTCAGGTGGCGACACCCGAGGCTGAGACGGGCACGCTGATGTTCAGCATCGTCGAGGGGTTCCCCGGCCTCTTTGCTGCCTGGTCATCAGGTCTGGAGGTTCATGACCTGCTCTCGAAGATGAAGAAGGCTGCACCGACATCCGCAGCTTCAGCCATGGACTGGTGGAAGCGAAAGGCTCTCTACGAGATCCACTTCTCTCAGCAGGAAGTAGTCATCTCAACGGTCAGCCAGTTTGGGACACCGGACGATCTCGCCGCGCTCGCAGCTGCAGGCGCTCAAGGGCAGGCTCGGATTCTTCAGACACCTGTGCGTAGAGGTCGCGTAAAGGCTGACGAGAAGGAAGCCAGGCTGAAGGACATCGCCGCGCGTTACAACGCGGCGGTTGCCCGAGGGAGCAAGACGCCAACCAAGGATGTGTTCGAGGCGCTCGGCGGCGGCAAGACGAACCGTGATCTGTCGTATTCGCGCGTCGCCCACCTTGTGACGGAGGCGCGGAGAACTAAGCCGCCCCTCATCCGCTAACGAAAGCTTCCCCCGGTCGCGCCAACGACCGGGGGAAAAGTCCAGAACCAAACCATCACGAAAGGAATGGACAATGTCCATCGTACAGTCGACCCCTCCGCAGGTCACGAGCCAGCATCTTCCGGACGCTACGGAAACGCCGTTCAACGGCCTCAACCCCCCAGTAGGTGGGGTCACACCTGAGGATGCCCGTAAGGGCCTGGACCGCGATAACCGTGAGGTGTCAGGCATGAGCGTCGAGCGATGGCTGATGCCGTCGGGGCGCGTCGCGACGATCGCGCCTGACCAGCCGGAGAGTGCGGTCGAGGTGCTCCGGGAGACACTGCGAGGCATGGGCGGAGTGCAGGTCGAGCCGACGTTCGGAGCCACCGACAGTACCGCCCCACACGAAGATGCCCCCGCAGCCGTTGCAGCGGCCAACGTGGGCGAGACCAAGACCATTACCGAGGAAGCAGGATTGACCGTGAACGAGACTGGGCCGGAGCACTTTGCACGCCCACAAGGCCTCACGGATGAGGTCGCCTGGCAGGCGTGGGCTGCGGACGTCACGCTCGCCGGCATCGCCCCCACGGAACCCCCGTACGTGCCTGACTGGGCATGCGTGGCTACTGTCGAGGAGAACGAGAACGACGGGTGCGCAGTGGTCTTCCGGGGACGCCCGCACACGTTCGGCCGCATCACCGCCCACGTCGTGTGCGAGATCTTCGCGTGGGAGAACGCCTTCGAAGGCCCGTTCCTGAACGTCGTCGCGACAGGGAGCGGTGTCGATGTCGCCTGTCTCACCGCTGGCGGTCTCGAGTTCCGTGAGATGTCGGGCGTCGGTGTCGACCTGGGGCGCGCGATCGCCGCCGCATCCAGGGAGCTCGAGGACATCCAGCGCCAAGCCAGTCGGCAGAGGGTGGCAACCATGGTGGACGACGCGGTGTCGCTTGAGGTCAAGGCGATGATCGCGGACCGCGAGATGAACGACGACGAAGCAGCCGACGCGCTCGACATGTCGAAGCCCCTCCTCCGGTCCCGGCTGAGCGGGTTCTCGCACTGGCGGCTCGACGAGTTGCGCAAGATCGCTGATGGGTTCGGCGCCGATCCTGCGGAAACGCTTCAGCGGCTGAGCGGACTCATCACCCTGGCGGTGAGGTAATGAGCGCCGCCGCGATCCACGCCGTCCCGTGCGTCCGTCACGACTGGTGCGGCGGTCACGGTCCTGTGCAGGACGGTTCGCATTCGACGAGCATCACGGTCGGTGACCGGCTGCCGATGACACTGCGGATCGACTTGCTCGAGCACTCCAGCTCGGCGCGGTGGGAGTTCTTCCTGCACCCGGTCGAGGACTGGGCGAGCACCTCGGTCCACTTCGATCGGGACATCGACGAATGGCTCGCGTCGCTCGTGCATGCCCGCGCGGAGATCCGATCCTGGCTCGCACGCCATCCGGGGCTCGAGGCGACCGCGGCGGTGATGAACTCATGAGCGCTGACGTCACCCGCCGGTGCGGATGCCGAGACGAGAACGGCCGGCAGTTGGGGACCAAATGCCCCCGACTGTCCGACCCGAAGCACGGCACGTGGTCTTACTCGATCAGCGCCGGGTTCGTCATGAAGCCCGGCGCGGACGGGAAGCTACGCCGAGCCCGGCAACGTGTCCGCATCGGCGGGTTCAAGACGCAGAAGGCCGCGCAGACCGCCCGCAACAAGGCTGCCGTGCAGCTCGACCAAGGCAACTACCGGGAGCCCTCGAAGGAAACCCTGGCCGAGTACCTCACGACATGGCTACCTCGACGCGAACGCACCGGCAACGGCCTCAAAGTGACAACCGTGCGCATGTACCGGCGATACATCGAAGTCGACATCGGACCGTCGAAGCTCGGGTCGATGAAGATCTCGGAGATCCGCCGCGGACACGTCACGCAGTTCGTCGACGCCCTCACAGACGCGGGCCGCGGGGCGACGACAGTCCGACGCATCGTCGCCGTCCTGCAGTCCGCATTCCGCGACGCTGCCAACGACCAACTGATCGACGACAACCCCGCCCACGGTGTGCGGCTCCCCACCGTCGAGCGCGACGAGTTCCAGCCGTGGGAGCCCGAACAGATCGGGCACTTCCTCGACGTCGCCGCTAAGCATCGGCTCGGGGAACTGTTCACGGTCGCGGTGTTCTGCGGAATGCGCCGAGGGGAGCTCGTCGGTCTGCGATGGGAGGATGTCGACCTCGCGAAACGGGAGATCGCTGTCAAGCACACCCGTGTGCAGGCGGGGAAAGAGACGATCGAGACATCCCCGAAGTCCAGGGCCGGCCGACGAATCATCGAGCTCGACGACACCACCGTCGGCGCTCTCATCGCCTGGCAGATCAAGCAGACCACCGAGCGCGAGACTTGGGGTGAGGCTTGGACCGATAGCGGGTACGTGTTCACCTACGAGAACGGCACGCCGCTGCGGCCCGCCTACGCGTCACGGTTGTTCGAGTCGCTGCGCGATCAGGCGCAGCTCGAGCACGCGTCGATCCACAGTCTGCGTCACACGCACGCGTCCCTGTTGCTCGCGTCGGGAACGGACATCGCGATCGTGTCCAAGAGGCTGGGCCACTCGACGGTGGCGCTCACCTCGGACGTGTACGCGCACCTGATCGCATCGGCCTCCAGGCGAGCTGCGGAGGGCGCCGCCGCTCTCGTCCCTCGGGCTACTGTCCACACGGCGGCCACACATGAGGTCGAATCGCCTGCTTGACCTCCGGCAACAAGAAGGCCCCGGCCACACTTTTCAGTGTCGACCGGGGCTTTTCTTGGGTGGCGAGTGAGGGATTCGAACCCCCGAAGCATTCCGCGGCTGATTTACAGTCAGCTCCCTTTGGCCGCTCGGGCAACTCGCCAGTGCACGCCCGTCCCGCTTTCTCAGCCGACCGGGGGCGCGAAGATCAAGCATACCGGGCAGAACGGGTGACCGGAAATCGAGCGTCCGGTGTCGATCCGGCGGACCGGTCAGGGGCCGACGGGCCCGCCCGTCGATGCTCGCACGATGAGTTCGGGCTGGAACACGACGTGCTCATTCGGGGTCTGCGGATTGCCGGCGATCCGCATGAGGAGATCGACGGCCGTCGAGCCGATGAGAGCGGCCGGCTGACGCACCGAGCTCAGCGGAATGACCGCGGAAGACGCGAAGTCGATGTCGTCGTAGCCGATCAGCGCCATGTCCTCCGGCACGCGCACGTCACCGGTCATCACGAGAGCCTGCAGCAGACCCAGCGCGAGGAGGTCGTTGGCCGCGAAGACGGCGTCAGGGCGTGCTTCCCGCGAGCGCTCGAGGATCCGGCGTCCCGCCTCACGCCCGGCGTCGACCGTGAGCGCGTCCGTGCCGATGAACTCCACCGTCGCGTCGTCGCGCCCCGCGACCGCGCGCTGCGCCCCATCGAAGCGGTCGGACACCTGACGCAGCGAGAGCGGCCCGCCCACGAACGCGATGCGTCGGCGACCGATCTCGCAGAGGTGCTCCGCGGCGATGCGCCCGCCGCTGACGTCGTCGACCGCGACCGACGGGAAGCCGCCGTCTCGCGACTCGCGATCCACGAGGACCGTGGGCATGCCGCGCTCACGCAGGCGCTGCAGTCGGGGCAGTGACTCCGCGACCGGGGTGATCAGGACGCCATGCACGCGGTGCTGCTCGAACAGATCGATGTGCGCCCGTTCCCGGTCCACCTTCTCATCGCTGTTCGCGACGAGGATCGTGAGTCCGTGCTCGGCCGCGCGCTCCTCGGCGCCCTGTGCGATGTCGGCGAAGAACGGGTTGCGCGCATCCAGCACCACGAGGCCGATGCTGTTGCTCCGTCCGGCACGCAGCTGCCGCGCCGCATCGTTGCGCACGAAGCCGAGCCGGGTGATCGCATCCTGCACGCGGGCCACCGTGGCCGCCGCGACGCGATCCGGGCGGTTCAGGACGTTCGAGACCGTCCCCACCGACACTCCGGCCGCTTCCGCGACATCCTTCACGCTCGCCGACATCGTTCCTCCCGCTCCGACTCTATCCACTGGCCACGCCTTCGGTCTGAAACGAATCACAAATGTTCTGCCCCATCGACAAACGGGTGTTGACAGTCTCGGCGGGCGTACCGTACCTTCGTCTCGAAGGGGTTTGAAACGATTCATACCCTCAATGAAGAGGAGAGATCGATGAGCTCAGCACCCGTGCTCGAGCTGCGAGACGTGCAGAAGGCTTTCGGCGCCGTCATCGCGCTCCGATCAGGGACGATCGCCGTGGATCCTGGTTCCATTCACGCGCTCGTCGGCGAGAACGGAGCCGGCAAGTCGACACTGGTGAAGATCGTCGCGGGGCTGTACCAGCGCGATGGGGGCGATTTCCGCTTCAAGGGCGAGAGCGTGGACTTCTCCTCGACCGCGCAGTCGAAGGCCGCGGGTGTCGCCGTCATCTACCAGGAGCCCACGCTCTTCCCCGATCTGACCGTCACCGAGAACATCTTCATGGGACGCCAGCCGATCGGCCGCCTCGGGCGGATCGACCGCAGGGCCATGCGTCACGAGGTCGAGCGCCTGTTCACGCGACTGGGCGTCACGATCGACCCGGATCGCCCGGCCGAAGGACTCTCGATCGCCGACCAGCAGGTCATCGAGATCGCCAAGGCGGTCTCCCTCGATGCTTCCCTCCTCATCATGGACGAGCCCACCGCGGCGCTCTCCGGCATCGAGGTGGAGCGGCTCTTCGCGATCGCGCGGAGCCTGCGCGACGAGGGCCGTGCTCTCATCTTCATCTCCCACCGCTTCGACGAGGTCTTCGACCTCTGCGACACCGTCACCGTCATGCGCGACGGCGCCTACATCGCGACCACGCCTATCGCCGAGACGAACGTCGACCTTATCGTCCGGCAGATGGTGGGGCGGGAAGTCACCGACCTCTTCCCGAAGCAGGACGCGACCATCGGTGAGACGGTGCTCTCCGTCGAGGGGCTCAGCAGCCCCGGCGTGTTCCACGACATCACCTTCCGCGTGCGCGCCGGAGAGATCGTCGGCCTCGCCGGACTCGTGGGGGCGGGGCGCAGCGAGGTCGCTCGCGCCGTGTTCGGCGTGGACCCCTACCGCACGGGAACCGTCACGATGCACGGCAAGCCCGTGCCGGGTGGCAGCCCGACGGCGGCGATGCGCTCCGGGCTCGCGCTGGTCCCCGAGGACCGCCGCAAGCAGGGGCTCGTGGTCGAGTCCGGCGTCGGCCACAACATCACCCTGGCGATCCGGCAGCGTCTCGCCCGGTTCGGTCTGCTCACGTCGGCCATGGAGAACAGAGCGGCCCAGGTCTGGGCGACCCGACTCGAGGTCAAAGCGCATGCGCTCGACACCGCTGCGGCGACGCTCTCCGGCGGCAATCAGCAGAAGGTCGTCCTCGCCAAATGGCTGGCGACGGAGCCCTCCGTCCTGATCATCGATGAGCCCACGCGCGGCATCGACGTCGGCACCAAGGCCGAGGTGCATCGCCTGCTCTCCGAACTCGCAGGGCAGGGGATGGGGATCCTGATGATCTCCTCCGAGCTGCCGGAGGTGCTCGGGATGGCGGACCGCGTGCTCGTCATGCGAGAGGGGCGGATCACCGCCGAGATCGACCGGGCCGACGCCACCTCGGAGAGCGTCATGTTCGCCGCCACACATTCTTCGGAGCAGCACTCATGACCACCATCGCCATCCGCACGTCGTCGCTGACGAAGACCGTCAGCGCGATCGGCCGTGCCCGCGAGTTCGGGATCCTCATCGCTCTCGCGCTCGTGGTAGCCGCCGCCACCGTCAAGAACCCCGCCTTCCTCTTCAGCCCGGACGGATGGCGCGACCTTCTGCTCACCCCGTCGATCCTGGTCCTGGTCGCGGTCGGCCAGGCGATCGTCATCGTGACTCGCAACGTCGACCTGTCGGTCGGCTCCATCATCGGACTGAGCGCCTTCCTCACCGGACGGCTGTTCAGCGACGTCCCCGGGATTCCGATCGCCGCCGTCGCCCTCGCGGCGGTGCTCCTCGGCGGAGCCCTCGGGCTCATCAACGGCGCGCTCGTCGCGTTCGCCCGCGTCCCGGCGATGGTGATCACGCTCGGCACGCTGTACGCCTACCGCGGCATCGACGTCGTGTGGGCCGGCAGCAGCCGCGTCAACGCGTCGGATCTGCCGAAGGCGTTCCTCGCCCTCGGCACAGGACAGCTCCTCACGATCCCAATCCTGTCGATCGTCGCGCTGCTCGTGCTCGCCGCCGCCGCCTGGTACCTCCGCAACACCCGCGGAGGCCGCGAGTACTACGCGATCGGATCCGATCCCGCCGCCGCCCAGCTCTACGGCTTGCGGGTCACCCGTCGGGTGCTCACCGCCTTCCTCCTCTCCGGCGCCCTCGCCGGTCTCGCAGGCGTGTTCTACGCCGCCCGCTACGGCACGATCGACTCGCAGGCCGGGTCCGGCTGGGAGTTGCAGGCCGTGGGCGCCGCGGTCATCGGCGGGGTCGCCATCACCGGCGGCGTCGGCACCGTCTGGGGCGCGGCCATCGGGGCCGTGCTGCTGCTCACGATCAATCGGGCGCTGCCGGTGCTCGGCATCCCGGACTTCTGGCAGGGCGCCGTCGTCGGCGCGCTCATCATCGGCGCGATCGTGCTCGATCGCGTCCTGGCCGTGCGGCAGAAACGCCGCCTCATCGAGGCGAGGGACGAATCATGATCGACACCCGCTCCATCCGCGACTACACCATTCCGCTCTGGCGTCGGATCCTGCTCTCCCGCGAGACCGCGATCGTCGGCCTGCTGCTCATCGTCGCCGTCGTCTCGGCGGTCTCGGTCCGCGGCTTCGGTCAGCCGATCACCGTGACGTTCCTGCTCCTCGACGTGGCGCCGATCCTGCTGATCGCGCTGCCGATGACCCTCGTCATGATCACCGGGGAGATCGACCTCTCCGTGGGGAGTATGGTGGGCCTGTCGAGCGTCGTGACCGGCGCCCTGGTGCAGGCGCACGTCCCGTTCGGGGTCGCGGCGCTCGCCGCCCTCGCCGTCGGCGTGATCGGCGGCGCCGTGAACGGCTTCCTGGTGACCGTGGTCGGTCTGCCGTCCCTCGCCGTGACGATCGGCACGCTGGCGCTCTTTCGGGGTCTCGCGGTCGGCACGCTCGGAACGACGGCCGTGACCGACTTCCCCGCCGAGTGGACCGCCCTCGCCCAGGCGAAGGTGTCGGGGACCACGATCCCCTACATCATGGTCCCGTTCCTGATCCTGCTGGCCATCTTCGCCGTCGTACTGCACTTCACACCCTTCGGTCGCGGCATCTACGCGATCGGCCTCTCCAAGGACGCGGCGCGGTTCTCCGGCGTGCACGTCGAGCGCGCCAAGATGCTGCTCTTCGTCGCCTCGGGCCTGATCGCCGCGTTCGCGGGGATCTTCTACACGCTGCGCTACGGAAGCGCCCGCGGTGACAACGCGACCGGCCTCGAGCTCCAGGTGATCGCGGCGGTCGTTCTCGGCGGGGTCTCGGTGTTCGGGGGACGCGGTCAGCTCTACGGCGTGGTCGCGGCCGTGCTGCTGATCGGCACGCTGTCCAGCGCGCTGCGCCTCGCGAACGTCACGTCCGACGTCATCAACATCATCACGGGCGTCCTGCTGGTGTTGTCGGTCGTGGCGGCCAGCCTCCTGAGCCGGCTTCAGCGAACGCTCCGCCGCCCGTCGCGCGTCGCCCACCCCGCGGCCCTCACAGCACCATGACCCGGCCGCTTCCTCCGTCGCAGGCACCCGTCGCGGCGACAACTCCCGAAAGGAACAGAACAATGACGTTTGCACACAAGCGTGTGGCGGCCCTCGCCGCCGTCGCCGTGACGGCGGCGCTCGCGCTGACCGGTTGCGCGGACACCGGCTCGTCGTCCTCGCCGACCGGCGGATCCGCGGGCAAGAGCGACAACCTCGCGATCACCTTCCTGCCGAAGAACCTGGGAAACCCCTACTTCGACACCTCGGCCAAGGGAGGCAAGGCGGCCGTCGCGGAGTTCAAGGGCACCTTCAACCAGGTCGGTCCCGCGCAGGCCGCCCCCGACGCTCAAGTCAGCTACATCAACACCGCCACCCAGCAGGGCGTCGGCGCGCTCGTCGTCTCGGCCAACGACCCGAAGGCGATCTGCGACGCGCTGAACCAGGCCCGCAAGGCGGGTGTGAAGGTGGTCACATTCGACTCCGACACGCACCCCGAATGCCGCGACCTGTTCATCAACCAGGCGACCGCGGAAGGGATCGCCAAGGTCCAGGTCGACCAGATCACCAAGCAGATCGGCGACTCCGGCGAGGTCGCGATCCTCTCCGCCTCCGCCAACGCGACCAACCAGAACGCGTGGATCGACCTGATGAAGAAGGACCTCACCGCCGACCACCCGAACGTCAAGCTCGTCGACGTCGTCTACGGCAACGACGATGATCAGACGTCGTTCGACAAGACCGCAGCACTGCTGCAGTCGCACCCGAATCTCAAGGGCATCGTTTCGCCCACGACGGTCGGAGTAGCGGCGGCTGCGCGCTACCTTTCCACCTCCACGTTCAAGGGCAAGGTCGCGCTGACCGGCCTCGGCACCCCGAACCAGATGCGCGAGTACGTCAAGGACGGCACCGTCACCTCGTTCGCGCTGTGGAACCCGGAGGATCTCGGATACCTCTCCGCCTTCGCGGCGCAGGCGCTGATCAAGGGCGACATCACCGGCAAGGAGGGCGACAGCTTCAAGGCCGGCAAGCTGGGCGAGTTCAAGGTCGGCGCCAACGGTGTCGTGCTGCTGGGCGACCCGTTCGTATTCACGAAGGCCAACATCGACACCTTCAACTTCTGATCGACGTCGTGCTGGGTCGCGGATCACGATCCCGGCCCAGCACGACGAAGAGAAGGGCGACCACAATGACCCGACACTGCTTCGAACTCCGGATCCGGCCGGAGCTCCTCGACGACTACGTCGCCCGGCATACCCCGGTGCGCCCGGAGATGCTCGCCGAGATCGCCGCCGCGGGCCGGCGCAACTACTCGCTGTTCCTCGCCGGCGGCGGCCGGCTCGTGGGCTACTACGAGACCGAAGACGACGCCGCAGCCCAGGCCTACCTCGCCGGATCCCCGATCGCGGCGCAGTGGGAGGCCGAGATGGCGCCGTACTTCCTCGGCCTGGACGGGCGGCCCGACCAGGCCGCGACGCCGCTCACCGAGATCTTCCACCTGGCCGATCAGCTCGCCGCTGCCCACCGCACGTCCGCTCCCGAAGAAGGCACCGCATCATGACCACGCTCTCCCCCGAGATCCTCGCCGAGCTCGAGAAGCAGGCGATCGAGCTGCCCAGCTGGGCGTTCGGCAACTCCGGCACTCGCTTCCGGGTGTTCGGCACGCCGGGCACGCCTCGCGACCCGTATGAGAAGATCGCCGATGCCGCCCAGGTGCACGTGCACACCGCGCTCGCCCCGACCGTGGCGCTGCACATCCCGTGGGACCTCGTCGACTCCTTCGACGACCTGCGCCGGCACGCGGAGGACCTCGGCGTCGCCCTGGGCACGGTCAACTCCAACACGTTCCAGGACGAGGACTACAAGTTCGGAGCCCTCGCGCATGAGGACGACCGGATCCGGCAGAAGGCGATCGACCATCACCTCGCCTGCATCGACGTGATGCACGCGACCGGATCCCGGGATCTGAAGATCTGGCTCGCGGAGGGATCCAACTACCCGGGGCAGAACGACATGCGCTCCCGACAGGACCGCCTGCAGGACTCGCTGCAGCAGATCTACGCGCACCTCGGCGACACGCAGCGCCTGGTGCTGGAGTACAAGTTCTTCGAGCCGTCGTTCTACCACACCGACGTTCCCGACTGGGGGACGAGCTATGCGCAGGTCGCGGCGCTCGGCGAGCGGGCGATGGTGTGCCTGGACACCGGCCACCACGCCCCCGGCACCAACATCGAGTTCATCGTGATGCAGCTGCTGCGCCTCGGCAAGCTCGGCTCGTTCGACTTCAACTCGCGCTTCTACGCCGACGACGACCTGATCGTGGGAGCTGCGGATCCGTTCCAGCTGTTCCGGATCCTTGCCGAGGTGATCCGTGGCGGCGGACTGAACAACCCCGATGTCGCGTTCATGCTCGACCAGTGCCACAACATCGAGTCGAAGATCCCCGGCCAGATCCGCTCGGTGCTGAACGTGCAGGAGATGACCGCTCGCGCACTGCTGATCGACCGCGAGGCCCTGGCCACCGCACAGCGCGCGAACGACGTACTCGCCGCGAACGCCGTGCTCATGGACGCGTTCTACACCGACGTCCGTCCGGCGCTGGCCGCCTGGCGTTCCGAGCGCGGTCTGCCCGCCGATCCGATGGCGGCCTTCCTCTCCTCCGGCTACCTCGAGAAGATCTCCGCCGAGCGTGTCGGCGGTGCCCAGGCCGGCTGGGGCGCCTGAGCGCGTCGCGCCGCCGCAGAATCCCGAACCCCCGCACGATCACCGCATCCTAGGAACCGATATGACCTCCCCCATCGCCGCCGCCCTCCTCGCCCGCAGCAACCGTCTGGGCGCGGATCCGAGGAATACGAACTATGCGGGTGGGAATACGTCCGCGAAGGGCACCGGCACGGATCCCGTCACGGGGCGGCCGGTGGAGCTGCTGTGGGTGAAGGGCTCGGGTGGTGACCTGGGCACGCTGACCGAGCAGGGTCTCGCGGTCCTTCGGCTGGACCGGATGCGCGCGCTCGTCGACGTGTACCCGGGTCTCGACCGCGAGGACGAGATGGTCGCCGCGTTCGACTACTGCCTGCACGGCAAGGGCGGGGCCGCCCCGTCGATCGATACGGCGATGCACGGCCTCGTCGACGCCGCGCACGTCGATCACCTGCACCCCGACAGTGGCATCGCGATCGCGACCGCCGCCGACGGCGAGGCGCTCACGGCCCGGATCTTCGGTGGCAAGGTCGTGTGGGTGCCGTGGCGGCGCCCGGGGTTCCAGCTGGGGCTCGACATCGCCGCGATCAAGGCGGAGAACCCCGACGCGGTGGGCTGCGTCCTGGGCGGGCACGGGATCACCGCGTGGGGCGACACGTCCGAGGAGGCGGAGGCGAACAGCCTGTGGATCATCGAGACCGCCGCCGCCCACATCGCCGAGCACGGCAAGACGGACCCGTTCGGTGGCGTCCGCGCCGGGTTCGAGGCGCTGCCCGCCGCCGAGCGGCGCGAGCGCGCAGCCGCCCTCGCGGCCACGATCCGCGGGATCGCGTCGACCGAGCGGCCCATGGTCGGCCATTTCACCGACGCGGACGTCGTGCTGGACTTCCTCGCGTCGACGAAGGCGCCGGCGCTCGCTGCCCTGGGCACGTCCTGCCCCGACCATTTCCTGCGCACCAAGGTCAAGCCGCTGATCCTCGACGTGCCCGCGACCGCCACCGCCGAGGAGCAGATCGCGCGCCTGCACGAGCTGCACTCCTCGTATCGGACCGACTACCAGGCCTACTACGACGCGCACGCGACCGCCGACAGCCCCGCAATCCGCGGCGCCGACCCGCTCATCGTGCTCGTCCCCGGTGTCGGCATGTTCTCCTACGGTGCGAACAAGCAGACCGCGCGTGTCGCGGGCGAGTTCTACGTCAACGCGATCAACGTGATGCGCGGCGCCGAGGCCCTGTCGACCTACGCGCCGATCTCCGACGCCGAAAAGTTCCGCATCGAGTACTGGGCACTCGAGGAAGCCAAGCTGCAGCGGATGCCGCGGCCTGCGAGCCACCAGGGACGGATCGCGTTCGTCACGGGCGCCGCGAGCGGCATCGGCAAAGCCATCGCCACCCGGCTCGCCGCCGAAGGGGCGTGCGTCGTGGTCGCCGACCTGGACCTGGACAAGGCCCGCGCCGCGGCGGCGGAACTCGGCGGCACCGACGTCGCGATCGGCGTGGCCGCGAACGTCGCCGACGCCGCCCAGGTGCAGGCCGCGCTGAACGACGCCATGCTCGCGTTCGGCGGCGTCGACCTGATCGTCAACAACGCCGGCCTGTCACTGTCCAAACCGCTCCTGGAGACCACGGAGAAGGACTGGGACCTGCAGCACGACGTGATGGCGAAGGGATCCTTCCTCGTATCCAAGGCCGCAGCACGCATCCTCATCGACCAGAAGCTCGGCGGAGACATCATCTACATCTCCTCCAAGAACAGCGTCTTCGCCGGCCCCAACAACATCGCCTACTCCGCCACCAAGGCCGACCAGGCCCACCAGGTGCGCCTGCTCGCCGTCGAACTCGGCGAACACGGCGTGCGCGTGAACGGCATCAACCCCGACGGCGTCGTGCGCGGATCCGGGATCTTCGCCTCCGG
>NZ_JAVFCB010000004.1 GCF_030865425.1 Microbacterium capsulatum
TCATCGAACACCCCTGGCCACAACCCGGCACCCGCTACGTCGGCAACGGCAGACCCCGAGGATCGGCCCCCAGAAGACGCCCACTGTCACCGATGTCCTGAGACACCAACTGTCACCGATGTCCTGAGACACCAACTGTCACCGATGTCCTGATACAGAACCGTCACCGAAGTCCTGAGACATCACACTCGAAACCTTCGCAGCGCCGGCGGGTTATGACAGCGCGAGCGCCCGGGATGCGGGACACGCAGGCGCGAAAAAGGCGCCCTCCCCGGGGTCGGTCTCGGGGAGGACGCCTTTTCGGACGAACCGGGCGTCAGACGTCCTGGCGCTCCAGCACGTAGTCGATCGCGCGGATCAGCCGACGCACGTCGTCCGGCTCGATCGACACGAACGTCGCGATGCGCAGCTGGTTGCGGCCGAGCTTGCGGTACGGCTCGGTGTCGACGATGCCGTTGGCGCGCAGCGTCTTCGCCACGGCGGCAGCGTCGACGGACTCGTCGAAGTCGATGGTCGCGACGACGGGGGAGCGGTCGGCCGGGTTCGCGACGAACGGCGTCGCGACCGAGGAGGCCTCGGCCCAGCGGTACAGCTCCTGCGAGGACTCGTTCGTCCGGGCAGACGCCCAGGCGAGCCCGCCGTTGCCGTTGATCCACTGCAGCTGCGAGTCGAGCAGGTGCAGCGTCGTGAGCGCAGGGGTGTTCAGGGTCTGCTCGAGGCGCGAGTTGTCGACCGCGTTCTTCAGGCTGAGGAACTCCGGGATGTAGCGCCCGGAGGCGGCGATCCGCTCGATCCGCTCGATCGCGGCAGGCGAGACCGCGGCGAACCAGAGTCCGCCGTCCGAGCCGAGGTTCTTCTGCGGGGCGAAGTAGTAGACGTCCGTCTCGGTGACGTCGAAGTCGATGCCGCCCGCCGCGCTCGTCGCGTCGATCACGGTGAGCGCACCCTCGGCGGCCACCCGCCGGATCGGTGAGGCGACGCCGGTCGAGGTCTCGTTGTGCGGCCAGGCGTACACGTCCACGCCCTCGACGATCTCGGCCTCGGCGCGGGATCCCGGCTCGGCCTTGCGCACGTCCGGATCCTGCAGCCACGGGGTCTTCGCGGCCGCGGCGAACTTGCCGCCGAACTCGCCGGAGACGAGGTTCTGGCTGCGGTTCTCGATGAGGCCGAACGCCGCGGCGTCCCAGAAGGCGGTGGATCCGCCGTTGCCGAGGATGATCTCGTAGCCCTCGGGCAGGCGGAACAGCGACGACAGGCCCGCGCGGACGCTGCCGACGAGGTTCTTCACCGGCGCCTGGCGGTGCGAGGTGCCCAGCAGGCTCGATCCGACCGCGGCGAGAGCAGCGACCTGCTCCGGGCGGATCTTGGACGGGCCGCATCCGAAGCGGCCGTCGACGGGCAGAAGTTCACGGGGAATCTCGATCGCCATGCACAGAGTCTAGGGTTCGGGCCGTGGCCGTCCCGACCGCATGACGCTGTGCGACAGAGGGGGCGAAGACCCCTGTTTCCGGCCGTGTCCGCGCGGAATCCCGCCTGGTCGGCAGAAGGTAGGCTTGCCTAAGCGCGCGACAGGCTCGACAGCCGGACAGGGGGATCGATGGCCGATCTGATCGACACCACGGAGATGTACCTCCGCACCATCCTCGAACTCGAGGAGGAGAACATCGTCCCGCTGCGCGCCCGGATCTCCGAGCGTCTCGGGCACTCCGGCCCGACGGTGTCGCAGACGGTCGGACGGATGGAGCGCGACGGCCTCGTCGTCGTCTCCGAGGACCGTCGCCTCGAGCTCACCGACGCCGGCCGGCGCAAGGCCGTCGACGTGATGCGCAAGCACCGCCTCGCCGAGCGGCTGCTCTCCGACGTGATCGGCCTGGACTGGGCCTACGTGCACGAGGAGGCCTGCCGCTGGGAGCACGTGATGAGCGAGCAGGTCGAACGCCGTCTCGTCGAGCTCCTCGGTCACCCCACCGAGTCGCCCTACGGCAACCCGATCCCCGGCCTCGACCAGATCGGCGGCGCGGCGGCGCGCACCTTCGACGAGGGCGTGATCGGCCTCGTCGAGCACATGAACACCGCCGGCACGCCGACCGAGGGCACGGTGCGCCGTCTCGCCGAGCCCGCCCAGGTGGATCCCGAACTGCTCGAGCAGCTCCGCGACGCGGGCGTCGTGCCGGGCGCGCACGGCCGCTTCCGCTTCAACGAGGGCTACGTGCTGATCGAGGTCGAGGGCAAGGACGAGGGGCTCGAGCTGCCCGTCGAACTGGCCTCGCACATCTTCCTCGTCGCCTGAGCGAGGGCTCGGAACGGGTTCCGGCCCGCGCCGACCCGGCCACCCGGGAGGGCCGCCGAATACGGCGGATCCATTGCTCACGATCAGCGGATCCCTTGATCAGCGTGACACAACCGTGACTTTCGAGTACCCTCGGAAAGGTCGTCGGCGAGAAGCCCGCCGCCGGCCTCCACGGCGCTCGCCCCATCGGCCCGTCGCCGTCGTGGGGACTCCTGCGTCCGTGCATCGCATGGGCCTACCCGATCGACGACGGACCGGCGCATCCGCGCAGGGGCCGGAGGACGCCCTTGTCACTGCAGAACCACAATGAGAAGAAGAGCACGGCCCTGAGCACCACGGACGCGACGCCGCGTCCGACCACGGGAACCCGGTCCCGCAACGTGGTCCACCCCCTCCGCACGGTCGCCATCCTCGGCGCCGTGGGGGCGCTCGTCACCGCCATCGCCCTGCCCGCCTTCGCCTCCACCCACGGGGGCCCTGCCGTCTCGGCCAAGGTCACGAACGAGCGGATCGCCGCGGACAACGCCCAGTCGATCGTCGTCGCCTCCGAGGCCACGCAGGCCCCGTCGAGCCGCGGCACGTTCTCCGCCACGACGCCGGATGAGATCGAACAGCGCAAGGCCGAGGAGGCCGCCGCGGCCCGCGCCGCCCAGGCGGCCGCGAAGACCGCCTCCGTGCGCTCGACGGCCGGCTACGCGCTCGTCGCCCCCGGTTCCGGTGCGGTCCGCTACCCGCTGATCCCCGGATCCTTCCGCGGCGGCGAAGGACCCGGATCCGGACGCGGCCACCAGGGCTGGGACATGCTCGCCCCCGAGGGCACGCCGATCTACGCCGCCGCGGCGGGCACCGTGCGCGTCTCCACCGAGGGCTACTACGGCTACGGCGTGGCCATCGTGATCGACCACGTGATCAACGGCACCCCGGTCTCGACCCTCTACGGCCACATGGTCTACGGCAGCCGTCTCGTCGAGTCGGGCCAGCAGGTCTCCGCGGGTCAGCTGATCGGCCAGGTCGGCAACACCGGGAACTCCTACGGCTCGCACCTGCACTTCGAGGTGCACATCGGCGGCGGGATCGTGGACCCGGAGCCCTGGCTCGCAGCCAACGCCGGTTGAGTCCGAGGGGCATCCCGTCCGGCTCGACGATGGGGATCGCCGGAATTTCCCTGGTGACAGCGCGCCGGCCTTCCGGTAGCGTCGGAAAGGTCGTCTGCGAGAAGCCCGCCGACGATCGCCGTGACGGTCGCCTCCCGGCTCGTCGCCGCCACGGTCACCCAGTGCGCATCGTGCCCGAATCACACGTGCTCCCGAGAAGCGACTGAGGACGAGCCGGCGTCTTGCGCCGAGGCCCGGAGGAATCCCTTGGCTGCAGAGCTCGACACGTCAGAGAAGACCGTCGCCCGTACTCCGCGTGGCACCGTGAAGGCAACGGGAGGGGGATCGGGCCGCAAGGTGGTCCGCTCCGTGCGCACGGTCGCGATCCTGGCCGCCGTCGGCGCGCTCGTCACCGCGATCGCGCTTCCCGCCTTCGCGAGCGGCGCCACCTCGCACGCCCGCGCCGCGACCACCACCACGCAGCAGCTCGCCGCGAGCCACGCGCAGTCGATCGTCGTCGCGTCCGAGGCGACCGCGGCGCCCGCGGTGCGCAGCGCCTTCACCGCGACCACGCCCGACCAGATCGAGCAGAAGAAGGCAGAGGAGGCCGCCGCCGCCCGCGCCGCCCAGGCCGCGAAGACCGCCGGGGTGACGGCGCGCCTGAACCTGTCGATGGTCTCGCCCGGCTCGGGGCAGGTGCGCTGGCCCGTCCTGCCGGGGCAGTTCACCCCCGGCGAGGGCCTGGACGCCGGTCGCAACCACCAGGGCTGGGACCTGCTCGCTCCCGGCGGCACCCCGATCTACGCCGCCACCGCCGGCACGGTCACGGTGTCCAGCGAGGACTACTTCGGCTACGGCGTCGCCGTGGTCATCGACGGGCAGGTCGCCGGAAACGACATCCAGACGACGTACGCGCACATGACCTACGGCAGCCGGCTGGTCCAGCAGGGTCAGAGGGTCAGCGCGGGGCAGATGATCGGTCTCGTCGGAGACACCGGGCACGCGTTCGGCACCCACCTGCACTTCGAGGTGCGCCTGAACGGCAGTGTCATCGACCCGCAGTCCTGGTTGCAGGCCAACGCGGGCTGAACAGACTTCGATTCCGTTCACCGGATGTTCCGCGCCACACACAGGAACCATGGGTTAGCCTGATTCCGTCGTCGCAAGGGCGGAGGAACTCGATGGAACGAATACCAGACATCCGAACCACGGATGCACTCGGTCGCCTCGTTCTTCGGCATTGCCCGCAGGATGTGCACGGTTCTCCCGTGCGCGAAAGGCGCTATCTCTCGTAGACAGCGCCTTTCGTCATTTCTGCGGACCCTCCGCCTGCGCACGGTCGAGACACCGGGAAGCCGTCCCGGTGGAATCGAAGGGATGCAGGATGCGCACACTGGTGCTCAACGCGGGATACGAACCGCTCACGATCGTGTCGTTCCGACGCGCGCTCGTGCTGGTCATGAACGAGAAGGCGTCGATCGTCGAGCACGTCGTCGACGATCCGGTCTGGGCCGCGAGCGGACGCTACGACCGCCCGACGGTCATCGTCCTCAGCCGTTACGTGCGGATGCCGAGAGCGCGCAGAGCGCCGGTCACCCGCCGCGGGGTGCTCCGCAGAGACGCCAACCGGTGCGGCTACTGCGGGAAGACGGCGTCCACGATCGACCACGTCCTGCCCCGTTCCCGCGGCGGCAAGGACTCCTGGGAGAATCTCGTCGCCTGCTGCCTGCGCTGCAACAACATCAAGAGCGATCGCACCCCGCAGGAGATGGGGTGGGAGCTCCGGCTGACCCCGGGTCCGCCGCGTGGAACGACCTGGACGGTGCGCGGCGTCGAACGCGGCGACCCGTGCTGGGAGCCGTACCTGGAGATGGCCGCGTAGACGCGTCCGCGTGAACCGGGCCGGGTCCGCCCCGGTCGTCGGACGAGCGCAGCGAGAGGAGACGCGCCCACCCGGCCCCTGAGCCTGTCGAAGGGATTCGCTCCCCGCCTCGGCGCACTCCGCTCCTGCCTGACGCGGTCCTTCAGCGGGGCGGGTTCAGGCGGCGGGGCGGAATCGTCTGGGCGGCGGGTCGATTTGGCCCCAGAGGTAGCGCAGCGGCAGTCGTGCCCGCAGGACATGCGCATGCCCCGTGGGGTCGTGCAGGACGAAGTCGCGGGTGCCGTCCCGGGTGATGGTCCATCCGCCGCGGTGGAGTTGCAAATGGTGGTACCGGCAGAGCAGGACCCCCCGGTCGATGTCGGTGCGGCCCCGGTCGCGCTGCCATTCGTCGATGTGGTGGGCTTCGCCGTACGAGGCGGGCCGGTCGCAGCCGGTCCACCGGCAGCCGCCGTCCCGGATCGCGAGCGCGACCCGCTGCCGGGCGGTGAACACCCGGGACTCCCGGCCCACGTTCAGCGGGTTCCCGCGTCCGTCGACGGTCACCGTGACGGCCCCGGTCTCACACCGGTGCCGCGCCGCGACTGCGGCGGGCAGTGCAGTCAGTCCGTCTTCCGTGAGCGTGACCCGGCCGGGCACGCCGTCGCGGTCGATGATCTGGATGAGGCGGAGCCCGGCCTGTCGGGTGCCGAACACGGCGTCGGGTTCCGCCAGCGTCCCGGCTCGGATCAGGTCGAGCAGCAGGTCGTACGCGAGTTGATCGTTCGTGCGCGGATCCTCCGCGAGGTCGGCGCCGCGGGTCTTCTCGTCCGGGTCGACGAAGCGCGGCCCGCCTCGACGCGGGCGCAGCGCGGCGGCGAAGAGCGACTCCACGAACGCGCCGCCCTCGTCGTCGAACGCGATCGACGCCCGCCGCATCCCGTCGTGATCGAGGAACGTGCGGAACGATCGCTTCTCGAATCGGGCGAGGAACCCCCGGCGCTGATCAGCTGGATCTGCTCGACCAGGCGCCCGACCGCGCCCGCCTCCCGCCGCACCGCGACCACCTCCGCATCACCCAGCGACTGGATCACCGCCTGCACCTCGGACGCGCACGCGCCCGCGCCGATCCGCCCCGCCAGGGTCGGGATCAACGCCGCGATCGCATCGAAGGAAGCCATACCCCATGCTCTCAGCGACCACCGACATTCGAAGATCTGTTCTCCGGTCTGGCTTCCGCATCGTCCCCTCCACGCGCCACTCGTCCCCGAAACCCGTCGCATTTCGCGGGTATCGCGGCGCGCGGAGTCTCCTGGGCGATGGGGACCCGCCTGTCGAGGGGGAGGCGCGAAAGAGGGGACCGTCCTTCGGGCGGTCCCCTCTTTCGCGTCTCGTGCCCTCGACAGGATTCGAACCTGCGACCTGCCCTTTAGGAGAGGGCTGCTCTATCCGACTGAGCTACGAAGGCGCCCCTCCAGTCTAGCGAGCGTGGAGGGCGCCGCCGCCGGAAGCACGAGAAGGGGCGCCCCGGAGGACGCCCCTTCTCGTGCGGACGGGTCAGTGCGCCGAGCGGTAGGCCTCGATCACCTCGGCCGGGATGCGGCCGCGCTCCGAGAGCTTGTAGCCGTTGGTGCCGGCCCAGGCGCGGATCGAGGCGGTCTCCGGGTTGCGGTTCGGGCGCTTCGCCGCGGGCGCGGCGCGCCCGGCGATCGCACGCTGGGTCCGCCGCCCCGACGAGATGTAGGGGGCGAGAGCCGCGCGGAGCTCGGCCGCGTGCGCACTGGTCAGGTCGATCTCGAATGCGGATCCGTCCAGCGAGAAATGAACCGTCTCGCCTTCTCCGATCTCGAGAACCGAACCGTCGATGTCGTCGACGAGCTGATGAACGATTTTGCGTGCCATGCTCACAAAGATATGTCGATCAATTGCTCGATGCAATGATTGCGCCGCAGAATGTCATTCGTGTCCGGGGTCGATCACCTTCAGGCCGACAATGCAGCCGACGAGTCCGACGATGAGCAGAATGCGGATCCAGGACACATCGGAATCGCCGGCGATCATCGCCCAGACGACGGTCAATGCCGCACCGATTCCCACCCACACCGCATAGGCGGTCGCGGTCGGGATATCGCGCATCGCCCAGCCGAGCCCGAACATCGACGCCGCGAGGCCGACGACGAAGAGGACGCTCGGCCAGAGCTTCGTGAAGCCCTCCGACTTGCCCAGTGCGGTCGCCCAGACGGCCTCGCACATTCCCGACACGATGAGCACGATCCACGCCATGATGGCTCTCCTTCGAGAGCCAGTCTTTTCGCGTTCCGGGTACTGGCCCGCCTCGTCCGGGTGCGCGGCGCGCGCGGTCCGAGCCTACCGCGTCTGCCTGGGCAGGGCCCGTGCACCCCGGGGCCTCAGGGGATCAGACCTTCGCGTCGCGCCCGGGCGACGGCGGCGTGCCGGGTCGGCGCGTCCAGCTTCGCCATCGCCGTCCCGAGGTACGCCTTGACGGTCGATTCGCGCAGGCCCAGGTCGTCCGCGACCTGGGCGTTCGTGAGGCCGAGCGCCGCGCAGGAGAGCACGTCGAGCTCGCGCGGCGAGAGGTGCACTGCCGCGGTGCCCGGGGGAGGAGTCGGGGCGGAGAGCGCCAGGAGGCGGCGCTCGATGCCGCCGAGCCGCTCGCGCACCTGCGGATCCTGCACCGTCGCGGCGACACGGCGCAGCTCCGCGAACGTGTCGCGGAGCTCCTCGCGGTGGGCCGCGGAGAGTGCCGGCCCCTGCATCCGCGTCGCGCGGACCCGCCGGTCGACCTCCCCGCGGATCCGCAGCTCATCCGCCAGCGCATCGGCGATCTGCAGTGCCGGGGCAGTCGTCACGCCGCCGGACGGGGACTGTTCCCACGCGCCCGCGTACAGGACACCGCGCGGGCGCCCGGCGACGACGACCGGGATCGCGAGCAGCGTGCGCAGCCCCTCGCCCAGCACGAAGCCGTCGTAGTCGTGCGTGATCTGCTGGGACGAGCCGTAGTCGCGTGTCATCCGCGGCCGCAGTTCGGTCATCGCCCGCCCGCCGAGCCCGCGGTGCAATTGCACGCGCAGCCCCTCGAGCCTGTTCGTCCGATTTCCGACGATCGTCGTGACGGCGACCTCGCCGCTCGAGAGCAGTCCGCCGAATGCGACCGGGAAACGCGTGCGCCGCGCGATGTCGCGCACTGCCTGCGCGACCAGATCCGCATCGGATCCGACGGGGTCGAACGTGCTCACCGAGGGCCTTCCAGGGGAATCGTAGGCAACGACGTTATCATCCCCGCACGGTTTCGGCGCCCCGGGGAAGAACGGCATGACGCAGAGCGACGATCCTTCCGTCAAATGCGCGTGCCGCGCTTCGTCACGCATTCGCGCGACATTTTCCGATTTCGTACCCCGGATGCGGAGTCCTCCACGGGACCGACCGCAACGGTGCGGAGCTGAGACGGAGCGATCCGCGGAGACGGATCCGCGGAGACAGGACGGAATGCACGTCCGCCCCGGCGGCCTACACGCCGGGGCGGACGCCGTCGGGGGAGGCCGATCCGCGACGGGCGGCGGCATCGGCCTCGAGATCGAGCAGGTAGCGCTTGCGCTCGGGATGCGCGCCGTAGTGGCCCATGGACCCGTCCGCGCGCACCACACGATGCACCGGCACGATGATCGAGAACGGGGTGTTGCGACAGGCCGTCCCCACTGCGCGCGCCGCACCGGGGCTCCCCGCGAGAGCTGCGACCTCCCCGTAGCTCGCGCTCTCGCCCCACGGGATCTCGCACACCGCCTGCAGCGCCGACCGGGTGAACCCCTCGACGAGCCGCCAGTCCAGCGCGAGCTCGTCGTCGAAGCGCACCGGATCGCCGTCGAAGTACGCGCGCAGCAGCAGGTCGACCTCGTTCGCGGCCCCCGGATCCGGCTCGGGCAGGGCGTGCAGCCGCCGGGCCGTCGCCTCGAGCGCCCACGGTGCGCCGCGGTGCAGGCCCTCCGGCAGGTCGAAGGAGATCAGGCCCTCATCGGAGAACACGACGAGGGCGTCCCCGAACGGGGTGTCGGCGAAGTCGTAGCGGAACGTCATGCACCCATCCTCGGACAGCCGCCGCGGCTGCGGGAGCGGAATGCGGAACCCGTGCGAAGAGCACGGAAAAGGCCCGCTGTGGAGGGAGAACGCGGAGGAAATGGCCGAAACCCGGCGGATCTGACCGTCACAGCCGGACGACGCGCCTAGTCTTTGACGTGTGTGGCGACGTGACGGCAAGACGGCGGAGGAGAAGTCCGTGACGCCCAGCGACGTCAGCGTGGCCGAGCCGGGAGTCGACGTCGTGCACGCCGCGGCGAGCGAACGGACCAGGCTCAGGGCCGAGGCCGCCGAGCTCGGCGGGCCCTCGCCGCTGACCGCCTACCGCGACGTCGCGGCGGCCGGGATCGACATCTCCCGCGCCCACCCCGGGAGCCTGCCGCAGTTCATCACCGGACGCTCCACGCTGCTGTCCAACCTGTTCCGGGACGAGGTGGGCCTGCGCACCGCGCGCCTGGCCGCCGACCGGATCACGGCGAAGCACACCGAACTGCGCACGGTGCGCGGGCTCGACGCCGTGCACCTCGCAGTGGGCCTCGCCACCTGGCGGATCGGCGGCGTCGACTACGCCGCCCCGATGCTGCTGCGCCCGCTCGCGATCCGCCGGCACTACACCGACTATGAGCTGAAGCTGCACGGGCACTTCTTCGTCAACCCGGAGCTCGTGCGGATCGCGCGCGACCACTTCGGGATCACGATCGACGACGCCCGGCTCGCCGCCCTCGCCTACCAGAACGGCGTGTTCGCCCCGCAGGCGGCGATCGACATGCTGCGTGCCGCGACCGCGACGATCGACACCTTCTCGGTGCAGCCGCGCATGGTCGTGTCGACCTTCGCCGACGTCGGCACCACGATGGCACGCGACGCGCACGACCTCGACCACCCCATGCTGAACGCGCTCGCCGGGCACGCCGCCGACCGCGAACGGATCACCGCGCCCGGCCCCGCGCCGTCCACGGCCGGGCCCGACGACCGCGCCCCTGCCTCGGACAACCTCCTGCTGGACGCCGACGCGGAGCAGGAGCTGGTCCTCGCCCGGATCGCCGCGGGGCACTCGCTCACGGTCTCGACCCTTCCCGGCACCGGCGGCACGCAGACCGTCATCAACGCGATCGGCGAGCTCGTGCGCGCCGGCAAGCGCGTCCTCGTCGTCTCGCCGCGCCGGTCCACCCTGGACGGCGTGCGGCACCGGCTGAGCGGGATCGGGCTGGACGGGTTCGCCGTCTCGCCCGCCTCGGTGCGGCGCGACCTCGTGCGGGCGATCGGCCGCAACGAGAAGGCGGTCGCGCCCAAGCTCGCGGAGATCGACGACGCGCTGCTGCGCCTGCGCACGGTGCTGCGCGACTACCGGCGGGCGCTGACCGAGAAGGACCCGGCCCTCGGCGCCAGCGTGCTCGACGCGACGAGGACCCTCACCCGGCTCGCGCTGCTTCCGACGCCGCCGACCACCTCGGCCCGGCTCGGCCGTCAGGCGCTCGTGAAGCTCGCCGCGGATCGCGCGCACGCCGCGGAGGCGCTGCGCCAGGCCGCGCGCCTGGGCGAGTTCCGGTTCGGACCGGACGACTCGCCCTGGTACGGCGTGACCTTCGCCTCGACCGAGGAGGCGCGCACGGTGCACGCGCTCGCCGAGCGCCTGCACGCGAGCACCGTGCCGGAGCTCCTCGAGCACGGGTACGAGCTGGTCGCGCAGACGCACATGCGCCCGTTCGCGACGATCTCCGAGCTCGGCGAGTACTTGCGACTGCTGCAGGGCATCCGCGACTCGCTGGACCGGTTCGTCCCCGCCGTCTTCGAGCGCCCGCTCGGCGAGCTGATCAAGGCGCACGGCACCCGCCGCGACACCGCGGGGATGACCGGCGCGAACCGGCGCCGCCTGCGCAAGCTCGCGAGGGAGTACGTGCGCCCCGGCGGGCACGTGGGCGACATGCACGAGGCGCTCAGCCGGATCCAGTCGCAGCGCACGCAGTGGCAGCGCTACGTCGACGCGGGGGTCGCGCCCGAGGTGCCGCTCGGCCTCGGCGACGTGTCCGTGTCGTGGCAGCGCGTGGACGCCGAGCTCGCCGAGCTCGATGTGGCGCTCGGCCGCCGCGAGCCGCTCGCCACCCTGCCGGTCGCCCGCCTGGTGCGGACCCTCGCCGGCCTCGCCGCGAAGTCCGACGTCTTCGACAACCTCATCGAGCGTGCGCAGATCCGCGACGAGCTCGCCGGTCTCGGGCTCGAGCCCCTGCTGATCGACCTGTCCACCCGGCACCTCGCCGAGGACCGGGTCGGCCCCGAGCTCGAGTTCGCGTGGTGGCAGTCGCTGCTCGAGCAGGCGCTGCAGCAGAACCGCTCGCTGCTCGGCGCGAACACCGCGGTCGTCGACCGGCTCGAGCGCGACTTCCGGCTCGTGGACGAGGCGCACGCCGCCGCGTCCGGGCCGCTGCTGGCCTGGCAGATGGCCGGCCAGTGGCGGATCGCGATCGTCGACGAGGCGACCGAGGCGGCGAACCTGCGGCACAACCTGACGCAGAACCGCACCACCGTCGCCGAGCTCGTCACCGCCGCACCGACCCTGATGCGCGTCCTCGCACCGGTCTGGATCGCCTCGCCGTACCAGGTGCCGGACATCCCCGACTCGGTCGACTTCGACGCCGTGATCCTGGTCGACGCGGCCGCGATCAACCTCACCGAGGCGACCCCGGCGATCCGCCGGGCGCGTCAGGTCATCGCGTTCGGCGACCCGGTCGCGCAGAAGCCGACCCCGTTCGACGTCGCGGCCGTGCCCGCGGAGGACCGGGACGACGAGACCGAGTTCGACGAGACCTCGGTGTTCGAACGGCTCTCCGCGCTGCTCCCCGTGCTCACCCTCACCCGCAGCTACCGGGCCGGCGGTGAGGATCTCGCCGAACTCATCAACGACGCCTTCTACGGCGGCGAGATCGTCTCGCTGCCGTGGGCGGGCTCGTACCTCGGCCGCGGATCCCTCACGGTCGACTACGTCGAGGGCGGCGTGGGGATCCCGCACCCCGAGACCGGGGCGATGGAGAGTCCGGAGGCCGAGGTCGCCCGGGTCGTCACGCTCGTCGTCGAGCACGCCGTGCACCGCCCCGCCGAGTCGCTCATGGTCGTCACCGCGAGCCGCAGGCACGCCGAGCGCGTGTTCGCCGCCGTGTCCGCCGCGTTCGCCGGCCGTTCCGACGTCGCCGACTTCGTGGGCCGGGACACGCAGGAGCCGTTCGTCGTGCTCACGCTCGAGGAGGCCGCGGCGGAGAGCCGCGACCGGGTGATCCTCTCGCTCGGCTACGGCGTCACCAAGCACGGCCGCGTGCTCAGCGACTTCGGCGACCTGTCCACGCCGGACGGCGACCGCCTGCTCACGATCGGGATGACCCGGGCCCGCCGGTCGATGGTGATCGTGTCGTCGATCCAGCCGTCCTCGTTCGACGAGGGGCGCCTGGAGCACGGCGCCGCGACGCTCATGTCGATCCTGGGCGGGCTCGCCGGGCACTCCCGCGAGGAGCGCGCGGAGGACCAGGCGGATCCGCTCACCCTCGCCCTCGCGCGGGAACTGCGCCGCCTCGGAGCCTCCGTCGACGTCGACTACCGCGGGCTGCTGCCGCTCGTCGCACAGCACCGCGGCAAGGCCGTCGTCATCGAACCGGATCCGGAGTCGCGGCCGGAGTCGCTGCGCGAGACGCTGCGGCTGCGCCCGCAGGTGCTCCGGCGCCTGGGCTGGCACTACATCCGCGTGCACGCGTTCGACCTGTACAGCGACCCGGCCGGTGTCGCGCGCCGGATCGGCGAGGTGCTCGGCGTCCCCTCGGACGCTCCGCGCGTGGACGGCGACACCCAGCCGCTCGACCCCGATGCCTGAGCGGGACGAGGCAGATCCGGAGCGGGACGGCACCGAGCCCCGGCAGCGGATCGTGCGCGTGCGCGGATCCCGTCGCGCGCGACTGACTCCGGCACCGGGCACGCACGCCGAGCCGGACGAGCGGGATCGGGAGTCCCCGGCGGCGCCGACGGAGGGAACCGGCCCGAATGACGACCGGATGCGCCGCGAGATCCCGCCGCACTACTGACGCACTGTTCGCGGGCGCCCCGGATACGACGACGCCCCGGTCGCCGCGAGGGCGCCGGGGCGTCGAAGACGATCCCGGATCAGCGCGAGTTCTGCTTCTCCAGCAGGTCGCGGATCTGGATCAGCAGCTCCTGCTCGGTGGGCAGGGCCTCCGGCTCGTCGGAGACGCCGGCCTTGGCCGCCTGGCGCTGCTTGAAGTGGTTCATCGGCATCACGAAGACGAAGTAGACGACGGCGGCGACCGCGACGAAGTTGATGATCGCTCCGAGGATCGCGCCGAACCCGAAATGCGACGAGCCGATCGTGACGATCATCGCCTTGTCCAGGCTCTCGGCCTTGAAGACCAGGCCGATGAGCGGGTTGATCAGCTTCGCGACGACGACCGTGACGATCGCGGAGAACGCCGCGCCGATGACCACCGCGACCGCGAGGTCGATGACGTTGCCGCGGAGGATGAACTCCTTGAATCCCTTGATCATTGCGTTTTCCCTCCCCAGGAAAAGCGACCTCAGGATGCCGAGGCCGCGGTGGCGGCAGGCGCGGGTTTCGCGCTCGCCGTGGATTCCGTCTTCGATGATGCCGGAGCGGGGGACGAAACCCCCGATCCGGAGCGCGAGTCGGTGCGATAGAAGCCGGAGCCGTTGAAGGTCACGCCGATGGAGCCGTACTCCTTGCGCAGGCGTCCCTGGCATTCGGGGCAGTCGGTGAGGGCGGAGTCGGAGAAGGACTGCACGGCGTCGAATCGGTGACCGCAGACGGTGCAGGCATAGGAGTAGGTGGGCATGAGGCCTCTTCGGTCGGGGTCAGGAAAGGGGGAAGACGACGGTGCGCAGCGGCGTGACGGCCCCGGTGACGGGCTGGTCGTGCACGTCGCGGGGCACCTCGTCGAGGATCTCGGAGTCGAACACGACGGCGTACACCGGCGGGCACTTCTGCATCGAGCCGAGCGTGCGGTCGAAGTAGCCGCGCCCCCAGCCCATCCGCATTCCGCTGCGGTCGACGGCCGCGGCGGGGACGATCAGCAGGTCGACCTCGTCGAGCGCCATCGGGTTGAGGATCTCGCCGGTCGGCTCGGGCAGGCCGTGCAGGCCGATGTTCACCTCGTCGTCGCCGTCCGCGACCGCCCAGTCCAGCAGGCCGTCGGCGCGGGTGATGGGCAGCAGCACGCGGATCCCGCGGGCGACGGCCGCGCGGATGAACGCGCGCGTCCCCGGCTCGGTCGTCGTGGACAGGAAGCACGACACGGAGCGGGCGCCGCGCGCGGCGATCAGCTCGTCGAGCCGGGCGGTGATGCCGGCCTCGGCGGCCGCCCGCTGCTGGTCGGAGAGCAGCGCGCGGCGCTCGCGGAGGTCGGCTCGCAGCGCGCGTTTCGCGTGGTCGATCTCCGCAGGCATGGCGCCGATTCTACCGGCGCGGCCTGAAGCCCGGCTCGACGGCGCATCCCGCCCCGTCACCGGCCGTGGCGGGGCCGTCCGGCGCCGGAGCGCCACGACTAAGCTGGGCGAATGGCGAAGGCACGGATCAAGGCCGTCATCCCCGCCGCCGGTCTGGGAACGCGCTTCCTGCCGGCGACGAAGGCGATGCCGAAGGAGATGCTCCCGCTCGTCGACAAGCCCGCCATCCAGTACGTGGTCGAGGAGGCGGTGAGCGCCGGGATCGGCGACATCCTCGTCATCACGGGGCGCAACAAGAACGCCATCTCGAACCATTTCGACGCCGTGCCCGAGCTCGAGGCGAAGCTCGTCGAGAAGGGCGATCACGGCCGTCTCGCGAGCGTCGTCGCTTCGAGCGACATGGCCGACATCCACTACGTCCGCCAGGGCGAGCCCAAGGGGCTCGGGCACGCGGTGCTGCGCGCCCGGACGCACGTGGGCGACAGCTCGTTCGCGGTGCTGCTCGGCGACGACCTGATGGACGCCAGGGATCCACTGCTCTGCACGATGATCGACGAGCACCTGCGTACCGGCGCCGCCGTGATCGCCCTGATGGAGGTCGATCCCGCGCAGATCCATCTGTACGGCACCGCCGATGTCGACGGCGCCCCGGACGGCGACGTCGTGCGGGTGGCCGGGCTCGTGGAGAAGCCGGCCCGCGACGAGGCGCCCTCGAACCTCGCCGTGATCGGGCGGTACGTGCTGCCCGCCGCCGTGTTCGACGTGCTCGAGCGCACCGCTCCCGGCAAGGGCGGCGAGATCCAGCTCACCGACGCGCTGCAGGAGCTGGCGGCGGATCCGGACGGCCCCGGCGTGCGCGGCGTGATCTTCCGCGGTCGCCGCTACGACACCGGTGACCGGCTGGAGTACATCAAGGCGATCGTCCAGCTCGCCACCGACCGCGAGGACCTCGGGCCGGACCTGCGCGACTGGCTGAAGGAGTTCGCGGGGCGTCTGTGACCCCGCGGAACAGCAGCATGGACGCCTCGGTCACGATGCGGCACGGCCCGGTGGAGCTGCGGCTCATCCGGCCGAAGGACGCGCGCACCCTGCAGCACGAGCTGGTCACGAACCGGCGCTGGCTGCAGCCCTGGGAGGCCACTCTGCCGGGCATGTACACCGGCATCGACATGCGGGTGAGCATCCGGCGGCTGCTGCAGCAGTACCGCGACGGCAACGGCTATCCGTTCGTGATGGAGTACGACGGCGAGATCGCCGGGCAGCTGAACATCTGGGGCGTGATGCGCGGATCCCTGGGGTCGGCGACGATCGGCTACTGGGTGAGCGAGCGGTTCGCCGGGAAGGGGATCACCCCGGCCGCGGTCGCGATGGCGACCGATCTCGCGTTCACGGATCTGGGACTGCACCGCATCGAGATCTGCCTGCGCCCGGAGAACGCGCCGAGTCTGCGCGTCGTGCAGAAGCTCGGGTTCCGGTACGAGGGGATGCGCCGGAGGTTCATCCACATCGACGGGGACTGGCGCGACCACCTCGCGTTCGCCCTCATCAAGGAGGACGTACCGGAAGGCGTGCTCGCGCGCTGGGTGCAGGGCAGGGTCCCGGCGGACTGGGCTGCCGTCCCGCCGACGGATCTGCCGTCCGCGGACGTCCAGGGCTGAGGGCCCGGCGTCGCGTCGCCGTCAGCCGTCGGCCGGGTCGGGGACCGGATCCGGATCCTGTTCGGCGACCGGTTCCGGAGCGGGCCGGCGGATGCCGATCCAGGACAGCACGCCGCCGATCGCCATCAGGGCGGCGGTCACCCGTGCGGCGTCGTGGAAGCCGCCGAGGTCGAGCGTCCCACCGACGATCGTCGAGAGCATCGCGACGACGAGCAGTCCGGCGACGCGGGCGACCGCGTTGTTCACCGCCGAGGCGATCCCGGAGCGGCTCTCGTCGATCGATCCGAGGATCGCGGACGTGAGCGGTGCCACGGTCAGCGACAGGCCGATCCCGAACACGATCATCGCCGGCAGCACCTGCCACCAGTAGTCGAACTGCGGGGAGACGAGCAGCAGCAGGAGCGCCGCGGCGGCCATGACGATCGGCCCCGCGGCCATGAAGATCCGCGGGCCGAACCTGCCCGCCGCGCGCCCCGCGCGCGGGCTGAGCAGGATCATCAGGATCGTGATCGGAAGGCTCGCGAGCCCCGCCTCGGTCGCCTTGAGGCCCGCGCCCTGCTGCAGGTAGACGCCGATCACGAAGCCGTTCAGAGACAGTGCGGCGTAGACGAAGAGCGTGGCGGCGTTGCCCCAGGCGAAGTTGCGCACCCGGAACAGGGACAGCGGCAGGAGCGGCCGCGGCCGACGCTGGCGGAGCAGGAACACGACCAGCAGCACGGCGCCGCCGATGCCGGTGATCAGGATCGCGGGGGAGGACCAGCCCTGGTGCGGCTGCTCGATGAGCGCGTAGACGACCCCGCCGAGCCCGAGCGCGCACAGGGCGCCGCCCAGCCAGTCCACCCGGGCGTCGTGCGGAGCCTCGGACAGGCGAAGCCGGGCGAGCAGCACGAGGTTCACGCCGATCGGCAGCACGTTGATGAGGAACACGAACCGCCAGGACAGGAAGTCGACGAACAGCCCGCCGAGCAGCGGCCCGACGAGCTGCGCCGCGGTCGTGAACGCGGTCCACACCCCGATCGCCCTGGACTGCACCTCGCCGCGCATCACGGCGGTGATCAGCGCGAGCGAGCTCGGTACGAGCAGTGCGCCGGCGGCGCCCTGCAGCGCTCGCGCGATGATGAGGATCAGCGGGTCGGGTGCGGCGGCGACCGCGACCGATGCCACGCCGAACGCGATCAGCCCGATCCGCATGACGAGCACGCGGCCGTACGCGTCGGAGACGGATCCGGCCAGCAGGATCAGCGAGCTCAGCGTGATCAGATACGAGTCGACGGCCCACTGCTGAGTGGTGATCCCGCCGCCCAGCTCACGGCTGAGCGCCGGCAGGGCGACCGTGACCACCGTGCCGTCGAGGAACGTCACGAACGACGCGAGCACCGCGACCGCGATGACGAGTCTCTGCAACGGGGTGAACGAGGCCACGAGGCGACCCTACTCGGGTGCACGGACACCGGCGCTCGCGTGCGCGGAAAGGCGCTCGCGTGCGCGAATCGACGGCACGGCCTGCGCGTGTCGGCCGGGCCTCCGGCGGGCCGTCGCATACCGTGGAGGGCATGAACGGGCCGGTGCTGAGCGGGGGAGTGATCGTCCTCGTCGCCGCGCTGCTGTGGCTGCTGTACTTCCTGCCGTCCTGGCGTGGTCAGCACCAGTACGACGCGGCCGAGCGCAACGCCCTGCGCTTGAATCGCGCACTGCGGGTGCTCGCCGAGTCGAGCGAGGCGCCGCGGGAGGTGCGGCTCGAGCTGACCGCGCGCACCGCGCACGCCCAGCAGCGTCTCGCCAAGCGGCTGCAGGCCGACCGCAAGCAGGCCGATCTGCAGCGCCTGCGCGAACAGCTGGCCGCGACGCATGCGGATCCGGCCTTCCGGCGCGCCCGTGCGCGTCGGCGCACCCGCCTCGTCGCCACGATCCTGTTCGTTCTCGCGCTCGGCGCGATCGGCGTCGGCGTCTGGCAGCAGCTGACCGCCGGCACGTCGGTTCTGCTCTGGGCCGGCGGCTCCGTGATGGTGCTCGCCGCGCTCACGCTGCAGCGGATGGCCTCGGTCGCCGCGCGCGCCGCCCGCCGTGCCGCGCCGGCATCGGCCGTGGTCGCCGAGCCGGTCGTCGAGGCCGCCGCGGCGCCCGAGCTGCACGACCAGGGCCCGCGCACCTGGTCGCCGCGCACGCTCCCCGAGCCCCTCGTCTCCGTCGCCGGATCCCGTGCCCACGCCGCGCGGGCCACCATCGACGCGCAGACCCTCGCCCGCGCGGCCGCCCGCGCCGCCGAACTGCAGCGCCGTGCCGAGCGGATGGCCCCGCCGGCCCCGGTCGAGCTGCCCGCTCCGGCCGCGGCCGAGGCGTCGCCGTACGCGCGGATGGGCTACGTCGACGACGCCGAGATCGAGGCGCACGTGCGGCGGCTGCTCGCCCAGCGCGCCGCGGGCTGAGCGGATCCGACACGCCCGGCGGGCCGGTCGGCGCCCGCCGATGACCGGACGCCGTGCACCGCCGTGCTAGGCTGATCAGGTTCACGGGCCCATGGCGCAGTTGGTAGCGCGCTTCGTTCGCAATGAAGAGGTCGGGGGTTCGAATCCCCCTGGGTCCACCGAGAACAAGAGGCCCCGAGCAGATGCTCGGGGCCTCTTTCGTCGCCGTCCGCATCTCGGCAGTGCGTGCCTCAGGACAGTGGGGCCGACCTGGTCGGGGATGGCGTTCACCGCGTTGGTCACCGACGTCTACTCGCGGCGCATGGTGGGCTGGCGGACGACGTCCCGCATACCGACGGAGTTGCCGTTGGACGCGCTGGAGATGGCCCTCTGGGTCCGGGACCGGGCAGGCCAGGACGTCACCGGCGTCACCCACAGACGGTTCAACTCGCCCGGCTCGTCTTATATAATTGCATATACAAACGATCGAAGGAGGGGTGATGACCGTCACGTCTATCGACATCGACCCAGACGAACTCAAGCAGGCGAAGAAGCTCGCCGGTACGACCTCCAATCGGGAGACCGTGGACCTTGCGCTGCGGACCCTCATCGCGGTCCGCCGGCAGCCGGCCGCCGTCGAGCGCATCATCGGGCGTCACTTCACGCCCGACCAGATCGACGCTCCGACGATCCCGCCTTCGATTGCCCACGAATGACGACGTACCTCGTCGATAACAGCATCTGGCAGAAGGCCGGCGGGAGCACGGCGATCGCTGACAGACTCCGCGAGCTCTCACCCAACCACCTGATCATCACCTGCCCGCCGCAGGTGCTCGAGTACTGCCACTCCGCGCGGAATCCACGCGAGTATGCCGCACTGCGCGAGGACATGGAACAGCTGCTGCCGGCCTGGGAACATCCCGACGAGCAGGGCGCCCTCGACATCCAGCAGGCTCTCTGGGACAAGGGGCTCACCCGCGCCGCCGCCGCGCTCGATTGCCTGATCGCCGCGTACGCGGTCGCCAACGACGCCGTGATTCTCAACTCCGACCACGACTTCGGCTACATCGAACTCGCCACCGACGGCAGAGTCCGACAGGAGTACGTCGCCGCGTGATCGCGCTGCGGTAGAGACAGCAGACTTCCATGAGGAAGGGCATCCCACGCGGTGACCGCCGAAGGCGAAGAGTTCCCGGTCCCCGGGGCCCGATGACCACGCCGCTCAGCGGAGCGCTGAGGGTCATCGCCGTGCGTGTCGCTTCCATCGTGCAGGCCAGACGAAGTGGGCTATCGAGAGCGTGAACAACGCCCATGCTGCGCCCAACGCCCAGGGATTGGGAAGGTGTGTCGTGTAGGTGCCCAAGTTGTCGACGAGGGTTTCGACAGGTGACGTGGCCACAACAAACCAGCAGGCTGCCGCGCCCACGAGCGCGCCTGCGAGCGTCACCTCGCCGTTGCGCAGCCACCATTTCGTCAACGTAGAAACGATTCGAAGGGGCACGCCGACCGCGAGGGCGACGATCATGGACGCGAGCGCACCTGTCACGGCTGTGATCGCCCATCCGATTGCCGACGTGCCTCCGTCATAGGAACTCTGTGCAGTCTCGGAGATCACCAGAAGCGCGGCGACGAACAAGACGAGCCCGCCCGCGAAGAACTGCGTGAGCAAGAGCGCGACCATCCGACTCCTGTCGCCTGAGGCTGATCCGTCGCCGGCCACCTGCGACGCGGGAACTGTGCTCACGACTCAAGCGTAGGGCGCTCGACGACATCGAGTCGTGCCCCTTCGACGATGCCGGCGACTTCTTCGGCCCGCAGCCGGCGTGCAGGCTTCGTCATGGCAGGCCCGTCGAGTTGCGGTATGAACTGGCCGCGCGAGTTGCCAGTTCGCTCGGGGCCTCTTTCGTCGCCGTCCGCATCTCGGCAGTGCGTTCCGCGCGTGGCTCTGTCAGAGTCGGATCATGAAGTGGTTCCGTTCCGCGGCGCACCGGGAGCTGGTGCTGGACTGGGTGTTCCTGGTCGGCGTGTTCTTCAAGGCGCTCGACGGGCTGTTCGAGCTGGTCGTGGGGATTCCGGCGCTGTTCATCAGCAAGCTGCAGCTCGCGGCGCTGGCGCATGCGCTCACCGCGGGCGAGCTCGCGGAGGATCCGCACGATCTGATCGCGAACCTGATCCTGCACCTGTCGTCGCGGCTGAGCGCGGGTGCGCTGCTGATCGCGGGCATCTACCTCGTGATCCACGGCGCGGTGAAGGTGGCGATCGTGGTGGCCCTCGTGCTCGGATCCCGCCGGATCTACCCGTGGGCGGTCGGCGCGCTCGGCGTGCTCCTGATCATCCAGATCGTCGACCTCGTGCTGAAGTTCTCCGTCGGCGTGCTGCTGCTGACCGTGCTCGACGTCGTGATCATCTGGCTGACGGTGCGCGAGTGGCGGCACGGCAGGACTCTGGACGACGTGATCCGGCTCCGCGCGCCCTGGCTCGTCCGTCGTCGCCGGTCGGGTCCTGCTGCGGGGTGACGAGGCAGGATAGGCCGGCGGGCAGACGGATCCGGCGCGGCGGGCGTACGCTCCCGTCATGGCACACGAGACGCGCCCACCGGCGACCTACGACGACCTGCGGGCCGTGTTCATCAACTGCACCCTGAAGCGCAGTCCGGAGATCAGCAACACCCAGGGGCTGATGGACCGCAGCATCGCCCTGATGCGCGCACAGGGCGTCACGGTGCAGAACTTCCGCTTCGTCGATCACGACGTGGCGACCGGCGTGTATCCGGACATGCGCGAGCACGGCTGGGCGACCGACGCGTGGCCGGACGAGATCTGGCCTTCGATCGACGCGGCGGACATCCTCGTGGTCGGCGGGCCCATCTGGCTCGGCGACAACGCGTCGATCACGCGCAAGCTCATCGAACGGCTGTACTCGATGAGCGGCCTGTTCAACGAGAAGGGTCAGTACATCTACTACGGCAAGGTGGGCGGGGCGCTCATCACCGGCAACGAGGACGGCGTGAAGCACTGCGCCATGTCCATCCTGTACAGCCTGCAGCACATCGGGTTCACCATCCCTCCGGCCGCGGACGCGGGCTGGATCGGGGCGATCGGGCCGGGGCCGAGCTATCTGGATCCGGGATCCGGCGGGCCGGAGAGCGACTTCACCAACCGCAACACGACGTTCATGACCTGGAACCTGCTGCACACCGCCCGGCGGCTCAAGGACGCCGGTGGCATCCCCGCGTACGGGAACCTGCGCCAGGCCTGGAAGGACGGCGAGCGCTGGGGCTACGACGCGAACCCCGAGTACCGATGACGGCGGACCGCGACACGGGCGCGGACCGCAGAAGCGGGAGGGCGTACCGTGGCGGCGTGGAGAACCCCGAACAGCCCGTCGCCGACCCGCTGCCCGACCGCCCGGCCCCCGACAACCCTCAGGGCAAGCTCGTGCTGCTGCGCCACGGCGAGACCGAGTGGTCCCGGTCGGGCCGGCACACCGGCCGCACCGACGTCCCGCTCACCGCGCGCGGGGAGGAGCTGGCACGCCTCGCCGGCTCGCTCGTCACCGGATACGACTTCCGGCTGATCCTGACCTCGCCGCTGCAGCGCGCCCGGCGCACCGCGGAGCTCGCCGGTCTCGACGCCGAGGTCGACCCGCTCCTGGTCGAATGGGACTACGGCGGGTACGAGGGGCGCACGACCAAGGACATCCGCGCCGAGCTCGGTTACAACTGGAGCGCCTTCACGCACGGCGTGATCCGCGGCGAGACCCCGGGCGAGACCGTCGAGGAGGTCGCCGCGCGGGCGTCGCGGGTGCTCACCCGGGTGCTGCCGGCGATGGCGGAGGGCGACGTCGCGCTGATCGCGCACGGGCACTACCTGCGGATCCTCACCGCCGTGTTCCTCCGCGCGGCCCCGCGCTTCGGCGCCGCGATCACCCTGGACGCCGGGTCCGTCTCGGTGCTCGGCTTCGCGCGCGAGCAACCTGCGATCCTCGCCTGGAACCACGGACCCGAGCTGCCGTTGCAGCCCTCGGAGTCCTGACCGCCCGGACGGGGAGCGTCAGTCGACGGGGATGTCCTCGCCGCGGCTCGGGACGTGCTCCGGGTCGGCCCCGGCGATCTCGGAGCCGTGGTGGCCCTCCTGCTCGTAGTCCGGGCGCGGAGGCTGCATCTGCTGATGCGCGCCTTCGCCGCCGAGGCGCCCGCCGTACGGACGGCCGTGGTCGGCGAACTCGTCCCGCACGAACACGAAGCGCCAGCCGCCGGCGGTGAACCGGGCTCCGGTGTGCAGCACCTCGACGGTCCTGCCCTCCTCGGCCGCGGACTTGCGGATGTTCGCGCTGGTCTCGCCGGGGCCGAGCATCTCGAGGTCGTAGTCGTCGTGCCCGTCGTGCCGGATGATCGCGTGCACGGGGGAGATGCCGGGCAGGCGGATGTCGCACTCCTCGGACGATCCGATCCGGGTCACATCCGCCGTGATCTCCTGCAGGACGTGGGTGTCGTCCGCCGTGATGAGCAGACGCGGGCGGCCGGATCCCCACTCCGAGTGCGTCGTGGATGCCGCTCCGGGCAACTGCGGTCGTGTCCTCATGATCGCTCCTCCTCGAGGAACTCCTCACGGGCCCGGCCGACGCGGACTGGCGCGATCCGGATCCGTCCTGCGCTCTCGTACACCGCGATGCTAACCCCGCAGGAGGGGTCGAGGGCCGGATCCCGTGAACTGACGGGACACTCACCGCCAGGGCGTCCTTCAGCCGTTCCGCACCATCACGGGCGCGCTGCGGCGACGAGCACGGCGTGCTCCCGGTTCGTGCAGGATGCCGAGATGTTGGTATACCTCTAGGATCGCAAGCGATTAGGAGTTGTCGGTCGCACGGATGATCCGCGGACACCGACGGGGGCATCGGGGGAACGGCATGCGCGGTCGCGGCATCGTGGTACGGAGGTCGGGCACGACGGGGGAGAGGATGCGCACGAAGGTTCGCGCAGTCCTCGCGGCGATCGTGGCGCCGCTGCTGGCCCTCGGACTCGTCGTCGGCGAGGGTCTGACCGCGCAGGCGGCCGGCAGCGCCCAGCTGCTCGTGAGCGTCGTCGCCGTCGACGCCTCGACAGGCAACCCGATCACCTCGGTGACGTCGTCTCAGTCGCCCCGCAGGATCGCGTTCCGGGTGGACTTCTCCTGCGTGACCAGCGACTGCACGAACGCGACGGTGAAGTTCGATCCGACGCAGCTGGACCCCAACGACAACACGTACCGGCTGCTGTACAAGACCGGGTTCACGCCGCCGCTGTCCGGTGGAACGGTCACCGGTGACGACGCCAATGGCTGGACGGTCACCCTCGGCAACCTGGCCTCCGGCGCGTCGGGGCAGTTCACGCTCGAGTACGGCTGGCCGGCCCTCAACCAGGGGTGGCCCACGTCGTTCCCCTATGCCCTCTTCCCGGACGGGTTCCCTATCGCGCAGACCGTGCACGGAAACGCCGACACCGCGTCCGTGGTCCACGACGCGACGACGGTGCCCGTGACCTGGCACGTCGCGGGCTCCACGCCGACGATCGCCCTGCAGAATCTCGGGATCCCGTCGTCGGGTTTCTTCACGACCGACACCAACATCACCTATCAGATCCGCATGACGACAGGCTGCCGGAGCGACACCAACAACTTCACGTACGACAACATCTGCTCGTCGGCCTGGACGGTGACACATCAGCTCCCGCCCGGGGCGGTGCTGGTGTCGGCCGATGACAACCCGACCGTCACCGGGAGCGTGTCCACGGGTCTGATCCTGACCTGGAACAGCCCGGCGTGGACCGCCGCCAACCCCGGCGCCTTGTGGACGTTCACCGGCTGGGCGGGGAACCCCCGCAACGTGACGATCACGTTCCCCGCGGCGAACATCGCACCGGCGGGGCAGACGTGCGATTTCACGACGTCGTTCAACGGTCCGACCGGTCGGGTGGACGCGACGTACATCAGCATGCCGGGTGTGCCGGGTGCGACCGGAACGGCGCCGTTGCCGGCGTACGGACCGTTCCCGATCAAGTGCACCAGCCCGTTCCCGCGTGCGGAGCTGGACCCCAAGCAGTCGACCTATGACGGGTCCGCGCGTCCGGCCACCGCTGACGCGACCGTCGTCATCCCGGCGAGCGGGGAGAACGACAAGGAGTGGCACGTCACGGTCGCCAACACGGCCAACATCCCCGGCGTTGCGGTGATCACAGACAACACACTCGATCTTCCGGATCTGCCCGTCTACCAGATCGCCGCCCCGGCGGGGTCGACGATCACCTGGACCGCGACAGACGGCACGACGACCCGGTCGGGGACGTCGACAGGCACGGCGAATGCGCCGGCGGGCTTCCGGTTCGTGACGTCCACGGTGACCTCGCCGACGCTGGCGCCGTCGAATCAGATCAGGGAGCAGACCTATCGGACGACGTTCACGGTCGCGTATCGGTACAGGGTGACGCCGGATGCGACCAACCCGACCATGCGCCGCATCAACACCGCATCCGCCGTGATGCAGTGGCCGGGCCACTCGGAGTTCCCCGATACGGTTCTCGGGTCGACCTCTGGCGCGGTGACGCTGATAGCCCCGTTCGGCCGGATCAGCGCGTGGAAGGGCGGCTACATGTCCGCCGACGTGCCCGGCGGGGTCGTCGGCGGGAACAACAACGATCATCCGTCCGGATCGGTCGACCTCACCATCCCCACCTCGCCGACCTCGTTCTGGTGGAACGCGTGGGTCGTCAACTCGGGCAATGCGCCCGCGATCGCGACCATCACGGATACGACCCTGGACGACCCGGAGATTCCGATCACTCAGCTTCAAGCCTTGACGTGGTCCAGCGCCGGTGGCTGCTGCGGGGGCATCCCGTCCGACTTCCAGGTCACGTTGGACGACGGCACCGTGGAGACGAAGTCGAACGTCACCGTCTACAACGCGCCCGCCGGCCGGCGGATCGCCTCGTACACGGCCACGACGGTGACCGCGATCACGGGAGGGTCGACGACACCGGCGGACGGGGGTTGGAACAGCTTCATCGTGAGCATGGTCGGTTCTGTCGGCCCGACCGCGACGCCGAACTCGACCCACTCGAACACGTTCACGGGCTCTCTCGACTATCGGAACCCGAGCGTTCCGAATCTGACAGCCGCGAATACCTTCAGCGTGCATCTCGTGGGTTCGAACCCCGTGATGACGGCGACGCTCGGCCCACCCACCGTCGCGGGGGGAGCCACCCAGGCGACCACCACGACGGATGTGACCTTCACGCTGGGCGGGTCCACGGCGCAGGTGCCGCTGACCAGGGATATCACTCCCGAATATGTGCTGATGGCGCCGGCCGGGTGGAACATCACCCCGGGTTCGGCCTCGTTCCCCGTCGGGTCCGTCCCGCCCGGCGTCACCTTCGGCTATCGCACGGTGACCATCGCCGGCGTCGACCGGCAGGTCGTCGTCGCCACCTGGCCGGCGGGGACGAGTTTCGGCAAGAACACCACGCTGCCGAACATGTCGGTGATCGCACGGCCCAGCACCTCCGTCGCGGCCGGTGCCGTCGGAGTCCCGCGCGGCTTCATCACGAACACGGGGACACTGCAGCCGGCGGACACCTTCACCCATGAATTCACGGACACCCCGGATATCGACGGCAACGCCGCGACGACGCGGTTCAGTGAGGCTCCGGCTGTCACGGGGGTGCCCGTCGCCGCCGTCGCCGCGATGCAGGTTCTGAAGGAGATCTGCCTCCCGGACGCATCGAAGCTGGACGGCTGCCAGTGGTTCGCGGACCCGAACAACCGGGTGGGGGTGCCGCCCAACTCGACGAGCATCCGTTACCGGTTGACGGTCACGAACACCGGCAACACCGATCTCAGCGATGCCGTCGGGTACGACATCCTCCCGTACCCGGGTGACACCGGGACGAGCGACGCCACGTCCGGCACTCCCCGAGGGAGCACCCTCACCGAGAACGTCGATTCGGTGTCGAACCTCCTCGGCTCACCGAGCGTGAGCTACTCCGCCTCGACACAGCCGTGTCGCCCTGAGGTGAACCCGAACGTGGCGAACTGCGCGAACGATTGGCAGGGCAGCGCCCTCGGCGCGCAGGCGATCCGGATCAGCCGTGCGGGCACGCTCGCGCCCGGCCAGTACATCTCGATGCAGTACAGCACCGCGGTGCTGAACAGCCCCGGCAACGGCGCGGTCGGCTGCAACTCGCTGGCCGTGCGGGTCACCGGCCTGTCGAACGTGTCCGAGCCGGCGCCGGTGTGCGCGTCGATCGAGGAGACGGATCTCGCCATCACCGCGGGGACCCCACTGCTGCAGATCGGGCGCCCCGGGATCCTCCCCTGGACCGTCGTCAACAACGGCGGTGCCGCATCCACCCAGGGGAACGTCACAGTGACGATCCCGGCGGGGCTGTCGGCCACCTCGCTGCAGTTCTCCGGATGGCGGTGCACCGGGGCGGACGCGAACGGCAACCCGCAGTACGGCACGGCTGTAGGCCCTTCCACGCTCACCTGCACCCCCGACAGCCCGCTGTTGAAGGGCGTCCCGCAGCAGCTCGACGTGCCGGTCGTTTCGACGGTGTCGACGTTCACCTCGGCAGCGCATGTCTCCGGTCGTCTCTATGACGGGAACCTCGCCAACAACGACGCGACGATGTCGGCCACTGCCGCGCCTCCGGCGGGCGACATCGGGGTCGCCAAGGACGACGGCGTGACCACGGCGAAGCCGGGGGACACGCTCACGTACAGGATCCCGGTGCACAACCCCCTCCTCTACGAGACGCTCACCGGCGCGAGGCTCACGGACGTCATCCCCGGCGGGCTGCAGTTCGTCAGCGCGTCCGACGGCGGCACCTACGACGCCAGCACCCGCACCCTGTCGTGGGCGCTGCCGGACATGCCCGGCGACGGATCCGCGACCCGCACCGTCACGGTGACGGTGCTCTCCACCGTCGCCTCCGCGACGCTGAAGAACACCGCGATGGTCACCGCACCCGACCCCGCGAACCCGAGCGCGACGTTCACCGGGACCGCGACGGACACCGACACGGTGAGGACGAACCCGGCGATCACGCTCACGAAGAGCACCGCCCAGCCGACGTATTCGAAGGTCGGCGACACGGTCAGCTACACGTTCTCGTCGACCAACACGGGTGACGTGACGCTGCAGAATGTGGCGATCGCCGATCCGCTGCCCGGGCTGTCCGCCTTGACCTACGGCACCTGGCCGTCCGGGACTGCGGGCATGCTCGCGCCGGGACAGACCGTCACGGCGACCGCGACGTACACGATCGCCCAGGCCGACATGGATGCCACGAAGGTGACGAACACCGCCACGGTCGGGGGGAAGACCCCGTCCGGCGCCGACGTCACCGCCAGGGACACGCACACGGTGAGCGGTACGGCCGCCCCGTCGATCCTCCTCGACAAGCGGACGACCTCCACGGTCAGCCGGGCCGGCGACGTGGTGGCGTACAGCTTCACCGTCACCAATACGAGCCTGCTCACCCTGCAGAACGTCTCGATCACCGACCCGTTGTCGGGCCTGTCGCCGATCACGTTCGGCGCCTGGCCGGGGACGGCGGGCACGCTGGCACCGGGGCAGTCGGTGACGGCGACCGCCACCTACAAGGCCACACAGGCGGACGTGAACCGGGGCAGCATCGACAACACCGCCACCGTGACGGGAACGACCGTCGGCGGTGCGACCCTGACCGACGAGCACGCCGCCGTCGTGACGATCACGCCCGCGCCCGCGATCGGGATGACGAAGGGCTCGGTCGAGGCCGCGTTCGCGAAGGCCGGGGACCAGGTCCACTACACGTTCGCCGCGCAGAACACCGGCAACGTGACCCTGACGGGCGTCGTGATCACGGATCCGCGGCCGGGGCTCGGTCTGATCACCTACTCGTGGCCGGGCGCCGCGGGTACGCTGGCGCCCGGTGAGACGGTGACGGCGGCGGCGACGTACACGATCACGCAGGCCGACGTGGACGCGACGTCCGTGACCAACAACGCCTCTGTGACGGGCACGCCCCCGGCCGGATCGGACGTGACGGCCACCGCGACGCGGACGATCAACGGAACCGCGACGCAGTCGATCCTGCTCGACAAGCAGACGGCCTCGATCGTCAGCAGGGCGGGCGACGTCGTGACCTACGACTTCACCGTCACGAACACGAGCCCGCTGACGCTGAACGACGTGACGATCACGGATCCGCTGCCGGGCCTGTCGACGATCACCTACCGCGCGTGGCCGGGATCGACCGGTGTGCTCAAGCCGGGGGAGAAGGTCACGGCCACCGCGACGTACACCGCGACCCAGGCGGACGTGGACGCGCACCGCATCGACAACACTGCGACCGTCACCGGCGCCACCAACCGAGGAGCCACCGCGACCGACCAGCACACGGCGACCGTGACCATCAGTGAAGCCCCGGCGATCTCGCTGACGAAGGACTCGCTCGAGACGTCGTTCACGAAGGCCGGCGACACCGTCCATTACACGTTCGCCGCCTCGAACACGGGCAACGTCACGCTGACGGGTGTCGCGATCTCCGACCCGCTCCCGGGCCTGTCCGGGATCACGTACGCGTGGCCCGGTGCCGCGGGCGTGCTCGCGCCGGGGCAGAAGGTGACGGCTTCCGCGACGTACACGGTGTCCCAGGCCGATGTGGACGCCACGAAGGGGACGAACACGGCGACCGCGACCGGCACCTCGCCGGCGGGCGCGAACGTGAAGGCGACCGCGACCCGCACCATCGACGGGACCGCGACCCCGACGATCGCACTCGACAAGCAGTCGGCATCCGTCGTGCGCGATGCGGGTGACCCGGTCACGTACACGTTCACGGTGACGAACACGAGCGCCCTCACGCTGCGGAACGTGACCATCACGGACCCGATGCCCCGCCTGTCCTCGCTCACGTTCGGAGCGTGGCCGGGAGCAGCCGGTGTGCTCGCGCCGGGCCAGTCGGTGATCGCGACTGCCACATACACGGCCTCGCAGGCCGATGTGGATGCCGGCAGGATCGACAACACGGCGACCGCGAAGGGCACCACCCTGGGCGGTGCGACCGCGACCGACCGGCACTCGGCGGAGATCCTGATCAACCGGACCCCGGCGATCACCCTCCACAAGACCGGCGCCTACGACCCGGGCACGCGCGGCGACGCGGGCGACCAGCTCCGGTACGGGTTCACGGTCACGAACGCGGGAAACACCACGCTCACGAACGTGACGATCACCGACCCGCTCGCGGGCCTGACCAGGATCACGTACACGTGGCCGGGCGCCCCCGGAGTGCTGCTTCCCGGACAGGCCGCGACCGCGACCGCGTCGCGCACGGTGACGCAGGCGGACGTCGATGGGCTTCGGGGCGTCACGAACACCGCCACGGTGACCTCGGACGCACCCGACGGCACGCACCCGACCGCGCAGGACACGGTGCACATGCCGACCCCGGCGAACAGTGGCGTGCAGCTGGTGAAGACGGGCACGCTCGACGACACCGGCCACGCGCCCCGCGCCGGCGACACGGTCACGTACCGCCTCGCCGCGACGAACCTCGGCGCGGTGACGCTCCACGACGACACGATCACCGACCCGATGCCGGGCCTGTCGCCGCTCACCTTCACGTGGCCGGGAACGCCGGGGGAGCTCGCCCCGGGGCAGACGGTGACGGCGACCGGGAGGTACACCCTCACCCAAGCCGACGTCGACGCGAGCAAGGTCCTCAACACCGCCACGACCACGGGCATCGACCCGGCGCAGAACACCGTCACGGCACAGGCCACGTTCACGCTCGTGCTGCCCGCGGACGCGAAGCTGACGCTCACGAAGACCGGCGCGATCGCGGACGGGTACTGGAAGGCGGGGATGCGCGTGGACTACGGCTTCACCGCCGAGAACACGGGCAACGTGACGCTGACGGACGTCGTCATCGCCGACCCGCTGCCCGGACTGTCGACGATCGTCTACACCTGGCCGGGACAGCCCGGCGTGCTCGCACCCGGAGAGAAGGTGACCGCGAAGGCCGCCTACCTGCTCACCGCGGACGACGTCGCGAAGCGGACGGTGACGAACACCGCCACCGCGAGCAGCGACCGGGCGCCGGACGCCACGGACAGCGTCACCCTCACGGGGCCCACCCCGCCGCTGGTCATCCCGGACCCGCCGACGGTCGGCGACCTGCTGTCGTACCTCGGTGACCCGAGCCTCGCCCGCACCGGTGGGACGATCCCGATGCTGCCGATCGCCGGCGGGATCCTCCTCCTCGGCGCAGGCCTCGTTCTCGCCCTGGTGGCACGTCGCGGCAAGAACGACGGCTCCGCGAGCTGATCGCGACCGGCAGGCCGAACAGGCCGGCCGCCTCTCGACCAGCACGAGGGCGGCCGGCCTCGCTGCACATGCGGACGCGCGCCCGGGCACTTCCGATCGATGCGCCCGGGCGTGACGGCGCTCAGTCCTCGAGCAGCGCCTCGAGCTCGGCCATCACGTCGGCGCGGTACCGGTCCACGTCGAGCGTCGCCGGCGGCACGTCGCCGTCCAGGAACGCCGTCATGCCGGCCGCGAGGGCATCGTCCTCCTGATCCACGATCCGGATGGATCCCTCCGGGAGCGCGCCGAAGACGGATCCGAACGAGGTCGACACGATCGGCAGCCCGCAGATCGCGGCCTCGAGGAGCACCATCGGCTGGCCCTCGTACAGGCTGGAGAGCACGAAGCAGTCCGACGCCGCGAGCAGCGCGTGCGGGTTGCCCAGGGCGCCGGTGAGGAAGGCGACGTCCTGGGCGCCGGCGTCGGCGATCTGCTGCTCGAGCTGCTCGTGCAGCGGACCGCCGCCGATGATGAGCAGCCGGGCCTCGGGGTGCGCCGCGCGCACGGTGAGGAAGGAGCGGATCAGCCGCGCGTGGTTCTTCTCCGGGGAGAGGCGGCCGACCGTGACGAACCAGCGCAGGTCGCCCTCGTCGGCCTGCATCGCGTCGAACCACGCCGGGACCGGCTCGTCCGGCTCCAGGAGCTCGCCGAGCGGGCGGAGCATCCCCCGGGACACGTGCTCGACGTCCGGGAAGTTGCGGACCGTGCGGAAGCTGTCGGCCGGGGCGTACTCGGCGAGCTCCACCCGGTTCAGCTCGGTGAGCTGGTGCGACACCGACACGAGCTGGTCGTACTCGGCGTACAGCGAGAACACGGCGCCGAGGCTGCGCCTCATCCGCGCCCGGCCGTCGATCATCCGCTCGCGGTCGGCCACCATCTCGTTGTGCAGCCAGATCGCATGCTTCGTCGGTGAGCCGCCGCCCGCGCCGGAGTGCAGGAGCAGGCTCGTGAACAGCGGGCCGTAGCCGCTGAAGTCGGCCACCCAGTCGTAGTGGGAGTGCCCGAGCACGCGCATCCATTCGGCGTTCCACATCCGCTCGTGCCACGCCTCCTCGCCGGGGCGACGGGGGGAGCTGCGCCAGTCGTCGATGCGACGGCGCAGGTGCACGGCCTTGGATCCGTTCATCCCGCCGATCCGGAACACCTGCCGCACCTCCGCGGGGATCCGCGCCTGGGTCATCGGGTCGACGGCCAGCTTGCGTTTGGGCAGCAGGGCGGTGACGTCGTACTTCTCGTGGTCCAGCGCGCCGAGCAGGTTCAGGGCCGACGTGGTGATGCCGTTCGGCTTCATGCCGCCGAGGTAGACGAGCAGGCGCTTGCGGCCGTCGTTCGCCGAGGGGCGGGCGCGGTAGCCGTCCCGCGCCCCGCCGAACACGATGTCGACGACGCGGGCGGTGGCGCCGCCGTCCTCGAAGGGGGTGAACCGCTCGGCCCAGGATGCGTACTGCGGATGCGGATCCGCCCCCGCGGCGAGGAGGTCGCGGAGGGCGCGGCCGGCCTCGGCGGGGTCGGCGTGGACCGGGCCGGGCAGCGTGTCCAGCGGCATGTAGGTGCCGCGGCCGGACGAGTACAGCTCCGCATCGGGCGTGAAGAACGCGATCGGACGGCCTGTCGCGAGGTAGTCGAAGAAGATCGAGGAGTAGTCGGTGACGAGCCCGTCCGCGATGCCGAGGAGCACGTTCGTCGGGATCGTGTTCGGCGCCAGGGAACGGGCCAGCTCCGGCCGGTTCGCCGCATGCGCGTGCACGATCTGGTGCGTCTTCAGCACGACGACGCGCTCCGCGCCGACGCCCGCCTGCAGCGCGGCGAGGTGGGCCGCGAGCTCGTCGACGTTGTCCTCGGGGTCGTCGAACGAGGATCCGCGCCAGGTCGGCGCGAACAGCACGATCGGCTTGCCGTCGAGTGCGACCCCGCTCGCCTCGAGCTCGGCGCGCACGGCGGCCTCGGCCGCGGCGTCGAGGCGCTGCCGGTCGATGCGCGGGTAGCCCTCCTCGATGATCGTGCCGGGGTAGACGTTGGTCAGCCGGTAGGCGCTCTCGTACATGGTCTCGGCCATGAACGGGTTCGCCGCCAGCAGGTAGTCCGACATCAGGAAGTTGCGCAGTGTGTTGGCGGACTGCACCGCGCCGTCGGGCATGTCGAAGCCCATGAGCTTGAGCGGGGTCCCGTGCCAGGTGTTCAGGTACACCTGTCCCTCGCGCTTGCCGAACCAGCTCGGGAACGTGGCGTTGTTGACGAGCCAGCCGCTCACGGCCAGCGCCTGCCTGTACGAGGCGGATCCGCGGCGCACGAACGACACCCGCGGGTGCCCCTGGAACTCGGCCCGGAACCGGGCGACGGCGGCGTCGTCGGCGATCACCCAGATGTGGCGCAGGTGCGCGTAGGCGGGGTCGTCGATCAGGTGCCGGAAGATCGCCTCGGGGTTGCACAGGACGCCGTTGCCGGCGAAGGACTCGTACAGCACCTGATCGGAGCGGACCGGGCGGGAACGCCAGAAGGCGATGCGTTCGGCGTCGACGGCGCGCTTCAGACGATGAGCCGCCGTGCGTGCGCGCCGGACGGGGAAGGAGAGGACCACCGATCAAGGATAGGTGCCCCTGCCCGGACGAAACCTCTGAGCCGCCTTTGCGGCGGCTAAGCCCGTGCGGTGCTGGGAACGAGCGCCAAGGCGTGCGCATTAGGCTCGATGCCCGTGACCTCCTCCGCCGGCCGCGTCGCCTCTTCGTCCCGGACCGCCGCGGTCCGCGACGCTGTCGCGGACCCGCGCCGTCTGGGTGTCTGGGCCGTCGTCGTGGGCGTTCTCGCGGTCGCGACCAGCGCCGCCGGATCCTGGATCCCCTCGCTGTGGGGCGACGAGGCGGCCAGCCTGATGTCGGCGACACGGCCGCTCTCCACGCTCTGGCCCATGCTCGGCTACGTCGACGCCGTGCACGGGCTCTACTATCTCGGGCTGCACGCCTGGGTCGACGTCTTCGGGCCGAGCACGTTCTCGATCCGGTTCCCGTCCGCTCTCGCGATCGGGGTCTGTGCGAGCGCCGTGGTCTGGCTCTGCGGCCGGTTCGGCTCGCTGCGGTTCGCCGTGCTCGCCGGCGTGTTCGCGGCGCTCCTGCCCCGGCTGACGTATGCCGGGGAGGAGGCGCGCTCGTACGCGTTCGCCGCCGCGTTCGCCGCCGTCGCCTGCGCGATCCTCGTCGAGATCGCCCGCCGGGAGGGGCGGGCGCGCGGATGGTGGATCGCCTACGCCGCCGTCCTGACCGCGGGGATCTGGACGTTCCTGTACTTCGCGCTTCTCGTGTGCGCCCTCGCGGTGACCGTGTTCTGCTCCGCCCCGCTGCGACAGCGATGGCGGGCCTGGGCGGTGAGCACCGCGGCCGGGCTGGCCCTGGCGTCGCCGCTCGCCTGGTTCGGCTTCCTGCAGCGCCGCCAGATCGCGTTCATCGGGGAGCGCGATCCGCTGACCGCCCAGGGCGCGCTGGTCGAGATGTGGTTCCAGGAGTGGTGGTTCGCCGTCGTCGCCTGGGCGCTGGTCGTCGTCGCCGCGGTGGCCTTCGGGATCGAGATCGTGCGGGCCCGGCGCTCCGGGGAGACGTTCGGCCTGCGGCTGGACACGCTCGCGTTCAGCTGGACGATCGTCCCGATGGGCCTGCTCATCGCGGCGAGTCCGTTCGCCCCCGGCTACACGGCGCGATACGGCACGTACTCGGCTCCGGCGGTGGCGATCGTGCTCGCGCTCGCCGTGCGCCGGCTGGCGCGGCTCGGGCGGCCGCGATGGCTCGCCGCGGTCGCGGTGGTCGCGGTGGTCGCGGCCGCCGTGCCGGTGGTGATCCTGCAGCGCGGGCCGTATGCGAAGAACGAGTCGGACTGGAACGACATCCAGGCGCGGATCCAGGAGAACGCCCGCCCCGGCGACGGGATCGTGTTCGACGACGGCGCCCGGCCCTCGCAGCGCACCCGGCTCGCCAAGGAGACGAACCCTGCGGCGTTCCGCGACACCCGCGACCTGCTGCTGCGGACGCACTACACGACGTCGTACACCTGGTACGACCAGACCTACGGGATCCCGCACGCCGCCGAGCTCGGCCGTTTCGACGGCGTCTCGCGGGTGTGGGTCGTCGAGCTGAGGTTCGAGGGCGTCGAGGACACCTGGGGTCTGGACGACCTGGCCGCGCTCGGATTCCACGAGACCCGCCGGATCGACGGCGCCGGCAGCGTGATCCTGCTCTACGAGCGCTGAGCGGATCCGCGTCTTCCGGTCGTTGAGCGAGCACGAGCGTCAGCGAGGAGCGAGACGAAACGCCTGCGCCTGACGAACCGACCCCGGTCCGCGCTGAAGGATCACCGCGTTTCGTCTCGGTCGTCGCTCCGCTCCGTCCTCGCTCAACGACCGGACGGGAAGTGGGACGCAGGGTCAGGCCTGGTGCACGACCTCGCCGGCGATCACCGTGCGCGTCACCCGTGCGTCGAGGAAGGCCTCGGGTCCATCGCGGAACGGATCCGTGTCGAGGACCGCGAAGTCGGCCGAGGCGCCGGGGCGGAGCACGCCGAGCTCGCCGTCCCAGCGGGCGGCGTAGGCGGCGTCGCGGGTCGCCCGGCGCACGGCGTCGGCGATCGCCATGGCGTTGCCGGGGACGTTCGCCGGCAGCTCCGGGTCGAACGCGGAGCGGCGGGTCGCGGCGATGTACAGATTCGGCAGCGGGTCGTATGGCGCCGTCGGGGCATCCGTGCCGAGCGCGAGCGTGGCCCCGGCCTCGGCGAACTCGCCCCACGGGTAGGCGCGCTCGATCCGGTCGTCGCCGAGGACGGCGCGCCAGTTGTCCTGGATCGCGGGGTCGCAGTGCACGGGCTGCACCGAGGCCACCACGCCGAGCCGGGCGAGCCGGATCGGCGTCGCAGCGTCGACGGTCTCCAGGTGTTCGATGCGGTGCCGGCGGTCGGCGCGCGGACCGTTCTCGGCGACCGCGGCGTCGAGCGCGTCGAGCGCGAGGGCCGACGCCGCGTCGCCGATCGCGTGCATCGCGACCTGGAGCCCTGCGGCGTCGGCGGCGGTCACCACGGCCGAGAGCGAGGGGAGGTCCCACAGCGCCTCGGGCTGGGATCCGTCGGCGAACGGCGCGCGCATCGCGGCCGTGCAGCTGTCGATCACGCCGTCCACGAAGATCTTGATCCCGGCGATGCGGAGCCAGGGCCCGTCGTGGGTGCGGGCGAGCTCGATCGCCCGCTCGACCGCGGCGAGGTCGCCGGCGGCCGTGCCCGTGCGGTACACCGCCCAGTGCGCCGCGACGCGGAGCGGGAGTGTGCCCCCGCGGCGCTGCTGCACGGCGACGAGTGCGCGCAGATCGTGCTCGGTCATCGCCATGTCGACCGCGGCGGAGACGCCCACGGCGACGTAGCTGGCGAACGCGGCTTCGAGCTGCGCCTCCCGCTCCGCGTCGGAGGTGAGCGCGTCCACGCGCTCCCGCACCAGCGTGAACACCGCGTTCTCGAGCAGCATGCCCGTGGCGGCGCCGGTCGCGTCCCGCTCGATCGTGCCGCCGAGCGGATCCGGCGTCGTGTCGTCGATGCCCAGCTCGGCGAGGGCGGCGCTGTTCACCCACGCCGAGTGGTGGTCGTTCGCGTTGAGGTACACCGGGCGGTCGGCGACGACCGCGTCGATCATGTCGCGGTGCGGGGCCCGGCCGTCGAGCGCGGAGAACAGCCAGCTGCGCCCGATGATGCGCGGAGCGGCCGGATCCGCCGCAGCGGCCGCGGCCAGCCGCGCCTGCACCTCGGCGAGATCCGCCGCGTCCTGCAGGTCGACGTGCGCGAGCGACTCGCCGAGGCTGACGAGGTGCGTGTGCGCATCGACGACCCCGGGGATCACCAGGGCCCCGCCGAGGTCGACCACCTCGGCGACCTCGTGGCGGTCGGCCGTCGCGGTGTCGCCGACGTAGCGGATCCGGCCGTCCTCGACGATGAGCGAGGAGGCCCATGCCTCCGTGTCGGAGGTGAAGATCGCTCCGCCGCGGTAGTGGATCGTGCGCATGGTTCCCTTTCCGGAGGTGAGGACGGCGTCGGTCACAGCGAGGCCCGCGAGCGGGCCGAGGAGCGCACCATCACGAGGTAGATGACGAACGGCACCACGATGCCGACCGGCACGGAGAGGTCGATCCCGCCCATCGCCGCGGCGATCGGGCCGGTGAACACCAGGGTCGCGCTGCAGAGCAGGGAGAGGAGGATGCCGACCAGCACGGCGACCGCGCCCGCGGCGTGCACGCCGCCCGAGAACCAGAACCGGCTGCCGCGCGCCTCGTCGCTCAGCGCGACGCCGTCGTAGCGGTTGCGCCGCCACAGCATGTCGGCAAGGTACACGCCCATCACCGGTCCGAGCACCGTCACCGACAGCTGCAGCGCGTTCGAGACGCTGTCCAGGAAGTTCCACACCAGCAGGGCGACGAGAGTCATGATCACGCCGACCGTGCCGTCGAGCAGGACGGTGCGCGAGCGCGGGAGCCGGATGCCCACGGCCTGCAGCGCGAGGCCGGAGCTGTACGCGGTCATGGCGTTGTTCGCGATCGTGCCGATGATCACCGAGATCAGGAAGATCGGTGCGAACCACGCCGGCAGGAACTTCTCCAGCCCGGCCTCGGGGGAGCTCATGTCGACCGCGCTCGCGGCGAGAACGCCGACGAACGTCGCGAGCACTCCGGGCACCACCATGCCGAGGGTGGTCCACAGGGCGACGTCGCGCACGCGCGTGGCGGCCGGCAGGTAGCGGGCGAAGTCGGCGCTGTTCGTGTAGGAGAGCGGGGCGGAGGCGACCAGCGCGACGCCGGCGGCCATCATCGCGACGAGCTCGACGCCGCCGAGGGGCTTGGCCGGGGCGAAGCCCCAGTGGGCGCCGCCGACCACGAAGACCGCCATCACCGCGAAGATCACCGCGAGCACGATCGCGAGCGGCTGGTAGAGACGCATGATGAGACCGTGGCCGTAGACGCTGATCGCCATGGTGACGGCGGCGATCACGATCGCGCTGACGGCGATGGTCCATCCGGAGGACGGGATCCCCACGCGGCCGAGCAGGCCGACCATGACGGTGGTGGCCGCCGCCCAGTTGATCGCGAGATAGCACACGCTGATCAGCCAGCCGGCGATCGCGACGTTGATCCGGTTCCCGCGGACGCCGTACATGGCACGCGTGATGACCTCGCTCGGGGTGCCGGCCGCGGGGCCGGACGCCGCGACGATGCCGGTGATGATCGAGAACACGTTGCCGAGGACGATCGCCGCGAGCGCCTGCCACAGGTTCAGGCCCATCACGATGAGGGTCGCGCCGATCACCACCGCGAGGAAGTTGACGTTCGGGGCCGCCCACACCGCGAAGAGGTCGCGGGCACGGCCGTGCCGCTCGCTCGACGGGATGTAGTCGATGCCGTGCGTCTCGACGCGCATGGTCGCCTCGCCCGGCTCCGGGTGCGTGAGGGCCGGGGCTTCGGTCGGGGGCGTGGTCTCCGCGGGTGCGGGGGCGGCGGTCGCGGGGGCGGGTTCCGTGATCTCCGGGGGTGTCACCTGTGACATGGGATCCTCCAGGGGGTGCAAGAGTTCGGGTTGCGCGACGTCCTTGTTCGCGCTCGATGTGCCACGCTAGATACCCAAAACGATTTGGGCAAGCGGATTCCGCGGCTATCATCTGCCTATGCGCAGAGAGCGGGCCACCATTCGCGACGTGGCGCGCCGAGCCGGCGTCTCGGTGACCACGGTGTCCCACACGTTCTCCGGCAACGGCGTCGTGAACCCGCGCACGCAGGCGCGGGTGCGGGCGGCGGCCACCGAGCTCGGCTACCACCCCGACGTCGTCGCGAGCGGGCTCCGCCGCAGCCGGCTCGGAGTCATCGGCCTCGTGCTGCGGCCCGCGGTGGGGGCCGAGCCGCAGCCGGTCGGCGACGTCGACTACTTCCCGAGGTTCGCCGGAGCCGCAGCCCTCACCTCCCTCGCGCACGGCTACGCGCTCATGCTGGTCGCGGATCCGACCGAGCAGGGCGCACCGGTGACGGCCTACGCGTGCGACGGCATCATCGTCACGGATCCGGTCGACGACGATCCGCTGATCGCCGTGCTGCGCTCGAGCGCCACGCCCTACACGCTCGTGGGCGAGGACATGAACGACCCGCGGGATCCGCACGCGATCGACATCGCGACCGTGCTGATCACGGATCGGGTGCTCGCGCACCTGGCGGAGGCGGGCGTCCGGCGCCCGGCGCTCGTGCTCGGGACCGACCCGATCGAGTGGAACGCGCTCACCGAGCGGCGCTACCGGGAGCGGATGCGGGTCGAGGGGATGCCCGAGGTCGTGCTGCGGGTCCCCGAGCGCGCCGACCGGGCCGAGGCCGTGCGCGCGGGCGACGAGCTGCTCGCGCTGCCCGAGCGGCCGGACGGCGTCTACTGCATGACCAGCGACCACGCGCGCGCGATCGTGGATCGCTTCGTCGAGCGCGGGATCCGCGTGCCCGAGGACATCGCGGTGGTCTGCGGGTCCGACGCGGCGAGCCTGCGCGCCCCGGCGCCCACCATCACCGCGGTCGACCTGCAGCCCGAGGCGCTCGGGCGTCAGGCGGCCGCCGCCCTTCTCCGCCAGCTCGAGCCCGACCTGGAGCTGGACGTGCCGGAGCCCGAGCACGGCACGCTCATCGTGCGCGACTCGACGGCGGTCTCCTGACCCGCTCGCGCCGCTCCCCGCACCGCCGTCCGCTCCGCCGTCCCACCGTCCGCTCCGCCCCCGCTCCGCCGTCCGCTCCGCCCCCGCTCCGCCGTCCGCCCCCCACCCCGCCGTCCGCCCCGCCCCCACCCCGCCGTCCGCTCCGCCGTCCCCCCACCCCGCCGTCCGCGGGTGAGAAACCACTTCCCGCATGAGACAACACTTCAGGCATGGTTTCTCATGCGGGAAGTGGTTTCTCGCGGGGGCCGAGGGCCGGGGGCCGGGGCCGGGGGCCGGCGCCGAGGGCCGGGGGCCGAGGGCCGGGGGCCGGGGGCGGGGCTCACGCCGGGAGGAGCTCCGTCACGTCTCCGTCGATCTCGACGGCCTCGGCGCCCCGGCGGAACAGCACGGCCGGGCCGCGGCCGGGCGTGACCGCGGTCCCGCCGATCGTGCGGCGCCCGTCGCGCACACGCAGCCAGGCGCCCTCGCGCAGGGCGAGCACGGGCGTGTCGTTCTCCTCGTGGAACTCGGCCAGGCGCTGCGCCCTGGTCTCACCGGCGTGGGTCGAGGTCGGATCCGCATCGAGGTAGTGCGCGTTGATCTGGAACGGCACCAGGCCCAGCGCGTCGAAACTGCCCGGCTCGACGATCGGCATGTCGTTCGTGGTGCGGATCGTCGCGGCGGCGAGGTTCGTGCCCGCGCTCGCGCCGAGGTAGGGGCGGCCCGCCGCCGCGTGAGCCCGGAGCGCCTCGATCAGGCCGAGCTCGCGCACAGTCTTCAGGAGCCGGAACGTGTTGCCGCCGCCCACGAACACGGCCTCCGCGTCGCGGACCGCCGCGACCGGATCACCGGACTCGTGCGCCCCCGTCACGGTCACGCCCTGCGCGGCGAACGCCGTGCGCGCCGTGGCGGTGTAGGCGTCGCGGTCGGCGAGCGCGTAGGGCACGAACACGAGCCTCGTCGCGCCGCCGAGCGCCTCGCGCACCGCGTCCCAGGCGTGCGCGAGGTAGCCGGATCCGGCGTTGGACGAGTTGGACATGAGCAGCAGGTTCATGAGGTCCTTTCGGGGGCGGAAGCAGGGGTGGAGGTCGGTGCAGGGCTGGGGGCCCGGAGGGAGAGCAGCTGGCCGATCGCGTGCGCGGTGCGGAGCACGGCGTCCTTGTGCGCGCGGATGTCTCCGAGCCGCTCGCTCTTGTGCTCGCCGATGCTGACGGATCCGATCGGCCGTCCGGCGACGAACACCGGTGCGGCGACGGCCCGGGTGTCGAAGTCGTACTCGCCGTCCGAGTAGGCCCAGCCGGACGTGGCCGCCTCCGACATCGCCTGCTCGATGAGCGTGGCGTCGTGGATCGTGAGGTCGTTGAAGCGCGCCAGCGGCAGCGAGTACATCAGAGCCTGCCGCTGCTGGGCGGAGAGGAACGCGAAGTAGGCCCGCGAGGTGGCGCCGGCGTGCGCGGGGTACAGCTCGCCGACGAGCGGATGGTTGCGCATCGGCACGCCGCCGCCCTCGACCGCCGCGACCGCGCGCACGTGTGCCCCGTCGCCGATCGCGAACACGGCCGTGCGCGAGGTCTCCTCGGCGAGCACCGCGAGCACGGGCTCGACGAGCGCGGCCATGCCGCCCTGGCGCTCCCAGGCCGAGGCGATCCGCCAGAGCGCCGGGCCCAGCCGGTAGCGACGCGTGTACGGATCCGCCGACAGGAAGCCGCGCCCGGCGAGCGTCGCGAGCAGGCGCTGCGCGGTCGACTTGTCCAGATCGAACTCCTCGGCGAGCTCCAGCACGCCCCATTCGCTGCGCCGGCCGGTGAACGACAGCAGCACCGAGAGGGCGCGGTCGACCGTCTGCAGCGGGGGACGGGACCCCGATCCCTTGTCCATGAACAGGTCCTCCCGACCCGCCGTGCACCCGCGGATCAAATAGTGAGATTGAGTTGCACAAGTATTTCACATCGCAGATAGTGGTCGCTACGTGCCGATCCGGCGCGGAAACCACCCCCCATCGAAGTGAGGAGAGCCATGCCGACTGTCGTCCGTCGTGTGCTCGCGATGATCCCCACGCTGCTCGGTGTCGTCGTCCTCATCTTCCTGATCACCCGGGTCCTCCCCGGCGATCCGGCCCGCACCCTCGCGGGGGAGAACGCCGACCAGAGCGTCGTGGTCAAGCTCCGGGAGCAGATGGGCCTGGACAAGCCCCTCTGGCAGCAGTTCGGCGACTACTTCGTCGGCCTCCTGCGCGGCGACCTGGGCTACGCATGGCACACCGGCCACCCGGTCGCACAGGACTTCGCCACCCGGTTCCCGGCGACGGTCGAGCTCGCGCTCGCGGCGCTGCTCATCGGGATCGTCGTCGGCGTGCCGCTCGGCATCCTCAGCGCGATGAAGCGCGGCCGCCTCGTCGACCACCTCACCCGGGTGATCTCGCTGCTCGGCGTCTCCATGCCGCTGTTCTGGCTCGGCCTGCTCGTGATCTCGCTGTTCTTCGGGACGCTCGGCTGGGCGCCGGCGCCGATCGGCCGGATCGGCGACGAGGTCAACCCGCCCACCCACGTGACGGGGCTGTACCTGATCGACAGCATCCTCACCGGCGACGGCGTGGCCTTCGCGAGCGCGTTCTCGCACCTGATCTGGCCGGCCATGGTGCTGTCCGTCGGCGGCGTCGCGATCATCTCCCGGATGACCCGCTCGGCGATGCTCGAAGTGCTGGGGCAGGACTACATCCGCACCGCCGAGGCGAAGGGGATGAGCCCGGCCCGGGTCATCGGCGGGCACGCGCTGAAGAACGCGGCCCCGTCGATCATCACGATCATCGGCCTCGAGCTCGGTCAGCTCCTCGGCGGCGCGGTGATCACCGAGACGATCTTCAGCTGGCCCGGGATCGGCGGCTACGTGACCGAGTCGATCAAGGCCAACGACTACGCCCCGGTGCAGGCGATGACCCTGGTCGCGGCGATCATCTTCCTCGTCGTGAACCTGCTCGTCGACCTCTCCCAGGGGATCTTCGACCCGAAGGTGCGCAATGCTTGACACACGACTCCGCCCCCGTCGGACCGCCACCGGGACGCTCTCGCTGCTGCTGCGCAACCCGTCCGCCGTCGTCGGCATCGCGATCATCCTGTTCTGGACCCTCGGCGGTCTGATCGCGCTCTTCGCATCGCCGTACGCGCCGAACCAGACCGGCGTCGGCCCGCTGCTGTCGCCGCCGACCGGGGCGCACCCGTTCGGCACCGACAACTTCGGCCGCGACATCTTCGCCCGCGTTCTCGCCGGCGCCCGGGTGTCGCTGTGGACCGGCCTCATCGCGGTCGCCGTGTCGCTCGTGGTCGGGCTGCCGATCGGTGCGATCGCCGGCTACGTGCGCGGCGCCATCGGGATGATCCTCATGCGGATCATGGACATGCTCCTCGCGTTCCCGTCGCTGCTGCTCGCGATGGCGCTCGCCGTCGCCCTGGGCCCGGGGCTCGGATCCGCGATGATCGCCGTCGGCGTCGTCGGCATCCCCGAGTTCGCCCGCATCATGTACGGCCAGACCGTCGCCCTGCGCGAGCGGGAGTTCGTCGAGGCATCCCACGCGATCGGCCTCCGCGACGCCCTGATCCTGTTCCGGCACATCCTGCCCAACGGCATGGCCCCGATCATGGTGCGCTCGGCGCTCGGCATGGGCTACGCGATCCTCACCGCCGCGGCGCTCAGCTTCATCGGCCTCGGCGCCCAGCCGCCGCTCGCCGAGTGGGGCGTGATGATCTCGGACGGCCGCGGCTACATCATCTCCGGGGAGTGGTGGATGACCTTCTTCCCCGGGCTCGCGATCGCCTCGTCGATCCTCGCCTTCAACCTCCTCGGCGACGGCCTGCGCGACACCCTCGACCCCCGACTCCGCACCTCCGCCCGATAAGCGGGGCGCCCGGCACTCACGAGGCCGCCGGGACGTCCCGTGGCACGACTCCGCGCGACGACGCGCATCACAGCACAACGAAAGGCACCCCCACCATGAAGAAGATGAGGATGATCGCCGCGGTCGCCCTCGCCACCGGCGTGATGCTCGTCGCCGCCGGCTGCGCGGGAAACGCGAACGCCAACGCGAACAAGGGCGGCACCGCCACCGGCTCCGCGAACCAGGCGCTCACGATCGCGTACTCCGAGGGCGGCAAGACCCTCGACCCGGCCGAGGCGAACGACGGCACGAGCGACACCCTGGTGCTCGCCGCGTACGACCAGCTGGTCACCTACGGCACGAAGACCGTGAACGGCAAGCAGGTCTCCGACACTGCGACGATCAAGCCGATGATCGCGGAGAAGTGGGAGGCCGACGCCACCAGCACGACCTACACCTTCACCCTGCGCAAGGACGTCACGTTCCAGGACGGCAAGAAGCTGACCGCCAAGGACGTCGTGCGCAGCTACGACCACATCAAGGCCTCCGCCTCGGCGAGCTTCCTCTACAAGATGGCCGGGATCGCCACGGTGACGGCGAAGGACGACAGCACCGTCGTGATCACCCTCACCGCGCCGAACCACCTGTTCCTGCAGATCATCCCGATGTACTCGTTCTCGATCATCGACATGGACCAGGTCGACAAGAACGGCGGCGCCACCTGGCTCGCCACCAACACCGCCGGATCCGGTCCGTACAAGATCGACAGCTACGACCCGGCCAACGCCGCCAAGCTCTCCGCGACGACGTCGTACTGGGGCAGGAAGCCGGCCGTCGGCACCGTGAACATGAAGTTCGTCGGCGACGCCTCCAACCGCCTGCAGCTGATCCAGAAGGGATCGGTCGACATGGCCCTGGAGATCGCGCCGAAGGACCTGAGGGGCCTGAACGGCAAGGACGTCGTCGTCGACTCCCGCCCGAGCAACAAGATCCTGTTCTTCGCGATGAACAACAAGATCGCCCCGTTCGACAACCCCAAGGTGCGCCAGGCGATCACCTACGCGATCCCCTACAGCAAGCTCACCTCCGACGTCATGCAGGGGCAGGCGAGCCCGATGCGCTCCTCGGTCGCCAGCTCGACCCCGGGCTTCACGGACAAGAACTACGCCGCCAAGTACGACCTGACCAAGGCCAAGCAGCTGCTCGCCGAGGCCGGTTACCCGAACGGCTTCTCGTTCGACTTCACGCTCGGATCCGGCTTCCCGGACTGGAACGACGACGCGGTGCTGATCCAGGCCGAGCTCGCCAAGATCGGCGTCACCATGAACATCCACAACATGGCGCGCGCCCAGTTCCTCGAGGCCCTGGCCGGCAAGAACGTGCAGTCGTACATCAGCCGCTGGACCTCGTTCGTGAACGACCCCGGCTACCACCTCGGCCTGCTGATGACCTCGTCCGGGTCGAGCAACTACATGAACTACAGCAACCCGTCGGTGGACAGCGAGTGGAAGCAGGCGGCGACCGAGCCGGACGCGGCCAAGCGCAACGCGCTCTACGCGAAGATGCAGGACCAGATCGACGCCGACTCGCCGTGGGGCTACCTGTACGAGTACAACATCGCGGTCGCCGAGCGCAGCGACGTCCAGGGCTACACCTCGTACCCCGACGGCCTGATCCGGTTCTTCCAGCTCAGCAAGAAGTCCTGACCGTCGCCCGACCGGCATCGAAGAGAGAGAACACACCATGCCCACCACCGCCGAATGGGAGCAGCGGCTGCTCGCCGCGATCGATGACTCGCAGGACGAGTTGCTGGCGCTCGCCGGCCTGCTCATCCGGACCCCGAGCGAGAACCCGCCCGGGGACTGCACCGAGATCGCCGGCGTGATCGCGGGTCTCCTGCGCGACGGGGGCGTGGACCCGGAGCTCTTCGATGCCGGTCAGGGCCGCGTGAGCGTGGTCGCGCACCGCGGCCAGAAGGGCGAGGACCGCCATCTGGTCTTCGCCGGCCACAGTGACGTCGTCCCGATCGGGGACGTCTCGCGGTGGACCTTCCCGCCGACCGCGGGCGACGTCGTCGACGGCTGGCTCCGCGGCCGCGGCGCGAGCGACATGAAGGCGGGCCTCGCCGGCCTCATCCACGTCTACCTGCTGCTGCACCGCCTGGGCGTGCCGCTGCGCGGCCGGATCTCGCTGGCCGCGGTCCCGGACGAGGAGACCGGCGGCCGCCTCGGCGCGGACTGGCTGCTCGGCCAGGGCGTGCTCGAGGGCGCGACCGGTGGCGTGATCGCCGAGCCCGCCGAGCGCGACCACCCCACGATCGGGCAGAAGGGCAGCAACTGGTTCCGGCTGACCGTCCGCGGCATCCCGGGCCACGGCAGCCTCCAGCCCGTGCACGGCGTGAGCGCGAACCTGCTCGGCGCCCGTGCGATCCTCGCCCTGCAGCGACTCTGGGACATGGTGCCCGACGCCCCGGCCGAGCTGCGCCAGCTCATCGCCGACTCGCAGCACTTCGCCGTCCAGCGTGAGGGCTACGCGCCCGAGGTCGCCCAGGTGTTCGAGCACGTCACGATCAACGTCGGCACGATCCGCGGCGGCACCTCGACGAACGTCGTCGCCGACACCTGCGTGATCGAGTTCGACACTCGCGTGCCGATCGGCCTCAGCCGCGCCCAGGTGCTCGCCCGGGCCGAGGAGATCCTGGCCGAGGAGGGCATCGACGCCGAGATCGAGCCCATCGGCTTCCAGAGCGAGCCGAACTGGACCGCGCCGACGGATCCGATCGTCGAGACCCTCGTCGGGGCGCTGCGCGAGCTCTCCGACCCCGAGGCCCAGGGCGTGCTGCAGTGGGCCTCCTCCGACGCGCGCACGTTCCGCCGCCACGGGATCCCCGTGCTGCAGTACGGCCCCGCCGACCTGAAGACCATCCACAGCTTCGACGAGCGCGCCCGCGCCAGCGACGTGGTGCTCGCCGCCAAGGTGTACGCGCTCACGGCCCTGCGCTACCTGGGCCTGCGCGACGACGCCGACCTTCCCGCCCTCTGAGAGAGATCCGTCCCCATGCTGAACCATGTCCTGAACGTCGTCGACCTGCTCGACTCGCCCCTCACCTCCGGCGAGCTGCTCGCCGAGCACCTGCGCGCCTTCGGCGCCCCGAACGCCGAGATCACCGTGACCGCGGTGGAGGGCGACAAGGGCAGCACCGACTTCGTCCGCGTCTTCCTGCCCGGATCCGCGGGCCGCTCCACGGGCGGATCCGCGCGCACCCTCGGCATCATCGGCCGCCTCGGCGGCGTCGGCGCCCGCCCCGAGCTGATCGGCTACGTGTCCGACGGGGATGGCGCGGCCGCCGCGCTCGCCGCCGCCGCCAAGCTGCTGCAGATGGCCGCCCGCGGTGACGTCCTGCCCGGCGACGTCGTCGTCACCACGCACGTCACCGGGTGGGCGCCCACCCAGCCGCACGACCCGGTCCCGTTCATGGACTCGCCGGTCGACATCCTCACGATGAACGTGCACGAGGTCGACGAGGCGATGGACGCGGTGCTCTCGATCGACACCACGAAGGGCAACCGCACGATCAACCACCGCGGCATCGCCATCTCCCCGACCGTGAAGCAGGGCTACATCCTCCGCCCGAGCGAGGACCTCGTCGGCGTCGCCGAGACCGTGACCGGCCGCTCGGCCGTGGTCTTCCCGCTCGCCACGCAGGACATCACCCCGTACGGCAACGACCTGCACCACCTGAACTCGATCCTGCAGCCGGCCGTCGCCACCGAGGCGCCCGTCGTGGGCGTCGCGATCACGACCGCGGTCCCGGTCGCCGGCTGCGCCACGGGTGCGAGCCACGAGGTCGACATCGAGCTCGCCGCCCGCTTCGCCGTGGAGACCGCGAAGTACTTCGGCGCCGGCAGCCTGTCCTTCTTCGACGAGGAGCAGTTCGCCCGGCTGACGTCGCTCTACGGCAGCGCCGGCCACCTGCAGACCCTCGGGAACGTCGAGGTCTGACATGTCCGCGCTGCTTCGCGTCGAGGACCTCCGGGTGCGGGTGGACGCCCGCCGGGGCACCTCGTTCCCCGTGGACGGGATCGGCTTCGAGATCGGCCGCGGCGAGACCCTCGGTCTCGTCGGCGAGTCCGGCTCGGGCAAGAGCCTGACCGCGATGTCGATCATCCGGCTGCTGCCCACCCGCGCCGTGCGGATGGACGGCGGGCGGATCCTGTTCGACGGCGAGGACATGGCGGGGATCAGCGTGAAGGACATGCGCAGGGTCCGCGGCAACCGGATCGGCACGATCTTCCAGGAGCCGATGACCGCGCTGAACCCCGCGTTCACGGTCGGCTTCCAGATCCGCGAGCCGCTGCGCCGGCACCTGGGCCTCGGCCGCAAGGCCGCGGACGACCGGGTCAGGGAACTCCTGGAGATGGTGGGGATCGAGCGCTCGGCGCAGGTCGCGGCGTCCTACCCGCACCACCTCTCCGGCGGCATGCGGCAGCGCGTCATGATCGCGATCGCGATGTCGTGCGAACCCGACCTGCTCATCGCCGATGAGCCGACCACCGCGCTCGACGTCACCACGCAGGCGCAGATCCTGGATCTGATCCTGCAGCTGCAGGAGAGCCACGGCACCGCGGTGCTGCTCGTCACGCACGACCTCGGCGTCGTCGCGGAGTCGTGCCAGCGGGTCGCGGTGATGCGCCACGGCCGGATCCTGGAGACCGGCGGGGTGCGCCAGATCTTCCACGCGCCGCAGCACGCCTACACGCAGGCGCTGCTCGAGTCGATGCCGGCGCGCAACGCCGGGAAGCTGCGTCTTCCCACCCTGGGTGAGGAGGTGTTCGGATGAGCGCTCTGCTGAGCGTCCGCGGACTGGTCAAGGAGTATCCGCAGCGCGGCGGCCGTCGCGGCGAGATCTTCCGCGCGGTCGACGGTGTCGACTTCGACCTGGAGGAGGGCACGACCCTCGCGATCGTCGGCGAGTCCGGATCCGGCAAGTCCACGACCGGGCGCTGCGTGCTGCGGCTGACCGAGCCGACGGCGGGCAGCGTCATGTACGACGGCGTCGACCTGCTCGGGCTCGGCCCCGCCCGGATGCGGGCGCAGCGCGCGCACATGCAGATCGTGTTCCAGGACACCTACGCCTCGCTCGACCCGCGCTGGACGGTCGGCCGCCTGCTCGCCGAGCCCCTGCTGCTGCGCGAGCGCCTCACGCCCGCGCAGCAGCGCGCCAGGGTCGGCGAGATGCTCGAGCTCGTCGGGCTCGAGGCCGCGCACGCCGACCGCTACCCGCACGAGTTCTCCGGCGGCCAGCGCCAGCGCATCGGCATCGCCCGGGCGCTCATGCTCAAGCCCCGCCTCGTGGTGTGCGACGAGCCGGTCTCCGCCCTCGACGTGTCGGTGCAGGCGCAAGTGCTCAACCTGATGAAGGACCTGCAGGACGAGCTCGGGCTCAGCTACCTCTTCATCTCGCACGACATCGCCGTGGTCGAGTTCATGGCCGACGACGTCATCGTGATGAACAAGGGCAGGGTCGTCGAGTCGGGCGTGTGCGCCGAGGTGCTCGCCGCCCCGCAGGATCCCTACACGAAGGCGCTGCTCGCGGCCGTGCCGGTGCCGGATCCGGACGCCCACGAGGACCGCGCCGCGCGCCGTGCCCTCATCGAGGCGGGCCTCGCCGCGCCGGTCGGTGCCGGAGTGGACGCATGAGCGTGCTCGGGCTGGTCACGATCGGGCAGGCGCCGCGGGTCGACGTCACCCCGGACATCGCGCCGCTGCTCGCGGGCGTCGAGCTCGTCGAGCGCGGCGCCCTGGACGAGCTCGACGCCGATGGCATCGCCGCGCTCGCCCCGGCGGAGGGGGAGCGCGTGCTCGTCTCCCGGCTCCGCGGCGGCGGCATGGCCGTGCTCGGCGAGGAGCGGATGCTGCCGCTGGTGCAGGCCGCGATCGACCGCGTCGTCGCGGACGGCGCCGGCGCGGTGCTGCTGCTGTGCACGGGGCACCTTCCCGGGCTCACCGCGGCCGTGCCGCTGTACACCGCCGAGCAGCTGGGCCGCGGTGCGGCCGCGGCGCTCATCGGCGGCGGGCCGCTCGGCGTCGTCGTGCCCGAGCCCGAGCAGGCGGGTCCCATCGCCGAGCGCTGGTGGGAGGACCACGGTCTGCTCGCGACGGTCGCGGTCGCGGATCCGTACACCGCGCCGGACGGGGCGTTCGTCGCCGCGGGGGAGAGGCTGCGCGCCGAGGGCGTGGAGTGGATCTTCCTCGACTGCATCGGCTACTCCGAGCGCATGCGCGCGCTCGTCGCGGGATCCGGATCCGCCAAGGTGCTGCTCGCGCGCACGCTCGCCGCGCGTCTGGTGGCCGAGGCGGTCTGACCCGCGGGCCCGCGCCCGGGCCCGGGGCCCGCGCCCGCCCCGCCGTCCGCGGGTGAGAAACCACTTCCCGCATGAGACATCACGCCAGGCGTGGTTTCTCATGCGGGAAGTGGTTTCTCGCGGGGCTGGGGGCCGGGGACTACAACTCCGGGACGACGCGGATCGCGCCCTTGTCGGCGGACTGGGCGAAGTGCGCGTAGGCGCGCAGCGCGTCGCTCACCTCGCGGACGCGGTTGCGCGGCCGGTAGCCGCCGTTCGCCTCGAGGTGCTCGCGGCGGCGCTCCAGCTCCTCCCACGGCACGTCGAGTTCGAGCTTGCGGGTGGGGATGTCGATCGACACGATGTCGCCGTCCTCGACGAGCGCGATCACGCCGCCGGCCGCCGCCTCGGGGGAGACGTGGCCGATGGACAGGCCTGAGGTGCCGCCGGAGAAGCGCCCGTCGGTGACGAGCGCGCACGCCTTGCCGAGCCCGCGGCCCTTGAGGAAGGACGTCGGGTACAGCATCTCCTGCATGCCGGGGCCGCCCTTGGGGCCCTCGTAGCGGATGACGACGACGTCGCCCTCCTTGACCTGCTTGTTCAGGATCTTCTCGACCGCCTCGTCCTGCGACTCGCAGACGACGGCGGGTCCGGAGAACGTCCAGATCGACTCGTCGACACCGGCGGTCTTCACGACCGCGCCGTTCTCGGCGATGTTGCCGTGCAGCACGCCGAGGCCGCCGTCCTTCGAGTACGCGTGCGCGACGTCGCGGATGCAACCGCCCTCGGCGTCGACGTCGAGCGAGGCCCAGCGCTCGGACTGCGAGAACGCGGTGGCCGAGCGGCGCCCGCCCGGGGCGGCGTGCCAGAGGTCCTCGGACTCGGCCGAGGCGGATCCGCTGCGCACGTCCCACTCGTCCAGCCACTCGCCGAGCGTCGGGGCGTGCACGGTGTGCACCTGGTCGTCGAGCAGGCCGCCGCGGCGCAGCTCGCCGAGCAGGGCCGGGATGCCGCCCGCGCGGTGCACGTCCTCCATGTAGTAGGTGCGGCCGCCGGCCGAGTTCGGGGCGACCTTCGCCAGGCACGGCACGCGGCGGGAGATGGCGTCGATGTCGGCGAGGCCGAACTCGACGCCGGCCTCGTGCGCGGCAGCGAGCAGGTGCAGGATCGTGTTCGTCGATCCGCCCATCGCGATGTCGAGCGCCATCGCGTTGCCGAACGCGGCGGGGGTGGCGATGCTCAGCGGCAGCACGCTCGCGTCGTCCTCGTCGTAGTAGCGCTTGGTGATGTCGACGACGAGGGATCCGGCCTTCTCGTACAGCGCCCGGCGCGCGGTGTGCGTCGCGAGCACCGAGCCGTTGCCCGGCAGGGACAGGCCGATCGCCTCGGTGAGGCAGTTCATCGAGTTCGCGGTGAACATTCCGGAGCAGGATCCGCAGGTCGGGCAGGCCGACTCCTCGATGCGCAGGATGTCGGCGTCGGAGATCTTCTCGTTCACGGCGTCGCTGATCGCGTCGACGAGGTCGAGCGAGCGCACGGTGCCGTCGACGAGGGTGGCGCGGCCGGCCTCCATCGGGCCGCCCGAGACGAACACCGTCGGGATGTTCAGGCGGAGCGCGGCGAGCAGCATGCCCGGGGTGATCTTGTCGCAGTTCGAGATGCAGACGAGGGCGTCGGCGCAGTGCGCGTTCGCCATGTACTCGACCGAGTCGGCGATGAGGTCGCGCGAGGGCAGCGAGTAGAGCATGCCGCCGTGGCCCATCGCGATGCCGTCGTCGACGGCGATCGTGTTGAACTCGCGGGGGATGCCGCCGGCCGCGCTGATCGCCTCGGAGACGATGCGCCCGACCGGGGCGAGGTGGGTGTGCCCCGGCACGAACTCGGTGAACGAGTTCGCCACGGCGATGATCGGCTTGCGACCGAGATCGGCGCCGTCGACGCCGGCGGCGCGGAAGAGGGCGCGGGCGCCGGCCATGTTGCGTCCGTGGGTGACCGTGCGAGAGCGATAAGCGACCATGGAGACAATTGTGGACCCGTCGGATCGATCTGCGGAGCCCTCGGGCGAGGAGGGTTTGTACTAGTACTCGGAGTACTGTTTGTTCATGATCCGTCCGCGCACCCCGCGCCGCGAGCAACTGGGCGACTTCCTGGCCTCCCGCCGCCGAGCCGCCAGCCGTTCCGCGCTCGGTCTGCCCCAGGCCGCGCGCCGGGGGGACATCGGCCTCAGCCGCGAGGAGGTCGCCGCGCTCGCCGGGGTCAGCGCCAGCTGGTTCACCTGGCTCGAGCAGGGCCGCGACATCGGCGTCTCCCGGCAGGTGCTGGGCGCGGTGGCCCGGGTGCTGCAGCTCAGCGCCGCCGAGACCGACTACGTCGTGCGCCTCGCCGGGCCGGCCGAGGACGCGCCGGCGGAGGAGGCGGAGCGGATCCCGGATCACCTGCAGCGGCTCGTCGACGCCCTGGAGTTCCCCGCCTTCGTCGTCGCCAGCGAGTGGGCCATCGTCGGCTGGAACGCCCCGTACGCCCGCCTGTACGCGCCGATCGCGGGGCTGGATCCCGCCGATCGGAATCTGCTCTGGCTGATCTACACGGATCCGCGGCTGCGCCGGATGCTGCCGGACTGGGATCAGGAGAGCCGTCGCTTCCTCGCCGAGTTCCGCGCCGAATCGGGAGTGCGACTGAGTTCGGACCGGCACCGCGCGCTGATCGAGCGGCTGCTCGGGGCGAGCGAGGACTTCCGGGTGCAGTGGGCCGAGCACGCCGTGGAGCGCTTCACGTCGCGGCAGCGGGTGTTCCTGCACCCCGAGGACGGGCGCCGGGTCTTCGAGCACCACAGCCTGGTGCCGTCCGACGCGACCGGGCTCACCGTCGTCATGTACGTGCCGGTGCCCGCGAACGGTCGGTGATCGGGGAGCGTTCCGTCTCGCTGCGCTCGCTCAACGACCGGGGGTGAGGTGCAGCAGCGTCGTCACGGTGATGCGGTGGCTGGACACGACCCGGTAGCCGAGAGACTCGAGGTGCCGGACGTCGGGGGAGTCCGCGGCGGCGGGTCCGCGCTCGAGAGCCCAGACGTCGGATCCGAGGTCCGCGGCCGTGAGCGAGGCGTTGGGGCGCGTCCTGTCCCACAGTCCGGGCTGGGAGCGGAAGCCGGCGATCAGGGCCGGATCCTTCAGTCCGGCGAAGTCCGCCGGGTGGACGGCGAGGATCAGCCGCGGGTTCTGCGAGTGCTTCTGCCGCTCGTCGAACACGACGGCGTCGCCCGCACGGGCATGCGCGTGCAGGTAGGCGGCGGCCTCGCGCCAGTCGCTGTCGTCCTTCGCGTACGGACCGCGCTGCACGATCCACCCCGGCACGAACGCCGCGAGCAGCACCGCGACCGCGATCCCGGTGACGAGACGGGTGCGGGCAGGAGAGCGCCGAGTGAGCCCGCGCACCAGCGCGAGCACGCCGAAGGCGATCAGGATCGCGGCCGCCGGGGTGCAGAACGACAGGTACCGGACGGTGTACATCGGCGCGATCAGCGCGCTGCCGAGCAGCACCGCGACGGTCGGCAGCACGAGCCAGATCCCGGCGAGCAGGGCCAGCCGGTCGCCGTCCGGGTCACCACGACGGCTGCGGATCCGCGCGACGACGCCGAGCACGATCAGCGCCCAGCACGGGAAGGCGGTGACCGGGTCGAACCACTGCAGTGCGAGCACGTTGAGCGGCGTGATGTAGTCGCGGTGGGCGAGGAAGCCGATCTGGTTCCGCTCGGCCGCGGCCAGCGCCACGATCGGGAGCGCGAGCACCACCCCGACCCCGGCCCAGCTCGCCCACGGCCAGAGCGCGCGGCGGTGCCGCAGCACGACGTACAACCCGTGCACGACGAGCAGCAGCGCGAGGTAGAGGAAGACGTAGACGCCCGCGGCGAGCCCGACGGCGTACCCGGCCCACGCCCACCACGGTCGGCGCCGGGTCAGCAGGTGCACGAGCAGCACGGTCAGCCAGACGGCGATCGCGGATCCGATCGCGTACGAGCGGGCCTCGACGGCCATCAGGGTGGTCCGCGGCAGCACGGCGACGACGAGCCCGGCGATGAGGGCGAGCCGCGGACCGCCGAGGCGCCCGGCGAGCACCGCCGTGCCCGCGGCCAGGAAGCCCACGGCGATCGCGCTCGGCAGCCGGACCGAGAACTCGCTCGCGCCGAACAGCCCGATCCACACGTGCAGGAACGCGTAGTAGGCGCCGTGCACGCCGTCCACGGTCTGCAGCAGCCGCCAGAGCTCGGGCCAGGTGCGCGTGGCGGACATGATGCTCGCCGCCTCGTCGCCCCAGAACGACGGGATCCAGGATCCGAGCGCGCCCGCGAGCGTCGCGACGCCACCGCTGAGCACCGCGATGCGCCACAGGCGTGGACGGAGGGACCGGGTCACGGACCGAGCCTGGCGGCAGCACCTGTGAACACGGCCCAGCCACGCCGATCACCGTGAGCGGTGAGCGCACTCATGCTCACGCCCTGGTCCCGTAGCCGAGGCGGCGCTGCAGCTGCTGCGCGGTCTCGGTCACGGCGGTCGCGATCGCGGCCGGATCCACGGCGGCCTCCTCGGCCCAGGTCACGGCGACCGCGGCGACCGGCCAGCCGACGTGGTCGCGCACCGAGACGCCCACCGAGCGGAACCCGGCTGTGATCTCGCCGTCCTCCCGGGCGAAGCCCTCGCGCCGCACCTCGCGGAGCAGATCCCTCAGCTCGCCGGGGCGGGCCGGGCCCCGGCCGGTGCGCTCGGTGAACGCCGCGAGGTCCGGGTACAGCGCGCGCACCTGCTCGCGGGGGAGCGCGGCGAGCATCGCCCGCCCGGTCGCGGTGAGGTGCGCGGGCAGCCGCACGCCGACGTCCGTGATGAGTGCGGGGCGGCGCAGCGCCCGCTCCTCGACGATGTAGAGCACGTCGCGGCCGGTCATCACGGCGAGGTGCGCGCTCTCGCCGAGGCGGTCGGCGAGCCCGGCGAGCAGCGGGCGGCCGAGCCGTGCGAGCGGCTCCTGGCGCGCGTACCCGCCGGCGAGCTCGAACGCGCTCGTGCCGAGTCCCCAGCGCCGCTCCTGCGGCAGGTGCACGACGAAGCCGTGCGCCTCGAGCGTCGCGAGCAGGTGGTAGACGGTCGAGCGGGGGATCCCCAGCTCGCGGGCGAGGGCCGAGGCCGCCACGGGGCCGGCGCGCCGGGCGAGGAACCGCAGGATCCGCAGCGTGTGGTCCGCCGCGGGCACCTGCGGTCGGTCATCGCCGGCGACGCCGTCCGCCCGTTCGGAGCTCACGATCCCAGGATGCCATGATCGCGCCGTCCGTTCGCGGCGTCGGGCGCGGCGGGCAGAGTGAGCACGGCGCGGCAGGCGAGGTGCACGGCGAGGCGGGTCTCCGGGTCGGACAGGTCGACCCCCAGCAGCTCCTGCACCCGGCGGATCCGGATCGCGATCGTGTTGCGATGCAGGTTCAGCGCGTCGGCGGTCGCGACGAGGCTCGACTCGTGGTCGAGGTAGGTGGACAGGGTGCGCAGCAGATCCCCGCCCGCGTCCTGCAGCGGCGCCAGAAGCGAGGCCGCGGCGGGGACGAACGTGTCGTTGCCGGTCCAGGCCAGCAGCAGCTGCTCCAGACCCAGGCTGTCCACGCGCACGAACCAGCCGGTCGCCGACCGCGACGACGCGATCCGGGCGGCGTCGGTGGCCTCGTCGAGCGTGACGGCGAGCCCCGGCGCACCGTTCTGCAGGGATCCGATCCCGGTCGCGATCGCGAAGGAGCGGCCGACCTCCTGGTGCAGGGCGCGGAGGGCCTGCGCGTGCCGCTCGACGGCGGCCGGCTCCGGCGGCGCGGGGAACGTCAGCCAGCCGGTGATCCCGCGGCCGGCGGTGGTGGCGTGCGCCTCGGCGCCGATCCCGGCGAGGGCGGGACGCACGGTGCGCAGCAGCTGCAGCGGGTCGAGCCGCCCGCGTCCGCGCATCCGGAAACCGAGGTGGTGGCCGGCCGGGCGCCAGCCGCGCTCGCCCATGCGTCGGTCGAGGTCGGCGTCGGTCTGGCCGCGGGTGTCCATGAAGTCGCGGAGCAGGGCGGCGGAGCTGGCGACGTCGTTCACCTCGGCGACCTCGTCGATGAGGATCCGCGCGGCGATCGCGGGCATCGCGACCTCGGCCGCGACCGACAGCGCGGTCAGCTGCGCCTCGCCCAGCCCCTCGCCGAACACGGCGAGACGCAGGCCCGGCCGGCTCGGGCTGTCCACCCGCACGGAGGCGGCGGCGTAGCCGTCGGCGCGGGCGAGGTCGACCCAGGGCCGGAAGTCGATCGCGGCGTGCAGCGCCTCGGGCAGCTCTCCGCCGGACTCGTGCAGCACGCCGGACTCGTCGACGACCGCGAGGGCGTGGCCGAGGTTCGCGGCGACCTGGCGCAGCAGGTCGGGCAGGTCGCGGGCGCTGTACTCGAAGGACTGCGCCACCTTGCGCACGTGCGCGAGGGTGAGCGCGTCGTGCGCCTCGAGCAGCATCCAGCACGCCTCGGCCAGGTCGATCGCCCGGTCGACGTCGCAGACGCAGAGTCCCAGCCGGCCGGCGAGGCGGAGGGATCCGGGGTCGAAGCCGGCCGCGCCCGGCAGCACGAGCCCGCGGTAGCCGCGCTCGTGCACGCGCCGGATCAGCGCGTCCTGCTGCCAGGACGCGGAGGGGCCCGTCGTCATCAGGATCGCGAGCGCGTCCTCCTCGTGCGCGGGCAGATCCTTCTCCGCCGTCTCCACGCGCACCGTCCGCCACCCGGCGTCGTCGGGGCCGGCGACATGGCGCAGGCCTCCGTTGCCGGGCTGGGCGCGGAGGGCGGCGAGGGTGAGCGGGGCGTTCATGCGGCGTCCAGCTCGGGAAGGCCGTATGCCGAGGGCAGCACGCGGCGCAGCCGCTCGGGGCGCAGCTGCCACCACTGGGGTGCGGGCAGGTCGAGCACGATCACGCGGCGGCCCGGGGCGAGGTCGGTCACCTGCAGGATGTCCCGCGACACCGCGTCCAGCACGACGATCACGGACGGCGTCGCGGAGACGAGGACCCCGTCGCGGAGCATCGCGAGGGTCTCGGATCCGGTGAGGACGCGGTCGACGGATCCCTCCGGTCCCTCGATCTCGACGGCCTGCACGCGCTGCTCGCGGTGCGGTGCGCTGTGCGAGGTGACGGCCTCGATCCTGCCGTGCGTGAGGAGGCGGCCGCCCAGAGCCTCCGCGAGCGTGGCCGGCGGGGCGAAGGCCGTGGCGAGCCAGGCACGGCCGAGCTGGAGCGCCCGGTGCTGGTGGCGCGGGATGGACGCGCTGCGCAGGTCGCCGACCGTGAAGCCGGACAGCACCGCGGCGCCGATCCCGCCGGCCTGCACGATCGCGGCGCGGATGATCCGCTCGGCGTCCACGGCGCGGTCGGTCTCGACGAGGGCGACGCCTCCGGCGCCGGTGTCGCAGGCGAACACCATGCCGGGCACGCGATCGACGAACAACGACATCTGGTCGAGCTCCGGCACGGCCCGCCCGGTGCAGTCCGCGTCGACGAGGGTGCGGTCGCCGGCGAGCAGGAGCGGGGAGAGCCCGTTCAGCCCGCCGCCCTCGAGCGAGCACACCGCGGGGACGCGGGTGCCCAGCCAGCGCTCGGCGGCCGCGATGAGGTGGTCGAACGGCCGGGCGTACGGCATCTTCTCGCCGAACAGGAACGTCGATCCGACGAACGCGGCGCCGAGGCACGGGGTGTCCGGATCCAGCTCGTCGATGTCTGCGATCGAGACCGGTTCGCGCAGGTCGCGGGCGAGCATGAGCTCCAGGAGCGTGGTCGATCCGCCGCCGCCCGAGCCCAGCAGCGCGTAGCCACGGGCGAGCGCGGTCACGTCCTCGGGTCGGAGTTCCCACGCCATCGTCCCAGCCTAGGAGGTCGCGGGGGACGAAGGCGGCTCGGTTGCGGCCCTTCACGCCTTCGCCCCCTCTCAGCGTCCGCGCCCCCTCCGAACGGCGGTGCTGAGAAGGGGGCGCGGACGCTACGAGGGGGCGCGGATGCCGCGAGAGGGCCAGGGGACGTGCGACGGCTCAGGACCCGAGCCGCTCCACGGGCCGGAACGGCTCGTCCAGGCCGAAAGCGGTCGGGCCGAACGCGGCCAGCGCCGCGTCCGTGCGCATCATGTCGGGCGTGGAGATCCCGAGCACCCGCACGCGCTGACCGTAGCGGAGGCCCTCGGTCGTGATCGGCTCGGCGGTCTCGTGGTCGACGACGCAGATGAGGTCGGGCACGATCGCGACCACCTCGCCGTCGCGGCGCGCGATGAGGTTCTCGTTCTGGAACAGGATCTCGAACGTGCCGTCGCCCTCGAGCGGCGCGATGACCGCGCGGCCCTTCGCGAAGCCCTCGGTGGTCCGCCGCTCGACGTCGACGACCTTGCCCGTGCACAGCTCGCGCAGATGCGGGTAGAGCGTCGTCGCCAGCGTGTCGGCGATCGCATCGAACGGGGAGCGGTGCTGCTCGCGCGCCTCGCGGATCGCCCGGCCCAGTGCCAGCGCCATCGAGATCGTGCGCGGCACGGCGGTGCGGCGCACGTCGGCACCGGTCATCGCGTACTCGGCGATGTGCCCGACGCCGCCGAGGCGGATCGTCACGGCCCGGGCGAGCCACTCCATCTGCCGGTCGTCGTCACCGGTGTCGATGATGACCGTCTCGCCGCGCTCGCCGGCGAGGGCCAGCGGCGACCCGTGCACGCCGTAGACCGCGAAGGTCTCCATGGACAGCTCGGGGAACGCCCGGCCCATCCCGTCCGCGTCCACGACCGGCAGGCCGGTCTCGGCGGCGACGACGAGCGGGATCATCGAGTTGATCCCGCCGCACTCGATCGGCATGGTCGCGTCCGCGGCGCGGCCCAGGTGCGCCTCGAGGGCGCGCAGGGCCTGGGTGGGCTCGGTGCCGGCGGGGATCTTCTCCACCATGACCGTCGGTGCGCCCATCTGCGCGGTGGGGATGACGAACAGGTCGTCGGCGAGGTCGTCCGGATCCAGGATCGTGATCGCCCCGTCGCCGAGGACCCGCGCGACGAGCATGCTGCCGATATACGGATCCCCGCCGCCGCCCGTGCCGAGCAGGGTGGCGCCCCGGGCGAGGTCGGGCAGGTCCGCGGCCGTGAGCTGCCAGCTCATGCCGCGCCGACCTCCGCCAGGGCCAGACCCGTGGAGACCGTCCCGTCGAAGCGGTGCGCGGGCATGTCGTAGCCGAAGTAGCCCGGGCCGACCATCGCGAGCGCCTCGGCGGAGTGCCAGCGCTCGTCGGCGGGGGCCGCGAGCACGCGCACGCGCTGCCCGTAGCGCAGGCCCTCGGTCGTGATCGGCTCGCCGGTCTCTCCCTCGACGACCATGATCAGGTCGGGGGTGGTGGCCAGGATCCGGCCGTCGGCCTCGGCGACGAGGTGCTCGTTCTGGAACTGCAGGGTGAGCGCCGTGCCGGCCTCGCCCTCGATCCGGGCCTTCCCTCGGGCGAAGCCGGTCGTGGTGGCGCGCTGCACGTCGACGACCTTGCCGTCGAAGAGCTCTCGTCCACCGAGCTGAGCGACGGCGGCGGCGACCGGGTCGGTCTTCGCCTCGCGCGCGGCGGCGATCGCGCGGCCGACCGTGATGCAGCGGGAGAGGGATCCGCCGACGAGGGCCTCGCGCGCCTGCGCGCCGGTCATCGAGAAGCCGGCGATCATCGTGGAGCAGCCCATCTCGACGGTCGCGACACGGGCGATCCGCTCGGTCCAGCTGTTGTCGATCGTCTGCAGCACAGCGGTGTTGCCCTTCTCGTCGCTGAGCGCGAGGGGCGAGGCGGTGACGCCGACGAGCGTGGGCAGTACCATCTGCAGCTCGGGGAACGCCCGACCCATGCCGTCCGCGTCGATGAGCGGCAGGCCGAGGGCGGCCGAGGCGGCGACCGGGATCGTGGAGTTGACCCCGCCGACCTCGGCGCAGGCGATGTGCGTGACCGGGCGGCCCAGGTGCGCGCCGAGGGCGCGCACGGGCTCGACGACCTCGTCCAGGCTGGGCAGCTTCTCGACCATGACGGTCGGGGCGCCCATCATCGCGACGAACAGCACGTGCGCGTCGTCCGGGACCTCGGCGAGGTCGAGGACCGGCACCGGGCCGTCCGCGAGCGCCTGCCGGGCGAGGAGGGATCCGATGTACGGGTCCCCGCCGCCGCCGGTGCCGAACAGCGCGGCGCCGCGGGCGAGGTCCTCGATCTGCGGGGTGTCGATCTGCCAGCCCATCTCAGGCCTCCATGTCCAGGTCGCCGACGGCCTTCGCGCGGATGCGCGTGGCGTTGCCGGGGAGGTACGGGATCGGGACCTCGTCGAAGTCGATGATCGAGACCGTGGACGGCTTCGCGCCGGCGGCGATGGCCTTGTCGATCGCCTCGGCGCGGACCGCGGCGACGGTCTCGTCGCGCTCGCCGGGGGCGATCGCATAGACCTTGTCGATCTCGCCGCCGACCTGGGCGATCGAGGCGCCGATCGCGTTCGCGACGGCGTAGTTCTCCGGGCGGTGCACCGTGCCGAACAGCTCGAGCGCGTCGGGCAGCAGGATGGATCCGCCGCCGACCGCGACGACCGCGATCGGCTCGGGGGACGTGCGCATCCGGTCCACGGCCTCGGAGACGCGCTCGGCGATCCGGTCGAGCACGCGGGTGACGAACGCCGGGTCGAGGTGCGCGACCTTGGCCGGGTCGCCGACCTCGGCGCGGCCGGCCGCGACGGCGATGTCGGTGGCGGTGAGGGTGGATCCGCCGAAGACGAGCGCCTCGGTGGTCAGCCGGTAGCCGACGGACGCGGGGCCGACCTCGGCGGTCTCGGTGTCGACGATGCTGCCGCCGCCGATGCCGAGGGAGAGCACGTCGGGCATGCGGAAGTTGGTGCGGATCCCGGCGACCTTGACCTCGTTCGCCGTCTCCCGCGGGAAGCCGTTCACGAGCAGGCCGATGTCGGCCGTGGTGCCGCCCACGTCGATCACGGCGCAGTCCTGCAGGCCGCTCGTGGCCGCGGCCCCGCGCATCGAGTTCGTCGGGCCGGAGGCGAACGTCGCCACGGGGTAGCGGCGGACGTAGTCCTCGTCCATGAGCGTGCCGTCGTTCTGGCTGAGGAAGATCGGCGCCTCGATGCCGTGCGCGCGGACCGCGGCGGTCAGGCCGTCGACGATCTCGGAGGCGAGCTCGCGCAGCGCCGCGTTGATGATGGTGGCGTTCTCGCGCTCGAGGATCCCGATCCGGCCGATCTCGTGCGAGAGCGAGATCGCGACGTCGTCGCCGAGCACCTCGCCGACGATCTCCGCGGCGCGGACCTCGAGGTCGTGGTTGACCGGGCTGAACACGGACGAGATCGCGACGGAGCGGATCCCGTGCTGCTTCATGTCGGCGGCGTGCGCGCGCAGCTCGTCGGGGTCGATCGGGGAGATCGGACGGCCGTCGAACTCGTAGCCGCCGTGGGCGAGGTAGCTGCGGGCCTGCGCGGCGTCGATGAGCACCTCGGGCCAATCCACGAGCGGGGGCAGGGCGCGGGTGGCGGGCAGGCCCAGCCGCAGGGCCGCAGTCGGGGCGAGGCGGTTCGCCTGCACGAGGGCGTTGATGAAGTGCGTGGTACCGATCATCACGGCGTCGATGTCGGATCCCTCGAAGGGGTGGCGGGCGCGCAGATCCTCGATCGCCTGCACGATGCCATCGGTGACGTCCGGGGTGGTGGAGTGCTTCACCCCGGCGAGGGTGGTCGTGCCGTCCATGAGGACGGCGTCGGTGTTCGTGCCTCCGACGTCGATGCCGATGTGCATGGTTCTCGCTTTCGTAGATGCTTCGTGAGCGGGTGTGCGGCGTCTGCGCGCTGCGGTGGATTCCCGCGGGGCGCCAGGAGGAGCCGCGCCCCGCGGGAGGTCGGGGTCAGGCCGTCGCGGCCTCGGCGGGGATCTCCGCCTGGCGGGTGGGCGCGGCGCCGACGCCGCGGACGAGGCCGAGCTTGCCGGCGACGATGTACAGGATCATCGACAGGAAGAGGCTGATCAGCGACGGGATCCCCCAGGTGACGAAGTAGCCGACGAGGGAGGAGATCAGCCAGATCACGATCGTCGCGGGCACGATCCGCGGGGCGACGGCCGGGAGCACGCCCTGCTCGCGGCTCTCGTCGAGCTCGCGCCGCCAGCGACGGACGATGAAGTACTCGGCGACCATGATCCCGGCGATCGGCGGGAAGGCGACGCTCAGCACGATGAGGAACTGCGTGAACTGGCCGAGGATGCCGGCGGCGGCGAGCACCGAGCCGACGACGCCGAGCACGATGGTGGTGCTGACGCGGTGCAGGTTCTTGCCGAACGTGGTGGAGATGAAGTTCACCAGACCCAGGGTCGAGGAGTACAGGTTCCAGTCGTTGATCTTCAGCGTGCCGGTGATGACGATGACGAGGCCGATGAGGCCGACCGAGCTGGTCACGATCGCGACGATGTCGCCGGACTTCGCGGCGTGCGCCAGGAGCACCCCGGCCAGGCCGATCACGAACTCGCCGAGGGTGACGCCGACCACGGTCTGCTTCACCACGTCTGCGCGGGAGCGGTTGTAGCGGGTCATGTCGCCGGTGATGATCGCGCCGACGATGAGGCCGCCGGCGACGATGCCGGTGCCCGCCCACACGCTGATGTGCGGGCCGGGAGCGGCGCTGGCGATCAGCGAGCCGATGTCGTGGCGGCTGAGCTCCGAGATCACCGACCAGCCGACGAGCACGAGGAACAGCGGCACGGTGATGTTGGCGAGCCACTGCATGCCGAGGAAGCCGAAGGCGACGATCGCGGTGACCGCGAGGCCGAACAGCAGGCTCCACAGCCAGGGCGGCAGCACGCCGGGCATGAGCGCGTTCAGCGACTGTGCGGAGATCGCGGACTGGATCCCGAACCAGCCGATCAGGCTGATGCCGATCGCGAGGCCGACGAGGGACGCGCCGATCTCGCCGAAGCCGGTCCACCGGGCCAGCAGCGCCGTGTTCAGGCCCTCGCGCTGGCCGATGAAGCCGACGATGCACATGATCACCTCGAGGATGAGGGATCCGAGCAGGAACGCGAGCGCGGCCTCGCCGAATGTCATGCCGTAGCCGAGGGTGGCGCCGAGCAGGAACTGGGAGAGCGCGGAGACCTGGCCGAAGCGCTGGACGGCGATGCCGAACCAGGGCTTGCGGGCCTGGGGTGTCACACGGGAGAGGGCGAAGTCGTCGTGCGTCGCGATGTGGGCCATGGGCTTTTCCTTCGGGAAGGGGATGATTCCGCCCACGCTAATTCGACGGTGCGAGATGCACTATGTGCGATCAGCACTGATCTGAGGATGTCTTCGACATAACGCACATTCATGGATGATCACGGGCGTACGGGCGGGCGCGGTCGCGCGCGTGTCGAAGCGTCCCCGCGCGATCTGCCCCCGGTATGCCATTTGTCTGGAATCACAGACAGGCCTCCTCGAAACCGCCTGTTCCGAGCCCGCCCGAGGGTGTGGAATCATCTCATGCCCCACACTTCCCCCGTCACCATCGGTTCGACGCCGCTGCGTCCCGAGGATGTCGTCGCCATCGCCCGCCACCACGCCCCGGTCGTCATCGACGCCGGCGCGCTCGACCGCGTCGCGGCCGCCCGCGGCGTCATCGACGGCATGGCCGCCGACCCGAAGCCGCACTACGGCGTCTCGACCGGCTTCGGCGCCCTCGCCACCACCTTCATCGCCCCGGAGCGCCGCCGCCAGCTGCAGCTCAGCCTGATCCGCTCGCACGCGGCCGGCACGGGCGCCGAGGTCGAGACCGAGGTCGTCCGCGCGCTGCAGCTGCTGCGCCTGCAGACCCTCGCCTCCGGGCACACCGGCGTCCGCACCCAGGTCGTCGAGACCTACGCCGCGATGCTCAACGCCGGGATCACCCCGATCGTCCGCGAGTACGGCTCGCTGGGCTGCTCGGGCGACCTCGCCCCGCTCGCCCATGTCGCGCTCGCCAGCATGGGCGAGGGCGACGTCCGCAACGCGGCCGGCGACCTGGTCCCCGCCGCCGACGCGCTCGCGATGGCCGGCATCGAGCCGCTCGTCCTGCTCGAGAAGGAGGGCCTCGCCCTCATCAACGGCACGGACGGCATGCTCGGCATGCTCGTGCTCGCGCTGCACGACCTGGACAACCTCTTCATCACCGCCGACATCTCGGCGGCCATGTCGATCGAGTCGCAGCTCGGCACGGACGCGGTCTTCGCCGCCGACCTGATGGCGCTGCGTCCGCAGATCGGCCAGGCCGTCTCCGCCGCGCACCTGCGCGCCTTCCTCGGATCCTCCCCGATGGTCGCCAGCCACAAGGGCCCGGAGGACGGCCGCGTGCAGGACGCCTACTCGCTGCGCTGCTCGCCGCAGGTGCACGGCGCCGCCCGCGACACCGCCGCCTACGCCACCACGATCGCCGAGCGCGAGCTCGCGAGCGTGGTCGACAACCCCGTCGTCACCAGCGACGGCCGCATCGAGTCCAACGGCAACTTCCACGGCGCTCCCGTCGCCGCGGTGCTGGACTTCCTCGCGATCTCCGTCGCCGACGTGGCCTCGGTCGCCGAGCGCCGCACCGACCGCGCCCTCGACCCGGCCCGCAACCACGGCCTTCCCCCGTTCCTCGCGGACGAGGTCGGCGTGGACTCCGGTCTGATGATCGCGCAGTACGCCGCCGCCGGCATCGTCTCCGAGCTCAAGCGCCTCGCGGTGCCGGCCTCGGTCGACTCGATCCCGTCCTCGGCCATGCAGGAGGACCACGTCTCGATGGGCTGGTCCGCCGCCCGCAAGCTCCGCCGCGCGATCGACGGCCTCGGCCGCGTCCTCGCGATCGAGATCCTCACCGGCGCCCGCGCCCTCGACCTGCGCGCCCCGCTCGAGGCCGGCCCCGCCACCGGCGCCGTCCGCGACCTGGTCCGCACCGTGGCCGGCGGCCCCGGCCCCGACCGTTTCCTCTCTCCCGACATGGAGGCCGTGACCGCCCTCGTGCAGTCCGGCCAGATCGCCGCTATTGCGAAGGAGCACGCGAATGACTGACACCACCACGACGACCGCGGGTCCGACCCTGTCGGACCCGACCCGCCACATCCGCGCCATCCGCGGCAACGAGCGCACCGCGAAGAGCTGGGGCGCCGAGGCCGCCAAGCGCATGCTGATGAACAACCTCGACCCCGAGGTCGCCGAGCACCCCGAGGACCTCGTGGTCTACGGCGGCACCGGCCGCGCCGCGCGCAGCTGGGAGGCGTACGACGCGATCGTGCGCACCCTCGACGAGCTCGAGCCCGACGAAACCCTGCTCGTGCAGTCCGGCAAGCCGGTCGGCGTGTTCCGCACCCACGAGTGGGCGCCGCGCGTGCTGATCGCCAACTCGAACCTCGTCGGCGACTGGGCCACCTGGCCCGAGTTCCGCAAGCTCGAGGCCGAGGGCCTGATGATGTACGGCCAGATGACGGCCGGATCCTGGATCTACATCGGATCCCAGGGCATCCTGCAGGGCACCTACGAGACGTTCGCGGCCGTGGCCCGCTCGCTCGGCAAGGAGTCCCTCAAGGGCACCCTCTCGCTCACCGGCGGGGCCGGCGGCATGGGCGGTGCGCAGCCGCTCGCCGTCACCCTGAACGACGGCGCGTGCCTCATCGTCGACGTGGACGAGTCGCGTCTCGCGCGCCGCGTCGACCACGGCTACCTCGACGTCTACTACACCGACCTCGACGAGGCGATCGCCCGCGCCGTCGCCGCCAAGGAGGCGGGCGAGGCCCTCTCCGTCGGCATCGTCGGCAACGCCGCCGAGGTCTTCCCCGAGCTGTTCCGCCGCGGCGTCCCGATCGACATCGTGACCGACCAGACCAGCGCGCACGACCCGCTCGCGTACCTGCCCATCGGCATCTCGGTCGAGGACTGGAAGGCCGAGGCCGAGCGCGACCCGGAGGAGTTCACCCGTCGCTCCCGCGAGTCCATGGCCGCGCACGTGCGTGCCATGGTCGCGTTCCAGGACGCCGGCGCCGCCGTGTTCGACTACGGCAACTCGATCCGCGCCGAGGCCGTTCTCGGTGGCTTCGACCGCGCGTTCGAGTTCCCCGGCTTCGTGCCGGCGTACATCCGCCCGCAGTTCGAAGAGGGCCGCGGCCCGTTCCGCTGGGCCGCCCTCTCGGGTGACCCGGAGGACATCTACAAGACCGACCGCGCCATCGCCGAGCTCTTCCCCGAGGACGCGGCCCTGCACCGCTGGCTGGAGAAGGCCGGCGAGAAGGTCCACTTCGAGGGTCTGCCCGCCCGCATCTGCTGGCTGGGCTACAAGGAGCGCCACCTGGCGGGCCTGAAGTTCAACGAGATGGTCGCCTCGGGCGAGCTCTCCGCGCCGATCGTGATCGGCCGCGACCACCTCGACTCCGGCTCGGTCGCCTCGCCGTACCGCGAGACCGAGGCCATGAAGGACGGCTCGGACGCGATCGCCGACTGGCCGCTCCTGAACGCGCTGCTGAACACCGCGTCGGGCGCCTCCTGGGTGTCGCTGCACCACGGCGGCGGCGTCGGCATCGGCCGTTCCATCCACGCCGGTCAGGTGACCGTCGCGGACGGTTCGGCGCTGGCCGCGGAGAAGCTCGAGCGCGTGCTGACCAACGACCCGGGCACCGGCGTCATGCGGCACGTCGACGCGGGCTACGACCACGCGAAGGACATCGCGCGGGAGCGCGGGCTCAAGGTCCCGATGGGGCTCTGAGCTCCGGCTCCGACACAGACGGCGTCCCGCCCTCTGCTCCCCGTCGGGGGATGGGGGCACGGAGGGCGGGGCGCGACCCTGGCGCAAGCCGGATCTCTCTTGAGGACCGACCACCGGTCCTGAAGACCGTGTCCCACTTTCTGCTGTTCCGAGACCGGAATTGCAGCAGAAAGTGGGACACCGTCGTACACAATGTGGGACATCATCGACGCGGAGGACGCATGCGGATCCTGATCACGAACATCGGCGAGCTGACGACGAACACTCCGGCGGACCCTGAGCGTGTCGAAGGGGCGGACCCCTGCGGCACGCTGCACGACGCCGCAGTCCTCATCGAGGACGACCGGATCGCGTGGGTCGGCCCTGCCGACGACGCTCCCGACGCGGACGAGGTGGTCGACGCCGCCGGCCGCGCCGTGATCCCCGGTTTCGTGGACAGCCACAGCCATCTCGTCTTCGGCGGCGACCGGGCCGCGGAGTTCGAGGCGCGCATGCAGGGCCAGAAGTACGCGGCCGGCGGGATCCGCTCCACGGTCGCCGCGACCCGCGGCGCGAGTGACGACGAGCTGCGCGCGCGCCTGCGCGGCTTCCTCGACGAGATGCTCGCGCAGGGCACCACCACGGTCGAGATCAAGAGCGGCTACGGCCTCGACCTCGCCACCGAGGAGCGCCTCGTGCGCCTCGCGGCCGAGGTCACCCCCGAGGTCACCTTCCTCGGCGCGCACGTCGTGCCCGCCGAGTACGCCGACCGCGGCGACGAGTACGTCGACCTCGTGACCGGCGCGATGCTCGACGCCTGTGCCCCGCACGCCAAGTGGATCGACGTCTTCTGCGAGACCGGCGCGTTCACCGTGCCGCAGTCCCGCCGCGTGCTCGAGGCCGGCATCGCCCGCGGCCTGCAGCCGCGCGTGCACGCCAGCCAGCTCGGCCCGGGCGAGGGCGTGCAGCTGGCCGTCGAGCTCGGCGCCGCGTCGATCGACCACGGCACCTACCTGACCGACGCCGACGTCGACGCGCTCGCCGCGTCCGACACGGTACTCACCCTCCTGCCGGGCGTCGAGTTCTCCACCCGCCAGCCCTACCCGGACGCCCGCCGCCTCATCGACGCCGGCGTGACCGTCGCGATCGCCTGCGACACGAACCCGGGATCCAGCTTCACCTCGTCCATGCCGTTCTGCATCGCCGTCGCCGTGCGCGACATGAGGATGACGGTCGCCGAGGCGATCCACGCCGCCACCGCCGGGGGAGCGGCGGCCCTGCGCCGCACCGACATCGGCGCGATCGCGCCCGGCATGCGCGCCGACGTCGTGCTGCTGAAGAGCACGAGCCGCGTGCACCTGGCCTACCGCCCGGGCGTTCCGCTCGTCGACGCCGTCTGGAAGGACGGCGTCCGGGCGGTCTGACCCGCTCGATCCCTCGCTGATGGCCTGACGATCGTGTCCCACTTTCGGCTGTAGTTCGGCCGGATCCGCAGCAGGAAGTGGGACACGGCCCGCAGGAACTGGGACACGGCCCGCCGGAAGCGGGACACGGCCCGCCGGAAGCGGGACACGGCCGGCGTTCAGCGGGACACCCTCAGCCGAGCGCCTCCGCGCACACCACCGCGGCCGCGGCGGACCAGGCCTGCGGGCGGCACGACGCCGGGTACGGCACGGGCCGCACGCCCTGCACACGGGCGTCGCCGGCGTGCAGCTCGGGCATCCGGTAGTCGAAGCCCTCCGCCGCATCGACGAGCTGCCGGGCGACCGCGGCCGCATCCTCGCGCAGACCGGCGCGGAGCATGCCGTGCACCGCCACCGCGGTGTCGTGCGCCCAGACGCTGCCGCCGTGGTAGCTGAGCGGCCAGAAGCCCGCGGCCCCCGAGGACATGGTGCGGATTCCGAAGCCGCTCGACATCGTGTCGCCCCGGAGCAGGGCCGTGCACGCGCGCTCCTCCTCCGGATCGAGCAGCCCGGTGCCGATGAGGTGGCCGATGTTGCTGGTCAGGGAGTCGACCGCGGCGCCGTGCGCGTCGAGCGCGATCGCCGGATAGCGCCCCTCGGGCGTGACCACCCAGTACGCCGCGCGGAAGCGGTCCCGCAGGTTCGCGGCCCAGGTGCGCAGATCCTCGCTGCCCGCCTCGCCGAGCGCGTCGAGCAGGTCCGCTCCGCGCACGGCCGCCTCGTAGGCGTAGGCCTGCACCTCGCTGAGCGCGATCGGGCCCTCGGCGAGCCGGCCGTCGCGCCACTGGATCGAGTCGCCGGAGTCCTTCCAGCCCTGATTGGCGAGGCCGTGCCCGGTCTGGTCCACGTAGTCGATGAAGCCGGATCCGCTGGCGTCGCCGTGGTCGATCATCCAGCCGAGCGCGGCGCGCAGGTTCGGCAGCAGGGCGCGCACCTCGGCCTCCGGCATGCCGGCGTCGCGCGCGTCGGCGAGCAGGCACACCCAGAGCGGCGTCGCATCCACGGTGCCGTAGTAGAGCGGCGGCAGGCGGACCCCCTCGTTCGGCAGTGAGAGCGCACCGCTGCGCAGCTCGTGCGGGATCTTCCCCGGGGCCTCGGCGGTGGCGGGGTCCTTCTTCGTCCCCTGCAGCCGCCCGAGCACCCGCAGCGTCGAGGCGGCGATCGCCGGGTCGAGCGTCAGTGCGAGACGCGCCGCCCAGATCGAGTCGCGGCCGAAGAGCGTGAAGAACCACGGCGCCCCGGCGGCGTAGAAGGCATCCTCCGGATGGGCGGGCACGGCGAGGCGCAGCGCCGCCAGGTCGCCCGCCGCGCGGTCCAGCCAGCGGCGCAGGCGCGGATCCGTCGTGTCGGGCACGGCCGGGTGCGGGGCCGATGCGGGCGCCGTCACCACCAGGGCGTCGTCGGCGAGCGCGAGGTCGAGAGCGAACTCCGCCGTCGACCGCGGCGCGAGCACGGCCGACCAGCGCACCGCGAGCCCGGCATCGGAGACGGTGATCTCCGCGCCCGGGGCGGTCAGCCCGAACGAGGCGGTCCCCGATGTGACGCGCGTGCCGTCCCAGTCCCAGGCGCCGTCGTGGGCGAGGCCCGCTTTGACCTGCTGCAGCGGCGCGAAGTCGGGGACGATGCGCGCCGTCACCGCGACGGGCACCGGCACCTCGCGGTGGGAGGTGATCCGGATCCGCTCCGCGACCCCGCCCGCACGCACGGTGCGCGTGCGATCGAGCCGCACCTTGGGGTCGGGCTGGTCGTCGTCGATCCCACGCAGGACGCCGGCGAACACCACCTGCTGCGGACCGGGGGAGGAGCACGCGATCGACTCGACCTCGGTGCCCTCGACCGTGACCGCGAGCACGCGGACGTGCCGTACGTCGCCGTGGTAGACGCCGTGGATGGGCGCGGACCCCAGGTCCCCGGTCTCGTCCGACCACACCTGGGTCGGCGCCTGCAGGGCGATCACGGCGTCGTCGAGCAGCGGCTGGAGGGGCGGCGGGGAGGCGGTCATGCAGAGAGCTCCTTCGTGGGGTGCAGGGTGCGGGGATGCGGGATCCGGGGTGCGATCGGCGCGGCGGACAGGGGCGGGATCACGACAGGTTGGGGCGGGCGAGGCCGTGCGCGCGCCACAGGGTCACTCCTTCACCGCCCCGTCGCTCGAGTTCATGATGCGCTTCTGGAAGACGAAGAACATCACCGCGACGGGGATCGTCATGATGATCGCCGCGGCGAGCTTCAGCGGGTACTGACGGCCCTGGCTGAGCTGGCCGTTCGCGAGCTGCGCGACGCCCTTGGTGAGGGTGGTCAGTTCGGGCGACTGCGTCGACACGATGAAGTGCGCGAGCTCGTTCCAGGAGCCCTGGAACGACAGGATCACGATCGTGATGAGCGCCGGGCGGGCCATCGGCAGCACGATCGACCAGAACACCCGGAAGGTGCCCGCGCCGTCGATCCGGGCCTGCTCCTCGACGGAGACAGGGATCGACTCGAAGAAGTTCTTCATGATGAACACGCCTGCGGCGTCGACGAGCAGCGGCAGGATCATGCCGGCGTACGAGTCGTACATGCCGAGTGTGTTGATCACCAGGAACTTCGGGATGAGCAGCACCACGGTCGGCACGCTCATGACGGCCACGAGGCCGGCGAACACGACGGACCGTCCGCGGAAGCGGAGCCGTGCGAGCGCGTAGCCGGCCAGCGAGTTGAAGAACACCCGGCCGAGCGTCACCACGATCGTCACGGTCACCGAGTTCCTGAACCAGGTGGGGAAGTCGCTGCGCAGGAACAGCTGCGTGTAGGCCTCGGTCGTGAGAGTCTGCGGCACCAGGGTCAGCGGGTTCGCCGCGGCATCCGGATCCGTCTTGAGGCTCGTCGAGACCTGGATCAGGAACGGATAGATGTAGACGATCGCGAGCGCGACGAGCAGCGCGTACAGGATCGACGTGGAGGCGATCCGCGCGGTCGTCCAGTGTCGACGCCGCGGGGTGAAGGACGTGGTGGCGCTCATCGCGGGCCTCCCTCGGTCGCGGTCGTCGTGCCGGCGTCGGCGCGGGCGGCCGCTGCGGCCCGGGCGGCGGCGCGCTCGGCGGCGAGGACGTACGGCCGGTTGCGGCGGTGGGAGACCTTGCGCTCGCGCAGCACCCAGCGCTGGATGAGCGTGAACGCGATGATGATGACGAACAGGATGAACGCGATCGCCGCACCCTGACCCCACTCCTGGTTCAGGAACGACGCCTGGTACGACTGGAACGCCGGGGTGATCGTGGTCTTGGCCGGCTGGCCGCGCGTGCCGGTGTAGATCTGGTCGAAGATCTGCCAGCAGCCGATGAGTCCGAGCGTGAGCACCGTGAAGAGGGTGGGGCGCAACTGCGGAAGCGTGACGCGCCAGAACCGCTGCCAGCCGTTCGCGCCGTCCACCATCGCGGCCTCCTGCACCTCACCCGAGATGTTCTGCAGGGCGGCGAGGAAGAGCAGCATGAACGTGCCGCTCGTGGTGAAGATCGCCATGATGATGTAGACGCACATGGCGACGCTGGGGCCGCCGATCCAGTCCCAGAACGAGACGCCGAGGAAGCTGTTCTGCGTGAGCGCGGCGGGGCCCGAGGCGGCGCCGAAGTGCAGGATCCCGGAGGGGTCGTTGAGCCAGTTGGGGCCGTTGATCCCGAGCCAGCCGAGGGCGGCGTTGATGGCGCCCGTGGTCGAGAAGAGGAAGAGGAACAGCACGGTGATCGCCACCGAGCTGGTCACGGAGGGGAAGTAGAAGGCGGTGCGGAAGAAGCCGCGGCCCTTCAGGATCTGCCGGTTCACGAGCACGGCGAGCAGGAGGCTCAGCGCAGTCTGGCACGGCACGACGAGGATCACGTACCAGGCGTTGTTCTTCAGGCTCATGCCGAAGTCGGCCTCGTCCAGCCCTCCGCCGAGGAGCAGAGCGGCGTAGTTCTTCAGGCCGACGAAGGAGACGCCGCCGGAGAAGGGCGACCCGCGGCCGCCCCAGTCGCTGACGCTGACCCACAGCGCCATGAGCACGGGGACGAGCAGGAACAGTCCCAGCAGGAGGAGCATCGGGGCGGTGAAGAGCCACCCCGATGCGGTCTCGCCGCGCCGCACACCCTGGTGGGTCGGGCGACGGCGAGACCGCTCGGTGGAGGAGGCCATGATTACTTCAGGAGGGCTTCCAGGTTCTTCTGCGTGGCGTCGAGGATCGTCTTCGGGTCGCCCGTGGCCAGCGTGCCCAGCTTGCCGTTGAAGTCCTTGACGACGTCGGCCGAGCCCTTCAGCGTCGGCACGCCCTGCGCGTAGTCGGCACCGTTCAGGAACGGGACGAGCGCGGCGTTGTCCTTCTTCCAGGCGTCCGCGGCCGACTTGATCGACGGCATCGGGCCGAACGCCTTCGAGAAGGCGAGCTGGCTGTCGGCGCTGGTCAGGTGCTCGACGAGGTCGAGAGCGGCCTTCTGGTTCTTGCTGTCGGCGGAGATGCCCCAGCAGTTCGTGAACTGCAGGGTGCCCTTCTTGCCGTCCGGGCCGGCCGGCAGCTCGACGGCCTTGTACTTCACCGTCGGGTAGTCGTTCGACATGGCGCCGGTGATCCAGTTGCCCTCCACGACCATCGCGGCCTTCTGGGTGCCGAACGCCTCGCCGCCCCAGCCGGATCCGAGGTCGGCGGCGAACTTCATCGAGCCGCCGCCCAGCAGCCCCTTGACGTAGTCCAGCGCCGTGACGTTGCCCGCGGCGTCCGCCGTGGCCTTGCTCGAGTCGGCGTTCATCAGGCCGCCGCCGGCCGCGACCATGAAGGCGCCGACGCGGGCGTACTCGCCGCTCATCGACAGGCCGACGTGGCCGTCCGCGGTGAGCTTCTTCGAGACCGCGGCGAGCTGGTCCCAGGTCTTCGGGATGTCGGCGTCGGTGAGGCCGGCCTTCGCCCACATGTCGGTGTTGATCACGAGCTGCAGCGTGGAGAAGTCCTTGGGTGCGCAGTAGAGCTTGCCGTCGTAGGTGAACGACTTCAGCAGGCTCGGGTAGAAGTCGTCCTTGTTCTTGAGCTGGTCTCCGTAGGCGAGCAGCGAGCCGTTGGAGGCGTAGCCGGCGAGAGCGTCGGTGGACAGGTAGAACACGTCGGCGGGGGAGCCGGATGCGAAGCCCTGTGAGAGCTGCTGGTTCAGGTCGCTGGCCGCGGTGACCGTGGCCTTGGTGCCGGATCCCTTCGACCACGACGCGACCGCGCTGTTCACGGCCTTGGTCTCGGCGTCGCCGGAGGAGCCGATGAGGATGTTCAGCGGCTTGTCGGATGAGGTGAGGTCGCCCGAGGACGCCGACGGGCTGCCGCCGGAGAACCCGGACCCGCATCCGGTGAGGACGATGCTGCCGGCGAGGACCAGCGCTCCTGCTCCGATCGCGACGCGCGTGCTGTGCCGTGTCATGTCTCTTCTCCCTTGATGAGCGTCTCTGATGCGCAAGACGGATCGATCAATGATTTGAACGATCAAATGGTGTGTCGACTACGCTAGGCGGCAGCATCGGGAGTGTCAAGGTGACAGGCGGGGCGCAAGTGCGCGCCGTGGGACGCAGAAGGGGGAGCGCATGGGCAGACCGCCGACCGTCGAGGACGTCGCGCTGCGTGCCGGGGTGTCCCGGCAGACGGTCTCCAACGTGCTGAACGCCCCCGACATCGTGAGGCCGGACACGCGTGAGCGCGTGCAGCAGGCGATCCGCGACCTCGGCTACCGGCGGCACGCGGCCGCCCGGCAGCTGCGCACCCGCCGCAGCTCCACGATCGGCATCCACCTCGACCCCTACGTCGGCGGGGTCTCCGGCGTCGTGCTGGACCGCTTCGTGCACGCGCTCACCGAACGGGCCAGCGATCGCGGCATGCGGATGCTCGTCTACGCCGCGCGCACCGCGGACGACGAGATCGCCCGGCTCGCCGAGCTCTGGGAGGGATCCGAGATCGACGCCGCCATCATCACTGGCACCTTCCACGGCGATCCGCGCACGCACTGGCTGAACGAGGCGCGGCTGCCGTTCGTCGCCTTCGGTCGGCCGTGGGGCGAGGACGACCTCGCGGCGCCCGCGCACCTCTGGGTCGATGTGGATGGCGCAGCCGGGACCGCCGCGGCGACACGACACGCCCTCACCTTCGGCCCGCGCGTCGCGTTCCTCGGCTGGCCGAGCGGATCCGGCACCGGCGACGATCGTGAGCGCGGCTGGCTCCGGGCGATGGCGGCGGCGGGGGCCTCCGGTCCGCGGTGGGCGGCCGAGGAGGATGTCGCGATGGCCCGCGCGGTCGTCGCCGCCGCGACGGAAGAGGTCGACGCGGTCGTCTGCGCGAGCGACTCCCTCGCGATCGGGGCGCTGCTCGCGCAGTCCGGATCCCGGCGCGTGCCCGTGATCGGCTTCGACAACACCCCGACCGCCGAGGCGCTCGGCTTCTCCAGCGTCGAGCAGCGGCCCGAGGATGTCGCGGCGGGAACGCTCGAGCTGCTCATGGGCCCGACCGGGGAGGTGGTGACCCCGCGCGACGTCGTCGCCGGCGCCGCGCACATCCTGATCGAGCCGCGCCTCGTGGTGCGCTGAACGCCGGCGCGATCCCGGGTGACGGGTGAGCCCCGGTCGAAGGTCGAGCGGGACGAGCGCCGGACTCGCCCCGGATCGGCGGCGGCTCAGCCCCGGCCGGCCAGCGCGGCCAGCAGCTCGAGCACGCACAGTGCTGCGAGCCGCACCGTGCGCGCGTCCTCGTCGTCGGCGGTGGCGTCGACCTCGGCGATGTCGGCGCTGACCACGCGGGCGTCCGCGGCGATCCCGCGGACGAGCGCGCGCAGCTCCCACGCCGCGAAGCCGCCGGGGATCGACGCGGGGCAGCCCGGGGTCGCTGCGCGGTCGCAGGCGTCCACGTCGATGTCGAGGTGCACGCGGGAGGCGTCGCCGGCGCCGGCGATCTCGAGCGCCTCCGCGACGACGTCGGCGATGCCGCGACGGCGCACCTCGTCGAGGGTGATCACGCGGATGCCCCAGTCGGCCGCGCGCTGGGCGTAGGCCGCGGAGTTCGCGAAGTCGGCGATCCCGATCTGCACGATGCGACGCGGGTCTATCGCGGTGCCGTCGGGAGCGTCCTCGACGAGTCGGCGCACGGGGGATCCGTTCGAGACGCCGTCGCGCAGGTCGAAGTGCGCGTCGATCGTGATGAGGCCGTTCGCCCCGGATCCGAGCGCGACCGGGTAGGTGAGGGAGTTGTCGCCGCCGAGCGCGATCACGAGGCGGGATCCGGCGGAGACCTCGGCGACCCGGGCGATCGCCCGCGCCACGCCTTCATCGCCGTCGGGCTCGTGCACGTCGCCGGCGTCGGCGATCCGCAGCACCTCGTTGAGGTCGACCGCCGGCGTCCCCATCAGGGTCGGGCTGTAGCGGCGCAGCGCGTCGCGGATCGCGGCCGGCGTCGCGTGCGCACCGGTCGGGGAGAGGGACGTCCGCCACGTCGGCACGCCGAGCAGCACTGCGTCGGCGCCCGTCTCGAAGGCCGGCCAATCGCCGCCTCGGGGCCAGACGGGATCGTGCGACAGTGCCATGGGGGTCCCTTCTCGGACGTTGTCGGAAGCGCGACCGGCATCCGTCTTCCAGCGTGTCACGGGCCGCGACGCGCTCAGGAGCTGCGCCCCTCATGGTGTCTGGTCGTCGAGACATCGGGCCCGGCGATCCGTGTCGCATCGTGCAGATCGTCGCAGGCCGGCCGGGGAGAGGGCGGGGCGACGGAGGGCGGCCGGGGCGCCGACCCGTCGGCCGGTCAGCCCGGGATCACGGCGTTCGCGACGGCGAAGATCGCGAGCCCGGCGAGGGCGCCGACGACCGTGCCGTTCAGGCGGATGTACTGCAGGTCCCGCCCGACCATGAGCTCGATCTTCTCCGTGGTCTCGGCCGGATCCCAGCGCTCGACGGTGTCGGTGATAATCGACGCGATGTCGTGCCGGTAGCGGTCGACGAGGAACACGGCGGCGTCGGTCGCCCAGGTGTCGACGCGGTGCTGCAGGCCGTCCTCGGTGGCGAGGCGGTGGCCGATGTCGGCGACCGCGGCCGTCGCCCGGTGCCGCAGCCCGCTGTCGGAGTCCGCGAGCGCCGCGAGCAGGCCGGCCTTGGCGGTGTTCCACGCCTCGGCCGCCAGGGCGCCGACGCGCGGGCTGTCGAACACGGCGGCCTTCGCGTGCTCCAGGCGGGCCCGGGTGGCCGGATCGTGCTGCAGATTGCGGGCGAGCCGGGCGAGATAGCCGTCCAGGGCGCGCCGGGCCGGATGGCGGGGATCCGTCTGCACCGCCCGCACGAACCGCACCGCCTCGTTGTAGGCGGCCTCGTCGACGAAGCGATGCGCCAGCCGGGGCATCCATGACGGCAGCCGTCGCGAGAGCAGGCCGTGGAAGGCGGCCGCGTTGCCGTTCAGCCAGGTGGCGATGCTGTCGACCGCGAGGTCCACGGCGTCGCGGTGCGCGTCGGCGGCGACGATCCGCTCGAGCCACGCCCCCGCGGGTGTGCCCCACTCGGGTTCGACGAGGTGCTCGCGGGCGAGGTCCGCGATGAGGTCGCGCACGTCGTCGTCGCTCAGCGCCCGCAGCACCGCCGCGGCGATCGTGGAGCCTTCCGCGGCGACCCGCTCCGCGTGCTCGGGCATCACCAGCCAGGCGCCCAGCCGCCGGGCGATCGCGGTCTCGCCGAGCTTGGTGCGCACGACCTCGTCGGACAGGAAGTTGGTCTCCACGAACTCGCCGAGGGTGCGGCCGATCTCGTTCTTGCGGTTCGGGATGATCGCGGTGTGCGGGATCGGCAGGCCCAGCGGGCGGCGGAACAGCGCCGTCACCGCGAACCAGTCCGCGAGGGCGCCGACCATGCCGCCCTCCGCCGCGGCGCGCAGATAGGCGAGGCCCGGGTAGCGGCCCTGCAACCAGAACGCGACGATGAACGCCAGGGTCATCACTCCGAGCGCGGTCAGGGCGACGGCCTTCATCCGCCGCAGCGCACGCAGGCGCTCCCGATCCGCGAGGGACAGCAGCGCGGTCGGTGCGGAGTGCATGCGCCCATCCTGCCACCGGCCCGGTCGGCCCCGCCCCGCCGCCGACCGTGTCCCACTTCCGGCACCATCGTGTCCCGATTTCTGCTGTCCGGAGGGGCGGAAGGCTGCAGAAAGTGGGACACGGTCAGTACGGCTGGGTCGAGGACACGATCAGGCAGGCCGCCCCGTGCCGGGCGCGGTAGCCTCGTCCTCGTGATCGAAGACATCAAGAAGCGCGCCCTGCACCGCACCAGCATCCTGGAGGGGCAGCTCCGCGGCGTCGCGAAGATGATCGAGAACGAGGAGTACTGCATGGACATCATCACGCAGTCCCGAGCGATCCAGCGCTCCCTCGAGTCGCTGAACAAGCTGCTCCTGGAGAACCACCTGCGCACCCATGTCGCGCACATGTTCGACGAGGGCGGCGACCAGCGCGAGCAGGCAATCGACGAACTGCTGAAGGCGTTCGACTTCCAGGCCAAGTAGACCAGGGTCGGGATCCGCGGAACTCGATGCGCTGACCCGCCGCGTCGAACCGCGTCTTCGCCCCCTCGCGCCGTCTTCGCCCCCTCTGGGCGACGCCCGTACGAGGGGGCGAAGATGCGCAGAGGGGGGCGGAGACCCGCGACCAGGCCACGTGGGCCGGCGGGCTACAGCACCGACTCGGCCTCCTTCAGCACCCCGCGCAGGATCCCGGTGATCTCGCGGAACTCCGCGGGACCGATCGTGAGCGGCGGGGCGAGCTGGATCACGGGGTCGCCGCGGTCGTCGGCGCGGCAGTACAGCCCGGCCTCGTACAGCGCCCCGGAGAGGAAGCCGCGCAGCAGGCGCTCCGACTCGTCGTCGTCGAACGTCTCGCGCGTCGCCTTGTCCTTGACGAGTTCGATCCCGAAGAAGTAGCCGTCGCCGCGGACGTCGCCGACCAGCGGCAGGTCGAGCAGGGTCTCCAGCTCGGCGCGGAACAGAGGGGAGTTCTCCCTGACCCGCTCGTTGAGCTTCTCCTCCTCGAAGATGTCGAGGTTCTCCAGCGCGACCGCGGCCGAGACCGGATGGCCGCCGAACGTGTAGCCGTGCGGGAAGGACAGGTCGCCGTGCGAGAAGGGCTCGTAGATCCTCTCGCTCACGATCGCGGCGCCGAGCGGCGAGTAGCCGCTCGTGATGCCCTTCGCGCACGTGATGATGTCGGGCACGTAGCCGTAGGCGTCGCACGCGAACATGTGCCCGATCCGGCCGAAGGCGCAGATCACCTCGTCGGAGACGAGCAGCACGTCGTAGCGGTCGCAGATCTCCCGCACGCGCTGGAAGTAGCCGGGGGGCGGCGGGAAGCAGCCGCCCGAGTTCTGCACCGGCTCGAGGAAGACCGCGGCGACGGTGTCGGGGCCCTCGAACTGGATCATCTCCTCGATCCGGTCGGCCGCCCAGACGCCGAAGGCCTCGGGGTCCGTCGGCGCGCCCATCTCGGCGGCGCGGTAGATGTTCGTGTTCGGCACCCGGAAGCCGCCCGGGGTGACCGGCTCGAACATCGCCTTCATCGCGGGGATGCCGGTGATCGCGAGCGCGCCCTGCGTCGTGCCGTGGTAGGCGATCGAGCGCGAGATGACCTTGTGCTTGGTGGGCTTGCCGCGCAGCTTCCAGTAGTGCTTGGCGAGCTTGAACGCTGTCTCCACCGCCTCCCCGCCGCCGCTCGTGAAGAAGACCCGGTTCAGGTCGCCGGGTGCGTAGCCGGCCAGGCGGTCGGCGAGCTCGATCGCCGCCGGGTGCGCGTAGGACCACAGCGGGAAGAAGGCGAGCTGCTCGGCCTGCTTCGCTGCGGCCTCGGCGAGACGCCGCCGGCCGTGGCCGGCGTTGACGACGAACAGGCCGGCGAGCCCGTCGATGTACTGCTTTCCGGTGTCGTCCCAGATGTGGTGGCCCTCACCCCGGACGATGATCGGCACGCCGCCGCGGTCCATCGTGGACTGGCGGGTGAAGTGCATCCAGAGGTGATCGTGTGCTTTCTGCTGGAGATCGGCGCTCATGTGCTGATTCTGACACTCGAGTCCGAAGATGACAACTGAAATCGTATGTGAATATCCGGAATGCCTTCGGATTCCGAGGCTTTGACGATCAGGCGTCGTCGAGCGGGCCCAGCCAGGCGGTCGCGGCGGTCGAGTGCGCCGACTCCGGATCCGAGGGGTGGAACGCGCCGGCCAGCACATCGCGGTAGATCCGGGACAGCTCGTTGCGGGAGAAGTAGGAGCCGCCGCCCGCGACGAGCATCGCCTCGTCGGCGACCTGCTTGGCCATCGTCACGGAGCGGTGCTTCAGGCCCGACAGCAGGGTGAACCAGCGCGGGCCGTGGTCGGCGAGCGTGTCGACGTCGCGCGCGAGGGCGGCGATCTGCGGCGGCAGGGCGTCGTAGGCGAGGCCCATCGACGCGACCCGCCAGCGGATGTCCGGATCCTGGCTGTAGCTCGCGCCGGTGCGCTTGGATCGCCGGCTCTTCGCGGTCTCCACGGCGAGGTCGAGCGCCCGGCGGGCGATGCCGGTGTAGACGGAGGCGAGCAGGATCTCGAACACGCTGAAGATGCCGAAGACGATCGGATCCGGGTTGGGGCCGGGATCGATCCGGCGGACGATGTGCGCGTCCTCGGCGGTCGCGCCGTTCAGCCGGGTGGTGCGGCTCTGCGTGCCGCGCATGCCGAGGGTGTCCCAGTCGTCGGAGGTCGTGACGGCGTCGGTGCGCTCGACGAACGCGAACACGAGCTTCGGCGCGTCCTCGCTCGTCGTGTCGAGGCCGTGCAGCCCGAGCATCGTCCACACCGGGGCGAGGGAGGTGAAGATCTTGGTGCCGGTGAAGGAGTAGCCGCCGTCGCCGGTCGGCGCGGCGTCGGTGTCGCTGCCGAAGAGGACGAGATCGTTCCCGCCCTCGCTGATCCCGAACGCGAACACCTCGCCGCGCACCGCGCCGTCCTGCACGAACCCGAGCCCCGGCACGCCGCGATCCGAGAACACCTTCGCGACCCCGGTCCAGACGAGGTGCATGTTGATCGCGAGCGCCGTCGCGGGCGCCGCCTCGGCGAGCCGCTGCTGCAGGAGCGCGGCCTGCTCGAGCCCGAGCCCCGCACCGCCCCGCTCGGCGGGAACGAGGATCGACAGGTACCCGGCGTCGCGGAGCTCGTCCAGATCCTGCTGCGGGAACGTGTTCTCGAGGTCGTGGATCGGCGCGCGCTCGCGGATCCTCTCCAGCAGGTCGTCGGGCAGGAAAGCGGAGGGATCGAACGCCATGGGGAGAGCTTAGTTCGGCGGCGGCCGGGCGGTCAGGGCAGCGTGACCGCCTCGGTGTCCGGGATCGGGGCGGCGTCGCGGCCGCGGAGGTCGGGGAACGCGCGCACGAACGCGACCGAGACGACGAGGGCTGCGGCGGCGAACAGGGTCGCGGTGAGGTAGGCGCCGACGGGGGAGCCCGTGCCGTCGATGAGGAAGCCGGCGATCGCGGATCCCGCGGCCGCGCCGATGAGCTGGCCGGTGCCGACCCAGCCGAACGCCTCCGCGGTCTCGGAGAACTTCACGCTCGCGGAGGTGATCGCGAAGAGCACGGCGAGCGCGGGTGCGATCCCGACGCCGGCGGCGATGAGCGTACCGCCGAGCCAGAACACGTTGAGCGAGACCATCGTCAGTGCAAGGCCGACCGTGACGATCACGAGCCGTCGCGCCATCGCCCACGGTCCGATCGGCACCGTGCCCGAGGCGAGGCCGCCGACGAGGCTGCCCACCGAGAACACCGCCAGCACGAGGCCGGCCGAAAGTCCTCCCTCGTTGAAGGTCCGCACCACGCCGACCTCGACCGCGGCGCAGCTGCCGATGAGGAGGAAGCCGATCACGGTGGCCAGCAGCACCGGCGGCTTGAGCACGACGGCCCCGAAGCCGCGACGGCTGCGGGGGATCCGCACGCGTCCGACCTCGGGGGAGAGGATGAACCACGCGCCGCCCGCGACGAGCACTCCCGCGACCAGGAGCAGTCCCGTCACCGTGCCCAGCTGCGTGGACACGATCGTGATGAGCACGGGCGCGACGATCCAGATGATCTCCTGCAGTGACGCGTCGAGGGAGAACAGCGGCGTCAGATGCGCGGCGTTCACGAGCTTGGGGTAGATGGTGCGCACTGCGGACTGGATCGGCGGCGTGGAGAGTCCGGCGACGAGCCCGAGCGCCATGTACCCGGGGAGGGGCAGCCGCAGGAGGGCGAGGCCGAGGAACGCGAGCACGCAGACCGAGAGCGTCAGCGTGAGCACGCGGCGCATGCCCCAGCGGCCCATCCAGCGGCTCGTGATCGGGCCGGCGACGGCCTGGCCCACCGAGGAGGCGGCGAGCACGAGGCCCGCGGCGCCGTACGAGCCGGTCGCGTGCTCGATGTGCAGCAGGATCGCGAGGCTCGACATGCCGTTCGGGAAGCGCGCGGTCAGCTGAGCGGCGATGATCCGCCCCACCCCGTGCGTGCGCAGCAGCTCCCTGTATCCCGATCCGGCCACGGACCCACGTTACCGGTCGGGATGCTCCGGATGCGGGGGCCTCGGAGGCGCGTCCGGGACGCCTCCGGTGCGACACGCCGACGACACGCCGGAGGGCGGATTCCACAGCCTGGGGAATGTCGGAGGCCCCTCCTAGCGTCGCTTCTGTGGACGGATCCTCCGAGGTCGTTCCCGACCCGCGGGAAATCGCGGTTCGGGAGGCCGGCGAGCCTCTCGCCGGGTGTGGACAAGACCGTGGAGAACCTGTGGTGAACCGGTGGAGAGCGGTGGAAAACTACAAGGATGTAACTACTACCCCTTGTGGTCGACCCGAATGTCTGTCCCTATATGTAGTATTGAAGTCCCGGCGGGGCCTCCTGCCCGACAGCCGGGTTCTGAGGGGAAAGAAGAGGCGTAATACATGTCCATCACGGTCTACACCAAGCCCTCCTGCGTGCAGTGCAACGCGACCTACCGCGCGCTCGACGCGAAGGGCATCGAGTACGAAGTGCACGACGTCTCCGAAGACGCTGCGGCGCTCGAGCACGTGAAATCGCTCGGATACCTGCAGGCGCCGGTCGTCGTCACCGACGAGGACCACTGGTCCGGATTCCGCCCGGACAAGATCGACGAGCTCGCCGCCCGTCTCGCATAACCGTCCTGAGGGGGCGCCCGCATGAACGCCGCCATCGCGACCGCCGCGCCGCTGCTGGTCTACTTCTCGAGCATCTCGGGCAACACCGCCCGATTCGTCGAGAAGCTGAGCCTTCCGGCGCGGCGGATCCCGTTGCACAGCACCGAGGAGCCGCTCGTCGTCGATGAGCCCTTCGTGCTGATCACGCCGACCTACGGCGGCGGGCAGGGGCGCGGCGAGGAGAAGGGCGCAGTACCCAAGCAGGTCATCCGGTTCCTCAACGACGAGCGCAACCGGCGATACATCCGCGGCGTGATCGCCGCAGGCAACACCAACTTCGGCGAGTCGTTCTGCGCCGCCGGAGACATCATCAGCCGCAAGTGCCACGTGCCGCACTTGTACCGGCTCGAACTCTTCGGCACACAGGACGACGTCGCTCGGGTGACCGGCGGATTGGAACGATGGTGGAAGCAGCAGCAGTGAAGGAAGAAGCGGCCTTCAAGGTCAACGCGGCGTACGAGGGCATGGACTATCACGCCCTGAACGCGATGCTGAACCTGTACGACGCGAACGGGCAGATCCAGTTCGACGCCGACAAGCGCGCGGCGCGGGAGTACTTCCTGCAGCACGTGAACCAGAACACGGTGTTCTTCCACTCGCTCAAGGAGCGCCTCGACTACCTCGTCGAGAAGGAGTACTACGAGGGCGCGGTCCTGGCGAAGTACCCGTTCGAGTTCATCCAGAAGCTCAACGACCTGGCCTACTCGAAGAAGTTCCGCTTCGAGACGTTCCTCGGTGCGTTCAAGTACTACACGAGCTACACGCTGAAGACCTTCGACGGCAAGCGTTACCTCGAGCGCTTCGAGGACCGCGTCGTGATGACCGCCCTCGCGCTCGCCGACGGCGACGAGAAGCTCGCGATCGCGCTCGTCGAGGAGATCATCTCCGGCCGCTTCCAGCCGGCGACCCCGACCTTCCTCAACGCCGGCAAGGCGCAGCGCGGCGAGCTCGTCAGCTGCTTCCTGCTGCGCATCGAGGACAACATGGAGTCGATCGCCCGCGGCATCAACTCCGCCCTGCAGCTGTCCAAGCGCGGCGGCGGCGTGGCCCTGCTGCTGAGCAACATCCGCGAGTCGGGCGCCCCGATCAAGCAGATCGAGAACCAGTCCTCCGGCATCATCCCCGTGATGAAGCTCCTGGAGGACAGCTTCAGCTACGCCAACCAGCTCGGCGCGCGCCAGGGCGCGGGCGCGGTGTACCTGAACGCGCACCACCCCGACATCATGCGGTTCCTCGACACCAAGCGCGAGAACGCCGACGAGAAGATCCGCATCAAGACGCTGTCCCTCGGCGTCGTCGTGCCGGACATCACGTTCGAGCTCGCGAAGAACGACGAGGACATGTACCTCTTCTCGCCGTACGACGTCGAGCGCGTCTACGGCGTGCCTTTCGGCGACGTCTCGGTCACCGAGAAGTACCGCGAGATGGTCGACGACCCGCGGATCAAGAAGACCAAGATCAACGCGCGCGAGTTCTTCCAGACCCTCGCCGAGATCCAGTTCGAGTCGGGCTACCCGTACATCATGTTCGAGGACACGGTGAACAAGGCCAACCCGATCAAGGGCCGGATCAACATGTCCAACCTGTGCAGCGAGATCCTGCAGGTCAACACCCCGACGACGTTCAACGAGGACCTGTCCTACGCCCAGATCGGCAAGGACATCTCGTGCAACCTCGGCTCGCTCAACATCGCCCTGACGATGGACGGAGGCGACCTCGCGCAGACCGTGGAGACCAGCATCCGCGCCCTCACCGCGGTGAGCGACCAGAGCCACATCGGCTCCGTGCGCTCGATCGAGGACGGCAACGACCGCTCGCATGCGATCGGCCTGGGGCAGATGAACCTGCACGGCTACCTCGCCCGCGAGCACGTGTTCTACGGCTCCGAGGAGGGCGTCGACTTCACGAACATCTACTTCTACACGGTGCTCTTCCACGCGCTTCGGGCTTCCAACCGGATCGCCATCGAGCGCGGTGAGACGTTCGACGGATTCGCCGACTCGACGTACGCGTCCGGCACGTTCTTCGACAAGTACATCGACGAGGAGTGGGTGCCCGCGACCGACAAGGTCAAGGACATGTTCTCGGGCCACCACATCCCGACGCAGGACGACTGGCGCGAGCTGAAGGCGTCCGTGCAGCAGCACGGCATCTACAACCAGAACCTGCAGGCGGTGCCGCCGACCGGATCCATCTCCTACATCAACAACTCGACGAGCTCGATCCACCCGATCGCCGCGAAGATCGAGATCCGCAAGGAGGGCAAGCTCGGCCGCGTCTACTACCCGGCGGCGTTCATGACGAACGACAACCTGGAGTACTACGAGGACGCCTACGAGATCGGCTACGAGAAGGTCATCGACACGTACGCCGCGGCCACCCAGCACGTGGACCAGGGCCTGTCGCTGACGCTGTTCTTCAAGGACACCGCCACCACCCGCGACATCAACAAGGCGCAGATCTACGCCTGGCGCAAGGGCATCAAGACGATCTACTACATCCGCCTGCGGCAGATGGCGCTGGAGGGCACCGACATGACCGAGTGCGTCTCCTGCACGCTCTGATCGTCCGCTGATCCGGGAATTCTGAAGGAAGAGACATGACACCCGAACCGCTCAAGCTCGTCGACCGCGTGCAGGCGATCAACTGGAACCGCATCCAGGACGACAAGGACCTCGAGGTCTGGAACCGCCTGGTGAACAACTTCTGGCTGCCCGAGAAGGTGCCGCTGTCGAACGACATCCAGTCGTGGAACACGCTCACCGCCGAGGAGCAGACCCTCACTATGCGCGTGTTCACCGGCCTCACCCTGCTGGACACCATCCAGGGCACCGTGGGCGCCGTGTCGCTCATCCCCGACGCGATCACCCCGCACGAGGAGGCCGTCTACACGAACATCGCGTTCATGGAGTCGGTGCACGCGAAGAGCTACTCGTCGATCTTCTCGACGCTGTGCTCGACGAAGGAGATCGACGAGGCATTCCGCTGGTCCGTGGAGAACCCGAACCTTCAGAAGAAGGCTCAGATCGTCATGGACTACTACCGGGGCGACGAGCCGCTCAAGCGCAAGGTCGCGTCGACCCTGCTGGAGAGCTTCCTGTTCTACTCGGGCTTCTACCTGCCGATGCACTGGTCGAGCCGGGCGAAGCTCACCAACACGGCCGACCTCATCCGCCTCATCATCCGCGACGAGGCCGTGCACGGGTACTACATCGGCTACAAGTACCAGCGGGGCCTCGAGACGCTCGATCAGGCCAAGAAGGACGAGCTGATGGACTACACGTTCTCGCTGCTGTACGAGCTCTACGACAACGAGGTGCAGTACACCCAGGATCTGTACGACGAGGTCGGCCTCACCGAGGACGTCAAGCGCTTCCTGCACTACAACGCGAACAAGGCGCTGATGAACCTCGGCTACGAGGCGATGTTCCCGTCGACCGTGACGAACGTGAACCCGGCGATCCTGTCGGCGCTCTCGCCCAACGCGGACGAGAACCACGACTTCTTCTCGGGATCCGGATCCTCGTACGTCATCGGCAAGGCCGAGGCCACCGAGGACGAGGACTGGGACTTCTGAGTCCCTGACTCGGCTGGCTGCCCGAAAGGGCTGATGAGAGGCGCGGATCCGCGAGATTTCGCGGATCCGGGCCTCTTTCGTTCTCCCCGCTTCGAGCGAGGATGCCGGCCTCAGGCCTTCACGCCGACCGCTTCGGCTCGTTCCGCGGCGGTCGGGATCTGCTCGATCCGGCCGAGCACGACGATGTAGAAGAAGAGACCCACCACCAGCATGATGCCGGCGACGAGGAACGCCCAGGCGAAGCTTCCGGTCAGCTGCACGATGAACCCGGTGACGATCGGAGCGGTCGTGCCGATGATGTTGTTCACGGTGTTCATGACGGCTCCGGTGGCACCCACCGCTCCCTCCGGGGCGATCAGGGCGGGGAGGGAGTTGGTCACGCTGAACGCGATGGTGATGCCGGTCGTGCCCAGTGTGATCCACACCAGCGACCAGAAGAGGTCCTGCGTGAACGCGGTTCCGACGATCGTGGTCGCCAGCAGCATGCCGCTCACGATGAACACCCGGCGGACGGTCGTGCTGGACTTGCCGTTGCGGATCAGGCGATCCAGCCAGAAACCCGGCAGCAAGTACTGGACGATCACGGCGAACAGCCACGGGATCGCGGTGAAGAGACCGGACTTGGCGACGTCCATGTGCATCTGGGACTGCAGGAAGCCCGGCAGCCAGGTGAGCAGCATCCACTGCACGTAGCCGGCGCATCCCAGGCCGAGCGACATGCCCCACACCTTGCGCTGGCGAAGGATGTAGCCGATGTTGGCGAGCGGGTTCGGCCTCGGCGCGTCCTCGTGCTGGGCGCCTCCGGAGAGGATGTGGTCCAGCTCCGCGTCGCTCAGCTTGCCCCGGCGATTCATCTCCTTGGGGTCGCGGTAGCGGAAGAAGAAGACCGCCGTGTAGATGAGGCTGAGCGCGCCGATGGTGATGAATGCGCCGCGCCATCCGAAGACGGCCACCGCGGCGCCGACGATCGGGAAGCCGATCACGTTGGACAGGCGCTGACCGCTGTCGAAGATCACGGTGGCCAGCCCTCGCTCCGAGCGCGGGAACCAGTAGCTCGTGACCTTCATGGCGCCAGGGAAGATCGGCGCCTCGGCGAGGCCCAGGATCAGGCGGGCGACGAGGAGCAGGCCCATGCCGCTGATCATGGCGGTGAGGAAGCAGGAGATCGCCCACAGCGTCGTCGCGGCACGCATCACCCACTTGATGCCGATCTTGTCCAGCAGCATGCCCATGGGGATCTGCATGAGGGCGTAGGACCAGCCGAAGCTGCCCAGGATGATGCCGATCTGGCCCTCGGTCAGGCCGAACTCCAGGCGCATGTCATGCTCGGCGACCGACATCGAGCTGCGGTCGATGTAGTTGATGAGCACGGCGAAGAACAGCAGGAAGCCGATGGACCAGCGGACCCAGCCGATCTTCCCGGCGCGGGGGACGATCGTCCCCGTCTGGGGAATCGTGGCGGCGGCGTTGTGGGAGGGGGAAGGTGCGGGATCGGGGGAAGGGACGGACGACATGATGCGGAGACCTCTCTTGCTCGACGTCGAGTTGAGTCTGGACGCCCCGGTGCGGAGGGCGTTCGAGAACTGTAACCGGAGTCGAGAAACTTCCGCAATAAGGAAATCAAAATCCGCAGAATGAAATAATAGGTATACCAAAACAGGGTGCCGTTGGCTGGCATTGAGGGTCGAGGATGCCGAAGGCCGTCCATCGAGCGGGAATGTATTCCATAATCCGGAACCGCCATCGAGCGCGTTCCCTGTGGATCGGGCTGCTAGGGCCCGAGGCGGGAGGCCTGGACAACACGACACTTCTCGTCCTGTCAAGCCCCTACCGCTTCGACGGCGACCGGGAGATGGTGATCCTGCACGACATCCGGCTACCGAACGGAGGCACCCCTCATGGGCATGGGAGTTGGCATCGTACTGTTCGTCGTCGGCGCGATCCTCGAGTTCGCGCTGCGCGTCACCGTGACATGGATCGACGTCCACCTCGTCGGCTACATCCTGATGATCGCCGGAGGAGTGGTCTTCCTCCTCAGCCTGATCCTGCTGCTCTCGCGCCGTCGGCACCCGAATGCGCAGAGCGAGGAGGACCTGCTCTGAGACCCGGGACCAGGATCGGCCGGAGCTGAGAAGAGCCCGGATCCGCAGGCGTCCGCGGATCCGGGCTCCTCTCGTGCGTCATGTTCTGGCTCAGGAGGCCTCGACGACCTGTTTCAGGGTCTGCAGCAGCTGACTCCACATGCCCGACGAGTGCAGAGCCGCCTCTTCGCTCGGGTTGTTGTCCTGGGTCATGACGACGTGTGTGGTCGCATCGTCGCCGGACAGGGTGAACGCGAGGGTGTGATGGTTCTCCGGAAGGTCCGGTTCTCCGCTGAGCGGGCTGAAGTGCGTCAACCGGAGCAGCCGATCCGGTTCGAACGCGAGGATCTCGCCCCTGTCCTGGTAGCGCCTGCCCTCCCATTCGCCGCTCCACGTGATCGGGGACCCGAGCGCCCAGTCGGTGTGCACCTCGGCGCCGAACCACAGCTCCGGCGATCGGGCCGGATCCGTGAGCGCCGCCCAGACCTTCTCCGCCGGTGCTGCGATCTCGACCTCCGCGGTCGCGACATGATCCTCCGACGTCATCTCCGCGCCTCCTTCGCCGCGCTCCGGGTCAGACCCGCGCGCTGTAGTCCGGCAGCTGCTGCAGGGTCCAGGTGTTGCCGTCGGGGTCGTCGAACGTGACGAAGCGGCCCCAGGCCAGCTCGTCGACGCCCTCGGCCTCTGCGCCCGCGTCACGCAGGTGCGCGAGGGCCTCGTCCGCGTCGGGGACGACGACCTGGATCGTGTTCTGCTGACCGGGCTGGATCTCGGTGTGGCCGAGGCCCGTGCCGAACGCGATCGAGCACGCGGATCCGGGCGGGGTCATCTGCACGAAGCGCAGGCCCTCCATGGGCGTCCGATCGTGGTCGGCGTGGAAGCCGATCCGCTCGTAGAACTCCTTCGCGCGATCGACGTCCGTCACCGGCACGAAGATGAGTTCGATCTTCCAGTCCATGCTCCACGCTCCTCCGCGGCGGAAGCATCTCTCCCACCAGGGACGACGCTACGCCGGGGCACCGACATTCCGGCCGGCGCACTGCGACACGGTGTGATGCCAGGGCGGGGTGCGCCGCTCCGTCCGTCGGACCGGTCCGCGCCGCTCACATGTCGTCGATCGCGATGGTGCCGCGGTCGGCGTGCCGGTGCACGACCTTCCATGCGCCGTCTTCGCGGCGGTACACCTGCGTCACCCGCAGCGCATACTCGCGCGGCGTGCCGTCGACGCCGACGGACGTCAGCTCCCGGTGCACCGTGTAGGCGAAGTCGCCGCGTACGTCCGCCACCAGGAGCTCGATCCGGGTGGATGCCACGTCGGAGAACGTGCCGCCCAAGGCCCGGAAGACGTCGCGGGCCTCGTCCGCACCGAACGCCTCGTACCAGAGCCCGAGCAGACTGACCGGCTCCCTGGTCGACCACGTCTCGAGGCGGGGAGCGGCGTCGCCGCCATGGAGGGCGTCCTCCGCGGCGCGCCAGGTGGTGTCGAACCAGGCCAGGAACTCCTCGCGGTCGCTCATGGCGTCATTCTTCTCCCGGAGGACGCAGACCGCTACAGGCCGATGTCCGCCCTCCGCGGCACAATGAGGCATGGTCGAAACCAACGTCATCGGGACACCGGCGCTCACCCGCGCCGAAGGGCTCGACGCCGGGCGTACCGCCCGCGCCCGCACGCCGCGCGCCGCGCTCGCCGAGATCACGACGAAGGGGCGGGATCCGCTCGGGATCCTGGACCGGCAGAATCGCTCCCGGCTCGCGGACCTGATCCCGCTGCGCACCGAGCGGATGGCGGCCAGCCCGTTCGCGTTCTACCGCGGCACCGCGGCGCTGATGGCCGCCGACTTCGCACGGGAGCCGAACACCGGGATCCTCGTGCCGTCCTGCGGCGACGCGCACATCGGGAACTTCGGCTTCTTCGCCTCGCCGCAGCGCACGCTGCTGTTCGACCTCAACGATTTCGACGAGGCCGCCTGGGCACCCTGGGAGTGGGACCTGAAGCGGCTCGTCGCGAGCATCGTGATCGGCGCGCGGGAGGCCCGCGGATCCGCCGTCGCCGACCAGGCGGCGCGGTCGGGCGTGATCGCCTACGCCCGGGCGCTGCGCGCGGCGATCGACGCGGATCCGCTGCAGCGCTACTTCGCGCACTTCGATGCGAGCACCCGCCTGGAGGGGCTCGACGCCGACTCCCGGCAGGATCTGCAGACCGCGATCGCGGCCGCCGAGAAGCGCACGGGCAAGCGCGCCGCGCGGCGGCTCACCGTGAAGGGCGCCGACGGGCACCTCCGGTTCGTCGAGCAGCCCCCGGTGATGACGCACGCGGATCCGGACATCCGGTCGATCAGCGACCGGGCGTTCCGGCAGTACGCGGAGTCGGCCAACGTCGACGTGCAGCTGCTCCTGCGGCAGTACCGGGTGCGCGACGTCGCCCGCCGTGTGGTCGGCGTCGGCAGCGTGGGGACGCGCTGCTATCTCGCGGTGCTCGGCACGCCCGACGCGGAGCCGATGATCCTGCAGGTCAAGGAGGCGGCGCGGAGCGTGCTCGCCGAATACGGCGGCATCGACCAGCCCGCCGACCTGCAGCAGCTCATCGAGGCGCGCGGCGAGGGCGCCAGGGTCGTCGGGATGCAGCGGGTGCTGCAGGCCTTCTCGGATCCGTTCCTCGGGCACATCCGCGGTACGGAGCAGGACTACTACGTGCGGCAGTTCCACGACATGAAGGGATCCATCGACACCGACGTCATCGAGGACGAGGGCTATCGTGAATATGCGATCGCCTGCGCGATCACGCTCGCCCGCGCGCACGCGCAGGCCCCCGCCGCGACGGCCGTCTCCGGTTACGTCGGCAAGGGGCGCCGGCTCGCCGAGGTGCTGGTCGGCTGGGCGAACGCCTACGCCGACCTCGCCGCGGAGGACTACCGCGCGTTCGTCGCGCAGGCGCAGCGGAACAAGACCAAGCGAAAGAAGGAGAGCACGGCATGAAGCAGGTCCGATTCGGCGAGGGCGCAGCCCCGGCCGTCGTCGCCGGGATGATGCGCATCGAGGATCGCACGGACGCCCAGATCCGCGAGCTCTACACGCAGGCCCGGACCAGCGGCGTCGACTTCTTCGACCACGCCGACATCTACGGCACCGCCATGCACGCCTGCGAGAACCGGTTCGCAGAGGCGCTCGCGCTGTCCCCGGCGGAGCGCGACGAGATCGTGCTGCAGACCAAATGCGGGATCGTGCCGGAGTACGGCATGTTCGACTTCTCCTACGAGCACATCGTCGGACAGGTGGAGGGATCCCTCCGGGCCCTGCGCACCGACCGGATCGACGTGCTGCTGCTGCACCGCCCCGACGCGCTCGTGGAGCCGGAGGAGGTCGCCCGCGCCTTCGACGATCTCGAGGCCGCGGGCAAGGTGCGCGCATTCGGCGTCTCGAACCACACGCCGCGGCAGATCGACCTGCTCAAGACCGCGGTGCGGCAGCCGATCGTCGCGAACCAGTTGCAGCTCTCGATCACGCACGCGCCGATCATCTCCCAGCCGATCGCCTCGAACATGGCGGGCCTCGACCAGAGCATCGTCCGCGACGGGGGAGGGGTGCTCGAGTACTGCCGGATCCAGGGCATCACGGTGCAGGCCTGGTCGCCGTACCAGGCCCGCTTCTTCGACGGGGTCTTCCTGGACCACCCGGACTACCCCGGGCTGAACGCCGCGCTCCGTCGGATCGCCGCCGTGCACGGCGTCACCCCGACGGGCATCGCCACCGCGTGGATCACCCGCCACCCCGCGGGCATGCAGGTCGTGCTCGGCACCACCACCCCGTCGCGGCTGCGCGACGCGGCCGAGGGATCCGACGTCGTGCTCAGCCGGCCCGAGTGGTACGAGCTGTTCCGCGCCGCCGGGCACACGCTGCCCTGAGCGACCCCGGGACCGGGGGGATCTGGCAGGCTGTCGGCATGGCCGTCCTGTTCTCGATCCTGTTGCTCGCGCTGGTCATCGGTGCGCTCATCGACATCATCACGCGACGAGACGACCAGGTGAAGCACCTGCCGAAGATCGTCTGGATCATCCTCGTGATCCTCGTCCCGCTGGCCGGATCCCTGATCTGGTTCCTCGTCGGGCGGGAGTACTCCGGCGAGGGCGTGCGGCTGCCGCGGCCCGCGCGCGAGCGCCGGGCCCGCCCCACCGCGCCGTCGCGGTCCGCTCCGGCCGATACCCGTTCGACCGAGCAGCAGATCGCCGACCTCGACCGCGAGATCGAGGAGTGGCGGCTGCGCGCCGAGATCGAGAAGCGCAAGAAGAAGGAGCAGGACGGATCCGGCCAGGGCGGGGCGGACGCGGAATGACCGCCCCGTCCGGCAACGCGCCGCGCGCCGTCATCGGCGGCGGCAGCGGCTACCTCGGCACGGCGATCCGCGACGCGCTGCGCGTCGACGGCTACGACGTGCGCACGATCGGCCGCTCCGGCGCCGACGCCGGCTGGGACGACCCGGCGGGGATCCTCCGCCTCGTGGACGGCGTCGACCTCGTGATCGGGCTCGCCGGCCGCCGGGTGGACTGCCGCTACACCGACCGCAACCGCGACGAGATCCTGCGCTCCCGCGTCGGGACCACCCGGGCGCTGCACGACGCGATCGCCGCCGCCGAGCACCCGCCGCGGGTGTGGATGAACGGCAGTTCCGCGACCGCGTACCGCTACGCCCTCGACCGCGCCCAGACCGAGCAGGACGACTCGATCGACACCGGGTTCTCGCCCGACGTGACACGGGAGTGGGAGGCGGCGCTGTTCGCCGGCGATCTGCCCGGCACGCGCCGGATCGCCCTGCGCACCTCGCTCGTGCTCGGCCGGACCGCACCGGTCATGACCATGCTGCTGCGTCTCGCCCGGCTCGGCGCGGGCGGCCCGCAGCTCGACGGCTGGTGGTTCCCGCACCGCCGCTACCGGGGCATCGGCACGCACCCGACCGAGCCGGCGGCGCCCGGCTACGTGCGATCGCACGGACGGCAGATGTTCAGCTGGATGCACGAGCAGGATTTCGTGCAGGCGATCCGGTTCCTCCGCGACCACGACGAGATCGCCGGCCCGGTGAACATGGCATCGCCGCACGCCGTGCCGAACCGCGAGCTCATGCGCACGCTGCGCCGCGCCGTGCACGCGCCCTTCGGCATCCCCGCCTGGCGGTTCATGCTGGAGCCCGCGATGCTCGTGCTGGGCACAGAGACCGAGCTCGTGCTGAAGAGCCGCTGGGTCGCCCCGCAGGTGCTCCTCGACGCCGGCTACGTCTTCCGCTTCCCCGAGATCGAGGGCGCGGTGCAGGACATCGTCCGTCGCTGAGCCGGTCTGATAGGCATCTCAGACCAGCGTGCGCACGGAGCCGCAGGGGGTAACGGGCATGGGCGGAAGCCGGCGCTACCGGAGTGCGCGGACGGAGTCGCGCGCGATCACCGGGACGGGCAGCGTCTCGTGTGCGAGCTCCCGCACTCCGAGCAGCATCTCGACGCCCAGTCGGGCCATCTGCTCGTAGGGGAGCCGCGCGGTGGTGAGCCCGGGGCGCAGGAGGGCTCCGAGCTCCTCGTCGTCGAAGGAGACGACCGAGATGTCGCCGGGCACCCGCAGCCCGCGTTCCGCGAGCGCCTGGTACACCCCGAACGCGACGGCGTCCGTGGCGGCGATGAGCGCCGTCAGATCGGGGTGCTCGTCGAGCATCCTCGGCGTCTCCATGAAGCCGTACTCGGGGGTCCAGTCCGGCACGATCACCTCGACGGGCGTCAATCCCCGCGCTGCGAACGCGTCGCGGATCCCGGCGAGCCGGTCGGCGATCGTCACCGAGCGCCGGGGATCCGATGCGATGTGCGGGATGTCTCCGATGAAGCCGACGCGGGTGTGGCCCGCGTCCAGCAGGACGCTGGCCATCGCGCGCCCTGCCGCATACTCGTCGGGGAGGACGCTCGGCAGATCGTCGGGGGTGCGTCCGTTGACGATGACGACGGGAAAGCTCGGGGGTGCCGGCGGCACGTCCACCAGGCGGGCGGCCAGGAGGCCCACGATCACGCCGTCGACCCGGCGGTCGATCATCTCCCGGAACGCATCCGCGAGCTCCGACACGTCGTCGCCGGTCTCCGCGATCAGGACCGTGTGATCCAGCTCCTTCGCCGCGCGCAGCGTGCCGCTCAGCATCGGCGTGGCGAGTCGGGTGATCGTGACCCGGTCGGAGATGAAGCCGATCGAGCGAGTCTTTCCGGATCGCAGGCTCTGCGCGGCGAGATTGGGCTTGTAGTCGAGTTGCGCCGCCGCCTGGCGGACGCGCTCGACAGCTTCGGTGGAAAGGCGGGATGGGCGGTCGTTGAGGATGAGGCTGACGGCGGTCTTGGACATGCCGGACAGGCGCGCGACGTCCGCGAGCGTCGGTCTCCGCGTCGCACCCATGCTGCCTCCCTCTCGTCCTTCATCAATCTAACGGATCGAGAACATGATGAATCAGTTTATCTTTCTTCTTGCGGGGCGGGTAGGGCCGGTGTTACCTTCTGATAAATCGGTTCAACATCCCCTTGTCGTGATCGATACCGCGGGCACCGGGTGAGGGGCCCAAGAAGCCCGACCCATTCCAAATCTGCAACGAACCTTCCCCCACAGAAACGAGAATCTCAATGATGAGCAAAGCTTTCAAAGTCGCGGTCGCCGTCGCGACGGTCGGCGCACTCCTCGGACTCGCCGGATGCGCGAAGGGCGGATCGTCGAGCAACTCTGACGGATCCGTCACCCTCTGGACGCATAACGCCGGAAACCCGGATGAGCTCAAGGCGGTCAACCAGGTCGTCGACTCCTTCAACCAGAGCCAGAGCAAGGTCAAGGTGAAGGTCCAGGCCTTCCCGCAGGATTCGTACAACCAGTCGGTCACCGCGGCTGCGGCGTCCAAGAAGCTGCCCTGCATCATGGACATCGATGGCCCCAACGTTCCGAACTGGGCCTGGGCCGGCTACCTCGCGCCGATCAGCGGCATGGATGACACGCTTTCGAAGTTCCTGCCGTCGACCGTCGGGAAGTTCAAGGACAAGATCTACTCCTTCGGTCTCTACGATGTCTCCCTCGTCATGATCGCGCGCAAGAGCGTGCTCGACGAGAACGGGATCCGGGTCCCGACGATCCAGCAGCCCTGGACCGCAGCGGAGTACGAGGCCGCCCTCGCCAAGCTCAAGGCGAGCGGCAAGTTCGAGCAGGCGGGCGATCTCGGCACGGGGCAGACCGGGGAGTGGTGGCCCTACGCCTACTCGCCCTTCCTGCAGAGCTTCGGCGGTGACCTGATCAACCGCTCGGACTACAAGACGGCGGACGGTGCGCTGAACGGCCCGGCGGCGGTCGCCTGGGCGAACTGGTTCCACGGGCTCGTCGCCAAGGGATACGTGTCGGCGAAGTCGGGTGCCGACCCCGTCGCCGACTTCGTGAACGGCAAGACCGGCATCGTCTACTCGGGAAGCTGGGCGGCGCAGCCGGCCCGTGACAAGTTCGGCGATGACGCCCTGTTCCTGCCGTCGGTGGACCTCGGCAAGGGCCCGAAGGTGGGCGGCGCCTCATGGCAGTGGGGCATGTCCAAGAGCTGCTCCAACCCGGACGGAGCGGCCGCGTTCCTGAAGTACCTGGCGTCCGACGACAACATCGCGCTGATGGCCAAGGCCACCAAGACGATTCCGACCACCGAGGCCGCTGCGGCCAAGGTGCCGGGCTACGCGGCCGGCGGCGGGAACGACATCTTCCGGCAGTACTCGAAGAACTACGCCGTGCTGCGGCCGGTGACGCCCGGCTACCCGTTCATCGCCACGACCTTCGGCAAGGCCGCGCAGGACATCATCAACGGCGCGGACCCGAAGCAGACCCTCGACCAGGCGGTCAAGGACATCGACGCGAACCAGAAGCAGAACAACTACTTCCAGTGAGCGTCCCCGGGGCCGGCCGATCGGCCGGCCCCGTCTTCCTCAACTCCGACAGGCACCGCTGGTCCTCAGATACAAAGGAGTATTCCCGTGACCACGCAGACATCGATCGCGCATCACAGGGTGCGGGGGCAGGGGCGGGAGAAGGCCATGGCCGTGGCCATGTTCGTCCCGGCCGGTGTCCTCATCCTGACCTTCCTCATCGTCCCCGTCCTGCTCACGTTCTGGCTCGCGTTCACGAACACGCGGCTCGTCTCGCCGGATCCGCCCCAGTTCATCGGACTCGACAACTTCGCCAACCTCTTCACAGACGACACCTTCTGGGCGTCGCTGCGCAACACCATCGTGTTCACGATCGTCATCGTGCCGCTGCAGTCGGGGCTGGCGCTCGTGCTCGCACTGCTCGTGAACCGCAGGGCCCGGGGCACGACGTTCTTCCGCACCGTGTACTTCCTGCCGGTCGTCACGTCGATGGTCGTCGTGTCGATGCTCTGGCTGTTCATGTACCAGAAGGACGGCCTGATCAACGTGCTGCTCGCGAAAGTCGGGATCTCCGGTCCGGACTGGCTCGGTGACCCGCACTGGTCGCTGATCGCGATCATCGTCATGTCGGCGTGGCAGGCGATGGGGTTCCACATGATCATCTGGCTCTCCGGGCTCCAGACGATCCCCGCCGAGCTCTACGAGGCCGCGTCTCTCGACGGAGCGAGCCCGTGGCAGAAGTTCGCGAACGTCACGTGGCCGGGGCTGCGCGCGACGCGCACGTTCATCCTGATCACCATCACGATCGCCGCGTTCGGTCTGTTCACGCAGATCAATGTGATGACCCAGGGCGGCCCGCTCAACTCGACGACCACTCTCGTCTTCCAGGCCGTGCGATCCGGTTTCCAGCAGCAGCAGACCGGCTACGCGTCGGCGATCTCGCTGGTGTTCTTCGTCCTGGTGCTGGTCGTCACCATCATCCAGACCTTCCTGACTCGCGACAAGGAGGCACGTCGATGACCACCGAAGCCATCGTCACGGGGCGGACCGCTTCGCCCGACCGGAGGAAGGGCCGGGGTACCCGGATCGTACTGCTGGTCTGCAAGATCCTGCTCGCACTCGTGTTCGGGCTGCCGCTCGTCTTCATGATCGTGTCGAGCTTCAAGCCCGACCTGCAGATCTTCTCCGATCTCGGCGGCCCGCAGGCCTTCCTCCCGGTCGGGAGCCTGACGCTCGACAACTACACCGGCGTGTTCGACCGGGTCCCGTTCTGGCAGTTCATGATGAACTCGATCCTCATCTCCGTCGTCACGGTCGGGCTCGGTCTCATCATCAACTCGATGGCGGCCTTCGTGCTCGCGCGGATGCAGCTGCCCGGTCGGCGCATCCTGCTCGCCGTGGTGCTGGCCACCCTGATCGTGCCCTTCGAAGTGATGGCGCTGCCGATGCTCTGGGAGGTCAATCAGCTGCCCTACATCGACGGATCGCAGGGATGGCTCGACACCTACGCGGTGCAGATCGTGCCGTTCATCGCCAACGCGTTCTCGATCTACCTCTTCTACACCTATTTCGACTCGATCCCGAAGGAGCTCGACGAAGCGGCCAGGGTGGACGGCGCAGGCTGGTTCCGCATCTACCGCTCGATCGTCATGCCTCTCGCAGGCCCCGCGATCGCCACGGTTGCGATCCTCACCTTCCTCCCCGCCTGGAATCAGTATCTGTGGCCGCTCATGGTGACCCAGAGCGAATCCGTGCGTCCGGTGATGGTGGGCATGGGGTACTTCCATCAGCTCGGGAAGGTGTCGTGGGGGCAGATCATGGCCTACGCCAGCCTGATCACGATCCCGGTGCTTGCCCTGTTCATCGCCTTCCAGCGGTCGTTCGTGAACTCGATCGCCTCGTCGGGCGTGAAGGGGTGACGACCGCGTCGCGTCCCCGCACACGCTCCCACGCCCGGTCCGGTGCCTGCCTCGGGTTCCTCGCAGGCGGCGGCGAGCCATCGCCCGTCGCCCGCTGCCGGAACTGACCCACCAACTCAGCAAGGAGAGTTCACCGCCGATGATCGAGCGACCCCTCATTCACTTCACCCCGGCGCGCAACTGGATGAACGACCCGAACGGGCTCGTCTTCCACGAGGGGCGGTATCACTTGTTCTTCCAGTACAACCCGCACGGCCCGGTCCACGCCAACATGAGCTGGGGCCACGCCACCAGCCGCGACCTCGTGCGGTGGCAGGAGCATCCTGTCGCGATCCCGGCCGACGAGAACGAGCAGATCTTCTCGGGATCGGTCGTCGTGGACAACGAGGGCACGAGCGGGTTCGCCGCGGAGGGCGAGACCGCCCTCGTGGCCGTCTACACCTCGGTCGACGCGCAGACCTCGATCCAGAGCCAGGCCCTCGCCTACAGCGTGGACGACGGGATGACCTGGACCAAGTACGCCGGCAACCCCGTGCTCGACCGCGGATCGCTCGCATTCCGCGACCCCAAGGTCTTCCGCTACGAGGGGCCGGCGGGCGCGTACTGGGTGATGGTCGCGGTCGAGGCCGGCGACCGCCAGGTGATGCTGTACCGGTCGGACGACCTGCGCTCGTGGTCGTTCCTGTCGGCCTACGGCCCGGCGGGGGCGGTCGGCGGCGAGTGGGAGTGCCCCGACCTGTTCCCGCTCTCCCTGGATGGAGACCCGGACGACGTGCGCTGGGTGATGGTGATCAGCCTCAACCCCGGCGGGATCGCCGGTGGCTCCGGCACCCAGTACGTCGTCGGTGACTTCGACGGGGTCACGTTCACGCCCGAGCGTCCGGTCTCGGACACGCTGACCGACGTCGACTGGGTCGACTTCGGAAGCGACTGCTACGCCGGCGTGACCTTCAACGGTCTGCCGCAGGAGGAGCGCACCTTCATCGCCTGGATGGGCAACTGGGACTATGCCCGCCTGACCCCGGCGGAGACGTCGCCGTGGCGGGGCGCGATGACCCTGGCCCGACGGCTGAGCCTGGCGACCGTGGACGGGCGTCCGCAGCTGTGCGCCGACCCGATCCTGCGCGAGGGCGCGGCTGTCGACCCTGCCGCCGAGCTCCCTCCCGTGGCGCGCATCCGGGCCGGCGTGCGTCTCGGCGGCGCACCGGGCGCCGCCCTGCACCTCGAGGTCGCCGGAGCCGACGGCCAGGCCACGGTCCGCTGCGATGCGGAGAGCATCTCCGTGCACCGCAGCGGGGCGGGCAGCTTCGTCAGGCCGGGCGGCAGCGTGGAATCCGCTCCGCTCGCGGGCGACGCGGAGGCCATAGACCTCACGATCGTGGTCGACACCGGCTCGATCGAGGTGTTCGACGGATCCGGCACACGCTCGATCACCGACCTCGTCGCGTTCGGAGACGGCCGCCGCCTCACCGTCCGCGCTGCGGGCGGAGCGGTCGCGGAGCGGCTCGAGGTCGTCGACCTGTGGTCGCAATCGTGACCTGCGCGCTCGTGATCGGCGAGGCGCTGGTCGACGTGATCGCCGGGGATCCGCACCCCGGTGGCTCCCCGGTGAACGTCGCCGTTGGCCTCGCGAGGCTCGGAACCGAGGTCGAGCTGCGCACCCGGATCGGCCGGGACGACTACGGCCGCCTGCTCGCGGACCATCTGTCCCGCGCGGGTGTGACTCTCGCCCCCGGGTCGGTCGACGACCTGCCCACATCCACCGCGACCGTTACGGTCGACGGCGCGGGCGCCGCACGCTACGTGTTCGACGTGCACTGGGACGTCGCGGCGGCAACAGCCGACGGCGTCGATCTCGTGCACGTCGGATCCATCGGCGTCTACCTCGAGCCCGGCGCGACCGCGGTCGCTGCGGCGCTCGCCGACGTGCCAGAGGGCACCCTGGTGAGCTTCGACCCCAACATCCGTCCTGCGCTGCTGGGCACGCGTGCCGACGCGGTCGCGCATACCGAGGGCATCGCCGCGCTCTGCCACGTGGTGAAACTCAGCGATGAGGACGCGTTCTGGCTCTACCCCGGGGAGCCCCTCGAAGACGTGCTTCGGCGGTTCGCGGGACTCGGGGCGCGTATTGCGGTGATCACCCGCGGCGCGCGCGGCTGCCTCGCGCTGATCGGATCCGAGCTCATCGAGCTGCCGGGCCGAACCGTCGTCGTCGCAGACACCGTCGGGGCGGGTGACGCCTTCATGTCCGGCCTTCTCGCCGCGCTGACGGTGAACGGGTGCGCTCGCGAGGTTGCCGCCCGGCCGGGCGCCCTCGATGGGCTGGGAGGGAGCGCTGCGGATCGCTCAGGAGAGTGCGGGGATCACCGTCTCACGCCCGGGCGCGAACCCGCCGTGGCGGGGCGAGCTCACGCTGCTGCGCGGCTGATCGGACTGCACGCCGTACCGAACCGCGAGCTCATGCGCACGCTGCGCCGCGCCGTGCACGCGCCCTTCGGCATCCCCGCCTGGCGGTTCATGCTGGAGCCCGCGATGCTCGTGCTGGGCACCGAGACCGAGCTCGTGCTGAAGAGCCGCTGGGTCGCCCCGCAGGTGCTCCTCGACGCCGGCTACGTCTTCCGCTTCCCCGAGATCGAGGGCGCGGTGCAGGACATCGTCCGGCGCTGAGACCGGTCTGATACAGAGCGTCGGATTGAGGCCGTCAGGCGCGCACCGCGGCGCGGGCGATGTAGGCGTCGACGTTGGCCGTGGAGAGCACGTCCCGGGCGACCATGATCGCCGCGCCGAGCACGGCGGCACGCTCGCCGGCCTGGGTCTGCACGATCGCGAGGTGCTGAGTCGCGAGCGGGATGGAGCGCCGGTAGACGACTTCGCGCACCCCCGCGAGCAGGTGCTCCCCGGCGCGGGCGATGCTCCCGCCGAGCACGATCACGGACGGATTCAGCAGATTCACGACGGTCGCCAGGACTTCGCCGACATCGCGCCCGGCCTGCCGGGTGGCCTCGATCGCGAGCGCGTTGCCGCTGCGCACGAGCTCCACGACGTCCGAGCTGCTGCGCGCGTCGAGTCCGTGCGCGCGCAGCGCCGCGGCGATCGCGGTGCCGCTGGCGAGGTCCTCGAGGTCGCGGTCCTCACCCGGGGCGTGCGGCGACTCCGGGGAGTAGGGCACCTTGACGTGTCCCATATCGCCGGCCGAGCCCTGTGCGCCGCGCTGCAACTGACCGCCCGCGATGATGCCGGCGCCGATGCCCGTCGCGACCTTCACGAACACGAGGTCGCCGACGTCGGGGAAGCCCACGGCGTGCTCGCCGAGGGCGAGCACGTTCACGTCGTTGTCCACGAGGACAGGCACGTCGAAGGTGCGCTGCACGTATTCCGGCACGTCGAAGCGGTCCCAGCCCGGCATGATCGGGGGGTTGTACGGGCGCCCGGTCGAGTGCTCCACCGGCCCGGGCACGCCGATACCGACGCCGAGCAGCCGCTGGGAGCGGATCGACTCGCGAGCCATGAGCTCCTGGCCGTCCGAGATCACCAGGTCGAGGACGGTGGTGGGGCCATCGGCGATGCTGAGGGTGCGGGTCGTGCTCTCCAGGATCCGCCCCGCGAGATCCGAGACGGCGACCGTCGCATGCGACGCGCCCAGGTCCACGCCGAGGACGACGCCGACGCGCGCATTGAACGCGACGCGCGAGGGGGGGCGGCCGCCCGTGGAGACCCCTTCGCCCGCGGGCGTGACCAGGCCGGAGGCGAGAAGCGCGTCGACCCGGGCGGACACGGTCGACCGCGCCAGCCCGGTGAGGTGCACCAGGTCGGCCTTCGTGCGGGCGCGGCCGTCCAGGAGCAGCTGCAGGATGTCGCCCGCGCCCGGCGACGCGCCGCCGTTCAGCCGGTCGGGGTCGTTCATAGCGTCAGTAAACCACACCGGATCCGCGGAACTACTCACCAACATTCGACGGGAGGTGCATATCTTTTGTCTGTTGCTTGACAAAAGAGTGTCGACCTGTGTCAGAATCGACGACATGACAACGGATGTCACCCAGGTCGACGTCGGAACGATCCGCGCCGGGTTCCTCGGCGGAGGCTTCATGGCGCAGGCGCACACCCGCGCCGCCCGGGCCGCTGGTGCGGTCCTCGCCGGACTCGCCAGCTCGACCCCGGAGCGCGCCGCCGCGGCCGCCGCGGAGCTCGGCGTCACCGGGTCCGGCACTGTCGAGGAGCTCCTCGCGAGCGATGTCGCGGTCGTGCACATCTGCACGCCGAACGCGACCCACGCGTCCCTGGCGCTGCGGGCGCTCGAGGCGGGCAAGCACGTCATCTGCGAGAAGCCGCTCGCCACCGCGCTGGTCGATGCGGTCGGGCTCGCAGAGGCGGCACACCTGCGCAGTGCGGTGGCAGCCGTGCCGTTCGTCTACCGCTACCACCCGATGGTCCGGGAAGCCAGGGCCCGCGTTCAGGCCGGCGAACTGGGCGCGCTGCTCACCGTCGACTGCGGCTATCTGCAGGACTGGATGCTCCTTCCCACGGATGACGACTGGCGCGCGACCTCGGACGGCGGCGGCCCCTCCCGGGCCTTCGCCGACATCGGCTCGCACCTGTGCGACCTGCTCGAGTTCGTGGCCGGGGAGCGCATCGTGCGGCTCACCGCCCGCAGCCGCCGGGTGTACGACGAGCGCGGCGGCCACCCGGTCGGCAACGAGGACGCGGTCGCGATCCTCGTCGAGATGTCCTCCGGTGCGCTTGGCACCCTGCTCGTGTCGCAGATGGCCGCCGGGCGCAAGAATGCGCTCACCCTGGAACTGCACGGGTCGGCGGAGAGTATCCGCTTCGACCAGGAGCGTCCCGAAGAGCTCTGGATCGGCGCCCGGGAGGGCAATCGCCAGCTGTTCCGCGACCCGCAGGCCGCGCACCCCGGCGTCGCCCGGTTCTCCCGCCTGCCCGTCGGCCACGCCCAGGGCTATCAGGACGCGTTCAACGCGTTCGTGGCCGACGCCTACGCAGCGATCGCAGGGGACGCCCCCGACGGCCTGCCGACCTTCGACGACGGCGTGCGCGCGGTCCGGCTCACCGAGGCGGTCCTCATGGCCGCCGGCGAGCAGCGCTGGGTCGACGTCGCCGAAAGCCGGCCCTGACCAATCCGCCCGCCGCACCACCTCTCGAACAGGAAGACAGCATGACAGTCGACTTCGATCTCGTGATCGTCGGATCCGGCCCGAACGGCGCGATCGTCGCCCGGCGGGTGCACGAGCAGGACCCGGACGCCCGGATCCTCGTCGTCGAGGCCGGCCCCGCCATCACCGGCATCGCCGGGGAGCACCTCGTGGAGGTGGACGAGAATGCGATGAACGCCTCATACGAGGACCTCATGCGGCGCGCCCGCCAGATCGAGTATGTCAAGGGTGCCGCGTCGATGAACGAGATCGCGGGGGACACCTGGAACCCGGGCGCGACCGGGATCTTCCCCGCCGCCTTCTTCGGGCACAACTTCGCTTCGTTCCCCGGTGCGTCCCTCGCATGGAACATCGGCGGCATGGGCGTGCACTGGACGGCGGCGACGCCGTGGCCCTATGCCGAGGAGATCCCGGCGTTCCTCCCGCGCGCGGAGTGGGACGAGGACCTCGAGACCGCCCGCGCGCTGCTGCGCACCACCGAGGGCAGACTCGTGGAGAACCCGTTCACCGAGCCGATCTTCGCCGCGATCCGCGCGGCCGTGCCCAGCCCCGACCCCGAGCGGCGGTTCGGGTACATGCCCATGGCCGGGGTGACGCACACGGACCGTCCGTTCGCGCGCACCGGTCCCCGCGACATTGCGCCCGCCCTGTTCGACGGGAGCGAGCCCAATCTGACACTGCGCTCCGGGGTGCTGATCACCCGGATCGAGCACGACGGAGGGCGCGTGACCGGCCTCGTCGGCCGCGATCTCGCGACCGGTGCCGAGGAGGAGTTCCGCGGCCGCGTCGTGCTGATCGCGGGCGACGCGCTGCGGACGCCGCAGCTGCTCTGGGCGTCCGGCATCCGCCCCGAGGCGCTCGGCGTGCGGCTGAACGAGCACGCGTCGATCGACGGCGATGTGGAGATCGACGCCGCCCGTCTGGGGCTGACCGACGCGGACATTCCCGTCCCGCCCGCCGGGGAGCCGTTCATCGGCTCGTACTGGAGCCCGTCGATCGGCGCCGAGCGCCCCGCCCACGGCCAGCTCATGGAGCGCGAGGTCGACGGGAAGCACATCCTCGGTGTCGGCTGGTACTGCGCGACCGAGATCCGTCCGGAGAACCGGATCGAGTTCTCCGACGAAACCACCGATGCCGTCGGCATGCCCCACATGACCGTGCATTTCTCCTACTCGGAGAAGGACATGGCGGTGATCCGCCGCACGATGGACGTGCAGCGCGCCGCCGCGAACGCCGTCGGGGTGTTCCCCGACGGCGACTCGGAGATCCTGCCGCCCGGCGCCTCGCTGCACTACACCGGCACGGTCCGCATGGGAGCCGAGGACGACGGCACCAGCGTCGTCGACACCGACGGCCGGGTCTGGGGCTTCGAGAACCTCTACCTCGCCGGGAACGGCGTCGTCCCGACGGCCCTGACCTGCAACGCCACCCTGACCGGGGCGACGCTCTCGGTGCGGATCGCCCGCGCCGTCGCGGCCGCCCTCTGAGTATCACCCGAACCCGACCCCCCACCCCGATACAGAGGAGAATGCGATGCACCTCACCACCCGACGGTCGCGTCGAGCAATGCTGCTCGGCACCGCCGTCCTCACCGCCGGCGCCCTGCTGCTGACCGGTTGCGGACGCAGCAGCGACACCGGTTCGCCCAGCAGCGGCACCGGCGCCGCGATCGACGACAAGCCGGCGAAGGGCACGGTCCAGCTCTGGGCCGAAGGCGCCGACGGCGACAAGCTGCCGGACATGATCGCCGAGTTCAAGAAGTCCAACCCCGACGTCGACATCAAGCTGACCAAGATCCCCTCGGACCAGTTCGCGTCGAAGATGACGGCCGCGATCACCGCCGGCACCGTGCCGGACCTGCTGTTCGCCTATACCGAGGATCAGCCCGCCCTGCTGAACACCGGCGGATTCGACGCCGTGCCGGACGGCCTGGCGAAGAAGGACGACTTCTTCCCGGCGATCTGGAACAACTCGATCGTGAAGGACGTGCAGTACGGCGTGCCGTGGTACACCTACGCGAACATGCTCATCTACCGCAGCGACCTCGCGCAGAAGGCGGGGGTCACCGCCGCTCCGAAGACCTGGGACGAGCAGAAGGCATTCGGCGAGAAGCTCAAGGCCGCGGGGTCCGAGTTCCCGTTCGCGCTCGCCGTCAACTACGACAAGTACAGCGCGGGACAGCTGCAGGTCATGGCCGTGCAGAACGGCGGTGCCTTCCTGAACAAGGACCGCACGAAGTGGACCCTGAACGACCCGAAGAACGTCGCGGCGCTCGACTACTGGGCCGGTCTCATCAAGAGCGGTCTGTCGTCGCCGGACGGCCCGCAGTTCCTGGACACGGTGCCGTGGTCCTCGCAGGGCAAGAACGCCGCCATCGTGGATGGCGGACCGTGGTTCAAGGCCTGGTTCAACGACGCCAACGGCGCCGACTGGGCGAAGGACCACCTCGCCTTCGGGCAGAACCCCACCGGCCCGAACGGAGGCAAGGGCGCGACGACGGGCGGAGGCAGCTGGCTCGTGCCCAAGGACGCCAAGAACAAGGACGCGTCCTGGAAGTTCGTACGCTGGATGTCCGCCTCCGCGCAGCAGGTGAAGTGGTACCAGATCTTCGGCAACATGCCGGCGCTCAAGGCCGCCTGGGACGACTCGGCGATGAAGGGCGACCCGATGCTGGAGACCGTCCGCTCCGCGCTCGACAACGGCGTGGCGCAGCCCAACGTCCCGACCTGGTCGCAGGTCGGCGACGTGATCGGCAAGCAGATGGAACGGGTCGTGCGCGGCGGGGTCTCGGCCAAGGACGCGCTCGATGCCGCGCAGCAGCAGGCGGAGTCGATCGGGCTGGGCGGGAAGTAGTCGCCGATGTCGACCGCCACGCGCGCTCTGCTCACCCTGGGGGCGTCCTCGCGACGCCCCCGGGGCACCACCCGGGCCGCCTCCGTGCATGAGGGTTCCCGCGCGGAGGCGGCCACCGGATGGATCTTCCTGATCCCGTTCCTGCTGATCTTCGCCGTCTTCACCGCCGTACCCACGGCCCTGGCGGTCGGCGCGAGCCTCACCGACATGACGGCCCGCGACATCCGCGATCCGTTCAACGTCAACTTCACCGGGTTCGAGGCCTACGGCAAGGTCCTGGGATCCTCGGCGTTCCAGGGCGCGTTCGGGAACACGGTGATGTTCGTGGTGCTGTGCGTGCCGCTCAGCATGGGGCTCGGGTTCGCTCTCGCGCTCATGCTGAACAACGGCATCCGGCGGCTGCGCACCTTCTTCCGTGCGGCCGTGTACGTGCCGGTGATCACGAACATCGTGGCGGCCGCCGTGATCTGGCAGTACGCCTTCTCGATCTCCGGTCCGGTCAACAGCGCCTTCTCGAACCTGGGCGTCCCGGTCGTGAACTGGCTGGGCAAGCCGGAGTGGGCGATCGTGACCGTGGTGATGATGGGGGTCTGGCGCAACGCCGGAACCTGCATGATCCTGTTCCTCGCCGGTCTCCAGGCCGTCTCAGAGGAGATCTACGAGGCCGCCGCGACGGATGGGGCCTCCACGATGCGCCGGCTCTGGTCGATCACGCTGCCCCTGCTGCGACCCACGACGCTCCTCGTCACGGTGCTGATGACGGTGTCGTTCCTGAACATCTTCGAGGAGCCGTTCCTGCTCACCAAGGGCGGTCCGCTCGGATCGACCACGCCGATGGCGCTGTGGGTCTATCAGCAGTTCGGTTTCGGCAACATCGCCTCGTCGATGGCCGGATCCGTGATCCTGCTGATCCTCGTCGGCATCGTCGCCTTCATCCAGTTCCGAATGCTGAGGCCGAAGCATTGAACAAGACGACCCCCCTCCGCTCCACGTTGACCTACGTCGCTCTCGCGGTGATCACGGTCCTGATGCTGCTCCCGTTCGTCTGGGTGTTCTTCGGATCGTTCAAGACGCAGGCCGAGTTCTTCTCGGATCCGGGAGCCTGGTTCCCGCGTTCGTTCCAGGTGCAGAACTACGTCGGCCTGTTCATGAACGGCGGGTTCGGCGGCTACATGGTCAACAGCATCGTCGTCTCGGCGATCGTCGTGGTATGCAACGTCCTGTTCAGCGCGATGGCGGGCTATGCGCTCGCGAAGCTGCGCTTCCGCGGCCGGGCCGTGATCTTCCCGCTCGTGATCGTTTCGATGATCGTGCCCTACGTCGCTCTGTTCGTGCCGCAGTTCGTCATCGTCGTGCAGCTGGGTCTCGTGAACACGCTCCTCGCGATCGCGCTGCCGCTGCTCGTGATGCCGCTCAGCGTGTTCATCATGCGCCAGTTCGCGCACGGTGTGCCGTTCGAACTGCTCGAAGCGGCGCGCCTGGACGGCGCGGGGGAGGCGCGGATCTTCTTCCGGGTCTTCCTGCCGCTGACCGGGCCGGGGCTCGCGACCGTCGGCATCCTGTCGTTCCTGTCGTCCTGGAACAACTTCCTCTGGCCGCTCGTGGTCGCGCAGTCGCAGGACGTCTACACGGCGCCCGTCGGACTCGCGGTCGCGTCCCAGGCGTCCAACACCATCGCGTTCGGCATGCTGCTGGCCGGCGCCATGGTCGTGCTGCTGCCGATTCTCATCCTGTTCCTCTTCCTGCAGAAGTACTTCATCCAGGGCGTCGCCGCCACCGGACTGAAGTGACCCGTCGAAAGGACGCCGCCATGCCGGTGAAAGACTTCGCGTTCGCCCTCAACGCCATCCAGTGGATCAACGTCAAGGAGGATCCCGGCGACCTCGACAGCGCGAGCCTGTGGCGCTTCGCCGATCCCTCGTTCGTCGCGGAGTACCCGGGAGTGCTCCGCGAGATCCGCCGGGCAGGATTCGACGCGACCATGCTCGAGGTGCTCGACACGCAGACCCTGCAGAACTACGCCGCGATGATCGCAGACGCGGGGCTCGCCCTCGCCCCCGGCTACGTGCAGGTGCCGCTCGCGAGCGAGCACGGAGGCCGGCTGGAGCGCGGGACGTTCGAGCGGATCCACTGGTTCGACGGGGTGCGCCGCAAGGCCGAGGAGTCGAACTACTTCGGGCTGTCGCGCATCTTCCTCGCCGCCGAGGTGAATCAGGACGGGATCCGCTGGCAGCGGCCGGCGGTGGGCCACGACTTCTCCCAGGACCGGCTGGACGAGCTCACCGACCTCATCGACGAGGCCGTCGACGTGCTCAACGCGGAGGGTGTGAAGCCCGGATTGCACAACCACGTCGGGACCTGGATCGAGACACAGCACGAGTACGAGCACGTCCTGAACGCGATCGACGCATCCCGTCTCGGCGCCGCGTTCGACATCGGCCACCTGGAATGGGCCGGCATCAGCGCCAAGCAGGCCATCACCGACTGGGCCGGGCGAGTGCAGGACCTGCACCTCAAGGACCTCGACCTGGACCTCGCACGACGCAGCCGCGAGGAGGGCCTCGGCTACGAGCGCGCGACCGACCTCGGGCTGTACAAGGAGCCGGGGCTCGGGCAGATCGACCTCGTCGACACGCTCTCCGCGCTGCCGGACGACTTCGGCGGATGGATCATCATCGAGGTGGACCGCGCGAGCATGGACCCCGTGCAGAGCGCGCAGCACACGGCGCGCTGGGTCGCCGACATCACCGCCTGAGAGGACGAGACGATGAGCCAGAGCACGCATCCGGTCACCCTGTTCACCGGACAGTGGGCCGACCTGCCCTTCGAGGAGGTCGCCCGGCTCGCAGCGTCCTGGGGCTACGACGGGCTCGAGATCGCCGCGAGCGGCGACCATCTCGACCTGCAGCGCGCCGACGAGGACGACGCCTACCTCGCGTCGCGGCGCGAGATCCTGGAACGGCACGGGCTCGACGTCTTCGCGATCTCGAACCACCTCGCCGGCCAGGCGGTGTGCGACGCTCCGATCGACTTCCGTCATCGTGCGATCCTGCGCAACTACGTGTGGGGCGACGGCGACGAGGAGGGGGTGCGGCAGCGTGCCGCGGAGGACATGAAGCGCGCGGCGCGCGTGGCCCGCAAGCTCGGTGTCGACACGGTCGTCGGCTTCACCGGGTCTTCGATCTGGCCGTACGTGGCGATGTTCCCGCCGGTCGGGGAGGACGTGATCGCCGCGGGCTTCGAGGACTTCGCCACCCGCTGGAACCCGATCCTGGACGTGTTCGACGCAGAGGGCGTGCGGTTCGCGCACGAGGTGCATCCTTCAGAGATCGCATACGACTACTGGAGCTCGCGTCGCGCCCTCGAGGCCATCGGGCACCGCGAGGCGTTCGGCTTCAACTGGGATCCGTCGCACATGATGTGGCAGAACATCGATCCGGTCGGTTTCATCTGGGACTTCCAGGACCGGATCTACCACGTGGACTGCAAGGACACCCGGATGCGCCCGCAGAACGGCCGCGCGGGCGTGCTCGGCTCGCACCTGCCCTGGGGCGACCCACGGCGCGGCTGGGACTTCGTCTCGACGGGCCACGGCGACGTGCCGTGGGAGGACTCGTTCCGTGCCCTGGAAGCGGTCGGCTACGACGGCCCGATCTCGATCGAGTGGGAGGACGCCGGCATGGACCGCCTGCACGGCGCCGCCGAAGCGGTCGGCTTCGTGCGGTCCCTGCTGTGGCCGAAGCCGACAGCCTCGTTCGACGCCGCCTTCAGCAATCAATAGCCGCCGGCTCAGTCGTCGCGGAGGCGGACCAGGCGCTCGTGGCCGGTCTCCTCGAGCTCCGCGATGTCGCTGCGGGACTTGAGGAAATCGTTGAAGGATCGGTAGCCGAGGGCCTTCTCGCTGAACGACGGATCCATCCGGCGCATCTGCGTCTTTACGGCCGAGCTGTGCAGCCACTCGTCGGCGTCGCCCTTGTCGCGGCCGAGGCGCAGCGCGCGCTCCAGGGTCGCGGTGGCCTGATCCTGCTCGGTCGCGCGCGCCTCGTCCTTCTCGGCGGGGGGCTCGGCCGCCACCGTCTCGGTCGTCGCGGGCTTGGCCTGCTTGCGCGGCGCCTGCTTCGCGGTCTTCTTCGGCTCCTGCGTCTGCGCCGGCTGCGGCCGGGCCACGCCGGGCAGGGAGTCGTAGGCCTCGAACTCGTCGCACGCGGCGGCGAGCGCCTTCGCCGTGGATCCGGCGACGCCGATCCCGACGACGTAGCGGCCGAGCCGCTTGCAGCGCTGCGCGAGCGGCACGTAGTCGCTGTCGCCCGCCACGATCACCACGTGGGTGAGGTCGGGGAGGCGGAACATGTCCTCCACGGCATCGACCGCGAGGCGGATGTCTGCGCCGTTCTTCGCGTAGGCCGCGGCGGGGAACAGCTGCACGAGGTCGACGGCCCGGGCGACGAGCTGCGAGCGGTACTCGGCATTCACGTGCGACGACCAGTCCGCGTAGGCGCGGGTCAGCACGAGCGTGCCGAACGACGACGCGTAGTCGATGATCGCGCCGATGTCGATCATCGCCCGGTTCAGGCGCTCGACGACCTCCGCGTCGGCCGTGCCCTCCTGGATCCGCTGCCGGTCCTTGCTGTAGGCGTTGCGCCCGTGCACGCGGTCGTACCAGGAGATGACGATGTTGTCGAAGTCGAGGTAGACGGCGACGCGGGTGTCCTGCGGCTCTGCCATGTCGTGCCCTTCGTGGTGGGTCAGGCGGTCTCGTTCGGGTAGCGCACGCCGATCTGCGCCCGGATCTCGTCCAGCAGCCCCAGGATCGCGACGCTCTCGGCGACGGGGAGCAGGTCGCTGTCGCGCAGGCCGTCGCGCACGAGGCGCTCGGCCGCGAGGGCCTCATGCTGCATCCCGCGGGCGTCGCCAGGCCGGATCCGCCCGTCGAACTCCTCGAGGACTGTGCCGTCCGGGTCGATCACGCGGAGGACCGACGGCGACCACCACCACCGCTCGATCTCGATCCGAGCCTTCGTGCCGAGCACCACGGCCGTGTTCGGTCCGGCCGCGCGCGAGGACGACAGTGTCGTGGACACCGCGCCGCCGGCGTGCGTCATGATCGTGGCGACCTCGGCGTCGGCCCCGGTCTCGGCGAGACGAGCGGTCGCCTGCACCGTCGTCGGCGCGCCGAGCACGTCCCACACGAACGAGATCGGGTAGATGCCGAGGTCGAGCAGTGCCCCGCCGCCGAGTTCGAGCGCGTTCAGGCGGTGCGCCGGGTCGGTGGGCAGGGACTGGGTGTGATCCGCGGAGACCGCGCGGATCTCGCCGAGCGTTCCTGCGGCGATGATCTCCCGCAGGCGGACCATGTGCGGCAGGTAACGGGTCCACATCGCCTCCATTACCAGGAGGCCCTTGTCCCGGCCGAGGTCGGCGAGCTCCTGCGCCTCGGCTCGATTGAGAGTGAACGCCTTCTCGACGAGCACGTGCTTGCCGTGCTCCAGCGCCAGGCGGGCGTCGTCGCGGTGCATCGGATGCGGTGTGGCGACGTACACGATGTCGATCCCGGGATCCGCCACGAGCGCGTCGTAGGATCCGTGCGCGCGTGCGATGTCGAAGCGCGCGGCGAACGCGTCGGCGGACTCCTGCGACCGGGATCCGACGGCGGCGAGGTCGAGACCCGCGGTGCGCAGGTCGGCGGCGAAGGCGGCGGCGATGCCGCCCGTGGCGAGGATGCCCCAACGAAGTCCGGTCATGGCTCCAGCGTACGGGTATCCGATTCCGCGGCGGTCTCCTCGATGGCGACGACGGCTCCCGAGCACGGGGTTGGCATGATGGGTCCATGACCGCTTCCGTGCTCATCACCGCCGACGATCTCCGCGCCCTGCTCGCCGGCGGGGCCGGCATCCGGATCCTCGACGTGCGCTATCGACTCGGCTTCACCGACGGGCACGAGGACTACCTCGCCGGGCACATCCCCGGCGCGGTGTTCGCCGATCTCGAGGCCGACCTCGCGGGGCACGGCGAGCCCTCGGACGGCCGGCACCCGCTGCCCTCCGACGCGGCACTCGAGGAGGCCGCGCGCCGGTGGGGGATCGGGCAGGGGCAGACGGTCGTGGTCTACGACGACTCCCGCTCGCTGCCGGCATCCCGAGCCTGGTGGGCGCTGAGCCGGGCCGGGATCGCCGACGTGCGGGTGCTCGACGGCGGACTCGGAGCCTGGCGCGCGATCGGCGCGGCGACCGAGGAGGGCGAGGTCACCCCGCCGCGCGGGGACGTCGTGCTCGGCCGGCCCGGGGCCACCGACGTGCTGAGCACGGAGCAGGTCGCCGGCTGGGGCGGGGTGCTGCTGGACGCCCGCGCACCCGAGCGGTTCCGTGGCGAGACCGAGCCGATCGATCCGGTCGCCGGGCACATCCCGGGCGCGCGCAACCTGCCGATCGCCGACCTGCTCACCGACGACGGCCGTTTCCGCAGCCCCGAAGAGATCCTGTCCGCGTTCGAGGTCGTCGGCGCGGCCGAGGAGGTCCCGATCGCGGCGTATTGCGGATCCGGCGTGACGGCTGCGCAGCTCGCCCTCGCGGGGGCGCTCATCGGCCGCGAGGTGACCGTGTACCCCGGATCCTGGAGCGCGTGGTCGAACACCCCTGGTCGCCCGATCGAGGTCGGCGCGGTGCCGGCCGAAGAGGATCCGCTCGACGAGTAGTCGCCGGTGTCCGCGGCCGACCGCGGCATGCCGCACCCGCGCTCTGCGCCGAGTGGCTGCGTCGACCTCGAGCAGAACGTACCGGCCCGCGTGCCGGCCTGAACGGATCCGGAAACAAGAGGGGGTGCCGCCCGACGGCACCCCCTCTTCGGATCGTGGTGCGGTATCGCGTCTCCGCACGTCCCCAGTATGCGGCCCCCCCGTGGCCGGTGCTCTCGCACCGGCCACACCGCACCGATCTGGAGAACTAGAGCACGGTGGCCGGTCGGTGATACACGGATCTCAGAATCCGCTCCCGTGCGTCTGGAACGGTGAGAGCACGCCCGTGTGCTCGGACGCCTGGGCGAGCGCGTGCGCCGGCGCGAGCCCCGCGGCGAGCCCGGCGTGCACCGCCCCGAGCAGTTCGCAGGCGTCGTCGTCGGCGACGATCACGGGCGTGGCGATGACAGCCCTGGCGCCCGCGTGCAGCCACACCCGGGTCATCCCGATCGCCTCCCACCCCCAGCGCACCGAGGAGCGGCCGACCTCGCAGGCCGAGAGCACGACCGTTTCGGGGACCCGCGCCATCCGGTCGATGTCGTAGCCGAACAGCGCGCCGTCCGCGAGCTCGAGACCGGAGAACATCGGGTTGCCGTCGGCGTGACGTCCGTGCGCGGCGATGTGCAGCACGCTCACCTGCGCCGACAGCTCCGTCGCCGCACCGACCGTCGCCGCGTCGTCGCCGAGCACCCGCGCCGCGGGCCACATCCCCGCCGCGCGGGCGACCTCCTCGGACCCGCGGGCGACCCGCGGGCCGATCGCGAAGCCCGCGCCGCGGAAGGGGGCGGGATCGCGGGAGCGCAGCCACTGCGTCGCCGAGTCGGTGAGGGTGAACACGCGCCCCCGCATCGCCGGCAGCATCCCCCAGGGCACCCCGTTCAGGATCGCCGCCGCGGCCAGCGCCAGCCGCCGGTCCCCGATGACCGGGAGCACGGGCGCCAGCAGGGTCTCCGACAGCAGCGCCAGCCGCTCGTCCAGGGCCCGCCGCACGACCTCGGCCATCGGACCTGCGCGGACCGTGGCGGCGACGTCCAGGTCGGCGCGCAGGCCGGCCATGGCGCGGTGCGTCTCCGGCCAGCGGGGGATGTCGACGACCCGGGCGCCGTCGGCCGTCACGGCGACCGCGACCAGGCCGTCCCGCTGGTAGGCATAGGCCACGAACGCGGAGTCGGCGTCGAGCGCGGCCTGGAGCTCCGCGAGCGCGATGCGCTCCCGGCCGCCGGCGCGGCCCATCGACGACCATTCCCGCTGCCGGACGCGCTCGCTGAGCTCGGCGGCGCGCGGGAGCGCGAGCCAGTCGCCGGACACCGCCTCGGAGCGCAGCATCCGCAGCTCGGCGAGATCGGCGGCGAGCCCCTCGTCGGGCGGCGGCCGCAGCGGCACGGTCTGCTGGCTGAGGTGCCGGGCGCGCTCCGACCACTCGAACACGATGCCGGGCCGACGCGAGCGGACCGCCGCCTCGAGTCCGGCGTAGAGGAGCCCCGTGCCGTGCATGACGAGGGCGGTGGCGAGGTCGAGGCTGCCGAACGCGGCCTGCCAGGCGGCGAGTTCGTCGAGCCCGGCGGCAGCGATCCGCCGCGCGCCCGCATCGTCGCCCGCGGCGGCGGCCCGGGCCGCGCGCACCTCCTGCGCGAGCAGCCGCACCTGCAGCGGGGCGCCGGGAGGCACCTGGATCCGGGCGCGCGGGCCGGGCACGGCGACGCCGGTCTGCGCATGGTGGCGCTGCCAGGTCAGCCGGAGCGACGCGGCCTCGGCGCGGAGCCGGTGCTGCCGCAGCTGCGCCTCGACCCGGTCGACGGCGGCGTCGCCCGGGGCGCGCTGGTCGGTGGTCCGCCCGTCCGCCTCGACCGTGAGCAGGGCCCGCAGCCGGACCGCCTCGGCCCGCACCGCCCAGGACTCGCTGCCGACCGCGCGGAACCGTCGTGCGGCCGCGGCGGAGATGACGGCCGCGCGTTCGGGCTCGTGGCCGAGCAGGGAGCGGGCGAGATGGAATTCGGCCTCGGCCCGCGCCTGTCGCATCCGGTGCGCGCCGAACACCCGGATCACCCGCTCCAGGGTGCGCTCGGCGTCGCGGGTGAGACCCGCGTCGCGGAGCACCTCGGCGCGGTCGCGGTCGCAGATCGCGGCGTTCACGGCCGACTCCGCGCTCAGCACGGCGTAGGCCTCGCCCATCTTCTCGAGCGCGGGCACGAGCTCGCCGGCGAGCAGCGCGGCATAGCCCCGGTTGTGCACGGCCATCGCCCGGGAGATGTCGTCGCCCGTGGCGGCGTAGTCGGGCACCGCCCGGTCCAGGTCGGCGATCGCCGGCCCGAGCCGCCCGGCCTGCATGTGCGCGACGCTGCGATTGAGCAGCATCGGGCCGCGGTGCTCCACCTCCTCGCCGATCCCCGCGATGCCGCGGTCCAGCAGCAGGACGGCCTGCGGCAGGTCTCCGCGCTCGAGCGCGACGAGGCCGAGCTGCCCGTAGAGCATCGCCGCGGTCGCCTCGGACAGACCCGGCAGGCGCAGCGCCTCGAGGCAGACCGCCTCGGCGGAGGCTCGCTCGCCCTGGCGGATCGTGATCGCGGCCAACGAGCCCGCGATCCGGGCGAGGAGATTGGGGTCCTCCGTGCGCGCGCGGGCGCGCAGCAGCTCACGTCGGGCGGCGGCGTTGCGCCCGGCGTTCAGCTGCGCGCGGCCGCGCCGGTACAGCTCCTCCGCCGAAAGCGTCACCCTCATAGCATGACGCGTCCGCACCGGCCGCGGGGGTGCTTCCTAGATGTGCGATCCGTCCTCGTGCGCGCACCGGTCGAGCACGCCCTGAACCGCGTCCGGGACGCCCTCGGGGCCGCGGACGGACGGGCCTGCGGAGCCGAGCGCGTGCGCGATCCGTCCCGCCACGACCGGGGCCGCGAAGGACGTGCCGCTCCACACCGCGAACCCGCCGGCGAAGTCGTCCGGGTCGAGCGTCTCGCGGCGCCGGTCGTCCGCGTCGTCGCGCATGCCGGCCTGCACGCCGCCGTCGAACGAGACGGGCAGCGTCGACAGCACGGAGACCCCGATCACGTACGTCTGCACCCATTCGCCGATGTTCGAGAACAGCGCCACCGACCGGCCCGACGGGTTCAGGGCGCCGACGACGATCTGCGGCGCCAGCCCGGCCTCGCTGCCAGGGGCGATGCCCGAGTCCGGGCCCCAGTCGTAGAGTGCGGCGGGGGCGGCGGGCCGCTCCGTCGCGTCGTTCCCCGCGGAGCAGACGACCACGCAGCCGCACGCACGCACCCGTCGCAGCAGGTCGTACAGTTCGGTCTCGGTCGCCGCCGCGCCGGGGGACTCGTGGTAGAACCCGAACGACAGGTTCATCACGTCGAGGTGCAGTGCTTCCTTCTCCAGGAGGGCGACGACGCGGCCGAGGGCGCCGAGCAGGTCGCTCTCCAGGATGACGCCCGATCCGTCCGACACCCGGATCGGCAGGATCTGCGCCTCGGGGCAGGCCTGCCGCACGAGGCCGGCGATGAAGGTGCCGTGGCCGGCGACCGGATCGATGTTCCCGTCGAGCGGACCGCCCAGTGACGGATGCGCCTCGGGATCGGTCGCCGGGTCGCTCAGCCCGAGCGGTTCGCCGTGCGGCCCGGTCTGCACGAGCAGCACCGGATCGGCGGCCGGGGCCGCGCCGGGAAGGTTCTCGAACCACGGATGCGCCCCGCATCCGGTGTCCAGGATCGCGACGACCGGCCGGCGCGCCCCCTCGGCGAGCGGAGCGCGCTCCGGCGCCGGGCCCGTGTAGGCGACGGGCTGGCGCCCGCCGAAGCCGGGGACGGCATAGCTGGCGATGCCCGCCGGATTGCCGGTGAAGGGGTTGCCCGTGAAGGGGTTCCCGGTGAACGGATTCCCCGTGAACGGGTTCCCCGTGAACGGGTGGACGCCGAGCACGTGGTTGAGGGAGAAGCCGGTGATGCCGCCGCCGCGCGCCGCCACGAGCAGGCGCCAGGCGTCGGGGCGCCGGGTGGGCTCGTCGCGCGCGGCCTCCTCGGCGACTGCGATCCGGATCCGCATCGAACGCGCGACGCCCGGGTTGCGCCGCACGCGCCCGGAACCCGGTGCCCGGCGGGCCTCGGACCGGTTGCGCGGAGGGCGGGCGCGCACGGGCTCCGGTCCGTCGTCCTCGAGCGGCTCGAGGGCGACGGTCCAGCCGAGGCCGCGGGCCAGCGCCTCCAGCCGCCGGACCGCGTCGGCACGGGCGTTCTTGGGACCCGAGGGGTCGAAGTGGGCGAGCAGCACGTCCTGCTCGTAGACCGTGGCGTGCGCCTCACCGCCGGGCGGCTGCAGGGAGGTGTCGAGGACGATCCCGCGCCTCCGGGTCGCCCGCTCCCGCTCCTGCCAGGTCAGGCGGGGGCGAGGCGGCCGTTCGTCTCTTCCGTCCTGTCCCTCGTCGCCATCCCGTGCCATACCGGCCTCCCGATCGATCCGTCGTCCTGTGTCACACTTCGAACTGCGGGGTGCGGAACTCCGTCGGCTCCCCGTCCGCGCCGCGGATGATCAGCCGCAGGGCGGACAGGCCCGCCGGCACCGCGTCGAACGCGAACCGTCCCGGGCCGGTGATCTCGGCGGCCCATTCCCTGTCGCCCTGAGCGAGGCGGATCGCGAGGGCCGTCCCGTCGACCCAGCCGTCGATCCGGCGCTGATCCGATTCCGTCGCCGTCACGTGCACCACGACCCCGGTCCGCCCGTCGCTGAACTGCAGCGTCGCCGTGTCGGCCTCGCCGCGCACGGCCGCCAGGCCCTCCTGCTCGACGAGCGTGAGCAGCGCGTACTCGCGGCCGAGATCCTCCGCGGCGACGGCCGCGACCATGCGGTCGGCGAGTCCGGACGGCACGGGGTCGTGCTCCTGCCAGGCCGTGCGCAGCCGTGCGAAGAGCACCGCATCGGCCGTGGAGTCCTCAACGGTCATCGTCGTCCACCTCCCATCCGTCCTTCTCCAGAAGCGCGCGGAGCTTGCCCAGGCAGCGCTGCCGGGTCGGCCCGATCGAGCCGATCGGCATCGCCAGGTCCTGCGCGATACGCGCGTAGTCGGGCCGTTCCTCGAACGCGACGATGCGCAGGAGCCGCTGGCAGCGGACGTTCAGCTCGCCCACCGCCTGCCAGAGCAGCCAGGCCTCGGTGCCGCGCTGCGCCTGCCGCTCCGCGGACTCGCCCGCGGGCAGATGCGATTCGAGGGACTCGGTCTCCGTCGGATCCGCCCGTCGCTGCAGCCGGCCCACGCGCCAGGCCTCCCGCCGGGCGCACGTCGTGAGCCACCCCGAGATCGCGAGCGGCTCGGCGATCGAGGCGTGCCGGCGCATCAGCGTCATCCACGTCGACTGCACCACGTCCTCGGCCAGCGCGCGGTCGAGCCCGTAGGCGCGGGCGACGTGCCACAGCACCGGCGTCATCAGGCGCACGAGCTCGTCCATCGCCCGGGGCTCCCCGTCCCGCCAGCGCAGGAACAGCGCCGCCGCCCGCTCCCAGCGGGGCGGGTCCGGCTCCGTCGCTGCGCGCGTCACGACCGGGTCCGCGGACGCCGCCCAGCCCTGTGCCGGGGCGGCGTCGAGCATCCGGTCGCGCCGCTCATGCGGCTGCGCACGGTCGTCGGTGGCCGTCATGGCGCCCATTGTCTCCACAACGGGGAGGAGCGCGATAGAGGCCGCGTGATACAAGATCCGGGCGCGGATCTGGTGGCACCCGCGATGGCGCGATCCGCGTCTCTGGTCAGGCCGTGCAGGCGGACGCGCGAGCACAGGCGGATTCCTCGTGTCGTCGCCTGTTGCGGCGTGTTCGCCTGATTCCGCGCGTCGTTCGCCTGCGCCACGCGGGGGCGATCCGTCAGAGCGCTTCGATGACCTCTCGGAGCACGTCGGGGTCGTACCATCCGATCTCCCCGCCCGCGAGGGCGTGGTAGCGCTCGTGGCCCTTGCCGAGGATCACCACGGTGTCCTCCGGGCGGGCCAGCCGGACCGCGGCGGCCATCGCCTCGCGGCGGTCCGCGATCTCGGTGATCTCCACCACGGACGAGCGCGCACCGTCGATGAGGGAGGCGCGGATCTCGGCCGGATCGTCGTCGTACGGGTTGTCGTCGGTGATGATGAGCACGTCGGCGAACATCGCCGCGAACCGGCCCATCATGCGGCGCTTGGCCACGTCGCGGTTGCCGTTCGCGCCGAGCACCGCGATGAGGCGCCCCTCGGGCGTGGTGGTGCGGATCGCGCGCAGGGCGGCGTTGATCGCCTCGGGCTTGTGCGCGGAGTCGACGATCGCGGTGAACGACTGGCCGAAGTCGAAGCGCTGCAGCCGGCCCTCGACGCTGGGCAGCGCGGCGATGCCCGGGGCGAGGTCGGCGAGCTCGCGGCCGGACTCGGCGAGGGCCGCGACCGCGGCGAGGATGTTGTTCACGTTGAACGCGCCGGTGAGCTGCGTGGAGAACCGCACGCGCTCGCCGCGGGGGGAGCGGATCGTGAACTCGGATCCGTGCGCGCGCAGCGTGACGTCCTCGGCACGCCAGTCGGCGGCCTCGGATCCGCTCGCCGACGTCGTTCGCACCGGTACGGTCGCCTGCTCCGCGAGCACCCGGCCCCAGTGCGAGTCGATGTCGACGATGCCGACCTTCGCGTGCGGGGGCGTGAGCAGCAACGCCTTCGCGGCGAAGTAGTCGGCCTGGGTGGGGTGGTAATCGCGGTGGTCGTGACCGAGGTTCAGGAAGACGCCCGCGTCGAACGCGAAGCCGTCGACCCGGCCGAGCACGAGCGCGTGACTGGACGCCTCGACCGCCACCGTGCCGATCCCCTGCTCGCGCATGACCGCGAACAGGGCCTGCAGTTCGGGGGCCTCCGGGGTGGTCAGCACGGGCGGGAAGAAGTCGTCGCCGACGGTGGTGCCGATGGATCCGATCGTGCCGGAGGCCGCCATGCCGGCCGCGGCCGCGACGTAGAACGCGGTCGTCGTCTTGCCCTGCGTGCCGGTGATGCCGATGCTCGTCATCGACGCCACCGGGTCGCGGTAGAGGAACGCCGATGCGGGCCCGGCGGCGAGGCGCGGATCGTCGACGACGAGCGTGGGCACGCCGTCCGGGACGAGTGCGGCGCCGTCCGCGTCGGTGAGCACCGCCGTCGCGCCGGCCTCGACGGCCTTCGCGGCGAACCGGGCGCCGTGCGCATGCGCGCCCTTGATCCCGAGGAACAGGTCGCCCGCGCGCACGTGGTCCGTGGCGAGCGCGACGCCCGTGAACACGGTGCCGGTCGCGGCGGGGGCGGCGACCTCCAGACGCGCGGCGAGGTCGCCGAGCGTCGCGGTGAAGGTCTCGGCGGGGCGCGAATCCAGGCGCGGGGCGGGGTACTGCGAGGCGGAGGGCATGACCGTCCGAGTCTACCGGGCGGTCTCTCCGGGAGGATCCGACCCGTGTCCCACTTCTGGTTGGTCCATGTCCCGATTTCGGCTGCTTCCGGGGCCGATCCGCAACCGAAAGTGGGACACGGTCGGTGGGCGAGCGCGACTACTGCGCCCGCATGAACTCCTCGGCGGCGCGGACCTGCTCGTCGCTCGGGCGCACGCCGGTGTACAGCACGAACTGCTCGAGCGCCTGCAGCGTGGCGACCGAGGCGCCGTTGATGACGGTCTTGCCGGCGGCGAGCCCGGCCTTCACGAGCGGGGTCTCGGAGGGGAGCGCCACGACGTCGAAGACCGCGGTGGCGGCGTCGATCGCCGCCTCGGGGAAGGACAGCGCTTCGGCCTCGGCGCCCCCGGCCATGCCGATCGGGGTGACGTTGACGATGATGTCCGCCGTGCGGTCGGCGACGTCCGCGGCCCAGGCGAACCCGTACAGGTCGGCGAGGCCGCGGCCCGCCGCCTCGTTGCGGGCGACGATCGTGACATCCGCGAAGCCCGCGTCGCGGAACGCCGCCGCGGTCGCCTTCGCCATGCCGCCGGATCCGCGCAGCAGCACGGACGACGCGGGGTCGAGTGCGTTGCGGGCGATGAGCTGCGCGATCGCGGAGTAGTCGGTGTTGTACGCCGTGAGCACGCCCTCGTCGTTGACGATCGTGTTCACGGAGTCGATCGCCGTCGCGGACGGATCCATCCGGTCCACGAGCGCGATGACGTCCTCCTTGTAGGGCATCGAGATCGCGCAGCCGCGGATCCCGAGCCCGCGCACCCCGGCGATCGCCTGGGCGAGGTCGGTGGGGGCGAACGCCTTGTAGATCCAGTTCAGACCGAGCGCCTCATAGAGGTGGTTGTGGAACCGCGTGCCGTTGTTGCTCGGGCGAGCGGACAGCGAGATGCACAGCGTCATGTCTTTGTTCAGGATCGGCACAGGTTCAGCGTACCGATGCCCCGTCCCCGGGGTCGGTGAGCGAGGGCGCGCAGCGACCGAGACGAAACGCGACCGCGGCATCGCTGCGTTTCGTCTCGCTCCGACTGCGTCGGTGCTCGCTCAACGACCCCGGGAGAAGGGGCTGCTCGACGACCCCGGGAGAAGGGGCTGCTCGACGGACCCGGGAGAAGGGGCTGCTCGACGACCCCGGGAGAAGGGGCTGCTCGACGGACCCGAGAGGGAGAGGGCGCGCCGCTCAGATCGCGCTGAGCGACTGCTCCAGGTCGGCGAGGATGTCCGCCGGGTCCTCGATGCCGATCGAGAGGCGCACCGTCGTCGCGCCGATGCCGGCGGCGGCGCGCTGCTCCGCGTTCAGGTGCGAATGGGTCATCGAGGCGGGGTGCGCGACGAGCGACCGGGCGTCGCCGATGTTGGCGACCAGGCGCACGACGTTCAGTCCGTCGACGAAGCGCTCGACGCGATCCTGATCCTGCGCCTCGTCGCCCGTCGAGACGAGGTCGATCGAGAACACGGCGGGGATCCCCAGCGGCAGGTAGCGCTCGGCGAGATCGTGCCACGGGTTGCCGGCGAGGCCGGGGTGGTGCACGGCGGCGACGGCGGGGTGCGCGACGAGGGCCTCGGCGACCTTCTGCGCGGAGGCGCTCTGCCGCGACACGCGCAGGTCGAGCGTTTCGATGCCCTGCAGGATCTGGTGCGCGTTGAACGGCGAGAGCGAGGGGCCGAGGTCGTGCACGTACTTCGCCTTGACCAGGGTCGCGAAGGCGAAGCCCTGCCCGAACCGCTCCCAGAGCGGCTGCGGGCCGAAGCGGTCGGCCTGCTTCGTGAACTGCGGCCAGCGCTCCGGGTCGGCGCCGAAGTCGAAGGATCCGAGGTCGACGACGACGCCGCCGAGGGAGCCGCCGTGGCCGCTGAGGTACTTGGTCGCCGAGTGCACGACGAAGTCGGCGCCGTGCTCGCCGGGGCGCTGCAGGTACGGGGTCGTCACGGTGCTGTCGATCACGAGCGGAACCCCGGCCGCGTGCGCGATGTCGGCGACCGTGCGCACGTCGAGCACCTGCGCCACCGGGTTCGCGACCGACTCCGCGAAGAACAGGCGGGTGCGGTCGGTGGCCGCCGCACGCCAGGCCTCGGGGTCGTCCTGGTCGACGAAGGTGACGGTGATGCCGAAGTCGTCGAGGGTGTCCTGGAGCAGGTCGACCGTGCCGCCGTAGAGGCGGTCGGCGGCGACGACGTGCCCGCCGCGTCCGGCGAGGGCGAGGATCGTGACCGCGACCGCGGCCTGGCCGCTCGCGACGGCGACCGCGGAGACGCCGCCCTCGAGCTGCGCGACCCGCTCCTCGAGCAGCTGCTGGGTCGGGCTCGCGTTGCGGCTGTAGATGTTGCCGGCCTTGCGCAGCGCGAACAGATCGCGGGCCTCGGCGAGGTTCGCGAACTCGTAGGCCGCGGACTGGTAGATCGGCGGGACCGCGGTGTTCTGCGGCCGCCCGGCGACATACGACGCCTGCACCTGCTTCGTGGCGAAACGGGTGTCGGCGGCGGCGATCAGGGTAGCGGCATCGGTCACGGGTCAATCTTCCGGTCCGGACCCGTCGATGCGTGCGCATGTTTCCCACTGTTGCGGCGGCTGCGGGATCCGTCCGCACATCGGAAAGCCGTCCGCACATCGGAAAACGGAGAGGCGGGACGCGGCGCACGGCGTGTCGGGACCGGGCGCGCCGTCGACACGCCGCGGCGGGACCCGTCCCTCTCCGTTTTCCGGCAGGGTTCGCAGCGGGCGTGTGCGGATCCGGCGGGGGAGCCGGTCAGGGGCGCAGGATGATCTTGCCGCGCGTCGCGTGCGCCTCGATCAGGCGGTGCGCCTCGGCGGCCTCGGCGAGCGGCAGCTCGGGGCCGAACTCGACGGAGAAGCGCCCCTCGGCGATGAGCGCGATGGTGGCCGGAAGGGCCTCCGCGCGCCAGGCCAGCTCCTGCGGGGTGAGCGGGACCGGGTTGCCGCCGCTGAACGCGCGGATGCCGAGGGCCGCGGCATCCGGGCCGCGCACGATCGTGGCGATCCGGTCGCGGTCGGCGACGAGCGCGAGCGACGCCGCGATCGCCTCATCGGTGCCCGCGTTGTCGAGGGCGACCGTGATCTCCCTGCCGCCCGCGGCCGTGCGGATCCGCTCCTCCAGGCCCTCGCCGTACGCGACCGGGATCGCGCCGAGAGCGCGCAGCCGATCATGCGTCGCGGGGCGGCCGGTCGCGATGACCGCGGCGCCCCAGGCGACGGCGAACTGGATCGCGGCCTGCCCGACGGCGCCGGATCCGGCGTGCAGGAGCAGCAGGTCGCCCGCGCCCACGCCGAGCGAGCGCAACGACTGGTACGCGGTGCCGGCCGGGATCGCGAGCGCGGCGCCCTCCGCGGAGGAGACGTTCTCCGGCAGTGCGGCGAGGTGCGCGGCGGGCACGGCGAGCGCGGTCGCGTAGGTGCCGCGGGTGTCCCGGATCGCGACGCGATCGCCCGCTGCGACGCTCCGCACGCCGGATCCGAGCGCCGTGACGACGCCCGCGCCGTCGAAGCCGACGTGCCGCGGGGCGACGATCGGGGGCAGCGGGCGTTTCCCGCTGCGCTGCTTCACGTCGATCGGGTTGACGCCGACGGCCTCGATCCGCACGACGACCTCGTCCGGCCCGGGGACCGGATCCGGCACCTCCACCAGGGTGAGGACCTCGGGTCCGCCGATCTCGGTCTGCACGATCGCCTGAGCCATGCTCTCAGGCTACGGGCGCGCGCGGGGTCCCGAGGCCGTCGGGGCGCGGTGACCGGGCGCGGCGCCGGACCGTGTCCCACTATCTGCTGCGGAATGGCCGATCCGGCAGCAGAGAACGGGACACGCGCCGACGAGAAGTGGGACACGGTCGGGAGCGGCCGCTACTTCTCGGCGAGCGCCTTCACGATGCGCTGCGGGGAGACGGGCTGGGCGGTGCCGAGGCGCTGCGCGAACAGGCTGACCCGGTACTCCTCGAGCAGCCAGCGCACCTCGACGAGCTTCGCCGGGGCGCCGCGGTCGATGGGGATCGTCCCGCCGGCGTCGCCGTAGGCCTGCGCCATCCGCTCGAACTCGGTCATCCGGGTGCGGTCCTTGCCGGGCGCGTCCGCGAGCGTGCGCAGGCGATCCAGGATCCCCTCGAGGTAGCGCGGGTAGTGCGCGAGCCGGTCCGCCCCGGCGTGGGAGATGAACCCGGCCGGCAGCAGGCCGGCGAGCTGGCCGCGGATGTCGTTCAGCGGGCCGAGCAGCGCGAGCGAGTTCTGCCCCTTCATCGCCCGCTCCACGTCGCGCGACTTCGCGAGGACCTTCGACACCAGCGACACGAGCGCGAACAGCTCGTCCACGACGACCGCGGAGACGCCGTCGCGAACCCGCGCGAACTCCGCCTCGGAGCGGACGATGCCGGATCCCGCGGTCAGCCGGTCGATCGCCGCGCGCGCCACGGCGGCCCGGGCGTCCTCGATGAGCGCCGCGACCGTCGGATACGGCGAGGCGGCGAGCGCCAGCTTCTCGGGGCTGGTCAGGTGCTCCTGCACGTAGGAGGCGGGGGAGGGGATCCCCAGCAGCACGAGGCGGAGCACGCCGTCGCGGGTCGCCGCGAGGGCGGTCTCGGCCGTCGCCTCGACGCGCAAGGAGACGGTCTTGCCCTGATCCACCAGGGCGGGATAGCCGCGCACGACGCCGCCGGCGACCCGGGTGTCGAGCACCTCGGGCAGGTCGCCGACATCCCACGTGGTGAGGCCGTCGCGCTCGGTCGGCTGTCGGTCGTTGAGCGAGGCCGGCGAAGCCGACCGAGACGAAACGCGGATGTCCGCGAGCCGCCGGCGTTTCGTCTCAGTCGCGCTGCGCGCATCCTCGCTCAACGACCCCACGGGCGCCCGACCGATCGATCGCGCCACGCTCGCCCGCGACCGATCCGCCAGCTCCGTCTGCAGCACGCCGAGATCCCGTCCGGATCCGACGACCCGTCCGCGCTCGTCGACGGCGCGGAAGTTCATCCGCAGGTGCGCGGGGACGCGCTCCATGTCGAAGTCCGCCTCCGTCACCTTCTGGTTCGCGAGGGGCTGGATGAGCCGGGCGAGGGCCTCGCGCAGGCTCCGCGACGGCAGGCCGCCGTGCGCCTCCGGACCGTCCGCGGCGAGCTCGGCGCCGAATTTGTCGGCCCAGTCCGCGGCGGGCACGACGTGCCGGCGGATCGCCTTCGGCAGTGCGCGCAGCAGCGCCGTGACGAGTTCGGCGCGCAGGCCCGGCACCTGCCAGTCGAAGCCCGTGTCGCGCACCTGCTGCAGCAGCGCGAGCGGGATCACCGCGCTCACGCCGTCGTCGGCCGCGCCCGGTTCGAACCGGTAGGCGAGGCCGAGCACCTGGTCGGCCTGGGCCCACCGCGTCGGGAAGTCCTGCTGGTCCGCGCGGTCGGCGTCGTCGAGCAGGTCGCCCTCGCGCATCACGAGCAGCTTCGGCGTCTTCGCGAGCGCGTCGCGCCACCATGCCTCGAACGACCGCACGTCGAAGACGTCGGCGGGGATCCGCTGGTCGTAGAAGCGGAACACGGCCTCGTCGCCGACGAGGATGTCGCGGCGGCGCTCGCGCTCCTCCAGCTTCTCCAGGCGCTTGCGCAGCTCGGCGTTGCTGCGCCAGAACGCCGACACCCGCTTGTCGATCCGGGACGGATCCCACTCGCCCTCGACGAGCGCATGCCGCAGGAACAGCTCTCGTGCGGACGGGCGGTCGATCCGGGCGAACTGCACGCGCCGGCGCGGCACGATCTCGACGCCGAAGAGCGTCACCTTCTCGAACGCGACGGCCGCTCCGGCCTCCTTGGACCAGTGCGGCTCCGACACCTGGCGCTTCGCGAGGTCGCCGGCGAGCGCCTCGGCCCAGGCCGGATCGATCGCCGCGGCCGTGCGTGCGAAGGTGCGCGAGGTCTCCACGATCTCGGCGGCCATGACCGCCTGAGGAGTCTTCTTCCGCAGCGCGGATCCGGGGAAGAGGGAGAACCGGATCCCGCGGGCTCCGCGGTACTCGGCGATCCTGCGCTTCGGATCCCTCCCCTTGGCCGGCGGGCCCTTGGTCGCGTTGCGCTCGTCGAGCACGCCGATCTGGGAGAGGAGCCCGGCGAGCAGGGCGCGGTGGATGGCGGCGGGGTCGGCGGCGGTCTCGGTCTCCGCCTTCCCCGTCTTCACCAGCGTGCGCAGCTGGCGGTGCACGTCGAACCATTCGCGCACCCGCACGTAGTTCAGGTGCTCGGCGCGGCAGAGCCGGCGGAACGCGCTCGAGCCGAGCTCGCGCTGCTGCTCACGCAGGTGGATCCAGAGGTTCAGGATCGAGAGGAAGTCGCTCGTCGGGTCCGCGAACCGGGCGTGCATCCGCTCGGCCTCGTCCCGCACGCCCTGCGGCGCGTCGGCGGAGGGACGCTCGCGGACGTCCTGGATCGACAGCCCGGCGACGATCGCCAGCACGGGCCCTGGCACACCGGCCTTGACCGACTCGACGAGCATGCGGGCGAAGCGCGGGTCGATCGGCATGCGCGAGATGTCCCGGCCGATCCGGGTGAGCCGCGGGGCCTCGGCCGCGGTGCGGCCGGCCTGCACCGCCCCGAGCTCGGTGAGCAGATCGATCGCGGACTTCACGTCCCGCGAGCCCGGGGGAGTGAGGAACGGGAACTCGGCGATGTCGCCGAAGCCCAGGCTGAGCATCTGCAGCACGACCGCGGCGAGCGAGGTGCGCAGGATCTCGGGCTCGGTGAACTCGGGCCGCTTGTCGTAGTCGTCCTCGGCGTAGAGCCGGATCGCGATGCCGGCGCTCGTACGGCCGGCGCGGCCGGAGCGCTGGTTCGCGGACGCCTGCGACACCGCCTCGATCGGCAGCTGCTGGACCTTGGAGCGGTTGCTGTACCGGGAGATGCGGGCCGTGCCGGTGTCGATCACGTACTTGATGCCGGGCACGGTGAGGCTGGTCTCGGCGACGTTCGTGGCGAGGATCACCCGGCGCCGCACCCCCGCGACGGCGGACGGCTCGAACACCCGGTGCTGCTCCGCGGCGGACAGCCGCCCGTACAGAGGAAGGACCTCGACGGGAGAGGTCTGCGATCGGAAGGCGCCGCGCACGGCGTCGGCGGCGTCGCGGATCTCGGCCTCGCCGGGGAGGAACACGAGCACGTCGCCGCGCTCCTCGCGGTCGAGCTCGCGCAGCGCCCGGACGATCGCGGAGACCTCGTCCTCGGGGTCGGCGGATCCGCGGGCCGAACTCAGTCGATCCGCCGCCTTCGGGTGCGGAGCGGCGGAATCGGCGTCAACCGACTGAGTTTCGTCCGGATCCACGAGCGGCCGGTACCGGATCTCGACGGGATACGTCCGCCCCGAGACCTCGATCACGGGCGCGGGCTCGCCGTCGCGATCCGCGAAGTGCTTCGCGAAGCTCTCCGGATCGATGGTCGCGGAGGTGATGATCACCTTCAGATCCGGCCGCTCGGGCAGGATCCGGTGCAGGTAGCCGAGCAGGAAGTCGACGTTGAGCGAGCGCTCGTGCGCCTCGTCGATGATGATCGTGTCGTAACGGCGCAGCAGCCGGTCGCGGTGGATCTCGTTGAGCAGGATCCCGTCGGTCATCAGCGCGATCCGGGTCTCGTCGGAGACCTGGTCGGTGAAACGGACCTTGTACCCGACGAGCCCGCCGAGGGGGACCCGCAGCTCCTCGGCCACGCGCTCGGCGATCGTGCGCGCGGCCAGACGCCGCGGCTGGGTGTGCGCGATCCGCTCCCGGCCCAGCTCGAGGCAGATCTTCGGCAGCTGGGTGGTCTTGCCGGAGCCGGTGGCGCCCGCGACGACGACGACCTGGTGGTCGCGGATCGCGGCGGCGATCTCCTCGCGCGCCGCGCTGACCGGCAGCTCCGGCGGATAGGAGATCAGGGGCGCAGACATAGCCCTCCAGCCTAACGCGCCGCAGGCAGCCACCTCATCGGGGTCGTTGAGCGAGGAGCGATCGGGGTCGTTGAGCGAGGAGCGCAGCGACGAGACGAAACGCGGTTCCCCGCAGGAAACCGCGTTTCGTCTCGCTCCGCTCGCTCAACGACCGAGAACGGACCGCGTTTCGTCTCGCTCCGCTCGCTCAACGACCGAGAACGGACCGCGTTCCGCTCGCTCCGCTCGCTCGACGACCCCCGAAGGGCGTCGGCTCAGAAGTGCGTGCCGCCGTCGATGCGCACCTCGGTGCCGGTGATGAACTTCCCGTCGGCGCTCGCGAGCATCGCCACCACGCCGGCGACCGACTCGGGGCCGGCGAAGCCCTGGCCGATGGCCGGGGCGAGCTTCATGAACAGGCTCATGTCGGCGTCCTCGGGAAGGCCCGGGCCCTGGCTCTGCTTGCTCTGGCCGGATCCGTCGGTCATGCCCGACGAGATCGAGCCCGGCTGCACGGAGGTGAAGCGGATGCCCTGCTTGGCGTACTCGGCCGCCAGCGCGTGGGTCATCGACTGCACGCCGCCCTTGCTCGCGGCGTACGCGGCCATGTACGGGTGCGCGAACATCGCCGACGTCGAGCTGAAGTTCACGACGGCGGAGTCGGTGCCCTCGAGGAGCGCGGGGATCGCCTCGCGGATCATGAGGAAGGTGCCGACCAGGTTGACCTGGATGACCTGCTGGAACTGCTCGAGCGTGGTCTGGTGGGTGTGCGAGGAGCGCAGGATGCCGGCGGCGTTGACCAGCACGTCGAGCCCGCCCAGGGCTTCGACCGCGGCGGCGACGCCGGAGCGGACCGACGCCTCGTCGCCGATGTTGACCTCGACCGTGGTGAGGCGTTCGGCGGCGTCGCCGGCCTTGGCGACGGTGTCCGCGAGGCCCGCGGCGCTCACGTCGGCGGCGACGACGCGGCCGCCCTCGGCGAGCATGCGCAGAACCGTGGCCTGACCGATGCCCGATCCGCCTCCGGTGACCAGCGCGCGGCGTCCTTCGTAGCGGTTCATGTGGAATCCTTCCAGATGTCGGTGTCGTGTCAGAATGGCACGGCATGCCATATTGTCACTCAACGCGTGAAAAGGAAAGCTATTCCCGTATTCTCGGATCCATGCAGACCCCGCTCGGATTGATGTCCCGCCGCAAGGCGGAGACGGCGCGCGAGATCGCCGCCGAGGCGTCCCGGCTGTTCGCCGATCGAGGCGTCGCTCAGGTGACGGCGGCGGAGATCGCCGAGGCCGCAGGCGTCTCGCTGCGCACGTTCTACCGGTATTTCCCGACCAAGGAGGACGCGGTCGCCCCCGAGCTCGAGGTGGGCGCGGCCCGCTGGCAGGCCGCCCTGCGCGAGGTCGACGGCGACCTCGCGGCGGCCGTCCCCGGGGTGATCCGCACGATGCTCACGCCGACGACGGCCGAGGAGGAGGCGAGCATCACCCGGATCCGTCCGCTGCTGCGCGCGCTCGCCGAGGATCGCGATCTGCGGGCCGTGTGGCATCGGGTCAACCACGAGTCCGAGGAGACGCTCGTCGCCCTCATCCAGGAGCGCGGCGACCGCGACCGGTTCGGCGCCCGGGTGCTCGCCGCGGCCGCGACCGAGGCGATCCGGATCGGGCTGGAGGAATGGGCCGAGTCCGACGCGGGTCTGAGCGGCAAGGGATCCCCGGCGGACGTCGCCGTGCGCGTCTTCGCGGCGCTCGCACCCCGCTCGTAGTCCCTCCTAGGCTGGGATCCATGACGATCCCCGACATCACGCTCAACGACGGCACCACGATCCCGCAGCTCGGATACGGGGTGTTCAAGGTCGATCCGGCCGACACCGAGCGCGCGGTGAGCGAGGCGCTCGAGATCGGCTACCGCCACATCGACACCGCCGCGATCTACGGCAACGAGGCGGGCGTGGGTGCGGCGATCGCGTCCAGCGGCATCCCGCGCGACGAGCTGTTCATCACGACCAAGCTGTGGAACGACCGCCACGACGGCGACGAGCCCGACGCCGCGATCGCGGAGAGCCTGGACCGGCTCGGCCTCGACCACGTCGACCTCTACCTCGTGCACTGGCCGACCCCCGCCCGCGACAACTACGTGCACGCCTGGGAGAAGGTCGTCGCGATCCGCGACCGGGGCCTTGCCCGCTCGGCCGGCGTCTCCAACTTCCTCGTCCCGCACCTCGAGCGCATCGCGGCGGAGACCGGCGTGCTCCCCGCGGTGAACCAGATCGAGCTGCACCCCGCCCACCAGCAGCGCGAGGTCGTGTCCTGGGCGCGCGATCATGGCGTGAAGATCGAGGCCTGGGGCCCGCTCGGCCAGGGCAAGTACGACCTGTTCTCGCTGCCCGCGGTCGCCGATGCCGCCGCCGCGCACGGCAGGACCCCGGCGCAGGTCGTGCTGCGCTGGCACCTGCAGCACGGGAACATCGTCTTCCCGAAGTCGGTGCGCGCCGAGCGTCTGCGGGAGAACCTCGACCTGTTCGACTTCGCACTGAGCGACGTCGAGTTCGCTGCGATCTCCGCGATCGACCCGGGCGACGGATCCGGCCGCGTGAGCGCCCACCCGGACGAGGTGAACTGACGCCGAGGGGCGTGCCCCGGCGTAGCGTGAACGCATGAGCAATCGCCTCGCCGGGACCGGGAGTCCGTACCTGCGCGCGCATGCCGACAACCCCGTGGACTGGTATCCGTGGGGGCCGGAGGCGTTCGCCGAGGCGCGGCGGCGCGACGTGCCGATGCTCATCTCGATCGGCTATTCGACCTGCCACTGGTGCCACGTGATGGCCAGGGAGTCGTTCTCGGATCCGGTGACCGCCGAGGCGCTGAACGCCGGATTCGTGGCGGTCAAGGTCGACCGCGAGGAGCATCCTGACGTCGATGCCGCGTACATGGCGGCCGCCTCCGCGTTCAGCCGCGATCTGGGCTGGCCGCTCACCGTGTTCGCGACACCGGAGGGCCTGGCCTTCCATGCCGGCACCTACTTCCCGCCGTTCGCCCGCGGCGGCATGCCCTCGTTCCGCACGGTGCTCGACGCCGTCCAGGAGGCGTGGACCGAGCGCCGCGACCAGGTGGACGCGCAGGCCGCGGACGTGGCCGATGCGCTCACCGCGGCCTCCGGGACCGGCGGATCCGCCCTGCCGTCGGAGGACGTGCTCGCCGACGCGGCCGAGCGGATCGCCGCGCGCGAGGATCGCACGTTCGGCGGCTTCGGCGGCGCCCCGAAGTTCCCCGTCGCCACCACCCTGCGATTCCTGCAGGCGAGCGGTCGCACCGACGTGGTCGACCGCGCGCTGGACGCGATGGCCGCCTCCGAGCTGCGCGACGAGGACGGCGGCTTCTTCCGGTACGCGACGCAGCGGAACTGGACCGTGCCGCACTACGAGCGGATGCTGACCGACAACGCCCAGCTGCTCGAGGTCGCGCTCGACGCCGGCAGGAACGACGTCGTCCGCGGCGTCGCGCGCTTCCTCGTCGACGTGCTGCGCCGGCCCGGGGGCGGCTTCGGCGCGGCGCAGGACTCGGAGTCGTGGATCGACGGCGCGCGCAGCGAGGGCGGCTTCTACCAGCGGCCGGTGGCCGAGCGCGAAGGGCTCGAGCCGCCCGCCGTGGACGGCAAGGTCATCACGGGCTGGAACGGTCTCGCGATCGGCGCCCTCGCCCGGGCCGGCGCGGCACTCGGGCAGCAGGAGTGGATCGATTCGGCGGCGCGGGCGGCCGACGCGGTGCTGGCCGTGAACCGCGACGACGCCGGCGCCCTGGTCCGCGCCTCGCTCGACGGATCCGCCTCCGCCGCCGTGGCGACGACGGCCGACCTCTCCCTGCTCGCGGACGGGCTGTTCGCCCTCGCCCTCGCGACCGGCGAATCCGCCTGGGCGACACGGGCGCTCGAGGTGCTCGCCGCCGAGCCCGCCCCGGATCCGGTCCTCGCGGCGCATCCGATCCCGATCGCCGGTGACGACGGCGACGGCGACCTGCCCTCGGGCGCCGCCGCGCGCGCCGCGGCCTCGCTGACCGCGTGGCGGCTCGGTGTGGCGCAGGAGCACCGCGAACAGGCGGAGGCGCTGATCGCGGCGCGCACCGGGAGAGCCCTGGAGCACCCGTTCGGCTACGGCGCCCTTCTGCGGGTCGCCCACGGCCTCGCCCGGCCGCCGCGGCAAGTGGTCGCCGTGACCTCGGAACCGTCCGGAGCGCTCGCGGACGCCGCGCGCCGCGCCGACGCCGACGTGATCGCCGTGGTGAGCCCCGCGCAGGCGCGCGCCTGGTCCGCCGCCGGATTCATGCTCTTCGACGACCGCGACGGCGTCGACGGCGTCGTGTACGACTGCCGCGGCTTCGTCTGCCGTCTGCCGGTCTCGGAGCCGGACGCCGTCCCGGTCGCCCGCTGACAGCTCTCCGCCCCCGGTCGCACTGGGCAGATTGCTCAGCGACCGTTCGGGATCCGCCCCCGGACGGTGCGCCGTGCGCAGTCGACGATGGGCCGTTTGTCCATCGGAGCGGGGCGTGCCTAGAGTGTCGTGACCGCCGGCGACGCCGCCGCCTACGCAAGGACGCACAGACGATGACCCCTCCCTCCCGGCAGCCCCTGCCGTCCCCCGCGCGACTGGACGCCGTCCCGGCGTATAAGCAGGGGCGCTCCGCCCCGGCCGGGGCCTCGAAGCTCTCCTCGAACGAGTCCCCGCACCCGCCGCTGCCGTCCGTCGTCGCCGCGATCCAGGACCGTCTCGGATCCATCCACCGCTATCCGCAGATGAGCGCGCCGGAGATCATCGGCCGCCTCGCCGAGCGCTACCGGGTCGACCCGGAGCAGGTCACCGTCGGCGCCGGATCCGTCGAGCTCGCCGGCCAGCTCATCCACGCCGTCGCGGCCGAGGGCGACGAGGTGATCTTCGCCTGGCGCTCCTTCGAGGCCTACCCGTCGCTCGTCCGCATCGCCGGCGCGACCCCGGTCATGGTGCCGCTCGACGCCGAGCACCGGCACGACCTCGAGGCGATGCTCGCCGCGATCACCCCGCGCACCCGGCTCATCTTCGTGTGCAACCCGAACAACCCGACCGGAACCGTCGTCGGGCCGGAGGAGCTCGAGCGCTTCGTGGCCGCGGTGCCGCGCGACGTGCTCGTGGTGATCGACGAGGCCTACGTGCACTTCGACCAGTCCGACTACTTCGACGCGGCGTCGTCCCAGCAGCAGGGCGACCGCGGCGCCGGTCTCGAGCTGTTCCGCCGCTACCCGCACGTGGCCGTGCTGCACACCTTCTCCAAGGCGTACGGGCTCGCCGGGCTCCGGATCGGCTACGCGATCGCTCCGGCCGAGGTCGCCGCCAACCAGCGCAAGGTGGCCGTGCCGTTCGGCGTCACCGACCTCGCCCAGGCCGCGGCCGTCGCGTCGCTCGACGCCGAGGACGAGCTCGCCGTGCGCATCGCCGAGGTCGTCGCCCAGCGCGAGCACCTGATCGCGGTCCTGCACGTCGCGGGCTGGCCGGCCGTGCCCTCCGAGGCCAACTTCGTCTGGGTGCCGGCAGGGGAGCGCTCCATCGAGCTCGACGAGCTCCTGCACGCGGGCGGTGTCGTGGCCCGCACCTTCCCGGGCGAGGGCGTGCGCATCTCGTCCGGATCCGCCGAGGACATCGCCCGGGTGGCCGCCGCCCTCGGGGTCGACACGCCCGCCGCCGCCGTCCGCGAGGAGGTCTCCGCATGACCGAGGTGCCGCTGACCACCACCACGACCAAGGGCCTGCACCCGGGCCTCACCCGCCGGCAGATCTCGATGATGGGCCTGGGCGGCGCGATAGGCGCGGGCCTGTTCGTCGGATCCGGGCAGGCGATCGGTCTCGCCGGTCCCGCCGTGATCGTGTCGTACCTCGTCGCCGGCACGATCGTCGTGCTGATCATGACCATGCTCGCCGAGATGGTCGCCGCGAATCCCAGCTCGGGCGCGTTCAGCTCCTACGCGCAGAAGGCGATGGGCCGCAGCGCGGGCAGCGCCGTCGGCTGGCTGTACTGGATCCAGCTCGTCGTCGTCATCGCCGCGGAGGCGACCGGCGCCGCCGGGATCGTCGCCCACCGCTTCCCGGGCCTGCCGGAGGGGGCGTGGGTGCTCGTCTTCGTCGCCGCCCTCACCGTCGTGAACCTGCTCGGGGTGCGCAACTACGGTCGCTTCGAGTTCTGGTTCGCGGCGATCAAGGTGGCCGCGATCATCCTCTTCCTCGTCGTCGGCGTGCTCGCGATCGTCGGCCTGATCCCCGGCGCCCCCGCCGCGGGCGTGGGCGCCCTCGTCGCGCACGGCGGCTTCGCGCCCACCGGGATCGCGGGCATCGCGGGTGCCCTGCTCATCGTCGTGTTCGCGTTCGGCGGCACCGAGGTCGTCGCGATCGCGGCCGCCGAGTCCGACGACCCGTCGCGCAACATCCGCCGGATCGTGCGCGAGGTCATGGTCCGGATCCTGATCTTCTACGTCGGGTCGATCTTCGTGATCGTCGCGGTGCTGCCGTGGAACTCCGCCGCGGTGAAGGCCGGGCCGTTCTCGGCGGTGCTGGACACTCTGAGGATCCCGGGCGTGAGCCTGGTGATGGACCTCATCGTCATCATCGCGCTGCTGTCGGCGATGAACGCGAACATCTACGGCGCCTCGCGGATGGCGTTCTCGCTCGGCGAGCGCGGTCTCGCCCCGCTCGGGCTGACCCGTACGAGCCCGGCCGGTGTGCCGCAGGTGGCCGTGCTCGCGTCCGTCGCGTTCGGGTTCGTGACCGTGATCCTGAACTGGTTCTGGCCGGAGCAGGTGCTGCCCGCGCTGCTCAACGTCGTCGGCTCGACACTGCTCGTGATCTGGACCGCGACCGCCGTCTCGCAGCTGATCCTGCGCCGCCGGGCGGACGCCGCGGGCGTGACGCTGCCGATGCGGATGTGGGCGTTCCCCGGGCTGTCGATCCTGACGCTCGTGCTGCTCGGCGCCGTCATCGTGCTCGCGATGCTCGACGAGGCCGCCCGCACCCAGCTGCTGCTCACGATCGGCCTCACCGCCGTGCTCGTGATCGGCGCGCGGCTCACCCGTGGCCTGTCCCGCCCTGGCGTGCTCAAGGACGCCGCGTTCGAGGACGACGTCCTGACGAGGCGATGATGCGGATCGACGCCCTCGACGCGGCCCTTATCCGGCTGCTCACCGACACGCCGCAGCTGCCCGTGCTGGAATGCGCGCGGCGGCTCGGCGTGGCCCGGGGCACCGTGACGAGCCGGCTCGCCCGGCTGCACGAGCACGGCGTGATCGAGGGCGTCGTCCCGCGGATCGACCCGCGCGGGCTCGGCTACGCGCTGACCGCGTTCTGCCAGGTCGAGATCGACCAGAAGGTCGGTCACGACCGGGTCGCGGAGGCGCTGGGCGGCGCGATCCCGGAGATCGTGGACATGTACACCGTGACCGGGGCGAGCGACATGCAGCTGCGCCTGGTCGCGCACGACGCCGACCAGCTGCAGAGCGTGCTGGATCGGATCGCGCTCGTTCCGGGCGTGGCCCGCACGGCGAGTGCGATCGCGCTGCGCACGCACTTCTCCGGCCGCGTCCTGCCGCTCGTCGAGCACGCCGCCGGATCCTGATCCGCGACGGATCCTGCTCCAGAGGGGATCCTGATCCGGGCTACTCGTCGTTGCCGGTCCAGCCCTTGTGGTGGAACCACCACCACATGATCCCGCCCGAGACGGCCATCGATCCGATCCCGAGCAGGAAGAACGACCACGGGCCGGTGAGCACGTGCGCGATCGACCAGTCGAAGTTCATCCCGAAGAACCCCGTGAGGAAGCTCAACGGCAGGAAGATCGAGGCGATGATCGCGAGCTGCTTCGACGTCTCGCCCTGACGGTTCGCGATCATCGACACGTACAGGTCGGTGCACCCCGAGACCATGTCGTGGTAGCCGTCGATCTCGTCGGAGATCCGGATCAGGTGGTCGTAGATGTCCCGGAAGTAGTCGTGGCTGTCGCTCTCCAGCCCCGCCAGATCCGTGATCTCCTCGGCCTGCCGGGCGAACAGGTCGCGCATCGGCACGACGGCGCGGCGCAGCTTGAGCAGCAGCCGCTTCAGCCGGAACGTCTCCTGCAGCTCGCGCCGGCCGGCCCCGGAGATGATCGCGTCCTCGAGCTCGTTGATCTCCTCATCGAGGTCGCTGAGGATCGGGAAGAAGCTGTCCACGACCACGTCGATGATCTTGTAGACGTAGTAGCGCTCGGTCTTCGGGGCCGTCGAGCGCTCGAGCAGCGTCTTCACATGCTGCAGGTCGGTGAACCGCGCGCCGTGCACGGTGACGATGAACTCGCCGCTGAGGTGGCAGTGCACCTCTTCGAGGGGGTGGTCGTTCTCGTCCTCCGGCACCGACTCGACCCCGCCTTGGAGCACGAGCAGCGCGGTCTCGCCGTACGTGTCGAGCTTGGCGCGCTGGCCGAACTTCGTGGTGTCCTCGATCGCGAGCGGATGCAGGCCGAGAAGCGTGCCGAGGTGCTGCACGTCGTCCGCGCCGGGATCCGTCAGATCGAGCCAGAAGAACTCGTTCTGCGCGCGCAGCTGCGAGATCGCGGCCTCGTCGATGGTGTCCAGGATGCGCATGTCTTCTCCGTCAGATCCAGCTCGGCGACCAGTTGTGCAGGTTCCAGAACCACCACGGCACCGGAAGCCCGATCCACAGCGGCAGGTAGAACGCCGAGACGAGCACGATCATCACGACGATGACGACCACGGTGCGCTGGCCCGACTGCCGGCGGGTGCGGGCGTCGGCCGGCCGCCCGGCGATGTCGCGCAGCGCGAGAACGAGCGCGAGGATCAGGAACGGCGCCATCACGACCGTGTAGAACTGGAAGATCGTCCGCTCCGGGAACGCCAGCCACGGCAGGTAGGCGCCCGCGAGGCCGACCAGCGGGATCGCGTAACTCCATGGCATCGGACTGCGCCGCGCCAGGCCGCGCACGAACCGCACCAGCAGGTAGACCGCGGCGGCCACGCCCAGGTACCAGATCAGCGGGTTCGGGATCGAGGTGATCTCGCCGATGCAGCCGGTGGTGCCGAAGCACGGCTGATTCTGCCCGCCGACCCACATCGAGGTCGGTCGCACCAGGAACGGCCACTGCCACGCCGGGCTCGCGTAGGGGTGCGACGCGGTCAGCCCGACGTGGAACGCGAGGATGTCCTGGTGGTAGTGGAGCCACGAGGCGAGCGCGTTCCCGTCGACGGAGCGGCGGTCGTAGCCGCCGGCCGTGACGAACCAGCCCGTCCAGGAGGCGACGTAGACGACCGCGGCCACGGGAACCAGCAACAGGAAGGTCACCGGCCCCTGGCGGAACGCCGCATCGCTCGGCCACAGCGCCACCCCGGCCCGGCGCCGGGCGAGCGCGTCCGTCACGACGAGGTACAGGCCGGCGGCGGCCAGCAGGTAGGCGCCCGACCATTTCACCGAGCTCGCCGCGCCCAGGGCGGCCCCGGCGGCGAGGACCCACGGGCGCCGCCACAGCACGCGCCCCCACAGCGTCGGCGCATCGCCGCGCGCGTGGAACGCCGGATCCTCGAGCGCCGGCATCGAGCGCTTCCGATCCAGGACCAGGAACAGGACGCCGAGCAGCACGAAGAGGGTGAGGATCCCGTCCAGCAGCCCGACCCGGGACAGCACGATCCCGAGCCCGTCGACGGCCATGAACAGCCCCGCGATCGTGGCGACGGCGATCGATCCGCTCAGCTGCTTCGCGATGACGTAGACGACGAGCACGCTCAGCGTGCCGACGAGCGCGGTCACGATCCGCCAGCCGAAGCTGGACCCGGGGCCGAAGAGGACGATCCCGAGCCCGATCAGCCATTTGCCCAGCGGCGGGTGCACCACGAACGCGGCCGCCGTCTCCAGCGCGCTCGTGTCGCCCTTCGCGAACAGGTCGTTGGCGTTGCTGCGCCACGCGCCCTCGTACCCCTGCGCCCACAGCGACCAGGCGTCCTTGACGTAGTACGTCTCGTCGAACACGAGCGTGTGCGGGTGCCCGACCCCGACGATCCGCAGCAGTGCCGCGAGCAGGGTGACCAGCGTCGGAGCGAGCCAGCAGAGGATCCGCCGGCGACCCGGATCGAGCTCCCACCAGTCGCGGATGCGCTCCCACGCGGTCGGGCGATGCTCGAGCACGACATCCATGTCGGGCAGCAGGGGGGCGGTCACGGCAACCAGCCTATGCTGGGCGGGTGATCATCCTCGCGGCAACTCCCATCGGCAATCTGGGGGACGCCTCCCGGCGTCTCGTCGAGGTGCTGGAGAACGCCCGGATCGTCGCCGCGGAGGACACCCGCACCACGCAGCGGCTGCTGCAGGCCCTCGCGATCGCGAACCGGCCGCGGCTCATCCCGCTGCACGACCACAACGAGAAGGCGAAGGCGGCGGAGCTCGCCGAGCTCGCCGAGACCGAGGACATCGTCGTGCTCAGCGACGCCGGCATGCCGACCGTGAGCGATCCCGGATACGGCCTGGTCGCAGCCGCCGCCGCGCGCGGCGTCACGGTGACCGCGATCCCCGGACCGAGCGCGGTCGTCACCGCGCTGGCCGTCTCGGGCCTGCCCACCGACCGGTTCACGTTCGAGGGCTTCCTGCCGCGCAAAACGGGGGAGCGCCGCTCCGCCCTCGCCGCGCTCGCCGCCGAGCCGCGGACGATGGTGTTCTTCGAATCGCCGTCGCGTCTCGCCGCGACACTCGACGACATGGCCGGGGCGTTCGGCCCGGACCGGCCGGCCGCGGTCTGCCGCGAGCTCACCAAGCTCTACGAGGAGGTGCGCCGCGGCGGCGTCGCCGCGCTCGCGGAGTGGGCGGCCGGGGGCGTGAAGGGCGAGATCGTCGTGGTCGTGACCGGCGCGGCTCCGCGCGAGGTCTCCCCGGAGGACGCGCTGGCACAGGTGCAGGCCCTCGTCGCCTCGGGGGTGCGCCTCAAGGACGCCTGCGCCGAGGTCGCCGCCGCCACCGGCCTCGGCTCCCGCGACCTGTACCAGGCGGCGCTCGCCGCGCGCTGAGCTCGGAACGCCCGGGAACGGCACCCCGACCCGGCACCCCGACCGGGCTGTGCACCCCGCACGGAGATGTGCGCTTCGCTCGGACGACATCCCGGATCCGATCCGAAGATCACGCACTTCTCCGAGGTTGTGCGTGTCGCCGCGGTTCTGCGCGTGCAGCGGCATCCTGGAGCCGAGGATCGAGGAATGCGTGACGAACAGGTGGCGGAGGCCTATGACGCGCGGGCGGCGGAGTACATCGCGCTGATCGGCAGCATCGAGCAGATGGAGCGCGCCGACGTCGATCGCATCGAGCGCTGGCGCGACGAGACGCCCGGGGTGCTGCTCGACGCGGGCTGCGGCCCGGGGCAGTGGACCGCCGTCCTCTCCGAGGGCGGACGGGACGTCATCGGCGTCGATCTCTCCACCGAGTTCCTCGCTGCCGCCCGCGAACGCCACCCCGGAGTCCGGTTCGAGGCGGCGTCGATGCGCGAGCTGCCGTTCCCCGATGGATCGTTCGGCGGGATCCTCGCCTGGTACTCGCTCATCCATCTGCCGCCGGCGGACCTGCCCGCTGTGCTCGCCGAGCTGTCACGGGTGACGGCGGCTGGCGGCCGGATCCTGATCGGCTTCTTCGACGGCACGCCGGGGGAGGAGTTCGCGCACGCGGTCGCACCCGCGTACTTCTGGTCGGCCGAGGCGCTCGGCGCGCTTCTCGACGACGCGGGATTCACGGCGACGCACGCGGAGCGGCGAGAGCGCGAGCCCGGCCCCGTCGGCAGTGTCCGCCCGCACGGCGCGCTGATCGCGACCCGGCGCTGACGTCCGGCCCGCGCGCCCGACCGTTCGCACGGAGATGTACGCCCTCGTCGGACCCCTCCGGCGGATCGGTCCGAAGAACGCGCACATCTCCGAGGCAGGCGCACGGGGATCGACCGGGTCGCGCGCACGGGGATCGACCGGGCCGCGCGTCCGGGGATCGACCGGGGCGCGCGTCCGGGGATCGACCGGGCCGCGCGCACGGGGATCGGCCAGGGCGCAGGCGGATCGGCGGCGCCGTCACGGCGCGCGGCCCGCACCTCGCGTCCGCCTAGAATCGAACGCATGCCCGCAGGCGAGTCCTTCTACATCACCACGCCGATCTACTACCCGTCGGACGTGCCCCACATCGGGCACGGCTACACCAGCGTCGCCGTCGACACGCTCGCGCGCTGGCACCGCCAGGCCGGCGACGACACCTGGATGCTCACCGGCACCGACGAGCACGGCCAGAAGATGCTGCGGGCCGCGGCCGCGAACGGCGTCACCCCGCAGGAATGGGTGGACAAGCTCGTCAGCGAGAGCTGGTTCCCGCTGCTGAACACGCTCGACGTCGCGAACGACGACTTCATCCGCACCACGCAGGAGCGGCACGAGACCAACGTGCAGGTCTTCTTCCAGCGTCTGTACGACGCCGGCTACATCTACGCGGGCGAGTACGAGGCGCTGTACTGCGTCGGCTGCGAGGAGTTCAAGCCGGAGTCCGAGATCGTCGACGGCACCGGGCCCTTCGAGGGGCTCAAGGTCTGCGCGATCCACTCCAAGCCGCTCGAGCTGCTGCAGGAGAAGAACTACTTCTTCAAGCTCAGCGAGTTCCAGGACCGCCTGCTCGAGCTGTACAAGACCGAGCACGACTTCGTGCGCCCGGATTCGGCGCGCAACGAGGTCGTCTCGTTCGTGTCGCAGGGCCTGAAGGACCTCTCCATCTCGCGTTCCACGTTCGACTGGGGCATCCCGCTGCCGTGGGACACCTCGCACGTCATCTACGTCTGGGTGGATGCCCTGCTCAACTACGTCACGGCCGTCGGCTACGGCGCGGACGAGGACCGCTTCGGCCAGCGCTGGCCGGGCTACCACGTCGTCGGCAAGGACATCCTCCGCTTCCACGCGGTGATCTGGCCGGCGATGCTGATGGCTGCGGGCATCGAGGTGCCCAAGGGCGTGTTCGCGCACGGCTGGCTGCTCGTCGGCGGCGAGAAGATGTCGAAGTCGAAGCTCACCGGCATCGCCCCGACCGAGATCACCGACGTCTTCGGATCCGACGCTTACCGCTTCTACTTCCTCTCCGCGATCGCCTTCGGGCAGGACGGATCCTTCTCCTGGGAAGACCTGTCCGCGCGCTACCAGGCCGAGCTGGCGAACGGCTTCGGCAACCTCGCCTCGCGCACGATCGCGATGATCGAGCGCTACTTCGGCGGGGTCGTGCCGGCCGCGAGCGACTACACGGAGCAGGATCTGCACGTGCAGCAGCTCGTCGCGAAGGCTGCGACGGACGCGGACGCGGCGGTCGAGCGGTTCCGGATCGACGAGGCGATCGCCGACGTGTGGAAGATCGTCGACGCGCTGAACCACTACATCACCGAGAACGAGCCGTGGTCGCTGGCCAAGGACGAGGAGCAGAAGGATCGCCTCGGCACCGTGCTCTACACCTGCGCCGAGGGTCTGCGCGCGCTCGCCGTGCTGCTCTCCCCGGTGATGCCGCAGGCGACTGCGAAGCTCTGGGGCGCCCTGGGTGCCGGCGGCGGGCTCGGCGCGCTCGACGCGCAGCCGATCCGCGAGGCCGGCCGCTGGGGGCAGCTGCCCGCCGGCACGCAGGTGCAGGTGCTCTCGCCGCTGTTCCCGCGCATCGAGGCCACGGCCTGAGCCGACCGCGATGACGGACGCGAGCATTCCCGAGACCTACGTGCGCGAGCGCGCGACGGACGGGCGCAAGGATCTGCGCTATCCGCCCGCGCCCGAAGCGCTCGCGGTGCCCGCCTACGACAACCACTGCCACCTGGAGATCGCCGACGGCGACGTCGGCCTGAGCCTCGCCGAGCAGCTCGACCGTGCCGAGGCTGTCGGGATCCTCGGTGTCGTGCAGGCGTCCGGTGACATCGAGTCGTCCCGCTGGGCGGTCGCCGCGGCCGAGGCGGATCCGCGCGTGCTCGCGGCCGTCGCGATCCACCCGAACGACGCGCCGGCGTACGCCGGGGCCGGGGCGCTCGACGAGGCGATCGCCGTCATCGACGAGCTCGCCGCGCACCCGCGCACGAGGGCGATCGGCGAGACCGGGCTCGACTACTTCCGCACCGAGGAGCCCGGCCGCGCGGCCCAGCAGGCCTCGTTCGAGGCGCACATCGCGCTGGCGAAGAAGCACGGCCTGGCCCTGCAGATCCACGACCGCGACGCGCACGACGACGTCCTCGCGACCCTGGCCCGGCTCGGCGCCCCCGCGCGCACGGTGTTCCACTGCTTCTCCGGCGATGACGCGATGGCCCGGATCTGCGGCGACGCCGGCTACTACCTGTCGTTCGCCGGGAACATCACGTTCAAGAACGCGCAGAACCTCCGCGACGCGCTCGCGGTGACCCCGCGGGAGCGGATCCTCGTGGAGACCGACGCGCCGTTCCTCACGCCTGCGCCGTTGCGCGGCCGCCCGAATGCGCCGTACCTGATCCCGATCACGCTGCGCTTCATGGCCGCCGAGCTCGGCGTCGACGTCGACGAACTCGCGGCGCGGGTCGCCGCGAACACGCTCGAGGTCTACGGCTCGTTCGCCTGAACCTCGCGGCGAGCGTCCTCATCGAGCATCGGCGGCGCAGCCGCGAGGTGCGAGACCGACCGCCAGACGAGCACGAGCGTGAGTCCTGAGCCGACGAACGCGAACCACCACGGCGCCGTGAGGCCCCAGGTCTGGGCGATCGCACCGCCCAGCGCCTGGCCGATCACCATTCCGCCGAACACGCCGATCATGTTCACGGATCCGATCCGCCCCTGCAGTTCGAGGGGGACGAGCCGCTGGCGGACCGTGGTGGAGATCGTGGCCCACACGAACGCGTAGGCGCCGAACACGCCGAGGATCACGAGCGCCGCGGCGCCCGCCGTCGTCACCGCCATCGCCAGGTGCGTCAGCACCTCGAGCGTCAGGCAGACCCGCATGAGCAGCGCGAATGAGAGGCGCCGCTGCATCCAGCCGAAGGTCAGCGTCGCGAGAATCCCGCCCACCGCGGACGCCGTGGTCAGCGCCGCGTAGCCGACCGGCCCCATGTGCAGGTGCTCCGTCGCGTAGAGCACGAGGATGCTCCACGGGGCGGCCCAGGTGATGTTGAACGTGAGGATGATCAGCACGAGCGTGCGCACCGGCGGGTTGCGCCACAGCCAGCGGATCCCCTCGGCGATGTCGGTGTGCACGGCGGTGCGCGGCTTCGCGGCGCTCTCCCGGGTGGCGCTATCCCGGAGCGGGACCGGCGTCTTCGCGATGCGCGAGACGAGCGCGACCGCGAGCAGCACGCAGAGCACCTGGACGAGGAACGGCCAGAAGGATCCGATCGCGAAGAGGAAGGCGCCCAGCGGCGGCCCGCCGAGCTGGTTCGCGACGAGGTAGCCGAACTGCAGGCGGGCGTTGCCGAGGCCGAGATCCTCCGGCCGCACCGTCATCGGCAGCAGGGTGTTGTTCGCGGAGTTCACGAACACCTCGGCCGTGCCGTAGAGGAAGGTGACGACGAGGACCAGCGCGATCGTCGCGTGCCCGGTCAGCAGGAAGACGCAGAGGGTCAGCACCACGAGCCCGCGCAGGGCGTTGCCGAGCATCACCAGGCGGCGGCGGTCGAAACGGTCCGCGATCGCACCGGCGTGCAGGCCGAACAGCAGCCACGGCAGGAACTGCATCATCGCGCCCGCGGCGACGAGCGCGGGCGAGTCCGACATCGAGGCGATGAGCAGGGGAGCGGCCGCGAGCGCGACGCCGTCGCCGACGTTGCTCGTCCAGAACGAGGCGATCAGCCAGCGGAAGTCGACGCCCATCCGGCGGGGTGCGATGAGTTCGCCGAGGGAGGGCACCCGTCGATCCTAGGGGTGGGGCGGAGATACAGGAGAATGGGGGGATGACCGTCTCCCTGCTCGGCGCCGCCGACATCCGCCGGCTCGCGGCCGAACTCGATGTGACGCCCACCAAGAAGCTCGGCCAGAACTTCGTCGTCGACGCCAACACGGTGCGCAAGATCGTGCAGGCCGCGGCGGTGCAGGAGTCCGAGCGGGTCGTCGAGATCGGCCCGGGGCTCGGATCCCTCACCCTCGCGATCCTGGAGACCGGCGCGCGCGTCACCGCGGTCGAGATCGATCACCGCCTCGCGGCCCGGCTGCCGCAGACGGCCCTCGACCGCGGGGTCCCCGACGGCGCGCTGACCGTGGTCGATGCGGACGCGATGCGCGTCACCGAGCTGCCGGGCGAGCCGTCCGTGCTCGTGGCGAACCTGCCGTACAACGTGTCAGTGCCGGTGCTGCTGCACTTCCTCGAGACGTTCCCGTACCTCGCCCGGGGCGTGGTCATGGTGCAGGCCGAGGTCGCCGAACGCCTCGCCGCGAAGCCCGGATCGAAGATCTACGGCGCGCCGAGCGTGAAGGCCGCCTGGTACGGCCCGTGGAAGCTGAGCGGCACGGTGTCGCGCCAGGTGTTCTGGCCGGTGCCGAACGTGGACAGCCTTCTGGTCGGGTTCCACCGCGATCCCGAGCCGCGCGGCTCGGAGGCGGAGCGGATCCGGACGTTCCAGATCGTCGACGCCGCCTTCAACCAGCGCCGGAAGATGCTGCGCCAAGCCCTCTCCGGCGTGTTCGGCAGCTCCGCCGAGGCGACGGCCGCCCTCGAGGCGGCGGGGGTCGCGCCGACCGCCCGGGGCGAGGATCTCACGGTCGAGGACTACCACCGGATCGCACGGATCGACGCGTGAGGATCGCGTCGTGAGGCGCCGGGGCGACGGCGTGGAACCGCGGCCGGACAAAAGTCGTGCCCTCTCGGGATCCGGGTTCCCGAGAGGGCACATCTCCTTCGACTGAAGGTGCCTTCAGATCGATCGAGTCCCCAGGCCCGACCGACGTTCTCATCTGAGAACTAGACTGTAACACCGGAATATCGTGTCCCCCAAATGGGGGACAAAAGTTTTTGTTGAGAATTTGCTGAGAATCCGGTGGGAACGGCGCGTGTGAACCGCTTCACCCGCATCTCGAGCACATGCAGCCAGGTGATGACCGACCCGAAGGCCATGGCCTCGAAGACCGTGAGGGTGAGCACCCCGGTGATCAATCCCGCTATCCCGAGCACCAGGACGACGACCGCTCCGGTGGCGATCCGGTCGAGCGCGCGGGACAGTCCGCGCAGGTAGAGACTGTGCACCAGCAGGAGCCCGGCGGAGGAGGCGAGGGCTCCGTTCGCCGCCCGCTCGTGCGCGAAGACGCTGAGCGAGAGCGGCAGCACGCCGACCATGATGAGGCTCGCGCCGAGGGTGGCGATGAGCAGCGGCACGAGGGTGAGAACACGCGTCCGAGCCCGGAATATCGCGGGAGAAGCACCTCGCAGGCCCAGGCTCACAGGCACCGCGGAGAGGGCGATCATCGCCCCGGCCGTGATCGCGCCGACGTTGAAAAGGGCGCTCGAACCGTCGCGCATCGCCCCCAGGCGGCTGAAGCAGGACAGCCACCAGCGGGGGTCGGCGGTCGTCAGTGCGGCCGCGAGAATGGCCGCACAGAGCACGAACGCCGCAAGAAGGACGAACGGAATGCGCGGGTGCCAGTTCATGACTGTCCTGTCGCCATACGCTCGAGCGAATGCACAGGACGGGTCTGGATCCGCACTCGGGTGAGCGTTGATCGAACGCGGATCGGGCTCGGTCTGCGTTTGGCGCCTCATCTTAGCCAACCCTTGGAAGGACGGCGAGAGAGACGGGCGCGAGCGGCCGCCGTGTCGAGCCCCGAACCGCGCGGAACGGCAAGGACCGGATCCGCCCATCACCGCTAACCTGGGACCGTGACCGAGCAGCGCTTCCGCCCCGACGTCCTCGACATCCACCGCCCGTACACGGCCGCCGCGGACCGGTACGAGCGCGCGCACTTCCGCCAGGTCGGGACCTCCGGGCTGTACCTGCCGGCGATCTCGCTGGGGCTGTGGTGGAACTTCGGCGACAACATCCCGCTGGACAACCAGCGGGCCCTCCTGCGGCACGCGTTCGACCGCGGCATCACGCACTTCGACCTCGCGAACAACTACGGCCCGCCCTACGGCTCGGCGGAGAAGAACTTCGGCCGGATCTTCGCGGAGGACTTCAAGCCCTACCGCGACGAGCTGATCATCTCGTCGAAGGCCGGGTGGGACATGTGGCCGGGCCCCTACGGCGACCTGGGCAGCCGCAAGTACATCCTGGCGAGCGCCGAGCAGTCCCTGACCCGGATGGGGCTGGACCACGTCGACATCTTCTACTCGCACCGGGTCGACCCGATCACCCCCGTGGAGGAGACGATCGGCGCGCTGGACACCCTGGTCCGCCAGGGCAAGGCGCGCTACGTCGGCATCTCCTCGTACTCCGCGGAGCGCACCGAGGCCGCCGTCGACGTCGCCCGCGAGCTGGGCACCCCGCTCGTGATCCACCAGCCGTCCTATTCGATGCTGAACCGCTGGGTGGAGGACGGCCTGACCGACACCCTCCGCGAGGAGGGCCTCGGCGCGATCGCGTTCACGCCGCTCGCGCAGGGGCTGCTCACCGACAAGTACCTCGGCGGCGGCGTCGCGGAGCGGGCCCAGAAGCGCGGATCCCTGCCCGACCGGCCGCTCAGCGTCGAGGGCCTGGCGACTCTGCGCGCCCTGAACGAGGTCGCCCGCGAGCGCGGCCAGAGCCTCGCGCAGCTCGCTCTGCAGTGGGTGCTCCGCGACGGCGTCGTGGCCTCGGCCCTCATCGGCGCCTCGCGCCCCGCGCAGCTCGACGAGAACCTCGCCGCGCTCGACGCCCCCGCGCTCACCGCGGAGCAGCTGGCCCGGATCGACATGATCGCCGGCGGGATCGACGTCGACCTGTGGTCCGTCTCCTCGGAGCTCTGATCCGATGATCGTCGCGGGGGCCGGCTCGTGACCCGCGTGCGCGTCCGCGCGCCCGGCAAGATCAATCTCTTCCTCGGTGTCGGCTCGATCGACGGGGACGGCTACCACGCGCTGTCGACCGTGTTCCAGGCGGTCTCGCTGTACGAGGACGTCATCGCGACCCCGTCCGACGACTTCACCCTCTCCGTGTCGGGGGTCGACGATCCGTCGACGGTCCCGCTCGACGACCGCAACCTCGCGCTGCGCGCCGCGAAGGTCCTCGCCGCCGCCACCGGGCATGACGGCGGCGTGCACCTCGAGATCCGCAAGAGCGTTCCGGTCGCCGGCGGGATGGGCGGCGGATCCGCGGACGCGGCCGCGGCGCTGGTCGCGTGCAACGAGCTCTGGCGCACGGGTCTCAGTCACGACCGGCTTCACGAGCTGGGCGCGAGGCTCGGCGCCGACGTGCCCTTCGCCCTGGCCGGCGGCACCGCCGTGGGCACCGGACGCGGCGACGTGCTGACGCCGGCACTCGCCCGCGGCCGCTACGAGTGGGTGCTGATCACCGACGACGAGGGCCTGTCCACGCCGGCCGTGTACCGGGCGTTCGACGTCGTCCGGGCCGAGAGCGGAGCGCGGCTCGCCGACGACCCGCTGGACCCGTTCGAGGTGCCACCGTCGTTCTTCGAGGCGCTGCTCACCGGCGACCCCGAGCAGTTCGCACCCTGCCTGCGCAACCAGCTCGAGGCGGGATCCTTCCGGCTCCGCCCGTCGCTCGAGGACACGATCGAGGCGGGGGTGGCCGCAGGCGCGCTCGCCGGCATCGTCTCCGGATCGGGCCCGACGATCGCCCTGCTCTGCGCGGACGCGCGCGCCGCGGACCGGATCGCGGAACGGATGCGGGCGCGCGACTGCACGGTGCGGCGGGCGTACGGTCCGGTGCGCGGCGCGCACATCGTGGAATCGGACGCCTGAGCGCCGACGCGCCGCATGCCTCCCGTGCCGCCACGTGCGCGGCGGAGGCGGCTGACCCCATAATGGGAACGTCCATGTGACCGTGCACATCGAGGAGGCTCCGCATGCCGACCTCCTCCGCGCACGCCCGGATGCCGAGCATCCGTGACGTCGCCCGCCTCGCGGGGGTGTCGCACCAGACCGTCTCCCGGGTGCTGAACGACCATCCCAGCATCCGTCCGGAGACGAAGGAGCGGGTGCTCGACGCGATCCGCGTCCTCGACTACCGGCCCAACGTCGCCGCGCGCGCACTCGCGACCAGCCGCTCGCGCACGCTCGGGCTGCTCTCGGCGACGACGGGGGAGTTCGGGCCGACCTCCTCGATCGCCGCGATCGAGGACGCGGCCAGGGCGGAGGGGTACTCGATCAGCACGCTCAACCTGCCGGAGACCACGCCGGAGGCGATCGGCCAGGCGGTGCGCCAGCTCGTGCGGGAGTCCGTGGACGGGCTCGTCGTGCTCGCCCCGCAGGTGCGCGTGTTCAACGTGCTGCGCGGGCTCGCCGTCTCGGTGCCGTTCGTGAGCCTGCAGACCGCGTCCGGATCGGACGGGGTGAGCCTCTCCGCGGATCAGGTGGCCGGCGCCCGGATGATCACCGAGTACCTGATCGGGCTCGGGCACGAGGACATCCTGCATCTGGCCGGACCGCAGGACTGGATCGAGGCGGAGTCGCGGATGCGTGGGTACCTCGATGCGCTGCGCGACGCCGACCTGCCGACGTTCGCCCCGATCCGCGGCGACTGGACGGCGGACTTCGGCTACTTCGCCGGGCAGGAGCTCGCCCGGCGGCGGGATTTCACGGCCGTCTTCGCGGGCAACGACCTGATGGCGATCGGGCTCATGCACGGCTTCAGGGACGCCGGGCTGCGGATCCCGATCGACGTGAGCGTGGTCGGCTTCGACGACATCCCGGTGGCCGCGCACATCGCGCCGCCGTTGACCACGGTGCACCAGGACTTCCCGGAGCTGGGCCGGCGCGCGGTGCAGATCCTGCTCGCCGAGATCCGCGGAGAGGACGTTCCCGTGTTCGGGCCGGTCGTCCCCGTGCTCTGCGGGCGCGAGTCCGCCGCATCACGGTAGAGACACGAAAACCGCGGCGGCACTTGACACTGCCGGAGCGCCCGATGCACCATGTAACCCGATGTGAACGGTCACATCGGACGGAATCTGGCTCGAAGGAGATCCGTGAGCGAAACGACGACGTTGCCGACCGTGGCAGGCCCCATCCTGGAGATGCGGTCGATCACCAAGGAGTTCCCGGGCGTCAAGGCCCTCTCCGACGTCTCGATCACTGTGCGCACCGGTGAGGTGCACGCCATCTGCGGCGAGAACGGCGCAGGCAAGTCCACCCTGATGAAGGTGCTCTCCGGGGTGTACCCGTTCGGCAGCTACGACGGGGAGATCCTGCTCTACGGGCAGGAGCAGCGGTTCAAGGACATCGCCGCGAGCGAGCATGCCGGGATCGTGATCATCCACCAGGAGCTCGCGCTCATCCCCGAGCTGTCGATCACCGAGAACATCTTCCTCGGCAACGAGATCCGCCGCGGCGCCCGCATCGACTGGACGGCGCAGAAGCAGCGCACGGTCGAGCTCCTCGCCCGGGTCGGGCTCCGCGAGGATCCCGACGTCGCGATCAAGCACCTCGGCGTCGGCAAGCAGCAGCTCATCGAGATCGCGAAGGCGCTCAACAAGGACGTCAAGCTCCTGATCCTCGACGAGCCGACCGCCGCGCTCAACGAGAACGACTCGCAGCACCTGCTCGACCTGATCCTGGGCCTGAAGGCCAAGGGCATCACGTCGATCATCATCAGCCACAAGCTCAACGAGATCGAGCAGATCGCCGACGAGATCACCATCATCCGCGACGGCCGCACGGTCGAGACGCTCGACATCGGCCGAGGGGAGATCAACGAGGACCGCATCATCCGCGGGATGGTCGGCCGCTCCCTGGAGAGCCGGTATCCCGACCGCACCCCCGAGATCGGCGACGTGTTCTTCGAGGTGAAGGACTGGTGGGTGCGCCACCCCTCGGTCTCCGAGCGCATGGTCGTGAAGGGCTCGAGCATCGAGGTCCGCCGCGGCGAGGTGGTCGGCATCGCCGGCCTCATGGGCGCCGGCCGCACCGAGTTCGCGATGAGCATCTTCGGCCGCTCCTACGGGCAGTTCCTCTCCGGCACGATCGTCAAGGACGGCCGCGAGATCGCGATCCCGGACGTGCGCAGCGCGATCCGGCACGGCCTCGCCTACGTGAGCGAGGACCGCAAGGTGCTGGGCCTGAACCTGCTCGACTCGATCAAGCGCTCGATCGTGTCGGCCAAACTGGGCAAGATCGCCCGGCGCGGCGTCGTGAACGGCCTCGAGGAGACCCAGGTCGCCGAGCGGTTCCGGAAGTCCCTGCGCATCAAGACGCCCACCGTCGACCAGGGCGTCGGCACGCTCTCCGGCGGCAACCAGCAGAAGGTCGTGCTGGCGAAATGGATGTTCACGGATCCGGATCTGCTGATCCTCGACGAACCCACCCGCGGCATCGACGTCGGCGCCAAGTACGAGATCTACGCGATCATCAACGAGCTCGCCGCCCAGGGCAAGGGCGTCATCGTCATCTCCAGCGAACTGCCCGAGCTGCTGGGCATGTCCGACCGCATCTACACCGTCTTCGAGGGGCGCGTCACCGACTGCCTCCCCGCCCACGACGCCACCCCGGAGGCGCTCATGCGCAGCATGACCTCCCTGACTCAGAAGGCATCCGCATGAGCGATTCACCGTACTCGATGACCACAGTGCTGGTTTCACGGACCCAGAAGGCATCCGCATGAGCACCATGACCGAAGCGCCGAAGACCCGGCCGCAGACCCCGCCCGAGAAGGACGGCTTCCACTTCCGCGACATCACGAAGATGATGGGCGGCGGTCAGTCGACCCTCCGCCAGTTCGGCATCCTCGGATCCCTCGTCGTCATCATCCTCATCTTCCAGGTCTGGACCGGCGGACTGACGCTCTCGCCGGGCAACCTGATCAACGTCGTCAACCAGTACTCCTACATCCTGATCCTCGCGATCGGCATGGTGATGGTCATCATCATGGGCCACATCGACCTCTCCGTCGGATCGGTGGCCGCGTTCGTCGGCATCGTCGTCGCGAAGTCGATGGCGGACTGGCACTTCCCGTGGTGGGCGGCGGTGCTGCTCGGTCTCGGGGTGGGCGTGGTCGTCGGCGCGTGGCAGGGCTTCTGGGTCGCGTTCGTCGGCGTGCCGGCGTTCATCGTGACGCTGGCCGGCATGCTCTTCTTCCGCGGCGCCAACCAGTGGGTCGGGCAGTCGACCTCGGTCGCCGTGCCGACCGACTTCCAGTACATCGGCGCCGGCTACCTGCCCGAGCTGCCGATCGCGGTGCCGTTCAACTTCCTCACGATGCTGCTGGCCGTGCTGGCGGCGCTCTGGGTCGTCGGCTTCGAGTTCTTCCTGCGCCGTTCGCAGAGCAGGGCGGGCACCGAGACGGCTCCGGTGTGGGTGAGCGCGGTCAAGGTCGTGGTCCTCGCCGCGCTGATCCTCGTCGCCGGCTACCAGTTCGCGACAGGCCGCGTCGGCACGAGCTTCCCGATCTCGGGCATCATCCTCCTCGTCCTCGTGATCGTGTACACCTTCGTCACGCGCAACACCGTCTTCGGCCGGCACCTGTACGCGGTCGGCGGCAACCGCCAGGCGGCGCGGCTGTCCGGCGTCAAGGACCGCTGGACCGACTTCTTCGTGATGATGAACATGTCGGTGCTCGCCTCGGTCGCCGCGATGATCTACGTCGCCCGCGCCACCGCTTCGGGCCCGCAGGACGGCAACGGCTGGGAGCTCGACGCGATCGCGTCGGTGTTCATCGGCGGCGCCGCGGTCTCCGGCGGCATCGGCACCGTGGTCGGGTCCATCATCGGTGGTCTCGTCATGGCCTTCCTCAACAACGGCATGGCGCTGCTCGGCGCCGGCGCCGACACCGTCGCGATGGTCAAGGGCCTCGTGCTCCTGCTCGCGGTGGCGGTCGACGTCTGGAACAAGCAGCAGGGCCGTCCGTCGCTCACAGGGTTCCTCACCCGCCGGTTCGCCGCCAAGGACGAGCCGTTCACCCCTTCCGCTTCCGGCAACGCGAGCGGCAAGTAGGGGGTCGGACCGCACGCCCGCGATCCGATCCCCAGATACCAAGAGAGAAAGAGATCACATGAAGAAGATCCTCCTTTCGGCGACCGCGATCGTCGTCGCAGGTGCCTTCGCGCTGACCGGCTGCTCCTCCTCCGCACGCGGCGGGGACTCCGGCGCCGGCGGCAGCAGCACCGCGAAGGGCTTCGCCGCCGACGCCAAGATCGGCGTCGCGCTGCCGGACAAGACCAGCGAGAACTGGGTCCTCGCCGGCAAGCTCTTCACCGACGGCCTGACCAAGGCCGGCTTCAAGCCGGACGTGCAGTACGCGCCGGCGAGCAACACGGTCGCCGAGCAGCAGAACCAGATCTCGGCGATGGTCACCGGCGGCGCGAAGGTCATCATCATCGGCGCGAAAGACGGCAAGCAGCTGTCCACGCAGGTCAAGGCCGCGCACGACGCCGGGGCCACGGTCATCGCGTACGACCGTCTGATCGAGAACACCGACGCGGTGGGCTACTACGTCGCGTTCGACAACTTCAAGGTCGGTCAGCTGCAGGGCCAGGCCCTGCTCGACGGTCTCGCCAAGCGCGCCGGGCACGCCGCGCCGTACAACATCGAGCTGTTCTCCGGCTCGGCGGACGACGCCAACTCGGCGGTCTTCTTCAAGGGCGCGATGGACGTGCTGCAGTCGAAGATCAAGGACGGCACGCTGAAGGTCGTCTCGGGTCAGACCGAGATCACCCAGACGGCGACCGACGGCTGGAAGGCCGAGAACGCGCAGCGGCGCATGGACGCGATCCTGACCGCGAACTACAGCTCGGCGAACCTCGACGGCGTCCTGTCGCCGAACGACACCCTCGCCCGCGCGATCATCACCTCGGCGCAGCAGGCCGGCAAGAAGGTCCCGGTCGTCACCGGCCAGGACTCCGAGGTCGAGTCGGTCAAGTCGATCATGGAGGGCGTGCAGTACTCCACGATCAACAAGGACACCACGCTGCTCGTCGCCCAGGCGATCAAGATGGCGCAGGAGCTGCAGAAGGGCTCCACGGTCGACGTCAACGACACCAAGTCGTACAACAACGGCGTCAAGGTCGTCCCGTCGTACCTGCTCGCCCCGGTCATCGTCACCAAGGACAACGCGGCCGACGCCTACGCCAACGTCCCGAACCTCCTGGACATCGTGAAGTCCTACAGCAAGTAAGGATCCACGAGCCCTCGGGCACCCGGGGGAGGGGCCGCGCGGACAGCACCGCGCGGCCCCTCTCCGTGTCCGCCCCGGCGGCCGCTCTGGCTAGACTGGGCCGCGGACCGACGCCGCTCCAAACCCCCATTCCCACCGACACGCAGGGAGCACTTCCGTGGCATTGATCGAGGCTGTAGGCGCACGCGAGATCCTGGATTCCCGGGGCAACCCGACCGTCGAGGTGGAGGTGCTGCTCGACGACGGCATCGTGCAGCGCGCGGCCGTCCCGTCCGGGGCGTCCACCGGCGCCTTCGAGGCGTATGAGCTGCGCGACGGCGACAGGAGCCGCTACGCCGGCAAGGGCGTGCGGAAGGCCGTCGAGGCCGTCATCGACGAGCTCGGCCCCTCGATCGAGGGCGTCGAGGCGAGCGAGCAGCGCGTCATCGACGAGATCCTCATCGAGGTCGACGGCACCGAGAACAAGAGCCGCGTGGGCGCGAACGCGATCCTCGGCGTCAGCCTCGCGGTCGCCAAGGCCGCGGCCGACTCGGCCGACCTGCCGCTGTTCCGCTACCTGGGCGGCCCGAACGCGTACCTGCTGCCCGTCCCGCTGTTCAACGTCATCAACGGCGGCTCGCACGCCGACAACGGCATCGACATGCAGGAGTTCTTCCTCGCCCCGATCGGCGCCGACACGTTCTCCGACGCCCTGCGCTGGGGCACCGAGGTCTACCACGTCCTCAAGGGCGAGCTGAAGGCCGCCGGCTTCGCGACCGGCCTCGGCGACGAGGGCGGCTTCGCCCCCGACCTGCCCAGCAACCGCGAGGGGCTCGAGTTCCTCGTCAAGGCGATCGAGAAGGCCGGCTTCACCCCCGGCACCGACATCGCGCTCGGCCTGGACGCCGCCGCCACCGAGTTCTACGAGAACGGGATCTACCGCCTCGACGACAAGGACTGGGACGCCGCGTCGCTCACCGACTACTACGTCGGCCTGGTCGACGACTTCCCGATCGTCACGATCGAGGACGCCCTCGCCGAGGACGACTGGGACGGCTGGAAGGGCCTCACCGAGAAGCTCGGCTCGCAGATCCAGCTCGTCGGCGACGACCTGTTCGTGACCAACCCGGAGCGCCTGCAGAAGGGCATCGACCTGGGCGTCGCGAACTCGCTCCTGGTGAAGGTGAACCAGATCGGCACGCTGTCCGAGACCCTCGACGCGATAAACCTCGCGCACCGCTCGGGCTACACGACGATGCTCTCGCACCGCTCCGGCGAGACCGAGGACACCACGATCGCCGACCTCGTCGTCGCCGTCAACTCGGGCCAGATCAAGAGCGGCGCGCCCGCCCGGTCCGAGCGGGTCGCCAAGTACAATCAGCTTCTGCGCATCGAGGAGGAGCTGGGCGACGCCGCGGTCTTCGCCGGCCGTTCCGCCTTCCCGCGTTTCAAGGGCTGATCAGCGGATCCGCTGCTGACGAGCCGGTGCACCGGCTGACGGAAGGAGGAGTCATGACATCAGGTCGGACTCCTCCTTCCTCGTCCGAGCCCGGAACCGGGTCCCCGCGCGCCGGGGCCGTCGACGTGCGCGGCTGGGTCGGCGGGATCCGCCTCAGCAGCTTCATGGTGATCATGCTGTCGCTGGTCGTGCTCGGCGCCTGGGTGCTAGTGCCGACCCTGGGCACGTACCTCGATCAGAAGCAGCGGATCTCGGCGCTCGAGCACTCGGTGCAGGTCACGCAGCAGAAGATCGACCAGCTCAAGGCCGAGCGGGACCGCTGGAAGGATCCCGCGTACATCACCTCCCAGGCCCGGGAGCGGCTGTTCTACGTGAAGCCCGGCGAGGTCGTCTACCTCATCGACAACGACATCGATCCGGCCGCGCAGCCGACGGATCGGGCGCCGGTGAGCAAGAAGGTGCAGGAGCACACCTCCGACTGGGGGGCTCAGCTGCTGCGCAGCGTCACCGGCGCGGGTCTTGCACAGACCGCGGCGTCCGCGCCCGGGCGCTGACGGCGACACCGTACGCTGGAGGGGTGACCACACCTCCCTTCGCCCCGCCCACCGATGCCGAGCTCGCCGTCGTCTCCGCGCAGCTCGGCCGCGAGGCCCGCGGCGTGGTCGGCATCGCGGCCCGATGCGTCTGCGGGAACCCGACGGTGGTCGCGACGGTACCGCGGCTGCCCGACGGCTCGCCGTTCCCGACCTTCTACTACCTCACCCACCCGGCCGCGACCGCCGCGATGTCCGCGCTCGAGGCCGGCCACGCGATGCCCGAGCTCGCCGCGCTGCTCGAGGACGAGGACACGGCGGCCGCCTACCGCGCCGCGCACGCGGCCTATCTCGCGGACCGCGCGCAGTTCGGCGACGTGCCGGAGGTCGCCGGGGTCTCCGCGGGCGGGATGCCCGCCCGCGTGAAGTGCCTGCACGCGCTCGCCGGGCACGCGCTCGCCGCAGGGCCCGGGGTCAACCCGATCGGCGACGAGGCGCTGCGGCTGTCGCGGTGGTCCCCGAAGCGCTGCGAGTGCCTGGAGCCCGGAGCGGCCGGGGCCGAGTGAGCCGAGCGCGATGACCCCTCTGCCGGCGCCGCGGCGCAGCACCCCGCGATGGCGCACCGTCGTCGCGGGGCTCGTGCTCGCGCTGGCCGTCCCGCTCGTCGCCGCGACCCCCGCCCCGGCTCCGAGCCCGGATCCGGTGCGGGCGGCGGAGTACTGGATCGACGGCGCGCACGTCGATGCCGCCTGGAGGACGACCAGGGGCGCGGGCGTCACGATCGCGATCATCGACACCGGGATCGGGAAGGGGCCGCACGCCTTCGACGGGGCGGTCACCGGCGGGACCGACGTGTCCGGGATCGGATCCTCCGACGGTCGCACTCCGCTCGGCCCGCTGGACAGCGACCACGGATCCCGAGTCGCCTCGCTCGCCGCGGGCCGGCCGAACGCGGACGGCACCGGCATGATCGGGGTCGCGCCCGAGGCGTCGCTGCTGTCGATCTCGCTCGGGTTCGGCACGACGGCGACCGTGCCCTTCGCCAAGCAGGTCGCCACGGCGATGGTCTGGGCGGTCGACCACGGGGCGAAGGTGATCAACCTGTCCTTCACGACGAACACCCTGGACTGGGACCCGAGCTGGGACGACGCGTTCCTGTACGCCTTCCAGCACGACGTCGTCGTGGTCGTCGCGGCCGGCAACCGCGGCAGCGGCACGTCCATGGTGGGCGCCCCCGCGACCATCCCGGGCGTGCTCACCGTCGCGGGCGTGGACCAGCGCGGTGTCGCGAGCCGCGCCGCGTCCACCCAGGGCATCAGCATCGCGGTATCCGCCCCCAGCGAGGCGCTCCTCGGCGTCGACGCGAACGGCACGGTCGAGACGTGGAACGGTACCAGCGGCGCCGCTCCGATCGTCGCCGGCATCGTCGCACTCGTGCGCGCGGCGCACCCCGAGCTGAGCGCCGACGACGTGATCAACCAGATCATCCAGACGGCGCGCCCGGCGGCGCAGGCCACCGCCCATCCGGATCCGCTCTACGGCTATGGACTCGTCGACGCGTCCGCGGCGGTCTCCGCGGCGCTGCCGCACGTCACCGCGAACCCGCTCGGCGACCTGTCCGAGTGGATCCGCCTGCATCGCCGCGCGCCGGCGGAGCAGGGCCCGCAGCCGACCACGGCGCCCGTCGCGATCCCGGCCCTGCCGCCCGCGGAGGGGCCCGCGACACCCGGATCGCCGCTCATCCCCAGCGCGGATTCGCTGTTGTACGGTACCCTCCCGCTCGTCGCCCTCACAGTGCCTGGTATCCTGATAGGGCTTGGCGTCACCGCTGCTGCCCGGCGCATCCGTTCGGCGCGCGCCTCTCGCACGCCAAATCCCTGATTTCCGAGGAGTTCACCTCTTGGCTGACAGCACTGTGGCGAAGGATCGTTCTGTGCCCAGGATCCTGATCGTGGGCGGGGGCTACGCCGGTTTCTACACGGCGTGGAAGCTGGAGAAGCACCTCCGCAGGGGCGAGGCCGAGGTCACCATGGTGGACCCGCTGCCCTACATGACCTACCAGCCGTTCCTGCCCGAGGTGGCCGCGGGCTCGATCGAGCCGCGGCACGCGGTGGTCTCGCACCGCCGTCACCTGAAGCGCACGAACGTCGTCACCGCCAAGGTCACCGGCATCAACCACGCCGGCAAGGTCGCCACGATCACCCCGCCGGTGGGCGAGCCGTACGAGTTCGCGTACGACCAGATCGTCGTGACCGCCGGTGCCGTGTCGCGCACCTTCCCGATCCCGGGCATCGCCGACAACGCGATCGGCCTGAAGACCATCGAAGAGGCCGTCGCGGTGCGCGACAAGCTGCTGTCGAACTTCGACAAGGCCGCGTCCATCCCGGCCGGCCCCGAGCGCGACCGCCTGCTCACGGTCGTCGTGGTCGGCGGCGGTTTCGCGGGCATCGAGGCGTTCGCCGAGCTGCGCTCCTTCGCCTCCTCGCTGATCGCGAAGTACCCGCAGCTGTCGTTCGACGACACGCACTTCCACCTCATCGAGGCGATGGGCCGGATCATGCCCGAGGTCTCGCTGAAGACCAGCGAGTGGGTCCTCAAGGACCTCGCCAAGCGCGGCGCGCACGTGCACCTGGACACCCAGGTCAAGGGCGCCGTCGACGGCGACGTCGAGCTCTCCAGCGGCGAGGTCATCCCGACCGACATCATCGTGTGGACCGCCGGCGTCATGGCCAACCCGACCGTCGTGCGCGGCGGCGACCTGCCCGTCGAGGAGCGCGGTCGCATCCAGACCCGTGCCGACCTGCGCGTGGGCACCGAGGACCACATCGTCGAGGGCGCCTGGGCGGCCGGCGACGTCTCGGCCGTGCCGGACCTCTCCGGCGGCGGCGTCGGCGGCATGTGCGTCCCGAACGCGCAGCACGCCGTGCGCCAGGCCAAGCGCCTCGCGAAGAACCTGGTCGCCGTGCTCCGCGGCGAGGACCCGAAGGACTACTTCCACAAGAACCTCGGCGCGGTGGCCGGCCTCGGCCTCTACAACGGCGTCTTCCAGTCGGGCGGACTCGCCCTCAAGGGCTTCGTCGCCTGGGTCGCGCACCGCGGCTACCACGGTCTGGCGATGCCGTCCTGGGAGCGCAAGTGGCGCGTCCTCTGGGGCTGGTGGAACAACCTCTGGCTCGGCCGCGACATCGTCGGCCTCGAGGCCCTGCAGGCCCCGCGCGCGGTCTTCGACCAGTTCGCGGCGCGTCCGCGGCCGGCCGCCGAAGCCGTCCCGGCCAAGGTCGAGAAGACCAAGGAGCCGGTCGGCGCGGCCAAGTAGGCCTCCGACAGCTCGCAACGCCCCCGATCCCTCTTCACGGAGAGGTCGGGGGCGTTCCGCGTCTCCGCCCCGCTCAGATCCGCGAGAACCGGGCAGGAAACGCCGTCGGAGCAGGCAGTATTCCATCGGAGACATATGGTGGGTCGGCCCTCGGAACCGTGCTTCGACGCCGGCCCGATCTTCCGGAATTTTGGGTATTGACGGGGGAGCACCAGGGCGAGTACGACTGTTCTCGGTATCCGCGTGGGGGGAGCGCGCCTACTGGTTCTTCGGAGCTGGGCGTCTACGGAGCTGGGAGGTCTTGGTGATCGCCAAGACGGATGACAGGAGGCGGTGCGCGCCTGATCGAGTCGGCGCGCATCCCTGGCGCACACGCGCTGCGGCGGTCGTCGCAGCGTTCGTGACCGCGCTCGTCATGTCGTTCCCCACGAGCGCCTCGGCGGTCCCGCTGCCGACCGCGTCGGCATCCGTCGTGACCACGCCGGCGCCGGCCGTGCCGGCCGCGACCCTGGCCCTGTACCGCGCGAACGGTCGGGCCCGGCTCGACGGCATGGTCGCCCAGCAGGAGTTCGCGGCGTACGCGGACGCGTTGAGCGCATACCTCGCCGAGAAGGCCGCATACGACGCCGCGGTGGCTCAGGCTCAGGCTCAGGCTCAGGCCCAGGCCCAGGCGGAGGCCGCGAGTCAGGCCGCGGCCGCGGCTTCCGCGGCGACGACCGGCACCGTCTCGGTGTCGTCGGGGGACCCCGGAACGGTCGTGACCGTGATCCCCGGCACGTCGACGCCGGCGGCGACGGATCCGACCCCGACGCCGCAGGGCCAGAGCTCGCAGATGCACTGCGTGCGCAGCGCCGACGGGAACTCCGTCACGTGCTCCTCGGGCACGCCGTCCACGGGAACGGCGGCCTCGACCGGCAGCGGCTCGACCGGCTCGGGTTCGACGGGCTCTGGTTCGACCGGGACGGGTTCGACCGGGACGGGTTCGACCGGGACGGGATCGACCGGGACCGGGACGACGGGCTCGGGTTCGACGGGCTCGGGTTCGACGGGCTCGGGATCGACCGGGTCCGGGTCGACGGGCACGGGATCGACCGGGACCGGGTCGACGGGCACGGGTTCGACCGGCAGCGGGACGACCGGTACGGGATCGACCGGTACGGGATCGACCGGCAGCGGGACCACCGGCACGGGATCGACCGGCACCACCGGCACGGGATCCGGCAGCACGGGGACCTCGCCGTCGCCGCTCATGGCCGCCTCGGCACCGGCCACCCCGGTCGCCGCCCCGGCGGTGCTCACCCAGGCGCAGCTCGACGCGGCGGTCGCGCAGGCGAAGTCCGAGTGGCTGGCCGTCGACCCGAACGCGGACTTCTCCGGATTCAGCGCCTCGGTCGGAGACCTGGGTGCCGGCTGGCTCGGCAGCGAGAACTCCGGATCCGTCGTCATCGACGCGCACGCCGCCGGCTGGGGCTGGGACGTGACATTCCCGAACGACCCGGCCTCCGCGCACATGAACCTGCTCACGGTGGTCCGGCACGAGCTCGGCCACGTGCTCGGCCTCGGGCACACGCCCGGCACCGTGATGACTCCGACGCTCTCGGCGGGTCAGTCCTACGGCGTCGACGCCTCGCTGCTGCCGGCGCCTGCTCCGGCACCCGCACCCGCACCGGCCCCTGCTCCCGCGCCGGCGACCACCACGACGACGCCGGCGCCGACCGCATCGGCCCCCGCGGCCACGACCCCGGCCCCGACGAGCGGAACCGCCGGATCCGCGCCGGCGGCGAGCACGGCTCCGACCGCACCGGCCCCCTCGACGGCCCCCTCGAGCACGGCCACTCCGACCGTGACGGCGCCCACCGCGGCCCCCACGACGCCGGCCCCCACGACGCCGGCCCCGACCACGGCACCGTCCTCGCCGACCCCGACCACGTCCTCGCCGACCGCCCCGTCGGCGCCGAACCCCGCCCCCACCACCTGGGTCGTGCAGCTGCCGGTCGGCACCGGAACCCTCGCGTTCCGCACCGACGGCACCGTCACGTTCGCCACCGCATCGGGTACGGTCTCGCGGACCTACACCGGCCTGACCGAGATCGACGTCCAGGGCGGCCACGACGACACGCTGGTCGTCGACCGCGGCACCGCGAACCCGGCGCTCACCGTCCGCTTCGACGGCGGCACGGGATACAACACCCTGAACTTCGCGGGCACCGCGGCGAACACCGCCTCCCGGCCCGTGGACGCGCACTCGGGCACGGTCGTGCTCGACGCCACCACGGTGATCTACTCGCGCATCGCGCCGATGAGCGTCAGCGGCAGCTCCGATGTCACCGTCGACTTCGGCAGCGGCGACGCCACCTGCACACTGTCCCCGTCCACGACGGCCGGCAGCCTGAACATGAACTGCCCCGGATCGGCCGAGGTCACCGACTTCGCGACCCCGACGAGCTCGCTGACGATCACGGGCACCGGCAACGACGTGCTGCACCTGGCGGGCGCGCTCAACCTCGCCGCCGCCAAGCTGAACGTCGTGTTCCGGCAGATCCTGTTCGACAGCGGCATGTCCCTCACTGCGGGCGACGTCTCCCTGACCGCCTCGCAGACCGTCACCGGCGGGGTGCTGTCGAACGCCGTCTCCTGTGCCGTGAACGGCACGCCGGCGACCCACTGCGCGAACACCGCGATCTCGTTCACGAACGCGACCGTGACCGCGAACAGCCTCTCCGCGACCGCCACGTCGACCGTCACGCCGGACTCGTTCTACGGGATCGTCGTGAGCGATCACGCCGCGGTGACCGTGCAGGGCGGATCGATCCACACCACCGGTGCGCTCGCGCTGTCGGCCACGGCATCCGTGCCGACGTTCACCGCGAGCGAGAAGTACACCGACAACATCATCATCGGCGCCGGAGCGACCGTGTCGATCGGCGGGGCCGCGCAGCTGAGCAGCGGGACGACCGCCGACTTCGCCTCGACCTCCGATGTGCACGGAACCGCGAACCCGCTCGTCGACGGCGGCAAGAGCGAGGGCAGCGCCGGGGGCGACGGCAGTACGGCGCAGCAGGACGCGGCTGTCGCGACCATCCTCGTCTTCAGCAACGCGCTGACCACGCTGACCGGCACCGCGACCCTCGCCGCCACGGGCGACGCGGCCCTGCACGCGATCAACCACGTCAACGTCGCCGCGACCGGCGACGCGAGCCCCGCATCCAGCGGCGCGGGCATCGCCGTCGTGTCGGTGAACCAGAACACGACCGCCTCGATCGATTCGGCCTCGACGACGGCGATCACGGCGGCCGACCTCACCGTCGCGGCCGACAGCGACACCGGCGCCACGGCGACCGCGCAGACCAGCCCGAAGGGCTCGACCGGCAACGACAAGAGCGTGAACGACCCGAGCCGCGCGAACGGTCAGGCGCAGACCGCCGACGGCCCCGCCGGTGGATCGAGCGGGAGCAGCACCGGTATCGCCGGTGCCCTCGGCGTCGTCGTGCTCACCGGCGGCACGCACGCCTTCATCGCCCCCGCGACGGGCTCCGTCACGGTCACCACGACCGGCACGCAGACCGTGCACGCCGCCTCGAAGAACGTGGACGCCGCGTCCGCGTCGGGCGGCAGCGCGGACGGATCCGGCGGGATCGGGATCGGCATCGCGGTCGATGTCGCGACCTTCTCGACGGAGGCCTACCTGAAGGGCGGCGCGACGCTGAACGGCAGCGGGGTCACCGTGGAGGCGGTCGCCCCCGGGCAGTCCCAGTACGGTGCGACCGCGCAGTCGGGAGCCGCGGGCAGCGGCTCGGTCGGCCTCGCCGGTTCGCTCGCGATCAACGTCGCGGTCGTGAAGACCCTCGCCGAGGTGCGCGGCGCCCCGACCGTCAACGCGGCGCTGACCCTGACCGGCGGCTCGAACGTGCAGGACCGTACGGACGCCAGCTCGAAGAAGGACGGCACCGGCAAGTCCATCGGCGTCGGAGCGTCGATCTCGGTCGACGTCGTCGACGACACCACCAACGCCGGGGTCACGAGCGGTGCGACCCTCTCCGGTGTGCACGCGCTGACCGTGAACGCCACGGGCACGAGCGACAGCGGCACCACGGCGAAGAGCGGCGCGAAGGGCGGCGGCAGCCTCACGTTCACCGCAGTCGTGGCCCTCAACGTCGACAACGTCACCACGACGGCCGGGATCGCCGACGGCGCCGACCTGCACACGACCGGCGCGATCGCCGCGCACGCGACCCAGACCGCGAAGACGGCGACCACCGCGACCGGCGCGACCGACGGCGGGAACCTCGCCATCGGCGCCTCGTTCGCGATGACCCTGGCCAAGCACCGCGTCGACTCGTCGCTCGGCCGCAACGCGGTGTCCGACAGCGGCGACGTCAGCTTCCAGGCGGACGGCACGAGCGACACGGACACCGAGGCGAGCGCGAGCACGGCGGGCACCAAGGGCGAGAAGTCCTCGAGCGACCCGAGCGGCGACACGACCACCGTCAACGGCAAGGGCGACAGCCAGGCCTCCTTCGGGAACGGCCGGTCGAGCACCAACGGCGGCTCGGGCAGTCGCACCTCGACGCCGGCGGCGAAGTCCGGCGACGGCAGCGGAGGCAGCGGCGGCACCTCGATCACCGTCGCCGCCGCGATCGCGTTCAACATCGTCGACTCCACCTCGTCCTCGCGCCTCGCCGACGGACAGTCCGTCACGGCCACCGCGGGCCAGGTGACCCTCGGGACCACCAACACCACGCACGCGAAGGCCATCGCCACGGGAGCGGCGAGCACCGGATCCTCGCTCACGATCGGCGCGGCCGTCGCGGTCAACCTCGTCGACATCACGAACGAGGCGACGGTCGGCGCCGGCAGCACCGTGCACGCCATGGGCCTGACCCTCAAGGCCCTGATGAACCCCGCCCTCACGGGCGCCACGCACACGATCGACGCCGAGGCGACCGCCGGCGCGTCGAGCTCCGACGGCACGCTGGGCCTGGCCGGCGCCTTCGCGATGAACCTCCTCAACGAGAAGACCACCGCGGCGGTGTACGCGTCGCCGCTCGGCGGCGGGGGAGTGGCGATCACCGGCGGCGGCGACGTGTCGATGAGCGGCGGATCCTCGGGCAGCAGCACGACCAAGGCGGCCGCCGAGCAGTCCGGCGGCGCGACCGTCGGGATCGGCGCGTCCATCGGGCTCAACCTCGTGAACAACGACGTCTTCACCGGCTTCGACCTGAACAGCTCGGCGGCCAACGGCCCGCCGGTCACCGGCGCAGGCAAGATCACGCTGAACTCCTCGAACGCCGATGCGCTGACGAACGAGACCGATGCGGGTGGCCAGGGCGGCAAGGTGACCGTCACCCCCTCCGTCGCGGTATCGATCGCGAACGAATCGTCGAAAGCCGCCTTCGGCATGGGTCCCGCGGTGCACGCGTCCGGCGCCATCTCCGCGACGGCCACCTTCACGGGATCCGTCGACACCACCGCGAAGGGCGACACGACGGTGGGATCCACCGCCGGCGTCGGTCTGTCCCTCGCCCTCGCCGTCGTGAACCACACCGTGGACGCGCACACCGAGCGCGATCTGTACTCGGGCGGGGCGATCACCTTCAGCGCGACCGGCAGCTCGCAGACCACGAGCCAGGCGGAGGCCTCGGCGAGCGGCGCGAAGAACGACGGCCAGGACACCAACAGCAAGGCCGACAACAACCTCGGCAACGCGAACTCGACGCAGAAGGCCAACAACGCCGACGGCAAGGACTCGGGTAAGAGCTCGACCCCGAAGACCGGCACCGCCGACGGCAAGGACAACAGCAGCTCGAGCTCGCCGTCCCTGTCCGTGGCCGCGGCGCTCGCGATCAACATCGTCACCACGGTCAGCACCGCGTACCTCGCCGACGGTCTGACGATCTCGGCCGCCGGGGTGCTCACGCTGACGAGCTCTGCGCACACGGACTCCTCCGCACACGGCAAGGGCGACACCACCGCGAAGGCGGCGGTGGGCGTCGGCGCCGGCGTCGGGGTGAACTCGGTCGACATCACGAACCGCGCCTCGACCGGCTCCGCGAACATCACCGCCACGGGTGTCGACGCCGAGGCCGGGATGACCGACATCGCGGGGACCGCCAACCACGACGTGCTGCGGCACTGGAACGGCACCTCGTGGGACATCATCGACCGTGGCAAGGACCTTCCCGGCCCGTACGCCGGAGAGTACTTCCACCTCACCGCGGACGACGGATCCAACGGCAAGGGCGTCTACCAGTACGACGGATCCGGCAGCGGCAGCTGGGGCACCGCGGTCCTCGCCGGGGATGTGCCGGAGCAGGCCAAGCTCTCCGACTGCACGCACTCCTCGAGCCCGGCGTTCTGCGTCCTCACCGTGCCGAACGCCGGCCACCCGCAGGGCAGCCTGTACCGCTGGGACGGCTCGGCCTGGCAGTACGCGGGTGACGCGTCGGGCGACAAGCTGCCGACCGACGGCCCGAAGGACAAGGACTACTACCAGCTCACCGCCGACGACGGTCTCACGCACTCCGCGGGCCTGTACCGGTTCGCGTCCAGCGGGCACACGTGGACCTCGCTCGGGAACACCTTCTCGCACGGCATCGATCTGCCGGCCTCGCCGACGACCGATCAGATCTTCCAGCTCGACGAGCACGAGTTCGAGGCGCAGGCCGAGTCCGGCGCGGGCGACTCGACGACCATCGGCGTCGCCGGATCCGTCGCGATCAACATCGTGAAGAACCGCAGCGAGGCCGTCGTCCCCGCCGGCGCATCGCTCACGCTGAGCTCGGCCGACCTGATCCTGAAGAGCCGCAGCACGGAGCGCGATGCCGCGAAGGCGACGAGCAAGGCCGAGACCGGGGACTCCGTGGGCGTCGGCGCGTCCGTCGCGCTGAACATCTTCTCCGGCCAGGATGCCGTGACCCTGCTCCCGTCCAACCGGGTGCGCTCCGAGGTCGTGGACGGTGCCACGGTCACCGGCGGCCGCAACGTCGACATCGAGGCCAAGGGCTGGCGGCAGATCTCGACCGAGGTCGAGGCCGGCACCAAGACCAGCGGCGACAACCCGGCGATCACGCCGGCGGTCGCCCTCGTGGTGAGCAACCACGACACCGTCACCGCGCGCCTCGGCACCGGATCCGCCCTCACCGTGAGCGGCACCGTGACCGTCGCGGCCGAGCACACGAACGAGATCGACACGTCCGGCAAGGCGGAGGCCGCGAGCAAGGACGTCGCGATCGGCGCGATCGTCGCCCTCAACGTCGTCCTCGACTGGAACACCCTCGCGGCGATCGACCGCTCGATCAGCGGCACCGCGGTCACGATCGAGGCGACCTCCGAGATGGCGGACGCGGCGAACGCCACGGCCAGCGCCCGCGGCAGCAGCGACAGCGACAACGACTCGGACAAGAAGTCCGACCAGCAGATCAAGGACAACCCGAACACCTCGGGCGCCACCGACGGGAAGACGACCCCGAAGTCGAACGACCAGACCACGTCGGCGAACAGCAGCTCGAGCGGCAAGACCGGCCAGAGCGGCGGCGGCACCGGGATCGCGGCCTCCATCGCCTGGAACTGGATCGAGGCGACCAACGAGGCGCGCATCGGCGGCGGCATCACGGTGACCGCCACCGGCGGCGCCGTGAAGGTCAGCGCGTCCGACCTGACCGGCAACACGGCCAAGGCCATCAGCACCGCGTTCGACCTCACCTCGGGCAGCACCGAGATCGGCGCCGCGGTCGGCTTCAACTACCTGAACCTGACGAACAAGGCGCACGTGCTGCAGGGCGCCACCGTGACCGGCGCCGGCGTCACCGTCGAGGCGATCACCCCCGCCGGCAAGCACGACGACTTCATCATCTGGGCGTTCGCGGCGGCGGGCGGCAAGTCCGGCACGAGCTTCGCGGCCTCGGCGGGCATCAACGTCCTGAACCTGTACACCGCGGCGCGGATCGGCCAGGGTGCGACCGTCACCTCGACCGCCGGCATCGACGTCAACGCCCTCACCGACATGCGGCTGCTGAACCTCGCGCTCTCCGGGGCGCTGTCCACGAGCGGGAAGGGCATCGGCGGCGCGTTCGCCGTGAACATCCTGCCCGCGGTGAGCACGATCGCCTCCGTCTGCTCGGGCTCCGACCCGACGACCGACCCCGACTGCACGGGCTCCTCCGCCGTGACGACGCTGCAGGCGTCCGGCGCGATCGGCGTCACCGCCCACCAGACCTACGCGCCGCTCGCGCCCACCACCGGCAACAGCACGATCGACAACCACCTCCCGGCGATCTCCTCCTTCGCACTCGGTGGCGCGGTCGGCGGCGACGGACTCGCGGTGAGCGCGACCATCGTGGTCGACGTGCTCCTGTTCGACACCGAGGCGTACATCGGCGACAGCGCGAAGGTCAACCAGACCGCGACGGGCGACTCCGGTCAGTCCGTGACCGTCTCGGCCCAGGACGACACGAACATCGTGGACGTGTCCGGAGGGCTCGCCCTGAGCGGCGGATCCGCCTCGGTCGCCGGATCCATCATCGTCCTCGTCATGACGAAGGACGTGAAGGCGCGGATCGGCGCCGGCGCGAAGGTCGCCGCGGGCGGCGGGGTCTCGGTCACCGCGACCTCGACCGAGAACCTCCTCGAGATCGTCGTCGGCGGCAGCGCCTCCGACTCGAGCGCGGCCGTCGCCGGCACCTTCGCCGTCATCGTGATCAACCCGGGCGACCACTCCACCTCGGCCACGATCGGCGACAACGCGGTCGTGCACGCCGGCGGCGACGTCGCGGTCACCGCCTCCGACACGGCCGACAAGCTCAGCATCGCCTCCGGCAACGTCGCGATCTCCACCAGCAGCGCCGGCATCGGCGCCTCCCTCGCCCTCCTCGTCCGCAACGGCGACGTCGTCGCGACGATCGGTAACAGCGCCGACATCGAGGCCGACGGCACCACCGGGCTCACCGTCTCCGCCACGCAGGTCGGCAACATCCTCCTCGTCGCGGTCGCCGGTGCCGGCGGCAACAACGCGGGAGTCGCGGGATCCGTCTCGATCGACGTGCTCACCGACGTCACCACGGCCGGCATCGGCTCCAGCACGACGGTGAACTGCGTCGGCGTGAGCTGCACCAACTCGAGCGGCAACGCCTCTCAGGCGGTCGCCGTCACCGCCTCCGACACGACCACGATCCTCGCGCTCGCCGGTGCCGTGGCCGTCGGCGGCACGGCCGGCGTCGGCGTCGGCCTCGACGTCGAGGACCTGCACAAGACCACCTCGGCGACGATCGGATCCTCGTCCACGGTGCACGCCAACGGCGACGTCGTCGTCACCTCCACCTCGAGCGAGGACATCAAGTCCGTCTCCGCGGGCGTCTCGGCCGGAGGCACGGCCGCGGTCACCGTGAACGCGGCGGTGCCCGTGATCAGCGTGACGACCACGGCCGGGATCGGATCCAGTGCGAACGTCCGCGCGGGTGGCAACGTCATCGTGTCTGCCGACGAGGGCATGAGCCTGTTCGTCATCGCGGGCAACATCAGCGCCGGCGGCACGGCCGCGATCGGCGCCGGCGTCGCGGTGCCGGTCGTCACCAAGACCACGAACGCGACGATCGGATCCTCCGCGATCGTCACCGCGCTCGGCGGCGCCACCACGCACGGCACCGTCAACACGGGGGGCTACAGCACCTCCGGCACCGATACGCGGTTCGACCCGCGCGGCTACCAGGGCGGCTACCCCGGGGGCCCGTTGCCGAACTCCCCGATGCCTCAGGGCCTCATGGTCGACGGCACCACCATCAACCTCGGTTACACCCACCACTTCGTCGAGGGCCAGCAGGTCGTCTACGACGCGGGCGGCGGCAAGCCGATCACCGGACTCTCCGACGGTGCGACCTACTTCGTGCACCTCGTGAACGGGTGCGGCACGTGCATCCAGATCCGCGGCCCGAACGCCGACTCCCCGATCATCACCGGCATGTCCCTTCCCTCCGGGATGATGAGCGAGTCGCAGCGCTTCATCCCGACGAACACCCCCGGCGCCGCCGGCGACGACGCGCCGCGCTTCAACCCGGCCACCGACCTGGGCACCGACTTCATCGTGCTCCCGTACGACCCGAAGGCCGCGGACGGCGACCCGGTCGTGTACAGCGCCGCCGGCGGCGCCCCCATCGGCGGACTCGTCGACGGCGCGACCTACTACATCGTCGACCACACGCCCACCCACTTCCAGATCGCGCGCACCAAGTGCGAGGCGACACTGAACGCCGACGACTGCAAGCACGACGGCATGGCCGTGCCCGGCGCGAAGGCGCCGATCACCTTCAGCTCCACGGGCAGCGGCCGCTCGCACAGCTTCGTCCGCTCCGGCCAGCTGCCGGGCGCCGACGCCGGCCAGACCGGTCCGCAGACGATCACGACCGGCACCTCCTCCGGGTTCTCCGGCGTCGCGGTCACCGCGACGAACAGCGACTACATCGCCTCCGTCGGCGTCTCGGCGGGAGCTGCGGGCACCGTCGCCGTCAACCTCTCCGGCTCGATCTCGGTGCTGACCGTGCACACCACGGCATCGATCGGCGACCACGCCAAGATCAATTGCGCGACCGCGGCCTGCACCGCGAACGACGGTTCGGCGGCGTCCGGCCAGTCCCTGCGGGTCGCCGCGGGCAACAACTACCGCACGCTCGGCATCGCCGCGTCCGTCGCCGTGAGCGGCACCGCCTCGGTCGGACTCTCCGCCGCGGTCCGGGTCGTCGAGCTCCACGCCGACGCGTACATCGACCACGACGCGATCGTGAACGCGAAGCACAACATCGAGGTCGTCTCGCACACGAGCGACGCGGTCATCTCGGTGAACCTCGCGGCCGCGGGCGCCACGGTCGGCGTCGCCGGCACGGTCGGTGTGACAGTGCTGAAGACCTTCACGAACGCCTACACCGGCGACAAGGTCACGCTGCGCTCCGACGGAAACATCGCCGTCCTCGCCTCCGACGACACGTCCCTGATCCTCGTCACCGCCTCCCTCGCCGTCGGCTGGGTCGGGGTCGGGGTGGGCGTCGACGTCGTCGTCGCGAAGAAGTCCACGCAGGCGTACCTCGGCACGAACAACACCGTCACCGTCAAGGGCCTCGGAAACGCGTACGGCTGCGCGGGCAGCGGCGCGGCCGAGGGCGACGGCTGCGTCGACAGCGGCGCGATCGCGAACGACCGCTTCGGCACGCAGACGGTCAACGGCCTCGCGGTGCAGGCGGGGTCGACCGAGAAGCTGTTCGGGATCGTCGCGGGTCTCGCGGCCGGGTTCGTGGGCGTCAGCGGCAACGTGGGCGTCAGCATCCTCACCGTGGGCGTGGCCGCCTACATCGACGACGGCACGACGGTGAACAAGGGATCCGGGACGATCATCGGCGGGGTCGCGTCGAACCAGAGCGTCTCCGTGACGGCGACGGATCGCCTCGACTCGCTGACCTTCGCGGGCGGTGTCGCGGGCGGCTTCGTGGGCGCCGCGGGCGGCATCGACATCGGCGTCGCGAACGTCAGCGTCACGTCCTACATCGGCGCGGCCGACGTGTGGGCGAACGGCGGCGTCGCCGTGAACGCGCTCGCCATCAAGCACGTGTCCAGCTACGCGGTGAGCGTCGGCGGCGGATTCGTCGGCCTCGCCGGCGCGGTCTCGGTCTGGTCGATCGGCACGACGCCGACGGACCAGTACAACTCCGACGCCAACGGCCCGCAGCGCGGCGGATACTCCTCGGCGAACAGCTACACGACCGGTGACGTCGTGACGAGCTCCGGCCACACGTACGTGGCCCGCCAGAACAGCGACCCCACGAACGCACACGCACCGAGCGACACGGCGTACTGGGAGTTGTCCGACCCGAAGAGCGCCGCCACCGGCGACAGCGGCGCGACATCGGCCCAGGGGCAGGCGGACGGCGCCGCCTCGGGCAGCGGCGACGGCTGGGGCAGCGCGCTCAGCGGCACCGCGGCGCAGAAGGTCGCGACCTACCAGGCCGGCCACGCGTACAAGAACGGCGTCATCGTCACCGACGGCAGCGGCCACTACTATCAGGCGAACGTCGCCTTCACGTCCGGCGTGTCGATCGCCGCCGACGGCACGAAGTGGACGCCGATCAACGCCCCGTACGCGAGCTACGCCTCCTCTGGCGGCGACCGCGCGAACCAGGGCCTCGCCGCCGCGTCGCCCGGCGGCTCGACCACCGCGGACACGTTCAACCCGACGGCGGGGCACCCGGCGCCGCCCGCCGGCACGTCCGCCACGATCTACGGCACCGTCCACTCGATGCAGTCCGACGTGCAGGTCTCCGCGGACGACCGCCTCGACGTGGTCGTCCTCGCGGGCGCGGCCAGCGTGGGCCTCGGCGCGCTCGGCGCCGGCATCTCGGTCCTCACGATCGGCCTGCACACCGACGCGGGCGTCGCGAACACCGCGAGCGTCTCCGCCGCCGGCACCGTGGGCGTCCACTCCAACCTCACCGAGAACGTCACCGACATCGCCGTGACGGGATCCGTCGCGGGCATCTCCGTGACCGGCCAGATCGTCGTGCTGAGCGACACCAGCTCCCAGGCCGCGCACATCGACTCCGGCGCGAGCATTCCGACGGCCGGCACCGCCATCGACGTCACGACCCTCGCCACCCGCACGATCACCGCCTACGCCGTCGGCATCACCCTCGCGGCCGGCGCGGTCGGCGTCGCGGTCGCCGTGCTCAACCTCAGCGGCGACACGACGGCGACGATCGGCACCGTGGCGATCGGATCCGGGGGAGCGATCGGCGGCATCAACGTCACTGCGACCGACCACGTGTCGCCGAACATCCTCGCCGTCTCGGCGCAGGGCGGCATCCTCGCGGGCATCAGCGGCATCGTCGCGATCCTGAACTACACCGGCACGACCCGGGCCGCGTCCGCCGCGCACGGCACCGTCACCATCGGCGGCACCGGCGTCACGGTGAGTGCCACAGGCACGCGCACCGACATGACCCCGGTCGCCGTCAACATCTCGACCGGCGCTGCCGCGGTCGGCTTCACGCTGCTCATCGCCTCGAGCGGCCGTCACACCGAGTCCGAGCTGGGTGGCGACGTGACCACGAGCGGCGGCGTGGACGTCGAGACGAACGCGAGCAACGTCGTGAGCGCCACGACGCCGGGCGTCGCGATCGGCGCCGCGGCGATCACCGCGATGATCCCGATCGCCACGATCTCCGGCCACACCACCGCCAAGCTCACCGGCAACATCGGCGGATCCTCGGGCGTCACGGTCCACGCGAGCGGCGAGAACCACGCGAACGCGGAGGTCGACATCCTCGGCATCGCCGGGCTGAGCCTGAACGTCGGTGTCGCGAAGGCGACCGTGGCGGACGGCGCCGACATCGCCGCGACCGTCACCGCGGACGCGTCGATCACGTCGAGCGGCACCGTCGCCGTGACCGCCGACATCCACGGGACGAACACCCGCAACGAGGCGATCGCGATCGGCAGGAACCTCAGCGCCGGCTTCGTCGGCTCGGGCGCCGTGTTCGCCGCGCAGGCGATCCTCGGCGGCGCGGTGCACGCAGAGCTCTCCGGAAGCGTCACGAGCTCCGCGAGCGTCGCGGTCAGCGCCATCGGCGTCAACCGCGCCGAGTCGCAGCTGCTCGTCGTGAGCGTCGGCGGTCTCGCCGGCATCGCCGTCAGCCTCGCCGACGCCGAGATCCACTCCGCCGCGAAGGTCGAGGCGGTCTCCGTGCACGGCACCGCGGCCCGCACGATCACGAGCGGCGGCCCTGTCACCTTCGACGCCGAATCGCACAACACGGCCTTCACGAAGACCCAGATGGGCTCGGGCGGCGGCCTCTTCGGCGTCAGCGTCAGCGTTCCCACGGCCGACATCGCCGGCGCGACCACGGCCTCGGTCGACAGCGGCGTCGGCGCGGCATCGCTGTCGGTCACGGCGAACGGCACGAACAACGCGACCACCACGACGGACATGCTGAGCATCGGCGGACTCGCGGGCGTCGGCGCGGACGACTCGCACGCGACGATCGAGTCGTCCGCCCTCGTCACCGCTGCGGTCGGATCGCACAGCACGGTCACCCTCACCGGCGCGGCCATGGTCAGCGCGGTGAAGAACAACACCGTGAAGTCGACGACCGGCAGCGTCAACGCGTCGCTCGGCGCGAGCGTCGGCGCGATCGGCTCCGAGGCGGAGGACCACGGCGGCAGCACCGCGTCCTTCGCCGGCGAGCTCGTCACCGCGGGTCAGCTGACCGTCAAGACCGACGCGACCGACTCGGCGACCACCGCGCTGTTCGTCGTCTCGGTGGCCCTGGGCGTGGGCGCCTCGATCGTCTCGGCGACCGGCAACATCGACGGCGCCGACGCGGCGCTCCTGGGCGGGACGACGAACATCCACAGCCCCGACACCGCCATCACGGTGCACGCGGGCCGGGGCGCGATCGCCCTCACCAACGTCACCGGCGGGGCGGGCGGCATCCTCGGATCCGGCACGGACATGAAGGCCATCGCGACGGTCGGCGGCAGCGTCTCCGCCTCCGTCGGCGACGGCGCGACCGTCGGCACCGTGTCCGGCAGGCCGGGATCCCTGTCGGTCACCTCCGACGACGCGGCGGTCGCGGGCGGCGGCGCCAAGGCGGGAGCCGGATCCATCGGGCTCACGATCGGCGCGGCGATCGGCTCGGCGACGGTGAACCCGACCGTGCAGGCGTACCTCGGCACGGGCGTGCACGTCGTGCTCGGCACGGGGGCGACGAACGGTCTCACCGTCACCGCGATCTCGCACCGGGCACAGGCGGTCGGCACGGCGAAGGTCGTCGGCGGCGGCATCGCCAACGTGGGCCTGCCCGCCGCGGACGCCACCTCGTCGCCCACCGTGGACGCGCACTTCGGGGCGAGCACCACGATCCTCGCCGGCGGCACCGTGACCCTCGACGCCGAGTCCCTCGCCGACCCGCAGGGCGCGCAGCTCACGGACGACATCACCGGCCTGAACGCGGACGGCGGCGCGGCCCCGGACGACACCGTCCTGTTCCCGCAGCACGGGCTGTCCACGGGCGACCAGGTGATGTACAGCTCGAGCAACCCGATCGGCGGTCTGCGCAACGGCCACGTCTACTCGGCCATCGTGCCCACGGTCAGCGGCGAGGCCGACCCCGACCACGTCGGCTTCGGCGTCACCTGGACGGCGGCCTCGATCGACGCGCTGAGCCTCGGCTCGGCCACGTCCGGCACCGACACCGCGCGCGGGCTGCTGCGCTTCAGCGGACCGCACCACTTCGAGAACGGCGACGCCCTCATCTACCGCTACGACGCGGCGCACGCCTCGTCGATCGGGCTGACGAACGGCGGCGTGTACTACGTGCGCGTGGTCGACGCGAACACGATCGCGCTCTACACGGCGCAGGCCGACGCCCTGCAGGCCGCCACCGTCTTCCACACCGGCGACGTCAGCGGCGACCTCATCGGCGGCACGCCGTTCACCGCCGGCCAGCAGGTCACGTACCGTTCGGCACCCGCGAGCACGTTCACGCACGGAGCGGGCATCCCCGCGGTCGGCTCGCATCCCGCCTGCGCCTACTGCAACCACGCGGTCGACGTGAACGTCGACGGCAGCGGCCACGTCACGGGCGACAACGGCGGCGCCTACAACGTGTACCTGCCCACGGTGAACGTGGACCCGGTCAGCCACGCGGTGACCCTGTCCGACCACAACCTGCAGACGGGCGAGGCCGTCATCTACCGGATCAGCGACGCGTCGCAGAAGATCCCGGAGCTGACCGTCGGCGCCACCTACTACGTGATCCGGATCGACGCGTACACGATCCGCCTGGCGGCGACGTACTGCGACTCCGTCGGCCACGCGGGCGACGCGTCCTGCCCGAGCGGCTCGGTCGTGACGCCGATCCACATCTCCGCGCCGCCCGAGTCGCGCGCCGTGCAGGCGTTCGCCCCCGCCGGCATCGGCCTCACCGACGGCTCCACCTACACCGTGGGCAGCCGCAACGGATCCGGCCAGATCACCCTCACCGGGCAGTCGCTGACGACCAGCCACGTGTTCGGCGACCAGACGCTGTTCCTCGCCGGAGCATCCCTCACCGCCGGATCGGGCGCGCAGGAGCTCATCCTGCAGCTCACCGGCTCGCTGACGGGCACGCAGAAGCTGCTCGCGGCGGACGGCACCTCGCTCCGGTCCGCCTCGCCGCCTCCCGGCAACGGCGTGACCACCGCGGCGGCCAGCGGCGGCGGCGGAGGCGCGGGCTCGTTCACGTCGCAGACCTCGCAGACCACGATCGACCCGACCGTGCGCGCCTACGACGCGGCCGCCTCGATCACCGTCGGCGGCAACGTGGGCATCAGCGCGACGACGCACACGAACGCGACCGCGACCACGAGCAACGGATCCGGCGGACTCATCTCCGGCGCGGGCGTCTCCTCGCACGTGGACGGCACCGCGAACACGTCGGCGTTCGTCGGCACCGGTCCCGACGGCATCAGCGGCAACACAGCGGCGACGCAGGTCAGCGCGGGCGGCGTCGGCATCACGGCCGGCGGCATGGTGCGCGTGTTCTCCACGGCCACGTTCGTCGCGAACGCCGATGCCGACACCGAGAGCGGCGGCCTCGCGGGCGGATCCGTGTCGCACGCCGAAGTGCACCTCACCGACAACACGGCCTCCGTCGTCGGCGCGGGCGCCCACGTGGTCGGCGGATCCGTGAACATGCTCGCCACGACGACCGGATCGAACATCACGAGCCACTCGAAGTCGATCTTCATCGCCTTCGCCGGCTTCGCGACCGCCAAGGCGGTCTCCGAGCTGAAGAGCCACGACACCGCCCTGGTCGACAGCCAGACCGGGACGCCGACCTGGGTCGAGGGCGACGGCGGCGTGGACATCCGCGCGTTCCACAGCGGCAACGCGCGTTCGCACGACGACGACCCCGAGTGCTGGTGCATCGGCCCGTCCTACAGCGACGGCTACGACAACCTCGAGTTCTCCGAGACGGCCGCGTCGCACTCCGGAGCCACGGTCGTCGCGGGCACCCGCATCCAGTACGGCGTGAACACCAACGATCAGAGCCTCGACCCGGCCGACCCGTCGCCGTGGCACCTCGCGCACCCCGCCGGGCAGACGCATCTCGCCCTCTACGTCCAAGCCGAGACGAAAGCCGGCGACCCGGTCGACAACACCGGCACCAGAGACGTCGACTGGAACGCGGACGTGATCATCCACGAGGGCCCGAGCCCGCTGCTGATCATCGGCCCCGACGGCCACGTGGTGACCGCCGTCAACATCACCGTCAACGGCGTGAGCAACCCCGCACCCGGAACCGACTTCAGCGGCGGAGGGGTCATCGAGGTGAACGACCTCGTGAACCACGACACCGGCGACGTGCTGATGAGCTCGTCGAGCGGCACGATCCGGAACAGCCTGAACGGGGGAGCCGCGCCGTCCACGCACTACTGGGGCACGTTCTACTACCGCGACAACTGGGCGGCCGTCACGATCCTCAACCACTCGACGCTGCGGCTCGTCGTCGACGACATCACCGTGCTGAACGTCGGCACGCCGACGGTGACGCTCGCCGCTCCGACGGTCAGCGCGATGTTCGCGATCGTCCGCCACGTCGACCCGACGCTCGTGACGATCACGAACGACGCCCCGACCTCCTCGCCGGACCTGCTCGTCAACGGCACGATCCTGAACCCGATCGGCGAGACCGACATCTCGAGCACCGGATCGATCTCCTCCTCGACGGTCCGCGGCGGCTCGAGCTCGACGTTCAGCGGCCCGCACACCGACCTCATCCGGACGAACATCCTGCACCTCGTCGCCGGCACCTCGATCGCCGCCTCCGGCACGTACCTGAACATCGACCTCGTCCAGTGGGCGGGTCACGACGAGGACCTCACGGCGAACTCCGGCACGAGCCAGTACCTCGACCTGCAGACGCTGCTGCGCGATCCCGCGATCGCGAACCCGCAGACGCCCGCCTACGTGATCCCGATCGACCACCTCGTGGCGGGGGACAGCATCTTCGTCCGCCTGCAGGCCACCCAGTACCAGACCTCGGTCGGCTCCGTGCCCGGCATCCAGGTGACCGCGACGCCGGGACCGAGCGGCCAGTACGTGAGCTTCTACCACCCCGACAGCGCCTACTGCTTCTACCCGGACGGCTGCACGAGCCCGCACCCGACGCTCGAGCCCGGAGCCTTCGCCACGGGCGGCAGCGCGACGGCGAGCACGTACGACTTCAGCCTGCTCGACGCCGGATCCCACGGAAACAACGGCCAGATCGACGTCTTCGCGGCGAACGACGCGCCGTCGGCGACCCGGATCAATATCGTCGGCCTCGTACTCATCGAGCAGCCCGCCTCCGGTGTGACCGCCGCGACGTACGGCACCGTGAACGCCGACACCAACGGCTTCATCACGCTCACGGAGAAGTACGGGGACCTGCGGGCGGGCCTCATCCGCTCGACCGACGACGACGTGACGCTGACCGCGCCGGGATCCATCTACGACGCACCGCAGCCGTCGCCGAACCCGCCGGCGTCCGGCCACACGCCGGCCGCGGCGACGCCGCAGGTCGTGGGCGTGAACATCACCCTGACCGCGCAGAACGGGTCGATCGGCCTCGACAGCAACTTCCTCGAGATCCGCTCCTCGATCGACCGGTTCGGCGTCCTGAACGCGCAGGCGCCCGCGGTGATCCGGGTCTCGCAGATCACGGGCGACCTCCACGTCGACACCGTGACCACGTGCTACGGCGCGAGCGCGACCTCCTGCGCGAACATCTCGCTGACGAACTTCCACGGCTCGATCACCGACGGCCACGGCGCAGGATCCGGCGGCACGGCCGCCAACGTGATCGGCAACACGATCGACCTGCTCGCGCAGTTCGGCAGCATCGGCGCCGCGGACGGCACGAACGACCTCAAGCTCGACTCCGCGAAGGGCAGCGGCTGCACCAACCACTACACGCTGCTGTACCAGGGCGCGAACTACCAGAACGCCACCGATGCGCAGCGTGCGGTCACCGCCACGTGCGACGTCGCGGCCCAGGCCGACGGCAGCATCTTCCTCACCGAGGTCGCCGGCCCCATGAACGTCCTGCTCGCGCACGCGGGGGAGAACCCCGGCAACGTCACCGGCCCGAACAGCGTCCGCCTCACCACGACCGAGACCGGCGTCGAGGGCAACGACATCCTGCTGCTGCACTCCGGCTCCACGCTCGTCGTCGAGAACGCGCCGCAGACCGTGCTGCAGGGCCTCATCGAGTCCGATGGCGGCAACATCGTGCTCCGCTCCGCCGACGACATCGTCACCGACCCGAGCAGCATCATCCTGGCGATCGCGAACACCACGGCCGGGATCGTGACCGACCCGAACCAGCAGGCGAACGCGACCGGCAACATCGACATCTACGGCGACTGCCACAACGCCGCCTCGGGCGCCTGCTCGATGCCGACGCTCGACACCACCGCACCCGATCCGACCATCGGAGACGGCACCGTGATCGTGCTCCGCAGCGGCCAGGCAGCGGCGGGCGGACTCCCCGGCGAGATCGCGAACGGCACCGGCGGCCTCACCCGGGTGTTCGGCAATTCCGAGGCCGACACGATCGTCTTCGACCGCACGATCCTCGTCGGCCAGACCCGCGCCTACGGCGACGGGTCGCCCACGCAGACCGGCGTCTACGCGCCGCTGTGCAACGGCCCCCCGAACATGTGCGTCGACACGTTCGTCGTCAACCGGCTCCAGTCCATGGTCACGCTCGGCCAGCAGGTGAGCCGTGGCGCGACCCTGACCCTCGACGGTCAGTCCGGCAGCAACGTTTACTCGATCTTCACGAGCGGCAGCCAGTTCACCAGCAACAACTACGAGATCAACGTGCTCGGCTCGCACGCCCCGGCCGACGGCACCGACACGCTCAACATCTACGGCTACGACACGTACACGGCCGGATCCCCCGACTCCACCGGCATCGATCCGTCCACCCAGCACGAGTACGCGACCAACGACATCTTCCTGCTGCGCGGCACCCCGGCCGGCATCCTCGGAGAGACCGCGGCGCGGCCCGCCCTCTACCAGGGCACCGGCGCCCACCCGGCATCCGCCGACCCGTACTCGGCCGGATCCGGTTTCGTCGCCCTGCTGCACTCGACCCTCGCGGCCACGCAGGCGAACCTCGGCGGCACGACGACCACCGGCACCACCGGCGTCTACGGCGTCGAGCGGATCAACTACGACTCGGCCATCAACGGCGGCCTGCACGTCTACGCCCTCGGCGGCAACGACTACTTCGCGGTCGACGACAATGCCGCCGCCACCTACCTCGACGGCGGATCGGGCGACAACCAGTTCCAGATCGGGCAGCTCTACGGCGAGCGCCGCAGCGCGGGCGCGGTCGCCTCGCCCGCCCCGTCCTACGGAGCATCGGGCAACCTCGCCGCCGAGAACGTCTTCGACGTCGCGACCGTCGCCACCACGCGCGGCTGGCTCTCCCGCGGCACGAGCGCACCGCTCGTCGCCCAGGGCGGCACCGGCAACAACACGTTCACCGTCTACTCGAACCACGCCGTGGTGCACCTCGAGGGCGACGGCGGGAACAACCTCTTCATCGTCCGCGGCTTCGCCCTCGCGCAGACCGACGCGGTCGGCAACATCATCCTCCCCGGCGGCTGCACCACGATCGAGGCGCCCGCCTGCATCCCGATCCCGATCACGACCAACGGCTACTCCACCGCCGCGCAGACCGACGTGCGCACCGGGGCCGGCAACAACCAGGTCGAATACAACATGAACGCGCCGGTGTCCGTCGACGGCGGCACGGGCTTCAACAAGCTGATCATCCTGGGCACCGAGTTCGCCGACCACATCGTCGTGACCGACCACGGCATCTTCGGCGCCGGCATGTCGGTCACGTACCGCAACGTCCAGGTGATCGAGGTCGACGCTCTCGAGGGCGACGACGTGATCGATGTGCTCTCCACCGCCCCGGGCGTGGCCGTGCGCGTCATCGGCGGCCTCGGCAGCAACCAGATCAACGTCGCCGGCGACGTGAGTGGCAACGTGTACTCGCGCGACATCAACGGCACGAGCGGCACGATCAACCTCGCCGTGATCACGCAGGACCAGCTCTACAAGGACATCGTGATCCCGGGCGTCGCGGTGAGCGTCGCACAGGGCTCGCAGGGCGCCGTGATCATCACGGAGCACGCGGGCGGCACGGTCGTCAAGGAGACGCAGAACGGCCAGGCCACCCGTCCGCCCATCGGCACGATCGACTCGTACAGCGTGCGGCTGGCCCAGGCGCCGACCTCGACCGTCTACATCGCGGTCACCGCGGAGCCCGACATCCGGCTGAACCGCGAGGGCACCCCCCAGGGCGACTCGATCCTGCTCGCCACGACCCCGCTCGGATCGGTCCCGAACCCCGGCACGACCACCGCGGACAGCGACTTCTACCGGCACGTCCTCGTGGACGCGCTGGCGACCGACCTGCCGCAGCGGGCGCTGGTGCTGGTCTTCACGCCCGGCAACTGGCAGATCCCGCAGCTCGTCTGGGCGGGCGCGATGAACGACGCGCTCGACGACGGCCTGCGCACCTACGAGATCAGCCACAGCGTGCTCAGCGCCGATCCGTTCTACGCCAACGCGACCGTGCGCAACGTCGAGGTCACGAAGATCGACCCGGGCACCCCGGCGATCCTCGTCACCGACCTCGGCAACACCAACACGACCGGGATCTCGATCGCCTCGCGCTTCACGGACGGCGTCGGCACCGGCAGCACGACCTTCACCTCGGCCACCGCGAACTTCACGCTCAGCGACGTCGGGCAGCCGATCTCCTCGATCGACGGCAGTGTCGCCATCCCGGCGAACACGGTCATCCTCTCCGTCGTCGACGCGCACACCGTCGTCCTGTCCGCCGCGGTCGCGAACGCGACCGGCATCCACTTCGCCCTGCCGAGCCGGCTCGCCGCCGTCCAGCAGTACCGCGACGGGGCCACCACGAACGGCTCGAACATCCTGTACTCCGCGAGCGCGGGCTTCAACGGCGGCGACGTCGGCCGTGGCATCGTCGAGGCCGACACCGGCAGCGCGATCCCCGCGGGCGCCACGATCCTCGCGGTCGCCGCGGACGGCACCTGGGCGCAGCTCTCGGTCGCCGCGACCGCCACGGCCACCGGCTTGGTCTTCGCGATCCCGGACCGCAACGCCAGCAACCTGATCCTCGGCGGCAGCGGCAACGCGACCTCCGCGATCTCCGGCTACGCCTCGGTCGTGCTCGCCGCCCAGCCGAGCGCGCCCGTGACCGTCACGATCACAGCGGCGAACGACGCGCGGATCTCGCTCTCCAGCACCGACCCGCGGTTCCACGTGGTCACCGCCGCGTTCGGCACGACCGCAGGCGTGTACACGATCACCTTCTCGACGTCCGACTGGTCGACGCCGGTCATCGTCAAGGAGGACGCGACCCCGCACTACAGCATCGCCGACCCGCACAACTCGTACCTGGTCGCGAGCGTGACCAGCGGCGGACCCGAGTACACCGGCGTCGACAACAGCCTGACGCCGTGGGACGTGCTGGTCATGAACGACCTGACTCCGGCCGGCATCGTGCAGGCGCCCGCCGACATGGTCGTGACCAAGTGCGGCGACGCGCTGTGCACCGTGCCCGGACCCGGATCGAGCATCAGCGTCCGTCTCGCCGCTCCGCCCAGCAAGGACGTCACGGTCGCCCTCGTGACCGACGGCCAGACCGACATCGTGACCGACGGCGTGCGGGTCGTGAACGCCGCGATCGGCGCCCAGAAGACCGTCACGTTCTTCACCGGGAACGTCACGATCGCGGGCCTCGTGGTGACCCTCGCCGCCACCGAGCTCGGCAGCTTCGTCGCCGACGGGTTCGCGATCGGGCAGCAGATCCAGCTGACGGGCGCCGGGGCGCCGCTGACCGCGACCATCACGGCCGTCACCGCGACGACCATGACGCTGAGCGCCGCACCGGCGGCGGGTCCGCACGCGGTCACGATCGGACGGGTCGTGAACGCCGGGCTCTTCACCGGATCCGTGATCTACGACTCCGCGGCCGGCACGCTGCGTCGCGCCGACGGCTCGAGCTGGCTCGACGACGGCTTCCTCGAGGGCCAGATCTTCAAGATCGGCGCCTCCGGGACGATGCTGAAGATCCAGGCGCTCACCGGCAGCACGTCCACGAAGGTCGACATCCTGACCGTGACCGACAAGGCCGCGCTCGCCGCGGTGCTGGGCGCCTCCGGCACGATGACGCTCACGCTGACCCAGTGGGCGGCGCAGGTGACGTTCACGTCGTCGAACTGGTACCAGCCGGTCGCGATGGGCGTCGTCGCCGACCCGAAGTTCACCGTCCCGCCGGGCAACGCGTCGCTGCTCAGCTTCCCGAAGACCCCGCACCTGCTCTCCGCGATCCGCGGCCCGCTGTCGGTCGAGGGCGGTCCCACCGCCGGCAACCACTCGGCACTGCAGCTGCCGGTGATGATGGCGCAGGAGGGCAACGCGCTCCCGTTCGGCATCGGGATCCAGCCGCCCGAGGCGCAGCAGGTCAACGTCCTGAACATCTTCGACGACGGCGCGCAGCAGAACCAGACCGGCGTGCTCAGCTCGACGACCCTCACCGGCTACGGCATGGGCCCGGGCCTCGACTTCACGCACCACAAGGGCTACGAGCCCGGCAACCCCGCCAAGCCGACGTTCGGCGAGCCGCCGGTGTTCCCGAGCGGCATCAGCTTCGGCTCGGTCACGGTCGACCCGACCACCGGGCAGATCCAGACCAACGCGAGCCTGTCCACGATCCAGTCGCTGAACATCCTCGAGGGCCAGGGCAACGACACCCTGACCGTGACCGGCACGCTCGTCGGCGGCCCGTACACGAACGACGACGGCACCCCCGGCACGACCTTCGTGCACGGCGGTCTCACCGCCCTGCACGGTGGTGGCGCAGCGGTGCTCAGCATCACCGGGAACTTCGACATCACTCCGACCACGATCACCCGCGACGACGGCACCGCCTGGGCGGCGGACCAGTTCGCGGTCGGCCAGCAGCTGATGTGGAACGGCACGCCGATCGGCATGATCACGGCGGTCAACGGCGCGGTCATCACGTTCGTCGGCAGCGGACCCGCGGCCGGTACCGGGGTGCACGGCACGGTCGCGGTGTTCGACCCGGCGGTGCACGTCACCACGAACGTCAACGTCGTCGGCAACACGCTGATCCGCACCGACATGAGGAGCTGGGTCGAGGCAGGCTTCTCGATCGGGCAGCTCGTCACCGTGAACGGCGTCGTCGTCGGAACGGTCACCGGCTTCACCGGCCCGACCCAGGACATCCTCCAGCTCAGCGCGACGGTCGTGCCGCCGTGCACGAGCGGCACGGTGTGCACGGTCACGGTCGCCCAGGCCGCGGCGAGCGGCAACGCGGTCCGCTACGGCGGCAACGTCTTCACGGTCACCGGTGGAGGCGGCCCCGGCCCGGGTGCCACCCCGCCGACCGCCAGCGGCACGTTCACGACCGGACTGAGCGGCACGTCGCCGACCCTCACCCGCGCGAGCGGATCCTGGATCGCCGACGGCTTCATCTACGGCATGGTGCTGCAGGTCGGAGGGCTCCCGGCGTGGACGATCACCGGCGTCACCGCCACCGTGCTGACGCTCAGCGGACCCGTGTTCACGAACCCGGCCGTCAGCGTCGCCGTGGTCGGCTACGCGCCGTCGCCGCTCGTGGTCTACGGCGCGACCTCGCAGGACGGCATCTGGTACTCGGGCGACCCGCACACGCAGACCAGCCGGGTGTTCGGATCCAAGCCGTTCCCGAACCAGGTCGGCGTCGGCACGCCGCAGTTCGTGTTCCCGGTCGCGAACCCGTTCCGCCACGCCGGCAACAACGTGATCGACGCGAGCGCGCTGTTCGCGGGCGTGCCGAACGGCCAGGTGCCCTCGGTCGGTCTGACGATCTACGGCGGGCCCGGCGACGACACGATCTACGGCAGCCAGGCGGGCGACGTCATCGCCGGCGGATCCGGGAACAACACGATCCACGGCGGCCGCGGCGACAACATCATCCTCGGCGCGAACGGCGTCAACACCAACGTGATCACCCGCGCGGTCTCGTTCCCGACCGTGAACAACAGCGTCTACGAGGACGCCGACCCGCTCGTCGCGGGGAACAACCTGATCTACGGCGACGTGCCCGGAGCGACCGCGACCGATCGCTACGGCGACTACGACAACATCATCTTCGGCGCGATGGGCGTCGTCGTGCAGGACACCCAGGAGGCGACGGTCGGTGTGATCACCGCAGGCCCGCTCGGCGGCACCCGCAGCGTCACCGGCTCGCTCACCTCGCATGCACCGTCGGGCTCCGCCCTCAACGGCGTCGCCACCGTCACGTGCGCGGCCGCCTGCTTCCGCCTCACGGACGTGGGCCTCGCGATCGCCGACACCGCGGGCACGCTGCTCTCCGCCGGCACGATCATCACGGCCGTGAGCGCCGACCTCACCACCGCGACCCTCTCGCGCAACGCCATCGGCGGCGCATCCGTCGGCAGCGCCTCCTTCACCGTCGGCCCGCCGCAGGGCTATTGCCGGCCGACCGGAGCGAGCGCGCTCAACGTCTACTGCCCGGCGAGCGGCATCACGCCGTGGGGCGACGCGCGGGTGGAGAAGATCCAGACGACGCACGACATCCTCGCCGCGTACTCCGATGCGACGCAGAACCACGGCGACAACCGGATCTACGCGTCCGGCGGCGACAATGTGATCGTGGGCGGGGACGGCGCGAACGACATCCAGGGCGGGCCGGGACGCAACCTGATCATCGGCGGCAGCGTCGCGCTGAACCGCGCCCCGCACCTGTTCGACTACCGCAACCCGCGCTTCCAGGACCTCACCGGCACGCAGATCTACAGCACCACGCCGGGCTCGCTCACGCAGAGCCTCACCGACGGGCTCGCGCAGAACGACCCGACCGGACACGCGTGGTGGGGCGACTTCCTCTCCGGCACCGGCGGGATCCTGCTCTCCGTGCCGCTCGGCGACGCGAACCGGCCCACGCAGCTGCAGGATTCCGCGAACAAGGGCGCCGACTACATCGCCGGCGGATCCGGATCCGCGATGATCTTCGGCGAGTCGAACGACAACATCATCCAGGCGCACGGCTCGATCGACCTCACCGCGCCCGCCTCGCTCACGGGCTACCCGACGGGCTCGAACGGCTCGCCGTCGATCGGCAGCGTGTTCGGGGGCGCGGCGACCTGCTCGTTCCGCGGATCCTTCCTCGGCAACCGCGTCGGCGCCTGCCGCGACTCCGCCAACGCCCTGCTGATCAACCCGTCCGTCGACGATGACGCCGCGCTGCAGTACCGGCTGACCGGCAGCCTCGTCTTCGGCGCCCACACGATCGCCCGCACCGACGGCCTGTGGTGGGCCGACGCCGGCATCGCGGTCGGGCAGACGCTCACCGTCAACGGCGCGATGGTCGGCGTGGTCACGGCCGTGAGCCAGGGCACCCTGACCGTCACCGGAGCGCCCGCTCCCGCCTCGTGCACGTCCCTGCCGTGCACTGTCATCGCGACCGTCGCGGCCACGGACGGCGAGGCCTATGTCGAGGGCGGCCGCGGCAACAACACGATCTTCGCGAACCGCGGCCAGAACGACATCATCGGCGGCAACAGCAACCTGTTCAGCCTGACTCTGCCGAGCGAGCGCGCGAGCGGCTCGAACTTCATCTTCGGCGGATCCGGCCTCAACGCGGGCCGCGAGGACTGCGGCGACGGGGTGCTCGACGCCACGAACCACTGCATCACGAACCCGAACGGACACGCCCACGACGCGAACGTGATCGTCGCGAACAACGGCCAGATCATTCGCCTCGTCGGCACCAACCACACCTACGGCGCGGGCAACGGCGTCGCGATGTCGGTCGGCTACCTGAACTTCAACTACGACGTGAACGGCTACCCGGCCGCGACCGAGCGCATCATCGCCCGCGCCGTGAACCTCCTCGATGCGACCCCGGGCGGACCGGACCTGGCGAACCAGGCAGGACCCCAGGTCACGGGGGCCGCGGCCTCGAACGGCTGGGGCGACATCGGCGGCAACCCGATCGTCGTCGACGGCGTGCACCTCATGCGCGGCAGCGAGATCCACGCCGAGTCGGGCGACGCGTTCATCTACGGCGGACCGGCGGACGACGTGATCTACGGCGGCGGTCAGAACGACACGATCATCACCGGTTACGCGGACAACTGGGTCTCGGGAGGCCGCGGCGACACGTGCATCATCGGCGGCGGCGGACGCTGCTTCGCGAGCCGCAACAGCTCGAGCTACGGCGAGCCGCTGTACGGCATCGCGCCGATCCCCGCGGCCAACCTGTCCGAGCTCATCACGACGCCGGGCAACGTGCAGCAGGCCGTGATCAACGTCGCAGGGGCCCTCACCTACACCGCGGTCCTGTACCCGTACAACTGGGATCCGGCGGCGAACGGCAGCCCGAGCTTCTCCACCGGCTGCAAGCAGAACGCGATCTGCCCCCACTACCAGCCGCGCTTCGGCCACAACATCATCTACGGCGGCTGGGGCAACGGCGTCATCCACGCCGGTCCGGGACAGTCCGCGGTGTCCGGCGCCGAGGCCCCGGAGCTGGGCTACGCCGACAACTTCGACATGAGCGGCACCGCGATCAACACGACGCCGTACGAGACCGACTGGTACCACCCGTTCAACCCGGGCAACCCGGCCGGCTGGCACCCGCTCGGCGACGACGGGAACGGCAACGCCGCGCGCGCCGGGATGTCCGGAAAGTCGAGCTACTTCGACCCGTCCGACCCGCGCCGCGAGGTGTGGCTGAACTCGGTCGTCTCGAACGCCTTCGTGCTCGGCTCGCCGAACCCGCTGCTGTGCAAGACGATGGCGCTCAGCGCGACCTGCCTGCCGTTCTTCCTGACCTTCGACCCGACCGACGCGGGCCTGCCGCTCGACCTCACCTGGTACCCCGGCACGGGCGAGCCGCAGATGCCGACCACGGGCGACAAGGCGATCTTCGGCGACCTCGGCAACGACGACATCGTCGCCGGCATGGGTCGGGTGCGGGTCTACGGCGGCTGGGGCAACGACCTCATCGACCTCCGCGCCGACACCCACGTCGACGGCGGGCTCAACGACGGCCCGGTGCCGAACCTCGTCCGGGGCGCCGACGGCTCGTTCAGCCGCGCCACCGCGAACTTCGTGTGGGGAACCCCGGCCTGGGAGTCCCTCGCCTACGGCGGCGCAGGGCAGGACATCTTCTTCGCCGGAACCGGGGGAGACCGCCTGATCGACTGGGTCGGCAACCACAACAGCTACTACGTGCCGTTCTCGCAGTTCGGCATGCCGGCGGTCAGCCGCACCCTGCAGCCGTTCCTGCCCGAGTTCCTGTACGCCCTGTCCAAGAGCGATGGCGCCGACCAGACGCTGATGACCCGATACGCGCCGTACGACGACCGCTACCAGGGCCTGGCGTCCCGCAACGGCGAGCCGTTCGGCGAGCTCGGCCTCGTCCTGCAGCACGACGACGCATGGCACCAGCAGACCGGATCCCCGTTCAACCAGATGCCGGAGAACCTCGGCGGCGTCGCGAACGACGTGCAGAAGACCGCCAACGTGCGGCCGTTCAACTCCTCCGGCAGCATGCCGGTCGCCTCGGCCATGATGGCGCGTCTGTCGCTGCCGTCCGGGCAGGGCGTGAACCTGCCGTCCGGGACCAACCCGGCGGGCGCCTCCGCGGTGCCGTTCATCGTCGCGGGCACCCCGGGCGGCGCCGTCGTCTACGCGTTCACCCAGGGCTCACTCACCGTGAGCGGCGCCGGCACGATCTCGGCGGCCGGCACCCTCGGCCTCGTGCTCGACCTGTCCGGCTTCGCCGACGGCACGATCGCCGTCACGGTCACCCTCACCGGTCCGACCGGGCAGGTCACGCGTCTCAGCTCGCTGATGGGCAAGAACAGCGTGGCCCCGCCCGCCGCGACGCTCGGCAGCGCCGCGTACGCGAACCTGGCGACCGAGGGATCCTTCCCGGTCACCGTGACCGGACAGGTCGGGTCGATCGCGAACGTCGTGATCACGGACGGCTCCTCGCCGATCGCGCGGGTGGCGAACGGCATGGACATGGTCGGATCCGGCGGCTCGGTCGTCATCCCGGTCGACGTCTCCGCGCTCATCGACGGCCTGCTCACGATCAGCGTCACGCTGACCAACGGAGCCGGGGTCAGCGCATCGACCGTGGTCACGGCCATCCTCGACACGACCCCGCCGCCGCTCACCGTGAGCGCGTACCCGCCGTACATCAACGCGTCGAACGCGTCGTCCTTCTCCTTCTACACGACCGGGCAGACCGGGGCGGTGATCGCGTACGCCTTCACCGACGGCACGACCACGGTCGGCGGCAGCAAGGCGGTGAACGGCAGCGGCCAGTGGAACGTGAACAACGTGTACCTGTCGAAGCTCAAGGACGGATCGATCACCTTCACGGTCGTCGAGACCGAGCCCTCCGGCAACCAGACCGTCTTCACGCAGACGCTGGTCAAGAAGACGACCGCGCCGGGCGCCCCCACGGTGACGCTCAACGCGCTCGACGACAGTGGCCCGTCCAGCTCCGACTACGTGACGAACGTGGCGACGCCGCGCTTCGTCGTGGCGCAGGCGGCCGACGCCGTCGCCACCACGGTATATCTGAACGGCGTCGCGTACACCGGCCAGGCCCTCGCGACGGGCACCTACACCGTGACGGCGGTGAGCGTCGACCTCGCGGGAAACACGTCGGCCACGGCATCCGCACCGGCGACTCTGGTCGTCGACACCTCTCCCCCGTCGGGGACCGTCACGGTCGCGGGTGCCGTGGCAGGCAGCACGACCTACGTCGGTGCCGGATCGATCTCGCTGTCGCTCTCGTTCAGCGGCGCACCGGCCGGGCTCTGGCAGGTGTCGTTCTCGCTCGACGGCGCGCCGTTCAGCGCTCCGGTCGCGTACGCGTCCACGGCGACGCTCACCGCGCCGTCCGCCGAGGGGATGCACACGGTGTCGGTCCGGGTGACCGACCAGGCGGGCAACACGGGCACGGTGTCGCGGTCCTTCGTGATCGACCTCACCCCGCCGACCTCGTCCTGGACGATCACCGCCCCGTCGAACGGCACCGCCTACGACGTGTCGCAGCGGATCACGCTCAGCTTCGGGGCGGTCGATTCGGCTTCCGGGGTGGCGTCGGTGCGGGCCACGATCGACGGCGTCGCGTGGGCGAACGGCACAGCGCTCGTCGGCGAGACCCTCGCCGCCGGTGTGCACACCGTCGTGGTGACGGCGGCCGACGCGGTCGGCAACACCTCGACCTCGACCTTCACGATCACGGTGCGGGCGACGATCCCGGGTCTGCAGACCGCGGTGTCCTACGGCGCCGGCGCCGCATACATCACGTCTTCGACGGTGTCGTCGAAGCTCTCCTCCGACCTCACCGCCGCGCAGAACGCGCTCGCCGCGGGCAACCGGACCGCGGCGAAGTCCGCCCTCGCGACGTTCGTGACCGATGCCGGGAGCCGCTACGTCACCGCGTCGTACGCCGCCCTGCTCAAGGGCTGGGCGAACGACCTCGCCGCGTCCCTCTGACCGTCGCGACCGGAGGGCGCACGGCCGTCCCGCGGCCCGTGATCGCCGCCGCCGACGAGCGCCCGCCCTTTCCGGAGGGGCCATCGCGCGCGGTGCTAGGGTGGCGCGCACACGGACCTGAGGACCACACCGAGGAGCTTCCATGTCGCAGGAGCGCATCCACGTCAACCCGCTGCATCGCCGCGCCGGATCGAAGGTGCTCGTCGACAAGCACCGGATCCCGGATCAGGGGATGGACCCGCTCACCGCTTATCACGTCGTCAGCGACGAGACCATGCTCGACGGCAACGCCCGGCTGAACCTCGCCACCTTCGTCACCACCTGGATGGACGAGGAGGCGCAGCGCCTGTACGCCGAGGCCGTCGACAAGAACATGATCGACAAGGACGAGTATCCGCAGACCGCGGCGATCGAGACGTACTGCCAGCGGATGATCGCCGGGCTGTGGCACGCGCCGGATCCGTCGTCCTCCCCGGCGACGTCCACGATCGGATCCAGCGAGGCGTGCATGCTCGCCGGGATCGCCCTCAAACGGCGCTGGCAGGAGGGGCGCCGCGCGGCCGGACAGGACGCGACGCGGCCGAACCTCGTGATGTCCAGCGCCGTGCAGGTGTGCTGGGAGAAGTTCTGCAACTACTTCGAGGTCGAGCCGCGGTACGTGCCGGTGAGCGCCGAGCATCCGGCCCTGGACGGGGCGCTCCTGGACCGGTACGTCGACGAGAACACGATCGGCGTCGTCGCGATCCTCGGGGTCACGTACACCGGCGCCTACGAGCCGGTCGCCGAGATCGCCGAGGCGCTGGACCGGATCGCGGCGGAGAGCGGGCACGACGTCGCGATCCACGTCGACGCCGCCTCGGGCGGCATGGTCGCGCCCTTCCTGGATCCGGACCTCGCGTGGGACTTCCGGGTGCCGCGCGTCGCCTCGATCAACACGTCGGGGCACAAGTACGGGCTCGTCTACCCGGGGCTCGGCTGGGTGGTCTGGCGTGACGAGGCGGCGCTGCCCGAGTCGATGGTGTTCCGGGTCAGCTATCTCGGCGGCGACATGCCGACGCTCGCGCTGAACTTCTCCCGTCCGGGAGCGCAGGTGCTGCTGCAGTTCTACCTGTTCCTCCGGCTCGGCCGGGAGGGCTACGCGGAGGTGCAGGGCACCTCCCGCGCCGTCGCCCGATACCTCGCGGACGGGATCGGCGCGATGGACCAGTTCGAGCTCGTCAGCGACGGATCCACCATCCCGGTGTTCGCCTGGCGGCTCGCAGACGGGCACACCGACAACTGGACCCTGTTCGACCTCTCCGACCGGCTGCGCATGCGCGGCTGGCTCGTCCCGGCGTACCCGATGCCCGCCGATCTGGAGGACGTGACCGTGCAGCGGATCGTGATCCGCAACGGTGTCACGCAGGATCTCGCCGAATCGCTGCTCGCCACGATCCGCGAGGAGGTCGCCTACCTCGACGCGCTCACCTCGCCGCTGCCGCACCCGTCCACCGGCCCCGGATTCCGGCACTGATCATGGCGGTCGTGGTGCTGTACCGCCTGCGCGAGGGCGTCGACCGCGGACGCGTGCTCGACGTGTTCCCGCGTCACCAGGCCTACTACCGGGCGTTCCACGAAGCGGGCCCCGGGCTGATCGCGCTGGGTCCGTTCCTCACGCCCGATCCGGCCGCCGGATCAATGGGCGTCTTCTCCTCATACGACGCCGCGGAGCGGTTCATCGCCGCCGACCCGTTCGTCACCGAGGGCCTCGCGGATCCGCGGATCCTGGAGTGGAACGCCGTCTGGCTGGACGGCGACCCGGGCCCCGAAACGCGGTGACCACGACGCCGCGAGCCGCGGTCTCACCGTCCGTGGAACCGGGTCCCGTGCCCCCGCTGGGATTCGAACCCAGACTGAAGCGATTTTAAGTCGCCTGCCTCTGCCGTTGGGCTACGGGGGCCGCTGCCCTCGAGCCTAGCCATCGTCGGCCCGGATCAGGCCGTAGGGTGGGGGAGTGCTCGAGCTCATCGCCGACAAGAGCGGCGCGACGACGCCCGCCCGCCCCCGGGTGCACCCCTGGCAGGATCCCGCCCGGTGGTGGCCGCGACTGACCGAGGCCACCGCGCTCCTGCCGGCTCCGGTCGCGGTCGTCGACCTCGACGCGCTGCGCTTCAACGCGATGGACATGGTCGTGCGCGCGGGAGGACTGCCGATCCGGATCGCGACGAAGTCGGTCCGCGTCCGTGAGATCGTCGACGCCGCGCTCCGCCTGCCCGGCTACCGGGGCCTGCTCGCCTTCACCCTGCCCGAGGCGCTCTGGCTCGCCGAGGACCACGACGACATCGTGCTCGCCTACCCGACCGCGGACCGCGCCTCGCTCGAGCGGCTGCTCTCCGACGAGCAGGCCGCCGCGCGGATCACGCTCATGGTCGACGACGAGTCCCAGCTGGACCTCATCGACGCGGTCGCGCCGCCGTCCCGGCGCCCCCGGCTGCGCATCGCGATCGACGCCGACGCCTCGTGGCGCGCCCCGGGGCTCGGGCACATCGGCGTGTTCCGCTCCCCGCTGCACACGCCGGAGGAGGTGGCGCGGTTCGCCCGCCGTGCGGCCGAGCGCGACGGCTTCCGCCTCGTCGGGCTGCAGATGTACGAGGCGCAGATCGCCGGGCAGGGCGACGACACCGGCAGCGGCGACGCCCTCATCCGGGCGGTGCAGGCCCGCTCCCGGGCCGAGCTGCTCGACCGGCGGGCGCAGATCGTCGCGGCCGTGCGAGCGCTCGTGCCCCTCGATTTCGTCACCGGCGGCGGGACCGGGTCCCTCGAGTTCACCGGATCCGACTCCTCGCTCACCGAGATCACCGCCGGCAGCGGCCTGCTCGCCGGCCACCTCTTCGACGGCTACCGGGCGTTCGACCCCGCTCCGGCCAGCGCCATCGGGTTCGACGTCGTGCGGCGACCCGCACCCGACATCGCCACGATCCTCGGCGGGGGCTGGATCGCGTCCGGCCCGGCCGTCGCCTCCCGCCAGCCGCTGCCGGTCTGGCCGCAGGGTCTGCGCACGATGCCCCGCGAGGCGGCCGGCGAGGTGCAGACCCCGCTGCGCGGCGACGCCGCGCGGAGCCTGCGGATCGGGGACCGGGTCTGGCTGCGGCACGCGAAGAGCGGCGAGCCCGCGGAGCGGATCCTGCACTACCACCTCGTCGACGGCGATCGCGTCGTCGGCGAACTGCCGACGTACCGCGGTGAGGGGAAGGCGTTCCTGTGACACACGCTGCGACGGCCCACGTTCTGGAGACGCGAAGGGTGATCCTGTGACCCGGATGGGCGGGACCTGGCAGAACTGGGGGCGGTCGGCGAGCGTCCGCCCGATGCGCATGGAGCGGCCGCGCAGTCCCGAGGGCGTGCAGCGCGCCGTGATCGCGGCCGCCGCGCAGCATCTGCGGATCAAGGCCGTGGGCGCGGGGCACAGCTTCACCGGCATCGCCGTCGCCCCCGACGTGCTGCTCGAGCTCGACGACCTGCAGGGCGTCACGGCGGTCGACGAGGCCCGCGGCCGGGTCACGCTGCTCGCCGGCACCCGGCTGCACCGCATCCCGGCGCTGCTCGCGCCCTACGGGCTCGCGATGGAGAACCTCGGCGACATCGACCGCCAGTCCATCTCGGGCGCGATCTCGACGGGCACGCACGGCACCGGCGCCCGCTTCCGGGGCATCGCCGCGCAGGTCGTCGGCGCCACGCTGATCACGGCCGCGGGGGAGTTCCTCCGCGTCGACGAGGAGCAGAACGCGGAGCTGCTGCCCGCGGTCTCGCTCGGCCTCGGCGCGCTCGGCATCCTCGTCGAGGTCACGCTGCAGTGCGTCCCGGCGTTCGTCATGCACGCGGTCGACGCGCCCGCGCCGCTCGACGAGGTGCTGGAGAGCGTGCACGACCGGGTCGCCGCCGCCGACCACTTCGAGTTCTACTGGTTCCCGCACACCGAGGTGGCGCTGACGAAGACCACCGAGCGCCTGCCCGAATCGGCCGTGCGCCGCCCGCTCCCGGCGATCGGGAAGTGGATCGACGAGACGCTGCTGTCCAACGGCGTGTACCGCGTGGTGTGCGCGGCCGGCTCGGTCGCCCCCGCGATCACCCCGCCGTTCAGCCGGCTGGCGGTGAAGCTCACCGGCGACCGCGAATACACCGACATCTCGCACCGCGTGCTCACGCAGAGCCGCACCGTGCGCTTCCGCGAGATGGAGTACGCGCTGCCGCAGGAGCACGTCGTGCCGGCGTTCCGCGAGCTCAGGGCGCTCATCCACAAGCGCGGGTGGCGGATCGAGTTCCCGGTCGAGGTGCGCTTCGCCGCCGCCGACGACCGCTGGCTGTCCACCGCGTACGGGCGCGACTCGGCGTACATCGCCGTGCACCGGTACTGGCGGAACGACCCGCGCGAGTACTTCGATGCGGTCGAGCGGATCATGCTCGACCACGGCGGTCGCCCGCACTGGGGGAAGCTGCACGCGCTCGACGCCGCGCAGCTGCGGGAGCGCCTCCCGCGCTTCGACGACTTCGTCGCGCTGCGCGATCGGCTGGACCCGGATCGACGCTTCGGGAACGCCTACCTCGAGCGCGTGCTGGGGAGCTGACAGGCCCCTGAAGGCCCAGTGTCCGTGCAGACAGCGGGGATAGGATAGGCCCAACCGCGTGTCTAAAGGGGGTCGTCGTCCGTGGATGTTCTCGTTCCAGTGCTCGCCGTCATCGGCGTGATCGTCGTCCTGATCATCGCTGTCGGCATCTATCTCTGGTCCACTTACAACTCGCTCGTGCAGCTGGGCGTCCGCGTCGACGAGGCGTGGAGCGACATCACCGTGCAGCTCAAGCGGAGAGCCGACCTCATCCCCAACCTGATCGACACGGTCAAGGGCTATGCGGCGCACGAGAAGGCGGTCTTCGAGAACGTGACCCGCGCCCGCGCCGAGACGCTCTCCGCGTCCACGCCCGGTGAGGCGGGAACCGCGGAGGGCCACCTGCAGCAGGCGCTGAAGAGCCTGTTCGCGGTCGCGGAGGCGTACCCGCAGCTGCAGGCCAGCCAGAACTTCCTCCAGCTGCAGGCCGCACTGGTCGACACCGAGGACAAGATCCAGGCCTCCCGCCGCTTCTACAACGGCGGTGTGCGCGAGCTGAACACCAAGGTCAAGGTGTTCCCGAACAACATGTTCGCGCGCAACCTCGGCTTCACCGAGCGCGAGTTCTTCGAGGTCGCCGACGGCGCCGCGATCGCCGAACCGCCGCGCGTCCAGTTCTGACGCTCAGCCGAAGCGGTCGTCACCCACGGGTGGCGGCCGCTTCGTCGTGTGACGGGCGTCCTCACACCCCCGGCGGAACCCGATCCGTCCGCCCGACGTCGTGCCGGCCGACCCGCTCCGGGTGTCCGGCCATCGCGTCCGCCAGCTCGTCCGCGGCGTCGCCCCAGCCCGACACCGACACCTTCTCCAGGCCCTGCCAGGCCGCGGCGGCGCGAAGCTCCGCGGCGATCCGCTCGGTGTCCGCGGCGGGCCGCGCCTGCGGCTCCCACCACGCCGACTGCACGAGCAGCGTGCGCGCGGCGCGGTCGGCCTTCAGGTCCAGCCGCGCCGAGATCCTGTCGCCGACGAGCACGGGCAGCGAGTAGTAGCCGTACCGGCGCTTCGCCGCGGGCGTGTAGATCTCGATCCGGTAGTCGAGCTGGAACGCCCGCAGGGCGCGGTCGCGGAACCAGACCACCGGGTCGAACGGGGTGAGGATCGCGGCGGCGTCGATCCGGCGGGGGAGGGCGGCGTCCGCATGCCGCCACGCGGGGATCGGCCGCCCGCCGCGCTCCCAGCCGCGCACCCGCACGGGCGTGAGCTCTCCGGCGTCGACGAGGTCGCCGATCGCGGCGAGCACGGCCGTGCGGTCCTTGATCCGGTAGTAGTCCGCGATGTCGGCCGCGGTGGCCACCCCGTGCGCGCGGGCGGCCCGCCGCACCAGCTCGCCGATCGCCTCCGCCGGCGGACGATCCCGGCCGAGCAGCTCCGCGGGCACCACATCCTCGGCGAGGGCATAGCGGCGCTCGAAGCCGTCCCGCCCGGCGATCGCGACCTCGCCGATCCGCCAGAGGTACTCGAGCGCGTGCTTGGCCTCGTCCCACTCCCACCAGCCGCCACGTCCGCGCGGGGCGTCCCCGCGGATCTCGGCGGGCCGGGACGGGCCGCGATCCCGCAGCTCCGCACGGATCCAGTCCAGGCTGCGGGCGGACGAGCTCTGGCCCCAGAACGCGCCGCGCTTGTCGCGGAACGCCTGCCGGCGAAAGCCCCACAGCGGCCAGTCCTCGACCGGGAGGAACGTCGCCTCGTGCGCGATGTACTCGGTGTAGCGCCCGGCGCGCGACGGCGTCGGGCGGGACAGGAACGCGCGGTCGAGGAGCGCCGGGTCGTAGCCGCCGAGCCGGGAGAACAGCGGCAGGTAGTGCGAGCGGGCGAACACGTTGACCGAGTCGATCTGCAGCACGCCCATCCGCGCCATCGCCGCGTGCAGGTGGCGCGCCGACGGAAGCGCCGGCCGTCGCCGGGAGAACCCCTGCGCGGCAAGGGCCATCCGCCGGGCCTCGGCCGCGCTCAGCGTCTCGCCGCCGCCGCTCGTTTCGATCACGACGGCCAGCGTAGCGGCGGGTCCGGACATTCCGGGGCGCGCATATGCGCCCCGTAGACTGGGCCGATGAGCGATGAGAGCAGCCCGCGCCTGCGCGATCTCATCCGCCAGCGCTCGGTCACCGGCCGGCTCGACGTCACCGGCGAGGTCGAGAGGTCCCTCCCCGTCGGCCTGCGCGTGGCCACCGCGTACTCCTGGCGGCTGCTCGTGATCGCCGCCGCGATCGGCGTCCTGGTCTGGCTCGTCATCCTCTTCAAGATGCTCGTCGTGCCGCTCCTGATCGCGATCCTGCTCACCGCGCTGCTCTGGCCCGCGTTCGCCGCGATGCTGCGGGCACGGTTCCCGCGCTGGCTGGCGATCGTGCTCTCGCTGCTCGGCACCCTCGTGATCGTGGGCGGCCTGCTCTGGCTCGCGGTCTGGCAGATCACCCAGCAGTGGGATCAGGTGCAGGCGCGCACCCTCGGCGCGATGGCGCAGCTGCAGCGGTTCCTCATCGACGGGCCGCTGCACCTCACCGAGCGCGAGCTCGCCGGCTTCGTCGATCAGGCGATGGCCTACCTCGGCGCCCAGGGCGAGCTGCTGAAGTCCGGTGCGATCGCCGTCGGCGCGACGTTCGGCCACGTCGCCACCGGCGCCGTGCTGACCCTGTTCATCCTGCTCTGCCTGCTCGCCGACGGCGGCGGCATCTGGCGGTGGATCCTGCGGCTGTTCCCGCGCGCGTCCCGCCCGGCGGTCGACGTCGCCGCGCGCAACGGCTGGGCGACGGTGATCGACTACGCCCGCACGCAGATGCTGGTCGCCTTCATCGACGCCGTCGGCATCGGCCTGGGGGCCTTCCTCCTGGGCGTGCCGCTCGCGGTCCCGGTCGCGGTGCTCGTGTTCCTCGGATCCTTCGTCCCGATCGTGGGGGCCGTGATCACCGGCGTGCTCGCCGTCTTCCTCGCGCTCGTATACAACGGGCCGTGGATCGCCCTGTGGATGCTCGTCGTGGTCCTCGCGGTGCAGCAGCTCGAGGGGCACGTCCTGCAGCCGATCCTGATGGGATCGGCCGTCAAGGTGCACCCGCTGGCCGTCGTCCTCGTCGTGGCGGGCGGGGCGCTGATCGCAGGGATCCCCGGCGCGCTGTTCGCGGTGCCTCTGGCGGCCTTCGTGAACGTGGCGGTGGTGACCGTCAACTCCGGTGCCTGGCGCACCGGCGCCGACCCGGACGGCGACTACATCTGGCAGACCGTGCCGCGGGCGCGGAGAAGGAGCATGCGATGACGAACGAGACGATCCCGACCCTCGCCGAGATCCGACAGGCCGCCGACGGCCTCATCGACGTGATCGTGCGCACCCCGACGCTGCCCTCGGTGGCGCTGAGCAAGGTGCTGGGTTCTCCGGTGCTGCTGAAGATGGAGAACCTGCAGCGCACCGGGTCGTTCAAGATCCGCGGCGCCGTGCACCGGCTCTCCAAGCTCACCGCCGAGGAGCGGGCGCGCGGCGTGGTCGCGGCCTCGGCCGGCAACCACGCGCAGGGCGTGGCGCTCGCCGCGCAGGCGCTGGGGATCTCCGCGACGATCTTCATGCCGATCGGCGTCCCGGTGCCGAAGCTCATGGCGACCCGCGGCTACGGCGCTCAGGTCGTGCTCGAGGGCGAGACCGTGGCCACCTCGCTGCGCCTGGCCGCCGAGTTCGCCGAGCGCACCGGCGCCGTGCTCATCCCGCCGTTCGACCACCGCGACATCGTGACCGGCCAGGCCACCCTGGGCCTGGAGCTCGTCGAGGACGTGCCCGACGTCGACACGGTCGTGCTCGGGATCGGCGGAGGCGGTCTCATCGCGGGCGTCGCCGCGGCCGTCAAGGCGCGCGCCGCCGAGCAGGGCCGCACCGTGCGGGTGATCGGTGTGCAGGCGGAGAACGCCGCCGCGATGCCGCCCTCGCTCGCCGCGGGGGAGCCCGTCGAGATCGTCACCCACCCGACCATCGCGGACGGCATCCTCGTGGCCAAGCCCGGCGCGATCCCGTTCGCGATGATCCAGGAGCTCGTCGACGACGTCGTCACCGTCAGCGACGACGACATCGCCCGCGCGCTGCTCGTGCTGCTCGAACAGGCCAAGGTCGTCGTGGAGCCGGCCGGTGCGGTCGGCGTCGCCGCGATCCTCGCCGGGAAGGTGCGCGCGAGCGGCACCACCCTGGCGGTGCTGTCCGGCGGCAACATCGACCCGCTGCTGCTGCAGCGCGTCGTCGCGCACGGACTCGCGGCGTCCGGCCGCTACCTCACGCTGCGGATCCCGCTGCCCGACCGTCCCGGCCAGCTGGCGCGCGTGTCGGAGCTCATCGCGCACGCGGGCGCCAACGTCATCGAGGCGATGCACACGCGGCACGGCCACGGCCTGCAGATCAGCGACGTGATCCTCGAGCTCAGCGTCGAGACCCGCGGCCCGGAGCACTCCGAGCTCACCCTGGACACGCTCCGAGCGGCCGGCTTCGAGCCGATCGTCGTCCAGGACTGAGCCGCCCCGAGGCTCTCGCGGGCCTGTCCGCAGACGAAACACCGAACCCGCCGGCCTTCGATGGCGCGGCGGGTTCGGCGTTCTGCGGTACGGGGGTCAGCCCGCGAAGGTCTCCACCTTGAGGATCTCGACCTCGATCGAGCGGCCGTTCGGCGCCTCGTACGACGTCTTGTCGCCGACCTTGAGGCCCTGGATCGCGGCGCCCAGCGGGCTCGCCTCGCTGTAGACGTCGAGGTCGGTGCCCCCGGCGATCTCGCGGCTGCCGAGGAGGAAGACCTCCTCGCCGCCCGCGACCGTCGCGGTCACGACCGTGCCGGGCTCGACGATGCCGCGGCTGGCCGGAGCCTCGCCCACCTTGGCGGTCTTCAGCAGGCCCTGGAGGGTGCGGATGCGCGCCTCCATCTTGCCCTGCTCGTCCTTCGCGGCGTGGTAGCCGCCGTTCTCCTTGAGGTCGCCCTCCTCGCGTGCGACCTCGATGCGCTTCGCGATCTCCTCGCGACCGACGGTCGAGAGGTTCTCCAGCTCGGCGACAAGACGGTCGTACGCCTCCTGCGTGAGGAAGGGGACCTGAACGTCGTTCGACACGGCGAAACTCCTTGCGGATCGGATCCGGGGCCGAGGGCGCCCGGATATGCCAAGACGCCCCGGCACCTGCCGGGGCGTCGTATCAACAGGATGAGCCTAAGACACCCAGCAGGAGTTCACCAAACCGGTCGTCGCGGTGCCGACCACCGGGATCCGCTCCGTGAACGCCCGCGCGCGCTGCGTCGACGCGGGGTATTCGAAGAGCTTCCAGCCGACGATCCCGAACTGCTCGTCCTGCGCCTCGAGGATGCAGTGCACGGGCCGATCGGTCGGCGCGCTGATCTGGAACGAGACGGTGACGGTGTGCGCGTCGGTGAGCTGGAAGCCGCGATCGGTCACGTCCACGGCGTCCGCGGAGCCCTGGTACGTCCACCAGCCGAAGACGCCGACGACCGCCAGCGCGACCGCGCCGGCGATGATCATCGGCAGGCGCCGGCGGGGTCCGCGACCGTAGCGCTCATCGAGCTGGGCGGGCGTCGTCACGGCGGGGTTCATCCGATCGTTAGGCTGGACTTACAGGTTATCTCGTGGAAGGCGGACCGATGATCGAGGCGATCCTGGCGGCAGCGGCGGCGACCCCCACGCCGACCCCGACGGTGGACCCGAATCTGGTCAGCCCCGGACCGGCCGGCTTCGCGATCGTCGCGGTGATCGTGGTGCTCGCGGCGGTCCTGATCTGGGACATGCAGCGCCGGATCCGCCGGGTGCGGTACCGCGAGGAGGTGCGCGCCGAGCTCGACGCCGAGCAGGCCGCGGAGGGCGACGACGGCGAGGCCCCGAAGGCCTGACGCCGGGGTCGGCGTCAGGCGGGCAGCCCGAGCGAGGGCCGCAGCGGCGCCAGCGAGATGAGCAGGCACGCCGTCCAGTGGCAGAGGAACGCCAGCACGGTGCACACGTGGAAGATCTCGTGGAAGCCGAACGTGCCGGGCCACGGGTTCGGCTTCTTCAGCGCGTAGACGATCGCGCCGCCCGTGTAGAGCAGGCCGCCGACGCAGACGAGCACCATCATGGCGACGTTCGCGTGCACGAGGTCGACGATGTACATCACCGCGGCCCAGCCCAGCAGCAGGTAGAGCGCGACGTAGAGCCAGCGCGGGGCATGGATCCAGAACACCCGGAACAGGATCCCGAGCAGCGCGCCCGCCCACACCAGCACCAGCAGCAGCATGCCCTGGGCGGGCGGCAGGGCGAGGGTCGCGATCGGGGTGTAGGTGCCGGCGATGAGCAGCAGGATGTTCGCGTGGTCGATCCGCTTCAGGATCCGCTTGACCTTCGGTCGCCAGTTGAAGCGGTGGTAGAGCGCGGAGTTGCCGAACAGCAGCAGCGACGTGGCCATGAACACGGCGGCCGCCCACTTCGCCGGGACCCCGTGCGCGAGGACGATCAGCACGATCCCGGCGGCGATCGCGACGGGGAAGGTGCCGGCGTGGATCCAGCCGCGCCAGGTCGGTTTGATCTCCGTATGCGCGTCGACCGCTGCCACCTCGAGAAGGGGCAACTGCGGCACGTCGGCGGCAGTGGTTCGGGACGCTCTGCGCATGGCCTCACTCTATGTCGCGCGGCATTCCCCAAACGGTACATATCCTGTGCGGATCGTGACCGCCGGCGCGCTCGCTTGCCGGGGTCCGCGCGGTAGCGTAGGGACGTGAGTGCACGGTCCGACCACCCGGGGCAAGGCCCCCTGTACCGGCTGTACGGCAGGCGCCTGCGCCGGCGCCTCGACCCGGCGACCGTGCCGCACCACGTCGCGATGATGATCGACGGCAATCGGCGCTGGGCGCGCCAGCTCGGCTACGCGACCGCCGCGCACGGCCACCGGGCCGGGGCCGCGAAGATGCGCGAGTTCCTGGGCTGGTGCGACGAGCTCGGGATCAAGGTCGTCTCGCTGTACCTGCTCTCCGCCGACAACCTGCGCAAGCGCGACTCCGCCGAGCTCGCCGATCTCATCGAGATCATCGGAGAGCTCGCCGATGGGCTGTCCCGGGAGGGCGACTGGCGGGTGAAGCAGGTGGGCCGCTCCGACATCCTGCCCGCGGAGCTCTCCCGTGTGCTCGCCGAGGCCGAGGAGCGCACCCGCGACCACACCGGACTGCACGTCAATCTCGCGGTCGGCTACGGCGGGCGCAACGAGATCGTCGACGCGGTGCGCTCGATCATCGCGCAGCACGAGGCCTCCGGGGGGACCCTCGAGGACCTCGCCGCGCATCTCACGCCCGAGATGATCGGCGAGCACCTCTACACGGGCGGGCAGCCGGATCCGGATCTCGTGATCCGCACGAGCGGCGAGCAGCGGCTCAGCGACTTCCTGCTCTGGCAGAGCGCGCACAGCGAGTTCTACTTCGTCGAGGCGCTCGGGCCCGACCTGCGCGAGGTCGACTTCCTGCGCGCGATCCGCGACTTCGCCGGGCGGGATCGCCGCTTCGGGCGCTGACGGTCCCGGGGCGTTTCGACGCGCTCGGCGGCCGGCGTTCGACCGGCGTCCGGCCGGGTCGGCGGCGTGTCAGACTGGCCGGATGAGCGCCATCGACGACTATGCGGCCACCTTCGGCGAGGATCCGGGCTACCTGAACTGGGCGGCGTTCGGGCCGATGTCGCGGGCCGCGCGCACGGCGCAGGCGGTGGACGCCGAGCTGCTCTCGACCGGGCGGCCCGAGGGCATCGCCGAGGTCTTCGGCCGCGTCTCCGCCGCGCAGGCGGGCGTCGCCGAGCTGCTCGGATCCGACCCCTCCGATGTCACGCTGCACGCGTCGTCGTCGCACGGCCTGCAGCACGCCCTGGCGGGGCTGGAGGGTACGGTCGTGGCCTCCTCCGCGGAGTTCCCGAGCGTCACGATCACGCTCGACCGGGCCGCCGCGGCCTCCGGCGGCCGGCTCGTGCCGCGCTGGATCGCCCCGGCCGGCACGCGGGTGACCGCCGACGCGGTCTCGGCCGCGCTCGACCCGTCCGTGACGGCCCTCGTCGTCAGCCACGTGGACTACCGCTCCGGCTACCGGGCCGACGTCGCCGCGCTCCGCGAGGCCATCGGCCCGGACCGCCTGCTCATCCTCGACGCCGTGCAGTCCTTCGGTGTGGTCGCCGAGGACTGGGCCGCCGCGGACGTCGTCGTCGGCCACGGCTACAAGTGGCTGCGCGCCGGACGGGGCACCGGCTTCGCCCGGTTCAGCCCCGCGGCGCGGGAGCGGATCCGTCCCGTGCTCAGCGGCTTCACGGCGACCGCCGCGGCGGGGCTCCCTGCCGACGAGCTGCCCGAGCCCGTGGCCACGGGGCAGGCCTACGCGGTCAGCGGGGCGGACACGCTCGCCGCCGGGCGTCTCGCCGCCGGGATCGACGAGATCCGGGCCGCGGGCGTGCCCGCCGTCGCGGAGAGGCTGGCGCGCCGCGTCGACGCCGTGCAGGAGATCGCGGATCGCCACGGCGTGGTGGTGTCCTCGCCGCGTGCGCCCGAGGAGCGCGCGGGGATCGTCGTGCTCGCGCCGGCGGATCCGGAGGGGCTCGGTGAGCGGCTCGCGCGCGCCGGCGTCCGAGTCACGGTGCGCTCCGGTGCGGTGCGGGTCGCTCCGCACGCCGGGACGACGGACGAGACGCTCGGGATGCTCGACGCCGCCCTCGCCGAGGGATGATCGTTCACCGTCCCGTGGCCCGCTCTTAACCGTCGCGATCGCGTGTCGATCCTGCGGCGGAATCGCGCGGAGTCGTACCGTCATGGCATCGGGCATGGCGCCCGATCGGGTCGGCCTTCAGGATCGCGACTCGTGGCCCTGGTCGACTCGCTGACAGCCGGGAAAACATCCCGGGACGGGAGAGGGTCGTGGCCGCACGGACAGCACTGAACAGCAGCACCCGCACCACCACCGCACCGGCGGGGGAGAGCGATTCGCCGCTCGCGCAGGAACTCAAGACGTACGTGCTCGACACGTCCGTGCTCCTGTCCGATCCGCGCGCGCTCTTCCGGTTCGCCGAGCATTCGGTCGTCCTCCCCGTCGTCGTCATCGGCGAGCTCGAGGGCAAACGGCACGACCCCGAGATCGGCTACTTCGCCCGCCAGGCGCTGCGGCACCTCGACGACCTGCGCGTCGAACACGGCCGCCTCGACTTCCCCGTGCCGATCGGCGACGGAGGGACCCTCCGCGTCGAGCTGGCCAACACCGACCAGGGGGTGCTCCCCACCGGGATCCGCCTGAACGACAACGACAGCCGGATCCTCGCCGTCGCGATGCACCTCGCCCAGGACGGCCAGGAGGTCACGGTCGTCTCCAAGGACCTCCCGATGCGGGTCAAGGCGGCCTCGCTCGGCATCAACGCCGAGGAGTACCTCGCCGAGCAGGCCGTCGAGTCCGGCTGGACCGGGATCTCCGCGATCTCGCTCTCCGGCGACGAGATGAGCGACCTGTACGAGAGCGAGGTCGGCACGAGCGAGGAGGCGATGGGACTCCCGGTGAACACCGGCCTCATCATCCACTCCGAGCGCGGATCCGCCCTCGGCAGGGTCACCGGGGACGGCGAGTACGCGCTCGTCCGCGGCGACCGCGAGGTGTTCGGCCTGCACGGCCGCTCCGCCGAGCAGCGCATCGCGATCGACCTGCTGCTCGACCCGGAGGTCGGGATCGTGTCCCTCGGCGGACGCGCCGGCACCGGCAAGTCGGCCCTGGCCCTGTGCGCAGGCCTGGAGGCCGTGCTCGAGCGGCAGCAGCAGAAGAAGATCATCGTGTTCCGGCCGCTGTTCGCGGTCGGCGGCCAGGAGCTCGGCTACCTGCCCGGCGACAAGGACGAGAAGATGAGCCCGTGGGGGCAGGCGGTGTTCGACACGCTCGGATCCGTCGTCTCCGGCAACGTCATGGACGAGGTCGTCGAGCGGGGCATGCTCGAGGTGCTGCCGCTCACGCACATCCGCGGCCGCTCGCTGCACGATGCGTTCGTGATCGTCGACGAGGCGCAGTCGCTCGAGCGCAACGTGCTGCTGACCGTGCTCAGCCGGATGGGGCAGAACTCCCGCGTCGTGCTCACCCACGACGTCGGCCAGCGCGACAACCTCCGCGTCGGCCGCCACGACGGCATCGCCAGCGTGATCGAGACCCTGAAGGGCCACGATCTGTTCGGCCACGTGACCCTGCAGCGCTCCGAGCGCTCCGCGATCGCGGCCCTGGTCACCGAGCTCCTGGAGGGCGCCGAGCTGAGCTGAGGCCCTCAGGTCCTGTCCCGTCTGGCTGACCTTGTCCCGTTTCGCTGAGAGATCTCCACAAAGGCTCAGCGAAACGGGACAATCTCTGCGGATCGTGCGCGGCGCTGGCATCAGCTGCGCGCGCGGGCAAGGGCGGCGAGGATCGCGGCCTGCACGGCCGGCCAGTCATACACGATCTGCGCGTAGTCGAATCGCAGGGTCTCATAGCCGAGGCGTGACGCGGCCGCATCCCGCCGCAGATCCTTATGGCGTAGCGACGAGCCGTCGTGGTTCTCCCTGCCGTCCGCCTCGATGATGAGCCGGCCTCCGATGACGAAGTCGACGACACCGACCCCCGGGATCCGGACCTGGCAGTCGAGTCGGATCCCGATCAGGTGAAGCCGCAGACGCAAGAGCGATTCGAGTCCGCTGCCCGCGTCCGCCCGTGCGACGTCGACGAGCCAGCGGGCCGACGCGGGCAGGGCTGCGCGGATCCGCTCCCGCGCCGCTCGCGACAGCAGCCCCTTGCGCCAGGCGGATTCGTACGCGGCGAAGAACGCCTCATCGCCTTCGCAACGGCGTATGTGCACGAGCGCCGTCTCCAGATCTGCCACGCCGAGCGGAGGTCGACCTTTGTAGAAGTGCGAGACGCAGGCGCAGTCGCGATGCCTCTGCGGGTGGTGATCCGGCCCCAGCCAGACATGGACGGCCGTCGAGTCGGAGAGTACCCAGACATCGCGCATCCGCAGCACGCTCACGCAGGTCAGGGCACCGCCGTGCGCGATGGCCGTGCGCGTCTCGGCATCGAGATCCGGCAGAGCGAACACTCCGTGCCGGATCCGCTCGATCTCGCCCATCTGCACGATGCGCGAGAGGGACCGGCGGGTGAATCCGAGCTGCTGGAGGTGCAGGCCCGTGGCGACGCCTCCGAGCCTGGAGAGGGTGTCCGATGCGGAGAGCATGTCGACAGGATCGTCGATCCGGGCTCGCCGCCACGGACTCCTTCCAGGACCGGTGCAACCCTGGCGTGCGACACCGGTTGTGGAGGGCGATCGGTGGACCCGATCCGCTGAGCCCGTCCCGACCGGCCGACGGATCCTGCGAAGCGCTCGGCGGATCGTGACAAGGTCGGCGGATCGGGCGAGCGCCGAGACGACGGATGCCGCGGCCCCGAGAGGGCCGCGGCATCCGAGAGGCGGGGACTCAGCCGGCGTGCGTCATCGACAGCAGGTCGAGCTTCTCGTCCAGCTGCTCGAGCGTGATCTCGCCGCGCTCGACGTAGCCGAGGTCGATCACGGCGTCGCGCACGGTGATGCCCGTGGCGACCGAGTGCTTCGCGATCTTGGCAGCGGCCTCGTAGCCGATGACCTTGTTCAGCGGGGTGACGATCGACGGGCTCATGCCGGCGAACGCCGCGGCGCGCTCGACGTTGGCCTGCAGGCCGTCGACGGTCTTGTCGGCGAGCACGCGCACCGCGTTGGAGAGCAGACGGATCGACTCGAGCAGCGCGGTGCCCATGACCGGGATCGCGACGTTGAGCTCGAAGGATCCGGACGCGCCGGCCCAGGCGACGGTCGCGTCGTTGCCGATCACGCGCGCGCACACCATCAGGGTCGCCTCGGGGATGACCGGGTTGACCTTGCCCGGCATGATCGAGGAGCCCGGCTGCAGGTCGGGGATGTGGATCTCGCCGAGGCCGGTGTTCGGGCCGGAGCCCATCCAGCGCAGGTCGTTGTTGATCTTCGTCAGCGACACCGCGATCGTGCGCAGCGCGCCGGACGCCTCGACGAGGCCGTCGCGGTTGGCCTGTGCCTCGAAGTGGTCCTTGGCCTCGGTGATAGGCAGCTCGGTCTCGGCCGCGAGCAGCGCGATGACCTTCTGCGGGAAGCCGAGCGGGGTGTTGATGCCGGTGCCGACCGCGGTGCCGCCCAGGGGGACCTCGGCGACGCGGGGGAGGGCCGACTGCACGCGCTCGATGCCCAGGCGGATCTGGCGGGCGTAGCCGCCGAACTCCTGGCCGAGGGTGACCGGGGTGGCGTCCATGAGGTGGGTGCGGCCGGACTTGACCGCGTCCTTCCACAGCTCCGCCTTCGCCTCGAGCGCCACGGCGAGGTGGTCGAGCGAGGGGATGAGCGTGTCGATGAGCGCCTGGGTCACGGCGATGTGCACCGAGGTCGGGAACACGTCGTTGGACGACTGCGAGGCGTTGACGTGATCGTTGGGGTGCACGGTGGCGCCGAGGATCCGCGTCGCGAGCGTCGCGAGGACCTCGTTCATGTTCATGTTCGACGACGTGCCGGATCCGGTCTGGTACGTGTCGACGGGGAACTCGCCGTCGTGCTTGCCCGCGGCGACCTCGTCGGCGGCCTGCGCGATCGCGTCGGCGATGGCGCCGTCGAGCGTGCCGAGGTCCTTGTTGGCGAGCGCGGCGGCCTTCTTGATCCGGGCCAGGGCGGCGATCTGCGTCGACTCCAGCCCCTTGCCGGAGATCGGGAAGTTCTCCACGGCGCGCTGCGTCTGCGCCCCGTAGAGCGCGTTCGCGGGCACCCGCACCTCGCCCATGGTGTCGTGTTCGATGCGGTACGCCGGCTCGTTTTCGCCGCTGCGCTGGTGGATGTCGGTCACTGCTTTTTCCTCCAGATGTGACGTGGATGTAGGGGGATGCTCAGGGGCGGGCGGCGAGGCCCACGGTGACGACGGGCACGGCGGTGCCCTCGTTCAGACGGTAGTTGGCGCCGACGACGCCGAGACGACCCTCCGCGACGGCCGCGGCGATCAGCTCGGAGGACTGCAGCAGGTCGTTGACGGTGTTGCGCAGGTGCTCCTGCCCGACGAGCTCGGCGTCGATGTCGGCGACGGTGGATCCGCCCCCGGCTGCGAGGACCTTGCGCGCCGCCGGCACGATCGGAGCGATCAGCTTCCAGATGTGCGGGGGGAGCGGGGGCGCGTCGATCGCGGAGCTGTCGATCGCCGCCCGCACCGCGCCGCAGTTGTCGTGCGCGAGCACGACGATGAGCGGGACGCCGAGGATCTCGACCGCGTATTCGAGGCTCGCGACGATCGACTCGCCGATGACCTGACCGGCGTTGCGGACCACGAACAGGTCGCCGAGACCCTTGTCGAAGATGATCTCGGCGGCGAGACGGGAGTCGGCGCAGCCGAACAGCGTCGCGAGCGGGGCCTGCCCGTCGACGAGCTGGTGGCGCATGCCGACGTCCTGGTTGGGGTGCTCGGGCTCGCCCGCGACGAAGCGCCGGTTCCCCTCGCTCATCAGGGCCCAGGCCTCATCGGGGGTGAGGGATCGTGCGTGGGGAGGGGTCATCGTCCGCCTTCGAGCTGATCGATCTGCGGGCTGATCTTGGCGACCAGCTCCGCCGTCTGCGCCTTGCCGAGCGCGCCGTACACGAGGATGTAGTCCTTGCCGACCTGGGCGCCGAGCGCGTCGGTGATGTTCCCCGACGCGTCGGGGTTCGTCATCGTGTACTGGTCCCAGGTGCGTCCGCCGATCGACACCGTGCCCTTCGGGGCCGTGCCTTTGAGCGGCGTGAGAGCCCAGTTCGCATCGGCGTCGAACGCCTGCGCGATGTGCGCGTAGCCGCGGGCGTCGGCCGACTCGGGGGCGGCCGTGATGTCCCACACGGCGGGCTTTCCGTCGACCAGCTGCGCCTTGTTCACGCGCCAGTTCGAGGGCAGCACCGGCAGCAGCACCGGACGGTTCATCGCGGTCTGCGTGTTCTTCGCCGCGGACGCGAGATCGACGCCGTTGGTGCCGGTGAAGTCGCCGCGCGGCACGAGCAGCACGATGATGAGGACCACGCCGACCGTGGCGATCAGGGCCGCGATGAGCGCGCGGAAGGTCTGGCTGGAACGGTACGCGGCCGAGGACGCCGCCTTGCGATCGGCCGTCTCCTCCGGTGTCTCCGGGCGGCCCAGCTCGGCGACGATCGGGGGATGCTTCGGGGTGCGGCTCATTCGGATCCTCCCTCCACCGCGGAGCGTGCGGCGTCCAGGCGCCTCTTGGCGCCGAGCAGCCACTGCTCGCAGCGGGCCGCCAACGCCTCGCCGCGCTCCCAGAGCGTCAGAGACTGCTCCAGGGTCGGCGCTCCCTGCTCGAGCTCGGCGACCACGCGGACGAGCTCGTCCCTGGCCTGCTCGAAGCTCAGCTGCTCCAGATCGGTGTCCGAGGGATCGGCGGCACCCGGCGCGGAGTCGCCCCCGGACGCGGTCTGCTCGTTCGACACGGTCACCCCTCCATCCTAGCCGCGCGCGCCATCGCCCCCGGCCGCCCGCGAGGCGTCGGGGACGCTCGCGACCTCGCCCTCGGACACGGCCCGGATCGCCCCCCGGTCCACGGTGACGGTGAGTGCGGTGCCGGCGGGCGCGTCGGCGGGCTCGCGCACGATGACGCCGTCGTCGCGGTGCGCGATGGCGTAGCCGCGGGCCAGGGTGGCGGCGGGGGAGAGTGCGCGGAGCGAGGCGCGCAGCTCCGCCGTGCGCCGGGAGGCGGCGTCGACCGTGCGGCCGAGCACGTCGCGGGAGCGGGCGGCGAGCAGCCACACCTCCTGCGCGCGGCGCTCGATGAGCGGATCCGGATCCCGCAGCACGGGACGCGAGCGCAGCTGCTCCAGCTGGGCGATGTCGTGCGCGACCCGCTGCGACACCCGCGTCGTCGCCCGGGCGCGCAGCTGTGCGATGAGCGCGCGCTGCTCGCCGACGTCCGGCACGACGCGCTTGGCGGCGTCGGTCGGGGTGGAGGCCCTGAGGTCCGCCACGTCGTCGAGCAGCGGGTGGTCGTTCTCGTGCCCGATCGCGCTGACGATCGGCGTCGTGGCGGCGGCGACCGCGCGCACGAGCCGTTCGTCGCTGAAGCCGAGGAGCGTCTGCGGGTCCCCGCCGCCGCGCGCGATGACGATGACGTCCACGTCCGGATCCGCGTCCAGGACCTTCAGCGCGGCGAGCGTCTCCGGCACGCAGCGGTCGCCCTGCACCGCGGCGTGCACGGTGCGGAACCGCACCTGAGGCCAGCGCAGCTCGGCGTTGCGGTGGACATCCTTCTCCGCGTCGGAGTTCTCTCCCGTGATCAGGCCGATCACATGCGGCAGGAAGGGGAGCGGCTTCTTCCGGGACGGGTCGAACAGGCCCTCCTGACGCAGCTGCACCCGCAGGCGTTCGAGCCGCTCGAGCTGGTCGCCGAGGCCGACGTGCTTCATCGCCGAGACGGCGAAGCTGAAGTCGCCCGCCTTCACGAAGTAGTCGGCCTTGACCGCGGCGACGACGTGATCGCCGACGGCGAGGTCCGCGGGGATCCGCGGCCGCACGCTCGACCAGATGCGGATGGAGATCTGCGCGTCGGAGCGGGTGTCCTTGAGCCGGGCGAAGACGTTGCCCGCGCGCACGTTCCAGCTCGTGATCTCGCCCTCGACCCACACCGTGCCCCACTGCGCGACGAAGTCCCGGATCGTCGCGTTCAGGCGGGCGATCGAGGTGGGCGCGTCCGCGGTCGACTCCCGGGGGGACACGGAGTCCGCGGGGGGCGCCTCGCCGGCGACGGCCGCGGGCTGGAACGAGGTCATGCTCTCGGATCTCCCCCGGGTCTTCTCGGCCCCCTGTGCAGGTGCCCGCTCACCGGCTCCGCGCAGGTGCGCGCCGGTAGAATCGGCGTGTGACTTCGACAGCCGTTCCGTTGCCCGTGCCGCAGATTCCGCGAGCGCGGCGATCCGAGACCCGGGCGCGCCTTCAGGATAACCCGGTGGACGGACACAAGCGGGTGCTGCTGGCCGCCCCGCGCGGCTACTGCGCCGGCGTCGACCGCGCCGTCGTCGCCGTGGAGAAGGCCCTGCAGCGCTACGGCGCCCCGGTCTACGTGCGCAAGCAGATCGTGCACAACATCCACGTCGTCACCGAGCTCGAGGCCCAGGGTGCGATCTTCGTCGACGAGGTCGACGAGATCCCCGAGGGCTCGCACGTCGTCTTCAGCGCGCACGGCGTCTCGCCGATGGTGGTCTCGGCCGCCGAGGACCGCCACCTGCACGCGATCGACGCGACCTGCCCGCTGGTGACCAAGGTGCACCGCGAGGCCGTCCGGTTCGCGCGCGACGACTTCGAGATCCTGCTCATCGGCCACGACGGCCACGAGGAGGTCGAGGGCACCGCGGGCGAGGCCCCGAACCACGTCACGGTGGTGAACTCCCCGGCCGAGGCCGACACCGTCGAGGTGCGCGACCCGTCCAAGGTCGTCTGGCTCTCGCAGACCACGCTCTCCGTCGACGAGACGATGGAGACCGTGAACAGGCTGCGCACCCGCTTCCCGGAGCTGCAGGATCCGCCCTCCGACGACATCTGCTACGCCACGCAGAACCGCCAGGTCGCGATCAAGAAGGTCGCGCGCGACGCCGACCTCGTGATCGTGGTGGGATCGGCGAACTCGTCCAACAGCGTGCGCCTCGTCGAGGTGGCCCGGGAGTACGGCGCCAAGGCCGCCTACCGGGTGGACTACGCGGACGAGGTGCGGCAGGAGTGGCTGGACGGCGTCTCCACCGTCGGCGTCACCAGCGGCGCCTCGGTGCCCGAGGTGCTCGTGCAGGAGGTGCTCGAGGCGCTCGCCGAGGCCGGCTACGGCGATGTCGAGGAGGTGCGCACCGCGGAGGAGGACCTGATGTTCTCTCTGCCGAAGGAGCTGCGCCAGGACGTCGCCGGCCAGCGCGACGAGCGGGCGCTGGGCGGGCGCACCTCCCGCTGAGCCGGGCGGCCGCCGCCCTCCCAGGACCCGCCGATAGCATGGAGCGGTGTCCGATCCCAGACCCCAGTACGGCGAGTACGCGACCCCCGAGGAGCAGAGCCGACGCGCCGGGCGGGAGATCCCGCCGCCGGTCGTGCACGTGCCGCCCCCTGCCCCCGAGCCCGTCCCGATCCCTTACCCGGCCGCGCCGGTCCGGCCCGCGCGTCCCGTCGACCGGATCGTCGCGATCGGGCTGCTCGCGTATGGTCTCTGGAACGTGATCACCACGGTCCTCACGTTCCTCGACCCGGCGTCGCTCATCACGACGATGATGCAGATGCTCGGCATCTCCGGCGACTTCTCGCACTACGCCGAGGCGAAGACCTGGGGCATGGTCGGATCGATCCTGCTCATCGTCGGCTGGGTGCTCACCGCCGCCTGGACGGTGATGCGGCTGCGCCGCGGGAAGGTCGCCTGGTGGGTTCCTCTCGTCGGCGGCATCGTCTTCGTCACCCTGTCGTCGGCCTGCATGCTGATCGCCTTCTACGGCGATCCCGCCGTGATCTCGTACATCGACGGCCTGGCCAAGAAGCCGTAGGCCGCCTGACGACGAAAGAACCCGGCCCCCGCAGTGCGGGAGCCGGGTTCTTCTGTTCCGACCTGCGGGTCAGTGCGAGTTGCCGTTGTTGAAGTGGTAGTCGCCGTTGCCCTGGGCGGTGCTGCCGTTGGCGCCGGGGCCGCGGCCGTCGGTGCCGGGCTCGACGTGGTTGGTCTTGGTGTGCACGATGTCGTAGAAGACGGTCTTGTCGGCCGCGTTCGGGAACACGCGGTAGGTGAAGACGTTCTTGTCCAGCTGCACGATCGGCACGACGCGCTGGAAGAGCACGTTGCCGTTCGCGTCCTTCGCGGCGATCCAGCGCGAGGAGCCGTCGGCCGGGACGCTCCAGTCGCCGTGCATCTTCGGGGTGTTGTTCAGGTTGTACATCGTGAACGTGCCATCGGTCTTGAAGTAGGCCCAGCCCACGAAGTTCGACACGGCCGGGTCGTCCAGGGCCACGCGGTCGCCGTGGGCGTCGAGGGCGCTCGTGGTCTTCCACGGGGTCGAGGCCAGGGTCTCGGACGGGGTCAGCGCCTTGGTGCCGGCGGAGAACGAGGAGACCGCGGCGGTGGGCTCAGCGGCAGCGGCGGTGGTGGGGACCACGGCGATCGCGGCGAGCGCGATCGTCGACGCGGCGATGAGCTTGCGGGAGGAGATCAGCGAGGTGATGTTCATGTCTTCAACGTTAGAAATCGGGCCAGGGGGCCCACATCATCCGATCGGCTATTGCTCGCCGATCCGATGGGCTGATCTTCCGATCGTCCTTCATCGCGCCGCACGGGCATGGGAACGGTGCGGGCGCCCATACTGAGAGGACGGCGCGCGGGTGCGCCGGTGCGTGATCACCGTCCTCGGTGAACTTTCCGGGGGTGGACCTCGTTCTCTCTTGAGGAGACGACGGGAGGAGGGATCGTGGACGACGACGACGAGCGGCTCACCGCACTGTACGACGTGCACGCCGGCCCGATCCGCCGCTACGTCGTGCGCCTCACCGGCGACAGCGCAGGGGCTGACGACGTCGTCCAGGAGACGCTCATCCGCGCCTGGCGCACACCGCGGATCCTCGCCCAGGATCCGACGACGACCCGGGCCTGGATGATCACCGTCGCGCGGCACATCGTCGTCGACGAGGTGCGCAGCGCCCGGCGCAGGCACGAGCAGACCGTCGCCGAACTGCCCGAACGCGGCGGCGACGACGAGACGGACCGGCTGTTCGACGCGCTGCTCATCGAGGACGCGCTCGCCGCGCTCGATCCCGCCCACCGCGTCGTCATCGTGGCCGCGTACTACCGGGGCCGCAGCGTCGGCCAGGTGGCCGCGGAGCTCGGGATCCCCGAGGGCACGGTCAAGTCGCGGATGCATTACGGATTGCGGGCCCTCCGGCTCGCCCTGCAGGAGAGAGGAGTGACACGGTGAACGCGCAGCACGAACGATTCGAGACCTGGGATGCGGCGTACGCGCTCGGTGCGCTCCCGACGTCCGAACGGGCCGAGTACGAAGCGCATCTCGCGCACTGCGCCGCGTGCCGGTCCGCCGTCGCGGAACTGGGCCCTGCGGTGGCGCTGCTGTCGCGGCTGAGCGCCGAAGACGCCGAGCGGATCGACGAACCCGTGGACGAGGCCCCGAGCGACGCCCCGATCCGGCTGCTGCAGGCGGCCCGGACGCGCCGGCGCAACCGGCGGCGCGCGCTCTGGTGGGGGGCCGGTGCAGCCGCGGCGGTGGCGATCGCCGTGCCGCTGAGTCTCGCGCTGCTCGCGCCGCGTCCGGCCGTCTCGGTGGAACTGGAGGGCGCGGCGTACGTCCACGCCACCGCCTCGGTGTCGTTCACGCCGGTGCCCTGGGGGACACGTCTGGACATGGAGTGCGCCTACGACTCCGGCTCTCCGGTGGCGAAGGGCGCGTACGCCCTGGTCCTGGTCGCCGCGGACGGCACGACGATCCCCCTGTCCACCTGGAACGTCACGCCGGGAGCGACGGCGCGTCTGTCGGCGGGCACGGCCGAGCGCATGTCCGACATCCGGACCGTCGAGATCCGCGACCCGAGCGGAACGGTGGTGCTGAGCCGGGACCTCCGCTGAGGGCGACCGCAGGACGGTCACGGCGCTGAGACGCCAGGGGCGTCGTCGGGGTGGATCCCGGCGGCGCCCCTGTGCTTTCGGTGCGGGTCAGCTCTGCGACTGGCCGTACGAGCCGAGCTGGCGGGTGGACTCGACGACGCGGGCGGCCATCGCCGACTCCGCGACCTTGCCCCAGGCGCGAGGGTCGTACTGCTTCTTGTTGCCGACCTCGCCGTCGACCTTGAGCACGCCGTCGTAGTTCGAAAGCATGTAGCCGGCGATCGAGCGCGTGAACGCGTACTGCGTGTCCGTGTCGATGTTCATCTTGATGACGCCGTTCGCGACCGCGAGGGCGATCTCGGCGTCGGAGGATCCGGATCCGCCGTGGAAGACGAGGTCCAGCGGCTTCGGGCCGGTGCCGTACTTGGCGGCGACCTGCTGCTGGATGTCGCCGAGCAGCTCCGGGCGCAGCTTCACGCCGCCCGGCTTGTACACGCCGTGCACGTTGCCGAAGGTCAGGGCGGCGATGTAGCGGCCCTGGTCGCCGAGGCCGAGCGCCTGCACGGCCTGGTCAACATCCGCGAAGGTCGTGTAGAGCGCCTCATTCGACCCCTCGTGCGCGACGCCGTCCTCCTCGCCGCCGACGACGCCGATCTCGACCTCGAGGATCGCGTTGATGTTCCTCATCCGGGGGAGGAGCTCCTTCGCGATCTCGATGTTCTCCGCGAGCGGCACGGCCGAGCCGTCCCACATGTGCGACTGGAAGATCGGGTTGCGGCCCGCGCGGACCTCTTCCTCGCTGGCCGCGATGAGCGGCTCGACGAAGCCGTCGAGGGCGTCCTTCGGGCAGTGGTCGGTGTGCAGCGCCACGGTGATCGGGTACGACTTGGCGACCTCGGTGGCGAACTTCGCGAAGGCGAGGGCCCCGGTGGCGCGGGCCTTGACGGTCTGGCCGGCGAAGTAGTCGGCGCCTCCCGTGGTGACCTGGATGATGCCGTCGGATCCCGCCTCGGTCAGGCCCTGCAGCACGGCGTGGATCGTCTGCGAGCTGGAGACGTTGAACGCGGGGTAGGCGAAACCGCCTGCCTTCGCGCGGTCGAGCATTTCGGCGTACTGATCCGGGGTGGCGACGGGCATGGCATCTCCTGTGCTGGACGACGGGTTCTCAGTCACTCTAGCCGCGTAGGATCCGCGTTTTCGAGCGCGCGTCGGGAGGTTTCAGCGGGCGGATCTTCAGGCTGTGCAAGAAGCGGAGATCTTTCGACATATTGATGCCGTTTTGTTCGGATCCGCCCGCCCACGGCCCCTAGCATGGGGGCCATGGTGAGTCTCACGGCCGATCTCAGCCCCCTCAGCCCCGACCGCAACCTCGCGCTGGAGCTCGTCCGCGCCACGGAGGCGGCGGCGATCCGAGCCGTCCCGTTCATCGGGCGCGGCGCGAAGGAGGCCGCGGACGGGGCCGCCGTCGACGCGATGCGCGCCTTCCTCGGCACGGTCGACTTCGACGGCCGCGTGGTCATCGGCGAGGGCGAGAAGGACAACGCCCCGATGCTCTTCAACGGCGAGCACGTGGGCACGGGCAAGGGCCCGCAGTGCGACATCGCGGTCGATCCGATCGACGGCACCTCGCTCACCGCCGCCGGCCGTCAGAACGCGCTCTCCGTGATCGCGGTATCCGACCGCGGCACGATGCTCGACGCGTCCAGCGTCTTCTACATGGACAAGCTCGTCACCGGCCCCGCCGGCGTCGGCGTCGTCGACATCCGCCTCCCCGTCGGCGAGAACATCCGCCGCCTCGCGGCCGCGCTCGGCAAGCCCGTCGAGGAGATCGTCGTCTCGGTGCTGAACCGTCCGCGTCACGACCAGCTCATCCAGGACATCCGCGACGCGGGCGCCGGCACCCGCCTGATGTCGGACGGCGACGTCGCCGGCGGCATCAACGCGGCCCGGCACGACGCCCGCACCGACATGTGCATCGGCGTCGGCGGCAGCCCCGAGGGCATCGTCACCGCCTGCGCGATCAAGGCGCTCGGCGGGCACATCCAGGGCCGGCTGTGGCCGCGCGACGACGACGAGCGTCAGCGCGGCATCGACGCCGGCCTCGACATGGACAAGGTCTACGAGGCGGACGACCTCGTGAGGGGCAACAACACGATCTTCGTCGCGACCGGGGTCACCGACGGCCAGCTCGTCGCGGGTGTGCGCCGCGACGGCGACTACCTGTACACCGAGAGCGTCGTGCTGCGCAGCGCCTCGGGGACGCTGCGCCGGGTCGCCTCCGACCACCTCGTCTCGAAGTGGCTCTGACCGGGCTTTTCGTGCTCGACTGACCGGCCTTGATTCCGGTCGCGCGGCCGCGCGACCGGATAACGACCTGGTCGCATTCCGCAACCGTTCGGCGTCACCTGGCACAATGGAGGGGGCGCCGATCCGGCGCGCGGAGCAGGAGGGCGAGCGGGATGGCTTCCGAGAACATCTACCGTCAGGAGACGATCACCGACACGGGAAGTGTCAAGATCGTCGAGATGGATGCCGCCCGCCGACCCGACGTGCTGTTCCGCGTCCGTCGCGACGAGAGCCACGAGATCAGCGCCTGGTGGATGATCGGCGCGTTCGTCCTCTTCTCCGGAATCGTCGTCGCCCTGCTCAGCGGGGTTCCCGGGAGCGCGTGACCCCTGCCTCCTGATCCGCCTCGTCGAGGCGTTCGCGCAGTTCGCCGAGATCCGCCTGCAGCGCTGTCGCGGTGCCGGGCGCGAGCTCCTCGGCCGTGAACCGCCGGGGCGACTGCGTCACGGTCGCGGGCGCTGTCAGCGCGTGCGCGTCGACCCCGGGGAAACGCCGCGCCGTGACCAGGACACGACTCTCCAGCGACCCCGCGAAGCGGTTGTAGCTGTCGACGGTCCGCTCCAGCGCCTTGCGCAGATCGTCGGCGTGCCCGGCGAGGACGCCCAGGCGGTCGTAGAGCTGCGTGCCGAGGTCGAGCAGTACGGCCGCCTCCGCCGACAGCTCCTGCTGCTTCCACGTGTAGGCGACGGTCTTCAGCACCGCCCACAGGTTCACCGGGGTGGCCAGGGCCACCCGCTTGCCGAAGGCGTAGTCGAGGAGAGCCGGATCCTCGTCCAGCGCGGCCGACAACAGCGACTCGCTCGGCAGGAAGCAGATCACGAACTCGGGGCTGACATCGAGGCCCGACCAGTACGCCTTCTTCGCCAGGGCGTCCACGTGCGCGCGGACCGCCTTCACGTGCTGCTGCATCAGCGTGCGCCGCTGCGGATCCTCGGATCCGAGTGCCCCCGCGGCGAGGAACGCGTCCAGCGGGGCCTTCGCGTCGACGGCGATCGAGGCGCCGCCGGCGAGCCGGATCACCATGTCGGGCCGACCCTGGCCGGCATCGGAACGGATCGTCGTCTGCAGGTCGAAGTCCACGTGCCGGGTGAGGCCCGCCGCCTCCACGACCCGGCGCAGCTGGGTCTCGCCCCACACGCCGCGGGCGGACGTGGAGCGCAGGGCGCCGGCGAGCGACTCGGTGGTCGAACGCAGCGCCTCGCCGTTCTCCTCGGAGCGGCGCAGCTGCTCGCTGAGCAGACCGAACTGTTCCTGTCGCTCGCGCTCCAGCACCGTCACCGTCTGCTGCATGCGGTGCAGGCTCTCCCGCACCGGCGCGAGGGCCTGCAGCACGGCGCTCTCCTGCCGGGCGCGTTCGGCGGCCTCGTGCTGCTCACGGCGGGAGTGCTCGACGGCGTCGCGATAAAGGTCGTTCTGCCGGTCGCGGTCCTCCTGCGCCGCAGCGAGCGCGGCCTCGGCGCGGGCGAGCTCGGTCGCGCCCCGCGTGCGGCCCAGATACCAGCCGAGCGCCAGCCCGACCACGGCGGCGAGGACGGCGATGAGCAGTGCGATCGGTTCCATGCCCCCATCATGTGAGGGGCCACCGACATCGGCACGACGGCGCGCGTCGAGCGCGTCAGGCCGCCGCGCGGACCTTCGCCGACGCGGCTGCGACGAGCGGATCCGCGAGCCGGACGCCGACCGCATCGGCGAGCTCGAAGACCGAGGCGGACCCGGTGCGCCGGGCCGCGTCGATGACGATCTGCGCGCAGGCACGGGCGTCGGCGAGCGCGTCGTGGTGCGGGAAGGCGCCGAACCCGGCGGCCTCGGCGGCGACGGGGAGCTTGTAGGAGGCGAGGTCGTAGACCTTGCGCGCGACGGCGAGGCTGCACAGCGACTGGTAGGGCGGGCAGTCGTCGCCAGTCGCCTCGCAGGCACGGCGGATCACGTTGAGGTCGAAGCCGGCGTTGTGCGCGACGAGCACGTCGGCGCCGGCGAATGCGCAGAGCCGGTCGAGCTGCTCGCTCCAGGTCGCGGCGTCGGCGACCTGATGCGGCTCGATCCCGTGGATCCGCACGTTCCACTCCTGGAACTCGTCGTGGCCTGCGGGCGGGCGGATCAGCCATCCGGTCTGGGCCACCACGACGCCGCCCCGCACCCGGACGAGGCCGACCGAGCAGGCGGAGGCGGGGGAGGAGTTCGCCGTTTCGAAGTCGATCGCGGTGAAGTCCAGGGCCACGCATCCACCCTGCGGCCGCGGGGGCGTCCGGGTGCCCAGGCGCGCCGCGGAGCACCCGATCCGGAAGCGTAGGGTCGAGCCATGACCGCACGCGCCACCAGCTTCGGATCCGAGACCTCGAGCTACGAGCAGGGACGCCCCGAGTATCCGGCGGCGGCGGTCGCCTGGATGCTCGAGGGGGTGGCGGGCGATACGCGGAGCATCGTCGACATCGGCGCCGGCACCGGCAAGCTCACCCGCGGCGTGCTCGCACTCGGCGACACGAGCGTGACCGCGGTGGACCCCGACGCGCAGATGCTCGCCGCACTGCACACGAGCGCGCCGGACGTCCCCGGGCTGGTCGGCACCGCGGAGGAGCTGCCGCTCGCCGACGGCGTCGCCGACGCGGCGGTCCTGGGGCAGGCGTGGCACTGGGTGGATCCGGTCGCGGCCTCCCGCGAGATCGGCCGCGTCGTCCGGCCCGGCGGCGTGCTGGGGTTGATCTGGAACGTCCGCGACGAGCGGACCGACTGGGTGCGCCGGCTGAGCGGCATCATGATGGGCAGCCCCGCCGAGCAGATGATCGCCGAGGACGGCGTGGCCGTGTTCGAGCCGTTCGGGCCGCTCGAGGAGCGCCGCTGGGAGTGGTCCCGGCCGATGACCCGCGCTGAGTTGCACGCGATGGCCCGCTCCCGGAGCTACATCATCACCGCGCCGGACGAGGAGAAGGCCCGGATCGAGCGGGGCATGGACGCCCTGTTCGACGAGCTGGGGCTCGTCGAAGGCTCGACGCTGGCGATGCCGTACCTCACCGTGGCCTACCGGGCGATCCGCGCGTCCTGAAGGGCCGGGCGCCCCCGGTAGAATCGTCGTCCGTGGCTCTCACCATCGGAATCGTCGGACTGCCCAACGTCGGCAAGTCCACCCTCTTCAACGCCCTCACCAAGAACGACGTGCTCGCGGCGAACTACCCGTTCGCGACGATCGAGCCGAACGTCGGCGTGGTGAACCTGCCCGACGTGCGGCTGAACAAGCTCGCCGAGATCTTCGGCAGCGAGCGGATCCTGCCCGCGACGGTGTCGTTCGTCGACATCGCCGGCATCGTCCGCGGTGCGAGCGTGGGCGAGGGCCTGGGCAACCAGTTCCTCGCGAACATCCGCGAGGCCGACGCGATCGCGCAGGTCGTCCGCGGCTTCGCCGACGACGACGTGGTGCACGTCGACGGCGAGATCGACCCGAAGAACGACCTCGAGACGATCAACGCCGAGCTCATGCTCGCCGACCTGCAGACGCTCGAGAAGGCGGTCGTGCGCATCGAGAAGGAGGTGCGCGGCAAGAAGGCGGATCCGGTCGTCCTGGAGACGGCCAAGGCCGCGCAGGACGCGCTCGAGCGCGGGCAGCTGCTGTCCACGAGCGGCATCGACCTCGCCCCGATCAAGGAGCTGGGCCTGCTCACCTCCAAGCCCGTCATCTTCGTCTTCAACGTCGACGAGGGCGTCCTCACCGACGCCGACCGCAAGGCCGAGCTCGCCGAGCTGGTCGCCCCGGCGAAGGCCATCTTCCTCGACGCGAAGATCGAGTCGGAGCTCATCGACCTCGACCCCGAGGACGCCGCGGAGCTGCTCGCCTCGACCGGCCAGGACGAGTCGGGCCTCGACCAGCTCGCGCGCATCGGCTTCGACACCCTCGGCCTGCAGACCTACCTCACCGCCGGCCCCAAGGAGGCCCGCGCCTGGACGATCCACAAGGGCGACAAGGCCCCGCAGGCGGCCGGCGTGATCCACACGGACTTCGAAAAGGGCTTCATCAAGGCGGAGGTCATCTCGTTCGAGGACCTGGTCGCGACCGGATCCGTCGTCGAGGCCCGCTCCAAGGGCAAGGCCCGCCTGGAGGGCAAGGACTACGTCATGCAGGACGGCGACGTCGTGGAGTTCCGCTTCAACGTGTAGGCATTTAGCCATGGACTTGAATCAGAAGGCGGGTGTGTCCGCGTCGATTCTGCTGGGCACATGGGACTGGCCGCTCCATGGCCTACGACATCCCCCGACGCCGGGCACGAGCGGCTGGTATGTCTGGGCGGGCGAGCTGGCAGACGAGGAAGACTTCTTCCAACCCTGCCACCTGGCTCATCTGATCGGACTCGATCCTGCGCTTCCGCGCCTTCTGGAGGGCGTGCCTGGCTCTCGATTCCTCATTGCGCCAGGCCACGAGGACGTGTGGCACGACGCTTCCCTTATCGACCTCTAGGCCGCCATCAGTGATTCGGGGCGGAACAGAGTGGAGATGCCGCCTCAACGTGTAGGCACGTAGCGGTCCGCCGGCGTCAGGAGAACATCTGGCTCAGCACGCCGAGGTCACCAGCGTCAAGCGCTTGTTGGATCGCCTGGATGTCGGCAGGGTCGGTGAACATGCCGGAGAGCGTGCGGGTCCAGATGCGGCGCATGGTTTCCAGGTCGCCCTCGTCGGCCGCTGTGCCCATCGCCTCGATGGCCTCTTGATACGGAATCTGCTTGAACCCAGCAGGCGCGTTCCAGGGGTTGTAATACGGGATGTACCGAATCTGCGGGTCGGGGTTGAGCCGCAATACCTGGCCGGGATGGATGGTGCGTGTGTGGTTCAACACTGACAGCGCCTGCCCGTTCTCGATGCAGAGCCGCTCGCCGACCACGGCGGCCACATCATTTGGCGCGACGGTGTAGGACACGATGCGGCCCTTGTTGTCGCGGCCCACGGTGCCCACAGCGAACTCGCGCGCGCCTCGGTCCACGAGGTCGCCGGTGACGCGTGCGCCTGCGGGGGCGAGGTTGATCGAGGCGGGCTTGGTGCAGGCGTCGGCGGCAGCCGCGGCTGAGGTGGGTGCTGGGCTCGGTTCCGGCGCTTGACTTGCAGGCTTCTGCGTCGAGTCGGCAGCCTGCGATGCTGTCGTGGTGGAGCACCCGGCCAGCGCTACCGCGGCGATGGAGAGGACGGCGAGGGTCGTGCCGAGCGCGGCTGTGCGGGACATGACGCCATGTTCGCAGATGAATGCCCGCAGCACCGCGATAGATCGCGTCGGCCGGTCAGGCACGTTTGCGCTGAACGACGACCCGATGCTGTCCTGACGTGGTGGAGTTCTGTTTCATCGAGTCGTCGGCTCCGAGGCCCACGATGCAGGCAATGGTGCAAGGGAAGGCGGCGATGGACTTCGGCTACGAGGTGTTCCATCCTGATGTCGACGTCGTGGCGGACTTCTAGCGGCCGTCCTCTCTCGTCCCGGGAGGTGAACGGCGGCAGCTTGCTCGCGATCGTGGCGTACGGCGCTACGGTTGGGGCATGGATCCGGGTGAGCGCGCATTCGCAGAGCTGAGACGGATGGTCGACGCCCACGGCTGGGCGATCAGGCACGTGCTGGGAAACTCGTCCGCTGCACCGTTCTCCTACACCGTGGGTTTGACGGCAAAAGGCTGGGACGAACTCCTGATAACCGGTCTGCCTGCTGAGGTAGCTGACGTCTTCATCAGAAATGCGGTCGACGAGCAGGATTCGAGCGGAGCCTTCCGCGCCGGTGATCGTACGGAGGCGCTCACAGAGTCGGGTTCGGTGGCGTTCATCCGAGTCGAGGACCGCAGTGGGCTTACTGCGGCTGGAAGGATGCTTGGCGACTTCGAAGCACTTCAGATGGTGTGGCCGGACTCTAACGACAACTTCCCCTGGGACATCGGTTATCGCAATCCGCCGACGGCCCAGCCGCTCCTGGGGCCAGCGTCGAGGCCGGATCGTGCTCTGTGATGCTTATCGGTGACGTAACTCGGTGGAGTTCCGCTTCAACGTGTGATCGACGCTCTGTGCTGGGCCGCGGCGTGCTGTCCAGACGTGACGTTACGACCCGCCCACGCTAATCGTTAGAGTCCTTTCATGGCTATATGGGATGCCGATGCAGAGACAACGCACCCAATGGACTTTCGTCTCGTGCGGGATGGCTTCGTCACCATGTTCTGGCAGTCGTCTTTGCTCGACGACAGCCTTGATGGCCTGCGATCGCGCGCGTATCAGGTGGTCGAATTCGATGCTCGTGCGTGGTCTTCGGATGCCGAGATGTGTGAGGATGTCGCATCCCAGTTCGGCTTCCCCGATTATTCCGGGCGGGACCTTGATGCACTGAACGACTGCATGAGCGACGTCGCTTCGGGAAGCTACGGCTGGGATGCCGCCACGGACACGGGTCTGGTGATTGCGTTGAGGGCATTCGATGCCTTCGCCGAGCGAGATCGCCGAACTGCGCAGATCATGCTCGATATCGTCGCGACCCGAGCTCGATCCGCGATGCTGATTGGTCATCGGATCATTTGCCTTGTGCAGTCGAACGATCCGCGGTTGGCCTTCGAACCGGTGGGTGCAATGCCCGTGGTGTGGAATGACGCCGAGTGGCTCGACACCGAACGTGGGCTCTGAAGCAACGGCCGTGCCTCCTTGGAGGTTGCTCGGAGACGTAACCCGGTGGAGTTCCGCTTCAACGTGTGACGCTTCGACGGGCCGGACCTGTCCGTGTCGAACTCGTCCACGAGCGCTGTCATGCGCTGCCAGAACTGCTGCTTCTGCGCGTCATCGATGCATCAAACTCGCGGCGCAGGTAGTTTGGAGCCTGCACCCGCCATGCTTCGGTCACGAGCTCGGCGAAGTGCCCGGGGTCGATCGCCGCCATGCGGAACGCGATCTTGGGCTCGCCCCAGCGGGTCGTCGCTGGAAGGAAGACGCTGGGCTCCATCTCGCGGAGGGCGAGCGCGTCATCCGCGTCGGCGATCTTCACGCCGACCACGAGTTCCGATGCGACGATCGCACGGACCTGGTCAGGGATGCTCGGCCACGGGTAGCACTCCCACGCGTACAGCTTGTTTCGTACGAACCACGCCGCACCGCCCGTCGTCGCACGTTCCTCACTACCAGGGAGCCGCGCGGCCACGGCGCGCAGATCGTCGAGGGTCGCCATGCATCGAGGGTACGAGGCGCCTCCGACGCCGGCCGGTTCACGGGCACGGCCGGTATGCGGCATCCCGTTCTCAGCGATGTGGATACGCTCGAAGCCTTAACGTCTCGTCGCCCCGGTTCCTGTGCAGTCGGTAGCGGTGCAAGGGAGGAGCGCGATGGAGTTCGGCTACGAGGTGTTTCATCCTGATGTCGACGTCGTGGCGGACTTCTACGTCGCCGTGCTCGGGTTCCGCCGTGACGAGGACGCGAGCGCCGACTACGTCACCGTGGTGAGAGACGGCCTGCGGGTCGGCTGCAGCCGCCATGCAGACGCCCCTCTGATCCCCCGCAGACCTCCCGCCGGCAGCGAGATCGTGTTGCGCGTCGACGACGTCCGTGGCGAGCACGCCCGCGTCGTCGCAGCGGACTGGCCGATCGCCGATCCGCTCCAGCAGCGGCCCTGGGGATCGACGGATTTCCGCGTCTTCGACCCCAGCGGTCAGTACGTCCGCATCGCCGACAGCGGATCGGCGCGGTAGCGACCGGTTCCCGAGTCGGATCCACCGGACGATGGCGCCGGATCCCGGCACCGGCGTACGCTGACGATGCCGACGAGAGGAGCCACCGCGATGCCCGCAGCCGAAGTGCCGTCACCTCCTCCGCACATTCCCGCGCCGGGGGAGCCCTCGATCCCCGAACTCGAAGAGGACGAGACGATCGCGCCGCGTCCCGAGGAGGAGATCGCGGACGAGCTCCGAGCCGAACCCGACGTCGAGGACCACGGCCGGCGCCCCTCCTGATCGGCGGGAGCTCAGGTGCGACTCGGTACGATATCGGGGTCGGGTGCCCGCGTTTCCGAGCCCTCCAGGGGTCTCCGCGGGCACGACGGCGACGACTTCGAGAGGACCCCGCGAACAGTGACCGAGAGCACCGAGATCGAGAACAGCGTCTTCGAGCCGGAGGGGCGCGCGATCCCGTACGTCGACGAGATGTCGGAGGGCGACGGTCCCGCGCTGGTGCTCATCCCCGGTCGTGGTCTCGAAGGCGGCGCGCTCGGCTCGGTCGCCCACATCCTCGCGGGTGAGGGGATCCGCGTGCTGCGCATCGGCTCCCGGGGCTCCGGGGACGTCTCCGTCGAGGAGTGGGCGGCGGACGCCAGCGACGTCATGGACCATGTCGGCATCGGCGCGACCTGGATCGGCGGTCACGGCGTGGGCGGGACGGTCGCGCGCACGCTCTCCGCGCAGCGCACCGATCGCGCGCTGGGCGTGCTGCTGCTCGGCGTCGAGGACGTGGATGCGCCGATCGCTCCGTCCGTGCCGGTCCTGATCATCCAGGGATCCGCGGACGAGGTCATGCCCGCCGCCAACGGCGAGAAGCTGCGCGATGCGATGTCCGAGCGGGCGAGCGTCGTGACGATCGAGGGCGGCGGTCACCTGTTCCCCGTGAGCGACCCGGTCGACACCGCCTTCGCCATCGAGGACTACCTCGCCTGGGACTGACCATCAGTGACCTCGGGGTCACGGTGCCCTCGCTCGCGGTGTGGTCGGCGGGCGCCCTGATTCAGATACGGATGGCGTAGCCGTGGATCCTGTACCTCCGAAGCGATCGCGGACGAGATCGCGGGCCTCGATCTGGAGTCGGATCGGCCAGGCAGGACGCGGAGCGCTCATCGCCTTCTGGGCAGTCTTCGTCATCTTCATGGTCGTCCTGTGGATCCGATGGACCGCCCTTGCGGACGGGCAGAACATCTGGGGCGATTACGTCGAGGAATATTGCCGTCCGCGCAGCAAAGGTGGGTGCTCCAGCGTCGGACATTGGACAAGCGATGACGGTGCTGTCCGATTGCGGAATACCGACCTCGATGGGTGGCCGGCGGAAGACGGCACTGCCCGCGCCGTATACCGACCTGACGAAAGTCCGCCGGATGACGCCGTCGTTCACACCGAGTTCGTTCTGGCGATCGCACCCTTTGTCATGTCCGCCTGCGTCATCTGGGGTGTGGGGGCTGTGGTCTACTACGGGAACAAATGGTGGGGATGGCTATCGGTGCTCACGCGGCGACGGGTGCGCGGGGGAACCCGGCATCCGTCTTAGACGCCATGTCGGCGCGGCGTTCCGCCAACCGGCATTCCGAAATATTACACGGGGTTCAGATTCTCCATAGGAAATCCGTAGGCTCGCTCATTCACGATGCGACGACGCACGAGAAGAGGAGATCCATACGATGACAAACGCACGCAGAACCCTCGCCGCCGCCCTCATCGCAGCCCCGCTGGCACTGGCGCTGGCGGCCTGCTCCGGCATGGCGGGAGCGGCATCCGCGCCGGCTCCGAAGGTGGTACCGGCGGCCGCCGTCGCGGCGACGGCCGATCGCAGCCAGATCAGCACGCACATCCTGGACACCGGCAAGGGCAAGCCCGCCGGAGGTGTCCCTGTCACACTCGAGGCGAAGAAGGGCAACGACGACGGCAACGGCTGGCAGAAGGTCGCCGACGGCGTCACGAACTCCGACGGCCGGATCGACGACCTCGGCCCGAAGACACTCGACCCCGGCGTGTACCGGCTGACGTTCCAGACCGGCGACTACTTCGCCAAGCAGAAGATCGACACGTTCTACCCATCGATCACGATCGAGTTCACCCTGCCGGACAACACGCAGCACTACCACGTGCCGCTGCTGCTGAGCCCGTTCGCGTACTCCACGTACCGCGGCAGCTGAGCCGGACCGCGCAGGGCACGCGCGGGGCGGATGTCGGCGGTGCGTGCCAGGATGGGCGCATGCCGGAGTCGCCGGAGGTGCAGGCGCTCGTCGAGTTCCTCGATGAGCGGGTGAGCGGTCGTGTCATCGCGGGCGTGGACGGGGTGGATCCCCGGATCGTCAAGACGCGGGGGCGGCCGCTCACCGGCCTGACCGGCGCCCGGATGACCGCCGTCCGCCGGTACGGGAAGTACGTCGGTTTCGACACCGGGGCGGGCTGTCTCGTTGTGAGCTTCGGCCGCAACGGGTGGATCCGCTGGCAGCCGAGCGGCGGTCCGTTCGCCGAGACTCCCGCGCCGCTCGTGGCCCGGATCGCCCTCGATGACGGCGACGCGATGGAGATCGTCGAGACGGGGGACTTCCTCGCCGTGGCCGCGTGGGTCGTGGACGCGCCGGCCGACGTCCCGGGAATCGCCGCGCTCGGACCGGATCCGATCTCGGCCGACTTCTCCCGGGAGGATCTGGACGCGGCACTGGGACGGCGGCGCAAGCAGATCAAGGCCCTGCTGCAGGAGCAGACCTCGCTCGCCGGCATCGGCAACGCCTACTCGGACGAGATCCTGCATCGCGCGAAGCTCTCGCCGACCGTGCACGCCGCAGTGCTTGCGGACGACGACCGTGAGCGGCTGTACACGGCGACCGCCGAGATCCTCCGCGGCGCGGTCGCGGATCGTCGGGGTCTGCCGCTCGACCAGCTCAAGGCGGCCAAGGTCGCCGCGATGGCCGTGCACGGACGCGGTGGGGAAGCCTGCCCGGTGTGCGGGACGACGATCGTCGACCACGTCTTCGGCGGGGCGTCGGCGCAGCTCTGCCCGGCGTGCCAGGGCGACGAAGCATCCTCCGGGGCGTGAGCCGGTTCCGCCCCGATCTCCCCGCCCAGGCCACGCGGTCTGGTATCTGTTGTCCATGACCGCTCCCGTCCCGCTGCCACCGAAGACGAACACGCTGGCCCTCGTCGGCTTCGTCTGCGTGTTCGTGATCCCCGTTGCCGGCCTCGTGCTCGGGATCCTCGCGATCCGCCAGCTCCGCGGAGGGGCGACGGGGGAGAGCGGTGCGGGCCTCGCGCGGTGGGCGATGATCATCGGAGCACTCGGCTGCGCGTCCACTCTGCTGTTCTTCATGCTCTGGCTGTCGCTGCTCGGGCAGGCCCTCGACGGCGCACATCTTCCGGTCTGATCCGGCGTTAGCATGCGGGGATGAGCGACCTCTCCCGGAACCGACTGCCTGCGCACCACGGTTGGCGGGTGCGCGCGCTCGTGTCGATCGTCGTCGGCGTCCTGGTGGGACTGCTCGCCGGCTGGTTCTACGGCGTGGCGGCGGGGATCCTCGCCGCCTGGGGCATGCTCGCGCTCGTCAGCACGGTGTGGATCCTGCTCGTCACCTGGCACATGGACGCGGTGCAGACCCGCCTGCACGCGACGACCGAGGACCCGGGTCGTCGCACGGCGCGGCTGATCGCCGTGACCGGGAGCTTCGTGAGCATCGCGGCCGTGCTCGTCGTGGTGCTGCAGGCACGGCATGCGACGGGGTGGACGCAGTTCGCGCTCGCCGGGATCGCGGTGCTGAGCGTCGCCGCGTCGTGGGGGCTCATCCAGGCCGACTACATGCTGCGCTACGCGCGGATCTACTACGACGGCGTCGGCGGGATCATCTTCAACCAGGACGAAGAACCGCAGTACACCGACTTCGCATACTTCTCGGTCGGCCTCGGCATGACCTATCAGGTGGCCGACACCAACGTGACCCGCAACGCGATCCGCCGCATCGTCATCGCCCAGACGACGATCGCGTACGTGTTCGGGGCGCTGATCCTCGGCACGATCATCAACCTCGTCACCGGGCTGGGCTGACTCCGGGCCGACGCGGACTTCCGCGCGTCGGACCTGCAGACGCGCAGAGGGCGCCCGCCGTGCGGCGGACGCCCTCTGCGAACCCGGGCGAACCGGGTCAGGCGGTCTGCGGAAGCAGGGAGAAGGACACGGAGCCCTCCTCGTCCACGTTCGCGTCGAGGACCTTGTCGTCGAGGACGATCGCCGCCTCCCCCTCGAGGAAGACGGGGGCGCCGGGCAGATCCAGGATCTGATCGTCGGGTTCCGGCGAGACGACGACGTCGGCGGCGAGGCGCGGTTCCCCCGCCTGTCCCGGCGCGTCGGCGGTGTGGATGCGCAGCCCCGCTCCCTCCGTGTCGGTGCGACGACGGACGAGCGTGGTGACCAGCGCAGTGGCGTTGTCGGTCAAGGTGAGCACGAGGCACTCCTTCCGGTAGCGGACATGTCGCGGTCACGACATGTCCGGGCAACGATGCCTTCTCGCGCGCCGGGTCTCAACCTGATCGCGGGTATTCGGAGGACCTTCCCACGTGGCGGCGCGGCCGGGCGCGTCGGCGGATCAGCGCGCGATCCGCACCAGCGCGGCGGCCGTTTCGGGATCCATCCCCGGCCTCTCGTCCAGCGGCACGGCGAGGGCCGGCAGGGCGCGGCTGATGCGCCCCGCGGAGGGGCGGATGCCTGGGCCGAGCTCGCGCTCGCGGACGGGCGTAGCATCGAGGGATGACCACCGCAGCCGAGAACGCTCAGCAGACCCCCGCCGACGCCGAGCGCACGGCTCCGCGGGCCGGGGCTCCGCTCGGTCTGACGGTCCTGCCCGGGCTCGACGGCGCCGACGCGGGCCTCTGCGTCGACGGCTTCTGCCGCCTGCCCGGCGCGAAGGACTGACGCCCGCGCAGACGGATCCGAGCGGATCCGCAGCGGGACGCCTCGGAGTCAGTGCATCGCCGGGACGGCGCCCTCCTCGTCGGCGTGCTCGGAGTTGTCCTCGGGCTTGCGGATGATGAAGGCGCCGATGATCGTGATCGTCGCGATCACCGCAGCGATCACGAACGTCATCCGCGAACCGGCGGCCACGGCGTGCGGCACCTCGGTGCCGCCGTTCGCGTTCACGACAACCGTGAACACGGCGATCATGACCGCGATGCCGGCAGCTCCCGCCACCTGCTGGACCGTGCCGATCACCGCGCTGCCGTAGGAGTAGAACTTCGGCGTCAGCGAGGCCAGCGACGCCGTGAACAGCGGCGTGAACGACAGTGCGAGACCCATCGACAGCAGCGTCTGCGCGATGAGCACGACCCAGACCGGGGTCGCGGTGCTGAGCGTCGTGTACAGCCACAGCATCGCCGTCGCGAGGATCGACCCGGGGATCAGCAGGATCCGGGTGCCGCGGGCATCGTAGATCCGCCCGATGACCGGTCCGAGCAGACCCATCGCGAGCGCACCCGGCAGCACCACGAGACCCGCCTCGGTCGTGCCGAGGGACAGTCCCTTCTGCAGGAACAGCGGCAGCACGGTGATCGCGCCGAAGAACGCCACGGACAGCAGGAACATCTGCACCATCGACAGCGAGAAGTCGCGGGAGGCGAAGACGCGCAGGTCCAGCAGCGCGTCGTCCTTGCGCTGCAGCAGGACCTGGCGCCACAGGAACACCGCCAGCCCGACGACGCCGACGCCCAGCGCGATCATCATCGGCAGGGCCGATCCGGAGCCGCCGGCCAGCGCGCCGATCTGGCTGAGGCCGAACACCAGCCCGCCGAAGCCGAACGCCGACAGCACCACCGACAGCACGTCCAGCGGCGCGTGCGTCTGCTCGCCCACGTTCGTCAGCCAGCGCCAGCCGATGGCCATCGCGACGAGCGCGATCGGCAGCACGACCACGAAGATGGCACGCCAGGTGAAGTGGTCGAGCAGGACGCCCGCGAGCGTCGGCCCGATCGCCGGGGCGAGCGAGATGACGATGCTGACGCGGCCCATCATCCGCCCGCGGGAGGCCGGCGGCACGAGGTTCATCACGGTCGTCATGAGCAGGGGCATCATGATCGCGGTGCCGGAGGCCTGCACGATCCGGGCGCCCAGCAGCATCGGGAATCCGATCGCGAGTGCGGCCATCAGCGTGCCGCCGGAGAAGAGCGCGAGCGCGGCGAGGAACATCTGCCGCGTGGTGAAGCGCCGCAGCAGGAAGCCCGTGGTCGGGATCACGACGGCCATGGTCAGCATGAACGCGCTGGTGACCCACTGCGCCATGAGCGGAGTGATGTGCAGATCGTCGATGAGGTGCGGGATCGCCATGTTCATCGTCGTCTCGTTGAGGATCGCGACGAAGGCGGCGGCGAGGAGCACCCAGATCACGGCCATGTCGTGACGGGGGATCAGGCCGGCGGGGCGCGCTCCCGTTCCGGGGGTCGCCGACGGCGCCGTGGTCGGGGTGGGTTCGGCGTGGGACATGCGTTCCTCCGGCGGGGGATCTCGGGGGTGACGAGCGGGGGTGCTGCTCGGATCTCTCAGCGTAACCACAGGGTCCGACATCGCATTCCCCGCCGGAACGGATCGGGGTCCGATCGCCGTTGCGCCTTGAGCGGACTCGGCTCGCTGCGGCCCCTCGACGTCGGCGGGCGGACGTACGCTTGCGAGGTGCCGGGTGGCACGGGCAGGGGTTGAGCGGATGAGCATGATGGCCCGGATGGGCGGTGGTCCGCGCGGCGGGTTCCGCCCGGTCGACGAGGCGTCGCTGCGCAGGCAGAACGCCGAGGCGCCGAAGATCGAGAACCTCGGCCGCCGCGTCGTCGCGCTGTTCCGGCCCTATCGCGGCCGGATCCTGCTCACCGGCCTGCTCGTGATCCTCGCCGCCGCGCTCGGCGTCGTGCCGCCGCTGCTCGTGCAGAAGGTGTTCGACGACGCGCTCTTCCCGAAGAGCGGGATCGGCCCCCAGCTGGGCCTGCTGGTGAGCCTGGTGATCGCGATGATCTCGCTCTACCTGCTCTCCGCGGGGATCGGCGTCGTGCAGACCTGGCTCACCTCGACCGTGGGCAACAGCGTGACCGGCGACCTCCGCGTGCGCCTGTTCGAGCACCTGCAGTCGATGGAGCTCGGCTTCTTCACCCGCACCAAGACCGGGGTCATCCAATCCCGGCTGCAGAACGACGTCGGCGGGGTGTCCGGGGTGCTCACGAGCACCGTGACGAGCATTCTCGGCAATGTCGTCACCGTGATCGCCTCCCTCGTCGCGATGATCGTGCTGGACTGGCGGCTGACCATCATCGCGGTCTGCGTCATGCCGATCCTCGTGCTCGTGCAGCGCCGCGTCGGCCAGGTGCGGGCGCGGATTGCCGCGCAGACGCAGGAGTCGCTCTCCGAGCTGACCGCGATCACCCAGGAGACGCTGAGCGTGTCCGGGATCCTGCTGTCCAAGTCGTTCAACCGGCAGCGCTCCGAGTCGGCGCGGTATCAGGCGCAGAACCGCACCCAGATCCGGCTGCAGGTGCGCACGGCGATGAGCGGCCAGGGCTTCTTCGCGGTCGTGATGGTGCTGATGTCGAGCATCCCGGCGATCATCTACCTCGTCGCCGGCGTGCTGGTCGCGGGTGGGACCGGATCCATCACCGCCGGCGCGATCGTCGCGTTCACCACCGTGCAGGCCCGGCTGCTGATGCCGCTCATGGGGCTCATGCGCGTCGCGCTCGACGTGCAGACGTCGCAGGCGCTGTTCGCCCGCATCTTCGAGTACCTCGACCTCGTCCCGCACATCCAGGACGCCCCGGATGCGCAGCCGGCCTCGGCGGCGCCCGGGCCGCGCGGCCGGCTGGAGTTCCGCGACGTGCGGTTCCGCTACCCGGACTCCGCGCCCTCGTCCCGCGACATCCTGCAAGGCATCTCGTTCACGGCCGACCCGGGCCAGCACGTCGCGTTCGTCGGGCCCTCCGGCGCGGGCAAGACGACGATCCTCTATCTCGCGCCGCGGCTGTACGAGGCGACGGGCGGGGCGGTGCTCTTCGACGGCGCCGACGTGCGCGCGCTCACCCAGGAGTCGATCGTCGACGAGATCGGGATCGTGTCGCAGGAGACGTACCTGTTCCACGCCTCGATCCGGGAGAACCTGGTCTACGCCAAGCCGGACGCGACCGACGACGAGCTCGTCGCCGCGTGCACGGCGGCGAACATCCACCACGTGATCATGAGCTTCGAGGACGGCTACGACACGGTGGTGGGGGAGCGCGGCTACCGCCTCTCCGGCGGCGAGAAGCAGCGGATCGCGATCGCGCGGGTGCTGCTGAAGGATCCGCCCGTCCTGCTCCTGGACGAGGCGACGTCCGCGCTCGACACCGTCTCGGAGCGGGTCGTGCAGGAGGCGTTGGACGAGGCGGCGAAGGGGCGCACCACGCTCACGATCGCGCACCGGCTGTCGACCGTGATCGGCGCGGACGTCATCCACGTCGTGGAGGAGGGGCGGATCATCGAGTCCGGTACGCACGCCGAGCTGCTCGCGCTCGGCGGCCTCTACGCGGATCTCGCGGCGCAGCAGGTCGCCGCGGCGAAGATCGGGGACGACCTGGCGTCGGCGTAGCGTCCCGGGATCCGGCGCGTGTCGTCTCGGTCGGCTTCGCCGTCCTCGCTCAACGACCGGTATTGCACCGCGTTCAGTGCACCGAGAGCCCGCCGTCGACGAAGATCGACTGGCCGGTGACGTAGCCCGAGGAGCGGCCGGCGAGGAACACCGCGGGGCCGGCGAAGTCCTCGGGCAGGCCGTTGCGGCCGACCATCGTACGGGCCGCGAGCTCGGCGATCCGCGCCGGGTCCTCCTGCAGTCGCGCGTTCAGCGGGGTCAGCACGAAGCCGGGCACGAGGGTGTTGCTCGTGACGCCGCGCGACGACCACGCCTCGGCCTGTGAACGCATGAGGGACTCCAGCCCGCCCTTCGAGACGCCGTAGATCCCGCTCGTGACGAACGCGCGGTGCGCCTGCTGCGAGCTGACGTGGATCATCCGGCCGTAGCCGCGTTCGGCCATGCCGGGCCCGAAGCGCTGGCCGAGCAGGAACGGCGCCTCCAGGTTGACGGTCATCGTGGCGTCCCAGTCGTCGATCGTGATCTCGTCGAACGGCGGGCGGATGTTGATGCCCGCGGAGTTCACGACGATGTCCGGCTCGCCGAAGGGCCGGGCCGCGGCCTCGGCGGCGGCGCGGATGCCGTCCCGGGAGCCGAGGTCGCCGATGACGCCCGCGACCGCACAGCCGTCCAGGGCCGCGATCGTCTCGTCGATCCGGTCCTGCCCGCGGGCGACGATCACGACCGAGGCGCCGGCGTGCGCGAGCCCGGTCGCGATCCCGCGGCCGATGCCGCTGGATCCGCCGGTGACGATCGCGGTGAGGCCGGCGAGGGAGAACATCGAGGACAGGCGGTCGGTCATCCTCTCACCATGCCAGAGCCGCGGCGAGGGTCGGATCCGGCGTGGCCCGGGCGAACTCGGGCAGGGCGCGCAGCTCGTCGAGGAAGGCGTCCAGTGCCTCGCGGTAGGCGGGGTTCCTGTGGCTCGCGGCGATGCGCTCCAGCGGCGCGAGATCCATCGCGAGGATGAGGTCGAGGCGCGCCACGACGGCGTCGGACGCCCCGGCCGCGTGCAGCACGCGGATCCCGCCTCGCAGCGCCTCGAGGTAGTCGCGCAGCACCGGCAGGCGGTCCTTGCCCTGCGTGATCGAGGATCCGTCAGCGCGCAGCCGCCACTGCACCACGGCGTCGGGGATCACGTCGAACGCCCGCGCGGTCGTGTACATCCGCTGCGCGACGACCTGGTCCTCGTAGGCGACGCCCTCGGGGAAGCGCAGATCGTGCCAGAAGTCGGTGCGGCTGACCTTCGACCAGGCCACGATGTTCGAGACGGCCGCCGGGTGCTCGAAGACCGTCGTGCCGAGGCGCTCCGGATCGGTCGCCGCGGCGACCCACGGCTGCACCCTGCCGGGGGCGTAGCGGTGCCCGTTCCAGCGGGAGCGGACGTAGGCCGCGGCGACGAAATCGCTCCCGGTCTCGGCGAGCGTGCCGGTCATCCGCTCCAGGGCGCCGGGACCGAGCTCGTCGTCGCCGTCCAGGAAGCCGAGGTACGGGGTGTCGACGAGTTCCAGGGCCGTGTTGCGGGCGGCGCCGAGGCCGCGGGAGGGCTCGTGGCGGACGACCGTGAAACGCGGATCCGCGGCTGCCGCGGCGTCGAAGATCTCTCCAGTGGCGTCGACGGATCCGTCGTCGACGAGGATCGCGCGCCAGGCGGGCATCGTCTGCGCGCGCAGGGAGTCGAGCGCGTGCGGGACGAACGCCGCGATGTCGCGACCGGGAACGATCATGGTCACGATCGGGGCACTCACCCGGCCAGTCTATGAGGACGGGTCCTTCGACGGGGTCGTTGAGCGAGCACCGAGCACCGAGCGCCAGCGAGGAGCGAGACGGAACGTCGTCTTCGGTCGGAGTCAGCCCGCGACGGCCGCCACGGACTCCGCGACGAGCGCGGCCAGCCGCTCCGGACCGTCGCCGGGCAGGCCCTCCCGGCCGAGCGTGAACCGCACCGACGTCTGCGCGACCGCGGGGGCGATCCCGCACGCGAGCAGCACGTGCGAGGGGTCGTCGCTGCCCGCCGCGCACGCCGAACCGCTCGACGACACGACCCCGCGGCGCTCCAGCTCGAGCAGCACCGCCTCGCCAGACACATCGGCGAACGTGAAGCTCACGGTCCCGGGGAGCCGGTGCACGGGATCGCCGGTGAGCCGGGCCGACGGCACCGCCGCGAGCACGCCCGCGATGAACCGGGCGGATTCCGCGCCGACGCGCGGGGCGGTCGCCTCCCGCTCGGCCTCGGCCAGTTCGAGCGCCGTGGCGAGGGCGACGGCACCGGCGACGTTCTCGGTGCCCGAGCGCCGGCCGCGCTCCTGGCCGCCGCCGTGGACGAGCGGCTCGAGCGGCACGCGTCCGCGCACCGCCAGCGCGCCGATGCCCTTGGGCGCGCCGAGCTTGTGCCCGGCGATCGCGATCGCATCGGCGCCGAGGCCCGCGAGCGGCAGCCAGCCGGCGGACTGGACCGCATCCACGTGCACCGGGACGGGTCCTGCGGATCCGGCCGCCGCGACGATCGCCGCGACGTCCTGGATGGTGCCGATCTCGTTGTTCGCGTGCCCGATCGCGACGAGTGCGGTGTCGGGCCGGATCGCGGTCGCGACGTCGGCGGGGTCCACCCGTCCCGTCCCGTCGACGGGGAGGAACGTCGTCTCGACGCCGTGGAACCGGCCGAGGTACGCGACCGACTCCAGGATCGACTCGTGCTCGATCGGGGTCGTGATGACGTGCCGCCGGCCCTGACCGAGCGCTGCCAGCACGATGCCCTTCACAGCGAGGTTGTTCGCCTCGGTGCCGCCCGCCGTGAACACCACGTCGCCCGTGCGCATCCCGAGCACGTGGGCCACCCGGGAGCGGGCGCCCTCGAGCGCCTCGGCCGCGGCCTCGCCGATCGTGTGATGGCTGGACGGGTTGCCGAACGCGCGGGTGAGGAACGGTGCCATCGCCTCGAGCACCTCGGGGCGGATCGGGGAGGTGGCGGCGTGGTCGAGGTAGAGCATGACGGTCTCAGTCGATCCGCACGTCCAGGCCGAGGTCGAGGGCGCGCGCGGAGTGCGTGAGCGCGCCCACCGAGATGACGTCGACGCCGGTCTCGGCGATGCCGCGGACGGTGTCGAGGTTCACGCCGCCGGAGGCCTCGGCGGTCGCGGCGCCGTCGATCAGGGCGACGCCCGCGCGCAGGTCGTCGAGGGTGAAGTTGTCGAGCAGCACCGTGTGCGCGCCGCCGGCGAGGACGGCGGGGATCTGGTCGAGGCGGTCCACCTCGACCACGACGTGGGTCGTGTGCGGCAGCGTCGCGATGGCCTCGCGCAGCGCGGACGCGAGATCCTTCCCGCCCCGGCTGAGCACGGCGAGGTGATTGTCCTTCGCCATGACCGCATCGGACAGCGAGAAGCGGTGGTTGCGGCCGCCGCCCGCCGTGACCGCGTGCCGCTCGAAGGCGCGCAGACCCGGGGTCGTCTTGCGGGTGTCGGCGATGCGGACGCCGGTGCCGTCGACGGCCGCGACGTAGGCGGCGGTCAGCGTGGCGATCCCGCTCAGCCGCTGCGCGAAGTTCAGCGCGACGCGCTCCGCGGTGAGCAGGCTGCGCGCGGATCCGGTCGCCGTCGCCAGCACGTCGCCGGCCGCGAAGGCGTCGCCGTCGGCGAAATGCAGGTCGACGGACGTCGACGGATCCGTCAGCGCGAACGCCGCGGCGAACACGTCACCGCCGGCGAGCACCCCCGGCTCGCGGGCGACGAGATCGGCGGTCGCCGTCGCGTCGGCGGGCAGCAGCGCGGTACTGGTCAGATCGCCCCAGGGCGCGTCCTCCTCGAGGGCGGCGCCGACGACGCGGGTGATGAGGGCGGGGGTGAGCATCAGACTCCGATCAGGGCGGGGGAGGGTTCCAGCTGGTGCGCGCCGACCGACACCGGGCGGGCGAGGGTGGCGCGGACCATGGCCTCCGCGACCTCGAGCAGGTTGCGGTCCTCGAGCGCGGCGGGATCGTTCCCCGCCGGCGGGGAAGTCCGCCAGGCGCGGACGGTCGCGAGGGCTTCCGTGAGGCCCTCGGCGGTGCGGAGCGGCCCGACGCGGTCCCACATGAGCACCTGCAGCGCGGGGCGGGAGAACGGATCCAGGATCGGGGTCGTTGAGCGAGCGAAGCGGGACGTTTCACTCGGGGTCGTTGAGCGAGCGAAGCGGGACGTTTCACTTGGGGTCGTTGAGCGAGCGAAGCGGGACGTTTCACTCGGGGTCGTTGAGCGAGCGAAGCGAGACGAAACGCCGTCCGCCGCGAGCAACCGCGTTTCGTCTCGGTCGCCTGCGGCGTCCTCGCTGAACGTCCGGAAGTGGGCGGGCCGCGTTTCGTCCCGGTCGCCTGCGGCGTCCTCGCTCAACGTCCGGCACGGCGCCGTCCCGATCGCGGCCGCGGCCCTGGCGCCGAACACGGCGCCCTCGAGCAGCGAGTTCGAGGCGAGGCGGTTCGCGCCGTGCACGCCGGTGCGGGCGACCTCACCGACCGCGAACAGGCCCGGCAGCGTGGTGCGCCCGTCGGAATCCGTCACGACGCCGCCCATGAGATAGTGCGCGGCAGGTGTCACCGGGATCGGCTCGCGCGCCCAGTCGAAGCCGCGCTCGCGGGTGACCCGGTCGATCGTGGGGAAGCGCCGCGCGAGGAAGTCGGCGTCGAGCGCGGTGGCGTCCAGCCGGACCGGCCCGCCCTGCTCCTGCGCGCGGCGGACGATGGCCCGCGCGACGACGTCCCGCGGGGCGAGCTCGCCGTCGCGGTGCACGTCGAACGCGAAGCGCCGGCCGTCATCGTCGATGAGGGTCGCGTCCTCTCCGCGGACGGCCTCGGAGATGAGGAAGGAGGGTCCGGGCGCGGCCAGGATCGTCGGATGGAACTGCACGAACTCCAGATCGGCGACCGCGGCCCCGGCCCGCAGCGCAGCGGCGATCCCGTCGCCCGTGCACACCGCGGGAGCCGTCGTGTATCGGAACAGTTGCCCGGCCCCGCCGGTCGCGAGGATCACCGCATCGGCGCGCACGTCCTCGATCCGCCCTGCGGCGAGCAGCCGTGCGCCGCGCACGGCCCCCGCCTCGACCAGGAGGTCGACGAGCGCGGTGTGCGCGCGGACCGGGATCCCGGCGTCCCGCACCGCGACGGACAGGGCCCGCGAGATCGCCGCACCCGTCGCATCGCCGCCGGCGTGCGCGATCCGGGCCGCGGAGTGCGCGGCCTCGAGCCCGCGCAGCAGCCGCCCCTCGGGGTCGCGATCGAAGGGCACGCCGCGTGCGACCAGCTCCGCGATCCGGGACGGGGTGTCGCCGACGAGGACGTCGACCGCGGAGGGATCCGACAGCCCGGCGCCGGCCGCGAGGGTGTCCTCGGCGTGCGCGGCGGGGGAGTCGCCCGCACCGTAGACTCCGGCGATGCCGCCCTGGGCGAGCCCGGTGGCTCCGTCGCCGAGCGCGTCCTTGACGACGAGCTCGACCCGGTGCCCCGCCTCGTGCGCGTGCAGGGCCGCGGTGAGCCCCGCGATCCCGCCCCCGATCACGAGGACGCGCGCCCCGCCGCGGGCGTCCATCAGGGCACCGTCACCGGGGGCTTCGCCGCGAGCATGCGCTCCAGGGCGACCCGGGCGGGATCGGCGACGTCGGCGGTCACCGTGATCCGGTTCGGCGTGCGACCGGCGACCAGCTCCTCGAGCACCCAGGCGAGGTAGCCCGGGTGGATCCGGTACATGGTGGAGCACGGGCAGACCACCGGGTCCAGGCAGAAGATCTCGTGCTGCGGGTACTGCGCGGCGAGGCGTCGCACGAGGTTGATCTCGGTGCCGACGGCGAAGGTCGTGGGCTCGGTCGCCGCGGCGATCGCCTTGCGGATGTAGTCGGTGGATCCGGCCTCGTCGGCGGCGTCCACGACCTCCATCGGGCACTCCGGGTGCACGATCACCCGCACGCCGGGGTGCTCGGCGCGGGCCTGGTCGATCTGCGCGACCGTGAACCGGCGGTGCACCGAGCAGAAGCCGTGCCAGAGGATGACGCGCGCGTCCTGCAGGTCGGCGGTGGAGGATCCGCCCAGCGGGCGCCGCGGGTTCCACATCGGCATCTGCTCCAGCGGCACGCCCATCGCCTTCGCGGTGTTGCGGCCCAGGTGCTGGTCCGGGAAGAACAGCACACGGCGGCCGCGGGCGAACGCCCACTCGAGCACCGTGCGCGCATTCGACGAGGTGCAGACGATGCCGCCGTGCCGCCCCACGAACCCCTTGATCGCGGCCGAGGAGTTCATGTAGGTGACGGGGATCACCGGCACGAGACCCTCGTCGTCGGCGACGTCCATCGGTCCGTACACCTCGGCGAGCTGCTCCCAGCACTCCTCGACCTGGTCGATGTCGGCCATGTCGGCCATCGAGCAGCCCGCGGCGAGGTTCGGCAGGATCACGGCCTGATCCGGCCCGGAGAGCAGGTCGGCGGTCTCCGCCATGAAGTGCACGCCGCAGAACACGATCGCCTTGGCGTCGGGGTGCTCCTTGGCGGCCGTCGCGAGCTGGAACGAGTCGCCGACGTAGTCCGCGTGCTGCACGACCTCTTCGCGCTGGTAGAAGTGGCCGAGGATGACGACGCGGTCGCCGAGGGTCTGCTTGGCGGCGCGGATCCGGTCGTGCAGCTCCGCCTCCTCGGCCTCGCGGTACGCGGCGGGCAGCTCGCCCTGCCGAGGGGATCCGGTCGGGATGACGTCGCCCATGGACGACCCCGGGCCATAGCCGGGGATCGTGTCGAAGTTCCACGGGCCGGCGGCGAGGTCGGTCGTGCAGGTGGACTCGGTGGAGGCGCCGGTGACGATGAGGCGCAGCGCGTGGTCGACGGAGGGATCGACCGGAGCGTGCAGCGGGGTGGTGCTCATGAGGTTCTCGTCTCTTCGGGGGAGAGCGGGCCGCGGTCGGCGAGCTCGACGTCGGTGGCATCGCGGTAGAGCCGTGCCGGGCGGTGGTTCCCGGTGCGGAACGCGTTGGTCGGGATGAGGGTCCGGGTCGCGTCGACCTGGCGGCGGAAGTTCGCCGGGTCGAGCTTGCGGCCGAGGATCGTCTCGTACGCCTCGCGGAGGTCGGCGAGCGTGAACTCGGGCGGGAGGAAGCCCTGTGCGACGCGGCTGTATCCGACCTTGTTGCGCAGGCGCCAGAGCGCGTATTCGATGATGCGCGCGTGGTCGAAGGCGAGCTCGGGCAGATCCGTGGCGTCGAACCAGTGCACGTTCTCCTGCGCGGCGGCCCCGAGCGCGTCCTCCTCGCGCAGCAGCGCCCAGTACACGACCGACACGACCCGGCTGGGGGAACGGTCCACAGCGCCGAAGGCGTACAGCTGCTCGAGGTAGCTGGGCGCGAGCCCCGTGGTCTCGGCGAGCGTGCGCGCGGCGGCCGTGGCCAGGCCCTCCCGGGTGTCGAGCCAGCCGCCGGGCAGCGCCCAGGCGCCGGCGTGCGGGTCGCGGGTGCGCCGCACGAGCGGCAGCGCGATCCGCGGCGCCTGGGCGCCGTCGCGACGGAGCGTCAGGATCGCGGTCGACACGGCGACCCGGATCCCTTCCTCTGGCTGCCCGCTTCTGGTCATGGTGACTCTAACCTCCGGAACCGATCTTATAGTCACCCTGACCAGAAGGGAAATCCCATGACGATCCACGGCCCCGCGCACGGTAGGATGACCGAGGAAAAGTGAACACGTGGCCACATGGTCCGCGCGGGAGAGTCCGGTGATCGCAGCCGGGCACCGAAGGAGCAAGCCTCCCCGCCAATCTCTCAGGTAACCGCACCGCGCAGAACCGGCCGCTCTGGAAAGCGATTTTCGAGCGAAGCAAGAAAATCGGGTGGAGCGAGGACGCGCGAAGCGCGACCGAGTCGAAACCCTGGTGACCTGACCCTCGCGGGCCTCCACCTCTTCTTCGCTCAGAATCCGCCGACGGTGAAAGCCCCCTCCGCGACGCGGATCCGGGTGAAGCTCTCAGGCCCATGACAGAGGGGGAGTTCTCGGATCCGCGCGCCGCACGGATCCTCGCCGATCGCACGGGAGAACCCATGACCGACCCCCGGTACACCCCGCTCCGAGAGCGCCACGAGGCGCTCGGAGCCTCCTTCACGGACTTCGGCGGATGGCAGATGCCCGTCCGCTACACGTCCGACCTGGCCGAGCACCACGCCGTCCGCCAGTCCGCGGGCATCTTCGACATCTCGCACATGGCCGAGTTCACGATCGTCGGAGCTGGCGCCGCCGACTACCTCGACTACGCGCTCGCCGGCCGGCTCTCCGCGCTCGCCGTGGGCAAGGCGAAGTACTCGCTGCTGCTCGCCGAGGACGGCGGCATCATCGACGACGTCATCGTCTACCGCCTCGGCGACGACGACTTCCTGATCATCTCCAACGCCGGCAACCGCGACGCCGTGCGCGAGGCGCTGACCGCCCGCACCGCCGGCATCGACGTGACCGTCGCCGACGTGTCCGACGACTACGCGCTGATCGCCGTGCAGGGCCCGAATGCCGAGGCGATCCTCACCGGCACCCCCGGCATCGACGCGGTCTCGATCCCGTGGTCCGAGCAGAAGTATTACGCCTGGGCGAGCGCCAGCTACGCCGGCAAGCCGCTGCTGCTCGCCCGCACGGGCTACACCGGCGAGGACGGCTTCGAGCTGCTCGTCTCCGCCGCCGACGCCACCGCGCTCTGGGACGCGGTCCTCGCCGCGGGCGCCGACCAGGGCCTCGTCCCGGCCGGCCTCGCCGCGCGCGACACACTGCGCCTCGAGGCGGGCATGCCCCTGTACGGCCACGAGCTCAGCCGCGACACCAAGCCTGCTCAGGCGGGCCTCGGCCGGGTCGTCGTCGCCGACAAGGAGCGCTTCGTCGGCAAGGAGGGCGTGGAGCCCGCCGAGGGCGCGCGCGTGCTCGTCGGACTGGTCGCCGAGGGCCGTCGCGCCGGCCGCGCCGAGTACGCCGTCGTGACCGAGGACGGCGCCGCCGTCGGCGAGATCACCAGCGGTGCGCTCAGCCCGACGCTCGGCCACCCCGTGGCCATGGCGTTCGTCGACCCCGCCGTCGCAGACGGCTCCGTCCCGCTGTTCCTCGACGTCCGCGGAACCAAGATCCCCGCTACGATCACCGCCCTGCCTTTCTACCGGAGGAAGAAATGACCGATCTGAACACCCTGCGCTACAGCGAAGAGCACGAGTGGGTCGCCGTCGACGGCGACACCGCCACGGTCGGGATCACCGACTACGCCGCCGAGAAGCTCGGTGACGTCGTCTTCGTCGAGCTCCCCGCGGTGGGCGCCGTCATCTCGGCGAACTCCGTGGTCGGCGAGATCGAGTCGACGAAGTCCGTCGGCGAGCTCTACGCCCCGGTCGACGGCACGGTCGTCGAGGTCAACGACGCCGTCGTGGACGACCCCTCCCTGGTCAACTCCGCCCCCTTCGAGGGCGGCTGGCTGATCAAGATCTCGATCGCCGAGGGCGCCGCCGACGGCCTCCTCGACCGCGACGGTTACGTCGCGATCACGGAGGGCTGAGAGTGACCGCGTTCCTCGACCGCCACATCGGCACCACCGCCGACGCCCAGCGGATGATGCTCGACGCGATCGGCATCGCCTACGGCGCCGACGAGCGTCCCGTCGACGCGCTCATGCGCGAGGCGGTGCCCGCGTCGATCCGCTCGCGCGCCGACCGCGTCAGCGTTCTCCCGGCCGCCGCCGGCGAGGCCGAGGCGCTCGCCGAGCTGCGCGCCCTCGCGAACCGCAACACGGTGAACCGCCCGATGATCGGCCTCGGCTACTACGGCACGATCACCCCGAGTGTGATCCAGCGCAACGTCCTGGAGAACCCGTCCTGGTACACGGCGTACACGCCGTACCAGCCGGAGATCTCCCAGGGCCGCCTGGAGGCGCTGATCAACTTCCAGACCATGGTCTCCGAGCTCACCGGCCTCGACACGGCCAACGCCTCGATGCTGGACGAGTCCACCGCCGTCGCCGAGGGCATGCTGCTCGCGCGTCGCGGTTCGAAGTCCGCGTCGCACGTGTTCGTGGTCGACGCCGACGCGCTGCCGCAGACCAAGGCGCTGCTGGCCACCCGCGCCGAGGCCGTCGGGATCGAGCTCGTCGAGCGCGACTTCGCCGCGGGCGAGACGCTGCCGGAAGAGCTGTTCGGCGTGTTCCTGCAGTACCCGGGCGCCTCCGGCCGGATCTGGGACCCTTCCGCCGTGATCGACGCCGCGCACCTCGCCGGCGGTCTCGCGATCGTCGCGGCCGACCTGCTCGCGCTCACCCTGATCGCCTCGCCGGGCTCGCTCGGCGCGGACGTCGCGGTGGGCACCACGCAGCGCTTCGGCGTGCCGATGGGCTTCGGGGGTCCGCACGCCGGCTACATGGCCGTTCGCTCGGGCCTCGAGCGTCAGCTCCCCGGCCGGCTCGTCGGCGTCTCGCAGGACGCGGACGGCCACCCGGCCTACCGCCTCGCCCTGCAGACCCGCGAGCAGCACATCCGCCGCGAGAAGGCCACCTCGAACATCTGCACCGCCCAGGTGCTGCTGGCCGTGATGGCCTCGATGTACGCGGTGTACCACGGTCCCGAAGGTCTCAAGGAGATCGCCACCGGCGTCGCCTCGCGCGCCCGGTTCCTGGCCACCCAGTTGGAGAAGGCGGGCGCCGAGATCGTGCACGCCGACTACTTCGACACCATCACGGTGCGCGCGGCCGGCCAGGCCGACGCGATCGTCGCGAAGGCGCACGAGGCGGGGGTCCTGCTGAACCGCGTCGACGCCGACACCGTGAGCATCTCGACGGACGAGACGACCACCTACGAGGACATCCTCGCGGTCGCCACGGTCTTCGGCGCGGGCGAGGGATCCTTCGCCTACATCCCGGTGACCAGCGTTCCGGCCGGTCTCGCCCGTCAGGACGAGTACCTCACCCACCCGGTGTTCCACGCGCACCGCTCGGAGACCGCCATGATGCGGTACCTGAAGTCGCTCGCGGACCGCGACTACGCGCTCGATCGCGGCATGATCCCGCTCGGATCCTGCACGATGAAGCTCAACGCGGCGACCGAGATGGCAGCGATCACCTGGCCGGAGTTCGCGCAGCTGCACCCGTTCGCCCCTGAGGCGGACGTGCGCGGCACGCTCGCGCTCATCGATCAGCTCGAGGCCTGGCTCGCCGACGTCACCGGCTACGACGCGGTGTCGCTGCAGCCGAACGCCGGATCGCAGGGCGAGCTCGCGGGCCTGCTCGCGATCCGCGGCTACCACCATGCCAACGGCGACCAGCACCGCACGGTGTGCCTCATCCCGTCCTCCGCACACGGCACGAACGCCGCGAGCGCGGTGCTGGCGGGCATGAAGGTCGTCGTCGTGGCCACGGACGAGCTCGGCAACGTCGACCTCGACGACCTGCGCGCGAAGATCGCGCAGCACGCCGACGAGATCGCGGCGCTGATGATCACGTACCCGTCCACGCACGGGGTGTACGAGCACGACGTGCTCGACATCACCGCGGCGGTGCACGCCGCCGGCGGCCAGGTGTACATCGACGGTGCGAACCTGAACGCGCTGCTCGGCTACTCGCGCTTCGGCGACCTCGGCGGCGACGTCTCGCACCTCAACCTGCACAAGACGTTCGCGATCCCGCACGGCGGCGGCGGCCCGGGCGTCGGCCCGGTGGCGGCGAAGGCGCACCTTGCGCCGTACCTGCCGGGTCACCCGCAGGCGCAGCGCGCCGAGCACGCGGGCGGCTACGTCTTCGACGGGGGCCCGGTCTCCGCGGCCCCGTACGGATCCGCCGGCGTGCTGCCGATCTCCTGGGCGTACGTCCGGATGATGGGCGCGGATGGCCTGCGCGACGCCACCGCGGCCGCGGTCCTCGCGGCGAACTACGTCGCCGCGCGCCTGGGCGAGCACTACCCGGTGCTCTACACGGGCGAGAACGGCCGGGTCGCGCACGAGTGCATCCTCGACCTGCGTCCGCTCAAGGAGGCGACCGGGGTGACCGTGGACGACGTGGCCAAGCGCCTCATCGACTACGGCTTCCACGCGCCGACCATGTCGTTCCCGGTCGCGGGCACGCTCATGGTGGAGCCCACGGAGTCCGAGGACCTGGGCGAGCTGGAGCGCTTCGTCGAGGCGATGATCCAGATCAAGGCCGAGGCCGACGAGATCGCCGCCGGCGTCTGGCCGGCCGACGACAACCCGCTCGTCAACGCCCCGCACACCGCCGCCGCGCTGCTGGTGGGGGAGTGGGACCACGCCTACACCCGGGAGAAGGCCGCGTACCCCGCGCACGCGCTCATCGCGGGCAAGTACTGGCCGCCGGTGCGCCGCATCGACAACGCCTACGGAGACCGCAATCTGGTCTGCGCCTGCCCGCCGGTGGAGGCGTTCGCGCTCTGATCCGCGACAGGATCGCCGAGGCGCCCCGGGACTGGAGTCCCGGGGCGCCTCGCTATTTGTACAGTGCGGTCACAATCAGGTCACCAGTGAGTAACGGTTAACCCTTTTGGCTGACGGCGAGGGGCGCCCGGCGGTTACGCTCGAATATCCCTGGACACTCGACGACGAGTGTGCAGATTGCTGTCAACTGTCCACAGGAGGACACAACGTGAAGCGCAACAAGATCGCCCTCGCGGGTATCGGGCTGCTCGCCGTGGGCGCACTGGCCCTCGCCGGCTGCTCCAGCAAGAGCGGTGGAAGCCCCACCCCGTCCGCAGGTGGCAACTCGAAGGCCATCATCAAGGTCAGCGGCTCCGAGCCGGAGCACCCGCTCATCCCGACCAACACCAACGAGACCGGCGGCGGCAACATCGTCGACTCGGTGTTCGCGGGCCTCGCGTACTACGACGCCAAGGGCAAGCTCGTCGACGACATGGCGGACTCGATCAAGGTCGACGACCCCACCGACCTGACCGTCAAGCTGAAGCAGGGCAACACCTTCTCCAACGGCGAGAAGGTCACCGCCGACAGCTTCATCAAGGCGTGGCAGTACGGCGCGCTGTTCTCGAACAAGCAGCAGAACCAGTCCTGGTTCGAGGACATCGAGGGCTACAGCGACACGGCCGACTCCCCGCTGACCGGTCTGAAGAAGGTCGACGACAACACCTTCAAGATCAAGCTCTCGAAGCCCGTCGCCGGTGACTTCGCGCAGCGCCTGGGCTACTCGGCCTACTACCCGCTGCCCGAGGCCGCCTTCAAGGACATCAAGGCCTTCGGCGAGGCCCCGATCGGCAACGGCCCGTACAAGCTGGCCAACGACAAGGCGTGGCAGCACTCGGTCCAGATCGACCTGGTCAAGAACGACAGCTACAAGGGTGGTCGTGCTCCGAAGAACGGCGGCGTGACCTTCATCTTCTACGCGACGGCCGACGCCGCGTACGCCGACCTGCAGGCCAACAAGGTGGACGTGATCGACCAGATCCCGGGCACCGCCCTGCAGACGTTCCAGTCCGACCTGGGCGACCGCGCCGTCAACCAGCCGGCCGCGATCTTCCAGTCGTTCTCGATCCCGGGCAACCTCGAGCACTTCACGGGCGACGAGGGCAAGCTGCGCCGCCAGGCGCTGTCCATGGCGATCGACCGTGCGGCGATCACGAAGACCGTCTTCAACGGCACCCGCACCCCGGCCAGCGACTTCACCTCGCCGGTCATCTCGGGCTGGTCCGACTCCCTCACGGGCGCCGGCGTGCTGAAGTTCGACGCCAAGAAGGCGAAGGACCTGTGGGCCCAGGCCGACAAGATCTCGCCGTGGAGCGGCAAGTTCGAACTCGCGTACAACTCGAACGCTCCGCACCAGGTGTGGGTCGACGCGGTGGCCAACCAGCTGAAGAACAACCTCGGAATCGACGCGGCGGGCAAGCCGTACGTCGACTTCGCCTCGCTCCGCAAGGACGTGAACGGCCGCACCATCAAGACGGCGTTCCGCACCGGCTGGCAGGCCGACTACCCGGCGCAGTACAACTTCCTCGCGCCGCTGTACGCGACCAAGGCCGCGTCGAACGACACCGACTACTCGAACGCCGACTTCGACAAGCTCGTCGCGCAGGGTGCCTCGGAGTCCGACGCCTCCAAGGCGACGGCCGACTACAAGAAGGCTCAGGAGATCCTGCTCAAGGACCTCCCGGCCATCCCGCTCTGGTACTCGAACGTCGACGGCGGCTTCGCCAAGGGCGTGAGCAACGTCCAGTTCGGGTGGAACTCGGTTCCGCTGTACTACAACATCACCAAGGGCTGACCGCCCGAGGGATCACAACCGCGAGGCGGTGACGATCACGTCACCGCCTCGCGGTCTGTCCGATATTCGCATCGTGCCCACGTCGAACACGTGGCACGATGCTTTCATGAGGCGCCGCGACCCGCGCAGACCGTGCGGCAGCGTCTGGCGCCACCTCATCTGGAGGGAGGGCGAATGTTCGGTTATATCCTCAAACGCCTCTTGCAGGTGATCCCCGTGTTCGTCGGGGCCACCCTGCTCATCTACTTTCTCGTCTTCGCCATGCCTGGCGACCCGATCGCTGCGCTCTTCGGCGACAAGCAGCCCAGCAAGGCGCTGCACGACGCGCTCGTCGCGCAGTATCACCTGGACCAGCCGTTCCTCGTGCAGTACTGGTTCTACCTGACCGGGATCTTCCGCGGTGACATGGGCACCACGTTCTCCGGTCGGTCCGTGAACGACGTGCTCGCCGCCACCCTGCCCGTCACGGGCCGCCTCGCGGTCATGGCGATCGGGCTCGAGTTCGTGCTGGCGGTCATCATCGGCACCCTCTCGGCGCTGCGCAAGGGCAAGATCTTCGACAACGCCATGCTGGTGATGTCCCTGATCTTCATCTCGCTGCCGATCTTCGTGATCTGCTTCCTGGCGCAGTACTTCCTCGCGGTCAAGCTGCAATGGTTCAGCCCGACGGTGGGCGCGGACAACGACTGGGGCGACATGTGGCTCCCCGCGATCGTGCTCGGCGTCAGCCTGTACGCGACCAGTATGCGCCTGATGCGCGGATCCGTCATCGACACGCTCAATCAGGACTGGGTGCGCACCGCGTACAGCAAGGGCCTGCCGCGCCGCCGGGTCATCCCCGTGCACGTGCTGCGCAACTCGCTGATCCCTGTGATCACGAACTCCGCGACGAACTTCGGCGTGCTGCTGGTCGGCGCGACCGTCACCGAGGGCATCTTCAACATCCCCGGCGTCGGCAACACGCTGTTCCATGCGACGCTGCAGCACGAGGGACCGACGATCGTCTCCTTCGTGACCGTGTTCGTCCTCATCTACGTGCTCGTCAACCTGGTCGTCGATCTGCTCTACGGCCTGCTGGACCCGAGGATCCGTTATGCCTGACACCAGCGCGACGCACTACGTCGCTCCCATCAAGGACGGCACGATCGCCGTCGACGCGGTCAAGGTCGCCGAGAAGCCGTCGAACCTGTGGCGCGACGCCTGGGCCGACATCCGCCGTCGTCCGATGTTCTGGATCTCGGTGATCATCGTCCTGATCATCCTGCTCATGGCGGTCTGGCCGACGCTGTTCACGCAGACCCCACCGAACAGCAACTGCCAGCTGTCGAGCTCCAACGGAGGACCGTCGGCGGGGCACCCGCTCGGCTTCACCTTCCAGGGCTGTGACATCTTCGCGCGCACCGTGTGGGGCGCCCGCACGTCGGTGTCGGTCGGCCTGCTCGCGACCGCGATCGGATCCACCATCGGACTGATCATGGGTTCGCTCGCGGGCTTCTACGGCGGTTGGCTGGATGGTGTGCTGTCGCGCATCGGCGACATCTTCTTCTCCATCCCCTACATCCTCGCGGCCGTCGTCGTGATGAGCGTGTTCTCCCAGTTCCGCAACGTCTTCACGCTGGCACTCGCGATCGGCGGGTTCGCCTGGGCCTCGACCGCCCGTGTGGTGCGGGCCGAGGTGCTGAGAGTGCGCCAGGCCGACTTCGTCATGGCCTCCCGGGCGCTCGGCAAGTCCCGGTTCGGCACGATGATCGGGCACGTCATCCCGAATGCGATCGCGCCGCTGCTGGTCGTGACCACGCTGAGCCTCGCGGGCGCGATCGTCGCGGAGGCGACGCTCTCGTTCCTCGGCGTCGGGCTCGGCAGTGACACGATGAGCTGGGGCAACGACATCAGCCAGGCTCAGGGATCTCTGCGCGTGGCGCCGATGGCGCTCATCTACCCGTCGATCGCGCTGACCGTCACGGTGCTCGCGTTCATCATGCTGGGCGAGCTCGTGCGAGACGCCCTCGACCCGAGGGCGAGGGCGCGCCGATGAGTGCCAAGACCGACACCCCGCTGCTGCGGATCCGCGATCTCAAGGTCGCGTTCGACACCCAGAAGGGCTCGCGGGAGGTGCTGCACGGCGTCGACGTCGAGCTCTACGCCGGTGAGACCCTCGCCATCGTGGGCGAGTCCGGTTCGGGCAAGTCCACGACGGCTTCCGCGATCATCGGGCTGCTGCCCGGCACGGGTCACGTGACCGGCGGCAGCATCATGCTCGACGGCAAGGAGCTCACCGACCTGACCACGGGTCAGATGGAGCGCCTGCGCGGACGGGACATCGGCTACGTGCCGCAGGACCCGATGTCGAACCTCAACCCGGTCTGGTCCATCGGCTTCCAGGTGAAGGAGGCGATCCGTGCGAACGGGCTCGCCACCGGGCGCAAGGAGATCGAGGCGCGGGCCGTCGAGGTGCTGCAGCAGGCGGGCCTCGCGGACGCCGCCAAGCGACTGCACCAGTACCCGCACCAGTTCTCCGGCGGCATGCGCCAGCGCGCCCTGATCGGCATCGGCCTCGCGGCCGATCCGAAGCTGCTCATCGCGGACGAGCCCACCTCGGCGCTCGACGTGACCGTGCAGCGCGTGATCCTCGACCACCTGGCGAAGCTCACGCAGGAGAAGGGCACCTCGGTGCTGCTGATCACGCACGACCTGGGCCTCGCGGCCGAGCGCGCCGAGAAGATCATCGTCATGCAGAACGGCGAGATCGTCGAGGCGGGCCCGAGCCGGGAGATCCTGGAGAACCCGCTGCACCCGTACACGAAGAAGCTGGTCGCCGCGGCGCCCAGCATCGCGTCGCAGCGGATCCAGGCGGTCGCCGAGAAGCGCGGCATCGAGACGAGCGAGGACATCGCGAACATCCCGCCGGCGATCAGCGTGCGCGACCTGACCAAGGACTACAGGATCCGTCAGGGCTCGTTCCGCAGCGTGCCGTTCCGGGCCGTGGACGCCGTGTCGTTCGACATCCCGAAGGGCAAGACCCTGGCGCTCGTGGGCGAGTCGGGTTCCGGCAAGTCGACCGTCGCCAAGATGGTGCTGAAGCTCGAGCAGCCCACCTCCGGGGTGATCGAGATCGACGGCGCCGACGTGTCGAAGCTCTCCGGCCGCGACACGATGGCCCTCCGCCGGCGCATGCAGCCCGTGTTCCAGGACCCGTACGGATCCATGGATCCGCTGCGCAACATCGGCAACACGATCGCGGAGCCGCTGGACATCCACAGCGTCGGAGACCAGGCCTCGCGCCGCGCCCGCGTGCTCGAGCTGCTCGACCAGGTCTCGCTGCCGCGGGAGCTGGCGACGCGCTACCCGAACGAGCTGTCCGGCGGACAGCGGCAGCGCGTGGCGATCGCCCGCGCGCTGGCGCTCAAGCCCGACATCGTCGTGCTCGACGAGGCGGTCTCGGCCCTGGACGTGCTCGTGCAGGACCAGATCCTCAAGCTCCTCGCGGAGCTGCAGAGCGAGCTCGACCTGACCTACCTGTTCATCACGCACGACCTCGCGGTCGTGCGCGTCGCGGCCGACCTGGTCTGCGTGATGGAGAAGGGCAAGCTCGTCGAGCAGGGCACGGTCGACGAGATCTTCGCCAACCCGCAGCAGGAGTACACGGATCGTCTGCTGCAGGCGATCCCGGGTGCCTCGATCGCCCTGGGCGGTCGCAGCGCGTGAGTTCTCCGGAGCTTGGCCCCGTGGGCGTGCGGACGTACCGCTCGTCCACGGGGATCGCGACGCTGGTGATCTGCAGCGCGGTGTCGGTGTTCCTGCTCGTCGACGCGGTGAACCGCGGCAGCTTCGGGCTCATGCTCCTGTACGCGCCCTGGATCCTGCTCGTGCTGTGGCTGATCTACGAGATCAGCGTGGCCTCGATGGTCCGCGTCGACGACGACGGCGTGGTGGTGCAGAACCTGCTCCGCCGCACCACGTTCGGCTGGCGCCGGGTCGCCGACATGGACCTGCGCTGGCAGCTCGACTTCCAGCTCGACGACGGCAGGAAGCTGTCCTGCTGGGGCGGCCCCGGCCGCGCCCAGTCCCCGCGGCCCGGCCGCAAGGGGGAGGACCCGAAGGTGCCGCAGAGCCTGCGCGCGCTCACCGAGATCAGCGACCGCCGTGATCTCGCGGCCGCTCGCGAGGAGTTCGCGCCCGGGGAGGGCGTGGACGCCCCGATCCGGCGGACGTGGGACTGGCGCGCCGCGTTCGCGATCGTCGTGATCGTGGTCTGGGCGGGCATCGCGATCGCCGTCACCCGCTGAGCCCTTTCCCGAACGCCCCGGCCCGTCTCCCGACGGCGCCGGGGCGTTCCGCGTCCCTCGGCTCTTCCTGACCGCGAGACCGAAACTGCATCGCGAGACCGCATCTGATTTCGTCGGTCTCGCGTCGTGGCTTCGGTCTCGTTGTCACGCTCGTTCGCCGCTCGGGATCAGGCGAGATCACGGAGCGTCGCAAGCACTGCCGTGTCGTTGCGGTGCGGACGGGGGACACCGGCATGGGACAGGATCCCGGTCAGCAGACGAGGCTGCCGGATCTCCGTCCAGCCCCAGCGGAACAGGCCGGACGACTGCCTTCGCAGACGCGATTCGCGCTGCTTCTCCTGCATGATGGCATCGGCAGCAGCGTCCGGGGTGTCGTCATACTTCACACGTCCGTCGGCTTCGCCGATCAGCTGCCGGCTCGGCCAGAAGAAGTCCGCCCGATCTGCGAAACCTTCGAAGCGGAACGTGACCTGCAATTCCGGTAGCTCGAATCCGGCGAGTTCGATCACACCGAGGCTCAGCGACTCCAGGACGCTCTCCGGCACTCCGGTCGCGCGGGCCAAGGCCCAGCGGGCGTTCCGGCGGCCGCGCGACGACTCGCGGCATTCATTGATCGCGCGGAGCTGCTCCGGGTTCGGATGCGGCGTGCGACGCAGCAAGGCGTCCGCATAGGCGAGGCCCTCGATCGGCGGCACGGAGCGCACGACGTCCACGATCGTGTCCGGGACCGAGGTGAGCAGGATCCCGTCGACCTCTTCGACTTCTCGCTCGGCTCCACCCGTGTGGATCCGGACCGCCCCCGCCGCGCGGCTGGACCCCCGCAGTTCCAGGACGTGCACGTTCTCGTCAGCACGGCCGAGGTAGACGCCGCGGAGCGCCGCGGCCGACACCCCGCAGAACACCGCGTTCGGATTGCGCAGCGCGACGGCGTGGACTCGGGCGAGGTATCGGTCCCAGGTCGGCAGCCCCCGCCAGTCCGTCGTGGGCGTGTACACCCCTGGCAGCACCCGGGTGAGCTCTCCCCGTCGCCAGGCCCGATTCAGCAGACTCGCGGAGTTCGCGGCACCGGTCCGGAGCAGAACGGCCGGCGCGGGGTGAAGGCCGGATGCGAGGCGTGTGGTCGGCATGGCCCCGATCCTCGCCCCGCGGATCGGCCCCTGCGCCTACTGCCACGAATCCCGTGCACCGTCCGTCGTCTCTCGCGCCTGTGCAGGACCAACGCCCATGACCGCGAAACCGAAACGGCGTCGCGAGACCATGCGCGAAATCGTCGGTCTCGAGCCGCAGGTTCGGTCTCGCGGCCAAAACCCGGTCCGGGCCGGGGCGGGGGTGACGCGGTCAGTGCCCGGCGACGCCGAACAGTCCTGGCCAGAGCGGGAAGACCAGGGGGTAGCCCACGAAGGCCGCGGCGTCGATGAGGAAATGGGCGACGAGGAACGGCAGCAGGCGGCCGCTGCGCAGGAACAGGAAGCCGAACAGCAGGCCCATGCCGAGATTGCCGACGAAAGCGCCGGGGCCCTGGTACAGGTGATAGGTCGCGCGCAGCGCCGAGGTCGTCAGGACGATCGTCCACGGGCCCCAGCCGAGCTGACGCAGCCGCACGAACAGGTAGCCGAGCACGACGAACTCCTCCTGCACGGCCGCGCGGGCGGCGGACAGCAGGAGCATCGGCATCGTCCACCAGTAGTGGCTCTGCGCACCCGGATCCACCGCCACGAACAGCCCGAGCAGCCGTCCGGCGATGTAGAGCGCGAGACCGGGGATCCCGATCGCGAGCACCAGACCCGCACCCCAGCCCGCGTCGCGCCAGATCCGCGTGCCGTCGAGGCCCAGCGCGCCGAGGTGCGGCCCGGACGAACGCCAGAGCAGGAAGCACACGAGCAGCACGGGCACGACCGAGAAGCCGACCCCGAGCAGCTGATAGACGAAGTCGAACACCTCGCGGCGGGACTGCGCCGGGTTCAGCGCCGCGGTCTGATCGGCGAGCGGCGTGCTGACGGTCAGCCGGTCCAGCAGCTGCACGATCGCGTACACCGCGGACTGGCCGAGCCCCAGCGCCAGCACGATCGCGATCTCCCCGCCGATCCTGGCCCGGGAGAGGGGCGCCCCGAGGGCGACGTCCGGCGGGTCCAGCGGCAGGGCGATCCTCATGCGAAGAGCGTACGGCCCGGCGGCGCTGGATCCGGTGCGGATCCGACCCCGCAGAAGCGGAACAGGTGCGATGTTGTATCCTGAAGAGTCCGGAATCCCGGGCGAACCCCACCTGCATAGGACACACCTTCATGGCGCACGCCCTCCGCTCCGATCTCCGCAACGTCGCCATCGTCGCGCACGTCGACCACGGCAAGACCACGCTCGTCGACGCCATGCTCCGTCAGACCGGCTCGTTCGGCGAGCACGCGCACGTCGAAGAGCGCGCGATGGACTCGAACGACCTCGAGCGCGAGAAGGGCATCACGATCCTCGCCAAGAACACGGCGATCACCTACAGCGGCAAGCACACCGAGACCCCGGTCACGATCAACGTGATCGACACCCCGGGCCACGCCGACTTCGGCGGTGAGGTCGAGCGCGGCCTGTCCATGGTCGACGGCGTCGTGCTGCTCGTCGACGCGAGCGAGGGCCCGCTGCCGCAGACCCGCTTCGTGCTGCGCAAGGCGCTCGAGGCGAAGCTGCCGGTGATCCTGCTGGTGAACAAGACGGACCGTCCCGACGCCCGCATCGCCGAGGTCGAGGAGGAGGCCCACGACCTGCTGCTGGGTCTCGCGTCCGACCTCGTCGACGACGTGCCGGACCTCGACGTCGACGCCCTGCTCGACGTGCCGGTCGTGTACGCCTCGGGCCGCGCCGGCGCCGCCTCGCGCACCCGCCCCGCGAACGGCGACCTGCCGGACAACGAGGACCTCGAGCCGCTGTTCGAGGCGATCCTCGAGCACGTCCCGGCCCCGCACTACGACGACGAGGCCCCGCTGCAGGCGTGGGTCACCAACCTCGACTCCAGCCCGTTCCTCGGCCGCCTCGCGCTGCTGCGCGTCTTCAACGGCACGCTGAAGAAGGGCCAGACGGTCGCCTGGGTGCGCCACGACGGCTCTCACACCAACGCCCGCATCACCGAGCTGCTGAAGACGAAGGCGCTCGAGCGCTACCCGGCCGAGTCCGCGGGCCCCGGTGACATCGTCGCGATCGCCGGCATCGAGGAGATCACGATCGGCGAGACCATCGCGGATCCCGAGGACGTCCGTCCGCTGCCGGCCATCACGGTCGACGACCCGGCGATCTCGATGACCATCGGCACGAACACCTCGCCGCTCGTCGGCAAGGTCAAGGGCCACAAGCTCACCGCCCGGATGGTGAAGGACCGCCTCGACCGCGAGCTCATCGGAAACGTGTCGCTCAAGGTCGTCGAGATCGGCCGCCCCGACGCGTGGGAGGTGCAGGGCCGCGGCGAGCTGGCCCTCGCGATCCTCGTCGAGAACATGCGCCGCGAGGGCTTCGAGCTCACCGTCGGCAAGCCCCAGGTGGTCACGAAGAAGGTCGACGGCAAGACCCACGAGCCGTTCGAGCACCTCACGATCGACGCCCCCGAGGAGTACCTCGGCGCGATCACCCAGCTGCTCGCGACCCGCAAGGGCCGGATGGAGGGCATGACCAACCACGGCACCGGCTGGGTGCGCATGGAGTTCGTCGTCCCGTCGCGCGGCCTCATCGGCTTCCGCACCGAGTTCCTCACCACCACCCGCGGCACCGGCATCGCGAACGCGATCTCGCACGGCTACGAGCCCTGGGCCGGGCAGATCGTGACCCGTCAGAACGGATCCATCGTGGCCGACCGCTCCGGCGTCGTCACCCCGTTCGCGATCATCGCCCTGCAGGAGCGCATGTCCTTCTTCGTGCAGCCCACGCAGGAGGTCTACGAGGGCATGGTCATCGGCGAGAACTCGCGCAGCGACGACATGGACGTGAACATCACCAAGGAGAAGAAGCTCACCAACATGCGCTCCTCCACGGCCGACACGTTCGAGTCGATGACCCCGCCGCGCACCCTCTCCCTCGAGGAGAGCCTCGAGTTCGCCCGCGACGACGAATGCGTCGAGGTCACCCCGGAGACCGTGCGGATCCGCAAGGTCATCCTGGACGCCACGATCCGCGGCCGCGAGGCCTCGCGCCTGAAGCGCCAGGACGCGAACGCCTGACCCGGACGCCGTCCTGCATCGAGGCCCCCTCCCGTCGTCGTCGCCCCCTCGGAGCGACGTCGCGGTGAGGGGGCCTCGGTGATGTGAGGGGGCCTCGATGTCTTCGCCGCGCTGTCTTCGCGGCGCGCGCCCGGTCAGCGCAGCTCGGAGATGAGCACCGCGGACGTGCCCGGGACCTCGGCCTCGAACACGTGCGGGGCGTCGCCCGGATAGGAGATGTAGTCGCCCGGGTGAAGCTGCTCCGGAGTCTCGGAGGGGCCGATCCGGGCGCGGCCGCTGATCAGCACGACGTGCTCGGTCGTGCCGGCGTGGTGGGGGAGGGAGCGTCGCGGCTCGCCGGGCTCGGCCTGGATGATGTAGATGTCGCGCCGTGCTCCGGGCGGGCATGCCGCCACGAGGGTCGCGACATAGGGCGCCGCGGCGGACGGGACGCCGGCGTGCGCGTCGGCGCGGATGAGGGTCGGCACGTTCGCGCGCTCCTCGACGAAGGCCGCGAACGGCAGCCCCAGCGCGTCGGCGATCGCCCAGAGGGTCTCCACGCTCGGGCCGGTGGATCCGCTCTCCAGCTGCGACACGGTGGCCTTGGAGACCCCGGCGCGACGGGCCAGCTCGGACACCGAGAGACCGGCCGCCTCGCGCTCGCGTCGGAGGGAGCGGGAGATGCGCTCGCGGAGATCATCCATACGGTCAGTATCCCAAACGATCGTTCATCTTGACAGACGAATCGGAGGTGTTCAGAATGATAGTCATGCGTTCAGTAGAGCGAACGATGGATCCCGGCGAGGTCGACGTCGCCGCCGAGGTCCGCGCGGTCCGGCGCGAGGCCATAGGCGTGGTGCTCGCGAGCAGCGCGTACGGCATCTCGTTCGGCGCCCTCGCCGTCGTCAGCGGCTTCGACGTCTGGCAGACCTGCGTCCTCAGCCTGCTCATGTTCACCGGCGGCTCGCAGTTCGCCTTCATCGGCGTGATCGCGGCGGGCGGACTCGCGGCCGCCCCGGCGGCGATCGCGTCCGCGGTGCTCCTGGGCGTGCGCAACCTCGCCTACGGCATCAGGATGGCGCCGGTGATCGGGCGCACCCCGCTCCGGCGGCTCGCCGCCGTGCAGATCACGATCGACGAGACGACCGCCGTCTCGCTGGCGCAGCGATCCCCGCGCGCCCGCACGGTCGGCTTCTGGTTCACCGGGATCGGGCTGTTCGTCGGCTGGAACCTGGCCACGCTGCTCGGCGCCCTGCTCGGCGACGTGCTGGGGGACCCCAAGGCCTACGGCCTGGACGCGGCCGCCGCCGCGGCGTTCATCGCGCTGCTGTGGCCGCGGCTGCGGTCCCGCCAGGCGATCGCGGTCGGGATCGCGGCCGCCGCCGTGGCGACCGTGCTCACACCGGTCCTGATCCCGGGGCTCCCGGTGCTCGTGGCCGCGCTGGTCGCGGTCGTCGTCGGCTGGTTCAACTGGCTTGCGCCGCGGGAGGGCGCCGCAGCCGCGACACCGGCCGCCGGGGTGCGGGCCGCGGCGGAGGAGGGATCCGGATGACCCTGTGGAATGCGGTCCTGCTCGCCGCGATCGGCTGCGTGGCGCTCAAGGGGATCGGCTATCTCGTGCCGGCGTCGGTGCTCGAGGCGCCGCGCCCCGCCCGGATCACGGACCTGCTCACCGTCGCGCTGCTCGCGGCGCTCGTGGCGGTGCAGGCGCTCGCGTCCGGACAGCACGTCGTGCTCGACGCGCGGGTACCGGCGGTACTCGTGGCCGCGGGGCTGCTCCGATTGCGCCAGTCCTTCCTCGTCGTGGTGATCGCCGCGGCCGCGGTGGCGGCGCTGCTGCGGCTCGTCGGCTGGGCCGTCTGACCGGGTCGGCCCGAGCGGCGCACACCGACCGTCCGAACGGCCCGCGCCAGCGGGCCCACAGCCCCCGCCGGTAGGCTCGGGCCGTGCGTGGGACGGAGATCGGATGAGCATGTTGACCCGGCTGCTGTCGTGGGTCGCCCTGTGCGCGGTGGGAGCCGTGTTCGGGCTGGCGACGACGATCACCCACGCCTCGTCCCTGGCGGTGGTGCCCGCGATCGCGCGGATCCCGGTGCTCGGCACGATCCTCTCCTCCGGGGCGGTCGGGATCGTCCTCGGCGTGCTCGCCTGCGGTGGGATCCTGCTCGCGGTGCGGCTGCTGCTGCACGATCGCTGGGCGGCTCTCGCAACCGGCCTCGGCATGCTCGCCGGCATGGTCGTGATCTCCGGGACGGGGCCCGGCGGCTCCGTGATCGTGCCGGGCGACCTGCTCGGCATCGTGTGGACCTGGACCGTCGCAGGCATGGCCCTGCTCGTCGTCGCGTGGCCGGACTTCTCCCGGATCCGCACGCTGCAGCAGGAGCATGCCGCACGCGTCTCGGCACCGGGGGACGGGTCGTAGACTGGGGCTGTGACGTATGTGATCGCTCTTCCGTGTGTCGATGTGAAGGACCGTGCCTGCATCGACGAGTGCCCCGTGGACTGCATCTATGAGGGCGAGCGGTCGTTGTACATCCACCCGGACGAGTGCGTCGACTGCGGCGCCTGCGAGCCGGTCTGCCCGGTCGAGGCGATCTACTACGAGGACGACCTGCCCGAGGAGTGGTCCGACTACTACAAGGCCAACGTCGAGTTCTTCGACGAGGTGGGCTCGCCCGGCGGCGCCGCCAAGATCGGCGTGATCCACCACGACCACCCGATCATCGCCGCGCTCCCGCCTCAGGGCGAGTGAACCGCGCATGAGCGTCCGCGACCTCGCCGACTACCCCTGGGACGCGGTCGTCCCGTACCGCGAGCGGGCGGCCGCCCACCCGGACGGCATCGTCGACCTGGCGATCGGATCGCCCGTCGATCCCACGCCCGAGATCATCCGGCGCGCGCTCGCCGAGGCGACCGACGCGCACTCCTACCCGCAGACCGTCGGCACGCCGACCCTGCGCGAGGCGATCGTGGAGTGGTACGCCCGCCGTCGCGGGGTGCCCGACCTGCGCGTCGACAACGTCATGCCGACGATCGGATCCAAGGAGCTCGTCGCGCTGCTGCCGACCCTGCTCGGACTCGGCGCGGGCGACATCGTCGTGCAGCCGAAGGTCGCCTACCCGACCTACGCCGTGGGCGCGACCGTGGCCGGCGCGACCGTCGTCTCGGAGGACGACCCGGCGCTCTGGCCCGAGGGCGCGAAGCTCATCTGGATCAACACCCCGGGCAACCCGGACGGCCGCACCTGGACCGTCGACGAGCTCGCCGCGGCCGTGCGCCGCGCGCGGGAGCTCGGCGCGACCCTGGCGAGCGACGAGTGCTACGCCGAGCTCGGCTGGGAGGGCCCCTGGGCGACGGAGCCGGTGCCCTCGGTGCTGGACCCCCGTGTCACCGGCGGCACGCGCGCCGGGCTGCTCAGCGTCTACTCGCTGAGCAAGCAGTCCAACCTGGCCGGCTACCGCGCCGCGTTCATCGCCGGCTGCGCGCGCATCGTGGGGGAGATCCTCACCGCGCGCAAACACCTCGGGCTCATGCCGCCCGCGCCCGTGCAGCACGCGATGGCGGTCGCGCTGCGCGACGACGAGCACGTCGCCGTGCAGAAGGAGCGCTACCGCCGGCGGCGTGAGCTGCTCAAGCCGGCGCTCCTCGAGGCGGGCTTCCGGATCGACGGCTCGGAGGCGGGCCTGTACCTGTGGGCCACTCAGGGTCGCGACGCCTGGGAGTCGATGGGCGTCCTCGCGGATCTCGGGATCCTCGCCGGTCCCGGGCCGTTCTACGGAGACTTCTCCGCGGAGCACGTGCGGCTCTCGCTGACGGCCCCGCTGGAGCGCATCGAGGCGGCCGCCGCCCGGCTCCGCGGCCTCGGCGCCGCACGTTCGTAGCTTTCGCGCAGAACATTGCTCGGAGTCTTGGTCGGTTCCACAGTGGGCATCCGAGCGGGCTAGGCTGTACACGCGACGCGGTCCGGTACTCATCGGCGCCGACCGTGCATCCCCCACACGAGACAGACGCATAGGAGGTCTGCGTGAGCGCAGCGGGCGAGCGGCCTACGAAGGCGACGCTGACAGTAGGCGAGACGACCGCGGAGTTCCCCGTGCTGCACGGCGCCGACGGGCACGACAGCATCGACTTCTCCACCCTCACGAAGAAGACCGGCCACACCGGCCTGGACTACGGTTTCGTGAACACGGCGTCGACGAAGTCGGCGATCACGTTCATCGACGGCGACGAGGGCATCCTGCGCTACCGCGGCTACCCGATCGAGCAGATCGCGAACACGTGCTCCTACCTCGAGGTCGCCTGGCTGCTCATCTACGGCGAGCTGCCCAGCGCGTCCGAGCTCGCCGAGTTCGACGAGAAGATCCGCCGGCACACGCTGCTGCACGAGGACCTGAAGCACTTCTTCTCCGCCCTGCCGCACACGGCCCACCCGATGTCGGTGCTGTCGTCCGCGGTGGCCGCGCTCTCGACCTACTACGAGGGCGACACCGACCCGCACAACCCGGAGCACGTCGAGCTCAACCAGATCCGCATGCTCGCGAAGCTGCCCGTGATCGCCGCGTACGCGCACAAGAAGAGCGTCGGTCAGGCGTTCCTCTACCCGGACAACTCGCTGAGCTTCGTGGACAACTTCCTCAAGCTCAACTTCGGCGTGCACAGCGAGAAGTACGAGATCAACCCGGTCATGTCCCGCGCTCTCGAGCTCCTGCTCATCCTGCACGAGGACCACGAGCAGAACGCCTCCACCTCGACGGTGCGCCTGGTCGGCTCGACCGGGGCCAACCAGTTCGCCTCGATCTCGGCCGGCATCCAGGCCCTCTCCGGCCCGCTGCACGGCGGCGCGAACGAGGCCGTGCTGACGATGCTCGCGCAGATCCGCGACTCCGGCCAGAGCATGCAGCGCTTCGTCGAGCGGGTGAAGAACAAGGAGGACGGCGTCAAGCTGATGGGCTTCGGGCACCGGGTCTACAAGAACTACGACCCGCGCGCGAAGCTCGTCAAGGAGGCAGCGGACGAGGTCCTCGCCCAGCTCGGCGTGACGGATCCGCTGCTCGATCTCGCGAAGGAGCTTGAGGAGATCGCGCTCGCCGATGACTACTTCCGCGAGCGCCGGCTGTACCCGAACGTCGACTTCTACACCGGCGTGATCTACAAGGCGATGGGCTTCCCTACCCGCATGTTCACGGTGCTCTTCGCGATCGGCCGGCTGCCCGGCTGGCTCGCGCAGTGGCGCGAGCTGAACCTCGACCCGCAGACCAAGATCGGCCGCCCGCAGCAGCTGTACACGGGATCGCCGGAGCGTCGGTTCCAGCGACCCTGAGCCCGCGCACGAAAGGGAGGGAGGATCCGGATCGGGTCCTCCCTCCCTTCGTTCACGGCTATTGACAAGCGGTCAGCGGCAGGTGTACCACTCAGGGTGACTGGGGGCGGCAGGGACGGTCGGGTTCGGCCTGGTGACGCCGCGAGACGGTCGGGGACGTGGTTCGGCCACGGTCCGCGATCGCCGCAACGACGATGGGTTCAGGCGGCGCGGGCGCGCCCGACCACGTCCGGCGCGGTGCCAGGAGCGTCCCGGGTGAGCGCTGTCGATGCCGCCTTCTCGATCACCCGCGGGAGGTTCTCATGTCGGACAAGCACAACATCGAGACGCCGCACGAGCGGCGCCCCTTCCACGCCCACGGTCACATGGATGTGGTGACCCTGGGCGACTTCACGCTCGGTCGAGGGGTCTTCGAGCCGGGCTGGCGCTGGTCGGAGGACGTCAAGCCGATCGCGGGCACGGAGTCCTGCCAGACGCACCACACCGGGATCTGCCTCGAGGGGCGGATGACGGTGCGGTTCGACGACGGCACCGAGATCGACATGGGGCCGGGCGACGTGGTCGATCTGAGCCCCGGTCACGACGCCTGGACGGTCGGCGACGAGGCCTGCGTCTTCCTCGACACCGGGGTCAAGGGGTACGCCAAACCGGCGTGAGCCACGGCCCGCGGGGGTCGCGGCTCACGCCGGAGACGGCTCGTGTCAGCGCGCGGTCGGGGTGCCCTGGGGCCGCGACGACCGGCGACGGCGCCGGCGGGCCGGGGCCTCGGCGGTGGTGCCGGAGTGCGGCGCGGCATGCGGCGTGCGCGGCTGGTGCGGCTGCGGGGATCCGGATCCGGTGCGGCCCTGCTGCCCGCGCTGGCCGTGCGGCTTCGGCGCGTGCGCACGCTGACCGGCCTGCGCGTTCCTCGCGCCGCCCGGCTTCTGGGCGCCCTGCTGCGGGACCGGCTTGGGGGCCGGCTTCACGTGCGGGGCGCGCTCTCCGACGAGCTCCTCGACGATCGCCGCCGAGACGGGCTCGAGATCGGCCGTGATGCCGGCCTTGCGCAGCAGATCCTTCACGTCGCGACGCTGCTCGGGCAGCACGACGGTGACGACGGTGCCGGCGGCCCCCGCGCGGGCGGTGCGCCCGGAGCGGTGCAGGTACGCCTTGTGCTCGACCGGCGGGTCCACGTGCACGACGAGCTCGACGTCGTCGACGTGCACACCGCGGGCGGCCACGTCGGTGGCGACGAGCACGCGCACGCCGCCGTCGGCCGGGTCGGCGGAGAACGCGGCGAGGTTGCGCTCGCGGGCGTTCTGGCCGAGGTTGCCGTGCAGGTCGACCGCGGGGATCCCGGCGGTCGTCAGCACCTTGGCGAGCTTCTTCGCGTGGTGCTTGGTGCGGGTGAACAGGATGCGGCGGCCGGTGCCCGACGCGAGGTCCTGCACGAGCTGCTTCTTGGCGTCCCCGTCGGCGGTGAGCAGCACCCGGTGGGTCATCTCGCCGACCGGCACGCTGGCCTCGTCGACCTCGTGGCTGACCGGGTTCGCGAGGAACCGGCGGGCGAGCTTGTCGATGCCGTTGTCGAGCGTGGCGCTGAACAGCAGGCGCTGGCCGTCCGCGGGGGTCGCCGCGAGGATCCGGGTGACACCGGGCAGGAAGCCGAGGTCGGCCATGTGGTCGGCCTCGTCGAGGACGGCGATCTCGACCTGGTCGAGCCGCACGACGCTCTGCTTCATGAGGTCCTCGAGGCGGCCGGGGCAGGCCACGACGATGTCGACGCCGCGGCGCAGCGCCTCCTCCTGGGGGCGCTGGCTGACGCCGCCGAAGACGGTGGTGACGCGCAGCCCGGCGGCCTTGGCGAGCGGGGCGATGGTCGCCGCGATCTGCGAGGCGAGTTCGCGCGTCGGAGCGAGCACGAGCCCGCGGGGGTGCTGCGGGCGGGCCTTCGCGCCGGTGAGGCGTGCGACGAGGGGGAGCGAGAAGGCGAGCGTCTTGCCGCTGCCGGTGCGGCCGCGGCCGAGCAGGTCGCGGCCGGCGAGTGCGTCGGGCAGCGTGTCGCGCTGGATCGGGAACGGCTCGCTCTTGCCGGTGGAGGCGAGGACGGCGGCCAGCGGCGCGGGCACGCCGAGGTCGAGGAAGGAAGGCATGGATATCTCCTGGGCCGGATGCCCGGCCGCGTAGGGGCGTCGTGGTCGACGCGCGAGGTCGCCGCTCAGAACCGGATCACGAGGGGGAGAAGGCTCTCACGAGCGTGCTCCGCGCCCCGGGACGGTGTCCCGGGGAAGAACCAGGGAGGCGACGAGTTGCCGGATGATCCGACAACCCGTCGATCCTACCTCATGCGGCGTCTGCGAACTCCGGCACGCGTCCAGGGACGGTCGTCGCGGCGGGGCGCGTCCGCACGGCCCACACGATGGCCCCTGCCGTGAGCGTGCTGGCGGCCACGAGCCCCCAGGCCACGGCGAACCCCGCCGCGGAGCCGTGCGGAGCCGATCCGAAGACGATCGCGCCGGTGGCGGCGGATCCGATCGCGGATCCGATCGTGCGCAGGTTGGCGTTCACGCCGGTCGCCACGCCGGTCACCGCCGCGGGCACGCCCTGCACCACGATGCTCGCGGAGGCGGCGTACGCCAGCCCGCAGCCGATGCCGAATCCGGCGCCGGCGAGCGCGAGCTGCCAGGGCGCGGAGTGCGCGAGCGCGGCGGACGCCGCCGAGGCGCCCATCAGCACGGCGCCGATCGCGAGCATCGCGCGCAGCGACACGATCCGGCTGATCGCGCCCGCGGCGAAGCCGATCCCGCTCATGCCGATCAGCATGGGGACCAGGACGAGCCCGGCGCCCTGGACCGAGAGCCCACCGCCTCCGGCCGTCGCGGAGAGCTCGAGGAACTGCGGCAGGTAGCCCCAGAACGCGAACACCCCGGCGCCGATCAGGAGCGAGGCGGCGTTGGCCGGCCAGATCGCGGGTGACGTCATCAGGCGCAGGTCGACGAGCGGCTCGGCCGAGCGCAGCTCGCTCACGATCCACGCGGCGAAGGCGAGGAGCGCGGCCCCGAAGAAGGCCAGCGTGGCCGGCGAGCTCCAGCCCCAGCGCGCACCGGCGCTGAGCGGGACGAGGAGCGCCACGAGCCACGCCGACAGCAGCACGGAGGAGCGGGCGTTCACCCGGCCGCGCGCGCGAGTCCCGCTGTCGCGGACCGACACCACGGTGAGGAACGCGCCGATCGCGGCGACGACGAACGGGATCGCGAACGTGCCGCGCCAGCCGACCAGGTCGGCGAGGGGCCCGGCCAGGACCGTGCCCGCGGCGCCGCCGATGCCGATCACGGCGCTCACGACGCCGATCGCGCCGGTCACGCGTTCGCGGGGGAGCGCGTCGCGGAGCAGGCCGTAGGCGAGCGGGAACAGCGCCCCGCCGATGCCCTGCAGCACCCGGGCGACGATGAGCACGGCGAGGTCCGGTGCGACCGCCGCGAGCACGTCGCCCAGCGCAGTGACGCCGATCGTGAGGAGGAAGGTGGTGCGGCGCCCGCGGAGGTCGCCGATCCGGCCGAGGGTGGGCGTCGCGACCGCGGCGGCGATGAGCCATGCGGTCATGGTCCAGCTGGCCGCGTCGGCGGTGACGCCGAACTCGGCCTGCACGAGCGGGACGAGGGGGATGACGAGGTTCTGCAGAAGCGCGATGGATGAGACCGCCACGGCGATGGCGACCAGGATCGAGGTGGATGAGCGGGACATGAGTTCCCTTCCGGAGCCTGGAGAAGCGGAGTAAAGTGGGAGGAGACCTCCGAACGGAGGACGCCTCCGGATAGACATTACCGGAGGGTCCCTCCGTTTTGCAAGGGATGATCCGACGATCTTCGGAAGGAACGGGATGAGCGGCCAGAACCGGGCGGCGACGACGCTGGAGGCGCGGCGTCCGCGGCGCGCGGATGCGGCGCGGAACTTCGACGCGCTCGTCGCGGCAGGGCGCGAGGCGTTCGCCGAGGACGGATCCGACGCGTCGCTGGAGGACATCGCGCGCCGGGCCGGCGTCGGCATCGGCACGCTCTACCGGAACTTCCCGACGCGGGACGACCTCATCGAGACGCTCTACCTGCGCGAGGTCGCGGCCCTCGCCGATTCCGCCGACGAGGTGGCGGGCCTCGCGCCGTGGCCGGCGCTCGAGGCGTGGCTGGACCGCTTCGTCGAGTACGTCGGCACCAAGCACGTGCTGCTGGACGGCCTGAACGGGGAGTCGTCGGTGTTCGCCGAGTGCCGGGGCGTCATGCTCGGGGCGGGGGAGCCGCTGCTGAGGCGCGCGCAGGCGGACGGCAGCGTCAAGGCCGACCTCGACATCTCCGACATCGTCAAGCTCGTCGCGGGCGTCAGCGCGGTCGCGTACGACGACGAGGCGCAGCGCCGCAGGGTGCTCGGCCTCGCGATCGGCTCGATCCGGGCCTGACGAGCGGCCGGCGCGTTTCGTCTCGGTCGCCCGCTGCGCGGTCGAGCTCGCTCAACGACCCCGAAGGGACGTCACGCGTCAGGCGTGCAGCGCCTCGTTCAGGGTCACCCCGACGCCCGCGCGGCGGGTGGCCTCGACGGCGCCGGTGAGCGAGTTGCGGCGGAACAGGATCCCGTTCTGGCCGCTCAGCTCTCCACCCTTGACGACCGGGCGGCCGCCGTCGACGAGCGGGGCCGCGTCGGCGAGCACGATCTTCGTGCCGGCCGTCACGTACAGGCCCGCCTCGACGATGCAGTCGTCGCCGAGCGAGATGCCGATGCCGGCGTTCGCGCCGAGCAGGGTGCGCGCGCCGATCGACACGCGGTGCGTGCCGCCGCCGGAGAGCGTGCCCATGATCGAGGCGCCGCCGCCGATGTCCGATCCGTCGCCGACGACGACGCCCTGCGAGATCCGCCCCTCGACCATCGAGGCGCCCAGGGTGCCCGCGTTGAAGTTCACGAAGCCCTCGTGCATGACGGTCGTGCCCGGGGCGAGGTGCGCGCCCAGGCGGACCCGCGAGGCGTCGGCGATGCGCACGCCGGCGGGCAGCACGTAGTCGGTGAGCCGGGGGAACTTGTCGACCCCGGAGACCTGGATCCCGGCGCGCTGCAGCGCGGGGCGCAGCCGCACGGCGTCGGCGGGGAGCATCGGGCCGGCACTCGTCCATGCGATGTTCGGCAGGTGGGCGAAGATGCCGTCCAGGTTCAGCTCGTTCGGGCGCACGAGCAGGTGCGACAGCGCCTGCAGGCGGAGGTACGCGTCGGCGGTCGAGGCCGGAGCCTCGTCGAGGTCGATCCGCAGCTGGACGGTCTCGACGGTGACGGCACGGCGAGGGTCCGGCCCGGCGAACGCCTCCCAGGTCGCGATCGAGGCGGCGAGGTCCCCCGCGGAGGGCTCGGAGGTGCCGATCTCCGGGAACCAGGCGTCCAGGACGGTGCCGTCGGAGGCGATGGTGGTCAGGCCGGAACCGAAGATCGTGCGGGCGTCGCTCATGCCTCCACGGTACCGAACCGGACCCCCAGGTTCCTGCGTGTGACGCGGCGCTAGGGTGGGGGCATGCCGCTCGATCTGACCGCTTCGTCCCTCGAGATCACCCGCACGATCTGCGACATCCCGAGCGTCTCCGGTGACGAGGCGACCCTCGCCGACCTCATCGAGGACGCGATGCGGTCCCTCGGCCATCTCGAGGTGATCCGCTCCGGCAACACGATCGTCGCGCGCACGGATCTGGGTCGCGCCCAGCGCGTCGTGATCGCCGGGCACATCGACACCGTGCCGATCAACGCGAACGTGCCCACCCGCGACATCGAGATCGACGGGGAGCCGTACCTCTGGGGCCGCGGGACGGTCGATATGAAGGCCGGCGTCGCCGTGCAGCTGAAGCTCGCCGCCGAGCTCGTCGAGCCCGCGGTGGACATCACCTGGATGTGGTACGACAACGAGGAGGTCGACGCCGCCCGCAACGGCCTGAAACTGCTCGCGGACAGCCGTCCCGACCTGTTCGCCGCCGACTTCGCGATCCTCGGCGAGCCCTCGAACGGCCAGGTGGAGGGCGGCTGCAACGGCACGCTGCGCGCGGTCGTGCGCACCACCGGGGTGCGTGCGCACAGCGCCAGGGCCTGGGTCGGCGAGAACGCGATCCACCGCGCGGCGCCGATCCTCGCCCGCCTTGCCGAGTACCGCCCGCGCGAGGTCCCGGTCGAGGGGCTCGTCTACCGGGAGGGCCTGAACGCGGTCCGGATCAGCGGCGGCATCGCCGGAAACGTGATCCCCGACGCCTGCGAGGTCGAGGTGAACTACCGCTTCGCGCCGAGCAAGTCCGCCGCCGACGCGGAGGAGCACGTCCGCCGCGTCTTCGACGGGTTCGCCGTCGAGATCACCGACCTGTCCGCGGGCGCCCGCCCGGGGCTCGACGCCCCGATCGCGCAGCAGTTCGTCGCCGCGGTCGGCGCCGTCCCGCAGCCGAAGTACGGGTGGACCGACGTCGCCCGGTTCTCCGCCCTGGGCATCCCCGCCGTCAACTACGGCCCGGGGGACCCGCATCTCGCGCATCACGACGAGGAGAGGGTGCCGGTCGCACAGATCGCCGACACGGAGCAGGGACTTCGTTCCTGGCTCTCCGGTGTCTGAGGCGCAGCTCAGCGCCGCGCCGCGGCGCCTCGCCCCCGCACCGCGCTGGGCGGCCAGGGCGTACGCCCGGGTGCCGGCGTGGGCCGGGATCCTCGCCGTCTACGTCGTCACCCGTCTGATCACGACGGGCCTGCTCCTCGCCGCGACCGAGGTGTCCGGCGCGCGGTCCCGGTTCGGCCCGAACGCGAGCCTCGGCTCGTTCCTCACCGGCTGGGACGCGCAGTGGTACTGGTACATCGCCGTGTACGGCTACCCGCGTGTGCTCCCGCTCGGCGCCGACGGGAACATCACGCAGAACTCGTGGGCGTTCCTGCCGGTGTACCCGTGGGTGTCGCAGGTGGTCGGCCTCCCGTTCGACAGCTGGCCTCTCGGCGCGCTCGTGGTGTCGCTGGTCTCCGGCTACCTGTGCTGTCTTGTGCTGTTCCGGATGATGCGCGGGCGGATCGGCCGGATGGCGGCGGTCTGGACGGTGGTGTTCTTCGCCGCTGGCCCCCTGGGCGCGCTGTTCCAGGTCGGCTACGCCGAGGTCCTGAACCTGCTGTTCCTGCTGCTCGCACTGGACGGGCTGGCGCGCCGAAGATACGTGCGGCTGTATCCGCTCATCCTGGTGATGGGCTTCACCCGCCCCGGCGTCCTGGCGTTCGCGATGATGCTCGGGCTCATGCTCGTGCTGCGCTGGATCAGGCGCCGGACGGATCCGCTGCGGCCGCGGGAGATCGTGCACTATCTCGCCCTGGGTGCGCTCGGGATCGTGGTCGGCTTCGCCTGGCAGGTCATCGCGGGGCTCGTCACCGGGGATCCGAACGCGTACATGGAGACCGAGCTCTCCTGGCGCGGGATCTGGATGCCCGGCGCGGGAGACGCGGCGTTCGTCCCGTTCGACGGCTGGCTGACCGCGATGCCGTACTGGGCGCGGCTGTTGGGGATCCCGGGATGGGTCGGGATCGCCGTGCTCGTCGCCGTCATCGCGCTGTTCGCCTGGGTGCTGCTGGCAGGGCGCGGCGTGCGCCGGCTCGGCCCCGAGATCCGGCTGTTCAGCGCGAGCTACGCGCTGTACCTGCTCGCGGTGTTCTTCCCGCAGTCCAGCACGCTGCGCCTGCTGCTCCCGATCAGCCCGCTGTGGGGAGCCGTCGGGTGGCGGCGGTCCTGGTGGTTCCGCGGGATCGTCCTGGTCGCCTGCATCGGGCTGCAGTGGCTGTGGATCTACAACGTGTACGGCATGGCCAACACGTTCTGGCGGGTGCCCTGACCTCGTCCTCGTCGCACGGCGGGCGCGATCGATCGCGCGGCGCGGGCCGTCCCGCGCGGTAAGCGGTGTCCCGGGACCCACTAATATGGAAGTCGTAGACCACCGAGGAAAGGGAGCACCGCGATGGCAGCGATGAAGCCGAGGACCGGCGACGGACCCATGGAGGCCGTGAAGGAGGGCCGGCTGATCATCGTGCGCGTGCCGCTCGAGGGCGGCGGGCGTCTGGTCGTCTCCGTGAACGACGCCGAGGCGAAGGAGCTTCACGACGTGCTGAGCGCCGTCGTGGCAGCGGCCTAGTTCCGTATGGTCGGTGCCCCAGGGCGCCGACACGGACACGTTCCGATCTTCGAAAGGCCCGCTTCGGCGGGCCTTTCGTCTTGTCAGTCGGCGATGCTGGTGAGCTGCAGCAGCCCCTCGCCCACGGTGGACAGGGCCGCGAGCACGGCCGGCGACTGCTGCGTCTCCTGGATGAGCGAGCGGTAGGCGACCGTCACGTCGTCGCGCTGGACCGGATCCGCCACCCTGCCGCCGCCGAGCACCCGCGGCACGAGAACGGTGCCGCCCGCGCGCACGAGGCGCAGCCCGTGCTCGACGTACTCGATCACGTTCTCGGGATCCGCGTCGACGAAGACGATGTCGTAGGCCGCCTCGTTCATGCGCGGCAGCACGTCGGCGGCGCGACCGGCGATGAAGCGGGCGCGGGTGGGGGCGATCCGGGCGTCCTGGAACGCCGAGCGCGCGGCGGCGAGGTGCTCCGGCTCGTTGTCGATCGAGGTGAGCACGGCCTTCGGGGCGCCGCGCAGCAGCCACAGCCCGGAGACGCCCGCGCCGGTGCCGATCTCGACGATCGAGCGCGCTCCGGTCGCCGCGGCGATCACCGCGGACTGTGCGCCGACGGCGGCGCTGATCGGCTGCGCGCCCAGTTCGACCGCGTGCGCACGGGCCCGGACGATCTCATCCGGTTCGACGATGGCTTCGCGCACGTACCGCGCGTTCGAATCCTGCTCGCTCACTTCGACTCCCTAGCGGTCGCTCAGTGCACCGCATGTTCTCGAACCAGCGTAGGCGTCCTCCGTGCGCGGGGAGGTCAGGCGCGGCGGTAGCCTGGAGACATGTTCTTCGGCATCACGGTCGAGAAGTTGCTGGTGATCGGCGTGATCGCCGCCCTTCTCGTCGGTCCTGAGCGTCTTCCGCGCTATGCGGAGGCTCTCGCGCGCTTCACCCGGAGCGCGGGTTCCTACCTCCGCGGCGCGAGGGACCGGATGCGCGAGGAGGTCGGTCCGGAGATCGACGAGCTGGACTGGCGCAAGCTGGACCCGCGGCAGTACGACCCGCGCCGGATCATCCGGGACGCGCTGCTGGACGACAGCCCCGCCGCACCGCGGGCGTCGTCGGCCTCGGTCCCGGCGCCGGTCGCGTCGGACGAGGCCGCCCCCGCCCCGGGGTCCGCGGCGGCGGTGCTGGCGACCGCGACGGCGATGAACGCGGCGTCCGCCGAGGCGGACGGGGCCGCGCCGAAGGGCCCGCGGGTGTTCTCCGCGGACTCGCTGCCGCCGTACGACAGCGAAGCGACCTGAGAGCCCCCGCGTCTAGCGCGGCGAGAACGGCAGCGGCCGTCCTGCGAGCCGCCGGCCCGATCCCTCGATCGCGTCGGCGAGCGCGATGATCGCGCGCGCCGCCGGGTCGGCCGGATCCGCGAGCACGATCGGGGCGCCGGCGTCGCCGCCCGTGCGCAGCGCCGGGCTCAGCGGCACCGAGGCGAGCAGCGGCACCGGATCCGCCCCGGCCGAGAGCGCGGCCGCGACCGCCTCGCCGCCGCCCGAGCCGAACAGGTCGAGCAGGGTGCCGTCGGGCAGGGCCATCGCGGCCATGTTCTCGACCACGCCGATCACCCGCTGACCGGTCTGCCGGGCGACGAGGCCGCTGCGGATCGCGACGTCCGATGCGGCCTCCTGCGGGGTGGTCACCACGAGCACCTCCGCGTGCGGCAGCAGCTGCCCGAGTGTGATCGCGATGTCTCCCGTGCCGGGCGGCATGTCGATCAGCAGGACGTCGAGATCGCCGAAGAACACGTCGGTGAGGAACTGCTGCACGGTGCGGTGCAGCATCGGGCCGCGCCAGGCGACGACGGACTCGCCCTCGCGCAGGAACATCCCGATCGAGATCGCCTTCACATCGTGCGCGACCGGCGGCAGCATGAGGTCGTCGATGCGGGTCGGCTGCGTGCCGGGCACGATCCCGAGCAGGCCGGGGATGGAGAAGCCGTGCACGTCCGCGTCGATGAGCCCGACGCGGCGGCCGCGGGCGGCCAGGGCCACGGCGAGGTTGGCGGTGATCGAGGACTTGCCGACCCCGCCCTTGCCGCTCGTGACGGCGATCACCCGGGTCAGCGAGTCGGGGCCGAACGGCATCTGCCGCGGGGCCCTGCCGTCCCTCAGCCGCTCGGTGAGCGCGCGGCGCTCGTCCGGCGTCATCACGCCGACGGACAGGTCGACCGCGTCGATCCCCGGCACGGCGGACGCCGCAGCGCGCACGTCCGCCTCGATCCGGGTCGCGGCGGGGCAGCCCACGATCGTCAGCGCGATGCCGACGTGCGCGACGGATCCGTCGACCGTGATGTCGCGGAGCATGTCGAGGTCGGCGAGCGGCCGGCGCAGCTCGGGGTCGGTGACGGCGCCGACGGCGCGGCGGACGGCATCGGCGAGATCGGCGGTCACGGCGTCGGCTCCGGATCCTCCTCGCGCAGCTCGGCGAGCAGCGCCCTGAGCTCGGTGCGCAGCACCTCGCGGGTGACGGGCTGGGTGTGCGGGGAGCCGGCGCCGCTCTCCTCGATCGCCATGCGCAGCGCCACGATCTCGCGCGCGAGGTACTCGGTGTCCGCGAGGTTGCGCTCTGCGCGCTGCCGGTCCTGCTCGATCTGCACGCGATCCCGGTCGTCCTGGCGGTTCTGCGCGAGCAGGATCAGGGGAGCGGCGTACGACGCCTGCAGCGACAGGATCAGGGTGAGCAGGGTGAAGTTCGTCGCCGCGGGGTCGAACTGCCACGCCCGGGGCAGGGCGATGTTCCACCACAGCCAGACCGTGACGAACACGGTCATGCCGATGAGGAACCCGGAGGTGCCCATCGCGCGGGCGAACGCCTCGGAGAAGCGCCCGAACGTGTCGCGAGGCGTCTGCGGGCCGCTCCGGGCGAGCATGCCGCCCCGACCCCGGGGAGCGTCCAGACCGCTGCGCCGCCGATCCGACCGCGCCATCATCCTGCCGCGCCCTTCGCGGGGGTGTTCTGCTGATCCGTGTCGTGCGAGCGCCAGTCGTCGGGCAGCAGGTAGTCGAGCACGTCGTCGACGCTGATCGCGCCGACGAGGCGGTGCGCCTGATCCACCACCGGCAGCGAGACCAGGTCGTAGCTCGCGAGCATGCGGGCGACCTCGGCCGCCGACGCCGTCACCGGCACCGGCTCGAGGGTGTCGTCGACGATCGCGCCGAGCCTCTCGTGCGGCGGGTAGCGCAGCATCCGCTGGAAGTGCACCATGCCGAGCAGGCGCCCGGTCGGGGTCTCGAACGGCGGCAGCGTCACGAACACCGCCGCGGCCAGCGCGGGGTGCAGCTCGTGCCGGCGGATCAGCGCGAGCGCCTCGGCGACGGTGGCGTCGGCGGACAGGATGATCGGCTCGGGGGTCATCAGACCGCCCGCCGTGTCGGGGCTGTACCGGAGCAGCATGCGGACGTCCTCCGCCTCCTCCGGCTCCATCAGCTCGAGCAAGTGCTCCAGGCGGCCCTGCGGCAGCTGCGCGAGCAGGTCGGCGGCGTCGTCCGGCTCCATCTGGTCGAGGATGTCGGCGGCGCGCTCGTCGCCCAGGCGATCCAGGATGTCCATCTGGTCGTCCTCGGGCATCTCCTCGAGGGCGTCGGCGAGACGCTCGTCGGGGAGCTCCTCGGCGACCTCGATGCGGCGCTGCTGGGGCAGGTCGAGCAGCGTGTTCGCGAGGTCGGCGGGGTGCATCTCGGAGAACGTCGCGACGAGCTGCTCGGCGGACTGCGCCTCGCCGGGCAGGCGCTGCTCGCGCACCTCGCTCCAGTCGGCGAACGCGGTCGGCCCCTTCGCGAACGGCGAGGCGCTCGTCTTCGGCTTGCGCAGGAACAGCTGGCCGATCGACCACTCGCCGAGCCGGTTCGGGCCGATCGCGACGTCCTCGATCACGGCTGCGCCGGATCCGTCCGCGAAGTCCACGCGGCGGCCGATGAGCTCGGCCATGATCCGCACCTCGCCGTTGCGCGGCTTGAACCGGCGCACGTTCATCAGGCCGGAGGTGATCACCTGTCCCGTGCTGATCGAGCTGACCCGCCCGATCGAGAGGAACACCTGACGCCGGCCGGGGATCTCGCACACGAGACCGATCACGCGGGGGGAGGCCGAACTTCGGTACACGACGACGACATCCCGGACTTTGCCGATCCGATCGCCGGCGGGGTCGAACACGGCGCACCCGGCCAGGCGCGCGACGAAAACCCGCTGTGTGCTCATGTTTCCAGCGTACTGTCCCGGGTGCTCCCGGTCGGGGCCCGTGACGCCGGTGTTCCCTTATCTCGGCGCGGTTTTCGGAAGGCTCCTCGGGCGGGCAGGAGGACCCCGTCGGAGGCGCATGGAAGAATGGCCGGATGAGCATGCTGAACAGTTCGGGCGGTGCCGGCGAGATCGGCGAGACCGTCGCCTCGGTCGCCGACTACGACGCCGCGCAGAAGCTCGTCTCCCAGCTGATCGCGGGGGAGGTGCCCGCCCGCGCGATCGCGATCGTCGGAGTCGGCGTGCGCACCGTGGAGCGGGTGACCGGGCGTCTGGGCTACGCGAATGCGGCGCGCTCCGGCGCGGTCAACGGCGTGCTCATCGGACTGTTCCTCTCCGCGTTCTTCGTGCTCGGCAACCCGGCGGTGCCGATCCAGGCGTTCCTCGGCGTGATCTTCGTCGGCGTCGCGATCGGCATGATCCTGAGTCTCATCGCTTACGCGATCGTGCGCCGCCGCCGCGACTACGCGAGCGTCATGCAGCTGAACGCCGAGCACTACGAGGTCACCGTGCTGGCCGCCTCCGTGGGCAAGGCGCGCCAGGTGCTCGGCCGCTCGGCCACGACATCCCCCGCCGCGCGCCCGGGCGGCGCACCGGGATTCCCCGCGCCCGCCGAGCCGCCGCGCTACGGCGAGCGGGTGGACCCCTACGGGCACACGCCGCCCACGCCGGCGCCCCCCGCCGCGCCGGCCGCGCCCGCCGCCTCGGAGGAGGAGCCGCCGCGCTTCGGCGAGCGGATCGCCCCGGAGCGCCCGCCGCTTCCGCCGGCACCGCCGGCCGCCCCGCAGCCGCCGGCCGAGTCCGAGCAGAGCGCCGCTGCGTCGGACACCCCCGAGGAGCGCCCCGAGGGCGACGGCTCCGGCCGATGACCGACGCACCGGAGCAGCGCTTCCGGATCGCGGTGCCGCTGCCCGCGGGCGAGGTCGGGGTCACCGCCGCGTTCGGCTCCGGCGGGTCCGCCGACGCCCCCGTCGTCGCGATCGCGCACGGCGCCGGGGCGGGAATGGACCACCCGTTCCTCGTCGGCTTCTCCACCGCGCTCCGCGCGGAGGGCCTGCACACCCTCCGGTTCAACTTCCCGTACGTCGAGGCGGGCCGGCGCATGCCGGGGCCCGCGGCGCACGCGATGCTCACCTGGCGCGCGGTCGTCGCGGCGGCCGGGGAGCGCTCCGGCGGAGCCGTGATCGCGTGCGGGAAGTCGTACGGCGGGCGGATGGCGTCGATGGCCGCTGCGTCCGCGGACGGATCCGCGGAGGGGCTGGACGTCGCGGGCCTCGTCTACCTCGGCTACCCCCTCCACCAGCCCGGCAAGCCGGAGAAGCCGCGCGTGGAGCACCTCCCCGCCGTGGTCCCGCCGCAGCTGTTCGTGGAGGGCACCAACGACCCGTTCGTGCAGCCGCTCGCGCAGCTCGAGGAGGCGGTGGCCGCGTGCCGGAGCGCCCGGATCGCGTGGATCGACGGCGGCGGGCACTCCTTCGAGGTGAAGGGCCGCAGGAGAGCGGCGGACGAGATCGGCGCCGCCCTGGCGCCGATCGTCGCGGAGTTCGCCGCCGCCCTCAGTTGAGCGTCAGCGTGACCTCGAGCACTTCGACGGACACGTCGCCGACCACCTGGAAGCGATGCGGCACGGCGGCCACGATGGGGCCCGCGACGTAGTCCCGCGCGGCCTGCTCGTCGTCGAAGAGGTAGACGCCGCCCACGAGACCGGTCGCCGCGTCCCGCACGTAGTACTTCTGCTGCAGCCCCGGCTGGGTATGGAAGCGCGGGAAGCTCTCCCGGCTCAGGCGCAGCAGCTCCTCCTCCGCGAGGTCGGTGGCGAACCGCATCGACACGATCCACATGATCCTCAGACCACCATCTCGCGGGCGTGGTGCTTCATGAGCTGGAAGCCGTGCGCGACCGCGCCCCCGGCCCGCAGCGCCGCCGTGATGAGGATCGTCTCGGCGAGCTCCGCCTCGCTCGCGCCCTCGGCCGTGGCCGCCGCCGTGTGCGCCTCGATGCAGTAGGCGCACTGCGTCGTGAGGGCGACGGCGAGGGCGATGAGCTCGACCTGCTTGCGCGGGATCGCCATCCCCTCCCGGCGCAGGGCCGCGTGGTCGAACGCCTGCAGCGCCGCGAAGGCCTCGGGGGCGCTGTGCCGGATCCGGCGCGCGTACTGCTTGTCGGACGGGTCGTGGTAGTGCTCGGCCATGAGGCTCCTTCGTGAGGAAGAGGGCGCCGTCGTCCGCGGGACGACGGCACCCGGGGCGGGTCAGTAGTAGACGCCGACCGCGTCGGCGGCGGCCTTCGAGTACAGCCAGGCGATCGAGGAGCGATAGCCCCAGACGTAGAACCCGGCCGTGATGACGGCGACGAGGATCGAGTCCCACGGGCCGGCGACCAGGTTCGCGCCGCCGAAGCTGCCCAGCGCCGAGGCGCCGAGGATGAACAGCATGTAGACGAAGAACCAGGCGCCCTGCAGTAGGACCTTGGTCGTGAAGATCTCCTTGTCGCGCATCTTCACGATCACCGCGATCGGCAGCGAGATCGCGAACAGCAGCACCGAGATCCAGATCTGCTGCCAGCCGGACCAGTACAGGATCAGGCCGGAGATCACGAACGAGACCGGGGCGACGACGCCCATGCCCTTCTTCATCCACGGGCGGGCGATCAGGCGCGGGTCCCGGGAGTTCACGCCGGCCGCGACGGCGATCACTGAGTAGCCGACCGCGAAGAAGAATCCGAGCGAGGCGACCAGGCCCTGCCAGGACTGGAACACGAGCAGGAAGACGATCGAGATCACGAGGTTCACGATGAGAGCGTTGTGCGGGATGCCGGTCTTCTCGTTCACGCGGATCACCCAGCGGGGCAGGATCCGGCCCTGGGCCACGCCGTAGGTGACGCGACCGTTCGTGCCGATGCCGAGCAGCAGGCTCCCCGCGGGGGAGACGACGGCGTCGACGAGCAGCAGCTGGGTGAGCCAGGCGAGATTCAGCAGGCCGGCGAGCTGGGCGAACGGCGAGTCGAAGTTGAGCCCGTGCCAGCCGCCCTTGGCGAGCAGGTCGTTCGGGATGGTCCAGATGTAGGACGACTGCAGCAGGATGTAGACCACGAAGGCGGCGGCGAAGCCGACGAAGGTGCCCAGCGGGATGTTCCGGCGCGGGTTGCGGGCCTCGCCGGCCATGACCGCGGGCGTCTGGATGCCGCCGAAGGAGTAGATGAGGCCGGCGCCGATGACCGCGGTGAGCATCCCGCCGCCGCCGTAGGGCGCGAAGCCGCCGCCGGTCTGCACGTTGGTGGCGTCGAAGCCCGAGGCGAACAGGAGCACGATCGTGATGAGCGGCACGATCAGCTTGAAGATCGTGATGACGTTGCTGATGCGGGTCATCACGAGCACGCCGAACCAGTTCAGCCCGGTGAACAGCACCAGGACGACGGCGGCGAGGACCAGGCCCAGCACGCTGAGCTTGCCGTGGTCGACGAGCGCCGGCCACCAGTTGCTCGCGTACTGCAGCAGGCCGGAGGCCTCGCTCGGGGTGCCGAAGGCGGTCTGCAGCAGCAGCACCCAGCCGATCATGATGCCGACGAACGGACCGGACAGGATCGACGGCCAGCGGGTGCTGCCGCCGGCGATCGGGCGGGTGACGCCGAGTTCGATGAAGGTGAGGCCGACGAGAGCCGTCGCGATCGCGGCGATGATCCAGGATCCGAGGGCGGCCGGTCCCGCCATGCCCGCCGCGTAGTACGAGGCGAACAGCCAGCCCGAGCCGATCATGCCCGTGAAGGTCAGTGCGGCCAGGGTGAACCATCCGATGCGGCGCTTGAAATGGCGATCCTCGTCGTCGATGATCGCGGCGGTGAGGGTGTCGGGAGGCGCCGTCGCAGGCTCCGCGGCGCTCGCCTGTGTGGGGGTGGACGTTTCCATGGGTGATCTCCCTGGTGTCGGGTGCGCGCTCGCGGCGTTGCGTGCGCGGCAGATGTCTCGGCCGAGACTTCAACATCTGATGCAATTGCGCCACGGATCTTCCCTCGTGTCAATAGGTTGTTGAGATGATTGATGGACTGTTGACAAGTTCGACGGGATCGATCATGCTCGAGGAGGGACGGCGCCGTCGCCGCGCCGGGGGACAGCTGACATCGTCCGGAGCCGCGCTCCGGGAAGAGGAGGACGCGCATGGTCGAGACACAGGGAAGAGCCGGGGCCGCCGGGATCCTGGACGCCGTGATCCGTCCCACCGTGGACGGGGAGCGCCTCATCGCGGTGTTCTCCAGCCTCGTCGAGCCGCTCGGGCGCTCGCTGCCCGCCTCGACGGAGGTGGTGCTGCACGACCTCAGCAAGCTGCCGAACTCGATCGTCGCGATCCACGGCACGGTCACCGGGCGCCAGGTCGGCGATCCCACGACGGATCTGCTGCTGAAGAAGCTGCAGGAGCTGTCCGCGGACCACGAGGTCGGCTACGAGACGCGCCTGCCCGACGGCCGCAGGATCCGCTCGTCCACGATGATCATCCGCGACGTGACGGGGCAGCCCGTCGCCGCGCTCTGCCTCAACTCCGACCTGTCGGTGTGGGAGTCGGTGCAGGACGTGATCTCCTCGATGCTGGGCGTCGCCCAGGGCGCCGGGGCCTCGGCGCCGGGCCGCCCCGTGCCGATCGAGTCGGCCCGCCCTGTGGACGACGATGAGTCCGAGATCTTCGTCACCGACGTCGATCAGCTCGCCGCGCACCTGATCCGGCGCGCCGTGTCGAAGGTCGACGCCCCGGTCGAGCTCATGCAGAAGCGGCACAAGGTCGAGGTGGTGCGCGACCTCAAGGCACGCGGCATGTTCCACCTCCGCGACGCCGTCGACATGGTCGCGGCGGCGCTCGGGGTGACCCGATTCACGATCTACAACTATCTGAACGAGATCGCGGACGAGGAGTCCGCGTCGGAGGACCGCGCTGAGGCGGGGAAGGACAAGGCATGAGCACGGCGCAGGAGCTGGACGCGATCGGCATCGACCGGATGCGGGAGATCGGCAGCGTGAAGTGGAGCGCCTTCCCGGGCACGATCGGCGCGTTCGTGGCCGAGATGGACTTCGGCGTCGCGCCCCCGATCAAGACGGCGCTGAACAAGGCCGTCGATGACGGGCTGCTCGCCTACCTGCCGTCCGCGGTCTCGACCGCGATGGCCGAGGCGTGCGCCCGCTGGCAGGACGACCGCTACGGCTGGGAGGTCCCCGTCGAGCGGATCCGTCCGGTGCCGGACGTGCTCACGGCCCTCCGTGCCACGATCGACTTCTTCACCGAGCCCGGGTCGAAGATCGTCCTGCCGACGCCCGCGTACATGCCGTTCCTCACGATCCCGGCGATGCACGACCGCGAGATCATCGAGGTCCCGATGCTGCTCGAGGACGGCCGCCACGTGTACGACCTCGAGGGCATCGACCGCGCGTTCGCGGACGGCGGCGGGCTGCTGATCCTGTGCAACCCGTACAACCCCCTCGGCCGGGTGTTCACCCGCGCCGAGCTGGAGGCGGTGTCGGAGGTCGTCGCGCGGCACGGCGGGCGGGTGTTCTCGGACGAGATCCACGCCCCGCTGGTCTTCGCCCCGCACCGGCACGTGCCGTACGCGAGCATCAGCGAGGTCGCGGCTGCGCACACGATCACCGCGGCGAGCGCCTCGAAGGCCTGGAACCTGCCCGGTCTCAAGGCGGCGCAGGTGATCCTGAGCAACGACGCGGACGCCGAGGCGTGGAAGCGGCCCGTGGTCGCGTGGGCCGAGCACGGCGCGAGCAACATGGGCGTGATCGCGGCCACCGCCGCCTTCGACGACGGCCGGGAGTGGCTCGACGAGACGCTCGAGTACCTCGACGGCAACCGTGCGCTGCTGACCGAGCTGCTCGCCGAGCACATCCCGGGCATGGGCTACACGGCGCCCGAGGGCACGTACATCGCCTGGCTGGACGCGCGGGGCCTGGGCATCGAGGGATCGCCCGCCGAGTTCTTCCGGGAGAAGGCCGGCGTCGCGCTCACCGACGGAATCGCCTGCGGCAAGGCGGGGGAGGGCTTCCTGCGGTTCATCCTCGCGACGCCCCGGCCGGTCATCGAGCAGGCCGTCCGGCAGATGGCCGCGGCGCTCGACGGCCGCTCGTGAGCGCCGGATCGCCGACGGTCGTCGCCTCGTCGGCGGATCGCCGTGCGGCGCGCGGCAATCGGATCCGGCTGATCGTCGCGCAGCTGCTCTGCGGCTGCGGCATCGCCACGGGCGTGGCGGTGGGCGGACTGCTCGCCGAGGAGCTCAGCGGGGCCATGGGCGTCGCGGGTTTCGCGCAGACCGCCTCGGTGGCCGGTGCGGGGCTCATGGCGATCCCGCTGGCGCGCCTCGCGACGCGCCGCGGTCGCCGCTGGTCGCTCACGCTCGGCTTCGCCACCGCGGCGGTGGGCGCTCTGCTGATCCTGGTCGCGGTGACGACGAAGCAGTTCTGGCTCTTCATGATCGCGATGCTGATGTTCGGCTCCGGGACCGCGACGAACCTGCAGTCCCGGTACGCGGCGATGGAGTACTCCGCGGAGGGCGCGCAGGCCCGGTCGATGTCGATCGTGCTGTGGGCGACGACGGTCGGCTCGATCGCGGGCCCGAACCTGTCGGCTCCCGGTGCGGCGCTGGGCAGGGCGCTCGGGCTGGATCCGCTCAGCGGACCGTACCTGTTCTCCCTCGTCGGATTCCTGCTGTCGGCGGCCGTCGTCTCCACGATCCGTCCCGTGCGCGGTGCCGCGGGCGCGGCCGACGAGGAGGCGCGGTCCGGGGCGCCGAGGCTCGGCACGCTCGCGGCGCTGCGGGCGGCCGTGACGTATCCCCGGGCGCTGTTCGCGATGGTCGCGATCGTGACCGGCCAGATGATGATGACCTCGGTCATGGTGATGACCCCGGTGAGCATGAACAACGAGGGCATGTCGCTCGAGTTCGTGGGCATCGTGATCAGTGTGCACATCGTCGGCATGTACGCGCTCAGCCCGGTGTTCGGCTGGCTCGCCGACCGGATCGGCGCGTTCCGCGTCGTCTGGATCGGCGTCGTGATCTTCCTGTTCGCCCTCGGGCTCGGCGCCTGGGACGCCTCGTTCGGGCACAGCTCGATGGGGCCGCTCATGGTCGCCCTCTGCCTGATCGGCCTGGGCTGGTCGGCCTGCCTGATCGGCGGATCGGCGCTGCTCGTCGCCTCCGCTCCGGTGCACGTGCGCGTGCCGCTGCAGGGCGCGAGCGACTCGATGATGAGCCTCGGCGCGGCCGTGCTCGCGGCCCTCGCCGGGCCGGTGCTGGCGCTCGGCGGCTTCGTCGCCGTGAACGCGATGGCGTTCCTCGTGCTGCTCGTGCTCGTGGGGTTCGGCGGCCGGGCCATCACGGCCGGCGCCACGATGCCCGAGAACGACGCCCCGGTCGCGGTGGGGGCCGACTCGCCCTCGGCGGTCGCGCGCGATCGCGCGGCGGGCTGAGCGCGGTCGTCGACGCCCCCTCTGAGCGCCGAGGCCCCCTCGGAGCGGCGACGCTGGGAGGGGGCCTCGACGCTGGGAGGGGGCCGATCCGAGGATCGCCGACCCCTCAGCGTGGTCGTGCCGGTGCGGTCAGGACGCGGCGCCCTGCACGCGGGCGATCCACGCCTCGACCTCGGCCGAGGTGCGCGGGATCGCGGCGGAGAGGTTGACCGGGCCGTCGGCGGTGACCAGGATGTCGTCCTCGATGCGCACGCCGATCCCGCGGTACTCCTCGGGGACCGTGACGTCGTCGATCTGGAAGTACAGACCGGGCTCGATCGTGAACACCGAGCCCTGCTCGATCAGGCCGTCGTAGTACATCTCGCGGCGGGCCTGCGCGCAGTCGTGCACGTCGATGCCCAGGTGGTGGCTCGTGCCGTGCACCATGTAGCGGCGGTGCTGCCCGCCGTTGTCGGCGTCGAGCGCCTCCTCGGCGGTCACGGGGAGCAGGCCCCACTCGGCGGTGCGGCGGGCGATGACGTCCATCGCGGCCTGGTGCACGGTGCGGAACGGCACGCCGATCTCGACGGCGGCGAAGGCGGCGTCCGCGGCCTCCACGACCGTGTCGTAGATGCGGCGCTGCACGTCGCTGAACGTGCCGTTCACCGGCAGCGTGCGGGTGATGTCGGCGGTGTAGAGGCTGTCGGCCTCGGCGCCGGCGTCGACGAGGATCAGGTCGCCCTCGACGACCGCGCCGTCGTTGCGGGTCCAGTGCAGGTAGCAGGCGTGCGGGCCGGACGCGGCGATCGTGTCGTAGCCCTCCCAGTTGCCGTCGCTGCGGGCGCGCTGGTGGAAGACGCCCTCGACGATGCGCTCGCCGCGGGGGTGCGCGATCGCGCGGGGGAGGTCGCGGATGATGTCGTCGAAGCCGTGCGCGGTGATCTCCACTGCGCGGCGCATCTCGGCGATCTCGTAGTCGTCCTTGACGAGGCGCAGCTCGGAGACGAACTGGGTGAGCTCGCCGTCCTCGTCGACGACGAGGTCGTCGGATCCGGCGGCGAACTCGTCCAGGTGCGCGGTGGCGAGGCCGAGGTCGGCGGCGACGCCGGCGAGCGCCGGGCGCGGACCGATCCAGAACTCGCCGATCGTGGCGTCGGAGTAGAACTCGCTCGTGGTGCGGTCGGCGCGCTCGCGGAAGTACAGGGTCACGTCATGCCCGTCCGCGGTGGGCTCGAAGACGAGCTTCGAGTCGGGCTCGGAGTCCGTCGCCCAGCCGGTGAGGTGCGCGAAGGCCGAATGGGCGCGGAACGGGTAGTCGGTGTCGTTGCTGCGCTGCTTGAGGGATCCGGCGGGGATCACCAGCCGCTTGCCCGGGAACGCGGCCGACACGGCGGCGCGCCGGGCGGCGGCGTACGGGGCCTGCGTACGGGCCGCGGGAAGCGACTCGGGTCGCTCCGCCCAGCCGGTGGAGATGGCGGTCAGGAAGCCCTGCGGGAAGGGCTGCCGGCGGTTCGTGTTGCCGGGGGAGCCGGCGGCGGTGCCGGTCGTGGTCTCGGACGCGGGGGCGCCGGCGTTCTGCTCGATCGTGTCGTGCTCGGAGGTCATGCCTCCATCCTCTCATCGGATCCGCATGGCTCGCCGGGCCGAGGCCTCCGCGGTGAGCGCTCGCCGCTCCGGGGCGGAGCGCATAGCCGGCACGGCTACCGTGGGGAGCATGACCGACGCCGCCCGCCCCGCCCGTTCCGTCCTGCCCTGGCCCGCGGCCGGAGGCATCGACGCGGTGCTGGTCGTCGTGTTCGCGGCGATCGGCCGCGCGAGCCACGAGCACAGCGTGGACGTGCTGGGTGTGCTGGAGACCGCCTGGCCCTTCCTCGCCGGGCTCGCCGTGGGCTGGACGGTGCTGCGCGCCTGGCGCGCCCCGACCGCGATCCTGCGCACGGGGCTGCCGCTGGTGGTGATCACGGTCGCTGTCGGGATGATCCTCCGCGTCGTCACCGGCGCGGGCACCGCGTTCGCTTTCATCATCGTCGCCACGGTGACGCTTCTCGTCTTCCTGCTCGGCTGGCGGGGGATCGCGGTCCTGATCGCCCGCTCCCGCCGCTGAGACGTGAGAGGGCCCGGGACCGCCGCGCAGGCGATCCCGGGCCCCTTTCGCCGAGGCCGGGCTCAGCTCACTGGACGGCCTTGAGCGCGTCCACGATGCCGTAGCCGTAGTAGCTGTTCAGCTCGGTCGTGCCCACGCACGCCGGGCCCCTGTTCAGCTGCGGCGCCGAGCACGGCGTCTTGGTGGCGTCGGCGCGCAGCTTCTCCACCATCTGGGCGGGGGTCAGCTCGGGGTGCGCGGACTTCATCAGCGCCAGCACGCCGGCGACGTGCGGGGAGGCCATCGAGGTGCCGCTCTTCAGCCCGTACTTGGCGTTCGGGATCGTCGACAGGATCCGGTATCCGGGCGCGGCGACGTCGATGTGGCCGAGGCCGCGGTTCGAGAAGTACGCCAGCTGTCCGGTCTGGGTGATGGCCGACACGGTGACGACACCGGGGACCTGTGCCGGGATGTCCTTGCAGCCCTCGTTGATCGTGCGGACCGTCGGCGCAGGCGCGTCGTTCGGGCTGCCCGCATCCGTCGTGTTCATCGTGAAGTCGATGCCGGAGTTGCCCGCGGCGGCGGCGCTCACGACGCCCTTGCCGCTGGACCAGTTCACGGCGCGGGCGATGGCCTCGCGCACGGCGGCCTGGTCGGGCTGGTCGTCGCACCAGAACTCGAACGGGTCGATGTAGTAGCTGTTGTTCGTCACGTCCATGCCGCGGTTCGCCGCCCACATGAAGCCGCAGATCGCGTACTCGGGGTAGATGAAGCCGTCGTCGTTCACGACCTTGACCGAGGCCAGGCGCACGTTCGGCGCAACCCCCACGATGCCGACACCGTTGCGCGCGGCTGCGATCGTGCCCGCGACGTGCGTGCCGTGGTCCGACGTGGTCGGGTACCAGCCGCCCTCGGCCTGATCGGGGCGTCCGCCGGCGGTGCAGTTGACGGAGTCGGCGACGTCGATGTTCGCCTTCAGATCGGGGTGGTTCGGGTCGATGCCCGAGTCCAGCACGCCGACGAGCACGGCGCGGCTGCCGTCCGTGATCCGGTTCGCCTGGTCGGAGTGGATCAGCGTCATGTCCCACTGCTCGGACTCGCGGGCGTCGGTGCCGTCGGCCGGGACCGGCGTGGTGGGCTCGTCGCCGTTGACGGGCTTGTTCTTGCCCTGGTTCCAGCCGGACGATCCGGGGCCCCACGGCGCCTGGGCGCCGGTGACCTTGTCCTTGACCTCGGCGGTGCGGGTCGCGCCGACCGAGGCGACGACGTTCCTGCCGGTGACCTTGATCGTGTCGCGGAACGCGGCCCGGTCGGACTGCGCGATCACGACGCCGATCTCCGGCCAGCTCTGCACGACGACGCCGCCGGCGTCCGTGACGGCCTTCTCTGCCTTGCGGGTCTGGCCCGGGTTGGCCTGGCCCGTGTTGACGACGTAGCTCATCACGGTGCCGTCCGGCGGCGTGACGGGAACCGGGGTCGAGGCCTCGGACGTCGCGGCGTTGGCGCTGACGGTTCCGGCCAGGATCATTCCCAGCGCTGCGACAGTGCAGACGACCGGGCGGAGCGACCGATGACGGGTTAGCAACCTCATGGGTGAGGGTCCTCTCGTGCGGGAAGAGGCCGGCTCTTGGCCGGCTCGGGCGAATGCCCTCCCTCGTTTCTAGTGCCCGTTCCCAGCTATTTCAATGGTTGCTGATAGGTCGCATTCAGGTTATGGGTGGCGTCCGTGTGCTCCCGTCGCTATCGGGCGATGCGCTCCAGCTGGGTCACCAGCGCCCGGTGGTCGCTTCCGCCCGGGCCCGACGGGAGGACCTCGGATCCGGTCGCGCGCCACTGCGCGGTCGCCATGACGTGGTCGATCGGCGCGCCCACGAGCGAGGTCACCGAGCTCGGCCAGGTGCCGAGCCCGCCCGACCCGGAGCGCGACGCGGCGTCGCGGCAGGCGCCCATGTCGCCGCCGTCGGTGCCGAGGCCGGCCATGTGGTCGAGGGTCGCGTTGAAGTCGCCGGCGAGGATCACGTTCCTGCCCGCGGGGCACTGGTCGGCGACCCAGCGCAGATCCTGCGCCCAGCCGGCCATGGCGTCCTGACGCGGTGCGACCGTGTGCACGGCCACCACGGTCGGGCCCTTGCCGTCCACCGGCATGACGACGGCGCTGGGCACGGATCCGGTGTTGCTCGTCCCGTCCGCCGACGAATCGATCACGGAGTAGTCGCCCAGGGAGGGGGAGATCAGCACGGTGGTCTGCCAGGAGTCCGGGCCGCGCTTCACGTCGGGGCGGAACTGCACGTGGTGCACCCACATCGGATGCCCGGCGGCACGCAGCCGCAGCGCGATGTCCTCGCCGGCGGACTCGGTGGTCTCCGGAAGGGCGACGATGTCGGCCTTCTGCGTCACGACGGTCTTCGCGATGTCTGCGGCGGACACGGCCTCGCCCGCCGTGTTCCAGGCCAGCACCCGCACGCTCGTCGGCGTCTTCTCGGGCAGCGCACTCGGGTCGAGTCCGCGCAGCGCGCCGATCGCCGCGGAGGCGCCGCCGCCGATCAGCGCGACGATGATGAGCGACGCCGCGAATCCGCGCAGCGGGCGGGCGGGCGCGAGCAGCAGGCCGAGGACCACGATCGCCGCGAAGGCGATGACGAGGACCCCGCGCGAGGCGACCACCTGGGTGATCGGGAAGGTCTGCTCGAGGTGGAAGAACTGGGGCCACGTCACGATCGCGGTGGCGATCGCGAAGAGCACGGTGATCAGGATTCCGAACAGGCGAAGCATCGCTTTCGAGCCTAGGCGAGCGGATCTGGGAGCCTTCTGGTGCCCGCCTCGGGATCCGCCGAACGGATCATGAGGATCGACGGGATCCGTTGCTGCCGGCGTCGGCCGGAGGGATCGCTACGCTCGGAGGATGACCGTCGATGCCGATCCGACCGCGCGCCCGTCCCTGTTCCACGGGCCGATCGACCTGCATCTGCACTCGAACCGCTCGGACGGCACCGAGGATCCGGCGGCCGTCGTCGAGCGCGCCCGGCACGAGGGCGTGCGCACGCTCGCGCTGACCGACCACGACACGACCGCGGGATGGGCCGAGGCCGCGGCCGCGGCGACCGCGCACGGGCTGACCTTCATCCCCGGGATGGAGCTCTCCTCGAAGGACGGCTGGCGAAGCGTCCACGTGCTCGCGTACCTGTTCGACCCGGACGACGCCGACCTCGACGCCGAGACCGCCCGGATCCGCGACGACCGGATCGGCCGCGCCGAGCGCATCGTGCGCAACATCGGCCGGGACTACCCGCTGCGCTGGGAGCACGTGCTCGCGGAGACCTCGGGGGACGCCACGGTCGGCCGCCCGCACATCGCCGACGCCCTCGTCACCCGGGGGATCGTGCGGGACCGCGGCGAGGCGTTCGCGACGATCCTGCACCCGCGCGAGGGGTACTACGAGGCGCACTACGCGCCGGATCCGCTCACCGCGGTCGAACTCGTCGTCGGCGCGGGCGGGGTGCCGGTGATCGCGCACCCGGCCGGGCGCGAGCGGATGACCGACCAGACCCTGCGCCGGCTCATCGACGCCGGGCTCGGCGGCCTCGAACTCGACCACCGCGAGAACACCGCAGACGGGAAGGCCTGGCTGCGCCGCATCGCGGCCGAGCACGATCTCATCGTGACCGGATCCAGCGACTACCACGGCGCGGGCAAGCCGAACGTCCCGGGGGAGAACACGACGGCCCCGGAGATGCTGCAGCGCATCATCGACCGCGGGTCGGGTTCGTCCCCGGTCTATCCAGTCGGGGGCTGAGACGAGAAGGGACCGACCCTGCGACAGGATCGGTCCCCTCAGCGCTGTCCGGCGTCGATCAGGCCCCGGTCTGCGGGGCGCCGCCGCTCGCGGCACCGCCGGCCGGACGGCGGCGACGACGACGGCGCTGCGCGGCGGGACGGCCGTCGTGGTGCTCCGCGCCCTGGCCGTCGTGCGTGCCGGCGCCGTCGGTGCTGCGGTCGGCCTCGGGGGCCGCGGCCGCCTTGCCGGCGGGAGCCTCCGCACCCTCGGCGAACGTGGATCCGATGCCGTTCTCGGCACGACGACGGCGACGGCGGCGACGGGTGCCGGCCTCGGCCGTGCCCTCGGCGGCCGCGTCCGCGGCGCGCTGGGGCTCGCGCGGCTTGCGCGCCGGCTTCTCCGACACGGGGGCGGTGACCAGGCGGCCCTTGGTGCCGGCCGGGATGTTCAGGTCCTCGTAGAGGTGCGGGCTCGACGAGTAGGTCTCCACCGGCTCGGGCTGGCCGAACTCGAGGGCGCGGTTGATGAGGGCCCACTTGTGCAGGTCCTCCCAGTCCACGAACGTGACCGCGATGCCGGTGCGGCCCGCGCGGCCGGTGCGGCCGGCGCGGTGCAGGTACGTCTTGTCCTCGTCCGGGATCGTGTGGTTGATCACGTGCGTGACGTCGTCGACGTCGATGCCGCGGGCGGCGACGTCGGTCGCCACGAGCACGTCCCGCTTGCCCGCCTTGAACGCGGCCATCGAGCGCTCGCGCTGATCCTGGCCCATGTCCCCGTGCACGCCGCCGACGTTGAAGCCGCGGTCGCCCAGCTCGTCGACGAGGCGCTGCGCGGCGCGCTTGGTGCGCGTGAAGATGACGGTCTTGCCGCGGCCCTCGGCCTGCAGGATGCGGGCGATGACCTCGTCCTTGTCCAGCGAGTGCGCGCGGTAGACGAGGTGGCGGATGTTCGCCTGGGTGAGGCCCTCGTCGGGGTCGTTCGCGCGGATGTGGATCGGGTTGCTCATGAACCGCCGCGCGAGGGCCACGATCGGGCCGGGCATGGTCGCCGAGAACAGCTGGGTGTGCCGCATGGCCGGGACCTTCGAGAAGATCTTCTCGATGTCGGCGAGGAAGCCGAGGTCGAGCATCTTGTCGGCCTCGTCGAGCACCACCTCGGCGGCGTTCGACAGGTCGAGCAGGCGCTGGTTCGCGAGGTCGATGAGGCGACCGGGGGTGCCGACGACGATCTGCGCGCCGGCCTTCAGCTGCTCGATCTGGCCCTCGTACGCCTTGCCGCCGTAGATCGCGACCACGCTGGTGGAGCGGCCGGAGGTGAGCAGGTCGATGTCCTCGTAGACCTGCACGGCGAGCTCGCGCGTGGGCACCACGATGAGCGCCTTGACGCCCGGCTCCGGGTCGAGGCCGAGGCGCTGCACCACGGGGATGCCGAAGCCGAAGGTCTTGCCGGTGCCCGTCTTCGCCTGGCCGATGATGTCCTGGCCCGGAAGGCCGAGGGGGATGGTCTGCTCCTGGATCGGGAAGGCGTCGACGATGCCCTTCGCCGCGAGGGCGTCCACGATGTCCTGATCGATGCCGAGATCGGCGAAAGTCGTCACAGTCTGTTCTTGCCTGTCCGGCGGGCCTGGCGAGGCGCCGCCTCGATTGAGAGGTCCACGCCGGATCCGAATGCACAGGCGCGGGGCTCCGATCCGTCGCCGGAGCACGACCAGCCTACCGGAGCGGGTGCGCGCTGCTGAGGAGAACGTTCGAGCTCCATTAGGCTGGCCGCGTGGTGAGGTGGTTCTGGCAGCGCGACAAGGCGCCCCGGCGCACCCTCGTCCTGCGCTCGCGCGGCGATCAGGGCGATGCGACCAGGGTCGACTTCGCCGAGCTCGCGCCGGAGCTGACCACGTTCCTCGGCCAGGCCGCCTATCTGCAGCTCGGCTACTTCGAGACGCTCACCCGGCTGATCCGCGCGACGACCGACCTGGGCGAGAAGGAGATCCTGACCCGCGCCGCCGGGGCCGCCCTCGTCAAGCACCACGGCATCGTGGCGATCATCGCCGCGAAGGGCGACGATCCGACCCGGGTGATGCTGCCGTTCCGCGAGCAGCTCGACGGATTCCGCCGGAAGACCCTCGGCCCGCGCATCGCCGAGACGATGCTCGCCGTGTACCTGACCGCGGGCATGCTGGACGACTTCTATCTCGCGCTCGCCTCGAGCTACGGCGACACCGGCGCGAAGGTCGCGAAGATCCTCGCCGAGGCGGACGACCGCCAGGAGATCGTCGGGATCGTGCAGGCCACGATCGCGAGCGACGAGCAGTGGCGCTCGCTGCTGTCTCTGTGGGGCCGTCGGCTCGTGGGCGACACGATCCTCGTCGCCCGGGCGGCGCTCCGGCCGCATCTTCCCGGTGCGGAGGACGACAAGCTCGAGCCGGTGTTCACCGAGCTCATGGCCGCGCACGCCCGCCGGATGGACGCGATGGGCCTGGCGTCCTAGACGCCGCTCCCGCCGGGATCCGGCTCAGATGCCGAGGGCGGACCGTCGGCGGGCGTCGCCGTGCACCCGGCCCTGGCTCAGGATCAGCGTCGCGGCGACGGTGATCACGACGGCGCCGCCGAGCGAGATCACCCAGAGCCACACGTTCGACTCGGCGAGGCCCGCCCACTGCCCGACCGCGTAGGCCGCCGCGGCGACCGCGGTGGCCAGCGCCGGGGCGAGGGCGACGCCGCGCACGCCGCGGTGCGGCAGGGCGTAGTGCACGGCGATGCCGAGCAGGCAGGCGCCGATCAGCGCGAGCAGGATGTACATCGGCTCAGGCGACGAAGCCGACGCGGCGGGACTCCTCGGTCCCGAGCTCGACGTAGCCGAGGCTCGCGGTCGGAACGATGTAGGAGGCGCCCTTGGTGTCGGACAGCGTCACGTGGCTCGCGCCCTTGTCGAGGGCCTCACCGATCTGCGTGCGCACCTCGTCGGCGGAGGCCGAGGTCTCGAAGCTGAGCTCGCGGCCGGTGTTGATGATGCCGATGCGGATCTCCACGGGAATGCTCCTTGAAAGGTTGAGGTCCCGTCACTCTATCGCGGGCGGATCGCGCGAGGACTGCGGGCGGGGTGCTGTTCGCCGAGGGCGATGTCGGCCGCGGGAGATAGCGTGGAGGGCATGCCGTTCAGCCCCGTCCCGACCCCCGCGCAGGCCGCCGTGATCGGCGCCGCGCGAGCCGCGACCGGCACCGTGATCGGCGGTCCCGGCACCGGCAAGACGCACGTCCTGGTGGAGCGCATCGCTCACCTCGTGGGCGACGGCGGCCTTGTCGCGGAGGAGGTGCTCGCGCTCACGCCGAGCCGGCAGGCGGCCACCGCGCTGCGCGATCGGATCGGGGTGCGCGTGCGGATCGCGACCCCGGGACCGCTGGCCCGGTCACTGGGGTCCTTCGCGTTCCAGATCGTGCGCGGAGCGATGGTGCACGGCGGCCAGGAGCCCCCCGCGCTGCTGACCGGCGCCGACCAGGACAGGATCATCGCCGACCTGCTCGCGGGCGACGCCGAGGACGAGGCCGAGGGGAGCCCGAGCCGCTGGCCCGGGGAACTCGGCGCGACCGTGCGGTCGTCGCGCGCGTTCCGGTCGGAGCTGCGGGCGTTCCTCGCCGAGTGCACCGAGCTCGGCGTCACCGCGGCCGAGCTCGCGCAGTCGGAGCGCCCCGCATGGCGGGCCGTCGGAGCGTTCGCGGAGTCGTACCGGACGGTGCTGGACCGCGCCCGCTCCGCGCACCGCGACGCCGCCGACCTGCTCGCGGAGGCGGCGGCGATCCTGCGCACGGCGGACGCGGACCTGCTCGGCCCGCTCGGGCGGCTGAAGGCCGTGCTCATCGACGACGCGCAGGAGCTCACGGCGGGCGGTGTCGCCCTCGTCGACGCGCTGCGCGCACGGGGCGTCGCGGTGACGGCCTTCGGCGATCCCGACATCTCCTCGGGTGCGTTCCGGGGAGCGGGGCCCGAGCTGTTCGCCCGGCTCGCGTCCCTGCTCGGCGACGTGCACGTGCTCGATCACGCGCATCGGCAGGATCCGCGGCTCACCGCCCTCACCCGCACCGTCGTGCAGACGATCGGGGTGTCGGGGCGGGTCGAGCACCGCCGGGCGCCCGGCACCGGGGAGGACACGGCCGCCGGCGTCGTCGAGGCGTTCGTCGCGCCCTCGCCGCACGAGGAGCACGACCGGATCGCGACCGCGCTGCGCGAGTGGCACCTGCTGCACGGGATCGGCTGGGACAGGCTGGCCGTGATCGCGCACGACACCCGCCAGGTCGCCGCGCTCGAGGCCGAGCTCGCCGCCCGCGAGGTGCCCACCAGGGCCGCCGGCGTGCAGCGGCCGCTCGGCAGCGAGACGATCGTGCGCGACATCGTCGGGATCGTGCGGCTCGCCCTCGCCGAACCCGCGGAACGGGATCCGCTCCTGCTCGCCGAGGCCCTGCGCACGCCGTTCGGCGGGCTCGACGGCGTCGGGCTGCGGCGGCTGCGCGCCCGGCTGCGGCATCTCGAGCTCGAGGACGGCGGATCCGCGCCCGCCCGGCTGCTGCTGCGCGACGCGCTCGCCGAGCCGGCGATGCTCACCCGGGTGGACACGGCCGAGGCGCGCATCGCCGACCGGTTCGGCCGGGTGCTGCGCGAGGTCCGCGAGGGCCGGGAGCGCGGAGAGACGATCCACGAGCTGCTCTGGCGGGTGTGGGACGGATCACGCGCGCCGGACGGGCGCCGGCTCGCCATCGCCTGGCAGGACATCGCTTCCGCGCCCGGCGGTGCGGAGACCGCCCGGGCCCTGGACGCCCTCGTCGCGCTGTTCGACGCCGCCAAGCGCTCCGTTGAACGGGCCCCGGAGAAGGGGCCGGAGGCGTTCATCCACGACATCCTCGACACCGAGGTTCCGGAGGACTCGCTGTCCGCGCCCGATCGGCCCGGCACGGTCACCCTGATGACCCCGGCGACCGCGCTCGGCACCGAGTTCGACGCCGTGGTGATCGCGGGCGTGCAGGACGGGCTGTGGCCCAACGTGCGGCTGCGCGGCGGCCTGCTGGAGACCTGGCGGCTCGGCGAGGCGGTCGCCGCGGCCCGCTCCGGCGAGCCCGAGCACGTGCACTCGACCCTGGACCGGCGACGTGCGGCGCTGCACGACGAGCTGCGCCTGTTCGTGCGGGCGATCTCGCGCGCCCGGCACCGGCTGCTCGTGACAGCCGTCGACGACGACGATCAGAGCCCGAGCGCCTTCTTCGGGTTCCTGCCCGATCCGCTCCCGGTCGACGAGCGCCACGCGCACCCGCTGACCCTGCGCGGGCTCGTCGCCCGGCACCGCCGCGTGCTCACAACGTCGACGGATCCGGCCGCCCGGGCCGAGGCCGCCGGGCAGCTGCGCCTGCTCGCGGAGGCGGAGGTGCCCGGGGCGGATCCGGACGGCTGGTTCGGCGTGCGCGCCCCCTCCGATGCGCGCCCGCTGCGGGACCTCGATGAGGGATCCGTATCCGTCTCGCCGTCCCGGCTGGAGGCGTTCGAGGAGTGCGGAGTGAACTGGGCGGTGTCCGCGCTCGGCGGGGACACCGTGGCGCCGCCCTCGGCGGGGATCGGCACGATCGTGCACGCCGCGATGGAGCACGTGCCGGACGGCGACCTCGACGCGATGCGGCGGATCCTCGACGAGCGCTGGGGCGAGCTCGACTTCGAGACGCCGTGGATCGACAGCAAGGAGCGCCGCCGCGCCGACCTCTACCTGCAGCGCCTGCACGCCTATCTCGATGCGGTGCAGCGGGATCACGGCCGGGTGGTCGGATCCGAGGCGGCGTTCCGGTTCGCGGTCGATGTCGCGGAGGGGGAGCCGCGCACCGCGCACCCGGTCGACCCCGAGCGCACGGCGCAACAGGCGGTCGTGAACGGGTACATCGACCGTGTCGAGGTGTATCCCACGGGCGGCGGCGAGCACGGGCCCGCCCGCGGACGTACCTGGAACACGATGGTGGACGGGGCGGACGGCGAGCGGGTGGTCGTGGTGGATCTGAAGACCGGCAAGTACGAGCCGGAGACGGAGGCGAAAGTCGTGGAGCACGCCCAGCTGGCGGCCTATCAGCTCGCGGTCGAGCAGGGGCTCGTCGAAGGGGCGGATCCGGCCGCGCTCGCCGGGGCGCGGCTCGTGCTCGTCGCGCAGACGATCGGCGCGAGCCCCTACCGCGTCGCGCACCAGCACCGGCTCGGCGACGAGGCCCGCACCGCGTTCCTCGAGCGCGTCGCCGAGGCCGGCCGCGGCATGGCCGCCTCGAGCTTCACCGCGCAGGTCGAGGCGCACTGCGCCGACACCCAGGTGCGGGTCAGCCCGTGCCGGATCCACACGATCCCGGCGGTGAGTGCATGAGCGCGGCGACCGGCCTGGCCCCGACGTCCGTCGCGAGCACCTGGGACGGCGGTCACGGCGTCTCCGCCACCGACATCGCCACAGCGCTCGGGCTGCCGACGCCGACCCTCGCGCAGCAGCGCGTGATCGAGGCCCCGCCGACCCCGGCCCTTGTCGTGGCCGGCGCGGGCAGCGGCAAGACCGAGACCATGTCGGGCCGGGTGGTCTGGCTCGTCGCGAACGGACTCGTCCAGCGCGACGAGATCCTCGGCCTCACCTTCACCCGCAAGGCCGCAGGCGAACTCGCCGAGCGGATCGCCCTGCGCCTCGACCGGATCGACGAGTACGGCCGGCGCGGCCTGCTCCCGCACCTGCCCGAGATCGTCGCGACCGGCGCCCTCGACCGCATCGCCGCCGCCGGATCCGCCCCGCAGCGCGCGGCCGTGCAGCGGGAGGTGCTCGACGGCCTCGCCGAGCGCTTCGGCACCGGGTGGGATCCGACCGCCCCGCGCGACGCCGCGGACCTCATCATCCGGCCCCGCGTGTCGACGTACAACGCCTTCGCCGACGGGATCGTCCGCGAGCACGCCGCGCATATCGGCCGCGACCCGGACGCCGCGATGCTGAGCCAGTCCGCATCGTGGCTCATCGCCCGCGCGGTGGTGCTGCGCGCAGAGATCCCGGGGCTGGATGAGGTGGACCGGTCCCTGAACGGCGTGATCGACGCCGTGCAGCGCCTCGCGGGCGACGTGCTCGACCACCGGGTCGACATCGACGCGATGGTCCGGATCGCCGGCACCCAGGCCGACGCGTTCGAGTCGTACCGATCGAGCGCGCCCGTCGAGCAGGCGTTCGCGAACCTGCGGACGATGCCGATCCTCGCCGACCTCGTCCGCGAGTACATCGCGGAGAAGAGCCGTCGCGGCGTGCTCGACTTCGCCGACCAGGTCGGCGGCGCCTTCGACATCGTCGAGGCCGCGCCCGACGTCCGCGCCGAGCTGCGCGAGCAGCACCGCGTCGTGCTCCTGGACGAGTACCAGGACACCTCGGTCATCCAGACCCGGTTCCTCGCGGTGCTGTTCCGCGACGGTGCCGTGATGGCGGTCGGCGACCCGCACCAGTCCATCTACGGCTGGCGCGGGGCGAGCGCGGACAACCTGTACGCGTTCGGGCGCACGTTCGCGCACGAGCAGTCCGCCGAGACCTACAGCCTGATGACGAGCTGGCGCAACGACGAGCGGATCCTCGATGTGGCGAACCGGGTGCTCGAGCCGCTGCAGCGGCCGGGGCTCGACGTGCCGGCGCTTGAGCCGCGCCCCGGATCCGGGGCCGGCCGGGTCGAGGTCCGCTACGGCGAGACCGTCGACGACGAGGCGGCCGAGGTCGCCGGCTGGTTCGAGGATCTCCGCGCCGTGCATGACGAGCGGGCCGCAGGGAGGCCGCACACCGGGGCGATCCTGTTCCGCTCCAAGCGGCACATGCAGACCTTCGCCGGCGCCCTCGCGGCGCGGGGGATCCCGCACCGGATCCTCGGCCTCGGCGGCCTGCTCGCCACCCCCGAGGTGGTCGACGTCGTCTCGGCGCTGCGCGTCGTGCACGACCCGACGGCGGGATCCGCGCTCATCCGGCTGCTCGTCGGACCGCGGTTCGCCGTGGGCGTGGCCGACATGGCGGCGCTCTACGACCTCGCCCGCGAGCTCGCCGCCCGGGACGGCGCGCTCATCCCGCTCGCCGACGAGCTCAAGGACCGGCTGCGCTCCTCGCGCGGTGCGGACGAGGCCGTCTCGATCATCGACGCGGTCGACTTCGTGCGCACCGCCAGGGACGACTACCGTCTGCTCGCGCGGATCAGCGCCGAGGGACGGGCCCGGCTGCGCTCGGCGGGGGAGATGCTCGAGCGGCTGCGCCGGGCGTCCGGGCAGCCGATCCTCGAGCTCATCCGGATGATCGAGGCCGAGCTGCGGCTCGACATCGAGCTGGCCGTGAACGAGACCCGCGGCCCCGCCCGGGTCGCCGCGACCCAGTTGCGCGCTTTCGGCGACGAGGTGCGCGCGTTCCTCGTCGCCGACGACCGCGGCACGATCGGGAGCCTGCTCGCGTGGCTGGACAAGGCCGAGACCACCGACGAGCTCATGCCGCGCGCCGAGCCGCCCGAGCCCGGAGTCGTGCAGCTGCTCACGATCCATGGATCCAAAGGCCTGGAGTGGGACGCCGTGGCGGTCGTGCGCCTCGTCGAGGAGGAGCTGCCCGGGCGGATCACCGACGCGCAGGGCTGGTTCGGGTTCGGCGTCGTGCCCTTCCCGCTGCGCGGCGACCGCGACGCCCTCCCGCGCTTCGACTGGGATCCGCAGGCCGAGATGGACGCCGCGGGGGAGGACCCGGCCCGGCGGCACAAGGCGGCGCTGGAGGCGCTCGCCGCCGGCGCGACCAAGGCCCGCCCGCGCGGCGGGGCGCTGCACCGCTTCAAGAACGACTACCGCGACTACCAGCGCGCCGAGGAGCGGCGTCTCGCCTACGTCGCGACGACGCGCGCCCGCACCGACCTGCTGCTGACCGGTTCGCACTGGTCGGGTCAGAAGTCGCCGCGCAAGCCGAGCCCGTACCTGCTCGACGCGATCGACGTGCTCGGACTGGATCCGATCCCCGCACTCGACTCCGACGAGAACCCCTACGAGGGCGCCTCCCGCACGAGCGTGTGGCCGATGGATCCGCTCGGCGGGCGGCGCGCCCGCGTGCAGGCCGCCGCCGACGCGGTGCGGCAGGCATCGGCCTCGCCGATCGCGCCCGCCCCCTCCGAGGAGCTCGAGCGACTGCTCGCCGAGCGCGAGGCGCGGCAGCGCGGCGTCCTCGCCGACGCGCCCATGCGGGTGCCCGCCTCCCGGTTCAAGGACTACGTCACCGACTACGGCGGCACGATCCGCTCGCTCACCCGGCCGATGCCGGAGCGTCCGTACCGACAGACCCGGCTCGGCACGCTCTTCCACGCCTGGGTGGAGCACCGCTCGGGATCCGTCGGCGTCGGCACCTCGCTCGACGACGCGCTCTGGGACCTCGACGACCTCGACCTCGCGCACGACGCGAACGCCGGCGACGAGATCGCCCGCGCCGACGCCGAGGATCTCGCCCGGCTGCGGGAGATCTTCGAGCGCAGCGAGTGGGCACCGCTCAAGCCGATCGCCGTGGAGACCGAGATCGACTTCGCCCTGCCGGTCGGGGACGGCGAGCCGCCGCGGATCGTGATCTGCAAGCTCGACGCCGTCTACCGGCGCGAGGACCGCGGCGGGCGGATCGAGATCGTGGACTGGAAGACCGGCCGCCCCCCGGCGACCGCCGCGGAGCGCGAGGAGCGGCTGCTGCAGCTGGCGCTGTACCGTCTCGCCTACCACCGGCGGTTCGGCGTGCCCATGGACGAGATCGACGTCGCGCTGTTCTACGTCGCGGACGACCTCGTGATCCGCGACGACCCCGCCACCGGCGTCTATTCGGAGGAGGCGCTGGTCCAGCGCTGGAACGCGGCCCGCGCCGCGCGGTGAGCCTCGGCGACGTCCGTCTCCTCGCCAGAGATCCCGCCCTCGCTGGGCAGCAGGGTTGTCGGCCGGGGCGGGCGGTCCTCGTCGTCCTCCGCGCCGAAGGCGCCGAGCTCGGCGGTCGCGTTCGGGTCGAGCGGCTCCAGCGCGCCGGTGGCGTCCGCGTCGGATGCGGCGTCGCGGGGATCGAATGCGTCGTCGAGGAGGTCCTCCTCCCCGGAACCGCGCGGCCCGAACGCCGAGGTGTCGTCGGAGGGGACTCCGGTGAAGGCGCCCGCGTCGTAGGTGTCGGTCCGCATCGACGTGTCGACGTCGCTCTGCTCGCGGGCCGGGACCCGGTCCAGCGCCGACATCGCCTCGTCGACGCCGGCACCCGCCGTGCGCCGCGGGGCGAGGTCGTCGTGGATGCCGTCCGCGAGGGCGTCGAGCAGCTGCGCGGCGTCGTCCATGACGTCGGGGCGGCGCGCGTCGTGCCCGTGCATGAGCCAGCGCGCGAGTTCGAGCTCGGCGAGCAGGCGCGCCCGCACGCCGAGACCGGCGTCGGGGGCGCGCAGCGTGGATCCGGCGTACGCGTCCAGCACATCCGTCCGGGCCTCGGTCGCCATGGTCAGCCAGGCGAGGTCCACCGCGGGATCGCTGATGCACAGCGCATGCCAGCCGATGACGCCGATCACGCGGGGGCCGCGCTCGTCGTCGTCCGCGAAGAGGAAGGACTGGGCGTGCGCGCCGCCGAGGGTGACCGCCGACTCGAAGCGCCACAGATCGTCGGCATCGACGGCCTCGCGCCAGCGCACGGTCAGCCGTGCGGAGACGCGGCCGGTCGCGGCCGCGCGGTCGATGAGCGTGCGCACCTCGGTGCGCGCCTGCTCCGGCGTGCGCTCGGCGAGCCCGGCGCCGCGCACGACGGAGGCGGGCAGGGCGTGCACTCCGGCGATCGCCTTGCCGATCGCGACGGCCGCACCCGCGCCCGCCGGGATCTCGGCCGCATCGATCTGGAAGCCCGGGACGAGCGTCGTGACGAGCGCGCGGGAGTCGCCGACCCGGCCGTCGCCGAGGTGCTCGGGGACCTCGAAGCGCAGCATCGCGCGCGCCCCCGGGGTCAGCGCCCGCAGCGCGAGGCCCTCCCGGGCGAGTTCGGCCGCGGTGTCGTCGTCGCCCGCGACGCGGATCGCCACCTCGCTGCCGTCGGCGAGCGTCGCGACCGCCGAGTCGAAGCGGGCGTCGCCCCCCGCGGACAGCGCACGGGCGCCGACGACATCGGCTCCCGGCACCGCCGCCGTGACAGCCGCGGCTAGAGTGAAAGGTGAGCGAGCCATGTCACCAGGGTAGGTCGAGCCTCGTCCACGCCGGGCCCGCCACGCCTGGAGAAGGGGAGTCGATGACAGGACGCCTGTCGCCGGGACACCGACCTCTGGCACGCCTGGAGAAGGGGAGTCGATGACCCAGCCGGAGACCGTCCCCGAACACGCCGACCTCGACCGGGCCGCCGCGGAGAGCGTCGCCCCCGACGAGGGCTCGCTGGAGGGCGCAGCCCTCGACCGGGCCGCGGAGTGGCGCGAGGATCCCGCCGTCATCGAGCGGCTCCGCGCCGATCCGCGCACCGGGGTGCTCGTCGTCCGCGACCGCCGCGTGCCGATGGGCGACGGACCGGAGAGCGGCCTGATCCTCCTCGACGCCACGGACCCGGTCCTCGGCCGCACCCGCGAGTGGGCGCTGCTGGGCCGCCGCCCGGACGGTTCGGGGCTGCTGCTGGCGCTGCAGGACCCGGACGAGGACACCGACGCGGACGGATCCTGGGCCGCGCACTGGAACGATCTGCGCGAGGCGCTCCCCGGGCTCGGCGAGTTCGACGCCGAGTTCGTCGTCTCCGCCATCGCCCTCGCCGGTTGGCTGCGCGACGCGGGCTTCTGCCCGGTCTGCGGCGGCACGGCCGAGCTGCGCCACGCCGGCTGGTCCCGCCGCTGCACCTCCTGCGGGCGCGAGCACTTCCCCCGGACGGATCCCGCCGTCATCGTCGCGGTGCAGAGCGCGGACGGCGAGCGATTGCTGCTGGGCGCGAACGCGCAGTGGAAGGGCCGGATGTACTCCTGCTTCGCCGGGTTCGTCGAGGCCGGCGAATCCCTCGAGACCACCGTGCAGCGCGAGCTGTTCGAGGAGGCCGGCGTGCGCCTGCGCGACATCGCCTACTTCGCCTCGCAGCCCTGGCCGTTCCCGCGGTCGCTCATGGTCGGCTTCCACGCGACCGCGGTCGAGGAGGACTCCGTTCACGGCGACGGCGAGGAGATCATCGACGTGCGCTGGCTCACCCGCGCGGAGATCCGCTCCTCCCTCGCCGGCGAAGGCCCGGTCGGCCTGCCCAGCTCCGCGTCGATCGCGAACCGGCTGATCCTCGACTGGCTGCGGCGGTGAGCGCGCTCGACGGCCTCGACGAGCGTCAGCGCGAGGCCGCCTCGGTCCTGCGCGGCCCGGTCGCCGTGCTCGCCGGGGCCGGCACCGGCAAGACCAGGGTGATCACCCACCGCATCGCGCACGGCGTCGAGACCGGCGCCTACACGCCGAGCAGGGTGATGGCGGTGACGTTCACGGCGAAGGCGGCGGGGGAGCTGCGCGGACGGCTCCGCGGGCTCGGGGTCGACGGCGTCGCCGCCCGCACCTTCCACGCCGCCGCCCTCGCCCAGCTGGGCTTCTTCTGGCCGTCGCTCGCGGGATCCCCGGCGCCGGCGATCGTCGACAACAAGGTGCGCCTGCTCGCGCAGGCGGCCGACCTGGTCCGGATGCGGCTGGACACCGCGACCCTGCGCGATCTCGCCTCGGCGATCGAATGGCGCAAGGTCTCGATGCTCTCGATCGAGGAGGTCGCCCGGCGCGGCCGGACGATCGGACGTCTGGACGAGACGCAGGTCGCGGACATCTCCCGTGCCTACGAGACCCTCAAGGACGACCGCCACCAGCTCGACTTCGAGGACGTGCTGCTCGCCTGCGCCGGGATGCTGGAGGCCGAGCCGCGGGTCGCGGCGGCCGTGCACGAGCAGTACCGGCACTTCACGGTGGACGAGTTCCAGGACGTCTCCCCGCTGCAGCACCGCCTGCTCGAGCTCTGGCTCGGCGACCGCGGCGACCTGTGCGTCGTGGGCGACGCCTCGCAGACCATCTACTCCTTCGCGGGCGCCGATCAGCGCTACCTGCTCGAGTTCGCCCGCCGCCACCCCGGTGCGACGGTGGTGCGGCTCGAGACGAACTACCGCTCGGTCGCGCCCGTGCTCGACGTCGCGAACGCCCTCATGCACGGCCGTCCCGGCGCGCTCGAGCTCGTCCCCGCGCAGGCCCACCCGACCGCGGAGCCCGCCACGGTCGTCGCCTTCGACGACGACGCCGAGGAGGCCCGATCCGTCGCCGCCTCGATCGCGGGCCGGATCGCCGAGGGCGTGCCTGCCGAGGAGATCGCGGTGCTGTACCGGGCGCACTCGCAGTCCGCGGGCCTGCTGCAGGCCCTCGCCGCCGCCGGCGTGGCCGCCACCGTCCTCGGCGGCAAGCGGTTCTTCGACATGCCGGAGGTGCGCCAGGCCGTGCAGGCGCTGCGCGCCGCCGCTGTGGCACCGCAGCAGCACGCCTTCCTGCCCGCGGTGCGCGACGTGCTCCGCGGTCTCGGCTACACGGACGAGCCGCCCGAGGCCGGAGGGGCGCTCCGGGACGCCTGGGAGGCCCGCCGCGCGGTCATGCTCCTCGCCGAGGACGCCCCGGCCGGGACCACCATGCGGACCTTCGCGGACGACCTGTTCGCGCGGGCGAAGGATCAGCACGAGCCCGTGCTGCGCACCGTGACGCTGTCGACTCTGCACGCCGCGAAGGGCCTGGAGTGGCCGCACGTGTACCTCGTCGGGATGTCCGAGGGGCTGCTGCCGATCTCGTACGCGAACGGCTTCGACGCGATCGACGAGGAGCGCCGGCTCGCCTACGTCGGCGTCACGCGGGCCGCGCGAACGCTGACGCTGAGCTGGTCGCGGGACGTGCATCGCGCGGGACGACGTCCGTCACGGTTCCTCGGGGAGATCGGCACCGGCACTCTGCGTGAAACGTCACCGTCCGCGATGACCGGCGCCCGTCGCGGCTGATCCGGATCGACCGGCCGGATCCGGCACGCGTCGCGTCGGCGTGCTCCGCGAGCAGGGCGGCGATCGCGTCCGCCGCGGCGGCGATCCCGGCCAGCGGCACCCTGCCCGGATCCCGCTCGAGCAGCTGCACGTGCAGCGCCGCCCACGCCGGATCCCGGTCGCGGTCGTGCGCGTCCCGGCAGGACAGGCACGGCGTCCGCCCCGGCACGACGAGAGGGCCGACGGTCGAGCCGCCGGCGTCGAACGCGACCGGCAGGTGGATCCGGTCGTCCGCGAGCAGCGCCGCCGCATCGCGCGCGGCCGCCGCGCCGTGCCGGATCAGCACCGCAGGAGCCTCCGCGTCGTCCCCCGGATCCACGCCCGCGTCCTGCAGCGCCTCCTCCAGCCGGAGCACGGTGCGCACGCCGACCGTGGCGGCCGGGACCAGGCGGGCGGGGAGACGCGGCACGTCCGCGACGAGCACCGGATCGAGTACGGCCCGGAGGCGGCGTGCCGCGGGCAGCGGCGCTCCGAACCCGTGCGCGACCACCTCGAAGGCGCGCTCCGGCACGCCGCGGCCGAGCTCGTGCAGCATCCGCGGCAGCCACGGCCCGTCCACCGGCAGCGTCAGCACCGCGTCGATGCCGAGCTGCACCGTGTCGGCGTCGCGCCACAGCACGGGAAGGGCGGGGTCGAGTCGCAGCGTGGCCATGCCACGATCCTCACCGGAGCGGACCGCCCGGCGGGGCGGGGATGCGGGATCGGTGGATAACCCGCTCAGACCGGCTTCTCGCCGGATCCTTCCTCGTTCGCGCCGCCGTTCTCGTCCTCGCTCGGCCCGCCGAAGTCCTCGCCGTTCAGCAGCCGCTCGAGCGCCTCGTCCATCTCGTCCTGCTGCGGCTGCTCGCCGCGGGCGCGCGCCTGCAGCCGCCCCACGAGCGCGGCCGGGTCGTCGATGTCCGCGGCGTCCGGCATCAGGTCCGGGTAGTCCCAGAGCGCGTCGCGCGCCTCGATGCCGACGGCGTCGGTGACCGCCTGCCACATCGCGGCGGCCTCGCGCAGCCGGCGCGGGCGGATCTGCAGCCCGACCAGCGCGCCCAGGGCGTCCTCGGCGGGGCCGCCGGCGGCGCGGCGGCGGCGGGCCGCCTCCGCGATCCGGACGCTGTCCGGCAGGCGGGACGTGGCGTGGCTCGTGACCACGTCCACCCAGCCGTCGATCGTCGCGATGAGGTTCTCCAGCCGCTCCAGCGCCTCGCGCTGCACGTCGGACAGGGCGGGCAGGAGTGCGCCGCCCTCGATCGCGGCGCGCAGCTCCTCGGGGTCGTTCGGGTCGAGCCGGCCGGCGAGGTCCTCGAGCGCCTCGACATCGACCGTGACGCCCTTCGCGAACTCGGTGATCTGCGTCATCACGTGCAGGTGCAGCCAGCGCGCGTGCCGGTACAGCCGGGCGTAGGCGAGCTCGCGGGCGGCGAGGTACAGCGAGATCTGATCCTCGGGGATCTCCAGCCCCTCGCCGAAGGCGGACAGGTTCTGCGGGATCACCGCGGCGGTGCCGGCCGGCAGCACCGGGATCCCGACGTCGCCGCCCGAGACGACCTCGAGCGACAGGTTGCCGAGCACCTGGCCGAACTGCATCGCGAACACCGAACTGCCGATCCCGCGCATGAGCTTGCCGGCGCCGGCCACGACGCCGCGCATCTCCTCCGGGGCACGGCTCTCGAGGGCGGCCATCAGCGCGTCCGCGATGCTCGTCGACACCGGAGTGGCGACCTCCTTCCACACCGCGAGGGTCTGCTCCACCCACTCGCCGCGGGTGAGTGCGCGCGGCGAGGAGGACAGCTCGGAGATCGTGGTCGCCTCGCCCACCCACAGGTCGGCGAGCGCGAACGCGTCGGCGATCGAGGTGCGCGAGCCCGCGTCGATGCCGAGTCCGTCCCGGTTGGCGATGTGCAGCGCCTGGCGCAGCGTGGTCTCCCACGGGTCGCCGTTCATGGCCTGCTGCATCTGGTGCATCATCTGCTGCATCATCGCGGGGTCCATCGGCAGCCCCTCCATGCCCTGCAGCGCGCTCAGGTCGAGCCCCTCCGCGGCGTCGCCGAGGATCCGGCGCAGGAACTGGAGGAAGTCCTCCGAGTTCGGGTCGTTCTCAGCCATCGCCAGTCCCTCTCAGCACGTGTATAGCCCGTGCTGACTACGCTAGACGCACGAACTTCAGGACGGCCCGGATCGAGGCCGCTTCGCTGTACGCCGCTCGCGAACGAGCATCCGCGGACCCGCCGGGACCGATGTCCGGCACCGGTTCGGGAGCCATCTTTGGAGGACAACGTGACGACCACGCGTGCGCAGCGCGCCACCCGGATCGGCCTCGTCGCGTTCGTCGTCTCGCTGGCCTCGCTGCTGGTGCTCACGTTCCTGCCGCTGCCGTACGTGATCGAGCAGCCCGGCCCGGTGTTCAACACGCTCGGCGAGGTGAAGGATGCGCAGGGGAAGACCGTTCCGCTCATCGCCGTCGCCGACGCCACGACCTATCCGACCAAGGGCGCGCTCGACCTGACCACGGTGCAGGTCGTCGGCAACCGTGAGCAGCCCCCGTCCTGGATCCAGCTGATGATGGCGTGGTTCGACCCGTCCCGGGCCGTCGTCCCGATCGACGCGGTGTTCCCGCAGGGCGTCAGCACGTCCCAGCGCGATCAGCAGAACCAGCTGATGATGGTCGACTCGCAGCAGGAGGCGACCGCCGCGGCGCTGCGCGAGCTCGGCCACGACGTCCCGGTCACGATCCAGGTCGCGTCCATCCTCGGCGACGGGGCCGCGTCCGGGATCCTCAAGCCGAAGGACACCGTCGTCGCGGTGAACGGGCAGAAGCCCTCGGACGTGGACGCGCTGCGCGCGCAGATCCAGAAGTCCGCCGGCGCTCCCGTGGCCCTCACGATCGAACGGGACGGGACGCAGCAGGACGTGTCCGTCACCCCGCGCAAGCAGGAGTCGAACGGCACCACGACCTGGCTCCTCGGCGTCACGCTGCAGCACCAGTACACGTTCCCCATCACTGTGAAGCTGCAGCTCGACAACGTCGGCGGGCCGAGCGCCGGCATGATGTTCGCGCTCGGGATCATCGACACGCTCACCCCGGGCGAGCTGAACGGCGGAAAGCAGATCGCCGGCACCGGGACGATCGCCGCGGACGGCACGGTCGGCCCGATCGGCGGCATCCGGCAGAAGCTGTACGGCGCGCGCTCGGCGGGGGCGGACTACTTCCTCGCCCCCGGCTCGAACTGCAATGAGGTGTACGGGCATGTGCCGTCCGGCCTCACGGTGGTCCGCACGGACAGCCTCGGCGACTCGCTCAAGGCGCTCCGGGTGATCGCCGCCGGGGGAGACGTCAAGGCCCTGCCGACCTGCACCGCCGCCGACCTGAAGAAGTAGCCGCCGGCCCGCCGGAGCTCCGTTCGCGACGCCGGTGGGGCCCGTTCGCGACGGGCGAAGCCGGGCCGACGGCGAGACGGGATCCCGTCGAGGTGCCGACCTAGGATGGGACCGTGACCACCTCTTCGGAGCCGAGACCGGCCGCGCCCCGCACCACCCGACGCATCGTCCTGTCGACGGTGGTGATCCTCGCCGTGCTCATCGCGGTCTTCTTCGTCTTCTCGTCGATGTACACCGACTTCCTCTGGTACGACCAGCTGAAGTTCGCCGAGGTGCTCACCACCCGCTGGATCGCGACGGCGGTCATGTTCGCCGTCGGCTTCCTCGGCATGGCCGTGCCGATGTTCATCACGATCCAGCTCGCCTACCGGATGCGGCCCGTCTACGTGCGGCTCAGCTCGCAGCTGGACCGCTACCAGGAGGTCGTGGAGCCGCTGCGGCGCCTGGCCATGTGGGGCATGCCCGTCTTCTTCGGCCTGTTCGCCGGATTCGCCGCGGGCGGCCAATGGCAGACCGTGTGGATGTGGGCCAACAGCACCCCGTTCGGGTCGACGGATCCGCAGTTCCAGATGGACAAGGGCTTCTACGTCTTCGACCTGCCGTTCTACGAGGCGCTGCTCGGCTTCATCTCCGCCGTGCTGATCCTGTGCCTGATCGTCACCGCGGTCGTGCTGTACCTGTACGGGTCGGTGCGGATCGGCCAGGGCGAGCTGCGGATCTCCAAGGCGGCGCGCGTGCAGCTGGCCGTGATCGCCGGCGTGTACCTCGCCGTCCAGGCGATCAGCCTCTGGCTGGACCGCTACAAGACGCTGATCACCCCCGAGGACCGGATCACCGGCGCGGCCTTCACCGGCGTCAACGCGGTGATCCCGGGCCTGTCGATCCTCGCGATCGTCGCGGCCCTCGTGGCCGTGCTGTTCTTCGTCACCGCGATCATCGGCCGCTGGCGCTTCCCGCTCGCGGCGACCGCGCTGCTGATCGTGGCCGCGCTCGTGCTCGGCATCGGCTACCCGTGGGCGGTGAACACCTTCCAGGTCAAGCCGAACCAGAACCAGCTGCAGGCGCAGTACTACGAGCGCAACATCAAGGCCACGAAGGCCGCGTACGGCATCGACAACGTGGAGACGACGCCGTTCAAGGCGCAGACCACGGCCCAGGCCGGGCAGCTGCGCAGCGACGCCGACACCACCGCGTCGATCCGCATCATGGATCCGAATGTCATCCCGCCGACGTTCCAGCAGCTCGAGCAGTACCGCAGCTACTACAAGTTCCCGGAGAAGCTCGACGTCGACCGCTACACGATCGACGGCAAGACGCAGGACGCGGTCGTCGCGGTCCGCGAGATCGACACGAGCCGGACCGGCAGCCAGACCTGGAACAACAACACCCTCGTCTACACGCACGGCTACGGCCTCGTCGCCGCAGCCGGCAACCAGCGCACGGACGACGGCGAGCCGGTCTTCCTCGAGCGCGGCATCCCGACCTCCGGAGCGCTGACGAACGCCGACAAGTTCGAGCCGCGCGTCTACTTCGGCGAGTCCTCCCCGCAGTACTCGATCGTCGGCGCGCCCAAGGGTACCGCTCCCGTCGAGATCGACTACCCGCGCGGCAAGGACTCCAGCGACAGCCAGACCAAGACGACCTTCACGGGCGACGGCGGGCCGCGCATCGGCAACCTCTTCACGAAGATGCTCTACGCGCTGAAGTTCCAGTCCGAGCAGATCCTCTTCTCGGAGAGCGTGAACGCGGACTCGCAGATCCTGTACGACCGGGATCCCGCGACCCGTGTCGCGAAGGCCGCGCCGTACCTGACGCTCGACAGCGACCCGTACCCGAGCATCGTGGACGGCCGGATCGTGTGGATCGTGGACGGTTACACGACGAGCTCCAGCTACCCGTACTCCTCGACCGTGAACCTGACGAAGGCCATCAGCGACTCGGTGAACACGGCCCCCGGCTTCGTCACCGACGACGTCAACTACATCCGCAACTCGGTCAAGGCCACGGTGGACGCCTACGACGGCAAGGTCACCCTGTACGCGTGGGATCCGGCCGACCCGGTCCTGAAGACCTGGCAGAAGATCTACCCGTCGACGCTCAAGCCGATCAGCGACATGTCGGCGCAGCTGATGAGCCACGTGCGCTATCCGACCGACCTGTTCAAGGTGCAGCGGGCGATGCTCGGCACCTACCACGTCAACGATTCGGCCTCGTTCGCCCGCCAGGACAACCAGTGGGAGACCCCGAACGATCCGCAGAGCGACGCGAGCAACCCCGAGCTGCAGCCGCCCTACTACCTCAGCATGAAGATGCCGGGGCAGTCGGCCGCGCAGTTCTCGATGTTCACGACGTTCATCCCGGCGTCGCAGGGCGGCCCGTCCAGCCGGAACGTGCTCCTGGGCTACCTGGCGGTCGACGCCGACGCCGGCGCGACGGCGGGCAAGAAGGCCGCCGGGTACGGCAAGCTGCGCATGCTCGAGATCGACGCGGACACGAGTGTGCCGGGTCCGGGGCAGGTGAACAACAGCTTCGTCTCCGACCCGACCGTCTCGCAGCAGCTCAACGTGCTCAAGATCGGGCAGTCGCAGGTGCTGCACGGCAACCTGCTGACGCTTCCGGTCGGCGGCGGGTTCCTCTACGTGCAGCCGGTGTTCGTGCAGTCCACTTCGGGCACCAAGGTCCCGAAGCTGCAGAAGATCCTCGTCGCGTTCGGCGACAAGATCGCGTTCGCGGACACGCTGACCGAGGCACTCGACCAGCTCTTCGGCGGCAACTCGGGCGCGACCGGCGGCGACGGCAACATCACGCCGACGCCGACCCCGACCCCCACCCCTGGCACGACGCCGCCCACCGGCAACGCCGCGATCCAGGCGGCGCTGCAGCAGGCCAAGGACGCGATGCTCGCGCGTGACACCGCGCTCAAGGCGGGCGACCTGGCCGGCTTCGCGGCCGCGGACAAGCAGCTCACCGACGCGGTGAACACGCTCATCCAGCTCGAGGGCGCCGGGAGCACGACGACGAAGTGACCGGCGTCAGCCGGTGATCGGGAGGGTCCGCATCCGACGTGCGGGCCCTCCTTCTCCTCCGTCCCGGGGGGCTGCTCAGTGGGCGCGCATGTGCGCGACCGCGGCCTCCCGGTCGATCATGTTCATCACGTCGCCGATCGAGTTGACCAGCGGCGCCGGGGCGATGACGAGGGTGTTCTTGTCGACGCCGATCTCGACGAGGGTCTGCAGCGTCCGCAGCTGGAGCGCGAGCGGGTGCGACATCATCGTGTCGGACGCGGTGCCCAGCTGGGTGGCGGCGAGGGCCTCGCCCTCGGCGGCGATGATCTTCGCCCTCTTCTCGCGCTCCGCCTCCGCCTGCTTGGCCATGGCGCGCTTCATCGAGTCGGGCAGCAGGATGTCCTTGAGCTCGACCAGGGTCACTTCGACGCCCCACTCCGCGGTGGTCACGTCGAGGATCTCCCGGATGTTCGTGTTCAGGGACGCGGTGTCGGAGAGGATCTCGTCGAGGTGGTGCTGGCCCACGACCCGGCGCAGCGTCGTCTGCGCGATCTGATCGATGGCCGCGCGGACGTTCTCGATCGCGATCACCGACTTCACCGGATCCATGATCCGGAAGTACGCGACGGCGGAGACCCCGACGGTGACGTTGTCCTTTGTGATGATGCCCTGCGACTGGATCGGCATCGTGACGATCCGCAGCGACACCTTGATCATCACGTCGACGATCGGGAAGATGAACCGGATCCCCGGTTCGCGCACGTTGTGCAGGCGGCCGAAGCGGAGGACGACGCCGCGCTCGTACTGCCGGACGATGCGTGCGGACATGAAGAACACGATGATCGCCAGGATCACGGCGATGATCAGAATCGTGAGCGGGATCATGGGAACCGCCTCCTCTGGCGCCGGTGACGTGCCGCGAGCCAGTGCACCTATTTTCCCACCGAAACGGGGGAGTGGGGCAGGGTTTTCCGCGTCCGGGATCGCCTCGATTCGCGCGTCGTCGAAACCCGTGCTAGGCTAACTTCTTGTGCCGCGGGGTGGAGCAGTTCGGTAGCTCGCCGGGCTCATAACCCGGAGGTCGCAGGTTCAAATCCTGTCCCCGCAACAAGAGAGGCCCCGAGATCACAGCGATCTCGGGGCCTCAACCTTTTGATCCGAGTCAGACTCGACAGATTCGGTCGACAGCAATTCGGTCTGGATGAACCGCCGCGAAGTGTCGCCGAGCGAGGTCAGCGGGCTCCTCGACCAAGTGATACTCGCGGTCTAGGGCGTCGTGCAGATCCAGGGTCATCTTCACGGTTTCGGCGATTGATGCGCCGAGCACGGCGAACTCGAATGCGAACCACGCGGCGTACGTGCTGAGCTCGTCGACATCGGGGCACGTCTCGGGTGCGCTGACGCATGCGGCCGGATGGCCGCCCCACGCGAAGGCGAAGTCCTCACGCAATGCCTTGTGAAGCGCCTCGGCATCGGTCGGGATGCTCGTGGGGTCCTGCTTGAACGTCGCTGCATAGCCCAGCTCGTGGAAGCCCGCGCCAATCGTCTCCTCCGTCCGTTTGAAGTGGCGGAACGTCGCGCTTGGATTCCGGGTGGACTCGGTCAACTCTGCGTCGCCCTGATGCTGGCCAGTCTCGGGGATGCTCTTGCCCAAAACGATTCCTCTCTTGATGGTGACTACCGCTTATGCGGCGTCGTCTTCGGTCGGTCGGCCAAAGAGGTCTTGGATCAGCGCGGCGTCACCGATGACCTCGCGCTGCTTCTGGATGTAGGACTGCTTCGTGATCGAGACGCTGGCGTGCCCCAGGTAGTCCCTCGCCGCCTCGTCGTCCACAGCTTCAGCCAGTCCCGTCGCCAGCGTTCGACGGAAGGCATGCGGCGTCACCGGGGAGAGGCCGTCCCGCTTGAACTCGGCGTTGGTCACACCTGCGAGCTTCAGCGCCGTACGGAGGTTCCGGCGAACGTTGTTCGGGCTTACCAGCGTCCCCTTGCTCGTCGTGAAGACGAAGCCATGGTCGGCATGGAGCCCGAGCTGACGGCGCAGGCTCTCAATGACGAACTTCGGCACGGCGAGGTCGCGGTTAGATGCGTCGGTCTTCACCATGTCCTCGCGGATCAGCCCCTCTCCGGAGACGACCTTCACGGTTCCCCGAATCCGGATGTATGGTGTCGGCGCATCGAGCACGCAGTCCTGAGGGCGGAGCGCCAGCGCTTCCGAGATGCGGATTCCGGTGCCCAGGAGAAGGCTCACCAGATCGGGCATCACGCCGTCCGGGTCGCGTGGACGGCCGCCCTTCTTGCGGTCAAGGTCCGCGCCGTCACGCCATAGGGCAATGGCGCTCCGTGTCGTCTCGATCTGTTCGTTGGTCAGCGCCACGGGCTCAGCGACCTTTTTCTTGGCGCGCTTGAGGTTCGGGATCGGGTTGTCGATCCGTGCGCCGTCCCGAATGGCCTGCTTGATGATCAGCGACATCGCCTTGCGGAAGTTCTGAGCCTGGCTCGGCGAAGCCTGGTTACTGCGGCCGGCTCGCTTGAGGAGTTTGCTCGGGAGCGTGATGGTCCCGTTCCGGATGCCGACCATGTGCTTCTCGATCTGTCCGGCCGTGACTGCACCGATCTTCAGAGATCGGACGCCCCTACGGTTCTTGATCGTGCTGTTCACGGTGCGCCGGTAGTAGTCCAGTGATGCCTTGCCGAGATCGCGGGCGGCTTCCTCCTTTGCCAGCCAGATTGCGGCTGCCTCAGCCACGGTGTGATCGGCGCAGATGTCATCGAGAACCTTGACTCGCGGCGTCGGGGGCACGCGATTCGCGATCTTCTTGCTGAGCGAGGCGATTGCGTCGTACTTCGTCTCACCGCGCGCTGTCACGGGGCGCACCTTGCCGTCGGTGTCCTCGTGTCGAACGAAGGCTTCCCACATGCCAGATGTGAGCTGCTTCGCCGCCACGGTGCGCTCGATGTTCGAGACCCTCTTCCTAGCCACGTGCCATCTCCTCTTCAATCCAGTGCTGAAGGAGGTCAGCTCGATAGCGAAGGCGTTTGCCAAGCTTCCCGGCCTGCGGGCCCTTGCCGAGCGACCTCCAGGTGTGCAGGGTCGCGACGGCGATGCCCGTATGGGCAGAGACTTCTTCGATCGACAGCAGGCGCGGCATTACCACATGAGTGGCCGCGACCGAATCGCCAGATGACCAGGTGTTTTTCTGGTCGATACTGGCGTCGTCGGGAGTCAAGTTCGTCGTCACGACGAGCGTTGTACCAGACCGAAAGCGTTCTTCTTGAGCAGATGGAAGAGCTGCCCGAAGTCGGCCAACGAGCTGTGTGAAGTCAGATGCTGGCAAAGTGAGAAGCCGACAGTACGCTCGCCTAGTACGAGCACGCTAGCAGGCGACAGATCGCGGTGCGCCAACGACTCTTCTGGGTGATTCGCCTCCTACAGACAATTAAAGGGTTCCGAAGATCGATCTCTATGAGAATGCTATGAAGCAGGCGTTGTCCAACTCAGTCGTGCAATCGAGACGCGAGCGCGATTTCGGCGTCTTGACTCGACCAAAGTCAGAGCCTCCTGGCGCCTACGACTACGTATCTCTCCTGCGGCGCAGTCTCGTGCGTCTCGAGGAGCAGTGGGCGCGAGGCGTGCTTCCGGCTCACAGAGCGTGCAGCCTCAAGGACAAAAGGGAAGCCGAGAGGCGATGGCTGTCGGGCCTCCCGATCACGCGAGGAGAGGTTGAGAAGCCGAGCAACAACTTTCGATGCGAGTCGTTCTCTTGCCGACCGGGAGATCCCATGGGGTGTGCGGCAGCCAACGCTCGCTTGAAGGCGAAGCAGAGCACTTTTGTTCTGACGCGCTGGCTGAACAACGACGGGGCAAGGGCCTTCTACGGAGTGTTCGACACTCGTGGAGGCCCAGGCGAGCCTCTTGCATCAATTATGGGCAGAGCGAGTTCAGACTTCGACAAGCTCAAGGCGTCCGATAAGGGCAACTGGCGGCGGCACGTCGAGACAGAGACCGTGGCGGGCTACCTCTGGCACCTTGGAGCGTTCCGGCGACAGGGGCGCTGGATTGTCCGGCGCTGGGTTTTCGTCGGCGTGAGAGGCGAGGGCGCAGCCAAAGACACACAGCGTTGGTCACAGCGAATCAAGCTCGACTGGAAGCGGCGCGCAGCAGGACAGGGTGGGAGTGGCTCCTTCTCCGGATGGGCGCGGGTTCGGGGTGATCGCCAAGCCGAGATCATCGCTCGCGTAGCCGCCGGGGTCACGCGATACGAACTTGGCCACGCAAAGGAGCGCGACATTCGGCTGGGGGCGCGAATCATCGAAGCTCACGACGTTGGAGAACGCGCCTGGCGGCCAGACGAGGCATCGATCGATGATCCCTGGTTCGTGGAATATGCCACGGCATTTCCAGGGAAGCCGACGTGGCAGAGCTCTCGGGCGTCAAGTAGTGCCTCGGAGTGGCGATCAGCGCTGGAGGACGAGGACTTCAAGAGGATCCGATTCAGCAGCAGCCACATGCGGCGTTCGAAGAAGGCAGAGGTGGCGCGCATCAGCGGCAAACGGAAGCCCATCGAAGGCGATATCTGGTAATTCTCGTATTCTTCGAGCGAGCAAAAGAGCGGATGTAGTCATCAGAAGCGCTTGAGGGGGTCGTGGACGTCCCAGATGATCGTCTAGCGCTCTCGCTTCGTCTACTCTCTTTGCGGGCTCTCAGATCGTCGTTGACGACTTCCGATGGATTTGGATATCCACGGGTCAGGCTGCTGTTGTGCGGATCGTCAACCCAATTGACCCATGATGACTTCAATCGAGGGAGCTGAGGAGAGGAGTCAGCCCCGGTGAGCCGGGGCTATTCTGAATAGGCTCTAGTTTTAAACCCCCATGCAGTTGTTCCTCAACACGCACTTACTGCATTCAATAATCCGAGATTTGGCCAACGGCTCCTCGTATTCTTCGAGCGAGCAAAAGCGCGGATGTAGTCATCAGAAGCGCTTGAGGGGGTCGTGGACGTCCCAGATGATCGTCTAGCGCTCTCGCTTCGTCTACTCTCTTTGCGGGCTCTCAGATCGTCGTTGACGACTTCCGGACTCCCATCTACGGCTTCACGCGAGCGGGCAACACTCAAGCGTCAGTCAGTACGGATGGACGTGCGCGCTTCTGCCTCATGCTCGCGTCGAGGCCGGCGACGGCGGGAAGGGCGCTCAGGAAAATACTCCTCTTCCGAATAGGGCGCATCGGCTTCGAGCTCCTGGGACTTGAATCGGGTTTGGGTGCTACGGCGACCGTGAGCACCAGCGCCCTGCTTCGTTTCGCGGAGACCTGCGTCATCGAGCGCATTGCGGATGGTCGCGGGGGATACTTCAAACTGATCGACCAGTAGCGCAATGGCGTTGGCTGCTCTGATCTCCGGCGACAAACCCAGATACGCCTGCTGAATTGCGATGTAACGCTCTGCTTTGTTCGAGCTGATCTTCGCGCGACCCTTCGGCGCTGTCTCTTCCAGAAACCGGCCGCTTGCCATGTTCGTCACAGCAACGCGCTGTCCGCCCAAGCTCGCCTGCGACCTCGTGTATTTGGAGTTGGATCGATAGCGCAGTTCGCGCCCTCCACCGGGGATCATCTTGTCGTTGACCCACTCGGCCACATACTTCGCGGTGCGCCGCAGGTAGCGTTCGTCCGGGCGGTCTATCCGAGGATCGACGGCGTAAGCATCCTCAGAGGCAGCGACCACGAGCGGATAGACCGTTTCAGCAGTGACAGGCTGTCCGGTGAACATGAGACTGCCCGCATCAGCGGCGCTCTTCTTGAAGATGTAGGTCCGGCGATTGACTTTGCCGTCTGCGTCGAAGGTCAGCACGACCGCTCTCTTCTTGGCCTTGCGTCCGTCGCGATCTGGCTCGAACAGTTTCTCGGCCGTTGCGATGCGGACTTCCTGCTCAAGAATGTCTTCGTGGACTTGCTCGAAGTCATCGAAGGCCTCGAGCGCATAGTGGAGGTTCATTTCGTACCAGGTGCGCGGCTCCCAGTCCGAGTACCACCATATGTAGCCGTCGCTCTGGTTGGTGAGGCTCAGCGGGTTTCGGGATAGTGAGCCGTTGAAATTCGGGTCACCGCCAAAGAGTCTTGTAATGGCATCTTGGAGTACGTTGAACAGATCTCGCTCCCAGCCCGACTCGTAGGCAGGTTTGTCCATGTGCCAGATCATCTGGAAAGAGCGCTTGCCGGGTGCGGGATTCAAGCCGACCATCATGGGCTTCACAGGCATGGCGTTGGCAATCTCGAGGACCTGCTTCATGCGCGCCTTAATGCTGCCCGGAGCCAGCGCGCCGGAGTCCTTGGCGTCAACGTCGAGCACGATCATGTCAGCGAACTTCGGCGTGTTGAAACGAATGTACTCATATTCGTGGAGGCGTTTCCACTCCTGCCGAGGGTTGATCTTCCGGCGATTCGGGTACTTTGGATTCTCGACATCATCGAGGTCGACGGCGACCTCGCACCAGTACGCGCCGATCAGCTCAGCAAAGCGAGCGCCATGGATCTTTGCATCGAAGATTGTGAAGGCATCTTGGCCAGCCTCGGAGACGGTCGGTGATGCGTCAGGTTGATGGGGCGGGCTATCTTGCCCAGCGATGATCGTGTCGGCCATGCGCGTGCTCCTGTCGGATTAGGAGTCAGGCGCGACCTGTCGATAGGGCACCTGATCTCAGTCTTCGTTCGAGCGCGGGTCTTTGAATGATCGGCTTAGCGGGCTGATCGGACTCGTCGCTTAAGACGATTTGTATCAGGTAGTTCGCGTAGAACTTGCGATGAGCAGAATTGACCCCATCCGAGATCCCAGATGTAGGTTCAAAATGTCGCAACGGGCGCTAGAATCAAGAACGTAGATCGCGCCCGAGGGCCTTAGCAACCCTCTGATCTCAGTCTTGGGCCCCCGGCTTTCTGGTCGGGGGCCCCGTTCGTTTTTCCGCGAGAATTCGCGGTTCTCCGGAAACTTCCGCTGGCGTCGAAACGCCGAGTACAGTTCGCTCGCTCGACTCGCTACGACGACCAGAAGGAGAACGAACATGCAGATCACCGACACGCCCGGGCGTGCATTGGCCCTACTCGACCGAGCGGTGCTCCTGCGACTGGATCCGGATCCGGAAGTGGCCGTGCCCTTCGATCACGCGACCGATGAGCCGCTCACAGCAGGGCCCAACGGAGCGAACCCCGAGGTGTACCTGAGCATCATGGTCGACCTTTGCCAAGCAAACTCGACTCTCGATCTGCTCGGATGGGGGAGCGGATGCTCCGGACATGACGCTGCCTGCCCGATCCCTCACGCGGCGTTCGCCCACCACCAGTCCGCGCTCTTCTGGATCGATGACTGCGCGGATGATTGCCGCTATGACGACCTGGTTGTGATGATCGACAAGCTACTGGACAGTGCGGAGTTCGGTGCCGTGCATCAGGCGCTTGCGGGCATCGTTCTACGAGGGGCGATCGAACCCTGCCCGTCAATCGCCCGTCCGAAGCGCTGAGTGCTTCGTGGACGCGAATTGATCGCGAGTTCGACTCGTCGTCGCTAATGAGACATACGGGCGCTTGAATCGGCGCATATCGCTTCAAGCCTTGACCTCGCGGCTGGGCACGCCATGGGGGAACTTGCGCTGGAAGTACTGCTCGATGGCCTCAGTGACAATCTCGCCCGGAAGGGTGCTCGTTGCCTCCGCCATTTCGCGCAGATGGGCACGAGCTTGTGGACTAAGACGCAATGTGACTGAGATCGGGCGCTCGGCGTCATCCTCGTATACCCGAGGCCGGCCAACAGGCTGCTTCGGCCGCGCCGCCTCGCCATGTCCCCGCTCTGCCCTCGCCATCCCTTGAGGGTAGCGGCCCCGATCGCGACCACGTGGCATCGACTGGTCGCGATCGGGGTTCCTTTGTCAGACTCGGCCGCTCCGACGTGCTTCGAAGCGAGCACGGTCTTCGTCGGTCATACGTCGGATTACAACCTCGCTGCTGGGTGCTTCAGTGCGCAGATCGTCCGGTTTCGCGGTGTGGCTGCCACCGGTTCGTCCTCCGGCCTTGGAGCGCGTGCGCTTCTTGCTTCGCAGTTTCCCGATTCGTGCTTCGTTCCTTCGAGCCATCAGTGCGCCACAGCCAACTGTCGAGTGGTCTTCATGTCCGGTTCCGTTCGGTTCAGCCGCGGCGCTCAAGCCGGGCAAGGGTCTGCAAGATGTGCGCGGCAGGCTCGACAACCTCGCGTCCCAGGCGATCGTAGAGCTCAGCGAACGCGTGACCGGAGATGAAGCTCCGGATCGCTCCGGGCCAAATGAGCAGATCTACGCTCCCGGGGACCGAGTTGAGATCGCCGTCCTGGGTTGGCACGAACACGACAATCGCTGATACGTCAGCTCCGGGCAGCTTGAATCGGATGCGTTCCATCGCTGCCTCCATATTCCTGCTCAGCTTCCAGTCGCCGTTCGGGCGATACCACCCGAGCCCTTTCATCGGTCGGACCTCTCCCAAGAGAGGAAACGACCAGAACCGGGAACCGGCCCAACGCTTCACATCGATAAGCACGACTCGGTTGCCGTTTACGAGAACACAGTCAATGTCGCCGCCCAGATGCGGTCGGTTTGGCACGTCAGGGATGCTCAACGAGTAGAACACCTGGAACTTGTCCAGGCCGGATTTCTTGATACCTCTGGAGAAGTACCTCTCCCCGAGCTGACCGACTCGTCCTTGTGCACCGAAGGTCTCCTGAAGGGATCGATACCGGTTCATGCCGCGTCCCCGTCCGGACCGTCGAGCTGCCCAGTCCGCTCCAGATCGTGCCACCAGCTCATGTGTTCGTCGAAGACGATCTCCTGAGCGAGGTCAAGATGGTCGCGGATCTCGGTCAGGTCAAAGCCGAGCGCGAAGTGTGCTCGCAAAGACCCACGTTCCTCATCGGTAGCACGTGGACGCTCGCGCTCCTGATTCAGTCGCGGCATGGGCGCTTCCACGATCCGGGCGACCATGTCCTCACTGTCGTCCCACGGCCAAGCGAGCTCCTCTCCTCGAGGGGGCTGTGACGCCGTGGAGTCCAGGAGCTTTACGGCGACCTCTGGAGGATACTTGCTCTCGTACGCACGGATGACGTTCGCGGCGATCGCGAGCACGCCTTGCGCCACGAACACGAACGCCTCTTCGGACTCGACGGGACCACCCCACGCCTGCGCGGTGTCGTGGGGAAGGATGATGACCTCGCCTGAGATGTAGCGATGAGTCAGCCGCAGCCACTGGTCGATCTGGCGTAGAAGGGTCGCGGGCGATCGATCCGTCATGCCGAGGCGAGCCTGATAATCACGAATGACGGCTGCAGCTGGCTCCTCGTCATGGAACCGAAGCCCTCGCACGATGCTGAGCGCACTGTCCGTATCGAGCAGCAGTCGTTCAGACATCGGGCCAAGCCCATTGAAGGTTCCCGTGTGCTCGATTTCGTGGCAGATGTGGACGTGCCTCTGGTTCATTTTTGCTCCATGATCTGGTATTCCGCGCGTGATCCCGCGAGCTTCGAGGCGATTGTACGCGTCAGTCTTTCCTTTGAACATTAATTCTGCGAATAATTAATTACGCGACGATCTCGTACTGCTAGCCAACCCGGAGAGGACCGATGACGTGCCCCCCACGCCGCCCAATGACGACCTGCCAACCCCTTCGCGCACAGAGCCAACGGCTCGGAAGTACGATCTGGACTCGGCCGACCAGAATGAGGGACCTCGACTGGTTATCGCCCTCGACATCGACGGCGTGCTTGCCCGCCACCTCGATGACGTTGAGCTTCGCCAGATGCCCAACGACTACGCGGACCTCCCATTCGGTGCGGTATGGGTCGAGGATCATCGTGGGCAGACCCGGCTCCTGCACACTGCCCCGGCCGTCATCGTTGAGTTGGACGAGATTGTGCGCAAACCGGGGGTTCAACTCGTCTGGGTTTCGTCGGACGCTCCGTGGACCCTGCCCCGAGCGATAGAGCTTGCGTTCGGGGGCCGACTCGCCAGTGGTGTGGTCGTCACCGACCGAAGCAGGGCGAGCAACTGGAAGATGACTCAGTTGCTCCGGTATCTGCGCTCAGCAGGAGATCCGCCGTTTGTATGGGCAGACGACAAGGCCATCGAGTTCGCCTTTCGGGTGTCCCGAGCCTTCCGAGACGGCAACGTCGGCCCCAGTCAGCGACTGCTCATCACGACCAGTCCAGCCACTGGCCTCACCCTCGACGAGGTTGAGGCCATCCGAGAATTCATGCAGGGCGTGATTGGAAAGAGGCCATGACCGACGCTCGAAGTATGGCCGGCCCTGTCTACACGTTCGCCGCAATTGATCCGTCGATGCCCGGCACCTTTCTGGTGCACACGATCACCGGCACGATGCACATCGTGGTCAATGATTCGGCAGGTGAGTCAGCCGTGCGCCGAGTCCGGCCACAGGCCAACTCCGAGTTCGTCGGTGATTGCGACTGGCTGCCAATCGAGTACAACGAGATCCGGGTGGGCGAGGAGGCATCGTTCTTGTTCACCCGATCTGGGGTCCATGACTGGGATCCCGCATATCTCGGCAGGCGGCGGCGCACGCCCCGTGTCATTCAGATCACTCTGTACGACGGACGTCCCGCGCTACCTGACCCGGGTAGCTTCGGTCGTCCGCGTGGGTTGCCGATTTCGACGCGTGTGGAGGCATTGTGAACCTGCTGGACGACTACTGGCACATGTACGATCTCACGCTACGCACGATCAGAGAGGACAAGCCGGACACCTTCCTTGAGGTCGCTGCGATCCTGAACCGATTCCAGCAGCCGACCTGCACGGGTGATGCCTTCTTCCCGGATGGCGCCGACGACATCTTGGGGGAGGCGCTGCATGACGCAGGCTGGTACGTCAGTTGGCAGGCTGACTACCTTTGGACGGCAACGCATCCCCGAACGCGAGCGCGCATCCGATTCGTTGAGGGCGACCTTTACGATGAGACACCAACTGAGGGTGGCAAGCGTTGAACGGTATTGCCCAATGAAACCTCATCGACGGCGCGACTGCCCTGACAAGGTCGTTGCGGTCCTCACAAGCGTTGAAAGGTACCTGGCCGCCACCCGCGGGCCAGGCGAAGTAGCCACAGGTCTATCGGTACTCTTCCGCGATCGATACGGAGACGACTGCTCTGTATTGATCTGTAGCGAGCCCGCAGACGTCGTCTTCGTCATGTTGAACGCGCCGACCATCGTCATCCCGTTCTGTGAGCAGCACGCCGCCCAAGTCGCGGCGGAGTACGCCGATCTCATGGAGCACCTGCCGATCCTGACGGACGAGGCCCGGGCCTACTTCCGAGATGAAGGCGACAGTCCCGATTCGCTCTGCGTTCATTGGACGCCCAATCGCGACGCGAACGAACGTCGAGACGACAACGCACCGGAGGGCGCTCAGAAAGACGCTGATGAACGCTGACGGGCCGTTCCGAGACGATGCGACGACTGGGAAGAGCATGCCCGACGCGCGAAGGTCCGTAATCCTGTACCTCGACATCGACGGCGTTCTGAACGCGCCAAACCCAACCGGTCCGAAGGGCTGGGATCACGCCGTTGACGTCCAGCTTGTCGACCGGCCCAGGGACACGCCGCTCTGGAACGGGTGGATTCGGTACGCTCCGCAGCTCATTGCTGCCCTGGAACAGCTTCTCATCGACTTCCGGTTCCTCGAGATCGTCTGGAACAGCACCTGGGTAGCGCACCCGCTCTACTTGGACCGGCTCACCGCGCAACTTGGAGCGCTGCAAGGTCTCCGCAAGGTCGCGCCACCGATGATCAAGATCAGCGGCTATCAGCCTCCTACCTGGAAGCTCGACCGGATCCTCGACGACATGACTGATCACCCCGGCGCGGACATCATCTGGATCGACGATTCTGTGCGCACCGGCGACCGACGCCAACTCTGGGCGCGATGCAAAGAGGAGGGGCGACAACTCCTGTTGATCACGCCGCCTGCCGATAAGGGTAGAGGGATTACGCCTGCAGACATCGAATGCATCCGGTTCTCGCTCTCAGGGCAAGAGGGCGGCTACTCATGACCGAGCCTGATCCGTGGGTTCTGCCACGCGGCTTCGCTGAGTTCGAGGAGAACAATGGTCTCCCGGAGCAATGGCGCGAGTGGACCAACGGCGACACGATCTGCGCCGCCTTGGAATGCGCCGCTGTGAACGAAGTACCCTTCCATCTCCTCGCCGAGCCGTTCATCCTGATCGGACTTTGCAGCTGGCACGCGTACGAGGCGCGAACGAACCTTGCGCGGCGCCTCAAGGTCGAGTGGCACTGCGGGGATCCGGAATGCTACTGGTGCTGGCGACTCGTCAAGGATCGCCGCCCTGGAGCACCGGCTCTGCGGCACCCGGCATGACAGCGCACCCCAGGATGAGATCGACTGGGACTCTGTAGCGCTTCGTCTGGCGGCTTTGGCTATGCCTTTTTGGAGGACGCCGTCACGGCATTGCCCCATACCCAACACCTGAAGGTCTTGTCGCGGATCGTGAACGTGATCCCCGCAGCGTCGGACGTCGAGCGATGGATCCAGCAGTCCACGTGCATTGGGATTGCCCCGAACCTGATCCATGCCTTTGCCCGCACCGGCTTCGGGTAGATCGTCAGCGGTGCGATGTCGAGCTGGAGCTCTTTTTCAGTGAGCGTCTGTAGCGGCTGCTCCCGTGCGATCTTCAGTAGGAGCAGATCCACGGAAGCCTCGGCCTCACGCTGACTGGTTCCCACTCCAACGAGCGTAGGTGCGGCCGGGGACATCACCGCTGGTGGAAGTCTGGCCCCTCGAACTCGGGCGGCATCTCAACGTCAGGTGCCGGGATGATCAGACCGTGCTCTGGGCACACGAACCCGTCCCGCTCAGGCCGAAGCAAGATCAGGCACTCGGGGCAGACCAAATCTCCAAGGCGATCGTGCTGGATCTGCGTCTGCATGCCATCAGCCTATGTAGTCCTCAGAACAGTGACGGCGGATCGATCGGCGCATCGGACAAATGGACCTTGTCGAATGCTTACTGAGTTCGGAGGTCGACCGGATTCCTGCTGCCTCAAGTGGCTTGTCGCCTGGAGCCGACGAGGCCAGCTGTGAGTGTGTTGGGTGTGCGAGGTCGGACCTCTCTAGGCCGGCAGGCGTCTGGCCGATTACAAGTAGGTGATCGACACCGACGCCTCGCCCGTCACTCGGAATACGCCGACGCACGTCCCTGCCAATAGCATGGGCCCTAAGGGCAAGGGAGAGGGCATGGCGGCAGGTACGACGGACGCGATCTATCGCGCACTTCAGATATTCGCGGACGACGTCCACGCCAAACTCGGCCTTCCTGGCTCACCGAGCGTTTGGCCAGAGGACCAGCTCAAGGCACCGATCTCCGCGCTCTTTCAATCGCTTGCGCAGATATACGGAAAGAGCGGCGTCGTCAACACGGAGGCGCCACGAGCAGCGGACCAGGAAGAGGACGGCGGTAGCCGCGTCGATGCAGTGGTCAGCATCGGTCCTACGCTCGCAACGGTTGTACCGACAGGTCACGTTGAGTTGAAGGCACCGTCCAAAACCGGAGATCCTCGAAAGCTGAAAGGGAAAGCCGACAAAGCTCAGTGGAAGAAGTTCCAAAGTTTGCCCAACCTCATCTACACCAACGGGCGCGAATGGACCCTTCAGCGCACCGGCGTCCAGGTAGGCAAACTCGTAAGGTTCATTGGCGATCCTGTCACGCAAGGAGCTGCGGCAGTAAGCAAAGAGGATGCGGCGAGATTCGAGGCGCTTGTCGCAAACTTTCTCGCGTGGGACCCGATCGTCCCCAAGACCTCGCGCCAGATTGCAGAACTCCTCGCCCCACTTTGCAACCTGCTACGCACGGAAGCGCTCGAGGCTTTGAAACGGCCGGATTCAGCTCTGACGAAGCTCGCCGCGCAGATGCGGAAGTACCTTTTCCCCGGTGCCAGCAACGACGTCGTAGCCGATGCCTATGCTCAGACGTTCACGTATGCATTGCTGATCGCGCGCTTCGAGGGCGCCGACCCTCTAACGTTCGAGCGGGCTGAAACCACACTGGCCGATGGTCACGGTCTACTCAGCGAGGTGCTCGGGCTTCTCGACAACCCGAAAGCTCGCAAGGAGGTCGAAACCTCCACGGACATGCTGCTCCGAGTCATCGCGCAGGTAGTGCCGGGAGCCATCGTCAAGCGAGACGACGGCAACCCCTGGCTGTACTTCTATGAGGAGTTCCTCGCCGCATACGATCCTGCGCTCCGCAAGAAGGTCGGCGCCTACTACACGCCAGCACCGGTCGTTCATGCCCAAGTCGCCATCGTTCAGGAGTTGCTCGCCACCAAGTTGGGTAAGCCGAGCGGGCTTGCTGATGAGGACGTCGTCACGCTCGATCCGGCGGTCGGCACTGGGACTTATCCGCTGGGCGTGATGGAAGCCGTCGCAGCCGCCGTACCAAAGCATCTCGCTGGCTCTATACCAGAGAAGCTCCGCCGAGTGGCTGCAAATCTCTACGGCATCGAGTATCTGATTGGCCCTTACTCTGTCGCCCACCTTCGCCTGTCCCGCTTCTTGGCCGAGCACGGCGTCGAGACCACCGACGACCAGCCATTGCAGATCCTTCTAGCGGATACTCTTGCTTCACACGAGGACGCCGGCAATGCCACGCTCCCCATGTTCGGATACGAGGAAATCGAACGCGAGCGCGCCGCTGCACGCACGCTAAAGGCTGACACGCGGGTTGTCGTGTGCATCGGCAATCCGCCATATCTTCGAGGCAAGAAGGCCGAAGCTGGTGCATCACTCGGTGGATGGGTAACGATGCGTCGCCCAGCTATCAAAGGCCAAAAGGTTCGGGACCCCCTTACACGGCGAATGGTGCAGGATACCGGCGAGCCCGGCATCATTAAAGACTTCACGGAGCCCGTTATCCAAGCTGGACGCGGTGGCGATCTGAAGAACCTGTACAACGCCTACGTCTACTTCTGGCGCTGGGCTCTCTGGAAGGTTTTCGAGCAAGAGCACCAGGACGAGGTCACCGGCAATCCTGCACAGCCAGGCATCGTGAGCTTCATCACGGCATCGTCATACCTACGAGGACCAGGGTTCGCAGGTATGCGCCAGCACATGCGCAGTCTGCTGGACGAGATCTGGATTATCGATCTTGGCGGGGACAACAAGGGTGGTAGGCGAACCGAGAATGTCTTTGCTATCGAGACGCCGGTGGCAATCCTGACGGGCGTGCGTTACGGAGACCCGAGGCCCGACACGCCGGCGACTGTTCACTACACCTCGCTGGCGGACCTTGAGGCAGAAGACAAGCTGGCTCAATTGGCAAAGCTGGCAGGCTACTCTGACCCAAACCTTGCATGGCACGATGGGATGACGGGATGGCAGGATCCGCTGCTTCCTGCGGCTGACCAGGAGTATCTCTCCTGGCCTGCACTGACCGATCTCTTTCCCTGGCAGTCCAGCGGCGCGCAAGTCAAGCGCAGCTGGCCGATCGGCGAAACACGTGAGGTCTTGAAGAAGCGCTGGAGCACGCTTGTTGCGGACTTGCCCTTGGATAAGGCCACGGGTAAGGCCGCCGTTGACAAAGCAGCACGCACCAAGCAGCGCGCGGAGATGTTCAAGGAGACCAGAGACCGAAAGGTCCAGCCGCCACGGAGTTCCAGGAAGGGCGCTCCCACCGGTTACCCCGACCTGTTCACGGGCAAAGCGCTTACTGACATCGCGGACCTTGAGCCCGGCGCCCCTGTAGTAGTGCGTCCTTATGCCTTCCGTTCGTTCGATCGCCAGTATGTAATCGCGGATTCACGGGTTGGCGACTACTTGCGGCCGTCACTATGGAATGCTCACAGCGACAATCAGCGATACCTAACAAGCATGCTCACTGAGGTCCTTGGCGAGGGACCAGCCGTGGTCGCGGCGAGAGACGTGCCAGATCTGCATCACTTCAGGGGGTCGTTCGGTGGGCGTCATGTCATCCCGCTTTGGCGTGACGCCGAATGTATAGATGCCAACGTCACGCAGGGCTTGCTCGCTGTGCTCACGGGCTCCTACAAGCGGCCCGTCGGCGCAGAGGAACTGTTCGCATACGCATATGGCCTTCTGTCGTGCCGTGCATACACCGCCCGATTTTGGGATGCGTTGACGGTGCCGGGTGCTCGTCTTCCGATCACGCGGGACATTGATCTGTTCGCGAAGGTTGCTGCACACGGACAGCGACTTCTTGATTTGCACACGGTCGATCTGCATGAGTTGGATCTCGCGCAGACGTCACCTGGCTCATCTAGTTTCAGGAAAGCGATCCCGGCGACCCGTTATCCGGAGGCATTCTCGTACGACGCCTCTACAGGCACGCTCATCATTGGCGACGGCGAGTACGGGGATGTGCCTGAGGACGTCTGGAACTACTCCATCTCTGGTTTGCAGGTCGTTAGATCCTGGCTCTCCTATCGCATGGAGCATCGCGCGGGCAAGGCGGGTAGCGACCTGGACAACATCCGCCCTGAGAGCTGGCCCGACCCTACGGGAGAACAGCTTCTGCGTCTTCTGTGGGTTCTCGAATGGACTGTCGATGCCGAGGCCGAGAGCCGTGCATTCCTGGACGAGGTCATGGAGTCCGACCTATTCACGGCTGCCGATTTCCCGGCACCATCTGAGTCCGAGCGCGGTCCATCCGGTGAGGTCGATGATGATCCTGAAGAGGACGAGGAGAGCGAGTAGGTACAGTCAAAAGCGCTGGAACTCGCGGAGGGCACACAGCATAAGCCGCTCCACGCGCTCTGCTATTCAGTCGCTTTGTGCGGCTGGCCGCCGTTGCCGTGAAGGCATGGAAGGATCGTCGTCAGCGGACGCCTGGGACAGCCACGTATCAAGGGTGACCGCTGCTTCGGTGCTCATGATGTAGGAGACCACAGCTTCCGCGAACGGCCGGGGGTACCTCGCCTTCACCAGGCGTCCCGTCAACGGACGAGCGACCATCTGCCGCCACTCGGCACTCGGACTCCCATCCAAAATGAGCCGGTGCAGTGCTTCGCCCCAGGCCAATGACTCTCGCTGCCGGCCATCCCTTGTGGAGATCTTGCCCTCGAACGGCGTCCGGGGGATCGGGAACTGTTCTAGCAGCTTCGTCACCGTCGCGTATCCCTCCTTCTTCATCTCGGTTGCTGCTTCTGCCGCCGCCTTGTTCATCGCCGCCTGTTCGGCGTATGCCGTCATCGCTCGTTCCTTTGCGACCCGCGCAGTGATCCGCTCGCCGGTCGCCTTGTCCTTGGTCCCGTACGCGAAGTCGTCAGCTAACCGGTCAAGGATCTCACCGAGGTAAGGGACCACCACACCCGGCACCATTTCGTACTCCGATTTCAGCTCGGCGTGTAGTCGCTTCTGCACCTTGGGTTTGATCCCGAAGACCGCTGGGTCCACGTTCGCAGTCGTTGCCAGCAGCAAAGCCCAGTGCATTAGCCCGAGCTTGTCGCTGTATGTCCAAGCAGGATGCGTCACAGAGCGCAGCACCAATGCGACAGGTTCCACGGCGTCATCACCAAACGCCACTGCGATGCCGTCCCACTCCTGGGCGCGCTTCAGTCTCTTGCCGCTCGGCTTCCGCACTCGGAATCGGGAAGCGACGAAGGCTTGTGCTCGAGGTCGTGTCACCAGGCCCCGATCTTCCAGCACCTTGACCCAGCTCGATGCAGCTCGCCGCTCCACTCCGAGTTCAGCCCCCACCCTGGCAAACGACATGATCACCGAGTCCCACCCACGTTCGTCGTCCAGCATGGCCATCCCGATGAGAGCGAACGCCGCCCGAGCCCCAACGTTGGTCCTGACCTGAACAGGATCGCCAGGCAGTTCCATCAGCACGCCAGCCAAAATCCGACGAGCCAGATCGACCGAGTCAGCGCGAACGTCGCGCCCATCTCCAGAAGAGCTGATGACCCGCTCCCGAGCGCTTGCCACCAACTGACCCCAGCCCTCTGAGTTGGCAAGGCTCCGCATCTCATAGGCGATGTCCCGAGAGCGCCTGCTGCGAGAGTGGCCCTGATGCTCATTGGGATCATGCCGTCCCCCGATTGCATCGGAGACACTGCCGAACATGTACCCATCGACGCAGCGGCTCAGGATCCATAGGCGTATTGCCTCTGACGGCAGAGGCACCTCTCGGTCGATGCCTTTGGTCAGCAGGGCTAGGACACGGCGTTCGGCTGAGCCGCTGGAATATGCCAGCACGGGACCGAGGATAGAGTCCAACTCGGAGAGGGCTAATTCGGAAGAGGTATCTGACATGATGGTCTCTTTTCGTATATCGCTATCTATCAGTAAATACGGGGCTGAGGAGGATTTACTGATAGATGCGCGTAGCTATACGAAAAGAGACCAATCTGGCAGGCCATAGCTCTTGACGGAAGTATGCTCCTCGAACGATGCGGACACTAGAATCGGTATTCGGATGCTTGGCATGACTTCCATGCGGATTCTTGCCTATGAGTCCGTGCTGATGTAGCCCTACTGAAAGTAGGGCATCAGATCGGGCGGTGCCTCTGCCGTTATGGCAATACGTCGGATGGGTATGAGTCGCTGCGTCGATGGTCCTTCTGTTCGGCATGACTCCGATGTGCATTCGGGCGACGGCATGAACCGATATGAGTAAGGGGCACTGCGCAGCAGGGCGCCTTACGGGGCTGAGCCTTTGGGGATGCAGAGCGCCTGCCTAGTTGAGGGACGGGCTGGGGTCAGTTGGTGGCCGGGCTGTAGCTCGGGAGCGGGTCGGGATAGGTCTTGTGGCAAGACCTATCCCTCCTCATTCAGTCATCCATCGGATGACGATTGATCGTTCGGGTGAGACCGACTTGGCTGATGGGATGCGTTGGCAATACTGCTCTCGCGTGATGCGGCAGTTCTTGTTGTGCTCTGGCCGTTCACAATCAAAGTAGACGTTCTCTTGGAAGGAGACTGCTTTGGGAAAAGACGTGAAGGGGATGCCCTTGGATCTCGGTGCTGAGCTGATGAAGCTCTCTGCGCTTGTGGCATCTGCAGAGACTGGCTCTGGTGATCAGCTTGCACGCGCCTTCTCACTCCGACGCCTCGCTGTACTCGACCACATCATTCGGATCGCACAGAAGCAGATCGCAGACCTGGTGCATGAGCTCCGGGAGCTTCCGGTGGATGAGCGTGGCAAATGGTCAGAGATCGGCGACGCTCTGGGCAAGAATCCAGACGCTGCGCGAGCGAAGTTCATGAGTGCGGCAAAGCCACGGCGAGCCAAGCATGGCCTTTCGATTGCTGATGCGGCGCAGCGACTTGGCCTTTCGCCGTCGACGGTCTATAGCAAGATCCGTGCGAACCCAAACGACGAGTGGTTTGCCCTTGTCCCAACCAACAACGGCCGAGTCATCGATGCGACATATCGCATCCTCGACTTGGATGGCCTCGATACTGCTTCGACGAAATAGCCGCCAACGAAAGGGGCTTCGATGGATGAGTTGGCGCGGAATTTCGAGCGCGTACGTTGAGCTGTACATTCACGAGTAGACGATTTATTCTCGTATTAGATCGAGCGAACGAATAGCCGGTCACCGTCGAAAGGTATTCAGAAATGTTCAGCTTTGGGTTTGTAACTCGCGTCATTATCGCAACAGCTCCAGTGATCACAGCTGCCACGATCTTCCCAAACGTCGCTCAAGCCGCCGTAGCCAATGATCTCGTGCAGCTCGCTCAGATCCAGCAGATGGGCGTTGCCAGCGACGGTACATACCCGGATCGGTTTGGCTCGCTTGAGAACACGTTCTGTGCGGCCGACCTCGTCGATACATTCGGAGCAGGCTGCGACGATCGTGGCCGCAACCTTCTCGGCGTCGTGCCGCTGAACGACTTTGCGGTGTCCTATGCATTGAGTGCGGGGCGCACGCACTACGTCCTTGCAAGGCAGCTCCGGGATGGTTCGGTGCTCGCGGTCAGCGACACCGTGAGACTGCCCGTGACTTGCGAGAGCTACAACTACGAATGCCTCACGCAGCTCACCGACGATGAGGGATTGCGCAACAGCGTTCCGGGTTGGCAGAGCCTCTGAGATTGGCTCCGTCGTCGGAGGTCATGGATTAGGCGCGACGACGGAGTCTTCCGCTCGGCATGCAGAGTCGAACTGCATGGGCCAACGAGCGGAACAGGAAACGCCCACCCGGGTTCGACGGCCGGGTGGGCGTTTCTCTTGCGTAGTGATCAGGCTCGATGCATCTCGATGACGAGGTTGTGTGTCGCCAGCGAACCGTTGTTCCAGAGGCACACGATCAGGAACGCATCATCAGGGTCGTTGGACTGCCAGATTGGAAGCGAGCCGATGTCCGGCTTGGCAATGGTGGACACGGCGGTCACGTTGTAGCGAACGTTGGCAATCTCCACGGCAGCACCACGGGAGAGGCCGGCCTCGTTGACTGCGTTACCGATTGCGCCGCCCTGCGTGTGCGTGTGCGCTAGGAAGTAGCGCGGGCCGTTCGCGGCGTAGCCGTTCGCCGGGTCGTCGATCACCCAGAGATCCTCGAAGGTCGCGGGCTCCAGTTCCTCGGAGAACGGCATAGCTCGAGGAGCGGGGAGCGCCAGCGTAGGAGGCACCTCGGACGTTGGCTGAGCGACTGGTTCGGTCCACCGATACTCATGACGACGCATGGCCAGAGGGGCCTTGATCGTCGGGGCGACTGAAGTTCCGACGATCGCGATGTCAGGACCGACGCCGGTCCGAACAAGCTCGGGTACGGCACGCGTTGCAATCGGTGATTCGGAGGGGATGGGAGCAGAAGGCAAGGTCTCGGGTACAGGGACCTCAGCGACCACTGCGGGGGGAGTGGTTGGCTTCGGCTCGGGCTGGGGCTTCGGCTTGATAGGCGGCTCTGGATCCGGAGGGTACTGGTTAGTTGCCATGCAGGCCGCGTCGAAGAAGTTGACGTGGAAGCCCCCCGTGTCCGCGCCGTATGCACCAGCTTCCCCGGCGCTCGCGATGCCAACGTAATGGGGTGTCTCACCCGGTTCGCACTCGGGTGGGTCGACACCGGCGTAGGGTGCGCCGAGTTCCCGGAAGGTCGACGTAGCCACCAGGAGGCTCATGGGAACAACGTAAGGGCCGTGCTCCCGTTCGTACTGTGAAGTAACCTCAATGGCAAAGTTGCAGCCATAGAAGCGACCAGGGTGTGTGATCTCGCCGTTCCAATGGCCAGGTTGGGGCTCGACGTCTTGGACGTAGCAGTTCTCTGCCCACAGGCTTACGCCCTCAGGAGTGCCCGGAATGTGTTCGTGGTTCCTGTCTGTCCATTCCCCAGCGACAGCTCCCGCGGTCCCTCCAAAAAGTGTTGAGACAATAACGAGCAAGCTCGCCGCAACCGCGATTGCCTTTCTGACCATCATGTTGATCCTTTCGCCTCGGAGCGAGACGTTCTCGCTCTCGCTTCTATCTGATACGGCGAAAAGAGCAATCTTGTGAGCACGTACGCGCGCGAAACGAAAGCCCCTCCTAATGGGTGAATCATCCAAAAGGAGGGGCTTTGCGTGATGCTTACGCCTTGGTGCCCTTTCCGACGCCCTTCGCAGCGCCGCCCTCGGCCTTGGATCCACCCATTTCGCACCTCCCTATTGCCCGGATCGGATCTCTTCTCGCGATCTACTAGAAGCGTACGAGGCCCGAAATGACATTCCCGGACGGATGTACGCGAATAGCGTCTAGCGTTTGAACGCGTTCTGAGCGCCTGATATCGAGAGAAGCGATCTCGCTACGTCGCGAGCGTCAAAGTCGCTCAGCTCGTCCCAGCGGGCTTCTCAAGTCTTACTGGCGCGCGAGACGAGTGATCTTTTCTTGAGCGTGCCCTCTCTCGCGGCTGGTGTGCGCTTGCTAGCTTTCGTGTGTGGGCCTGAAGCAGAAGCGGATGACAGTCAAAATTGGGAGCGCCCGTGAGGCTGCGCCCAAGCGAGATCGAGCCACTCTGATCGCTGCATGGATCGCGGCGGGTGCCGCCCTTGTCGCAGCGTTCACGGGTGTGGCTGGTGTTCTCATCGGAAACTCGCTGAGCCATGACCAAGCCACCGCGACACACCGAGCCGAGACGTACGGGGCATACCTCGGGGCACTGGCCGCCTTCAATGAAACTGCGTGGTCGATCTCAGCTTGGGCGGGCACAGGTGCGCCCAGCGCCGCGCCCATCAGCGGAGGTGCCGATTCCGACTCCTTCTGGGCTGCCGCTCGCCAGGAGCAGGCATCTCTCGAGTCCTACTATCTGACCGCGATGATGGCAACGGACGATCCTAAGATCGCGACCCTGCTGACGGAAATGCGAAGCGGTCAGCAGAGCATGTGGCTAGCGCTCAAATGCACTGCCAAGTTGCAGGTCTCCGACTGCACGGATGCGAACACGGCTAAAAATCACACAGAGATCGTTGAGAAAATAACTGCCTGGTCTGGCCGCCTCGACAGGTCCAAGACCCAGCTCGTCGAGACTGTCCATAGGTAGGGCGTCGGAGCGACGCTGATGCGATTCGGTGCGCATGACGAGGGACCCTGTGGTTGAGCATTCGCCGAGCGCTTCGACAGAGCTTGATGCTAGTTACCCCAAAGCGTCCACGACGAGCATGACACGAGTGGTGGGGCTACTGTCCACCCACTTCTGTGCAACGGCAATGGCCTCTTCCTTGGACTCTCCCTCGTACCTCTCCGGAGACGGAACTCCAACCATCCAGCGCGGTGCATCTCCATTACCTATATAGCTCATGCCGTGAAGTACAACGATGATACTTTTACCGGTCGCTGCTTCTTGAGCTGCAATTCCCGCTCTGTATGCGTTCTTAGCCGGCACATTCACTTCCGAGGACTGTACGATTCCTGCACCCAGCGGAGTAATGACGTTCGTTACTGCCTCAGTTACCTTGGGAGGAAGAGGTTCGGTTCCCTTGACGACGACCCATTCACCCGATGGAAGATGATATGCCTTGGGATCATTACCTCTCCGGAAGGACTCGTTGATCTTTGCAGCATCTGCTTCGTTGACAGTGTCACCGACCTTGGCGCTGGCAACGGGATCTGCCGACTTTGGTGCAGGGCTCCCGAAAGGGGTGTTGCTCGACCTCGGCTGGGGCTCAGGACCTGCATTGTCGGTGCTAGGAGCGCAGGCTGCCAGAGTCATTATCGCAAGCATCGCCCCAGCGAGGGCAGCCGCTCGGGGAAACGAGGCTCGGCTTCGACAAGAGGTCGGGTCACCATTGATCACGATCCGATCATGTCGGTATATCGGTGTTCGTATCAACTTCACTTACGATGAATCGGAGCACTGAACGCCGTACTGGAGAATCGGAGCAACATGGGTAAGCGCACGATCGAGGAACTCTTTGATGACATCGACGGTGGGCAGGCGACTAGCTCGATCACCTTCGGCCTCGATGGAAGCAACTACGAGATCGATCTCAACGACGCGAACGCCGAAAAGCTCCGCGCGGTGTTCGCCCCATGGCTGGAGGTGGCAAGAAGGGTCCCGAAGAACGGCGCGCCTCAGAGCCGTACGCCGCGTTCCCGCCGTGGGAACGCGAACCTCACGGGGGTTCGCGAGTGGGCAAAGGAAAACGGGCACAAGGTGAGCGACCGGGGCCGCATCCCTGCTGATGTCCTCGCAGCCTACGAGGCGGCGCGCTGAGGTTCAGATCCGACAAACGCCCGAGAAGACTCAACCCCCTCGGTCGTTCGCACATTCGGATGGCTACTTCATCGGAAGTTTGATCACCTGACGCACGCCACCCGGTTGGCTTGTGAGGATCAGGTAGTAGGCGTCGGTCTTTCCGCGGGCATCCACGAAGGGCCTGATATCGCACTTGAAATGGGTTTCGGGACTCGATCCCTTGCCGTTCGATTCCGACGCGCAGCTCAGCTCGGGACCATGAGTCGCATCCTTGTCACGGCCGAGTACCCACGTATTCGTCCTTGCAGACCTGTGCTCGCCTGATAGCGTCACGGCGAAGGATCCCGTGATCGGATCGCTGTTCGTACCAGATCCGGTGATCTTGATGTCTGACGCCGAGAAGAAGTTCTCCTCTTGGGGTGCAACCCACCAGTGAGCTTTGGCTGTCGGTGCAGACTTCGTGACGAGCGGCCATGCGTCGATCACTCCTTGCTCCCCTGGAAGAGCGTTGGCGCGGGGATCGTCCCAGATGCCGTTCTTCCCGAGCCCAGCCCCTTGCCTGTTCAGGATGCCGGTTGAGATCGTCAGCGGCACCACTTGCCGCCAGCGCGAGCCTTTGACAGTGGTGACGATGAAGTAGTTGCCATCGCCATAGTTCGTGTCGATGAACCATGCCCAGCTGTTGGCCATGCCTTCGTAGTTCAGGTTGTCCGTCGTGCAGAACACCGGGACTCCGTCGACGGCGTCTTCGGACTTGGCGATGAACATCAAGAGCTCCGGCACAGCGGGGCGATCAGCCTTGCCGTTCTGCTTCTTCGGGGGTTCAAGCCACTCCGACCTGCACTTCGACTGGAACTCCACGACGAGTGGCTTCGCGGGATCGATCCGAGGTTCGGGGCTGCCGACTTCCAAAGGCACCTCAGCCACGTTCCTGTAGCGCGGCTTGTCCCCGGCGACATCTAGATAGCTGTACTGGTCGCCGTTGATCTTGAGGTCGCCCAGGTACATACCGCCCCAGTCCGGCTTCTCGGCGACCGGATTGGAGAACCAAGTGTCGGAGCTGGGTGTCGGCGATGGCGTGTCGATAGTGGCGCCTGGGGAATCGCTGGGGATTGCTCCCAGAGCGCCACTATCGGTGCAGGCTGCGAGCGGTAACAGGGCGAGGGCGATCAACACCGCTGTGGCCAGACGCACGGAGTGACTCTTCATCTTGCTTCCCTCTCGTTGGGGGCCGGAGGATCATTCGGATGTGCCTCGGCCCTGGAGGCAGCAGTGACGAGCATTCGCAGTAGTGAGAGCGGCATCTCAGGATTGACGACGAACCACAGTGCGATCAGGACGAGGAAGATCTTTCCGGGCAGGCTCGCGAAGATAAACGGGAAGATCGCGATTGCGGTGGCACGGATGATTACGGCACCTGATACTGAGACGAAAGCAGCCAGCGCAGCCCGTTTCCCTGGAGTCAGACTCGCCCCGCGGGCTTTCTCGATTGCGGCCCAGAGGACGGCTACCTCCGGTGATGCGCTGGAAGTGCGCTTCTCACGTAGATAGTTGAGCGTGAGGTAGGTGGGGAACAAGACGAGTGGCAGGGTCACGAGCCCGGTGATGAGTGGCGACAAGCCGGAGGACCCAAACAAGCCGGAGGGCCCAAACAAAACGCCCGAGACGCCCTGCTCGAAAGTCGCAATGACGATGCCGAAAAGGACCGCGCGGGCAAGGAGGAATAGGAAGTTCGCGTTCATCAAGCGCAGGATTGGATACGACGCGAGGAACGCTGACAGAGCATCAAGCAACTCCCCGAAACGCGAAGGGTTTGCTTCAAGCTCCTGAACGCGCCTCATGATCTGGACTCCACGAAATGGACTGCCGAGAAGCGCCTGCGCGGTCATGACGATCATGGTTGAGAACCACGTAAGCAGTGAGCCCTCAATCAGCATCGCTCCTAGGGCGATCATCGCCCCGACGGGGAGACTCGCAACTAGGACTCTTCCGAATGCCTCGCTTGGCGTGATTTTCGGGAAAAGATTGAATTCTGCCATGGCTGTCCTCACCACCTGTCTCCGTGACGGCTACGATCTGACGACTTGGCCGTGTGTTCGTCCGAGAATTGCTGAATCGCCCGGATAGGTGTGCCGTCGTTCTCGTACTTGGGTTTGTGCTTGGACCGGAATCGACCCCACACGAACATGCCGACGAGTGCGGTCACAAGTATCGCGATCACGAGCGCGATTGCGCCGAGCGCCTGCCCCTGCACGTCCTGCACACCGCCTGACTCCTCGGGTGCCGCTGGGCCAGGCGCGGCTGACTTCTTGATCTCGTCGGGCTTCTTGTCCTTCACCGACTTCGACGGCGGCTTCTCCTCTGCGGGCTTCGCCGCAACAGCGTTCGCGCATGCGTCCTGCCACGAGCGGGCGCCGAACTGGACCGTCAGAGTTACGAGGTACTTGTGGAGATTCGCTCCGAGCATTGCGATACCAGCCCTGAAACGATCCTGATCCTTGATGTTGTTGGTGACGAGGCAATCGCGAGCAGGACGTTGAGCGACGATGATGCCGTCGCCTGGGAAGGTCAGCGTGGGCCCAGCGCCCGGTGCGTCGGGAGGAATCTCTACGCCCGTTGTCAACTTGGTGCCGATTGAGTCGATCAGCTTCGGGAAGGCTGCGTTGAGCGAGAGAGTGACGAGGTTTGGGTCGGTGCTACCGGGCTCCCAGCTTTCGCGCTTCATCGTCTCAACGGTGATGTCTCCCTCGGCAGGATCTGGCGCGCTGCCATCGGGGGAGTACCACCATGCCGAGGCGTACCACTGCTTCTGATCCTGAGCGGAGTGTTGATCCGTTGAGGTGCTTCCAGACTTTGCGTACGGCGCGCTCGGAGCGGTGTTGTACCAAGATGGAGCGCCGGGGATGTCGGGAAAACGTGGAGTCGCAGCGTGGGCCGGAGCGCAGACGGTAATGAGCGCGACAACTATGAGCGCTATTCCCGGTGCTTTGATGCTCTTCATTTCAATCCCTTGTTCGAAAAGCTCTTTCTAGTATTTGACTAGGTGCTCCGCGGAATTTCTTGATCATGAACGCGAGCGCGACTTTGAATGGAATGCCGGACTGGCCCCGCCACCAAAGGTCGAATATGTGGCGTTGATGGGACCAGTCCGGCAAATCGCCCGCTGGATTAGGTCGGGCGATGGTCACGGAGCCGGAGAAGGCGAGCCAGGCTAGAAGCCGACCTTCTCACCGCTGCAGTCGAGTCGCGGTTCGCTCCGTGACAGCTCTGGAGTAGTCGAGCGGACTATCTCGAACTCTTACGTCTAGTTGATCACGCGCCTTGTCGGCTTTCTGCGACTTGATATGCGCTCGATTCGATCGTCAGTACGCACCCGAGGCATTCAACGCGCCGTGGAGAGAAAGCGCTGTCTCGCGCGACACGAGATCGCGTCGATCTACTTCGGGCTCTCAGGTCGCCGCCGCGAGCTCAGTCCTTCTTCCATCTGTCGGAGTCGAAGATGTCGCTCACGTCCTTGCTGGCGTCTTCAGATGGGAGACTCGCTTGGAGCTCCGGCATGGCGATGTTCTCCGTTCCCTGAGCTGAGGCCGGGAATCCCGGCTGTCCCGGAGGAATGTTGAGCTCATTGAGTAGCGCGGGGATGTCATCTTCCGGCGCATAGCCGATCTTGATGCCCTGGACCTCGCCACCCTCGGCTCCGATGAGCGCTAGACCCCTGCTGCCGTTATCAAGAGCGTTCACGATGCCGGCGGCCGCGCTGGAGTCGGCGCTCGGGAACACCATGCGCAACGTTGCGCCCTCTGGCGGCGACTTCGGCTTCACCGCTAGCACGCCCGATGTGAGCTGAGACCGGAACTCGCCGTCGATGATCTTGGCATCGGGTCGCTGTGTGGCAACGGCCAGGTGAATCCCCACGAACCGGGCCTCGCGCGCGATCTTGGCCACATAGAACTGCAGGGTTGCTTTCGCCCCGTTGATCAGCTCCGTCTGCTCAACCTCTTCCGGCTCGATAGTCTTTGCGATGTTCTTGTCCAGGACGATGGGCAACACGAGACTGGTGAACTCATCGATGATGACCGTGAGCGGGCGGATCTGCTCACCCTCGCGCACTTCTGGATCCAGGTCAGCCCAGAACCCCCGCTCGTGCTGGATGAGTACGTGCTTACGACGGACAAATTCGTCGTAGACGCGCTTGATTTGTTTCCCGGCATCAATCTCGGTGATTGCACACTGCTTGAGCCGATCTCGGAGCCGCGCGAAGTCAACGGCAGCCTTCAGAGGGTCGATGACGATGACTTCATGGCCCCTCGCCAGCGCTTGAACTGCGATCATTCGCAACACGATGGTCTTGCCGGATCCAGTCGGGCCGACGACGAGCGAGTGAGGACCATCCTTGAGGTCAATGCCTTGCGGGTCTCCTCGATGATCGAGGCCAATGTTGATTCGGTTCCACTCCCTACGGTCGATGTTCATCAGCAGGTCGCGCATCGGCACCAAGGTAGGCAACGCGATCGGCTTGCCATACTGAAGCACCTTGACCGGATCGTCCTGCTTGTCGATGATCTTCCAGCCGTTCGACCCCTTGGGAAGAGAGTCACGGAGTGCGAGCAGGAAGGCCTCACGCTTTTCGGGAGTGAGGCCAGCAATGGGCGCTCGATCGATGATCAGGGTCTCGATGCGTTGTGGATATACGTTACGGTCAGGCTCATCATTCTCCACCCAGATGATCCTGAATGTGAAGTCGTGCGCAGGCTTGCCAAGGTTCCTGGCCGCATCCTCGTAGATCTTCATCTCGATTGGGCTGACCGGGGTGAGTTGCGCAGTACGCACGCGGCCGACGAGGTCGTAGTCCGTGATCGTGTATCCCAGCGACGCGGCGTACTGCTGGAGATTTGCTAGGTCGGAACCGGTGAAAGTCTCGGCCAGATGCGCAACCTTCAGCGGAAGGCTGCTCTCGCCATCACGGGGGAGGTCCTCGATCCGCTTCACCTGATACGCCCACAGCAGCTCGTACTGATCCCGCTCATCTTTGGCGTAAGCGTTCCCGAGCATGATTGCCGACACCACAGCGCCGACGAGAGCAATCACAAAGGCGGCAAACGCGAGGACGGCGAAGAACGACGAAGGGCCGGCCAGCTGAGTCAGCAGTTCGAGCAGCACCAGCCCAACTAGAGCGATGACCGTGACACGAGACGGCCCAAACCAGCCGATCGCATCTCGGAAGAGTTGATTCGTTGGGTAGAAGAACCCGTGCGTGTAGGCGGCCCGGCGACCGATGAGTCTCCACTTGAACACCGCGCGATGGAACGCCAGAAGGGAAACGACCACCGCGATGATCCATCCGGGTGATGCGGACATAGCGATGTCCTGAAGAATCCAGACGCCAAAACCCCCTAGAGCAACCACGACCGCCCGTAGCCAGACACCAATCGGGTGGACATCGGGCCGAATATCATCTATACGCTCATGCGGCTGGGCGCTGCGTAATGATTTCCTCGGTCGAGCGTTCCCGATGACGTACTTGTCGATAGCCCGTTCGCCTGCACGGACCATTTCGCGCTTGGCGATTCTTCCTACAAATCTGCCCAGTCCCACATCTTGCCCCTTTGCCTCATCCAGTTCGAAGTTCTCTATTTCGAAGATAGAAGGCGGCATCACAAGAGATTGCGACATATACGCGATACGAGTATTCAGTCAAAGCTTTGACATCTTCTCGGTGCCTGCGAAACTCTCGTACTAGCGACTCGTACGGAAGGATCACGAATGCCCGTCAAGCCCAATCTGGTCGTTGTTGATATCGACGGAACGGTGAATCGCCTGCGCTCCGAAGCATCCCCAAGTCCAGAGCCTGGGTGGGACGATGACGTGATCGAGCGCATTGGAGGCTTGAGCGGACCTCGGGTGCACATCCATCGAGGAGTGGTCGATCAGCTCGCCCAGCTCAATCAGCGCGATGACACCGAAGTCGTTTGGCTCTCGTGGTGGTCACGTCATCAGGTCGCACAGCTCAATCGATCTCTCGACGTGGACTTTCGGACTCTGCCCGTCACGGACGATCGTCATGGAGGTAAGCGCCGCTCCCTGAAGATCGAACTCCTCCGGGCAAACCGAGAGCGAGTCGTGTGGCTAGATGACGACGAGGCGAGCGCCGACGAGCAGCTCGCAGCGCTGTCCGACATGCTCACGCTGGAGCCCGACTTCCTCACCGGTCTTACGCCGCTATACCTCGAGGCCGTGGTTGCCTATCTCGGTGGCGCAGACGAAGCTGATCTGATCGCACACCTGGTGAACGCCGAGTCTTGGCGATGGAGTGATCGCGTGAAGCCAAGACATAACTATTCACGCCGGATGCCGACCATGTTCGATAATCGCGGCGCTCTGATGCGTAAGGCTTTCCTTGAAGAGCTGGCCGAAATAGCGCAGCGCGCTGAGGTGAAGCCCAAGACTGACGAGAGCTACGGTAGACGCAACGGTGTGCGCCTCGATCCGTGGCAGTTCGAGTATGCGGCGCAACTCTGGGCGGAGAGCGGACTGGCCATTGAGTTTCGTCCGTTGTCAGGGAAGCCTGGTGAGATTCAGGTGGTCACCCCACGACGGGGAGGTTTGGGCGATGGAGAGTGACGATGATGACACGCTCTGGCATAACGAGAACTGGGGCTTTGTAGACGTCCCATCCGGGATTCCGGACAGCCAAATTGAGCGACATTTCGGTCTCGATGCTCGAACCATGCAGAACAACAAGCAGAGGTCCATCGCGCAGGTCGCGGCCGATCTCACCAAGGAAGCACTCACTCAGTACGCGTACGCCGGGCGCGAGCCGGGCATGTCCGTCGCCACGGAGATCGTGCGTGGCATCATCAATGGGTACGGCGCTATCGACCCTGGTCACCGATTCGAAGTGGCCTACGCGTTGCGGGGCATCGTCGAGGAGTTCGTCGTCAGGGAACTGAGCATGCTGGTCATGCCTCCACGCAACTCTCGCATGACTTGGGCGCAGGCGGCGGCGCTGGTTGGCGTTCCAGAGTCGTCTCTCCACTATCGGTATGCGCCGCGAGTGTTCAACCCTCAGGCAAAGGCGTAGAGGGACTGCGATGCAGATTGATCGAGGCGACACGACGATCGGGTTGGCAGGCGACTGGCATGGCAACGGGGGATGGACCCGGCGCAAGCTTCGACAATTCGCGAGGGCAGGCGTACGGACGGTGCATCAGCTCGGAGACTTCGGCATCTTCATTGGCGCAGCCCAGCTCGGCTACATCATGGAGATCGAACGTCATTGCGCGTTCAACGACATCCATCTGTGGATCACGCCCGGCAATCATGAAGACTGGGACTACTTGGACGCGCTATTCAGGGTCGACGGAGGAGCGGAGCCTCAGTACCTCGTACCGCGCAACGCCCACGGTTTCCAATCCGATCACATTCATGTTCTACCTCGGGGCTATCGCTGGCACCATGCCGGGCGATCGTTTGTCTCTGCAGGTGGCGCGCCGAGCATCGACTATCAGTTCCGTGAGCGCGGAGTGGACTGGTGGCCGAACGAGCAGCTCCCAGAGGAGAAGGCCAATGAGATCGCTGCTGCTGGTCACGCCGAGATCATGCTTGCCCACGACATGCCCGATCTCGATGCGGCGGTGCTCAGGGACACGCTGGCGCCAAGGGTGAGCGTGGTAGGGGCCTGGCCGGCTCCGGCCCTGCACTACGTGGCCGAAGGGCGCCGTCGTCTCAGCATCGCCTACGAAGGCGTTCGTCCCAAGCTGTTGGCGCACGGCCACTATCACCGATCCGGGGATGAGCAGATCCCTGGCGGTGCGCGGGTGCTGTCGCTGGACATGGACGAGTCGGCGGGAAACGCTCTGACGCTTGACCTGACTGCTGCGGACTTCGGTGTCAACTGGCTCGGCGACTGAGCAGGAATCCGATTTCGGAGTTCTCAAAAACGAATGCTTCTTGAGAGTCAGCAGGTGATCGTAAGCCCCAGCCAGATGCCCGTGTCGTCGTGTCTTAAAACTCGCACGATTCTTGCGACTCAAAAACGCACGAGTTGATGCGAGTAGAATTAGATGTGAAGCCAATTACATCAAACGGAACTCTCGTTGGCTACGTTCGTGTCTCCACGGGCCGACAGGATGAACAACTCCAGCATGACGCCCTCGACCGGGAGAAGGTGCTCAAGCGCAATCGGTACGTTGACCGAGGTGTGAGTGGCGCGAAACTGAGTCGTCCTGGGCTCGATGCAATGCTCGCTGACGTTCAGGCGGGTGACACGATCATCGTGTGGAAGCTCGACCGGATTGGGCGCTCGACCGCGCACGTCATCTCGCTGATCCACGACCTGACGGCGCGAGGTGTGCACATTCGGAGTATCAGCGATGGACTCGATACCACCACGACGATGGGCAAGGCCATGCTTAGCGTCTTGGCGATCTTCGCTGAAATGGAACGGTGCTTCATCCGGGAGCGAACGATGGCCGGCCTGGCATCGGCACGTGCTCAAGGGCGAGTCGGTGGGAGGCCGAGACAGGTCAACGACAAGAAGCATCGGCAAGCGCAGGCGCTGCGCGACTCAGGCGAGAGCGTCCCTGACATCGCCAAAACGCTGGGCGTCAGCGTTGCGACGGTCTACCGCGTGACTACTAACAAGCGATCCGCCGCCACTCTCGGCTAAGCCCCTCGGGTGACTTCACTTTCGAGCGGCTACGAGTCGGCTGTGCGACGCTGTGAAGATGCACAAGACGACGCGTGTAGAAGCCTCTCACCATGTTCCGACGCCAACCGCCGCAGACTTGCAGAGAATCGCGAAGGTTCTGAGCGAGGTCGGAGGCCCGAATGTGGTTTGGGGGCCCATCGATCTGCTCAACATTTGGGTAGTCGAGCAGCGTGCCCGGCTGGACCAGCAAATGTCGGAGCGTGTTCGAGTCGCATCGTGGGCGCTCGTAGGGGCAACGATCGGACTGGTCCTATGCACTGGAGGGCTAATCTGGGCGACGCTCGCTGGTGGTGCGGCGTAGCTCGGGCCTGCCGAACTTACGGGTCCGGCCGCCACAAAAGGGTCAGGCTACGCGGTTAGGTTGGCCTGCGCTGATCCTGATCCATGCGGAAGATGCCGGAACGAGGTTCGCGATTCGGGTTCGTCCAACGAGGCGAGCATCCGTGCTCCAACCTTGCCGATTACCAAAGAGCGCGCGTCAATAGGGGGCCTCTACTCACGAAGATGCCGCCCGGTAGCGGTTGAGGTCCTACCGATCCGCGAGCGCCCGGATCGTGTTGCCCTGCTGCTCGCTGATCGCACGAGCCATGATCACCGGATCGAACCGGTCGGGTTCCATCTCCGGTTCCGGGTCGTGGCGCTCCTCGCGCGGCACGTCGGACATCGGCTGCTAATCCTTCCGGGGCGGTATTCATCATGCTGAGCTTGAGCCGGGCCGGTCATAGAGCGAGTTGCCGAGCATGCCCGTGCGGAAGTACTAGTGGTGCCATTGTAGAAGCTCCTCCCCGCCGCAGTGGCCCGCGGATGGCAGCGGACACCATGAGGCTGCCTCGGGCCAATAGCAATAGCAGGTCGTCCACACCCAATCTCCGCCTGAACAGGTCGTGTGAACGGTAAGTCGGGCCTGGGGCATTGATGTCCTCCTACTGACGCGCGCTCTAAGCTAGCCAAGCCATTCGGACAGTGGAGTCGTGCCTCCCGTTGCTTGCGCCCAGTATGCATGACCGATGGCGATGCCCGCAGTGGTTAGCACGAGGCTAGAAAGTTCCGTGTCTCGCCATGCGCGCTGCAGCGCCGCGAGTCCAGGCACGCGTTCAATGGCTTCGCGTTCGACTTCGAGGTCCTCCATCCATCCCTGCAGTGCCAGCTGCTGAAGAACAGGAACCTCATTGGCCAGGCCTCGCGCACGTGCAATGCGTTCCACGTCAGCAAACGCGAGTGCATCAACCTGGAATGCGTCATCGGGGCGCCGCAAACATGGCATCAGCATGTTCGCGGCGTGTGCGAGGTCAAAGACCGCGGGTAGTGCAGCGTCTTGGGCAAAGCCGCGGGTAAACAGCCCTTCGGCACCACTGCGAATGAGGCTGCCAAGTGGAGTCTCATGGCCGGAAACGCTTCCCACGCCGACGAACACAATGTGCTGATAATGAGTGGATCGAGTCGGGAGATCGCTTACGAGGGGCTCGACGTAGCGCTCGAGGTAGGCGTAGAACTCGTCCAGTGATGTGACCCTAGCCGGCCGGGCGTAGCGGAGCGAAAAGATCAGCGCGACGACGCGACGCTGCGGTTCAGAGAGTTTGGCAACGCATTCAATCGCAGCATCGAGGGCCAGGGACTGTAAAGTCCATTGCGCTTCCGTAGTGCGGTGCAGCAGCAGATCAACCAGGACCCGCTCAAGGTTCTCTTCGCCTGACCGCACAAAACTCTTCTGTGCCTCAGAAAGCACTAGCTGGATGTCGGGCCTGGTAAGTTCTTCCAGGTGGGATGGGGATTCTGCGTGAAGCTTTCCTAGATAGGCATTCGTAATGCTTTCTGCGCGGCTTCGGGCGATAGCCTCCGCCACGCCTCGAAGTTCGGTGGCATTCGCAAAATACACATCGATGGCGATCTGCCGTACCTCGGCCAGGGTTGCGCCGTTGATGGTGATGTCTCGCCCCGCTTGATAGTTGGTCGATGCATCTCCGCCGTGTTGCTGCTGATCCTTGCGCCGGATCATCTGTCTCCTGTGCGGATGTCGCGCCCCGCCTGCAGATTGGTCGACTGGGTGCCCGACTTCTGGCGCTGTGTGAGTTCCCGGCCACGTGAATCGTCGCGACGGACCAGGCCGACCACGACACAGATGGCACCCCCGAAGCCGATCGTGAGGCCGGTGATACCCGGCCAGGTCCAGAATTGGCCCGCGTCGCCGCTTTGCAAAGCAATCGTGAGCGCAGCGACGACGAAGGCACCGCCCAAAGCAACTAGGATCTCACCCAAAATCAGCCATTTCCCGCTAGACACTCTCGTCACCTTTCCGGTTGGAATCGTTTCTCGCCACATGTGAGTCCGGACGTTGGGCGAAACCCCCGCCGTGGGCGAAGAGCGTCGTGTAGTCGACCTGCCGCGCGAACGGCCGCCTCGTTGCCAACTCATCAACGACGACCTCATACGGGGAGTCACCCGCGCTCAACGGCCGGATCGTGAGTCCGAGATCGCGAGGTGATGGAACGACGCGGCGGACAATGATCGTCTCGCCGTCGAAGTCCGTCGCAACTTCGCGAGGCGCGGATGCGTCGCCGCCGAACACTCGTCGCGGCCTGGTTTCGTAGGGGTCTGCGCTCCCAGGCGGCGCTGTCCCAGACGCGTCCCACTCTGCCGAATCCAGCAGGTCAAGCGACGTTACTTGCAAGCCGAGCTCGATCTGGATGCGTTGAAGAGCGCGACCGAGCTCAACAGCGTGAGACGGTCGTTCACTGGGGTCGAGGGACATGGCCCGCTCAAGGGCGGAGAGGAGGCCCGGATGCAGGTCGTCTCGATCCATCGGGGTCAACCGGGAGCTCGTGATCCGTTCGATCAGGTCGCTAGCGCTGTTCCGTTCCCGAGGCACCTCGAACGGAGTCCGTCCGGCGAGCAGCGTATAGAGCGTGGCAGCGAAGGAGAACACATCTGACAGCGGGCTGAGACGAGGCTTCTCGTCGAAAAGTTCAGGCGCGGCCCAAGGAATGCTGAAGCCTCGCAACCCACCGCCCGCGGGAACCGCCGTGCCGAAATCGGTCAGAGCTGGGCGTCCATAAGCCGTAGTTAGTACGTTCGCAGGTTTGATGTCCAGGTGCAGGATGCCAGCGCGATGGGCTGTTTCGATCGCCCCGGACAGCTGAACGCCGATCCGGAGCGTCTCTTCCTGCGAGCAGGGCCCCTGACGCGTCCGTAACCCCAGCGAAGTGGGACAGTACTCCATGACGATGAGCCCGCGCCCATCACGTGACACACCGGCCTGATATATCGTTACAATCGATGGGTGGGATGACAGCGGTGCTATTGCGTTCGCCTCACGAACGAGCGCCTCTACAACGCCCTGATCCGAGGCGCTGAGGTCTGGCGTGATCGCCTTCACCGCGACGACACGGCGCGGCAACTGCTGATGGTAGAGATAGACATCTGACATCGCCCCAGACCCCAGCAGGCGCACGTAGTCAAATCCCGCTATCGTCGGCGGTTTTAGCGGAACCCTGTGTGCCATGCACCGCCCCTCTCGAATGCCTCGGACTATAGTCTGCTGGAACCGGCAGCCCAACCGCTCACGCCGCCCCCGGTCGGAGGCGAGCCGGTCTCGCCCCTTTTGGGCAAGCGCGACGAGAGCTTGGCGCCGCTACAGTCCAGTTTTCGAGCGCCGCTGACAGTTTGTTCGCCATATCAGCGCAGATGGACATGGCGGATCATGGCTGGTAGTCGTCGTGCACGACGATCCGACTCAGCTCAATGGTTCCGTCCGGGAGCTTCCAATAGTGAAGGCGTCGAGCCGACGGGACGTTCTCCTCGATGTATGCGCGGTAGCAAGTCGAACCGTCGTCGCGGGTTATCGCTGGTGACGACGAGCTGACGCGCAGGGGATGCACCTGGCGTTTCTCGATGGCTAGCCCCGTGAGCACAGACACCACGGCGCGCAATGACTTGCTCTGGAACGCGGGGTCGAGATCGTCTAGTGTCTGGGCGAATCGCTCGCCGAGTAGGTACTCCGGGAGCGGATGTGCTGGCTTCTCCGAGGCTGGTACCCATTCGACCCACTCGCTCTGGATGGCGAAAGTCGCTGCGGCACTCAGATCGGGAAACAGCTCAGGTCGATACGACGGGACGCTCGAGGATGCGACAGTGACTCGGGCCTTGGCACCCTTCACCTGGACGCGACGGGTCTCGCGTTCGTCTGACAGCTTCTTCTTGAGTTCGGCGTTCTCGACCAGGAGCTCACGTTCACGCTCAACAGCTTTGGCTGTCCGTGCTCGTGCCTGACGATCGTTCTCCTGGGTTGCGATGTACATCTCGGTGAGCCTTGCGACCCGATCGCTCTCTTCGAAGACTCGAGCCTGAAGGGTGGAGATCGTGTAGTCCCGTTCGGCAATCGTGGCGTCGCGATCAGCGATCGTCTCGTCTCGTGCAGCGAGCTGTTGTGAGGCGACCTGCTCCCAGTCGGCGGCTAGCGGCTCAGTCTCGGAGGGGGCCGGGGTGGCAACGTTGGGAAGCTGCTCGGCGACCGGGCGCCGCAAGGGGGCGAGATCCGAATGGGGCGACATCGACGGCGTCTCTGGCGCCGCGACTCTAAGAACTCTGTTGGGTAGGTGCGAGAACCCCTTGGCTTTCTCAATCAAGGTGTACTGGCGTTTTGCCATTCCTAGTTCGTCTTCGACGGCGAAGAACAGAGGAGCAGCAATCATATCGTCAGCCCAAGCGATACCCCGCGGATAGAGTCTGGCCGCACCGCCAAAGACATTGAGCTTCGGCGGGAGGGCATCGGTTAGCTCGTAGGTGAGGTCTGGGTCCGCAATTTTGTAGACCTTCACGCTCATATTCTTGATGCCCTCGCCAATGGCGTCTGCGTCGAATGGGAAGCTTCCGTCTTGTCTCGGAGTGACCACGACGACAGCGTGGCTTCGATGGATGCTGTTTAGGTCGTCAACAAGATCTTTGATGTCGAACACGGACCGGACTTCGGTGTATGGCACTGGGGTTTCTCATCTCTCGCGCGTCGTACTCGACTAGTTGTACTACGAGCGAACGACATTCTGCAGTGAGGCGTGCAGGTAGTGAACGGCAGTCCTGAGACGTTGGGCCCTCGCGCGCGTTTCTATTTGAAAGCTGCTGTCCGATCTGCCGCACTCGAATGTTGCGTTCGCTCTTGGGGCTGCGATGGACGGGTGGCCTGTTGCGGGAGACTGTGTCTATGAAAGTTCCAGCTCCCGAACACGTGCTTGCTACGGCGCGTCCTGAGGTCGCTGCTGACTGGCACCCGACGCGCAACGGTGAGATGACGCCGTTCGATGTAACGCTCGGATCCGGGCGGAAGGTTTGGTGGCGTTGCTTTCAGGGCCACGAATGGCAGGCAGTGGTCAACTCGCGGGCTCGGGGCTCGCGCTGTCCAATGTGTGCGGGTATCGTCGCGGTCCCGGGTGAGACCGATCTCGGCACTATTCGTCCAGACCTCGCTGCCCAATGGCATCCGACAAGGAACAGCTTCAAGATCTCGACGGTCCTGCCGCAGTCGAACAAGAGTGCGTGGTGGCTGTGCGAGAGCGGACATGAGTGGGAAGCGAAGATCCAGAATCGGTTCCAAGGAAACGGCTGCCCGGTGTGTGCTGGGCAGATGGTGGTACCCGGTCTGAACGACATGGCGACTGTCCGACCGGACCTCGCCGCCGAGTTCCACCCGACTAAGAACGCCCCCTTGACGCCCGCAAGCATCTTCCCTGGTGTGGCCCGCAAACTGTGGTGGCGATGTGACCTGGGCCACGAATGGGAAGCAACTGGCAACAGTCGCTCGTCGCTCGGGACCAACTGCCCGGCATGTTCTGGTCATCGAATCGTGGTGGGATTCAATGACCTGCCGACGGTCGCTCCAGAGGTCGCCGCCGAATGGCACCCCACTCTTAATGGGGAGATCACGCCGACGATGGTGACTCTTCGCAACGGCAAGAAGCGCTGGTGGCGATGCGAGCTTGGGCACGAGTGGCGGACGACAACGGCCAGCCGAACGGCGGGCAACGGATGTCCAACTTGCGCCGGGCGAAACGTGCAGATCGGTGTCAATGATTTGGCGAGTCGCCGCCCAGCTGTCGCGCTTACCTGGCACCCCACCCGGAATGGTGAGGTCCGGCCGATCGATGTCACGCAGTTCTCGAACCGCAGCTTCTGGTGGCAGTGCTTGAAAGGACATGAGTGGCGATCAACGGTCAACAATCGTTCCCACGGGCAGGGATGTCCTCAGTGCGCAGAGACTGGGTTCCAGGCGAACAAGCCAGGCCTGGTCTACTTCCTTGAACACCGAGCGTTCGGCGCATTCAAGATCGGGATTACGAACGTAGGCACGTCAAGGCTCGCGAACTTCCAGCGCGAAGGATGGGAGATCTTGAACCTCGAACTATTCGAAGACGGGCACCACGCACGGCAAGTGGAAGCAGCAATAAAGCACTGGTGGCGGGTCGAGCTCGGGCTTCCCGTATGGCTCGCGCGCGAGGACATGGCTGCAACATCCGGCTGGACCGAGACCGTCGAGGCCGATGCGCTTAGCCATGCAGGCTGTGTTGCTCGTATCAAGGCTGAGTCCGTGCGGGCGCGGCTCGGGAACGGATGAGCTGTGCGGTGACATGCGTCCCTCTGCGCTCGACACATTGGCTCGACAGAAATCCGACACTATCGTCAGTTTTCGAAGGTTTGTGCTGATTTGATGGCAACGAGGAAATCCCAGGTCGGCTGTAGATAGCGCGAACTGGCGCAAACAACGAACGCGATCTATCTAGCTCCCGGAGGTCGCAGGTTCAAATCCTGTCCCCGCAACAGAAGAAAGGGCCCGATCCGCAAGGATCGGGCCCTTTCGCTTTGCCTCGAGGGATGTCGTCCCCGTTATGTGAAACCCTGGTCAGGGCCCGGAAACCGCCTTCGCGGAGCCCACCGTGCGGAGCACCAGGACGAGACCGATCAGGCCGAGCGCGTTGGCCACCAGCGCGGTGGCGATCACGACGATCGCGCCCCGGTCGTAGGCGAAGCCGAGCACGGCGCCGGCCACGAGGAGGCCCGCGCCGCGGACGAACGCCAGCCAGCCGAAGGCGATCGCGCGGGAGGCCGACGGGACGAGCTCGGTGACCACGGCCTTGACCGTCGAGTCGAGGATGCCGTTGACGACGCCCCAGACGGCCACGCCGATCCAGATCAGGGCGACGCTCTGCGTGAACGCGATCGCCGCGACACCGGCGGCGACCGGGACCAGGTACAGGGTGCGGGGACCGAAGCGGTCGTATGCGCGTCCCATGACCAGCCCGCTCGCACCGTCCACGAACATGGCGACCGCGAAGAGGATCGGCACCTGCGCGTCCGTGAGCAGGTGCCGCGACTGCGCGTGATACGCGAGCAGCGGGAAGGACGCGATACCGGCGGAGAGCACGGCGATCGCGGCGACGTAGAGCCAGAACCGGCCGGGCAGGCCCCGTCGCAGTGGAGCGGCGGGACGCGCGGCCGACGGGACGGCGGCCGCCTGCCGCTCCTGGGCCGCCGGCGTCTCGTAGACGAGGGGATCCGGGACGCGGTGGCGCAGCCAGAACAGCAGCGCGAGCACGAGGACGCCGGGGACGATGAGCACCCCGAACGCGAGCGCGTAGTCGCCGTCGCGCCACCCGAGGACCGCGGCGAGCAGCAGCGGGCCGAGCACCGCGCCGGTCTGGTCGAGGGCCTGGTGCACGCCGAACGCGCTGCCGCGGCCGGTGCGCGCCGAGGCGTGGGAGAGCAGCGTGTCCTTCGCCGGGGACCGCACCGCCTTGCCGAGACGCTCGGTCCCGTACAGCAGCAGGGCGGGCGCGATCACGCCGGTGACGCCGATGAGCGGGACGCTGAGCACGGTGAGCGCGTAGCCCACGATCGTCCAGGTCCAGTAGTGACGGGTGCGGACGACGGCATAGCCGGTCACGACCCGGAGGCCGTATCCGATGAACTCACCGGCCCCGGCGACGATGCCGACCACGGTGGCCGACGCGCCGAGCGTCGCGAGATAGGGGCCGATGATGCTGCGCGCACCCTCGTAGACCATGTCCGCGAGCAGGCTGACGACGCCGAACGCGATGATGAAGTGCCACGGGCGCAGCAGGCCCTTCGCGGCCCGGGTGGTCGTGTCCTGGTCGTCGGCGTGCACACGCGGATTATCGCAGACGGAGGTTGCCCGGATCCGGCTGCCGGAGAGCGTCGGAGGCGGCTCCGCGCCGCCCGATCCGGGATCCTGGGTGTCGATTCACAGTCGGCCGGGATATCGTCGCCCTGTGACCCCCGACGAACCGCCGCTGACTCGCCGCGCCCTGCGCGCGAGGGCGGCAGCGGAGAGCGCGGTCTTCGTCGATCCGACCGGTCGCCGCGCCCGCCGCGCGAGGGGAGCGGTCGCCGCCCTCGTCCTCGGGGTCGGGGCCTCGATCGCGATCGCGGCGATCGCTGTCACCGCGGCGCCGAGCCTGCAGGGCCCGCGGCTTCCCGACGGGACCCGTGCCGGGGCCGTGGCGCAGCCCGCTCCCGCCCCGAAGGCCGCCCCCGCGGGCGACGCTCCCGTGGCACCGGTCTCCGACGGCACCCCGGTCGGCGTCGTGCCCGTGTCGACGGTCGACGCGTCCACGACGACTTCGGGATCCGCCGCACCCCGGACCGCTCCCTCGTCGGCGGCATCCTCGACCTCCTCCGCGTCGACGGCCCCGGGCAAGAGCGGCACCGCGCCGGGGCACACGACGACGCACGGCAACGGCACTCCTCCCGCGCACCCATGAGCCGGCGCCCCGCCGTGCGCCCCACGGCGCACTGGATCGCGCTGTCCGCCGTGGTCCTGTTCCTCGTGGCCGTCCTCGTCGTCCAGGGCTACGTGCAGCACCTCGGCGGCTCCGCGGCGGACGGCGCCGCCCAGCCCGGTTCGGCGGCCGCGGTCCCGTCCGCCGTCGCGCACGGCGGCCCTGTCGTCGCGACCCGGAAAGGCCTGCGCACGCTCGCTCCGCCGTCGCGCACCGTCGCCCTCACCTTCGACGACGGCCCCGACCCGCGCTGGACTCCGGAGATCCTGAAGGTGCTCTCCGCCTACGGCGCGCATGCCACCTTCTTCCAGATCGGCCAGCAGGCCATCGCGCACCCGGATCTCGCCCGCGCGGTGGTCGCCGCCGGCTCCGAGGTCGGGGTGCACACGCTCACGCACGTGAACCTCGGATCCGCCCCGACCTGGCGGCAGCAGCTCGAGCTCACCGCGGGGGAGCAGGCGCTCATCGACGCCACGGGCAGCACCACGGGTCTGTTCCGGCCGCCCTACAGCTCCACGAACGCCGCCCTCGGCGACGCCGGATGGCAGGCGATCCGCGCGGCCGGCGCGGACGGCCTCGTCACGGTGCTGACGACCCAGGACAGCGAGGACTGGCGCCGCCCCGGCGTCGACGCGATCCTGCACAACGCGACACCGCAGGGCGACGCCGGGCAGGTGCTGCTCATGCACGACGGCGGCGGCGACCGCAGCGAGACCGTCGCAGCGCTGAAGCGACTGCTGCCGGCGCTCGCCGCGCGCGGGATCCGCGTCACCACCGTGAGCGACGCGTTCGGGCTCGCGCAGACCAGCCGGCCCGCCACGTTCGGCGAGCGTGCGGCCGCGGCGGTGACCGCCGGCGCGGTGCGGGTCAGCGACGGCGTCGTGGTCGCCGTGGAGATCGCGCTGCTGATCAGCGGGATCCTCGTGCTGCTGCGCTCCGTGCTCGTCGTGATCGTCGCCGCGCGGCACGTGCGCCTCAGCCGGCGCCGTCCGGGGCGGCCGGTCGGCCGGGCCAGGACGACGGCGGTCGCGCACACGGTGACGGATCCGGTCACCGTGATCGTGCCCGCCTACAACGAGGCCGCCGGTATCGAGGCCGCCGTGCGCTCGATCGCCGCGTCCACGCACCCGGTCGAGGTGATCGTCGTGGACGACGGATCCACCGACGACACCGCCGGGATCGTGGAGCGCCTCGGGCTGGACGGGGTGCGGGTGCTCCGGCGGTCGAACGGCGGCAAGCCGGCCGCGCTGAACACCGGGATCGCTGCGGCCTCCCACGAGCTCATCGTGATGGTGGACGGCGACACGGTGTTCGAGCCGGACACGGTGGCGCGGCTCGTGCAGTCGTTCGCCGACCCGGCGGTGGGCGCGATCTCCGGCAACACGAAGGTCGTCAATCGCGGCGGCGTGCTCGGCCGCTGGCAGCACATCGAGTACGTCGTCGGGTTCAACCTCGATCGGCGTCTGTTCGACCTCGCCGAGTGCATGCCGACCGTGCCCGGCGCGATCGGCGCGTTCCGCCGGTCCGCGCTCGCCGGTGTGGGCGGGGTGAGCGACGACACGCTCGCCGAGGACACGGATCTCACGATGGCGATCCTGCGGGACGGCTGGCGGGTCGTCTACCGCGAGGACGCCCGGGCGTGGACCGAGGTCCCGGCCGACCTCGGCGCGCTCTGGAAGCAGCGCTACCGGTGGTGCTACGGCACGCTGCAGGCGATGTGGAAGCACCGCGGCGCCGTGCTGCAGGGCGGCTCTGCGGGGCGTCTCGGCCGGCGCGGGCTGACCTATCTGCTGCTGCTGCAGGTGCTGCTGCCGCTGCTCGCGCCCGTCGTGGACGTGTTCGCGCTGTACGGGATCCTGTTCCTCGACCCGGTCCGCGTGCTCGGGCTGTGGCTGTTCTTCCTCGTCGTGCAGACGGCCGTGGCGGCCTACGCGTTCCGGCTCGACGGTGAGCGGATCGGGCCGCTGTGGACTCTGCCGCTGCAGCAGATCGTGTACCGCCAGCTGATGTACCTGGTCGTGATCCAGTCGGTGTTCACCGCGATCGCCGGGCGCCGCCTGCGCTGGCAGCGCATGCAGCGCTACGGCACGCTGCCGATGGCCGACGAAGGGCCGGCCTCGGCGGCCCCGGCGGATCCGGCGTCCGCATCCGCGCGCCGTGCGGGATGATGGGTGCATGCCCGCCGGAAGTGTGATCGCCGCCGTCTGCCAGTTCGCGCCCGCGGCCTCCCGCGCCGGGAATCGCGCCCGGATCGGCGAGCTCGTCGCGCAGGCCGCGGGCCGCGGAGCCCGGCTCGTGGTGCTGCCCGAGTACTCCAGCTACTTCGTCGAACCGATGGACGAGACCCTCGCCGCGAACGCGGAGGAGCTCGACGACGCCTTCACGGCGGAGCTCGGCCGGCTCGCCGCGGTGCATGGCGTCGTGGTCGTCGCGGGCATGGTCGAGCGCGCCGACGCCGGCCGCATCCGCAACACCCTCGTCGCGGTGGACCGATCGGGGATCCTCGCGGTGTACCGCAAGCAGCACCTGTACGACGCGTTCGGGCAGACCGAGTCGCGCTGGATCGAGCCGGGAGGGCTCGGGGACGCGGCGACGTTCGTCGTGGACGGCCTGACCTTCGGGCTGATGACCTGCTACGACCTGCGCTTCCCGGAGGTCGCCCGCACCCTCGTCGACGCCGGCGCCGAGGTGCTCGTCGTACCGGCCGAGTGGGTGCGCGGCGCGCTCAAGGAGCACCACTGGACGACGCTGCTCGCCGCCAGGGCGATCGAGAGCACGGCGTACGTCGTCGCGGCCGACCATCCCACCCCGGTCGGCGTGGGTCACTCCGCCGTGATCGACCCGCAGGGCGTCACGCTCGCCGGCGTCGGCACGGGCGAGGGCATCGGCGTCGCCGAGCTCGAGGCCGCCGCCGTGGCCCGCGTGCGCGAGGTCAACCCCGTGCTGCGCCTGCGCCGTTACCGCGTCGTGCCGCGCTGACGCTCAGCCCGGCCAGGCGATGCGCCGCCTCGGCGATGACCTCGGGGCGCTTGCACGCGGCGAACCGCACGAGGCCGCTGTAGGCCTCGCGATGCCGGGGGTGCACGAACGCGGTGAGCGGGATCGCCGCCACGCCGATCCGCTCCGGCAGGGCGCGGCAGAACGCGTCGGCATCCGCACCGCCGATCGCGGTCGCATCCGCCACGGTGAAGTACCCGCCGTCCGGGCGGTGCACCGCGAAGCCGGCCGCCTCGAGCCCGCTGGCGAGCAGCTCGTGCTTGGCGCGCAGCCGCTCGGCGGCGCCCGCGAAGAACGCGTCCGGCAGCCGCAGGCCCGCGGCGACCGCCGGCTGGAACGGGCCGCCGTTGACGTAGGTGAGGAACTGCTTGACGCTGAGCACCGCGGTGATGAGCTCGGCGGGGCCGTGGATCCAGCCGATCTTCCAGCCGGTCACGGAGAAGGTCTTGCCGGCTGAGGAGATCGTGAGCGTCCGCTCCGCAGCGCCCGGCAGGGTCGCGATCGGCACGTGCGGCGCGGTGAACGCGAGGTGCTCGTACACCTCGTCGGTGACGATCAGCGCGTCGTGCCGCTGGGCGAGCCGGACGATCTCGGCGCGCACCTCGGGGGAGAGGACGGCGCCGGTGGGATTGTGCGGGTCGTTCACGAGGATCACCCGGCACCGGTCGGTCACCGCTGCCGCGAGCTCGTCGAGGTCGGGCTGGAAGTCGGGCAGGCGCAACGGCACGGTGCGCAGCCGGGCGCCGCTCAGTGCTGCGATGGCGGCGTAGGAGTCGTAGAACGGCTCGAACACGACGATCTCGTCCTCGGGCCCGTCCACGAGCGCCAGGAGCGCCGCCGCGATCGCCTCGGTGGCGCCCGCGGTCACCAGGATCTCGCGATCCGGATCCGCCTCGATCCCGTACCAGCGGCGCTGGTGCTCGGCGATCGCCTGCAGCAGGTCGCGCACGCCGCGCCCCGGCGGGTACTGGTTGGCCCCGGAGAGGATCGCGGCCCGCGCCGCCTCGAGCACTTCGGCCGGCCCGTCCTCGTCGGGGAAGCCCTGTCCGAGGTTGATCGCGCCGGTGCGCGCCGCGAGGGCGGACATCTCGGCGAAGATGGTCGGAGCGACCTCACCGGTCGCGGAGAGCAGGCCGGCGCCCTCGGCCGTGCGACGCCAGGCGCCGTGCAGGATTCCCATGCCGCCCAGGGTAATGGCTTAGGCGAATCTGCCGAGCGGCATAGGAAAAACACAGAGTCGGACGTCAGTCTGTAGAGGCAAGGTTCGAAGGAGCAGAAACCCCATGAGCGATCAGACACCTCAGCCCGACGCCGGACACTCCGTGCCCCCGGCCTTCTCGTCGACTTCCGCCGGCGGAGTGATCCCGCCCGTCCCCGGCACCCCGGCCGACGCCTCCGCGACGGCCCCCACGCAGCCGATCCCGCCGGCCGGCGGATACGGCATCCCGCCGCGTCCCGATCTGCCCGCGCAGGGCGCGCAGGGCGCGCACCCCGGCGCCGCGTTCGGCGTCGACTCCGCCTACCCGGCCGCGCCCGCCAAGGAGCGCCGCCCCGGCATCGGCGGGGGCAAGGTCGCGGCCATCGTCATCGCGGCGGCTCTCGTCGGCGGCATCGCCGGCGTCGGCAGCAGCGTCGTCTACGGGTCGATGAACCCGTCGTCCTCGTCGTCCAAGACCGCCGCCGGGCCCAGCACCGTCACGGTGAACAACCCGGAGTCGGTCTCCCAGGCCACCGCGATCGCCGCGAAGGCCGTGCCGTCGGTCGTCACGATCGACGTCTCGAGCTCGAGCGCCGCGGGATCCGGATCCGGCATCGTGCTCGACAAGCAGGGCCACATCCTCACCAACGCGCATGTCGTCACGCTCGACGGCGCGGTCGCCAACCCGACGATCTCGGTCACCACGTCGGACGGCCGGATCCTGACCGCGACCGTCGTCGGCATCGACCCGGTCTACGACATGGCCGTGATCCAGGTCAAGAACGGCTCGAGCCTCACCCCGATGGAGTTCGCCGACTCCTCCAAGCTCAACGTGGGCGCGATGACCGTCGCGGTGGGCGCGCCGCTCGGCCTGTCCAATTCGGTGACCACCGGCATCGTCAGCGCGCTGAACCGCAGCATCCAGATCCAGTCGTCGGCGGCGCCGTCGAACCCCGACAAGCAGCAGCAGAGCCCGAACTCGCAGGATCCGCAGCAGCCGTTCCAGTTCGACATCCCGGGTCGCGGCTCCGGCTCCTCGGCGCAGAGCACGATCTCGATCTCGGTCATCCAGACCGACGCGGCGATCAACCCCGGCAACTCCGGCGGCGCGCTGGTGGACAGCACCGGCAAGCTGATCGGTGTGAACGTCGCGATCGCGAGTGCCGGATCGTCGTCCTCGTCGTCCGGCCAGTCCGGCAACATCGGCGTCGGCTTCGCGATCCCGTCGAGCATCGCGCACCGCATCGCGAACGACATCATCGCCAACGGCAAGGCCACGCACGGCCTGCTCGGCGCCTCGGTGCAGGACGCGAGCAGCCTGAAGAACGCGACGGTCGTCGGCGCGGCGATCGCCTCGGTCACCAATGGCGGAGCGGCGGCGACCGGCGGCCTGCAGGCCGGCGACATCGTCACCGGCTTCAACGGCAACCCGGTCACCGACGCGAGCGACCTCACCGCGCAGGTGCGGGCCGTCGCGGCCGGCAGCAAGGCCACGCTCACCGTCGTCCGCGGCGGCAGCGAGCAGACCATCACGGTGACGCTGGGCACGCTCGCCCAGTGATCCCGCGGCGCTGAGCGCCGGACCCGAACCTCTGCCCCCGAGAAGGACGCCGTTCCGGCGAAAGGCCGCCGGAACGGCGTCCTTCTGCATGTCGACCTGACAGCGCGCTCCATGAGGCCGGCCGGCGGGACGATAGGCTCGCGGGGTGGCGTCCTTCTCCTTCCGCGCGGGCAACGCCGGCAAGCTGATGCGGATCCCGCTCTATCTCGCCGGACGCCTCGGGACCCTGATCGTCCCGCGCGGGCGCGGCTGGGTGATCGGCTGCGGAGCCGGGATCGGGGACGGCGCGCTCGCGCTCTGGCGGGTCGCCACCCAGGCGGGGGAGAACCCGCTCTGGCTGACCGGATCCGCCCGCGAGGAGCGCGAGGCCGCGGCTCTCGGGATCCGCTCGATCCCCAAGGGCGGACTCCGCGGCTGGTGGGCCACCGCCCGCGCCGGCGTGGTCGTCGTCACTCACGGGTTCGGCGACGTGAACCGCTACGCGACGTCCGGCGCCTTCCTCGTGCAGCTCTGGCACGGCATCCCGCTCAAACGCATCGGCCTGGACTCCCCGGCCACCGTGCAGAGCGCGATCCTTCCCCGCTTCGTGCCGCTGCAGCGGCTGATCGGCGCGCTGTATCGCGGGCAGACCCGGCGGATCCGGATCCTGCCCGCCGCCTCCGACCGCTCCCGCGGGCGCCTGGAGTCGGCGTTCGGTCTCGGCGTCGAGCAGGTGCTCGTGACCGGCGAACCCCGCGTCGACGTGCTGTCCGCGGGCGAGCCGGGCGAGCGCCGGGATCGCGCCCGCAGGCTGCTCGAGGCCGCGGTCGGACCCGTACCCGAGGGCGCCAGGGTGCTGCTGTACGCACCGACGTGGCGCGACGGCGCGGCGGATCCGGCCGTGCCCGGCGCGGCGGAGTGGGAGCGGATCGTCGCGATGCTGGAGCGCACCGACGCCGTACTGCTGGTGCGCTCGCACCCGCTCGGCGAGGGCGATTACCGCCCGACTGCCGAGACCGCGCGGATCCGGACGATCGGGTCCTCGCTGGTCGCCGACATCACCCCGATCCTGCCCGCCGTGGACGTGCTCGTCACCGACTACTCCTCGCTCGCCTACGACGTGGGCCTGCTGGCGATGCCTGTCGTCTACCTCGCGCCCGATCCGGAGGAGTACGCCCGCTCCCGCGGCTTCTACGGCCGGTACGTCGATGTCGCGGGCGAGGACTCCGCCGCCGACTGGACCGCCGCGGTCGCGCAGCTCGAGACGACGCTGCAGGACGCCGCGGAGCACGCCCGCCGCAGCGAGCGCTCCCGCGCGCTGAGCGCTGCGATGCATGCGCACCGCGACGGCCGCAACGCCGAGCGCGTGCATGACGCGATCCTCGCCCGGATCACCGGGGCGGCCTCCGCCTCGGCCGACCCGACCCGCACCCCGACGGAGGGAACCGAATGACGACCGTCCGCGTCGACGAAGAGCGGCGGACGCTGCTGATCGCCGGGGAGGGATCGGCTCCGGCCGAGATCCTGCTCGCCGGGCCGCGGGCCTCGGTGTCCGGATCCGCGATCTCCGCCGCGGACGGCTGGACCGCCGCGATCCCGCTGCGCGCGGCGCGTTGGGGCGGGGCGGAGCTGCCGCTGCCGAGCGGGGACTACGCCCTGACCGTGGACGGCGTCCGCGCCGACGACGTGGAGCTCGACGCGGTCGTGCTCCCGACGGTGCGGATCTCGGCCGAGCGCGGCACGATCCGCGTCGCGGCGCCCATCGATCCCGCGTACGAGACCGCCGAGGGACGTCTCGCGCTCGAGGGGCGCTACGCGGCGCTCGCCGGCGCGAACGAGAACGCGGTGTTCTTCGAGGCGTTCTACGGCCAGTCCAGCGGCTGCAACCCCGGCGCGATCGACCGAGAGCTCGCCGCCCGCGCCCCGGGCGTCACGCGGTACTGGAGCGTCGTCGACCTGTCCGTACCCGTCCCGGACGGGGCGGTCGCCGTCGTCGAGGGATCCCCCGAGTGGTGGCGCGCCCGCGCCGACTCCCGCCTGCTCGTCGTGAACGACTGGCTGCGTCGCCGGTTCGTGCGCAAGCCGGGGCAGCGCGTGCTGCAGACCTGGCACGGCACGCCGCTCAAGCGGCTCGCGCTGCACCGCGCCGGGTTCCACCCGCGGCGCTGGCTCGCGGTCGTGCGCGAATCCCGCCGCTGGGACGTGCTGCTCGCGCAGAACCCCTACGCCGCCCGCGTGCTGCGCAAGGCGTACGCGTTCCTGCGCAAGCCGATCTGGGTGGACGGCTACCCGCGCAACGACGCGCTCACCACGGGCGACGCGGCGCGGATCCGCTCCGCGCTGGGCATCGAGGACGGCGCGCGCGTTCTCCTGTACGCGCCGACGTGGCGCGACGACCGCTCCGAGATGGTGGACTTCGTCGACCCGGTCGCGCTCGCCGAGGCCGCGGACGCCGTCGTGCTCGTGCGCGGGCACTCCCGCACGATCCGTCCCGGCCGGAACCACGCCGGATCCCGGGTGATCGACGTGACCGGCTACCCGGACACGGCCGAACTGCTGCTCGCCGCGGACGCCTTGATCACCGACTACTCCTCGGTGATGTTCGACTTCAGCGCGACCGGCAAGCCGATGTACTTCCTCGTGCCCGACCTCGAGCACTACCGCGGCAAGCTGCGCGGCTTCTACTTCGACCTGGCCGAGCGGGCGCCGGGGCCGCTGCTGCGCACGCAGGACGAGCTCGTCGCCGCCCTCGGCGACCTGAGCGCCGTCGCCGCGCTCGCGCCGAAGTACGTCGCGTGGCAGGCGCAGTTCAACGGCCGGGACGACGGCTCCGCCGCCCGCCGCGTCGTGGACCGGATCCTCGACCTCGGCTGGCTCGAGGCCTGAGGGCTGTTCGCGGCGTCGAACCCCCGGCTTGGGGCGCATTCCGTCCGTTTGGGGCGCGTCTCACCGCGGAACGGCGCCGCGGCGCGCCCCAAAACGAGAGAATGCGCCCCGAACCGGTGATGGCTCAGGGTAGCGGCGTGTTCCTGCTGCCGAGCCGCGAGGCGTCGACCGTGTCGTGCGCGCCGCGGAGCACGCCGGCGAGGAACCCGAGGCCCCAGGACAGGTGCATCGTCGGCAGCACCGCGAGCGTCCAGACGCGCTCCCGCGGGCTGCGCGGCGGATCAGCGGGCTTGCCGGGTGTCAGCGCCATGGCGATGACGAGGATCGCGTAGGCGACGAGGGGCAGGTACACGATCGAGGCGATGATCGACAGGACCCCGCCGAACACGCCGGTGAGCTGCAGGACCGCGACCACGACCGCGAGCGCGAGCAGCAGCACGAGCGAGGGCGGGGCGAAGAAGCGCACGCCGTTGCGGCGGCCGTAGCGGCGCACGAGCTCGCCGCGCCACGCCCCGGTCGCGCGGAACTGCCGCGCCAGGCGGATCCAGCTCTCCCGCGGCCAGTAGGTGACCGCGAGCTGCGGGTCGAACCACACCCGATGACCGGCCTGGCGGATCCGCAGGTTCAGCTCCCAGTCCTCGCCGCGGCGGATCGACTCGTCGAACAGGCCGACCTCGTCGAGCACGGCCCGGCGCATCACGCCGAGGTAGGCCGACTCGGCCGCGCCCTCGCGCGTGCCGCCGTGATAGCTGCCGCCGCCGAGCCCGGCCGGGGAGTTGTATGCGCGGGCGACGGCGGCCTGGAACGGCGTGCGACCGTCGGCGCGCATGACGCCGCCGACGTTCGCCGCGCCCGTGCGGGCCAGCGTCTCCAGGGCCCGCCGGGCGTAGCCGGGGGAGAGCTCCGAGTGCGCGTCGACGCGGATGACGGTGGGGTGGATGCTGGCCCGGATCGCGGCGTTCAGCCCGACCGGGATGTCCGCGGCCGGGTTGTGCACGATCCGCAGCCGGGGCTCGGCCGCCGCGAGCCTCACGGCGAGCTCGGTGGTGCCGTCCGTGGACGGGCCGAGGGCCAGGACGAGCTCGGTGGGCCCGTCGACGTCCTGCTGCAGCACGGACCGCACGGCGTGCTCGAGGTAGGCGCGCTCGTTGAGGACCGGCATGACGAACGACACGCCGTCGGCGCGCCCGTCAGCGGCGCCGCGGTGCGCTGCGTCGGAGGAGGACGGGTCGTTCAGGCTCACCCGTCGATCCTTTCACGACTCGGGTGCGCCCTCAGGATCCGGATCCGGGCGCGCCGGACGTGCGGCTACCAGCGCCCGCCGTTCTCCCAGAACGTCCCGATGTCCTCGAGTGGGCGGCCCTTCGTCTCCGGCGCGAGCCAGACGATGAAGAAGAATGCGAGGATCGCGATCACGCCGAACACCGCGAACGTGCCCGCCCCGCCGAGCGCGTTCAGCATCGTGAGGAAGAACGCGCCGACGATGACGTTCGCGACCAGGTCGCTCGTGAGCATGACGCTCGCGCCCAGCGAACGCAGGTGCGCCGGCATCGCCTCGCCCGCGTACACCCAGACGAGGGATCCGAACCCGAAGGTGAAGCCCGCGGTGAACAGCACCAGGCCGACGAAGCCGGCGACCGTCAGCGCGCCGTCGAAGTGCCCGCCGCCGATCGCGAAGACCACCACGAGCAGCAGGTTGGCGAGCACCATCGTGCCGATGCCGATCAGCAGCACCGGGCGCCGGCCCATCCGGTCGATCACGAGCAGGGCGATGAACACGGCCACGAGGCCCGCGACCTGCACGAGCGCGGAGAGGCCGAGCTTGAGGATGTCGTCGGTGAAGCCCATCGCCTCGAAGATGCGCGGGCTGTAGTAGACGATCGCGTTGATGCCGGTGAGCTGCACGAAGAAGCCGAGCCCGACCACGAAGACGGTCGCGCGCAGGAACGGCTTGCGCAGCATGTCCAGCCAGGAGGCGGTGTGCGCGACCGCGAAGCCTGCCGTGATGGTCTCGATCTCGGCGTCGATGTCGACCTCGGGCCCCTCGATCCTGGCGAGCGTGCTGCGCGCCTCGACGGTGCGGCCCTTCATGACGTACCAGCGCGCGGTGTCGGGCAAGCGGAGCAGCACGAGCGCGATGATCAGTCCGGGGATCGCGGCGAGCCCGAGCATCCACCTCCAGCTCTCGGTCGGCGCGAGCGCCATCGCGACGAGGTAGCCGACGATGATTCCGGACACGGTGGCCACCTGGTACAGCACGAGGAAGGCGCCGCGGGACCGGGCCGGCGCCGACTCCGCGACGAAGACCGGCACGACCGCGACGGACACGCCGATCGTGAGGCCGAGCAGGAAGCGGGCGACCACGAGCACCCACAGCGCCGGTGCGAGCCCGGACAGCAGCGAGAACAGTGCGAAGGCCACAGCGACGGCGACCATGGTCGGCTTCCGGCCGATCCGGTTCGCGAGGGCGCCGCCGAACAGGGCGCCGATGATCTCGCCCACGACGACGGTGGTGGTGACCCAGGACTGCGCGGCCGGATCGAGATGGAAGTCCTTGGCGAGGTAGAGCATCGCCCCGCCGATGTTGGAGGAGTCGTAGCCGTAGATGATGCCGACGGTCGCGGCCGCGACGCCCACCAGAAGCGCGAGGCGCGTCGTCCGTGCGGAACCGGTCAGGGGAGCGCTCATGGCGTCGCCTTCCTTCTCAGGTCTCTCCCAGCGAGGGGTTCCGAGGCTACACCCGCGGCTGCGTGGCGCGCGCTGCTGTGGGCGGGTCGCGGGTACTGTTCCCGGTCGTTGAGCGAGTCCTTCCCGCGGTCGTTGAGCGAGCCCTTCCCGCGGTCGTTGAGCGACCCCTGTCCTCGGTCGTTGAGCGAGCCCTGTCCGCGGTCGTTCAGCGAGCCCTTCGCCCGGTCGTTGAGCGAGCACCGAGCGCAGCGAGGAGCGAGACGAAACGTGGCGTCCGCTCACGAAGGCCGATTCGGTCGGAAAGTTCTTGCGGGAAGAGTAGAACAAATCTTCGATTATTGATAGGATCGGAGTATGTCCAGCAGCCTCGCCCCTCTCCTCGAAGCGGTCGCGCTTGTGCAGGATTCGTGGGCGGACGCGGACGGTGGGGCCGATCTCTCCCGGGCGCAGCTGGTCGCGGTGAACGATGCGATCGGTGTGTTGCGTCGGACCACGGATGCTGTGCATGCGGAAGTGGCGGCGGGTCTCGCGCGTGAGTCGCGGCGGGAGCTGGGGCCGGATTCACTCGCGAGGCAGCAGGGGTTCCGTTCGTCGGCGCAGCTGATCGCGACGACCACGGGGGCATCGACCGGGGAGGCTGCGCGGCTGGTGAAGCTCGGTGAGGCGACCGCGCCGCGGACGAACCTGCTCGGCGAGGTGCTGCCGGCGAAGTTCCCTGTCGTGCGGGACGCGATGTGCCGGGGGAGGATCGCGGCGGCAGCGGCCGACGCGATCGTGACGTTCCTGGACCGGATGATCTTGAAGGTCGGACCTGCCGTGGCCGCCCAGGCCGAGACGCTCCTGGTGGAGAAGGCGGCCGGGCTGTCGTTGGATGAGGTGCGCAAGCTGATCGCCCGTACCGAGGCGCACCTGGATCCCGACGGTGTCGCACCCAGGGAGGACGAGCTGCGGGCGCGGACGTCGCTGACGATGTTCCAGCGGGACGGGATGCTGCACCTGAACGCGGTGCTGGATCCTGCCCGGGGTGCGCCGGTGCAGGCCGCGATCCACGGCTACGTGCCCGCGGAGTTCGCCGCGAAACGTGACGGCCGCGACCCGGACGCCCCCGAAGCGGACCGGCGCACGGTCGCGCAGATCCAGGCCGACGCCCTGGTGCACCTCGCCGAGCACGCGCTCGGCTGCGAGAGCACCGCGACGCTGAACGGCGCGACCGTCGTCGTGCGCGTCGACCTGACCGACCTCCAACACGGCACCGGGTTCGGGCTCATCGACGGGATCGACCAGCCGGTCAGCATCGGCACGATCCGGCGGATGGCCGCCGACGGCGGGGTCATCCCCTGGGTATGCGGGGCGGACAGTGAGGTCCTGGACTGGGGGCGGGAGAAACGCCTGTTCACCCCGGCGCAGCGGCTCGCGCTGCGGGAACGCGACGGCGGATGCGCGTTCTGCGGGCTCCCGCCGGAGATGACCAAGGCGCACCACATCCGCTGGTGGGCCAGAGACACCGGCCCCACCGACCTCGCCAACGGGGTCCTGCTCTGCGAAACCTGCCACCACCTCATCCACGACAACGCCTGGGACATCCACATCGACGGCATCGGCACCCGCGCGAAGGTCTGGTTCCTACCACCCCCACACATCGACCCGAAACGCACCCCACGGCCCGGCGGCAGAGCCCGCACCGAACTCATCGCCTGACGCGATCGTCCTGGGCGAGGTTGCTGCGGGCTCGCGGCACGCACTGACCGCGCTCACACGACGAACCGCCACACGTACTCCAGGCCGTCGTCCCGGCGGAACCAGGCGAGCGTGATCACGACGTCGTCGACGTCGATGTCGCACAGGCAGATCTCCAGCTGCTCGCCGGTGCCGACCCGGCCCCAGAGCTGGGTCCGGCCGGGATCCTGCGACGTCCGCGCGAACACCCGCGCGAAGTCGATCCCGTCCCCGCGGTTCGTCACGACGGGGTGCGTGCGGTCGCGCCGGTCGATGCTCCACGGCACGGGGTAGGACGGATCGGGAAAGCCGAGACCGGGGTCGGGAGGATCGAGAAAGCCGAGGCCGGGGTCGGGAGGATCTGGGGAGCGGGTCATGGCGCCACGCTAGGAGCGGGCGCCGACGCTCGGAGTCCGCGTGCCCCGAACAGCACGACAGCTGTGCAGAAGTCCGCGGATCCGCCCGCGGTGCGGAACGATCAGGCCTCGGCGTCGCGCGCGCCGGGGTGCAGCTCCGGCCCGGGCAGCTCCGGCTCGGAGACAGGGGCCGGGCGACGGCGGACGACCTGCGCGGCGCGACGCCCGACCGCGCCAATGCCCCGGGCGGCGGTCCCGGCCGCTCCGGCCACGGCCGACCCGGCGAGCTGCGCCCCGCGGGCGACCCTGCTCTCGATCCGCTCGGCGCCGGGCACCGGCTCGAGCTCGGCCGGCAGCGTCAGCGGCGGCAGGCCGAACGCCCGGCGCGAGCTCGTCAGCACGCGACGCCCGAGCACGTGGTTGCCCGCGCCGCCGATCACCGCGCCCACGCCGAACGGCAGGGCCTTGCCGAGGAACGAGGCGCCGCCGGCCGCCGCGAAGTGCCGGATGAGCATGCTCTTCAACCGGTCCGCGAGCGGCCCGACCGCCGCACGCGGGAGGGACTTCGTGACGAGCTCGCCCCAGTACGCGGGGCGGCCCGCACCCTTCCCGCTCGCCTGCCCGGCGAGCTGCCGGATGAGATCCACGCCCTCCTTGCCGAGCATGAGCGTCATCACGAGCGCACGCGCCCGATCCGGGTTCGTCACCGAGATGCCGTGCACCTCCGCCACGGACTGCGCGAACAGCGCGGTCGACTCGACGAAACCCGCCGTCTCCACGCCAGAAAGCGCCAGGGTGATGCCGGTGGTGATGCCGGGGATCACCGCCGTCGCGCCGACGGCGGCGCCGCCCGTGGTGACCGCAGCGAGGTAGCGCCGCTCGAGCAGCGAGATGATCTCGGCGGGCGTCGCCTCCGGGTGGCGCAGCCGGATGCTGCGGATGTGCGCGAGCACCAGCGGGCGCTGCACGGCGAGCACCCGGTCCAGTCCCCGGATCGCCATCGGGTGCTCGGAGGATCCGGCCGGCGGCACGCCGCCCGCCCAGGGTGCGTCGTCGGGCAGCGAATGGATCCGGTGGACCGTTCCCGCGTCATCTCTGCGCGCCATGATCCCGAGCCTACGGAGTGGCGCCGCGAAACCGCCGAGAAGCGCCCTGATGCGGCCCGACCGGGCCGGCATGCGAAGAGCCCGTGCGCGCGGGTGACGCGGGCACGGGCTCTCGAAGGCGGAGGGCTCAGACGAAGAGGTTCGCCCGCTCCAGGTCCTCGGCGAAGTCGACCTCGACCGCGTACAGGTCGGAGATGTCCATCGGCTCGAGGAGCAGGCCGTTCTCGACGATCGCGAGCTCGAGGCCGCGCTCGAAGTAGTCCTGGTCGTCGACGCGCTGCAGCTGGCGCAGGAACGCCTGCTTGTCGCGTGAGGAGATGTAGTTGATGCCGACGGCCTCGCCGATGCCGCCCCGGACGGTCTTGGAGAGTTCCTTGATGTAGCCCTCGGCGTCGACGGTGTACTTGACCTCTTCGTCGCTGACCTTGGCCGTGTTCACCGTCACGAAGGACTGGTCGCGCTCGATGAACTCGATCGCACGGCCGAGGATGCGCGGGTCGAAGACGACGTCGCCGTTCATCCAGAGGACGCCGTGGCGGCCGGTCGCGTTGAGCCCGCGCAGCAGGCTCTTCGATGTGTTCGTCTGGTCGTAGCGCTCGTTGTGCACGTAGTTCACATCGGGGAACGCCTCGATGATCGTCTCGGCGCGGTAGCCGACGATCGTGGTGATGCGGACATCGTCGCCGAAGGCGGCGTGGATGTTGTCGTGCTGCTGCTGCATGATCGAGCGGCCGTCGCCGAGCTCGGTCAGCGGTTTCGGGAGGGAGCGCCCGAGGCGCGAGCCCATCCCGGCAGCGAGAATGATGGTTTGAAGAGTCACAGAACTGCTCCTGTTACGTGTGTTCACGGTTACATCACCGATAGGACACTTCCTCGTGCCAGTGTTCACGCTATCGGTGCACACTGAGCATCACCGGTGAGAGGGCTCCCGTGTTGCCGTTCCGTTACCAAGTCTACGGGTGGTTCACAGGTTTTCGGACCGTGAAATTCGCCTTCCGTATGCCGCACGGCCGCCGTACCTGCCCGCCGCTGTCAGGCCCGGTTGATACCGTGAGGCGATGAGCGCCGCGCCGAAAGATCCCTCCACATCTCACGACCCCTCTCCGCCGCGGAAGCCTCGCCGGGCGTCCTCGCACGGCGCGTACAGCGCCGCCGACACGGCCCGGGTGAAGGCCGAGAGCCAGGCCGGCGCGGAACGGGCGGAGGCGGCACGGCGTGCGGAGGCGCGGACGGCCGCCGCGCGGGCGGACATCGCTAAGACGGCCGCGCAGAAGGCCGCGAGCGTGCACGCCGACGTCGTCGCGGCGGAGGCCAGGAAGACGGCCGAGAAGGTGGCGGCGGTCAAGGCGACCGCACCGCGCGCTCCCGGCAAGAGGACACCCCTCGCGAAGGCGAAGCGGACCGTCCCTGCGCGCGCCGCGGAGCGCGTCGCGGCGGAGGGGGGCGCCCCGCAGGCGAGCACGACCATGGTCGTCGAGGAAGGCGTCGCGATCGAGGAGATCGTCGAGGAGCCGACCGCCGTCGAGAGCGGGCGGATCGAGGAATCGAAGACGGATCCGGACGTCGAGCCCGCACAGGAATTCGAGCCGGAGCCGGAAACCGAGTCGGCTGAGAACGTCGTCTCCCCGGCCGAGCCCGTCGCAGGGGATGATGCTCCTGTGGACATCGAACCGGGGGCGACTTCGGCGACTGAGCCGGGGATCGGATCGACGACGGCGGAGGACAGCGCAGAAGACGCCGCCGAGACCGGACAGGAGCCGGCGCAGTGGCACGCGCTCGTCGTGCGCGGACTGGTCAAGCGCTTCGGCGACTCCGTCGCACTGGACCGGATCGACCTGACCGTGCCCGCCGGATCCTTCTACGGGATCGTCGGGCCGAACGGCGCGGGCAAGACGACGACGCTGTCGATCATCGCCGGACTGCTGCGCCCCGATGCCGGCACCGTGTGGATCAGCGGCATCGACCAGGCCGCGCACCCCCGGGCGGCGAAGAAGGTGCTCGGCGTGCTCCCGGATCGCCTGCGCACGTTCGACCGCCTCACCGGGCGCCAGCTGCTGCACAACTACGGGCTGCTGCGCGGTCTGTCCGCCGACGTCGTGGAGAAGCGCGTCGCGGATCTCGCGCGCGCCTTCGATCTCACCGGCGCGCTCAGCCGCGTCGTCTCCGACTACTCCGCCGGCATGACGAAGAAGATCATGCTCGCCGGCGCCATGATCCACTCCCCGCGGGTGCTCGTGCTGGACGAGCCGTTCGAGTCGGTGGATCCGGTTTCCTCCGGGGTGATCCTCGACATCCTCCGCGCCTACGTCGCGCACGGCGGCACCGTGGTGCTGTCCAGCCACGGCATGGACCTGATCGAGCAGGTGTGCACGCGGATCGCCATCATCGTGGGCGGCGAGGTCCTCGCGGAGGGCACCGTGGACGAGGTGCGCGCGGGGCAGACCCTCGAGCAGCGCTTCGTCGAGCTGTCCGGCAGCGCAGGCGAGGTGGAGGGTCTCGAGTGGTTGCACACGTTCTCCGACTGAGGGTCGTGCTCGCGCTCGGCGCGCTCCGGGGGGACCGCAGTCGGGTGATGCGCACCGCCGTCGCCCTCGCGCTCACGATCGCCGCGACCGTCGTCGCCGTGCTCGCGGTGCGGAGCCTCGCCCACACGTCCGAGGCCGTCGCACACGTCGTGCTGGTGCTCGGCAGCTCGGCCGTGGTGCTGGGCTTCTTCGTCGCGCCGATCCTGTCCGGGACCGTCGATCAGCTGGATCCGCGCCGGTTCGTCGTGTTCGGGGCGGACGCGCGCACGCTGCCCGCGATCCTGACGCTCGCGGCGTTCGTCAGCGTGCCGAGTCTCGCCCTGCTCGTGGTGGAGATCGCCGTCGTCGCGCTGGCGATCCGGTTCGACACGCCCTGGGCGCTCGCCGTGCTCTCCGGACTGCTCGTGCTGGTCACCGCGGTGCTCGCCGCGCGCGCGGGCATGGCCCTCAGCGCCATGCTGCTGCCCGAGCGGCGCTCCCGCGAGCTGACCGGGCTGTTCGCGCTCGCGGTCATCGTCGTCGCGGTGCCGGTGTGCGTCTTCGTGGCGTCCCTGGGCTGGGGCGGTGCCGTCCCTGCGCCGCTGCACGGGATCGCGGGCGGGCTCGGGTTCACTCCGTTCGGAGCCGCGGCCGCGCTCCCGTTCGCCGAGACGGAGGGCGGGCTGGCGGGCGGGATCGCCATCGCCGTGCTCACCGCCGCCGTGGTCGCCGCCGGCTGGGTCGCGCTCGTCCGGCGCGCGCTGCGCACGATCGACCGCCGGTCCGCGGTCCGCGAACGACCCGGCCTCGGCTGGTTCGCGCTGCTGCCCTCGACCGCGTTCGGCGCGGTCGCCGCGCGCAGTCTCGTGTACTGGCTGCGCGACCGCCGCTACGTCGTCAACGTCGTGATCGTGCCGATCGCCGGCGTGCTCACCGTGGCGCCGCTGCTGGTCGCCGGGGTGCCGCTGGGGCTCGCCGCGATCCTGCCGGTCGTGGTCATGGCGCTGTTCTTCGGATGGCTGCCGCACAACGACGTCGCCTACGACTCGACCGCGTTCTGGATCCATGTCGCGAGCGGCGTGCGGGGCGTGCCCGACCGGCTCGGGCGTCTCGTCCCGGTCGCGCTGATCGCCCTGCCGACGCTCGCGGTCGCGATCCCGATCACGCTCGCCGTGGTCGGCCGGTGGTCGCTGCTGCCGGCGCTCGTCGGCGTGGTCGCGAGCCTGTTCCTGACCGGACTGGGGCTCGCGAGCATCTTCTCCGTGCTCTCCCCCTATGCGGTGTCGCGGCCGGGCGACAGCCCGTTCCAGCAGCCGCAGCGCTCCCGGGGCGGCGCGCTCGGTCAGGCCGGCACCCTGATCGGTGCGGTCGTGCTGTCCGCGCCGGCGATTCTGCTCGCCTGGCCTGCGCTGGGCACGCCGGGCGCCTCCACCGCTCCGGCGCTGTGGGTGGGGCTCGTCACCGGCGTCGTCGTGCTCGTCGGCGGGGTGCTGATCGGCGGTCGCTCGTTCGAGCGACGCGGCGCCGAGCTGATGGAGTTCGTCGAGACGGCCTGACAGACACGGCCCCTCCCGGGCCGAGCGCGATTAGAATCGCGAGCATGAGCACACCGCTGGACGCCCCGGATCAGGGAGGCATCGCCACCCTCGATCGCGAACTCGAGCAGCTCCTCAACGAGGAGCTCCAGGAGCCGGGGGACCACGAGCGGTTCTCCCATTACGTGAAGAAGGAGAAGATCCTCGAGTCCGCGCTCACCGGCAAACCGGTGCGCGCGCTGTGCGGCAAGAAGTGGACGCCGGGCCGCGACCCGGAGAAGTTCCCGGTGTGCCCCACGTGCAAGGAGATCTACGAGTCCCTGATGGGCTGACCCTCGGCAGCCTCAGGGACCGCCCTACTCCGCGTCGACGTACACCGTCGGGATCGCCGGATCCGACCTGCTCAGCGCGAGGGCCCGCACCGGCAGCTCCTCGCGCACCCTGAGATGGTGCGCCCGCGCGGCGACCGTGCCGGCGTGACCCTCGGAGGACGCGTCGATCTCGCCGTGGTCCACGAACACGACCTGCAGCGCCCGTCCGCCCGGGTGCTCCTGCGACCCGCCGAGCTCCTCGAAGCCGTCCGACACGACCACGGTCTCGGACTGCGCCACGCCGTCCGCCAGGATCCGGAACGCGGCCTTCCGCCCACCCTTGGACGCCTTGTCCGCCGAGGCCTTCGCGACGGAGATCCAGCCGCCGTCCGCGCCCTGCCGCGCGACGAGCTTGTAGATCATGCTCGCCGTCGGATAGCCGGATCCGGTGACCACCGACGTGCCCACGCCGTACGCGTCGACGGGGGACGCGGCGAGGGCGGCGATCGCGTATTCGTCCAGATCGCTCGTCACGGTGATCCGGGTACCGGTGGCGCCCAGGCCGTCGAGCTGCTCGCGCACCGCCGCGGCGACGATCGGCAGGTCGCCGGAGTCGATCCTGACCCCGCCGAGCCCGGTGCCGGCGACGCGGATCGCGGTCTCCACCCCGGCGCGGATGTCGTAGGTGTCCACGAGCAGAGTCGTGCCGGTGCCGAGTGCCTCGATCTGCGCGCGGAACGCGTCCTCCTCGCTGTCGTGCAGCAGGGTCCAGGCGTGCGCCGCGGTGCCCATCGTCGGGATCCCCCAGCGGCGGCCGGCCTCCAGGTTGCTCGTCGCGCCGAAGCCGGCGATGAACGCGGCGCGGGCGGCAGCCACGGCCGAGTCGTCCGCGGCGCGACGCGATCCCATCTCCGCCAGCGGACGCTCACCGGCCGCGATGCTCATCCGGGAGGCGGCGGTCGCGATCGCCGAGTCGTGGTTGAGGACGCTGAGCGCGAGCGTCTCCAGGACCACCGCGTCGGCGAACGTGCCCTCGACGGTGAGCACGGGGGATCCGGGGAAGTAGAGCTCGCCCTCCCGGTAGCCGCGGATCGTGCCCCGGAAGCGGTACGCCTCGAGGTGGCGGAGGGTGGCCGCGTCGACCACGTCCGCGTCGCGCAGGTAGCGCAGCTCTTCCTCGCCGAACCGGAACTCGCGCAGCAGGGAGAGCAGGCGCCCGGTTCCGGCGACCACGCCGAAGCGGCGCCCGCCGGAGAGGCGCCGGGTGAACAGCTCGAACACGCAGGGCCTCGCGGCGGTGCCGTCGCGCAGTGCGGCCTCGAGCATCGTGAGCTCGTAGCGGTCGGTCTTGAGGGCGCTCGACGGGGTCACAGCGATCAGCATACGGGCGGTGCGCGCCCGGGGCGGGGACGCCGGAGGATAGGCTGGTGCATCATGAACGACGCGCCGATCGGGATCTTCGACTCCGGTGTCGGCGGTCTCACCGTCGCCCGGGCGATCCGGGCCCAGCTGCCCCGCGAGTCCTTCGTCTACATCGGCGACACCGCGCACTCGCCCTACGGCCCCAAGCCGATCGCGGACGTGCGCCGCTACGGGCTCGAGGTGCTGGACACGCTCGTCGATCAGGGCGTGAAGATGCTCGTGATCGCGTGCAACACCGCCTCCTCTGCGATGCTGCGGGACGCCCGCGAGCGCTACGACGTGCCCGTGGTCGAGGTCATCGGCCCGGCCGTGCGGCGTGCGATGTCGACCACCCGGAACGGCCGGATCGGCGTGATCGGCACGATCGGGACGATCGGATCCCGCGCCTACCAGGACATGCTCGAGGTGAACGAGAACCTCTCCGTGTTCGCGGCGGCCTGCCCGCGCTTCGTGGAGTTCGTCGAGGCCGGGATCACCGACACCGCCGAGGTGCTCCGCGTCGCAGAGGACTACCTCGCGCCGCTGCGCGACGCCGACGTCGACACGCTCGTGCTCGGCTGCACGCACTACCCGTTCCTGCGCGGCGCGATCGGCTACGTGATGGGGGAGGGCGTGTCGCTCGTGTCGAGCGACGACGAGACCGCCGGCGACGTGTACCGGCAGCTCGTGCGCGGCGACCTGCTGGCGTCCCCCGACGCGCGCCCCCGCTACGTGTACGAGGCGACCGGTGACACCACCGAGGAGTTCACCGCGCTCGCCAACCGCCTGATGGGCCAGGAGGTGCGCGACGTGCAGCTCGTGCACACCGGCGTCATCGACCTGTCCTACCTGGAGGAGACCTCATGACCGATTCCGCCACGACCACCGGCACCGTCCGCAAGGACGGCCGGTCCGTCGACCAGCTCCGCCTGATCACGATCGAGCGCGGCTGGAGCGCCCAGGCCGAGGGATCCGCCCTGATCAGCTTCGGCGGCACGAAGGTGCTCTGCACGGCGTCGTTCACGAACGGCGTGCCGCGCTGGCTGACCGGCAAGGGCAAGGGCTGGGTGACCGCGGAGTACGCGATGCTCCCGCGCGCGACCAACGAGCGCAACGACCGGGAGAGCGTGAAGGGCCGCATCGGCGGGCGCACGCACGAGATCTCCCGCCTGATCGGCCGCGCGCTGCGCGCCGTGGTCGACACCAAGGCGCTCGGCGAGAACACGATCGTCATCGACTGCGATGTGCTGCAGGCCGACGGCGGCACCCGCACCGCGGCGATCACGGGCGCTTACGTCGCCCTCGCCGACGCGATCGAGTGGGGACGGCGGAAGAAGTTCATCGCGCAGAAGTCGCAGGTGCTCCTCGACTCCGTCGCGGCGGTCTCGGTCGGCATCATCGACGGCGAGCCCATGCTGGATCTGGCCTACGTCGAGGACGTCCGCGCCGAGACCGACATGAACGTCGTCGTGACCGGCCGCGGTCTGTTCGTGGAGGTGCAGGGCACGGCCGAGGGCGCGCCGTTCGACAAGCGCGAGCTCGACGCCCTGCTCGAGCTCGGCGTGAACGGCTGCGCCGACCTGCGCGACCACCAGCTCGCCGCGCTCGCGGACTGACGGGCGCCGACCGGCCGACGGCGCACCATCACTGACCGTGTCCCACTTTCTGCTGTCGGAGAGGGGATCCGGCAACAGAAATCGGGACACGACCCAGCAGAAAGTGGGACACGGATGAGGATCGTCCTCGCGACGCACAATCCGCACAAGGTCGAGGAGTTCCGCGGGATCGTCGCCGCGACCCGGCCCGATCTCGAGGTGGTCGGCTACGACGGGCCCGAGCCGGTCGAGGACGGCGTCACATTCGAGGAGAACGCGCTCATCAAGGCCCGCGCCGCCGCCGCGCACACCGGACTGCCGGCGCTCGCCGACGACTCCGGGATCGCCGTGGACGTGCTGGGCGGCTCGCCCGGCGTGTTCTCCGCGTACTGGGCCGGGCAGCACAAGGACGCGATCGCCAACCGCGACCTGCTGCTGGACCAGCTGCGCGACATCGCGGATCCGCACCGGGCTGCGCACTTCGTCAGCGTGATCGCGCTGGTCACCCCGGACGGCCGGGAGTGGACCGTCCGCGGCGACTGGCCGGGACGCCTCGCGCACGCCGCGGCCGGCGACGGCGGCTTCGGCTACGACCCGGTGTTCGTGCCGGACGGGCAGACCGCCCCCGCGCGCACCGTCGGCGAGTTCACCGCGGACGAGAAACAGGCGCAGTCCCACCGCGCCCGTGCGTTCGTCGCGCTGGTCCCGCTGCTCGCCGAGCTCTGAGGGCTCGCCGGACTCCGAGGCGCCGTCCGCCTCAGCGCACGTCGCGCCCGCCGCGCAACTGAGAATCGTTCCCGTTCCCGACTAGCCGAAAACGGCTCCGACCGGGGGATACCCGCCCTACGCTGGAAGCATGCACGATCACGCCCCCGCCACAGGGATCCGCTCCGCAGGGCACCGCCGCCTGCTCGCGATCTCCCTGACGCTGACCTGCGTGATCATGCTCGTGCAGGTCGTCGGAGCGATCCTGTCCGGGTCCCTCGCCCTGCTCGCGGACGCCGCGCACATGTTCACCGACGCGTCCGCCCTCGTCATCGCGCTGATCGCGAGCGCGGTCGCCGCCCGCCCCGCGGATGACCGGCGCACGTTCGGGTACCAGCGCGCAGAGGTGTTCGGGGCGCTGATCAATGCGATCATCCTGATCCTGCTGTCGGCCTGGGTGGCGTACGAGGGCGTGACCCGGCTGCTCCACCCGACCGGGGTCCAGGTCGCGGGAACCCTCATGCTGATCGTCGCCGCGGTCGGTCTCGTCGCGAACGCGATCGCGATGTGGCTGCTCAGCGCCGCGCAGCGCACCAGCATCAACGTCCGCGGTGCCTACCTCGAGGTGATGGGCGACCTCATCGGCTCGGCCATGGTCATCGTCGCCGCGATCGTCATCGTCACCACCGGGTGGGCGCCCGCCGACGCGATCGCCTCGCTCCTGATCGCCGCCATGATCATCCCGCGTGCGATCTCGCTGCTGCGCGAGGTGTTCTCGGTGCTCGCCGAATCCGCGCCGAAGGGCACCGCGGTGAGCGAGATCCGCGAGCACCTGCTCGACTACCCGGGCGTCACGGGCGTGCACGACGTGCACGTGTGGCAGCTGACCCGCGGCGCCCCGGTGTTCACCGCCCACGTGTCGGTCCAGCCGGACGCGCTCGAGAACGGGGGAGCCTCCACGCTGCTCACCCAGCTGCAGACCTGCCTCGAAGAGCACTTCGACGTCGAGCACTCCACGTTCCAGATCGAGCCGGACCGGTCCGGTCTCGGCAACGCGGACTGCGAGGCCACACACGCCTGACCGCCGCCGGGCGGCTCAGCCCTCGACGACGACCTCGTCCGGTGTCTTGTCGGGCCGCAGCCCCCGCCAGCGCGAGTGACGCAGGACCCGATCCGGGGTCCAGTTCGAGAACTCGACCTCCCCGACGAGCTCGGGGCGCACCCAGAGCGCGTCCGACGCGTCGGCCTCGGGGACGCCGTCGACCGCGGGGGCGTCCGTGCGCAGCGGGTCCAGCAGGGCGCCGAGGTCTCGCAGCGCCCGGTCGGTGAACCCCGTGCCCACCCGGCCGACGTAGCTGAGGCCCGAGGGCAGGGTCGGATCCGGGATCGCGAGCAGCAGGGATCCGATCCGTCCCGCCCGATCGCCCCTGCCGGGACGGATCCCGACGACCACGACCTCCTGCGCCCGGGTGAGCTTGATCTTCAGCCACCGCGGCGAGCGGCCGCCCGGGATGTAGCCGGACGCGGGATCCTTCACGACGACCCCTTCGAGGTCGAGCGCGCTGCTCGTCGCGAGGGCGGCGTCGACGTCGTCGAACACGGGCGGGACCACGACGGGGGCGGGCAGGTCGGCGGCGATCCGCTCGAGCAGCTCGCGGCGGTCGCGCAGCGGCAGCCCGGTGACGTCGTGCCCCTCGAGCCGCAGCAGGTCGAAGAGGTGGTAGCGGACCGGGGTGCGGATCACCTCCCGCTCGATCTCCCGCGCGCGGGTGAGGTGCATGCGATCCTGCAGCCGGGAGAAGCTCGGCCGGCCCGCGGCGTCGAAGGCGATGATCTCGCCGTCCACGACGGCCTCGCCGACCGCGAAGCCCGGCGCACCGTCGGCGGTCAGCTCGGGGTAGCGGTCGGTGATGTCGGTGCCGTTGCGGCCGCGCAGCCGGAACCGGCCGCCGCTCCACGTGCCGATCGCGCGGATCCCGTCCCACTTGATCTCGGCCCAGCCCAGCCCGCGCGCGGTGCCGGGTGTGCCGTGCTCGGCCAGCATGGGCGCGTAGACCGGGAGCGGGGCGCCGTCGACGGCCGGTTCGGGGCGCATTTCGTCGTTTTGGGGCGCGGCCGGACCGGATCCTGCGGCATGGCGCGCCCCGAAACCGGAGTCTGCGCCCCGAATCTGCGGCCGGAGCGTCGGAATCGGGGCCCGGGCCGGGCTCGGGGGAGGCGCCGTCGCCGCGAGTGGATCATGCGCCGACAGCGCCGCGAACGGATCCATCCCCGACTCGGCGCGCTCCAGCACCTCGTCGAAGCGCAGCTGGCGCAGATCCGGATCCTCCAGCTCCTCCCAGGCGCGGGGAGCGGCGACCCACGGCTGCGGGCGGCCGCGCAGGGAGTACGGTGCGATCGTCGTCTTCTTGCCGTTGTTCTGGCTCCAGTCGAGGAACACCTTCCCGGCGCGCAGCGTCTTCGTCATCACGCTCGTGACGAGCGCGGGATGATCGGTCTCGATCGCCCGGGCCAGCGCGTGCGCGATCGTGGAGATCTCGTCGCTCGTGCGGTCGCCGGGCAGCGCGGCGTACAAGTGGATCCCCTTGCTGCCGCTCGTCACGGGGACCGGATCCAGGCCCATCCCGGCGAGGATCCCGCGCGCGATGAGGGCCACCTCGGCGCACTGCGCGAGCGTCACGCCCGGCCCGGGATCCAGGTCCAGCACGAGCCGGTCGGGGTCGCCGCGTCCGCCGTCCGGGGCGAACCGCCACTGCGGGATGTGCAGCTCGATCGCGGCGACCTGCGCCATCCAGACGAGGGTCGCGACCTCGTCCACGAGCGGATACTCCTTCGCACCGCCGGAGTGCGGGATCGGCAGCCGGCGGATCCACGACGGCGCGCCCGGCTCGAGCTGCTTGGCGAAGAACGACCCCTGCGGATCCGCGGCCGTGCCGACCCCCTCGACCCAGCGCTTGCGGGTGACCGGCCGGCCCGCGACGGCGGGCAGCAGGACCGGGGCGATCCTGGCGTAGTAGTCGATGACCTCGCCCTTGGTGGTGCCGGTCTCGGGGTAGACGACCTTGTCGAGGTTCGTGACGCGCAGACGCCGGTCGCCGATGCGCACGATCTGCGGGCCGTCTGCCATGTCGTCAGGCTATCCCGCGGCTGCGCCGGTGGTGTGTACTGGTGCCATGAGGACGATCTGGAAGGGCGCGCTCACCTTCGGCCTGGTCAACGTGCCGGTCAAGGTGTACTCGGCGACCGAGGATCACGACGTGTCGCTGCACCAGGTGCACGGCGCGGACGGCGGACGGATCCGCTACAAGCGGGTCTGCGAGGTGTGCGGCGAGACCGTCGCCTTCACGGACATCGACCGCGCCTATCAGGACGAGGCGCAGACCGTCGTGCTCACCAAGGACGACCTCGACGCGCTGCCCTCCGAGCGCAGCCGCGAGATCGACGTCGTCGAGTTCGTGCCGACCGATCAGATCGACCTGCTCACGCTCGACAAGCCCTACTACCTCGAGCCGGACGGATCCTCGCCCAAGGCGTACGTGCTGCTGCGGAAGACCCTCGAGGCCACGGATCGCACCGCCATCGTGCGGTTCACGCTGCGGCAGAAGACCCGGCTCGCCGCTCTGCGCGTGCGCGGCGACGTGCTCGTGCTGCAGACCCTGCTCTGGGCCGACGAGGTGCGCGAGGCCGACTTCCCGGCGCTGCAGGAGGACGTGAAGATCTCCGACAAGGAGCTCGAGCTGTCGGCGACGCTCGTCGAGGGGTTCTCCGCGGACTTCGACCCGGCCGCGTTCGTCGACGAGTACCAGGTCGAGCTGCGCACCCTCATCGAGGCGAAGATCGAGGCCGGCGAGGGATTCGAGGCCGCCGACGCGTTCGCTCCGACGGAGGAGCGCGGCGGCGAGGTCATCGACCTCATGGAGGCGCTGCGGGCCAGCGTCGAGCGGTCCAGGGCCGCCCGGGCGGGATCCGGGGAGGACGCCGAGCGCGACGCGGTCTGAGTCAGGCCTCGGTCGCTTCGGTCGCTTCGACCGGCGCGCCGGTCGTCGACGCGGCGGCCTCCTTCTTCGCCTTGCGGCGCTCCGAGAAGTAGTGCCAGGCGGTGACCGCCGCGGAGAGGACGACCACACCGATCAGGATCACGTCGATGTAGCGGGTGACCAGATCCCGGATCCACGGGATGTACGCGATCACGAAGCCGAGCATCGTCATCACGAAGCCCCAGACGACCGCGCCGATGAGGTTGTACAGCGAGTAGCGGCGCCACGGCATGTGACCGACGCCCGCGGCGACCGGCGCGAACGTGCGCACGACGGGCACGAACCGGGCGAGGACCACGGTCATCCCGCCGAAGCGGTCGAAGAAGTGGTTCGTGCGCTCGACGTTCTTCCGGCTGAACAGGCCGGACTCCTTGCGTTCGAAGATCGCCGGCCCGGCCTTGTGGCCGATGAAGTAGCCGACCTCACCGCCGATGAACGCTGCCAGCGCGATGAGCGCGCAGACGACCCAGATGTTCACCCCGAAGATGTCGCTCGTGTGCGTGAGCAGTCCCGAGATGATCAGCAGCGTGTCGCCGGGGAACAGGAAGCCGACGAGCAGGCCGGTCTCCGCGAACACGATGAGGAGCACGACGAGCAGCGCCCAGGGTCCCGCGCCGTGGATGATGGCGTTCGGGTCGAGCCAGGGGATGAGGGCGGCGTGATGCACAGGTGTTCCCGTCCGTGAGGTCGTCGCTGGTGATCCAGCCGCCGCGCGGGGTCGCACGGCGCTCGCCGCAGACTGCGGCATGAGAGGAGTCTAGAGCGGGGGCTTGTCGTACGGCTGGGAGCGCACCGCGCAAGGGTGTGAACCCGACAGCGGGCGGCCCTGCGGCCGCGCCTCGGCGCTTTCGTGCGGAAGGTGGGACTTGAACCCACACGCCCGGAGGCACAGGAACCTAAATCCTGCGTGTCTGCCAATTTCACCACTCCCGCGAGTGGCTCCAGTCTACTGAGCGCGCCCTCGGGGCCGGTCCGTGCAGGACCACGGCCGTGCAGCGAGACGGAGCGCGCTTCGACTTCTCCTGTGGATAACTTTCGGGACCGATTCCCCGAACCTGCGACGATGCCCGGGTGAGTCCGTCCACCGCCGTCGTCGCCGAACGGGTGCGCGCCCGGCTGCGGGCCGAGCGCACCGATCCCTCCCAGCATCCGGAGGAGGCGCGGCGCATCGCGCAGTTCGAGGTGCGGCGGCACAACGACCAGGCCCTCGCCCGCGGCGCGGCGACGATCGACGACGAGGCCGCGTGCGTGCGCGACATCCTCGCCGGCGTCTCCGGCTACGGTCCGCTGCAGCCGCTGCTCGAGGACGACACGATCGAGGAGATCTGGCTGAACGGCCCGCACCGCGTCTTCGTCGCGCGGGAGGGCCGCAGTGAGCGGATCCCGATCGAGCTGGCCGAGGCGCAGCTGCGCGACATCGTCGAGCGGATGCTGCACAGCAGCGGCCGCCGCGTCGACATCGGCCAGCCGTTCGTCGATGCGTCCCTGCCCGACGGATCGCGCCTGCACGTCGCGATCGCCGATGTCGTCCGCGGATCCTGGGCCGTCAACATCCGGAAGTTCCTGCCGCGGTACCGGAGCCTTTCGAGCCTCGTCGCGCAGGGGATGGTGCCCGCGACGGTCGCGGAGACGCTCGTCGACGCCATGCGTGCCGGGCGCAGCGTGATCGTGTCCGGACCCACGCACGCGGGCAAGACGACGCTGCTGGCGGCCCTCGTCGCGGAGTGCGCGGATCAGCGCGTGATCACGGTGGAGGAGACGTTCGAGCTGGGCGTCGAGGCGCCCGACCTGGTCGCGCTGCAGGGGCGGCAGGCGAGCCTCGAGGGGACGGGTGAGATCACCCTGCGCCGCCTGGTCAAGGAGGCGCTGCGCATGCGCCCCGACCGCCTCGTGGTCGGCGAGGTGCGCGACGCGGAGGCGCTCGACCTCGTGCTCGCGCTGAACACGGGGATCCCCGGCGCCGCCACGGTGCACGCGAACTCGGCCGCCGAGGCGCTCGAGAAGCTGTCGATGCTGCCGCTGCTGGCGGGGCGCAACATCGACCGCGGGTTCATCGCGCCCGCGCTCGCCGCGTCCGTCGACCTCGTCGTGCACTGTCGGCGTGACGCCGACGGCACACGGCGGATCGCCGAGGTGATCGAGCCGCTCGGTGTCGACGACGCGGGCCGGATCCGGCACCGGGTCGTGCACCGCGACGGCGATGCCGCTCCCGTCGCGCTCGCGGAGCGGATCGCATGACCCTCCTGCTGGGCGCCCTGCTCGCCGCGGGCCTCGTGCTGGCCGCGGCGCCGTGGCTGTGGCCGGCACGCGAGGAGGCGCCCCGGGCACCGCGCCCCGGCGCGGTCACCCGGCTGCTGCGCGAGGCCGGATTCAGCGCCGATCCGCGGGTGCTCGTCGTCACCGTCATCGGTACCGGACTCGTGGCCGGGGCGGCCGCGTGGTTGAGCACCGGGACCGCTGCGTTCGCCGCGGTCGTCACCGTCGCCGCGGCCGCCGCGCCGATCGTCTTCCTGCGATCGCGGCGACAGCGGCTGCTGCGTCTCCGGCGCGGACTGTGGCCCGACGTGTGCGATCTGCTCATCGCGTCGATCCGGGTCGGCATGCCGCTGCCGGATGCGGTCGCGGGTCTCGAGGAGGCGGCGCCCACGCCGCTGCGCCCGGCCTTCGCCGCGTTCTCGCGCGATCTGCACGCGACCGGACGGTTCGACGCCGCGGCGGTGAACTTGAAGGATGCGCTCGCGGATCCGGTCGGAGACCGCATCGTGGAGACCCTGCGGATGGCACGCGAGGTCGGCGGCACCGAGCTCAGCGCGGTGCTGCGGGCGCTGTCGAGCTCGGTCCGCGCCGAGGCCGCGCTGCGGGCCGAGGTCGAAGCCCGGCAGTCGTGGATCCGCGGCGCTGCCGTGCTCGGCGCCGTCGCGCCGTGGGTGATCCTCTGCCTCCTGCTGCTCCGGCCCGAGGGCGCGGAGGCGTACACGAGCCCGGCGGGCGTGGCGCTCATCGTCGGCGGGGCGGCGGTGTCGTTCGTGGCTTTCCGGATCATGCTGCGCATCGGCCGTCTGCCCGAACCGCGGCGGTGGTTCCGATGAGCGTGCTCTCCGATGTCGCGGTCGCGGTGCTGCTGGGCGGGGTGCTCGCGGCCGGGCTGCTGCTCGTGCTCGCCGCGTTCCCGCGCTGGCGGGCGGCGAGCCTCACGTCGCGGATCGCGCCGTACCTGCGCGATGTGACCGACCTCGGCGATTCCGCCGAGCGCCTGCCATGGCGGATGCCGGCCGGCGGATCCTGGTCCGCACGACTCAAGGGCGCGTTCGGCCTGTTCGGCGGCGGAGACGCGGGGGTCGCGCTGCGGCTCGCCCAGGCCGGGCTGCGCGGCGGCCCTGCGGCGTTCCGCAGCCGGCAGTTGATCTGGGTCCTCGTCGGACTCGGCATCGGCGCCGGGGTGACGATCGCGCTGGTGCTCGCCGGCCGTCTGTCTCCGCCGGTGGTGCTGCTGCCCGTGCTGGCCGCGGTCATCGCCGGGGTGGGCTGCGATGCCCTGCTCGGCGCCCGGGCGAAGGCTCGCGTGGCGCGGCTGGCCGAGGAGCTGCCGACGGTGCTGGAGTTCCTCGCCCTGTGCCTGTCCGCGGGGGAGGGCCTGCCCGACGCGATCCGCCGGGTGGCGGTCGCGGGATCCGGCGAGCTGAGCGCGGAGCTGCGCGCCGTGATCCTCGCCGTGAACACCGGATCCTCCCTCGCCGACGCGCTCGGCGACTGCGCGCACCGCCTGCAGATCCCGTCGCTGAGCCGCGCGGTCGACCAGATCGTCGCCGCGCTCGAGCGCGGGGCGCCGCTCGCCGCCGTGCTGCAGGCGCAGGCCTCCGATGCGCGCGAGGAGACCAAGCGCGGGCTCATCGAGCAGGCCGGGCGCAAGGAGATTCTCATGCTTTTGCCCCTGGTCTTCGCGATTCTGCCCCTCAGTGTCCTCTTCGCCGTCTTCCCCGGCGTCTTCATCCTGCGGCTCGGCCTCGGCTGAGCCTCTTCGTCCGAAAGGAGCAAGCCATGCTCAGAGATCACCAAACACCCCACCTCGACGACGGCGTGCTCGCCGACGATCCGGAGCGCGGAGACGTCCCGGGATGGGTCTTGATCACCTTGATGACGGCAGGACTGGTCGTTCTGATCTGGGCCGTCGCCGGTCCCGCGCTGACCAACCTGTTCGAACAGGCGATCTCCCGCGTCGGCGGTATCTGAGGCGCACATGCGCGGTGTGGAGCGGAGTCGTGCGGTGTGGACCGACGACCGGGGTTCGAGCCCGGTCGAGTTCGTGCTCGTCGGTGCGCTGCTCACCGCGCTCACGCTCGGCGTGCTGCAGTTCGCCCTCGCCGTGTACGTGCGCAACGTCGTGCACGACGCCGCGGTCGAGGGAGCGCACGTCGCGGCCCTCGCCGACACCGATCCCGGCGAGGGCGTGCAGCGCACCGAACTCGTGATCGGACGGGCGATCGGCGGGGACTACGCCCGGGACGTGAGCGTGCGCGAGACGACGGCACTCGGCGTGCCGACGATGGAGATCACCGTCCGCACGTCCCTTCCGGTCATCGGGCTGATCGGCATCCCCGCCGCGCTGGAGGTGACCGGTCGTGCTCCTGCGGAGTCGCTCACCGCGGACGGCTGATCCGCTGTTCGCGGCAGGTCCGGGCGATTCGGGGGAGCGCGGGTCGGCGGCGCTCGAGTTCATCGCGCTCGGCGTCATCCTGCTCGTGCCTCTCGTCTACCTCGTGCTCGCGCTCGGCACCATCCAGGGCCAGGTGCTCGGCGTCGAGTCCGCCGCCCGCCACGCGGCTCGCATGATGAGCGCCGCCACCGGCCCGGACGACGCGAACGTCCGGGCGGACGCGGCGATACGGTCCGCGATCGGGGAATACGGCCTGGATGCGTCCGCGGTGCAGACCGACGTCCGATGCGCGCCCGCCGGCGCCGGATGCCCCTCGGCCGGGGCGACCGTCGTCGTCACGGTCAGCACCCGGGTGGCGCTGCCCTTCGTCCCGCCCGTGTTCGGGCTCGACCGGGCCGGGAGCGTCCCGATCCAGGCCTCCTCCGCGTACAAGGTGTCGCGCACCTGGACCGCCGGATGAGCGGCGTGCGCCGGGTGCGGGCTGCACGCTTCAACGCGCTCCTCGACGACGACCGGGGCAGCACGATGCCGCTGATCCTCGGCTATCTCGTGCTCGCGATCTCGCTCATCTACGTCTGCGTGTGCGCGACCGACCTCTACATCGCGCAGAAGCGCCTCGACTCCGTGGCCGACGCCGCCGCGCTCGCCGGAGCCGACGGTTTCCGATTGCAGGTCGAGGGCGAGGCGATCCGGGCGGAGCTCGACGACGCCGCGATTCAGGATCAAGCGGTGGCCGTGATCGGGATCCTCGACGGACGCGTCGAGCTGGCCTCGGCGGGCACGCCGGACGGCGTCTCGGCCCGCGTCACTGTCCGCACCGCGTGGACGCCGCCGCTGCTCGGCCCGCTGATCCCGTCGATGCTCACGATCGAGTCCACCGGAACGAGCCGCACCGCTCTCGAGTGAACGACCGCTCGGTCACCGAAACATCCCAGATGTTGAGAAGAGCAGACAACTTCTGTTCGCGTCGGGTTCACCGGGCGTGCCTACGTTCTGGAGGTGAGCGGGCCGACGGCACCCGTCCGCCCCACCCGAACCGAAAGGCTCTTCTCGAATGCGTATCCTCAACACCCGGCGCCTGCTGGGGGTCGCTGCGCTCGTGGCCGCGGCGTCCATCGCCCTGTCCGCGTGCTCGTCCGCCGACGGCAGCACGCCCACCGCCTCCGCCTCCGCCGCGGGGACCTTCGCCAAGAGCGCGGACACGCTCGTCTTCGCCGCCACCCCCGACCAGGCCGGTTCCGACCAGAACTACAAGCCGATCGAGGACTACATCGCCAAGCAGACCGGCCTCAAGGTCGAGTACTTCCCGACCAGCGACTACACCGCGCTCATCGCCGCGATGGTCGCCGGCAAGGCCGACATCACCACCTCCGGCGGTCTGCAGTACGTCATGGCGACCAACAAGGGCGCCGACTACAGCCCGGTCGCGGCCCAGCTGAACTCGCCGAACGTCACCAAGGCCGGCTACTACTCCGAGGCCATGGCCAACCCGAAGTCGGGCGTCACGTCCGTCGCCGGCTTCAAGGGCAAGAAGGTCTGCTTCGTCGACCCGAACTCGACCTCGGGCTTCCTCTTCGGCCTGTACCAGCTGCAGAAGGCCGGCCTCGACGTGAAGTCGACCGGCACCGACGCGAACGGCAACCCGCAGTTCAAGGACTTCACCGCGGTGTTCGCCGGTGCGCACGACAAGTCCGAGCAGGCCGTCGCCGCCGGTCAGTGCGACGCCGGCTTCGCCGAGGACACCATCGCCGAGGCCGGAAGCCAGAAGGGCGAGGTCAAGGTCGTCGGCAAGGAGCTCGTCGTCGGCGGTCCGTTCACCGTCTCGAACAAGCTGCCGTCCGATGTGAAGGACAAACTCACCAAGGCGCTCCAGGACGCGTCGCTCGCCACCGTCAAGGGATCCGGTGTGACGCTCAGCGACGGATTCGCCAAGAACTACTTCGGCGTGGAGAAGATCGACAAGGCGTACTACCAGCCGCTGTTCGACCTGTGCAAGAACATCGCCGCCGCGAAGTGCGCGGCCTGATCCAGGCCGCCTGACAGGAGCAACGCCATGAGCAGCACCACGACCTCCCCGATCATCTCCGTCCAGGGCGTCACCAAGGACTTCGGCTCGACCGTCGCCCTCCAGGACGTCACCATGACGGTGGACCGAGGGGAGGTCGTGGTGCTGCTCGGCCTGTCCGGCTCCGGCAAGTCCACTCTCCTCCGCCATCTCAACGGCCTCGAGAGGCCGACGACCGGCGAGGTCGAGGTGCTCGACTGGCAGGTGCCGTCGCTGCGCACCGGCGACCTGCGGTCGCTGCGCTCGCGGGTGGCGATGATCTTCCAGCGATTCGAGCTCGTCCCGTCCCTCACGGTGCTGGAGAACGTGCTCACCGGCGGCCTGTCCCGGCTCGCCGGTCCGCGCCTGGGCCTGTGGGCCTACCCGCAGGCGATGAGGACCGCCGCCCTGCAGCACCTCGATCGGGTCGGCCTGCTCTCGAAGGCCTACGAGCGCTCGGACCGTCTCTCCGGCGGGCAGCAGCAGCGCGTGGCGATCGCCCGCGCCCTCATGCAGAACCCCGAGATCCTCCTGGCCGACGAGCCCGTCGCCTCGCTCGATCCGGAATCCAGCGACCAGGTCATGCGGCTGATCCGCGAGATCGCCGCCGACGAGTCGCTCACCGTCGTCTGCAGCCTGCACCAGGTCGACCTGGCCCTCGGCTGGGGCGACCGGATCGTCGGGCTCCGCCACGGCAGGGTCGTCCTGGACATGCCCGCCGCCGGCCTCTCCAAGGAGCAGGTCATGGAGATCTACGGCCGGGTCGCCGTCACCACGACGCAGATCGAGGCCATCGAATCCGAGCTCGCTGTCGCCGCGGCCCAGGTCGCCGCCCGGGAGGCCGCGCTCGCCACCGCGGGGAACCCCTCGTGACGACCGTCCAGGGGGTGCGCGCGTCCTTCAGCGAGCCGCTGCCGCGCCGCCGCCCGGACTACGCGCGCATCGTCGGCGGGATCGTCATCCTGGCACTGCTCGGCTTCGGCGTCTTCTCCGTCGGCACGCTCGAGTTCAGCGGGGCGAGCCTCGCCACGAGCGTGGAGAACGCCGTGAAGGTGTTCTCGAAGATGGATCCGATCAGCCTGCCGGGCCCCGCCGACCTGCTCACGCTGATCGGCCTCACGCTCGGCATCACCGTCCTCGGCACGGTCATGGCCGCGATCCTCTCGGTCCCGGTCGCGTGGATCTCCGCGGCGAACACCACGCCGGCCGGCTGGCTGCGCTTCCTCGGCCGTGCGATCGGCGTGATCACCCGCGCGATCCCCGATGTCGTCATCGCCCTCGCGCTGTCGCTCGCCTTCGTGCTCGGCAGCCCGCTCCCGGGCATCATCGCCTTCGGGATCCACTCGGTCGGCATGATCTCCAAGCTCTTCGCCGACGCGATCGAGCAGATCGACGACGGCCCGCGCCTCGCGATCCGCGCCGCCGGCGGATCCCGCGCGCAGGAGTTCTGGTCCGGCGTCTTCCCGCAGGTTCTGCCGTCCTGGACCGCGACGACGCTGCACCGCTTCGACATCAACCTGCGCTCTTCGGCGATCCTCGGCTACGCCGGCGTCGGCGGCCTCGGCTACGCGATGCGGATCGCCTTCCAGAACTTCCCGCAGGGGTACGGACGCGGCCTCGGTATCGCCGCCGTCATCTTCGCGCTCTGCGTCGTGATGGAGATCGTCTCCTCCGTCGTCCGGCGCAACCTCCTCGGCGTGCAGCCCACCGGACGGGGGATCGGCGACGTCATCGTCCGGCGCGCGACCGGCGGCCGTCCGCCGGCGGTCCGCGCGGACGACGCCGACCGGATCACGGTCGCCGACATGCGCCGCCGCCCGTGGACGGCGGCGCGGGTGCGCACCCACATCGGCGTCTGGGTGACGGTCGTGATCGTCGTCGTGAGCTTCCCGATCAGCCATGTCAGCCTCTCGGACGTGTCCTGGAACCAGCTCGGCCCGACCCTCGCGAGCTTCTGGCCGCCGAGCCTCGGCACGCACGCGTTCAGCGAGTACGCGGGCGCGCTGCTCGTCACGGTCCAGGTCGCGTTCGCCGCGGCACTGCTGGCGCTCGTGTTCTCGGTCGTGCTCGGATCGTTCGCCGCGCGCAATGTCGCGCCGAACAACGCGGTGCGCAGCACGTTCCGCGTGATCCTGGTGATCGTCCGCGGCGTGCCTGAGCTCGTCCTGGCGATCTTCCTCATCATGATCACCGGCCTCGGCAACCAGGCGGGTGCGATCGCCCTCGCCTTCGGCGGCATCGGCCTGCTCGGCAAGCTCGTCGCCGACTCGTTCGAGGAGGTCCCGACCGGGCCCGAGCGCGCGCTCACCGCAGCCGGCGCCACCCGCGCGCAGCGCTACTTCGCGGCGACCCTCCCGCAGGGGCTGCCGTCGCTGATCGGCAACAGCCTGTACCTCGTCGACACGAACATCCGCGCCGCGACGATCCTCGGCATCGTCGGCGGATCGGGCATCGGCTTCTACCTCACGAACGCCTCGCCCATGCTGTCGATGCACGGCCAGGTGACGCTGCTCGTGCTCATGGTGTTCGTCGCCGTGCTCGCGGTCGAGGGCGTCGCGGCGTTCCTCCGCCACGCGTTCCGGTAGCCGCCGGGTCACCCCGCCGCGTCGTGCGGCATGTCCGCCGCGCGACGCGGAGCGAACCGGGGGATCCAGCGCAGGAAGCCGACGGCGCCGATCACACCGATGAGCCCCACGGCGGCGGCCCCGACCGCGAGCGAGCTGAGCGCGGCGATGCCGGAGAAGATGAGCGGTGCGGCCGCGCCGCCCGCGTCGGTGAGCGTGCGCCATGATCCGAGGAACGCGGCCGGCTCGCCCTGCGGCGCGACGTCGGCGCCGAGGGTGAGCAGGATCCCGCTGGACAGGCCGTTGCCGACGCCGAGCACCGCGGCGATCATGCCGAACCAGAGCACCTTCGTGCTCGCGTCGTGCGTGAGCGACAGCACGAGGAACCCGGATCCCATCAGCACCATCGCGGGCAGGGCCGCCCAGAGCCGGCCGAACCGGTCCATCACCTGCCCGCTCGCGTAGAACAGGGCGAAGTCGATCGCCCCGGAGACGCCGACCACGAGCGCGATGGACGGCGCGTCCAGCCCGATCGAGACGCCCCACAGCGGCAGCACGACCTGCCGCGCCGAGCGCACCGCGGACAGGCAGGCCGCCGCGAGCCCGAGCCGGCCCAGCACGCCCCGATACCGCCACATCGTGCGGAAGACGCCCGATCGCTCGATCGCGGGGATCGACCCGCTGACCGCCTCGCCGGTGTCCTCCGACACCGTGAGCGGGGTGTCCGCCGCGGCGGCCTGCGCCTCCGGATCCGGTCCGAGCAGCACGAGCACGATGAGGACGGCGAGGCACACGACGTAGAACCACAGGGTCGCGGTCGCGTCGTGGAACACCGCGAGCAGGGCGGCCGCGATGAACGGTCCGACGAACATCCCGGCGCGGAAGGATCCGCCCAGCAGCGACAGCGCCCGCGCACGGAAGGCGAGGGGGACCCGGGTGGTCATGAAGGCGTGCCGGGCGAGGCCGAAGGCCGCCGCGGACATGCCGACGACGAACACGGCGACCGTGAACAGCACCAGGCTCGGCGCGAGCGCGCTGCCGACGACGCCCACGAGCGACACGGATCCGGCGATCACCATCGTGATCCGCTCGCCGAGCCGCGCGACCAGCCACCCCGCGGGGATGTTGCCGCAGAGCTGTCCGACGACGAGCGCCGAGGCGATCAGACCCGCCGAGGCGAGCGTCGCACCGCGGTGCGACGCGATGACCGGGATGAGCGGGACCACCGCACCCTCGCCGAGCGAGAACAGCAGCGTGGGCAGGTACACCATCGGACCGAACCGCCACAGCACCGACAACGCTCGATCACTCACGCTTCCACGGTAGACCCGAGCGGCGGGCAGGGCGGATCAGAAAGGTGCCGGCGCCGTGCTGCGGAAACCTGTGGGTGTGACGACCTGCACGGTGCGCTCCTCGGGCCTGGTGCGGTATCTCGACCGGGTGCGATGTCGTAGCCGGTGATCCCGGGGGCAGAGTGGGCGCAACTGGCGGACGTCGGTCGTTCCGCCGTCTGCCCAGGGCCGGTCATGGTCGAGGTCGGCATCGACGGCGAGGCGGCTGCAGCCGTCCCTGGAGCAGGTCCCGTGCTGCAGGATGAGCCAGTCGCGCTGCGCCCGGGTGGGCCGGTAGGTGCGGCGGTCCATGTCCAGGATGACGTTCTTCACCGGATCGGTGATGACGCGATGGAAGCTTCCGGCGTCGAGGAGCATCTGCTTCGCGGAGAGCGGATCGATCGGCCCGACGCCGACGATCTCCGCCTGCTGCACGGGGACGGGCTCTCCGGCGAGCAACTGCGCCGGGATCGTGACGAACACCTTCGTCTTCACCGCCGTGGCCGTGCCGACGCCGGTCAGCCAGGCCGCCGCCAGGTCTGCGCGGATCTGATCGCGCGTGCGTCCGTCGCGTTCGGTCTTCTGCAGGTGCTTCGCCGTCGCGGACAGCCGACGATAGGCCGCGTGCAGGTCGGCTGTCGGGCCGTGGATCGTCAGCCACGACATGCCGTCACCCGCCTCCGAGAAGGTCACCCCTCTGTGCTCCATCGCCCGGGTGTGCCGCCGCGCCGCCTCGTCGCCGAGCAGACGATCGACCAGGCCGCGCACCTTGCGTCTCAGCAGCGCCGGCGGACAGGTGAGCACCCACGCGGTGGCCGCGTCATCCACGGCGGCGATCGCGGCCCGGCCCGCGTCTCCCACGTCGTCCGGCGCACCGACAGGGGCCTCCAGCACCCTCGCGCGCGAGACGATGTCGTGCACCACCGCGGGGGAGGCGAATCCGTTGCGCGCGCGATCCCACACACCGGGGAGCAGCGACCGCGCGAACTCGGCTGTCGCCTGCATGCCGCGCACGTGATCCTCGGAGAGCTGCAGTCGCACCGCGATATCCATGACCGCCGCTCGTTCGGCGAAGACGGGGTCCGCGTCGTCCGTGTAGAGGTCGGGGTGTCGGCGCGCGAGTCCGATCACTTCCAGGATCCGTTCGGATCGCAGGGCGCCCTGGCGATTCGCCTCATGATCGCTGCGAGAAAGCTCGCTCAGAACATGACCGACGACCTCGCTCGCGGTCGCCAGCCGCGTGTCGTGATCCTCGCTGCTCACCATACGCTCAGTATAGAACAAAGATTCGAAAGTGACAAGTGTTCGCCGGTTGCGCTCCGCGACGGACGCGGTTCGTCGCGTGCGGATCGACGCCCCGCTGGTCGTCGCCGCACGGGCGTGCGCGATAGTCTGGATCCGCCATGCTCGAACTCGATCTCGCCGCCGACATCGCGGCCCTCCGACAGACCTTCGGCGACATCCGCGAGGTCGTGAACGTCGACGCCGTCCGCGCCGACATCGCACGCCTCAGCGAGGAGGCCGGCGCTCCCGACCTCTGGGACGACCCGGAGAAGGCGCAGAAGGTGACCAGCGCGCTCAGCCACAAGCAGGCCGAGCTCAAGCGCGTCACCGAGGTCGAGCAGCGCCTCGACGACCTCGAGGTGCTCATCGACCTCGCCAACGAGATGGAGGACGAGGACTCCGCCGCCGAGGCGCGCACCGAGCTGGCCTCCCTCACCGACACGATCAGCCAGCTCGAGGTGCAGACCCTGCTGGACGGCGAGTACGACGAGCGCGCCGCGATCGTCACGATCCGCTCCGGCGCGGGCGGAGACGACGCCACCGACTTCGCCGAGATGCTGCTGCGCATGTACCTGCGCTGGGCCGAGCGGCACAAGTACCCGGTGAAGGTCATGGACACGTCCTACGCCGAGGGCGCGGGCATCAAGTCCACGACGTTCGAGGTCGACGCGCCGTACGCGTTCGGCACCCTGTCGGTCGAGGCCGGCACGCACCGCCTCGCCCGGATCAGCCCGTTCGGGTCCGCCGACAAGCGCCAGACGTCCTTCGCGGCCGTCGAGGTGATCCCGCTCATGGAGGAGGCGACCGAGGTCGACATCCCCGAGGGTGACATCCGCGTCGACGTGTTCCGCTCCTCCGGCCCCGGCGGCCAGTCGGTCAACACGACCGACTCCGCGGTCCGCCTCACGCACCTCCCGACCGGCATCGTCGTGTCGATGCAGAACGAGAAGTCGCAGATCCAGAACCGCGCCGCCGCCATGCGCGTGCTGCAGACCCGCCTGCTGCTGCTGCAGAAGGAGGAGGAGGCCGCGAAGAAGAAGGAGCTCGCCGGCAACATCACGGCGAGCTGGGGCGACCAGATGCGCTCCTACTTCCTCTACGGCCAGCAGCTCGTCAAGGACCTGCGCACCGGGCACGAGTCGGGCAACCCTGCCACCGTTTTCGATGGCGACCTCGACGGCTTCATCTCCGCGGGGATCCGCTGGCGCAAGCGCAAGGACGACGAGGACTGAGGGAATTCCCGGGTTCCTCCCGGGTGGCCGACATATGGTCGGCCCCGATGCCTTTCACCCGAAGACTGGCTGCCGCTTGTGCGATCGCGGCCCTGACCGTCCCTGTTGCCGCCACCGCGGCGTATGCGGCCCACCCGGCCGATGACCCGGAGCAGACCAGGACGGTCTCGATCGTCGCACCCCCGCAGTCCTACACCGTGACAGCAGCTGCACAGCAGCCCGGCACCGTCCGCGGCGCGTTCGTGGTCTACGTTCCGCCGCCCCCGCCGCCGGCTCCCGCGGCGACGAGCGCGGCGACCGCGTCCGCGTCGTCGTCGGCGGACGTGGCGGCGCAGTCGTACTCCGGCTCGGCCGTCATCGCGTACGCCCAGCGGTTCGTCGGCGTGGTCCCGTACGGGACGGGGAACAACCCGAACGACTCGTTCTCGTGCGACGGGCTCGTGCAGTACGTGTTCGCGCACTTCGGGATCTCCCTGCCCCGCGGCGCCGACCACCAGGCCGCGATGGGCACCGTCATCTCGCCCGCCGAGGCGCGGGCCGGCGATCTGCTCTGGTACCCCGGCCAGCACATCGGGATCTACGACGGGTCCGGCGGGATGATCGATTCGCCCGACTGGGGGCGCTTCGTCGAACACCGCCCGATCTGGGGCTCGCCGGTCTACGTCCGGCTCTGATCGGAGGATCGCGCGGGGCCCTGTGACCGCGGCCCCGCGCGGCGGTAGACTCGAGTTCCGACATGAACGCGATCCGAAGAGAGCCGGTGAGGTCATGAGCGCGACCAGAACGTGGAAGACGATCGGTGAATCGGCGCTGGTCCTGATCGTGTTCGGTGCCGTCGTGATGTTCATCGTGGCGGTCATCGGCATGGAGCCGTCCTAGCGGCCGTCCGCCATGGCGCCCCGGGGTGCGCTCCCAGCCGTTTCATCGGCCGGGCGAACCGCACCGCCGGGGGTGTCGCTCGCGGGCTCGACGCGGGGCCCGCTTAGGCTCTAGACGCCATGATCCGATTCGAGAACGTCACCAAGCGCTATCGCGGGACGAAGCGTCCCGCGCTTTCCGGGGTCGATTTCGAGGTGCAGCGAGGCGAGTTCGTCTTCCTCGTCGGCGCGTCGGGATCCGGGAAGAGTTCCTGCCTCCAGCTCATCCTCCGCGAGGAGTCGCCCACGTCGGGCCGCATCGCGGTGCTCGGGCGCGACCTGAAGACCATCGCGAACCGCAAGGTCCCCTATTTCCGCCGGAGCATCGGCTCCGTCTTCCAGGACTTCCGGCTGCTGCCCTCGAAGACCGTCTACCAGAACGTCGCCTTCACCCTGCAGGTGACCGGCGCCTCCCGCGGGTTCATCCAGCAGGCCGTGCCCGAGGCCCTCGCCCTGGTCGGCCTGTCCGGCAAGGAGAAGCGCCTGCCGCACGAGCTCTCCGGCGGCGAGCAGCAGCGCGTCGCCATCGCCCGCGCGATCGTGAACCGCCCGCAGATCGTGCTCGCCGACGAGCCGACCGGAAACCTGGACCCGGCGACCTCGGTCGACATCATGCAGCTGCTCGCGCGGATCAACGCCGGTGGCACCACGGTGCTGATGGCCACGCACGAGGCCGCCTTCGTCGACCAGATGCAGCGCCGCGTGATCGAGCTGCGCGACGGCGAGATGGTCCGCGACGAGGCCGGCGGCGGCTACGGCGACACCTCGAACGTGCCGCGACTGGCGCCCGAGGCGATCCGAGGCGCGGCCGCCACCGCGGCACTGACCGCGGTGCTCGAGGTGCACCGCGAGACCGAGGCCGCGATCGCGGATCCGATCCCCGTTCCCCCGCCCGCCCCCGAGAAGCGGGAGCAGCCCGCGCCGGCGCAGGCCACGGTGAAGCCCGCGGACGAGCCGCGCCCCGCGACGCACCCGATCATGATCCCGAACGTCGAGATCGCCGAGCTCGGCGTCGCCGACCGGCTCGGGCTCGATACCGGCGACGACGAGGAAGTGGGTCCGACGTCATGAGGTACGGACTCATCCTCTCCGAGGCGCTCACGGGCCTGCGCCGCAACGCCTCGATGGTGATCTCGGTCGTGCTGGTGACCTTCGTCTCACTCACGTTCGTCGGCGCCGCGATCCTGATGCAGGCGCAGATCGGCACGATGCGCGCCTACTGGCAGGACCGCGCGCAGGTCGCGATCTACATGTGCTCCTCCGTGTCCACGAGCGCCAACTGCGCGGGCAGCGCCCCCGCCACGGGGGACCAGATCAAGGCCGTGCAGGCCGAGCTCGACAGCTCCACGCTCAAGCCGCTGATCTCCCAGGTGAACTTCGAGACCGCCGACCAGGCCTACCAGGACACGCTCAAGCTCGTCGGCAAGGACTACGCCGGCGTGCTCACCGCCGACCAGGTCAACGCCGTGTTCAAGGTCAACCTCAAGGACCAGACCCAGTCGCCGGTGATCGTCGAGGCGTTCGCGGGGGTCAAGGGCGTCGACGAGGTGAAGGACCAGCTCGAATACCTGGATCCGCTCTTCAACGCGCTCACGGTCGCGACCTACGTCGCGGTCGGCATCGCGGTGCTCATGCTCATCGCCGCAGTGCTGCTGATCGCCACGACGATCCGGCTCTCCGCGTACGCGCGCAGGCGGGAGATCGGCATCATGCGGCTCGTCGGCGCCTCGAACCGGTTCATCCAGACCCCGTTCGTGCTGGAGGGCGTGTTCGCGGCGGTGATCGGATCCGTGCTCGCGAGCGCCGCGGTGATGCTCGGCGTGCAGTTCGGCGTGCACGACTACCTCAGCAAACGGGTGCCGTTCATCACCACCTGGGTGGGGCTGTCGGACGCGGCGCTCGTCGTCCCTGTGCTCATCGGCATCGGCGTGATCCTCGCGGCGCTGTCGGCCGGGTTCGCGATCCGGCGCTGGCTGCGCGCGTAGCGCCGCGCACCTGAGCCACGGGTCGGGCGGCGCGTCGTCAGGCCCGCTGATCCGCCGCGGGCGAGGACGCGACGTCGACCAGCTCGCGGGCGAGCCCGTGCAGGTCGCGATCGCCGCCGCGCCACAGGGCGGTGATCGGGCGGCGCAGCGGCACCGGATCCAGCTCCAGGGTGCGCAGCCGTCCGAGCGCGGCGTCGTCGGCGACGGCGAGCTCGCTGAGGACGGCCGGTCCGATGCCGGCGATCACGGCGGAGCGGATCGCCGCCTCCGTGGAGAGCACGGCCGCGGGAGTCGCGATCGGGAACCCGGCCGCGGTCAGCGCCCTCTCCAGGGCGGCCCGGGTGCCGCTGCCGTTCTCCCGGACCACGAGCGGCGTCTCGGAGACCTCGGCGAAGCCGACCGTCCCCCGCCCGGCCCAGGGATGCTCCACGCCGACGGCCACGATCATCCGGTCCCAGTGCACCGCCCGCGATCCCAGATCGCCCGGCGCGCGGGGCGCCTCGATGAAGCCGACCGCGCACTCGCCGTCGTGCACCTTCCGCAGCACCTCGTCGCTGTTCGCGGTGTCCAGCACGACCGGCGTGGGCTGCTGGCCGCGGGCGAGCTGACGCCGATGCAGGGCGACCACCCAGCCCGGCAGCAGGTGCGCCGCGACGGTCTGGCTCGCCGCGACGACGAGATCCGTCTCCGCGTGGTGCTGCAGCGACCGGACGGCTGACGTGAACCGGTCCATCGCGGTCAGAGCCTCGCGCGCCCAGGCGACGACGAGGTCCCCCTCCGCGGTGAGCGTGGTGCCGCGCGGCGAGCGGTGCAGGATCTCGACGCCGATCTCGCGCTCGAAGGCGCGGATCCGGGCGGAGAGCGCCTGCTGGGTGACGCCCAGGGCGAGCGCGGCGCGCGAGATGCTGCCGTCGGCGGCGATCTGCACGAGGGCGCGCAGCGGGCGGATGTCCACGATGTCCAAGGGTCACAACTCCTTCTTGTAACCGTACAAGAGTCCTGGTCTGGCCGGAGCATTCGGCGCGCGGAACGCTGGGAGCATGGAGTTCACGCCCGTCGCCACGCTGCCGCACCGACTGACGACCCGCGGCCGGGGCGTGCTGCCCGGGGTGCTGCTGTGCGTCGCGATCGCCGCCGTCGCCACCGCGATCGGCCGCGTCGTCCCCGTTCTCGGGGCCGCCATCCCGGCCGTGCTGATCGGCCTCATGATCGCGGTCGTGCGCCCTCCGACCGGGCGCGCCGTCGAGGGGGTGGGGTTCGCGAGCCGGTTCGTGCTGCAGTGCGCGGTGGTGCTGCTGGGCGCGCAGCTCTCGATCGGCGCGGTGCTGCAGGTCGGGGCCCGGTCTCTGCCCGTGATGCTCGCCTCGCTCGCGGTCTGCCTGCTCGCCGCCTGGGGCATCGGGCGGGCGCTGCGCATCGATCCGGCCATCGCCACCCTCATCGGCGTCGGGACGGGGATCTGCGGAGCGTCGGCCATCGCCGCGGTGTCGCCGGTCATCCGCGCCAAGAGCGCGCAGATCGCCTACGCCGTGTCGACGATCTTCCTGTTCAACATCCTCGCGATCGTCGCGTTCCCGCTCATCGGGCACCTGCTCGGCATGTCGCCGCAGGCGTTCGGGCTGTTCGCAGGCACGGCCGTGAACGACACCAGCTCGGTCGTCGCGGCGGCGAGCGTGTACGGATCCGCGGCTCTCGGCTTCGCGGTCGTCGTGAAGCTCGTCCGCACGCTCATGATCGTCCCTATCAGCGTCGGCCTCGCCGTCCTCGACGCGCGGCGGACGGGTGCCGGCACCACCCTGTCGCCGAAGCGGGCGCTGACCCTGGTGCCGTGGTTCCTGATCGGCTTTCTCGTGGTCGCGCTGATCAACTCGGCCGGGCTGATCCCGTCCGGTGCCGGTGACGTCCTGAAGCAGGTGAGCGTGTTCCTCGTCGCGACGGCGCTCGCCGGGATCGGGCTGTCCACCGACTTCGTCGCCATCCGCGTCGCCGGCTGGAAGCCGCTCCTGCTGGGCGGGATCCTCTGGATCCTCGTCTCCGCGACGACGCTGACGACGATGACCCTGTCCGGCTACCTGTGACTCCGGTGGACGCGCACGGCCGGCGGCGCGGATCTGTATACTGACGGGCTGGCCATCCGGCCGGATCCGCCATCGAGCACCGCAGGAGACAACCATGCCCAGGGAACGCGGGGAGAAGGTCATCGCGACCAATCGTCGCGCGCGTCACGACTACAACCTGGAGAAGTCGTACGAAGCGGGGCTCGTGCTCACCGGCACCGAGGTGAAGTCGCTGCGCCAGGGGCGCGCGAACCTCACCGACGGCTACGCCTTCATCAAGGGCAACGAGGCGTTCCTCGACGCGGTGCACATCCCGGAGTACTCGCAGGGGCACTGGACGAACCACTCCGCGAAGCGGGTCCGCAAGCTCCTGCTGCACAAGGAGGAGATCGCGAAGCTCTCGCACGCGGTCTCCGCGGGCGGCTACACGCTCATCCCGCTGCGGCTGTACTTCTCCGACGGCCGCGCCAAGGTCGAGATCGCTCTCGCCAAGGGCAAGCGCGAGTACGACAAGCGGCAGACCCTGCGCGAGCGCCAGGACACCCGCGAGGCGGAGCGCGCCATGCGCACCCGCAACCGCATGGGGGACTGACCGGCCGCTCCGGGACCGGCTACAGCCTCGGCTCGAAGCCGAACACCTCGCCGAGGAAGCGCAGCTCGGCCTCCGCGGAGTGCACGATCGTCTCGGTGAGGCGGAAGCCGTGGCCCTCACCGGGGTACAGCACGTACTCGTGCGGCACGCTCCGGGCGGCCAGCGCGTCGCGGATCGCCTCGGACTGCGACGGCGGCACGACCTTGTCGTCCGCGCCCTGAAGGATCAGCACCGGCACGTCGATCCGGTCCGCGTGGGTGAGCGGCGAGCGGTCGAGGTACACCTGCTCGGCCTCGGGAAGCGGCCCGATCAGCCCGTCCAGGTAGTGCCGCTCGAAGTCGTGCGTGTCGGTCGCGAGCATCCGCGCGTCGGCGACGCCGTAGCGGTCGATCCCGGCGGAGAACGCCCCGCCGCGGACGAGCGCGCCGAGCACCGTCCAGCCGCCCGCCGAGCCGCCGCGCACGGCGATCCGGCGCGCGTCCGCGATCCCGGCGTCGGCGAGGCCCTGCGCGGCCGCAAGCACGTCGTCGACGTCCACGACGCCCCACTGGCCGTCCAGACGCTCGCGGTAGGCGCGGCCGTAACCGCTCGAGCCGCCGTAGTTCACCTCGAGCACGCCGATCCCACGGCTGGTGAAGTAGCCGATCCAGAGCGCGACGGATCCGCTCACGTGCCCGGTCGGGCCCCCGTGCACGGACACGACGTAGGGTGGCAGCTCGCCGTCCGGCGCGGTCTCGTGCGGGTTCGCGGGCGGGTGCAGGAAGCTGTGCACGGGTCCGTGCGGGCCGTCGACCGTGATCGACTGCGCGGGCGGCATCCAGTCCGGATCCGCCGGCTCCCCGCCGCGGACCGCCCGCACGGTCCGGTCCCCGGCGCCCGAGCCCACGTCCACGAGCCAGAGCCCGGGCGTGACCCCTCCGCCCTGCCCGGTGATCAGCACGCGCGTGCCGTCCTGGTCGACGATGCTGAGCTCGGCGTCCATCGGCACGGGCAATGCGGCGGCGGATCCGTCCTTGTCGATGAGGACGAGCTCGTCCGACCCGTTCGTCCGGATCGCCACGATCCGGCCGTCGTCGAGCGCGCGGAACCAGCGCTGCCCGAGCACCCACAGCCCGCCGCCGGTGTCGGCGTCCGCCGGGGCGACGGGCTCGGACCCGCCCACCGCGTCCACGCCGTCGACGCGGATCCGGCGCAGGTTCCATCGCCCGGTGGGGTCATCGGCGTAGAGCAGCTCGTGGTCGGAGAGCCACTGCGGCTGCAGGGCGGCGCGGGCGGGAGCCCACTCGATGTCGTCCTCGCCGATCGTGACGAGGGCGAGGTGCGCCTGCTCCCACGGCATCCGCCGTAGGTTCCACGAGACGAACGCCATCCGGGTGCCGTCGGGGGAGAGCGCGGGGTGCGCGCAGAACCCGGGGCCGCGCACGACGAACCTCAGCGCCGTGTCGTCGTCGGCCGCGGATCCGTCCTGCGGGATCTCCACGATCCCGCGCAGGTGCAGCGGCAGTCCGAGGTCCTCCTGCACCGCGAACAGCCGGCCCTGCTGCAGGGTCAGGCCGCCGTGGTTCGCGCCCCGGGTCGTGAGCGGCACGGGATCCGCGGATCCCGGGTCCAGCCGGTACACGCGCTGGTCGTCGTCCTGCACGAAGAAGAGGGTGCCGTCGTCGGCGGCCGTCCAGGAACCGCCGCCGTACTCGTGCACGCGCGATCGGGCGCTCCACGGGACCGGCAGCACGTCGACGGCGATGCCGTCCGCCCAGCGGCGCACGCTCATCCGCCCGCGCTCGGCGGGCACGGTCTCGCCCCACCACGGCTCGCCGGCGACGAACCGGGCGCCGTCGAGGCGGACGCCGGAGGTGGCGAGGTCGGCGGCGGACAGCGGAGAGGGCCAGGAGCCGTACGGAGAGGGCATGTCCCGAGCCTAGGAGAGCGGCCGCGCCGCCGCATCGCGCCGGAGGTGACACATGGCGAAACACAGTGTGCGCGGTGAGCGGCGGGCCGCCTACCGTGGGGGAACCGCTTGCCCCGACTCCTGGAGAACCATGTCGTTCGACGCGCCGCCCTTCGCCCCTGCCGGGGCGACCGCGCCGCGCGTCCCGATCTCCTTCGAGCTGTACCCGCCGCGCACGCCTGCCCCGATCGAGGCGCTGCACGAGACGATCCAGCAGCTCGCCGCCGCATCGCCCCGGTTCATCTCGGTGACGTACGGCGCGGGCGGATCCGTCGGCGGCCGGTCCCTCGACGTGCTGCGGTACATCCGCGAGCAGACCTCGGTCGAACCGCTCGCGCACCTCACCTGCGTGGGGAGCACCTACGCCGGCGCCTCGCGCCTGATCCGCGAGTTCCTGGACGCCGGGATCCTCAGCTTCCTCGCCCTGCGCGGCGACCCGCCGCTCGACGAGAGCGAGCCGTTCCTCGGTGACCTGGAGAGCTCGGCCCAGCTGGTTCAGCTCATCGACCGGGCGCAGGCCGAGCGCGCGCCCTACCAGGAGCGCCCCATCCCCGGCGTGCCGGGAGCGGTGCAGGTGACGCCGCGCCGGAAGGTCAACATCGCGGTCGCCGCGTACCCGAACGGGCATCCGCGGTCGACGTACCGGCACCAGGACATCGACGCGCTGCTGGCCAAGCAGGCCGCGGGCGCGACCCTCGCGATCACGCAGCTGTTCTTCCATCCGGACGACTACTTCGCCTTCGTGGAGCGCTCCCGTCGCGCGGGCGTGACGATCCCGATCCTGCCCGGCATCATGCCGATCACCTCGCCCGCGCGCCTCAGTCGTGTGCTCGAGCTGAGCGGCGAGGAGCTGCCGGCCGAGCTGTCGATCGCGCTCGAGGTCGAGCCCACCGTCGAGGGTCGCACCGAGATCGGCATCGCGCACGCCGCCGCACTCGTCCGCGAGCTCGTCGACGGCGGCGCCCCCGGCGTGCACCTGTACGCCTTCAACCAGCACCGGACCGTCCTCGGCGTCCTCGAGGACGCCGGGATCCTTCAAGCCAGCGGCGCGCACTGAGCCGCTTCCCACACCATCCGTCAGAGAGGACCGACATGACCGCATTCCCCGAGGGCACCATCCTGGGCTACCCGCGCATCGGGCGTCGCCGTGAGCTCAAGAAGGCCGTCGAGGCGTTCTGGGCGGGCCGGATCGACGAGGCCGAGCTGGAGGGCACCGCCAAGGGCCTGCGCGCCGCGACCCGCGAGCGCCTCGCCGAGCAGGGCCTGGGCCGCGCGGACTCGGCGATCCCGGAGTCGTTCTCCTACTACGACCAGGTGCTCGACGCGGCCGTCACGGTCGGCGCGATCCCCGCCCGGTTCGAGGACCTGCGCGCCGCGGACGGCACGATCGGCCTGCCCGCGTACTTCACCATCGCCCGCGGCGAGGGCGAGCGCGCCCCGCTCGAGATGACCAAGTGGTTCGACACGAACTACCACTACCTCGTGCCGGAGATCGGACCGGAGACCGTGTTCTCGCTCTCCTCCGACCGGATCGTGCGCCAGGTGCAGGAGGCGGCCGAGGCCGGCTTCCGCACCCGCCCGGTCGTCGTCGGCCCGGTTACCTTCCTGGCCCTGGCGAAGGCCTCCGACGACGCCCCCGAGGGCTTCGACCCGCTGTCCCGCCTCGACGACCTCGTGCCGGTCTACGCCGAGCTGCTCGCCGCGCTCAAGGCCGCCGGCGCCGAGTGGGTGCAGCTCGACGAGCCCGCGCTCGTCAGCGAGTCGCTGCCCGCCTCCGTGGCCGAACTGGGCGAGGCCGCCGCGCGCGCCTACGCCGTCCTCGGCGGGCTCGCGGAGCGTCCGTCGATCTTCGTCGCCGCGCCCTACGCGGCCCTCGACGCCAACCTCGCCGTGCTCGCGGCCGCCCCGATCGAGGCGATCGGCCTCGACCTCGTCCGCGGCACCGTGCCCGCGGCGGTGGACGGCCTCGCCGACAAGGTCCTCGTCGGCGGCGTCATCGACGGCCACAACATCTGGCGGGGCGACCTCGCCGCGGCCTTCGACACGCTCGAGGCCCTGCGCGGCCTCGGCGCCGCCGGCGTCGCCGCGTCCACCTCGACCTCGCTGCAGCACGTGCCGCACGACGTCGAGGACGAGTCCAAGCTCGACGCGCGCCTGGTGAGCTGGCTCGCCTTCGCCGACCAGAAGGTCGCGCAGGTCGTGACCCTCGCCCGTGGTCTCGCCGAGGGACGCGCGGCCATCGCCGCCGAGCTCGACGCCGCCTCCGCCGCCCTGGCCGACCGCCTCGGCGCCCCCGGCGTGCGCGTGGACGCCGTCCGCACCCGCACCGCGGCCCTCACGGACGCCGACTTCGACCGCGGCGACTACGAGGCCCGCGTCGCCGCGCAGGACGCCGCCCTCAGCCTGCCCGCGCTGCCGCTCACCACGATCGGATCCTTCCCGCAGACCGGCGACATCCGCCGCGCCCGCGCGCAGTTCACCCGTGGCGAGATCACCGCGGACGAGTACGACGGCTTCCTCCGCGAGGAGATCGGCCGGGTCGTCACGCTGCAGGAGGAGCTGGGCCTCGACGTCCTCGTGCACGGCGAGCCCGAGCGCAACGACATGGTGCAGTACTTCGCCGAGAACCTCGACGGCTTCGACGTCACCGAGAACGGCTGGGTGCAGTCCTACGGATCCCGCGCGACCCGCCCGTCGATCCTCTGGGGCGACGTGTCCCGCCCGGCGCCGATCACGGTCGCCTGGTCGCAGTACGCGCAGTCGCTCACCGAGAAGCCGATGAAGGGCATGCTGACCGGCCCGGTCACGATCCTCGCCTGGTCGTTCGTCCGCGACGACCAGCCGCTCGGTGAGACCGCGAACCAGGTCGCCCTCGCTCTGCGCGACGAGATCGCCGACCTCGAGGCCGCCGGCATCGGCGTGATCCAGGTCGACGAGCCCGCGCTGCGCGAGCTGCTGCCGCTGAAGAAGGCCGACCAGCCGGCGTACCTGGACTGGTCCGTCGCCTCGTTCCGCCTCTCCACCGCGGGCGCCGCGACGGCCACGCAGGTGCACACCCACCTCTGCTACTCGGAGTTCGGCGTGGTCATCGACGCGATCCGCGCGCTGGACGCCGACGTCACCTCGATCGAGGCCGCGCGCAGCCGCATGGAGGTCGTCACCGACATCGCCGCGGCCGGCTTCGACCACGGCATCGGCCCGGGCGTCTACGACATCCACTCGCCGCGCGTGCCCACGGCCGCCGAGGTCGAGGCGCTGCTGCGCCGCGCCGTGCAGGAGATCCCGACCCGTCAGCTCTGGGTGAACCCGGACTGCGGTCTGAAGACCCGTGGATACGAGGAGACCAACGCCTCGCTGGCCAACATCGTCGAGGCCACGCGCCGCGTCCGCGAGGACGTCGTCGTCTCGGCCTGATCGGGCGCCGAGCCGCTCGAGAGGCTCTGAAACGCCGAAGCCCTCCCGGATCCGTCCGGGAGGGCTTCGGCGTTCCTCTGGTCCCTGAGCCTGCCGAAGGGTCAGACCGCGCGCAGCACCGCCACGACCTTGCCGAGGATCGTGGCGTCGTCGCCCAGGATCGGCTCGAAGGCGCTGTTGCGGGGGAGCAGCCAGAGGTGCCCGTCGCGGCGGCGGAACGTCTTCACGGTCGCCTCGCCGTCGAGCATCGCGGCGACGATCTCGCCGTTCTCCGCCGTGCCCTGGGAGCGCACCACGACCCAGTCGCCGTCGCAGATCGCGGCGTCGATCATGGACTCGCCGGAGACCTTGAGCATGAACAGGTCGCCCTTGCCGACGAGCTGCCGGGGGAGCGGGAAGATCTCCTCGACCTGCTGCTCGGCCGTGATCGGCACACCCGCGGCGATCCGGCCGACGAGCGGCACCAGCGCCGCGTCGCCCACCGCGGGGGCGGTGTCGGCGGGGTTCTCCGTGGACAGGCCGGGCAGGTCGATGAGGACCTCCATCGCCCGGGTCTTGCCCGGATCGCGACGCAGGTAGCCGCTCAGCTCGAGCTGGCCCAGCTGGTGGGTGACGCTGGACAGCGACTTCAGCCCGACGGCGTCGCCGATCTCGCGCATGCTCGGCGGGTAGCCGTGGCGCGCGATCGAGGTCTGGATGACCTCGAGGATCGCCATCTGCTTGGCGCTCAGGCTCTTCCGACGCCGCGTGCGCGGAGCCTCGGACTCGGGATTCGCTCCGGCGCTCATGCCGTCTCCTTCGTGGTGCGCGGGCCACGTGGATCCGGTCCCGGAATGCGTCCTTCCGCAGTCGCGGTTCGAATGTCGGTGGTCCGTGGTGAGGTCTGTACATCGAAACCGTATCCGAGAACGGGGCGGAATCGGAAGATCTGTTCGAGCGTGTCGAAGAAGCCGATGAGGCGATTTTCGAAGAACGGTTGACAGATGTTCGAACTCGAAAGTATCTTCGGTACGTAGGTTCGCCTCTCCAGAGGCCCGGGATGGAGTTCCCTCAGACAGAGGGACTCCTCCCGGGGAGAGGCGGACCGACCCCAGTCAGAGGAGAAGCACCATGAGCAGCATCACCTTCGCCACCACGGCCCCCGTCACGCGTCTGCGGATCACGGCTCGAGGGCGGCGCGTGCTGGCGGCCCTGGTCGCGCTCCCCGTCGCCGGGGCGATCGCCTTCGCCGCCATGAGCGGGGGGTCGGCTCTCGCCTCGGGCCAGGTCACCACGGGCAGCACCTTCACGACCGTGACCGTGCAGCCCGGCGACACGCTCTGGTCGATCGCCGGCGAGGTCGCCCCGCAGGCCGACCCGCGCGACGTGGTCGCGGAGATCTCGAAGCTCAACCTGATCGACGGCGGCGTCATCTCCGTCGGCCAGCACCTCGCGGTCCCCGCGCAGTACGCGTCCGCCGGGCGCTGAGCCCGTCACGCGGGGCCACGGCATAGCAGCGGCCGCCTAGCATGGCAGGGTGACTGTCTCGCTCGACGACCTCCCGCTCCGTGACGATCTTCGCGGCCTGCGCCCGTACGGCGCACCGCAGGCGCCGCTGCCCGTGGCGCTGAACGTGAACGAGAACACCCATCCGGTCCCGGAGAAGGTCGCCGGCGACATCCTCGACGACATCGCCGTCGCGCTGCGCGAGGTCAATCGCTACCCCGACCGCGAGTTCACGGCGCTGCGCGAGGCCTTCGCCGTCTACCTTGGCCACGACCTCGACGCGTCGAACATCTGGGCGGGCAACGGGTCGAACGAGGTGCTGCAGCACATCCTGCAGGCCTTCGCCGGCCCGGGCCGCACGGTCTTCGGCTTCGCGCCGACCTACTCGATGTACCCGCTGCTCGCGCAGGGCACCGGGGCGACCTGGATCGCCGGCACCCGGGATCCCGACTACGACCTCACCGTCGACGAGGCGGTCGCGCAGATCCGCCGGCACGACCCCGACGTGATCCTGCTCTGCGCCCCGAACAACCCGACCGGCACGCCGCTCGGCATCGACGTGATCGAGGCGGTGTACGAGGCGTCCCGCGGCATCGTGATCGTGGACGAGGCGTATCAGGAGTTCGCTCCGAAGGACTCCGTCTCCGCGCTCACGCTGCTCGAGGGTCGTCCGCGCCTCGCCGTCTCGCGCACCATGAGCAAGGCGTTCGCCTTCGCCGGCGCCCGCGTCGGCTATCTCGCGGCGGATCCGGCGTTCATCGACGCCCTGCGTCTCGTGCGGCTGCCGTACCACCTCAGCGCGCTGACCCAGGCGGCCGCGGTCGCAGCTCTCCGCAACGCGCCGATCATGCTCGCGATGGTCGACGAGATCGTCGCCCAGCGGGACCGCATCTCGGCGACCCTCGAGGCGCTCGGCTACACGCCGCACCCGTCCTGGTCGAACTTCGTGCTCTTCGGCGGTGTCGCCGATCCCGCCGCGACCTGGCAGGCGCTGTTCGACCGCGGCGTGCTGATCCGCGACGTCGGCATCCCGCACCACCTGCGCGTCACGGCGGGCACCGAGGCGGAGACCACCGCGTTCCTGGACGCCCTGGCCTCGGTAGGATCGGCTTCATGACCGCCGCGAGTTCCCCTGCCGGGCGGGTCGCCCGCCGCGCCCGTTCGACCTCCGAGTCGACGGTCGAGCTGGAGCTGAACCTGGACGGCACCGGACAGAGCCACATCGACACGTCCGTGCCGTTCTTCGACCACCTGCTCACCGCCTTCGCGAAGCACTCGCTGACCGACCTCACCGTGCGCGCCTCGGGCGACACGCACATCGACGCGCACCACACGGTCGAGGACGTCTCGATCGTGCTCGGCCAGGCGATCCGCGAGGCGCTCGGCGACAAGTCCGGCATCTCCCGCTACGGCGACGCGCTCGTCCCGCTCGACGAGGCCCTCGCGCAGGCCGTCGTCGACATCTCCGGCCGCCCCTACCTCGTGCACGAGGGCGAACCCGCCGGCTACGAGCACCACCTCATCGGAGGCCACTTCACCGGATCCCTCGTCCGGCACGTGTTCGAGGCGATCTCGTACAACGCCGCCCTCACCGTGCACGTGCGCGTGATCAGCGGCCGCGACCCGCACCACATCGCCGAGGCGGAGTTCAAGGCGTTCGCGCGCGCGTTCCGCCAGGCCAAGGCGCTCGACCCGCACGTGTCCGGCATCCCGTCCACGAAGGGCGCACTGTGACCGGCGCCGAGGGGCGCCGGCCCACGGTCGCGGTCTTCGACTACGGCTCCGGCAACGTGCACTCGGCGGTCAAGGCGCTCATCCGCGCCGGGGCCGACGCGGAGCTCACCGGCGACCGCACCGCGGCGCTCGAGGCGGACGGCCTCGTCGTGCCCGGCGTCGGCGCCTTCGCGGCCGTCCGTGAGGCCCTCGCCGCGCACGGCGGCGACGAGATCATCGAGCGCCGGCTCGCCGGAGGACGCCCCGTGCTCGGGATCTGCGTGGGCATGCAGGTGCTCTTCGCGCACGGCGTCGAGCGCGGCGCCGAGGTCGACGGGCTCGGCGAGTGGCCGGGCGTCGTCACCGAGCTGGACGCCCCGGTCCTCCCGCACATGGGCTGGAACACGGTCGAACCGGACGAGGGCAGCGTGCTCTTCCGCGGCATCGAGCACGAGCGGTTCTATTTCGTGCACTCCTTCGCCGCGCAGTCCTGGGAGCTCGACGTGATCCCGCCGTTCCCGCAGCCCAAGCTGACCTGGGCCACGCACGGCTCGCGGTTCCTCGCCGCGGTCGAGAACGGCCCGCTCTCGGCGACCCAGTTCCACCCGGAGAAGTCCGGCGAGGCGGGGATCCAGCTGCTGCGCAACTGGATCTCGACGCTCTGAGCGCCGCTCTCCGTTCGACACCCCAACACATCAAGGACGACATGAACGAGTTCGCACAGGCCCCTTCCCTGACCCTGCTCCCGGCTGTCGACGTGGCCGGCGGTCAGGCCGTGCGCCTGACCCAGGGCGAGGCGGGCAGCGAGACCAGCTACGGCGACCCGATCGACGCCGCCGCCGAGTGGGTCGACCAGGGCGCCGAGTGGATCCACCTCGTCGACCTCGACGCCGCCTTCGGACGCGGCAGCAACGCCCCGATCCTGCGCCGCGTGATCAAGCAGTTCCGCAGCGTCAACGTCGAGCTCTCCGGCGGGATCCGCGACGACGCGAGCCTCGAGGCCGCGCTCGAGTCGGGCGCCGCCCGGATCAACCTGGGCACCGCCGCGCTGGAGAACCCGGAGTGGGCCGCCGACGTGATCGCCCGTTACGGCGAGGCCGTCGCCGTCGGCCTGGACGTGCGCGGCACGACTCTCGCCGCCCGCGGCTGGACCAAGGAGGGCGGCGACCTGTGGACGGTCCTCGACCGCCTCGAGGACGCCGGCTGCAGCCGCTACGTCGTCACCGACGTCACGAAGGACGGCACGCTGCGCGGCCCGAACCTCGAGCTGCTCCGCGAGATCACGGCGCGCACCCCGAAGCCGGTCGTCGCCTCCGGCGGCATCGCCAACCTCGACGATATCGCGGCGCTGCGCGAGCTCGTGCCGCTCGGCGTCGAGGGCGCGATCGTCGGCAAGGCGCTCTACGCGGGCGCGTTCACCCTGGCCGAGGCGCTGGATGTCGCCGGATCCTGAGGCCTGCGACCACGGGCACGGATCGCACGGCAACGGCGCGCACGCCCACGGCAACACCGGCGACTCCGCCGGGGTCCCGTGGGAGGGCCGGAGCTTCCAGTCCAACCCGCACGCCGCGGACGACGGGTCCGCGGACCCGGCGCTCTGGCTCGCGCTGACGCGCTTCCGGGCGGGGGAGGGCACCCAGGCCGAGGTCGTCGACGCCTTCCGTGCCGCGCGCGTGCTCGTGCCGCTCGTCGCCGAGAAGGGTGAGGAGGGCGTCGCGCCGTCCGGCCTCGCCGTCGACAAGACGCAGGAGCTCTCGCTCGTGACGGTCGCGGCGCCGGACGGGCGCACCGTGCAGCCGGCGTTCACGAGCGTCGACACGCTGCGCGCCTGGGATCCGATCGCGCGCCCGATCCCCGTCGAGGCCGCACGCGTCGCGCTGTCCGCGTCCTCCGGCGACGCCGAGCTGATCGTGCTGGATCCCGGATCCGAGTCCGAGTTCGTGCTCCGTCGGCCCGCCGTCTGGGCCGTCGCGCAGGGCCAGCCGTGGGAGCCGAGCTTCCTCTCGCCCGAGGTCTTCGCAGGCCTGCAGGAGAGCGTCGGCAGCGAGCTCGCCGTGATCGACGTCGCCGTGTCCGCGGGAGACCCGGAGGCGCGGTTGCGCGGCCCGGAGCTCGTCGTCACCCTCGAGCTCGTGCAGGGCCTGGACCGCGAGACGCTCGACGCGGTGCTCGCCCGCCTCGCGCAGCGCTGGGCGGCGGACGACCGGATCGCCGTGCTCGTCGACTCGCTCACCGTGCGCCTGCGCGCGAGCGCCTGACGACCCTCGCGGATCCGCCGCCCGCGGAGTAGCGTGACCTCGCAGCATCCGTGATGCAGGGCGGAGAGGCAGGGGCGATGGCGCATCCCGCGGAGGACCGGGACGAGGCGGCGCTCGCGGTCGCCCATGAGCGCGCCCTCGCCTGGCGGCAGGGACTCGAGGAACGCCCGATCGCGCCCCGCGCCGGCGCGGACGCCGTGAAGGACGCCCTCGGACGCGCGCTCCCCGACGACGGCGAGCCCGCGGGCGCGGTCGTGGCCCGGCTCGCGGACGCGGCGGAGCCCGGCATCATGGCGATGGGCAGCCCGCGGTTCTACGGGTGGGTGATCGGCGGTGCGCAGCCGGCCGCGCTCGGCGCCGACTGGCTCGTGTCCACCTGGGACCAGAACACCGCGATGCGCGCGGCCACCCCCGGCGTCGTCGCCGCGGAGGAGCTCGCCGGAGAGTGGATCCTCGACCTGCTCGGCCTGCCGGCGACCGCCGACGTCGGCTTCGTCACGGGCGCGACCATGGCGAACTTCACCGGCCTCGTCGCGGCCCGCGACGCCGTCCTCGCCCGCACCGGCTGGAGCACGGCCGTCGACGGTCTTGCCGGCGCGCCGCGGATCCGTCTGTTCGTCGGCGCGGAGCGGCACGACACGGTCGACCACGCCGCGCGGATGGCGGGTCTCGGGGCGCCGATCGTCGTCCCCGCGGATGACCAGGGACGGATCCTGCCGGCCGCGCTCGGCGAGGCGCTCTCCGCGGGGACGGCGCCGGCGATCGTCGTGCTCCAGGCGGGCAACCTGCACTCCGGGGCGTTCGACCCGCTCGCCGAGGCGATCGCGCTCGCTCATGCGGTCGGCGCCTGGGTGCACGTGGACGGCGCGTTCGGGCTGTGGGCCGCGGCGTCCCCCCGGACACGGCATCTCGTGGAGGGCCTCTCGGAGGCGGACTCCTGGGCGACCGACGCGCACAAGACCCTCAGCGTCCCCTACGACTGCGGCGTCGCGATCGTCGCGGACGCGCGGGCCCTGCGGTCGTCGATGGGCATGACCGCCGCCTACCTCGCCAGCGTGGCCAGCGCGGAGCATTCGGATCCGCACGACCGCGTGCCCGAGCTGTCCCGGCGCGCCCGCGGCGTGCCGACCTGGGCGGCGCTGCGCACGATGGGCCGGTCGGGGACCGTCGCCCTGGTGGACCGGCTGGCGGACAGCGCGGCGCGGATCGCGGTCGGGCTCGGGCAGCTGCCCGGGGTGGACGTCCTGAACGACGTGGTCTTCACCCAGGTGTGCGCGGCGCTCGGCACCGACGAGCGGACCGACGCCTGGGCCGAGGCGCTGCGCGCGGAGGGGGAGGCCTACGCCTCCTCGTCCCGCTGGCACGACCGGTCCGTGCTGCGGTTCTCGGTCAGCAACTGGGCGACCGACGAGCACGAGGTCGCCCGGACCCTGGCCGCTGCGGCCCGGGCGCTGCCCGGGGTCAGTTGACCGGGCCGGTCCACTTCTCGCCGGGGCCCTGGCCGATCGGATCCGGGATCACGGACGCCTCGCGGAACGCGAGCTGCACCGAGCGCAGGCCGTCGCGCAGCGAGCGGGCGTGCATGTCGCTGATCTCCGGGGCGGCGGCCGTGATGAGGCCGGCGAGGGCGTTGATGAGCTTGCGCGCCTCGTCGAGGTCCTTCTGCGTCTCGGGGTCGTCGGCGAGGCCGACCTTGACGGCCGCGGCGCTCAGCAGGTGCACGGCGGCGGTGGTGATGACCTCGACCGCGGCGACCTCGGCGATGTCCCGGGCGGCGCCCGCGGCGGTGTCCGCAGGGGTCTCGGCGGGGGTGGGGGCGACGTGCTCGTGGCCGTCGGGAGCGTGAGTGGTCACGGTGCCTTGCCTTCTGGTAGACTTCTGCGGGCTCCGGGGCTTCACGTCCCGGCACGAAAGAGGATTCACTTCCCACCCGCGCTTGCCGCTCAAGGCTACCGGGTCAAACACTCCGCCGATTCACGTCGGTAGACAGATCCGGTACGGATCCGCACAGGGTGTTCGCCGACGTCTGAATGTCGGCGGGTGGGACGATCTCCGATTTCGCCCGTGATCCGGTCCGGATCACGGAGGCCGAAACCATCGTCTAAGGAGTCCGCATCAGCGATCCCCGCACCAATGAGCGCATCCGCGTCCCCGAGGTCCGCCTCGTCGGCCCCGCGGGTGAGCAGATCGGCGTCGTCCGCATCGAGGCGGCGCTGCGTCTTGCGCAGGAAGCCGACCTCGATCTCGTCGAGGTGGCCCCGAACTCGAAGCCTCCCGTGGTCAAGATCATGGACTACGGCAAGTTCAAGTACGAGGCTGCGCAGAAGGCGAAGGAAGCCCGTCGCAACCAGGCGAACACGGTCCTCAAGGAGGTGCGCTTCCGCCTGAAGATCGAGGCGCACGACTACACGACCAAGCTCAAGCGCGCCGAGGGCTTCCTCAAGGCGGGCGACAAGGTGAAGGCGATGATCCTGTTCCGCGGTCGCGAGCAGTCGCGCCCCGAGCAGGGCGTGCGACTCCTGCGCAAGTTCGCCGAGGACGTCGCCGACTTCGGCACCGTCGAGTCGAACCCCACGATCGACGGCCGGAACATGGTCATGGTCATCGCCCCGCTGAAGAACAAGTCCGAGGCGAAGGCCGAGCAGAACGCCGTCCGCGCCGCGAACAAGCAGGCCGCCCGCGACGCCAAGTCGCCCGGGACCCCGGCCGGATCGGCGGAGCCCGCGACCGCGGCCGAACCGGCGGAGCCCGCCGCGGAGTGATCCGCGCGGCCGTCCGAGCCCCACAGACTCCCGCATCGCGCGGGTAACCCCTGTCGCCCAGCTGGGCGCCATACGAAGGAAGAGAAGATGCCGAAGCAGAAGACCCACTCGGGTGCCAAGAAGCGCTTCAAGATCACCGGCAGCGGCAAGCTGAAGAAGCAGCAGGCGAACATGCGCCACAACCTCGAGCACAAGTCGAGCCGTCGCACCCGTCGCCTCAACCAGGACCAGGTTCTGTCGGCCGCCGACAACAAGGTCGCCAAGAAGCTCCTCGGCCGCTGACGCGCCGATCTGACGAACAGGAAATACGAAAATGGCTAGAGTCAAGCGCGCCGTCAACGCTCAGAAGAAGCGTCGCGTCATCCTCGAGCGCGCCTCGGGTTACCGTGGCCAGCGCTCGCGTCTGTACCGCAAGGCGAAGGAGCAGGTCACCCACTCGCTCGTCTACGCGTACCGCGACCGTCGCAAGCGCAAGGGCGACTTCCGTCGTCTGTGGATCCAGCGCATCAATGCCGCCGCCCGCCAGAACGGCATCACGTACAACCGCTTCATCCAGGGCCTCGGTCTCGCCGGCGTCCAGGTCGACCGCCGCATGCTCGCCGAGCTCGCGGTGAACGAGCCGGCGACCTTCGCCGCTCTCGTCGACGTCGCCCGCAAGGCTCTGCCCGCGGACGTCAACGCGCCGAAGTCGGTCGCGTAAGCATCTTCTCCGGTTGCTGAGCCCGTCGAAGCACAGCGACCTCATTTCAGACGGGGCGTCATCCTTCGGGATGGCGCCCCGTCGTCGTCTCCGCGCGAGTGTCCCTAGACTGGGCTCGTGCTGGAGAACCCCCGATCCCCGCGCGTGCGCGCCGTCGCCAAGCTCACCAAGCGGAGCGCGCGCACCGAGACCGGCCTGTTCCTGCTCGAGGGTCCGCAGGCGGTCCGTGAGGCGCTGGCGTACCGGCCGGGCGCGATCGTCGAGCTGTTCGCGACGCCGACCGCCTGGGACAAGCACGCCGACCTGCGCGCTGCCGCCCTCGCCGCCGACGTGCGCTTCGAGTACGTCACCGAGTTCGTCCTCGCCGCGATGGCCGACACGGTCACCCCGCAGGGGGTCATCGCCGTGGCCCGGCAGACGCCGACGTCGGTGCGGGAGATCTTCGCCGCGAATCCGCGCCTCGTCGCGATCTGCGAGGAGATCCGGGATCCGGGCAACCTCGGCACGATCATCCGCGCGGCCGACGCGACCGGCGCCGACGCGGTCGTGCTCACCGGTCAGACGGTCGACCTGTACAACCCGAAGGTGGTCCGCTCCACCACGGGATCGCTGTTCCACCTCCCCGTCTCGGTCGGCGGCGACCTCGCCGACGTCATCGAGCGGGCGCACGCCGCCGGCCTCCAGGTCGTGGCGGCCGACGTCAAGGGCGACGACCTGCTCGCCGCACGGGCCGAGGGCGTGCTCGCGCGGCCGACCGCCTGGCTGTTCGGCAACGAGGCGCGCGGCCTCGAGGACGATGCGCTGTCCCTCGCGGATCGCGCGCTGCGGCTGCCGATCTTCGGCCGCGCCGAGTCGTTGAACCTCGCCACCGCGGCGAGCGTCTGCCTGTACGAGAGCGCGTTCGCTCAGCGCGCCTAGCCGCATGAAGATCCTGATCGTGGAGGACGACGAGCGCGTCGCCGGCGCCCTCTCCGCGTTCCTGGGCCGTGCCGGCTACGCCACCGAACGCGCCGCGGACGGCGGCAGCGCCATGGCCGCGCTCGGCACCGACACCGAGGTCGTGATCCTCGACCTCGGTCTGCCCGACATCGACGGCATCGAGCTGTGCCGCCGGATCCGCGCGGTCAGCGGCGTCCCCGTCCTCATCGCGACCGCGCGCAGCCAGGTGCACGAGCGGATCCGCGGGCTGCGCGCCGGCGCCGACGACTTCCTCGTCAAGCCCTACGACGTGCAGGAGCTGCTCGCCCGGATCGAGGCCGTCACCCGGCGCACACTGGCGTTCCCGGGGGAGGCCGGGCCGGTCGGCATCGACATCGACGGGGTGCGGATCGACCTCGTCGCCCGCCGCGTCCTCGTCGACGGCGAGGCGGTCGAGCTCACCCGCAAGGAGTTCGACATCGTCGCCGTGCTCGCCCGCTACCCGGGCGTCGCCGTGCCCCGGGAGCGGCTGATCCGGGAAGTGTGGAACACCGACTGGCAGAGCTTCGCGCGCTCGCTCGAGGTGCATGTCGCCTCGATCCGCCGCAAGATCGGCCGTCCGGCCCTCATCGAGACCGTGCGCGGCGTCGGCTACCGGCTGACCGGGCTCTGAGCCGTGCGCCGCCGGCTGTTCGTCGTCTTCCTCGTGCCGCTGGCCGCGGTGCTGGTGCTGCTCGGCGGCGCGTACGGCTGGGCGGCCTCGAGGAGCGTGCAGCAGGCGTTCTACACGCAGCAGATCGGGGATCTCGGATCCTTCGTCACGAGCGCCCGGCAGGCCCTGCACTCGGGCAGCGCCGAGGTGCTCGACGGCGAGCTGCGCCGCTACCAGGAGCTGTACGGCACCCGGGTCGTGGTCGTGGACCGCACCGGTCGGCCGTGGGCGCCCGCCGCGGGCGCCTCCGCCCCCGCCGCCCTCGTGCTCGACGAGCCGACGGCGGGCAAGGTGCAGCTCGCGCTCTCCGGGCGCCGCGGCGACCTGCCCGAGCCGGTCGTGCTGCCGTGGCAGTTCGCCGAGCAGTCGCTCGTCGAGCCGATCGTCGACGACGGCGACGTGATCGGGGCGGTGGTCATGTCGGCGAGCGTCGACGCCCCCCGCTCCGAGATCGTCCGGCAGTGGATCGCGCTGGGGATCGTGACCGTGCTCGCGATCGCTCTCGGACTGCTCGTCGTGTTCCGGCTCGCCGCCTGGGTGCTCAAGCCGGTGGACCGGGTCGACCAGGCGATGGAGGCGATCGAGCGCGGTGAGATGGAGGCGAGGATCGCCGACGACACCGGGCCGCCGGAGCTGCGCCGGATGATCGGGCTGTTCAACCGGATGGCCGAGGAGATCGAGCGGGTCGTGTCGCGGCAGCAGGAGTTCGCCCTGAACGCCTCGCACGAGCTGCGCAACCCGCTGAACGCGCTCCTGCTGCGCTTCGAGTCGCTCGCGACCGGGCTCGACCGCACCTGGGACGAGGACGTCGAGGCCACCCGCGAGGAGGGCCGCCGGATGACCCGGATCCTGGACACGCTGCTCTCCTTCGCCCGCGGCGAGGGCGGCGGCCCGCTGCTCGAGCCGATCGACCTCGGCGCGCTCGCCGAGCGCCGCGTCGCCGCCTGGCGGGACGCGGCGGCGGCGAAGGGCGTCTCGCTCGCCCTGCACCTCGACGGCCCGGTCGAGGCGGCCACCGACGAGACGATCGCGGAGAGCGCCCTCGACGCCGTGATCGACAACGCCGTGAAGTACTCGCCGGCCGGATCGCGGATCGACGTGACGGCCGCGCGCACGGACGAGGGCTGCACGCTCTCGGTGCGGGACCACGGCCCGGGGCTCGCCGGCGAGGAGCTCGCGCACGCGACCGACCGGCACTGGCGCAGCGCCCGCACGGACAGCGCACCCGGATCCGGTCTCGGGCTCTCGATCGCGACCGACCTGCTCGCCACGGTCGGCGGCCGCGTCCGGGTCGAGGCGGCCGAGGGCGGCGGTCTGCAGGTGCTGCTGCTCCTGCGCGAGGCGGAAGCGCGATGACCGGGCTGCGCAGGCTCCTCACCGCGCTGTTGTGCGCGGTGTGCCTCGTCGCTCTCGCCGCCTGCACGCCGACGGACCGCGGCTGGGCGGAGCACCCGCAGGCGATCGCCGGCGGGGGAGCGACGGGCGTGTACCACGCGTACGGCCAGCGTCTGGCCGCCGTGCTCTCCGAACGGCTCGGCGCCCGGTTCACGGTTCTGCAGACGAACGGATCCGTGGACAACCTGCAGCGGATCGGCGCGGGTGCGGCGGTGCTCGGCTTCGCGCAGGGCGACGCCGTGGCCGACGCCGTGGCCGGCACCGGGGCGTTCTCCCGGCCGTTGCCGATCGTCGCCGTGGCCCGGCTCTACGACGAGTACGTGCACGTCGTCGTGCGTGCGGACTCCCCGCTGCACGGCATCAGGGATCTGGCCGGCCGTGCGATCTCCCTGGGTGCGGAGGGCTCCGGCGTCGAGGTCGTCTCGCAGCGGATCCTCGGCGCCGCCGGGGTGGACGCCGCCACGATCCGCAACCCGAAGCTGGGGCTGGAGGGCTCGATCGCGGCGCTGCAGAAGGGCGACATCGACGGCTTCTTCTGGGTGGGCGGCCTGCCCACCCCCGGCATCGAGAAGCTGGCGACCAGCACACCGGTCCGGCTGCTGCCGATCGACCCCGGCGTGGTCGACGCCGTCAACGCGTCGCACGCGGGCGCGTACCGGCAGGCCGAGTTCCCGGTCGGCGCGTACGGGATCGCGAACTCCACGACGACGATGACCGTGCCGAACTACCTGGTGACCCGCGCGGACGCCCCCGAGGTCCTGATCCACGACGCCGCGCAGACGCTCTTCGACGCCCGTGCGACCATCGCGCAGGACGTGCCCGCGGCGGCGCTGCTGGACCGTCGGCAGGCGATCTTCACGGATCCGATCGCGCTGCACCCGGGCGCGATCCGGTACTACCGGGAGGCGCACGGCTGAATCGGGGGTTCCCGGACTCGCCTCAAGAATCCCTCAAGGACCGGGACGGCGGGCCCGATCGCTGAATAGTCTCGTCGAGTCGCGGCCGGACATCGGCCCAGTCGATTCAACGGAGAGTCAGCATGCTCGATGCCACCCCTGCCACTGCGCCCCTCGGCGGTCCCCTCGTGGTCGTCGACCACGTCCAGAAGCACTACGGCGAGTTCCAGGCCCTCACCGACATCGACCTCACCGTGCACAAGGGCGAGGTGGTCGTGATCATCGGCCCGTCCGGATCCGGCAAGTCGACCCTGTGCCGCACGATCAACCGGCTGGAGACGATCACGTCGGGCTCCATCGCGATCGACGGCGAGAAGCTTCCCGCCGAGGGCAAGGGGCTCGCGCAGCTCCGGGCCGACGTCGGCATGGTGTTCCAGTCGTTCAACCTGTTCGCGCACCTGACGATCCTGGAGAACGTCACGCTCGGTCCGATCAAGGTGCGCGGCATGAAGAAGGCCGACGCCGACAAGGAGGCCATGCAGCTGCTCGAGCGCGTGGGCGTCGCCGCGCAGGCGGCCAAGCTGCCCGCGCAGCTGTCCGGCGGGCAGCAGCAGCGCGTCGCCATCGCACGCGCCCTGGCCATGCACCCCAAGGTGATGCTCTTCGACGAGCCGACCAGCGCGCTCGACCCGGAGATGATCAACGAGGTGCTCGACGTCATGATCGAGCTCGCCGCGAGCGGCATGACCATGATCGTGGTCACCCACGAGATGGGCTTCGCGCGCAAGGCCGCGAACCGCGTCGTGTTCATGGCCGACGGCCGGATCCTCGAGGAGGCCGCGCCCGAGGAGTTCTTCACGAACCCGCAGAGCGCCCGCGCGAAGGACTTCCTGTCCAAGCTGCTCACGCACTGAGCCGCGCGCTCGATCCCCACCCGCACCACAGCACCTGCAATGAAGGAGAAGCACATGCGAAAGACACGAGCACTCGCCGGAGTCGGCCTCGCGGTCGCCGCCCTGCTGGCACTCACCGGCTGCAACAGCGGCAGCCCGACCAGCCCCGGCGGCGGGGAGGGCACGACGCCCACGAGCGACAAGCCCCTGTTCGAGGTCGCCAAGGACGTCAAGCTCACCGGCAGCCCGACGTTCGACCGGATCGCCAAGAACGGCAAGATCACGATCGGCGTCAAGGAGGACCAGCCCGGTCTCGGCTACAAGGACGCCACGACCGGCAAGCGCAGCGGCTTCGACATCGACATCGCGCGCTGGGTCGCCGCCTCGCTCGGCTACGGCGACGACAAGATCGAGTTCAAGGCGATCCCGTCGGCGAACCGCGAGCAGGCGATCGTGAACGGCGACGTGGACTACTACGTCGGCACGTACTCGATCACCGACAAGCGCAAGCAGGTCATCGACTTCGCCGGCCCGTACTTCGTCACCGGCCAGGGCCTCCTCGTCCGCAAGAGCGAGACCGCCATCAAGAGCGAGAAGGACCTCGCCGGCAAGACGGTGTGCTCGGCGACGGGATCCACCCCGCTGCAGAACATCCAGCAGAACTTCCCGAACACGAAGACCGTCGGTCTCGACGTGTACTCCGCGTGCGTCGAGCAGCTGATCAACAAGCAGGTCGACGCGGTCACGACCGATCAGGCGATCCTCATCGGCTATGCCGCGCAGGACCCTGAGGAGCTCAAGGTCGTCGGCCAGCCGTTCACCACGGAGAAGTACGGCGTGGGTCTGACCAAGGGCGACACCGCGCTGCAGACGTTCATCGACAAGATGTTCACCGACGGCGGATCGACCTGGAAGGCGATCTTCGACAAGAACCTCGGCGCGAGCGGCATGAAGCTCACCCAGCCCGCCGTGGAGAAGTGACCCCGTCACGATGATCCGGCACGGCCGGCGGGTGGGGGATCCGCCGGCCGTGCCTCTGTAGAGTCCATCCGTCCTGAAGGAGAAGAACGTGGACGCATTGCTGGGCAACCTCGACCTGTGGGGCGAGGCCACCCTGAACACGGTCGTGCTCTTCCTGGGCGGCGGTGTGCTGGCGCTCGTGCTGGGCACGATCGTCGGGGCCATGCGGGTCTCGTCGGTGCCGATCGCCCGTGGCGTGGGCACCGTGTACGTGAACTTGATCCGGAACACCCCGCTCACCCTGGTCTTCTTCTTCTTCGTGTTCGGGTACCCGAAGCTCGATCTGCCGGACATCCCCACGATCTGGCTGTGCATCGTCGCCCTCGGGATCTACACGGCGACGTATGTCGCCGAGGTGCTCCGGGCCGGGATCAGCACGGTCCCGGTGGGGCAGGCGGAGGCCGCGCGGGCGATCGGGCTGTCGTTCGGCCAGGTGATGACCCTGGTGGTCATGCCGCAGGCGTTCCGCTCGGTCGTGCCTCCGATGATGAGCGTGTTCATCGCCCTGCTGAAGAACACCACGGTCGCCGCCGGATTCGCGATCGCCGAGCTCGCCACGCTGCGCGCCACGGTCGCCGACTCGAAGGACCGGCCCGGCACCGTCATGGAGATCCTGCTCTGGGTCGCCGTCGTGTTCGTCATCCTGGTGTTCCTGCTGAGCCTGCTGCAGCGCCACTACGAGAAGAAGTGGAGGATCGTCCGATGAGCGGCGCATCCGTTCTCTACGACGTGCCCGGTCCGAAGGCGGTGCGCCGCAACGCGATCCTCGGCGTCGTGACCGTCCTGGTCGTGCTCGCGGTCCTCGGCTTCGTGGTCTACCGCTTCGCGGCCACGGGGCAGTTCGACGCGGCGCGATGGAACATCTTCACCTACACCCTGGTGTGGCAGGGGATCGCGCAGGCGCTCTGGGCCACGGTGAGCGCCTTCCTCGCCGCCGCGGTCGGCAGTCTCGCGCTCGGCTTCGTGCTCGCGATCGGCCGGCTCTCGGAGCACGCCTGGGTGCGCGTGCCGGTCACCGTCGTGATCGAGCTGCTGCGCGCCGTGCCGGTGCTCGTGATGATGATGATCTTCTACTACGGCATCAACTCCATCCCGGGGTCGACGTTCCGGATGTCGCCCTACGCCGCCGTCGTCATCGGCCTCGTGCTCTACAACGGATCCGTCCTCGCAGAGGCGCTGCGCGCCGGCATCGAGGCGCTCCCGAAGGGGCAGCGGGAGGCCGGCTACGCGATCGGGCTGCGCAAGTCCGGCGTGATGGCGTTCATCCTGCTGCCGCAGGCGATCCGGGCGATGCTGCCGGTCATCGTCTCCCAGCTCGTGGTGACCCTGAAGGACACCGCGCTCGGCTTCATCATCACCTACCCCGAGCTCATCTACTACGCGAAGTTCCTGAGCTCGCAGCCGGGGCGCCCGCTGCTGCAGGCCGGGCTCATCGTCGCCGTGATCTACATCTCGATGTGCCTGATCCTGTCCGGCGTGGCGAAGTGGCTCGAGGCGCGCACCCGGCGCTCGCCGAAGGTGCACGGCGGCCCTGGCGGCAACGTCGCGGCCGACGACGAGGCGACCCTGACCGAGGTCATCGCGTTGCAGGGCAGGGCGGGGAACCTCGACGCCGGCGGCGGCCCGCGCTGACGCCGGGCGCGCTCGGACGGCCCCGGGCGCGCCGGTAGACTCGACTCTCGTGTCCGACAACGCACAGACTTCCCTTGACATCACGCCCGAGGCGGTGGAATCCGCCGTCGACGCCGCGCTGGCCGCGATCGGATCCGCCGCCGACACCGCCGAGCTGAAGGCCGCCCGCGCCGCGCACGTCGCGGAAGGGTCGCCGCTCGCGATCCTGAACGCGTCCATGCGCCAGGTCGCCCCCGAGCACAAGGCCGCGTTCGGCAAGCTCATCGGGCAGGGCCGCGGCCGCGTCACGCAGGCGCTCGCCGCGAAGGAGGCCGAGCTCGCCGAGGCCGAGACCGCCGCGCGGCTCGAGGCCGAGCGGGTCGACATCACCGCGGTCGCCTCCCGCACCCGGGTGGGCGCCCGCCACCCGCTCTCGCTCCTGCAGGAGCAGGTGTGCGACGTGTTCGTCGGCATGGGCTGGGAGATCGCCGAGGGGCCGGAACTCGAGCACGAGTGGTTCAACTTCGACGCCCTGAACTTCGACGTCGACCACCCGGCGCGCCAGGAGCAGGACACGTTCTACGTGGATCCGGCCGCCCGCCACCTCGTCATGCGCACGCACACCAGCCCGGTGCAGGTGCGCTCGATGCTCGACCGCGAGGTGCCGATCTACGTGCTCTGCCCGGGCCGGGTCTACCGGACCGACGAGTTCGACGCCACGCACCTGCCGGTGTTCACCCAGTTCGAGGGCCTCGTCGTCGACAAGGGCATCACGATGGCGCACCTCAAGGGCACCCTCGACCACTTCGCGAAGCAGCTGTTCGGCCCCGAGGCGAGGACCCGGTTCCGCACGAACTACTTCCCGTTCACGGAGCCGTCCGCCGAGCTCGACCTGTGGCACCCGACCTTCAAGGGCGGCGCGCGCTGGATCGAGTGGGGCGGCTGCGGCATGGTCAACCCGAACGTGCTGCGCGCGGCCGGGATCGACCCGGAGGTCTACAGCGGCTTCGCGTTCGGCATGGGCATCGAGCGCGGGCTGATGTTCCGCAGCGACGTGCAGGACATGCGCGACATGGCCGAGGGCGATGTCCGCTTCAGCGAGCAGTTCGGGATGGTGGTGTGATGCGCGTTCCGCTTTCGTGGCTGCGCGAGTACGTGGACGTGGCCGAGGACGCCACGCCGGACGACGTCTTCGCGTCGCTCGTGTCGGTGGGCTTCGAGGAGGAGGAGCTGCACGGCTTCGACATCACGGGCCCCGTCGTCGTCGGCCAGGTGCTCTCCTTCGAGGACGAGCCGCAGGCCAACGGCAAGACCATCCGCTGGTGCCAGGTCGACGTCGGCGAGGCGAACGGCGGCGTCCGCGGCATCGTCTGCGGCGCGCACAACTTCGCCGTGGGAGACAAGGTCGTGGTGACCCTGCCCGGCGCCGTGCTGCCGGGGCCCTTCCCGATCGCCGCGCGCAAGACCTACGGCCACGTCTCCGACGGCATGATCGCCTCGGCGCGCGAGCTGGGCCTCGGCGACGAGCACAACGGGATCCTGATCCTCGCCGAGCTCGGGGTCGACGCGCCCGTCGGCGCCGACGCGATCGCGCTGCTCGGCCTCGACGACGTCGCCGTCGACATCAACGTCACGCCCGACCGCGGCTACGCCTTCTCGATGCGCGGCGTCGCCCGCGAGTACTCGCACGCCACCGGCGCGGTCTTCCGCGACCCGGCCGAGCGCGACTTCGCCGAACTGCAGCCCGGCACGGGGCGCACCGCCGTCGTCGACGACCGGGCCCCGATCCGCGGCAACGTGGGCGCGACGGAGTTCGTCACCCGCGTCGTGCGCGGCGTGGACCCGTCCCGGCCGACCCCGCCGTGGATGATCGCGCGGCTCTCGCTCGCGGGCATGCGCTCGCTCGGCGTGCTCATCGACATCACGAACTACGTGATGCTCGAGCTCGGCAACCCCGTGCACGGCTACGATCTCGACAAGCTCGACGGCGGCATCGTGATCCGCCGCGCCGCGCAGGGCGAGAAGATGGTGACCCTGGACGGCCAGGAGCGCACCCTGCACGCCGAGGACCTGCTGATCACCGACGGATCCGGCCCGATCGGCCTCGCCGGAGTGATGGGCGGCGGCACGACCGAGATGAGCGGGACCACCCGCAACGTGCTCATCGAGGCCGCGACGTTCGACCCGACCACGATCGCGCGCTCGGCCCGCCGGCACAAGCTGCCGAGCGAGGCGTCCAAGCGCTTCGAGCGCGGCGTGGATCCGCTCATCCCGTTCGTCGCCGCACGCCGCGTCGCCGACCTCATGGTCGAGCTCGCCGGCGGAACCCTGACCGAGGAGGGCGGCGCCCTCTTCAGCGAGGTCCTCATCGCCGGCATCGACCTGCCCGCGGCCTTCGTGCCGGGCCTCATCGGCGTGGACTACACCGAGGACGAGATCGTCGGGGCGCTCGAGATGATCGGCGCCGAGGTCACCGCCGTCGACCCTTCGACAGACTCGGGGACCGGGTGGGTCGTCATCCCGCCGAGCTGGCGCCCCGACCTCACCGACAAGTGGACGCTGGCCGAGGAGGTCGCGCGCATCCACGGCCTCGACCGGATCCCCGCTGCTCTGCCGACCCCGCCGTCCGGCCGCGGTCTCACCGAGCTGCAGCAGGGCCGTCGCCGCGTCGCGAACGCGCTCGCCGCCGCCGGCCTCGTGGAGACCCCGGCGTTCCCGTTCACGACGCAGGAGCAGAACGACCGGCACGGATCCGCCTCCGGCGAGCGGCTGCCCGGCGTGCGGCTGGCGAACCCGCTGGACGGCCAGGCGCCGTACCTGCGCCGCTCGCTCATCCCCGGCCTGCTGCAGACCGCGCACCGCAACATCGCGCGCGGCCTCGTGGATCTGGCGATCTTCGAGACCGGCGTCGTGTTCCTGCCGGCGCCCGGCGTCGTCTACGGCACCGACGAGGTCCCGCCGCTCGGCGTCCGTCCCTCGGACGAGACCCTCGCCGCGCTGAACGCCGCGATCCCGCCGCAGGCCCGCCACGTCGCCGCGCTGTTCACCGGCCACGTCACGCCCCGCCAGCCCGGCCGCGCCGCCGAGGAGTACGGCCTCAGCGAGGCGCTCGACGCCGTGCGCGTGATCGCCGACGCCGCCGGTGTCGCGATCGACGTCGTCCAGGGCAGCCGCGCCGCCCTGCACCCGGGCCGTGCCGGCGTGCTGCAGGTCGCCGGCACCGAGGTCGGCTACGTCGGCGAGCTGCACCCGGCGGTCGCCGCCGACGCGGATCTGCCGGGCCGCGCGGTCGTGCTCGAGCTCGACCTCGACGGCGTGCTGGCCCTGGCCGGCGCCCGCGTCGCCGCCGCCTCGCTGTCGACGTACCCCGCCGCCACGCAGGATGTGTCTCTCGTGCTCGACGTCGCGATCCCCGCCGCCGAGGTGGGCGAGGCGCTCGCTGAGGGCGCCGGATCCCTGCTCGAGGCGGTCCGTCTCGTCGACGACTACCGCGGCGAGGGCGTGCCGGCCGGATCCAAGAGCCTCAGCTTCGCGCTGCGCTTCCGGGCCGACGACCGCACGCTGACCGCCGCCGAGGCCACCGAGGCCAAGCTCGCCGGCGTCGCCGTCGCGACAGAGCGCTTCGGAGCCCAGATCCGCGACTGACGTTCCGAGCAGCACCGGAGACGCCCCGATCCACAGCTCGTGGATCGGGGCGTCTCGCTAGACTGACCGGCAGTGACACGGGGTGCAGCGAAGAGCTGCTGAGATCACACCCGTCGAACCTGATCTAGGTCGTACTAGCGAAGGGATGTCGTGATGAACGCGCGTCTGCAATTGCCGTCCTCCGAGGCCGTGGCGGGATCCGCCGCGGAGCTCCTCACCGTGCTGCGGGCCGCGCCGCCGCTCGTGCAGTGCATCACGAACTCGGTGGTGACCGGCTTCACCGCCAACGTCCTGCTCGCGCTCGGCGCCGCTCCGGCCATGGTCGACATCACGGGCGAGGCGGGCCTGTTCGCCGGGATCTCCTCGGGCCTGCTGGTGAACCTCGGCACGCCCACCCCCGAGCAGCGCGCCGCGAGCCTCGAGGCCGTCGGCGGGGCGAACGCCGCCGGCACGCCGTGGGTGCTGGATCCGGTGGCCGTCGGCGCCCTCCCCGTGCGCACCGGCCTCGCCCGCGACCTGCTGGCGCTGAGCCCCACGGTCATCCGCGGGAACGCCTCGGAGATCCTCGCCCTCGCCGGGCGCACCGCAGGCGGCCGCGGCGTGGACGCGCTGGACGGCACCGAGGCCGCCGCCGACGCGGCGCGCGAGCTCGCCGAGCGCACCGGGGGAGCCGTGGCCGTCTCCGGCCCGGTCGACCTCATCGTCGACGCCGGTACCGCGATCCGCACCGCGAACGGCGACGCCCTGCTCACCCGGGTGACGGGCGGCGGCTGCGCACTCGGCGCGGTCATGGCGGCGTTCCTGGGCGCGGCCCGGCAGACCGGCGACAGCCCGGTCGTCGCGGCGGCCGCGGCCACGCTCGTCTACACGATCGCCGCGGAGGACGCGGCGCAGGGAGCAGCGGGCCCCGGATCCTTCGCGGTCCGGCTGCTGGACGCGCTCTCCGCGATCGAACCGGCCGGCGTCGCCGCCCGGGCCCGCGTCGAGGTCGCCGCGGCGGTGACGGCATGACCCGGCTCGCCGGAGCCGGCCGGCTGAGCCGGGAGGACCTGGCCCTGTACCTCGTCACGGACCGCGCGCTGAGCGGCCCGCGCGGCGTCGCGGCGGTCGTCGACGCCGCCGTGACCGGCGGGGCCCGGATCGTGCAGCTGCGCGACAAGCAGGCCACCGACGCCGAGATCGTCGCGCAGCTCGTCGAGCTCTCCGCGGTGATCGACGGCCGCGCCCTGCTCGTCGTCGACGACCGGCTCGAGGCACTCATCGAAGCGCGCCGGCAGGGCGCCCGCGTGGACGGGATCCACCTCGGCCAGTCCGACGCGTCGGTCAGCGCCGCCCGGTCCCTGCTCGGGCCCGACGCGATCATCGGCCTCACTGCGAACACCCCCGAGCACCTCGACGCCGTGCGCGCCTTGCCCGAGGGCACCGTCGACTATCTCGGAGTGGGGGTCATCCACCCGACCACGACCAAGCCCGACCACCCGGCCCCGCTCGGCGTCGCCGGCTTCGCGGCCTTCGCCGCCGCGAGCCCGCTGCCCTGCGTCGCGATCGGCGGCATCGACCGGGACGACGTCGCCGCGCTCCGTCGTGCGGGCGCGGCGGGCGTGGCCGTGGTCTCGGCGATCTGCGCGGCACCGGATCCGCGGATCGCGGCGCGCAAACTCCTGCGGGCCTGGGGGTCCGCCGGCACGCCCCGCGTGCTCAGCATCGCCGGCAGCGACCCGTCCGGCGGGGCCGGGATCCAGGCGGACCTCAAGTCCATCGCCGCGAACGGCGGCTACGGCATGGCCGCGATCACGGCCCTCACCGCGCAGAACACCCGCGGCGTGAGCGGCGTGCACGTGCCGCCGACCGAGTTCCTGCGCGCCCAGCTCGACGCCCTCGCCGAGGACGTGCGGATCGACGCCGTGAAGATCGGCATGCTCGCCGGCGCCGCCGTGATCGCGGAGGTCGGCTCCTGGCTGCGCGTGCACCGGCCCCCGACCGTCGTGCTGGATCCGGTCATGGTCGCCACCTCCGGCGATCGTCTCCTCGACGCGGACGCCGAGCAGGCGCTGCGTGCGCTGCTGCCGCTCGCCGATCTGCTCACCCCGAACCTGCCCGAGCTCGGCGTGCTCGTCCGCGAGGAGCAGGCGACGAGCTGGACCGCGGCCATCGCCCAGGCGCAGCGGCTCTCCGCCGACAGCGGGGCGCTCGTCCTCGTCAAGGGCGGCCACCTCGGCGGCGACGAGGCGCCCGACGCCCTCGTCGGCCCCGCCGGCGCCCTCCGCGAGTATCCGGGGGAGCGGATCCGGACCCGCAGCACGCACGGCACCGGCTGCTCGCTGTCGTCCGCGCTCGCGGCCCGTCGCGCCGCGGGCCTGGACTGGCTCGAGGCCGTCGCCGAGGTGCGCGGCTGGCTGCGCGAGTCCATCGCCGCCGGCCACGCACTCCAGGTCGGATCGGGGCACGGCCCGGTGAACCACTTCGCGGGGCTCTGGGAGCGCGGAGGGCTGGCCATCCCGCCCACCGCCGAGGGCGTGGCCGCGGACTGGTGGGACGGGATCGCCCCGATCCGCCGCGCGATCGACGAGCTGCCGTTCCTGCGCCGCCTCGCCGACGGATCCCTGCCCGAGCGGTCCTTCCGCTGGTACCTCGCGCAGGACGCCCTGTACCTGCACGACTACTCGCGCACCCTCGCCGAGGCGTCCCGGCTCGCCCCGACCGCGGCCGAGCAGGCGTTCTGGGCGCACTCGGCCGAGCAGTGCGTCGTCGTCGAGCTGCAGCTGCACGAGCACCGGCTGTCCACGGGCGGCGCGGTGGTGCTGCCGGACCAGGCGCCCGCCACGGTGGCCTACCTCGACCACCTGCGCGGGGCGGCCTTCGACGGCGACTACGGCGTGCTCATCGCCGCGCTGCTGCCGTGCTTCTGGATCTACACCGACGTCGGCACCCGGCTGCATGCGGAGGCGGGCGGCGACCCCGCGCACCCGTTCGCGACGTGGATCGACGAGTACGCGGATCCGGCCTTCGCGGCGGCCACGCAGGAGGCGATCGGATTCGTGTCCGCGTTCGCGGCCGCGGCGGATCCGGTCACCCGGCACCGCATGCGCGTCGCGTTCGAGCGCTCCTCCGAGCACGAGCGGGCGTTCTTCGCCGCCGCCGACCTGAGCGACTAGGTCGCCGCGCATGATGTGACGCCCTCGATTTGGTCGAGGGCGTCACATCGCGCTATCGTCGCGGCATGCTTCCGGCCCTGCAGACGACCGCCCTCACGGGTGCCGCTGCGCTGCGCCGACGCCGCACGGGCGACCGCCGACTCTAGGCGACCCCGCGCTCCCGCGACGCTCCGCGGTCGAGTGCCGGTGTCGCCGCCCCGGCCCGACCCCTGACCCCTGCCGACCGCGCGCATCCTCGCGTCTTCTGAGCGTCGTCGACAGGCCCGACCGTTAAGGTGGAAGCATGACGTACACCGTCGCCGTCTCCGGCGCATCCGGTTATGCGGGCGGCGAGATCCTTCGCCTGCTCGCGAACCATCCCGACATCGAGATCCGCACCGTCACGGCGCACTCGAACGCCGGGCAGATGCTCTCCGAGCACCAGCCGCACCTGCGCTCCCTCGCGCACCTCACCCTGCAGGACACGACGCCCGAGATCCTCGCCGGGCACGACATCGTGTTCCTCGCGCTGCCGCACGGGCAGTCCGGCCAGTACACCGACGCGCTCGGAGACGTGCCCCTCGTGATCGACGCGGGCGCCGACCACCGTCTCACCTCGCAGGACGCGTGGGACGCGTTCTACGGCGGCGCGTTCCACGAGCCGTGGAGCTACGGCGTGCCCGAGCTGCTCGTCGGAGGCGTGAAGCAGCGCGAGCACCTCCGCGGCGCCACCCGGATCGCGGCCCCCGGCTGCAACGCGTCCACGGTGAGCCTGAGCCTCGCCCCGGGCGTCGCGGCCGGCGTGATCGACCCGTCCGACATCGTCACCGTGCTCGCGGTGGGCCCCTCGGGCGCCGGCAAGAGCCTCAAGCCGCACCTGCTCGGCAGCGAGATCCTCGGATCCGCGAACCCGTACGCGGTGGGCGGCACGCACCGGCACATCCCGGAGATCCGCCAGGCCCTCGCCGCCACGGGCGCGGCCAAGGCCGAGGACATCCGGATCTCCTTCACCCCGGTCATCGTGCCGATGGCGCGGGGGATCCTGGCCACCTCGACCGCCCCGATCGCGCCCGGCGCGACCGACGCGCAGATCCGCGAGGCGTGGGAGAGCGCGTACGGCGACGAGACCTTCGTGCAGCTGCTGCCGGAGGGATCCGTCCCGCGCACCGCCGACGTGCTCGGCGCCAACACCGCTCTGATCGGCCTCGCGGTCGATCGCGCCGCGAACCGCGTCGTGGTCGTCACCGCGGTCGACAACCTCGTCAAGGGCACCGCCGGCGCCGCCATCCAGTCCATGAACATCGCGCTCGGTCTCGAGGAGACCACGGCGCTCTCGACGAACGGAGTCGCACCATGATGGAGGAGACGCTGTGAGCGTGACCGCACCCCAGGGGTTCGAGGCGGCCGGAGTCGCCGCCGGCCTCAAGTCCACCGGCAAGGCCGACGTCGCTGTGGTCGTGAACCGCGGCCCGCGCAAGGTCGGCACCGCGGTGTTCACGAGCAACCGCGCCAAGGCGAACCCGATCATCTGGTCGCAGCAGGTCGTCGCCGACCGCACCGTCGAGGCCGTCGTGCTGAACTCGGGCGGGGCGAACTGCTTCACCGGGGCGTTCGGCTTCCAGACCAGCCACCTCACCGCCGAGAAGGCCGCCGAGCTGCTCGGCGTGAGCGCGGGCGACGTCGTCGTCTGCTCGACGGGCCTGATCGGATCCGGCGACGAGGTGTTCCGCGGCAAGGTCCTCGCGGGCGTCGAGGCGGGGATCGCCGAGCTCAGCGCGGAGGGCGGCCAGGCCGCGGCCGAGGCCATCATGACCACCGACACGGTCGCCAAGACCGTCGTCGTGCGCCGCGACGGCTGGACCATCGGCGGCATGGCCAAGGGCGCGGGCATGCTCGCGCCGGGCCTGGCCACGATGCTCGTCGTGCTGACCACCGACGCCGACCTCGACGCGGTCGACGCCGACGCGGCCCTGCGCCGCGCGACCGGGGTCACGTTCGACCGGCTCGACTCGGACGGCTGCATGTCGACGAACGACCAGGTGACGCTCCTCGCCAACGGCGCCAGCGGGATCCGTCCCGACCTCGACGAGTTCGCCGCGGCGCTCACCGAGGCCGCGGACGACCTCGCGAAGAAGCTGCAGGGCGACGCCGAGGGGGCGAGCCACGACATCACGATCGTCGTGCAGGGTGCGGCGAGCGAGCAGGACGCCGTCGAGGTGGGCCGCTCGGTCGCCCGGAACAACCTGTTCAAGGCCGCGATCTTCGGAAACGATCCGAACTGGGGCAGGGTGCTCGCCGCGATCGGGACCACCCGCGCCGCGTTCGACCCGTACGACACCGACGTGTTCATGAACGGGGTACGGGTGTGCACGGCCGGCGGCCCGGATCGCCCCCGCGAGGAGGTGGATCTCACCCCGCGCGCGACCGAGCTCGTCATCGACCTCAAGCACGGCGATGCGACGGCGACGATCCGCACGAACGACCTCACCCACGACTACGTGCACGAGAACAGCGCGTACTCCTCATGAGCGACCTGCAGGAGACCGGCCCCGAAGAGGCCGCCTTCAAGGCCCAGACCCTCATCGAATCGCTGCCGTGGCTGAAGAAGTTCCGGGACCAGATCGTCGTCGTCAAGTACGGCGGCAACGCGATGGTCAGCGACGAGCTGCAGGAGGCGTTCGCGCAGGACATCGCGTACCTCCGCTACGTCGGCGTGCAGCCGGTCGTCGTGCACGGCGGCGGCCCGCAGATCTCGCACATGCTCGACCGCCTCGCGATCCCGAGCGAGTTCAAGGGCGGCTACCGGGTCACCTCGACCGAGGCGATCAGCGTCGTACGGATGGTCCTCACCGGCCACATCAACCCGCAGCTCGTCGGCAGGATCAACAGCCACGGCCCGATCGCGACCGGGCTCAGCGGTGAGGACGCCGGCCTGTTCGGCGGACGCCGCCGCGGCGTCGTCGTGGACGGCGAGGAGGTGGATCTCGGCCGCGTCGGCGACGTCGTGGAGGTCGATCCGACTCCGGTGCTCGACCACCTCGCGGCCGGGCGGATCCCCGTCGTCTCCAGCATCGCGCCCGACCTCGACCACCCGGGCCAGTCGCTCAATGTGAACGCGGACGCCGCCGCCGCCGCGCTCGCGACCGCGCTCGGCGCCGTCAAGCTCGTGGTCCTCACGGACGTACCGGGCCTGTACGCGGACTGGCCGAACCGGGATTCGCTCGTCTCGCACCTCACCACGACCGAGCTGAAGCGGCTGCTGCCGTCGCTCGAGTCGGGGATGATCCCGAAGATGACCGCGTGCCTCGACGCCGTCGAGGGCGGCGTGCACGCGGCGGCCATCATCGACGGACGGGTGCCGCACTCGGTGCTCGTCGAACTTTTCACCAGCAAGGGAATCGGAACGGAGGTGGTGGCGGGATGAACTCGCAGGCCACTGATTCATGGCGGCAGAGCGCTGACCGCGACCTGATCTTGAATGCGGGACCGCGGTTCGAGCTGCTCGTCCGCGGCGAGGGATCGCACCTGTGGGACGGCGAGGGGCGACGCTACCTCGACTTCCTCGCGGGGATCGCGGTGACCGCGCTCGGCCACTCGCACCCGGTGTTCGTGGAGGCGGTGTCCCGCCAGGCGGGCACCCTCGCGCACGTGTCGAACTACTTCGCGACGCCGCCGCAGCTCGAGCTGGCCGCGCGCCTGAAGCGCCTCGCCGGCGCGGGCGAGGACGGCCGGGTGTTCTTCGGCAACTCCGGCACCGAGGCCAACGAGGCCGCGTTCAAGCTGGCCCGCCTGCACGGCGGGGCCGAGCGTCCGCGGATCCTGTCCCTGGAGAACGCGTTCCACGGCCGCACGATCGGCGCCCTCGCGCTCACCGCGAAGGCGTCCATGCGCGAACCGTTCGAGCCGATGCCCGGCGGCGTGGAGCACATCCCCGCCACGATCGAGGCGCTCGAGGCCGCGATGGACGACCGCGTCGCCGCGCTGTTCGTCGAGCCGATCCAGGGCGAGGCCGGCGTGCTCGAGCTGCCCGAGGGGTATCTGAAGGTCGCCCGCGAGCTCACCACGAAGCACGGCGCGCTGCTCATCGTCGACGAGATCCAGACCGGCGCCGGCCGCACCGGCGACTGGTTCGGCTACCAGCACGAGGGCATCCTGCCCGACGCGATCACCCTCGCGAAGGGGATCGGCGGAGGCTTCCCGATCGGCGCGCTCGTCGCCTTCGGCCCGGCAGCGGCGCTGCTGCAGCCCGGCTCGCACGGCTCGACCTTCGGCGGCAACCCGCTCGCGACCGCGGTCAGCAACGCCGTGCTCGAGGAGATCGAGCAGGCCGGGCTCGTGCGGAACGCGCGCGAGCGCGGCGTGCAGGTGCGCGAGGCGATCGAGGGGATCGGATCCCCGCTCGTCACCGGCGTGCGCGGACGCGGCCTGCTCATCGGCGTGGCACTGGCAGCTCCCGTCGCATCGCTCGTGGTGTCCGCCGCGCAGCGCCTCGGGCTCATCGTGAACGCGGCCAATGCGTCCTCGGTGCGCATCGCCCCGGCGCTCACGATCGGCGACGCCGAGATCGCCGAGTTCACCGACCTGTTCGCGGCCGCCCTCGCCGAGGTCGCCGCCACCGCTCTCACGGAGACGAACGCATGACCCGCCACCTGCTGCGCGACGACGACCTGACCACGGCCGAGCAGACCGAGATCCTCGACCTCGCGCTCGAGCTGAAGAAGGACCGCTGGGCGAACAAGACCCTCGCCGGCCCGCAGACGGTCGCGGTGATCTTCGACAAGTCGTCCACCCGTACGCGCGTCTCGTTCGCGGTGGGCATCGCCGACCTGGGCGGATCCCCGCTGATCATCTCGACTGCGAACAGCCAGCTCGGCGGCAAGGAGACCCCCTCCGACACCGCGCGGGTGCTCGAGCGCCAGGTCGCCGCGATCGTGTGGCGCACCTACGCCCAGCAGGGGCTGGAGGAGATGGCGAAGGGCACGAGGGTCCCCGTGATCAACGCGCTCTCCGACGACTTCCACCCCTGCCAGCTGCTCGCCGACCTGCTCACGATCCGCGAGCACAAGGGGGACCTGCACGGCCTCACCCTGTCGTTCTTCGGCGACGGCCGCAGCAACATGGCGCACTCGTACGTGCTCGCCGGCGTCACCGCGGGCATGCACGTGCGGGTCGCCGCGCCCGCGGCCTACGCGCCGCGGGAGGACGTCGTGGCCGATGCGCATCGCCGGGCGGCCGAGACGGGCGGATCGCTGACGCTGCTCACCGATCCCGACGAGGCGGCGGCCGGCGCCGACGTCATCGTGACGGACACCTGGGTGTCGATGGGCAAGGAGGAGGAGAAGATGGAGCGGATCCGCGACCTCGGCGCCTTCAAGGTCACCACGGAGATGATGCGGCTCGCCGATCCCGAGGCGATCTTCATCCACTGCCTGCCCGCGGACCGCGGTTACGAGGTCGACTCCGAGGTCATCGACGGCCCGCAGAGCGTCGTTTGGGACGAGGCGGAGAACCGCCTGCACGCGCAGAAGGCGCTGCTCGTCTGGCTGCTCGGCAAGCAGGACGCCGCATGACCGCCGCACACGGCACGAACGCCGGGGCGCTCTGGGGCGGCCGGTTCGCCGGCGGACCCAGCCCGGAGCTCGCCGAGCTCAGCCGCTCGACGCACTTCGACTGGATCCTCGCGCCGTACGACATCGCAGGATCCCACGCGCACGCCACGGCCCTCGAGTCGGCCGGTTACCTGGAGCCGGACGAAGCGGCGCGCATGCACGCGGGGCTCGACGTCCTGGCTCGCCGCATCGCGGACGGCACGCTGCTGCCGCAGCCGGCGGACGAGGACGTGCACGGCGCGCTCGAGGCCGCGCTGATCGCCGAGGTCGGCCCGGAGCTCGGCGGGCGTCTGCGCGCCGGCCGGAGCCGCAACGATCAGATCGCCACGCTCGTGCGGATGTACCTGATCGACCACGCGCGGATCATCGCCCGCGACCTGCTCGGCCTCATCGACGCGCTCGTCGCGCAGGCCCAGGCGCACGGGGGAGCGATCCTGCCGGGGCGCACCCACCTGCAGCACGCCCAGCCGGTGCTGCTCGCGCACCACCTGCAGGCGCACGCCTGGCCGCTCGTGCGCGACCTGGAGCGTCTCGTCGACTGGCGCGCCCGCGCCGGCGTCTCGCCGTACGGCGGGGGAGCGCTGGCCGGATCCACCCTGGGCCTGGACCCGGCGCTCGTCGCCCGCGAGCTCGGGCTCGACCGTCCCGCGGAGAACTCCCTCGACGGCACGGCCTCGCGCGACGTGGTCGCCGAGTTCGCGTTCATCACCGCGATGATCGGCGTCGACCTCTCCCGGATCTCCGAGGAGATCATCCTCTGGAACACCCGCGAGTTCGGCTTCGTCACCCTCGACGACGGCTACTCCACAGGCTCGAGCATCATGCCGCAGAAGAAGAACCCGGACATCGCCGAGCTCGCGCGCGGCAAGTCGGGGCGGCTCATCGGCAACCTGTCCGGGCTCATGGCCACGCTCAAGGGGCTGCCCCTCGCGTACAACCGCGACCTGCAGGAGGACAAGGAGCCGGTCTTCGACTCGGTCCGCACCCTCGAGGTCGTCCTCCCGGCCTTCACCGGCATGGTCGCGACGCTGCGCTTCGACACGGACCGGATGGCGGAGCTCGCCCCGCAGGGCTTCTCGCTCGCGACCGACGTCGCCGAGTGGCTGGTGAAGAACCGGGTGCCGTTCCGCGAGGCGCACGAGATCTCCGGCGCCCTCGTGCGTGCGTGCGAGCAGCGCGGCATCGGACTCGAGGACGCGGACGACGCGATTCTCGCCGAGGTGTCCGCGCACCTGACTCCCGCGGTGCGCGGGGTGCTCACGATCGAGGGATCCGTCGCGAGCCGTGACGGCGTCGGCGGAACAGCCCCCGCGCGGGTCGCCGAGCAGCGCGCGGAGCTCGTCGCCCGCAGCCAGTCCGCGGCGCACGCGCTCGGGCTCTGACCGCCCGCATCCCTGTCGAAACCCCCTCCCGGCCCCGTCCGCGAGGGGGTTTCGGCGTTCACCAGGGGTTTCCGTCGGGGGAGCCGGCACGGCGGAGCGGGCGACACGCCCGGGGTGGTGTCTGGATTTGCTGGTTGTGGGGGTGTCGCGTAACTTATTACTTGTTCGCCCCAAGCGGTAGAGCGAAGGGCCGGAAGGCCTGACTCCCCAAGTGGCGAACAACCACCCTCCTTCTTCGGTCTGGTTTCCTTGTGTTTCCGGGTTCTGGTTGGTTTCCTTGCTGTCGGTTCTTCCGGTGGTGGGGGTCGGACGCGTGCGTTCGAGTGGGTGGCCGTCCGTCGGGGTCGTTGATTTGACAGTTCGGCTGGGAGGGCTAAGCTAGAGAAGTTGCCTCGGAAACGAGGAAACGGATCTGGTTCCGGTCTTCACGGCGTGTCGATTTGACAGGCCGGGCGGGACGGATAAGATAGAGAAGTTGCCCCAAAGGGCCTCACCGGGTAGGTGGGGGGTTGGGAGCATCCGATCCTTGAGAACTCAACAGCGTGCACTTGTCAAATGCCAATTTATTCCTCGTCCAGTCTTCGGGCTGGTAGAGAAATTCCTTTGGATCAAAGACCAGCCCTTCCGGGGGCTGGCATTGGATGAAGTCAGTTGATTTTGTCTCTTTGGTCAGCATCAAACTCGCTGCGTTCCGGTTTTTCCCCGGTTCGTATGCATTTTTTCTTTACGGAGAGTTTGATCCTGGCTCAGGATGAACGCTGGCGGCGTGCTTAACACATGCAAGTCGAACGATGAAGGGGTGCTTGCACCTTGGATTAGTGGCGAACGGGTGAGTAACACGTGAGCAACCTGCCCCTCACTCTGGGATAAGCGCTGGAAACGGCGTCTAATACTGGATACGAGCAACGGCCGCATGGCCAGTTGCTGGAAAGATTTTTTGGTGGGGGATGGGCTCGCGGCCTATCAGCTTGTTGGTGAGGTAATGGCTCACCAAGGCGTCGACGGGTAGCCGGCCTGAGAGGGTGACCGGCCACACTGGGACTGAGACACGGCCCAGACTCCTACGGGAGGCAGCAGTGGGGAATATTGCACAATGGGCGGAAGCCTGATGCAGCAACGCCGCGTGAGGGATGACGGCCTTCGGGTTGTAAACCTCTTTTAGCAGGGAAGAAGCGAGAGTGACGGTACCTGCAGAAAAAGCGCCGGCTAACTACGTGCCAGCAGCCGCGGTAATACGTAGGGCGCAAGCGTTATCCGGAATTATTGGGCGTAAAGAGCTCGTAGGCGGTCTGTCGCGTCTGCTGTGAAATCCCGAGGCTCAACCTCGGGCCTGCAGTGGGTACGGGCAGACTAGAGTGCGGTAGGGGAGATTGGAATTCCTGGTGTAGCGGTGGAATGCGCAGATATCAGGAGGAACACCGATGGCGAAGGCAGATCTCTGGGCCGTAACTGACGCTGAGGAGCGAAAGGGTGGGGAGCAAACAGGCTTAGATACCCTGGTAGTCCACCCCGTAAACGTTGGGAACTAGTTGTGGGGTCCTTTCCACGGATTCCGTGACGCAGCTAACGCATTAAGTTCCCCGCCTGGGGAGTACGGCCGCAAGGCTAAAACTCAAAGGAATTGACGGGGACCCGCACAAGCGGCGGAGCATGCGGATTAATTCGATGCAACGCGAAGAACCTTACCAAGGCTTGACATACACGAGAACGGGCCAGAAATGGTCAACTCTTTGGACACTCGTGAACAGGTGGTGCATGGTTGTCGTCAGCTCGTGTCGTGAGATGTTGGGTTAAGTCCCGCAACGAGCGCAACCCTCGTTCTATGTTGCCAGCACGTAATGGTGGGAACTCATGGGATACTGCCGGGGTCAACTCGGAGGAAGGTGGGGATGACGTCAAATCATCATGCCCCTTATGTCTTGGGCTTCACGCATGCTACAATGGCCGGTACAAAGGGCTGCAATACCGTGAGGTGGAGCGAATCCCAAAAAGCCGGTCCCAGTTCGGATTGTAGTCTGCAACTCGACTACATGAAGTCGGAGTCGCTAGTAATCGCAGATCAGCAACGCTGCGGTGAATACGTTCCCGGGTCTTGTACACACCGCCCGTCAAGTCATGAAAGTCGGTAACACCTGAAGCCGGTGGCCTAACCCTTGTGGAGGGAGCCGTCGAAGGTGGGATCGGTAATTAGGACTAAGTCGTAACAAGGTAGCCGTACCGGAAGGTGCGGCTGGATCACCTCCTTTCTAAGGAGCATCTGACACCTCCGGGTGTCCAGAACCCAGATCGAAGACGAATGTTCTTCGCTGGGAGCTCATGGGTGGAACATTTGACATGGCATCAGAGCCAATGGTTTCTGCTAGTACGCACTTCGGTGTGGGAACGCGGGGGCCGGCGGGGCTGGTGCCTGCACGCTGTTGGGTCCTGAGGGACCGGATGTGGGAACACATGCGGTGCTTCTGGCCTTGTCGCTGCCAACGGGTGTTGGTGGGGATCGAGGACCGCCCGTACTTTGAGAACTACACAGTGGACGCGAGCATCTTCGAGACGATTTCGGTCGTCTCGGTTAGATGATCTTAAAGATCATTAGTCAATTTCGAGTCGGACTTCGGTCCGGCTTTCGATTCTTGATGAACTCATGTGATTTCAAGTCTTTAAGAGCAAACGGTGGATGCCTTGGCATCTGGAGCCGAAGAAGGACGTAGCAATCTGCGATAAGCCTCGGGGAACTGATAAGCGAGTTTTGATCCGAGGGTGTCCGAATGGGGAAACCCCGCTGGGCGGCGTGCCGACCCAGTGACTCCCGCCTGAATATATAGGGCGGGTAGAGGGAACGTGGGGAAGTGAAACATCTCAGTACCCACAGGAAGAGAAAACAACATGTGATTCCGTGAGTAGTGGCGAGCGAAAGCGGATGAGGCTAAACCGGGTGTGTGTGATAGCCGGCAGGCGTTGCATGCCCGGGGTTGTGGGACTTTTCTGATCATTCTGCCGAGTGGTCGACGTGACAAGGTGGTATAGGCGAACCGCATTGAAAGGCGGGTCATAGAGGGTGCCAACCCCGTAGCCGAAATGCCATGTCTTGGCGTGAAGAGTATCCCAAGTAGCACGGGGCCCGAGAAATCCCGTGTGAATCTGTCAGGACCACCTGATAAGCCTAAATACTCCCAGATGACCGATAGCGGACAAGTACCGTGAGGGAAAGGTGAAAAGTACCCCGGGAGGGGAGTGAAATAGTACCTGAAACCGTTTGCTTACAAACCGTTGGAGCCTCCCTAGCAGGGGTGACAGCGTGCCTTTTGAAGAATGAGCCTGCGAGTTAGCGATACGTGGCGAGGTTAACCCGTGTGGGGTAGCCGTAGCGAAAGCGAGTCTGAATAGGGCGATTCAGTCGCGTGTCCTAGACCCGAAGCGAAGTGATCTATCCATGGCCAGGCTGAAGCGACGGTAAGACGTCGTGGAGGGCCGAACCCACTTAGGTTGAAAACTGAGGGGATGAGCTGTGGATAGGGGTGAAAGGCCAATCAAACTTCGTGATAGCTGGTTCTCTCCGAAATGCATTTAGGTGCAGCGTTGCGTGTTTCTTGCCGGAGGTAGAGCTACTGGATGGCCGATGGGCCCTACAAGGTTACTGACGTCAGCCAAACTCCGAATGCCGGTAAGTGAGAGCGCAGCAGTGAGACTGTGGGGGATAAGCTTCATAGTCGAGAGGGAAACAACCCAGACCACCAACTAAGGTCCCTAAGCGCGTGCTAAGTGGGAAAGGATGTGGAGTTGCTGTGACAACCAGGAGGTTGGCTTAGAAGCAGCCACCCTTGAAAGAGTGCGTAATAGCTCACTGGTCAAGTGATTCCGCGCCGACAATGTAACGGGGCTCAAGCACGCCACCGAAGTTGTGGCATTGACATTTATGGTAGGCCTTCGTGGTCCAGCCGTGTTGATGGGTAGGAGAGCGTCGTGTGGCGAGTGAAGCGGCGGAGTGATCCAGCCGTGGACGCTACACGAGTGAGAATGCAGGCATGAGTAGCGAAAGACGTGTGAGAAACACGTCCTCCGGAAGACCAAGGGTTCCAGGGTCAAGCTAATCTTCCCTGGGTAAGTCGGGACCTAAGGCGAGGCCGACAGGCGTAGTCGATGGACAACGGGTTGATATTCCCGTACCGGCGAAGAACCGCCCCAGTCAATCCAGTGATGCTAAACGTCCGAACCAGTCCATCGGACCCTTCGGGGTTCACCGGGCTGGGGAGCACGTGACCCTATGCTGGTGCGGCTAGCGTATTAACAGGTGTGACGCAGGAAGGTAGCCCAAGCCAGGCGATGGTTGTCCTGGTGCAAGTGCGTAGGCCGAACCGTAGGCAAATCCGCGGTTCACACAGGCTGAGACACGATGCGGATAAAAAGTGGGTGATCCTATGCTGCCGAGAAAAGCATCGACGCGAGGTTCAAGCCGCCCGTACCCCAAACCGACTCAGGTGGTCAGGTAGAGAATACCAAGGAGATCGAGAGAATCGTGGTTAAGGAACTCGGCAAAATGCCCCCGTAACTTCGGGAGAAGGGGGGCCACCCGCTTATACGGACTTGCTCCGAAAAGGGCGTGGTGGCCGCAGAGACTAGTGGGTAGCGACTGTTTACTAAAAACACAGGTCCGTGCCAAGTCGCAAGACGATGTATACGGACTGACGCCTGCCCGGTGCTGGAAGGTTAAGAGGACCGGTTAGCCGCAAGGCGAAGCTGAGAATTTAAGCCCCAGTAAACGGCGGTGGTAACTATAACCATCCTAAGGTAGCGAAATTCCTTGTCGGGTAAGTTCCGACCTGCACGAATGGCGTAACGACTTCCCAACTGTCTCAACCGCGAACTCGGCGAAATTGCATTACGAGTAAAGATGCTCGTTACGCGCAGCAGGACGGAAAGACCCCGTGACCTTTACTACAGCTTGGTATTGGTGTTCGGTGTGGCTTGTGTAGGATAGGTGGGAGACTGTGAAGCGGTGACGCCAGTTACCGTGGAGTCATTGTTGAAATACCACTCTGGTCACTCTGGATATCTAACTTCGAACCGTGATCCGGTTCAGGGACAGTGCCTGGTGGGTAGTTTAACTGGGGCGGTTGCCTCCCAAAATGTAACGGAGGCGCCCAAAGGTTCCCTCAACCTGGTTGGCAATCAGGTGTCGAGTGTAAGTGCACAAGGGAGCTTGACTGTGAGACTGACAGGTCGAGCAGGGACGAAAGTCGGGACTAGTGATCCGGCAGTGGCTTGTGGAAGCGCTGTCGCTCAACGGATAAAAGGTACCTCGGGGATAACAGGCTGATCTTGCCCAAGAGTCCATATCGACGGCATGGTTTGGCACCTCGATGTCGGCTCGTCGCATCCTGGGGCTGGAGTAGGTCCCAAGGGTTGGGCTGTTCGCCCATTAAAGCGGTACGCGAGCTGGGTTTAGAACGTCGTGAGACAGTTCGGTCCCTATCCGCTGCGCGCGTAGGAAGTTTGAGAGGATCTGACCCTAGTACGAGAGGACCGGGTTGGACGAACCTCTGGTGTGCCAGTTGTCCTGCCAAGGGCACCGCTGGTTAGCTACGTTCGGGATGGATAACCGCTGAAAGCATCTAAGCGGGAAGCCGGCCTCAAGATGAGACTTCCATACCTTCGGGTGAGAGGCTCCCAGCCAGACTACTGGGTTGATAGGCCAGATGTGGAAGCACGGCAACGTGTGCAGCTGACTGGTACTAATAAGCCGATGACTTGATAACACACCATTCCTGGTGCTTGCGTCCACTTTGTGGTTCTCGACGTACGGTCGACAACCACGACAACACAATCGTTTTGTCTTGTCGTTACACGTCAATAGTGTTTCGGCGGCCATAGCGTGAGGGAAACGCCCGGTCACATTCCGAACCCGGAAGCTAAGCCTCACAGCGCCGATGGTACTGCAGGGGGGACCCTGTGGGAGAGTAGGACACCGCCGGACTTCTT
>NZ_JAVFCB010000005.1:0-29963 GCF_030865425.1 Microbacterium capsulatum
CGCGTAACTTATTACTTGTTCGCCCCAAGCGGTAGAGCGAAGGGCCGGAAGGCCTGACTCCCCAAGTGGCGAACAACCACCCTCCTTCTTCGGTCTGGTTTCCTTGTGTTTCCGGGTTCTGGTTGGTTTCCTTGCTGTCGGTTCTTCCGGTGGTGGGGGTCGGACGCGTGCGTTCGAGTGGGTGGCCGTCCGTCGGGGTCGTTGATTTGACAGTTCGGCTGGGAGGGCTAAGCTAGAGAAGTTGCCTCGGAAACGAGGAAACGGATCTGGTTCCGGTCTTCACGGCGTGTCGATTTGACAGGCCGGGCGGGACGGATAAGATAGAGAAGTTGCCCCAAAGGGCCTCACCGGGTAGGTGGGGGGTTGGGAGCATCCGATCCTTGAGAACTCAACAGCGTGCACTTGTCAAATGCCAATTTATTCCTCGTCCAGTCTTCGGGCTGGTAGAGAAATTCCTTTGGATCAAAGACCAGCCCTTCCGGGGGCTGGCATTGGATGAAGTCAGTTGATTTTGTCTCTTTGGTCAGCATCAAACTCGCTGCGTTCCGGTTTTTCCCCGGTTCGTATGCATTTTTTCTTTACGGAGAGTTTGATCCTGGCTCAGGATGAACGCTGGCGGCGTGCTTAACACATGCAAGTCGAACGATGAAGGGGTGCTTGCACCTTGGATTAGTGGCGAACGGGTGAGTAACACGTGAGCAACCTGCCCCTCACTCTGGGATAAGCGCTGGAAACGGCGTCTAATACTGGATACGAGCAACGGCCGCATGGCCAGTTGCTGGAAAGATTTTTTGGTGGGGGATGGGCTCGCGGCCTATCAGCTTGTTGGTGAGGTAATGGCTCACCAAGGCGTCGACGGGTAGCCGGCCTGAGAGGGTGACCGGCCACACTGGGACTGAGACACGGCCCAGACTCCTACGGGAGGCAGCAGTGGGGAATATTGCACAATGGGCGGAAGCCTGATGCAGCAACGCCGCGTGAGGGATGACGGCCTTCGGGTTGTAAACCTCTTTTAGCAGGGAAGAAGCGAGAGTGACGGTACCTGCAGAAAAAGCGCCGGCTAACTACGTGCCAGCAGCCGCGGTAATACGTAGGGCGCAAGCGTTATCCGGAATTATTGGGCGTAAAGAGCTCGTAGGCGGTCTGTCGCGTCTGCTGTGAAATCCCGAGGCTCAACCTCGGGCCTGCAGTGGGTACGGGCAGACTAGAGTGCGGTAGGGGAGATTGGAATTCCTGGTGTAGCGGTGGAATGCGCAGATATCAGGAGGAACACCGATGGCGAAGGCAGATCTCTGGGCCGTAACTGACGCTGAGGAGCGAAAGGGTGGGGAGCAAACAGGCTTAGATACCCTGGTAGTCCACCCCGTAAACGTTGGGAACTAGTTGTGGGGTCCTTTCCACGGATTCCGTGACGCAGCTAACGCATTAAGTTCCCCGCCTGGGGAGTACGGCCGCAAGGCTAAAACTCAAAGGAATTGACGGGGACCCGCACAAGCGGCGGAGCATGCGGATTAATTCGATGCAACGCGAAGAACCTTACCAAGGCTTGACATACACGAGAACGGGCCAGAAATGGTCAACTCTTTGGACACTCGTGAACAGGTGGTGCATGGTTGTCGTCAGCTCGTGTCGTGAGATGTTGGGTTAAGTCCCGCAACGAGCGCAACCCTCGTTCTATGTTGCCAGCACGTAATGGTGGGAACTCATGGGATACTGCCGGGGTCAACTCGGAGGAAGGTGGGGATGACGTCAAATCATCATGCCCCTTATGTCTTGGGCTTCACGCATGCTACAATGGCCGGTACAAAGGGCTGCAATACCGTGAGGTGGAGCGAATCCCAAAAAGCCGGTCCCAGTTCGGATTGTAGTCTGCAACTCGACTACATGAAGTCGGAGTCGCTAGTAATCGCAGATCAGCAACGCTGCGGTGAATACGTTCCCGGGTCTTGTACACACCGCCCGTCAAGTCATGAAAGTCGGTAACACCTGAAGCCGGTGGCCTAACCCTTGTGGAGGGAGCCGTCGAAGGTGGGATCGGTAATTAGGACTAAGTCGTAACAAGGTAGCCGTACCGGAAGGTGCGGCTGGATCACCTCCTTTCTAAGGAGCATCTGACACCTCCGGGTGTCCAGAACCCAGATCGAAGACGAATGTTCTTCGCTGGGAGCTCATGGGTGGAACATTTGACATGGCATCAGAGCCAATGGTTTCTGCTAGTACGCACTTCGGTGTGGGAACGCGGGGGCCGGCGGGGCTGGTGCCTGCACGCTGTTGGGTCCTGAGGGACCGGATGTGGGAACACATGCGGTGCTTCTGGCCTTGTCGCTGCCAACGGGTGTTGGTGGGGATCGAGGACCGCCCGTACTTTGAGAACTACACAGTGGACGCGAGCATCTTCGAGACGATTTCGGTCGTCTCGGTTAGATGATCTTAAAGATCATTAGTCAATTTCGAGTCGGACTTCGGTCCGGCTTTCGATTCTTGATGAACTCATGTGATTTCAAGTCTTTAAGAGCAAACGGTGGATGCCTTGGCATCTGGAGCCGAAGAAGGACGTAGCAATCTGCGATAAGCCTCGGGGAACTGATAAGCGAGTTTTGATCCGAGGGTGTCCGAATGGGGAAACCCCGCTGGGCGGCGTGCCGACCCAGTGACTCCCGCCTGAATATATAGGGCGGGTAGAGGGAACGTGGGGAAGTGAAACATCTCAGTACCCACAGGAAGAGAAAACAACATGTGATTCCGTGAGTAGTGGCGAGCGAAAGCGGATGAGGCTAAACCGGGTGTGTGTGATAGCCGGCAGGCGTTGCATGCCCGGGGTTGTGGGACTTTTCTGATCATTCTGCCGAGTGGTCGACGTGACAAGGTGGTATAGGCGAACCGCATTGAAAGGCGGGTCATAGAGGGTGCCAACCCCGTAGCCGAAATGCCATGTCTTGGCGTGAAGAGTATCCCAAGTAGCACGGGGCCCGAGAAATCCCGTGTGAATCTGTCAGGACCACCTGATAAGCCTAAATACTCCCAGATGACCGATAGCGGACAAGTACCGTGAGGGAAAGGTGAAAAGTACCCCGGGAGGGGAGTGAAATAGTACCTGAAACCGTTTGCTTACAAACCGTTGGAGCCTCCCTAGCAGGGGTGACAGCGTGCCTTTTGAAGAATGAGCCTGCGAGTTAGCGATACGTGGCGAGGTTAACCCGTGTGGGGTAGCCGTAGCGAAAGCGAGTCTGAATAGGGCGATTCAGTCGCGTGTCCTAGACCCGAAGCGAAGTGATCTATCCATGGCCAGGCTGAAGCGACGGTAAGACGTCGTGGAGGGCCGAACCCACTTAGGTTGAAAACTGAGGGGATGAGCTGTGGATAGGGGTGAAAGGCCAATCAAACTTCGTGATAGCTGGTTCTCTCCGAAATGCATTTAGGTGCAGCGTTGCGTGTTTCTTGCCGGAGGTAGAGCTACTGGATGGCCGATGGGCCCTACAAGGTTACTGACGTCAGCCAAACTCCGAATGCCGGTAAGTGAGAGCGCAGCAGTGAGACTGTGGGGGATAAGCTTCATAGTCGAGAGGGAAACAACCCAGACCACCAACTAAGGTCCCTAAGCGCGTGCTAAGTGGGAAAGGATGTGGAGTTGCTGTGACAACCAGGAGGTTGGCTTAGAAGCAGCCACCCTTGAAAGAGTGCGTAATAGCTCACTGGTCAAGTGATTCCGCGCCGACAATGTAACGGGGCTCAAGCACGCCACCGAAGTTGTGGCATTGACATTTATGGTAGGCCTTCGTGGTCCAGCCGTGTTGATGGGTAGGAGAGCGTCGTGTGGCGAGTGAAGCGGCGGAGTGATCCAGCCGTGGACGCTACACGAGTGAGAATGCAGGCATGAGTAGCGAAAGACGTGTGAGAAACACGTCCTCCGGAAGACCAAGGGTTCCAGGGTCAAGCTAATCTTCCCTGGGTAAGTCGGGACCTAAGGCGAGGCCGACAGGCGTAGTCGATGGACAACGGGTTGATATTCCCGTACCGGCGAAGAACCGCCCCAGTCAATCCAGTGATGCTAAACGTCCGAACCAGTCCATCGGACCCTTCGGGGTTCACCGGGCTGGGGAGCACGTGACCCTATGCTGGTGCGGCTAGCGTATTAACAGGTGTGACGCAGGAAGGTAGCCCAAGCCAGGCGATGGTTGTCCTGGTGCAAGTGCGTAGGCCGAACCGTAGGCAAATCCGCGGTTCACACAGGCTGAGACACGATGCGGATAAAAAGTGGGTGATCCTATGCTGCCGAGAAAAGCATCGACGCGAGGTTCAAGCCGCCCGTACCCCAAACCGACTCAGGTGGTCAGGTAGAGAATACCAAGGAGATCGAGAGAATCGTGGTTAAGGAACTCGGCAAAATGCCCCCGTAACTTCGGGAGAAGGGGGGCCACCCGCTTATACGGACTTGCTCCGAAAAGGGCGTGGTGGCCGCAGAGACTAGTGGGTAGCGACTGTTTACTAAAAACACAGGTCCGTGCCAAGTCGCAAGACGATGTATACGGACTGACGCCTGCCCGGTGCTGGAAGGTTAAGAGGACCGGTTAGCCGCAAGGCGAAGCTGAGAATTTAAGCCCCAGTAAACGGCGGTGGTAACTATAACCATCCTAAGGTAGCGAAATTCCTTGTCGGGTAAGTTCCGACCTGCACGAATGGCGTAACGACTTCCCAACTGTCTCAACCGCGAACTCGGCGAAATTGCATTACGAGTAAAGATGCTCGTTACGCGCAGCAGGACGGAAAGACCCCGTGACCTTTACTACAGCTTGGTATTGGTGTTCGGTGTGGCTTGTGTAGGATAGGTGGGAGACTGTGAAGCGGTGACGCCAGTTACCGTGGAGTCATTGTTGAAATACCACTCTGGTCACTCTGGATATCTAACTTCGAACCGTGATCCGGTTCAGGGACAGTGCCTGGTGGGTAGTTTAACTGGGGCGGTTGCCTCCCAAAATGTAACGGAGGCGCCCAAAGGTTCCCTCAACCTGGTTGGCAATCAGGTGTCGAGTGTAAGTGCACAAGGGAGCTTGACTGTGAGACTGACAGGTCGAGCAGGGACGAAAGTCGGGACTAGTGATCCGGCAGTGGCTTGTGGAAGCGCTGTCGCTCAACGGATAAAAGGTACCTCGGGGATAACAGGCTGATCTTGCCCAAGAGTCCATATCGACGGCATGGTTTGGCACCTCGATGTCGGCTCGTCGCATCCTGGGGCTGGAGTAGGTCCCAAGGGTTGGGCTGTTCGCCCATTAAAGCGGTACGCGAGCTGGGTTTAGAACGTCGTGAGACAGTTCGGTCCCTATCCGCTGCGCGCGTAGGAAGTTTGAGAGGATCTGACCCTAGTACGAGAGGACCGGGTTGGACGAACCTCTGGTGTGCCAGTTGTCCTGCCAAGGGCACCGCTGGTTAGCTACGTTCGGGATGGATAACCGCTGAAAGCATCTAAGCGGGAAGCCGGCCTCAAGATGAGACTTCCATACCTTCGGGTGAGAGGCTCCCAGCCAGACTACTGGGTTGATAGGCCAGATGTGGAAGCACGGCAACGTGTGCAGCTGACTGGTACTAATAAGCCGATGACTTGATAACACACCATTCCTGGTGCTTGCGTCCACTTTGTGGTTCTCGACGTACGGTCGACAACCACGACAACACAATCGTTTTGTCTTGTCGTTACACGTCAATAGTGTTTCGGCGGCCATAGCGTGAGGGAAACGCCCGGTCACATTCCGAACCCGGAAGCTAAGCCTCACAGCGCCGATGGTACTGCAGGGGGGACCCTGTGGGAGAGTAGGACACCGCCGGACTTCTTCTGTGAGAAAGCCACCCCAGTGCTGGGGTGGCTTTCTTGCGTTAACGCGCGCACCCGCGACATCCGCCGCTGCGCGGCGGGCTTCGCGTGCCCGCGCGCGGCGCGCCGCACCGGCGCCGCCGTCGCTCCCCGGGGCCGTCTTCGCGACCGATGAGGGTCGTCTTCGCGACCGACGGCGGGGCCGGACGATCCCGAATCTCCCCATCGACTCCCGCGGCCCGCAGGATTAGCCTTGCCTCAGACGGGCCTTTCGCCCGCCTTCCGGTGGACGAAGGAGCTCGCGATGGACGCGATGATGATGGGCACCATGAAGGACATGATGTCGGGCGGCATGGAGACGATGGACATGTCTCTCATGCAGGCGTGCATGGACGCCTGTTCGGCCTGTGAGCAGGCCTGTACGGTCTGTTCGACGCAGATGATGGACTGCGCGCCGGCGTGCATGAACTGCGCCGACATGTGCAACACGATGATGCGCGCGATGATGCGGACGCAGGGCATGAGCCCCGCCGTGATGATGTCGATGCTCGACGCCTGCATGGCGATGTGCCAGCTCTGCATGGACATGTGCATGCCGCACTCCAACAAGAGCGAGGTCTGCCGTATGTGCGCCGCAGCCTGCAAGGCCTGCATGGACGCCTGCATGGCGATGCGCGACTCGATGATGGCGGCCTGACACGGAAGGCGAGAAAAGGGGGCGGCCCGGTCCTTCGACCGGGCCGCCCCCTTCTGCGTGTCCGCGTCAGGCGCGGGCGACGTTGTAGCGGAGAGAGCCGATGGCCAGCACGTCCCACTGGGTGTGCACGGCGATGGGCTGGCCGGGGGCGACCTCGAGGGCTGCGCCGCCGGCGTTCCAGAGCGCGACCTCCGTGCCGTCCAGCGTGATCGCGTGGATCGTGCCTTCGGCGAGGTCCACATCGGTCACCAGCGCGTCGGCCCAGCCGATCGGGGTCGCCGCGGCGAGGCGCGCCTGGATCAGGTGCAGCGCGTGGCCGGGGGCGTAGGAGGAGCAGACGTCGCCGTGGTCGCACATGCACGCCGCACGCTCACGCACCTGAAGGGGCGAAAGGCGGATGCGGGGCGTGTTCACGGGTGGTCTCCTCACGGGGGTTGTTCCGATCAGGTTACGGCCGGCGCCTGGGAGGAGGAAGGGGAGGCGAAACGTGACGACACATAAGCCGCCGGCGGGCCTGCGGCGTCAGAGACGCGGGGTCCGCGGAGGCGCGATCCGGCGGTCGCCTTCGGCGCCGATCGCCTCGAAACCCGCGCCGATCCGCAGCAGCGCGGCGTCGTCGTAGGCGCGGCCGATGATGGTCAGCCCGATCGGCATGCCGATGTCGGCCATGACGCCCATCGGCACGGTCACGCTCGGGATGCCGAGGTGGCGCATCGGCAGGTTGCCATTCGCGATCCAGGTGCCGTTGCGCCAGCCCAGGTCGGCGGAGGCCGGGTTCACGTCCATGTCGGCCGGGCCCACGTCCGCGACGGCCGGGAAGACGACCACGTCGAGGCCGAGCTCGTCCATCCACTGCTCGAGATCGATCCGTCGGGTCTCCTCGAGGCCGATAAGGCCGCCCTCGAGCTCCGGGATCGACGTGATCGTCGCGTCCGGGTTCTCGCGGACCCAGCCGGGGTACTCGGCGATGTCGTCGTCGAAGCCCGTGTAGCGGTCGGGAAGGGCGCCCTCGGGGTGCGGGAAGATCGTCGCGCCGTCGACGTCCGCGAGGCTGTGCAGGGCCGGATCGCCGTTGGCGGCGAGGAAGTCCTGCCAGCCCCAGGCCGACAGGTCCACGATCTCGCGCTGCAGGAACTCGGGCGTGACGAGTCCGCGGGTCGCGATCGTCGGGGCCCCGGGACGGTCGCCCTCGTAGTTCGACACGACGGGGAAGTCGACCTCGATCACCTCGGCGCCGGCGGCCTCCAGGTCGGCGCGCGCCCGCTCCCAGCGGGCGATGATCGACGCGCGCGTCTCGATGCGCTGTCCGGTCGGGCCGCCGATCCCGCCGGCGTCCGCGGTGCCGGCCGCGGCGTCGGCGTTGATGTACATCGCCGGGATCCCGATCCGGGCCCCCCGCAGCGCGTCGGCAGCGTCCTCGGCCAGCGCAGGGTACGACGCCGGGCGCACGGCCGAGGCGGCCGGGAGCGGGATCCAGGGCTGGGCGCGCCAGAAATCGCCGCGGGTCTCCGCATCGTCGGCCACGATCACGTCGAGGATCTCGAGCAGGTCCGCCATGGTCCGCGCGTGCGGGACCACGACGTCCATGGTCGGCACGAGCGGCCAGTTGCCGCGCACCGAGATCACGCCACGCGACGGGGTGTAGGCGCACAGGCCGTTGTTGGTCGCCGGGCCGCGGCCGCTTGACCAGGTCTCCTCGCCGAGCCCGAACGCCGCGAAGCTGGACGCGGTCGCGGTGCCGGATCCGTTCGAGGATCCGGACGCGAACGGCGCGGTGAGGAAGTCGGCGTTGTACGGGCTCTCCGCGCGGCCGTAGACCCCGCGCTGCATGCCGCCGTTGGCCATCGGGGGCATGTTGGTCAGGCCCAGGCAGATCGCACCGCCGGCCCGCAGCCGCTCGATCGTGAACGCGTCGCGCTGCGCGACGAGGTCCGCGAAGGCCGGGGATCCCGCCGCCGCGGTGAGGCCGCGCACGAGGTAGCTGTCCTTGGCGGTGTACGGGATGCCGTCGAGCGGCCCGCGCACCTCGCCGCGGGCGCGGCGCTCGTCGGACGCCGCGGCCTCGGCGCGGGCCTCGGGGTTGCGCACGACGACGGCGTTCAGCGCGGTCGCGGTCCCGGGGCCGTCGTAGGCGTCGATCCGGGCGAGATACGCGTCCACGAGCTCGACGGCCGTGGTCTCACCGGCCTCGAGGGCGGCGCGCAGGCGGGCGATGGGGGTCTCGACGACGTCGAACATGGGAGAGATCCTTCGAACGGGGGGCGTTTCGTTTCGCTGCGCTCGCTCAGCGACCGGTCGTGAGCGTGGGCTGCTGCTGGGTGATGCAGTGGATGCCGCCGCCGCGGTCGAACAGCGGGCGGGCGTCGACGGACACCACGCGGCGGCCGGGGTAGGCGGCGGCGAGGATCTCGCGGGCCTGCGCGTCGGCGCGGTCGTCGCCGAAGCCGCATGCGACCACGCCGTCGTTGGTCACGAGGTGGTTGACGTAGCTCCAGTCGACGAAGCCCTCCTCGTCGCGCAGCGTCGACGGCGCGGGCAGGTCGAGGATCTCGAAAGTGCGGCCTGCAGCGTCGGTCTGCTCCGCGAGGTGCGCGCGCAGGGCCGCGCTGACGGCGTGGTCGGGGTGCGCCGGATCCTGCTGCGCGTGCAGGAGGATCCGTCCGGGGGAGGGGATCGTCGCGACGATGTCGACGTGCCCGTTCGTGCCGAACTCGTCGTAGTCGCGGGTCAGGCCGCGGGGCAGCCAGACCGCCTTCGCGGCGCCGATCGTGCGGAGAAGCTCGGCCTCGACCCGCTGCCGGTCCAGATACGGGTTGCGGCGCGGGTCGAGCTGCACGGTCTCGGTGAGGAGAACCGTCCCCTCGCCGTCGACGTGGATGCCGCCGCCCTCGTTGACGAGGGTCGAGCTGACCAGCTCGGCGCCGGTCTCGGCGGCGAGGATGCGGGCGTGCTGCGCGGCCTTGGTCCACTCCGCCCAGGCGGGGGAACCCCAGCCGTTGAACACCCAGTCCACGGCGCCGAGCGCGCCGGGGCGCTCGTCGTCGACGACGAAGGTCGCGCCGGAGTCGCGCATCCAGAACTCGTCCACCGGGGCCTCGACGATGGTGATGTCGGAGGACAGCATGCGGCGGGCCCGGGCCAGCTCGGACGGGTCGACGAGGATCGAGACCGGCTCGAACTCGGCGACGGCGTGGGCGACGGCGGTCCAGGTGGCGTAGCCCTCCTCGCGCAGCGCGTCGGTGTCGCCCAGGGTGATGCCCTCGACGGGGAACGCCATCCAGGTGCGCTCGTGCGGTGCGGTCTCGCTGGGCATCCGCCAGGCCATGGTGTCTCCTCGTCGGGTTCGGGATCCTTGTTGAACATGCGATCAACTAGCGATACGGTATAGGTCCATGGAGACCTCGTCAAGCCCTCGCCCGCGGAGGATGCCCCCGGAGCTGCGGGAGAAGGCGATCCTCGAGGCGGCGATCGGGCTGGCCCGGGAGTCCGGGATCGCGGTTCTCACCGTGCGCACGATCGCCGCAGCCGCGGGCGTGACCCCCGCACTGGTCGCGCACTACCGGCCCGGCATGGACGCGTTCGTCGCCGAGGTGTTCGGCGCGATCGTCGCCGCCGAACGCGAGGAGGTCATGGCGTCCTCGCCCGCGGTCGTCGGGGCGCGGGCCAGGATCGCCGCGATCGTCGACACCCTGCTCGACGGTGACCGCGACGACGTCACCCTCGTGTGGGTGCAGGCGTGGGCGGCCGGCGCCCGCAACGACGAGCTCGGCGCGCGGGTGCGGCTCGAGATGGACGCCTGGCAGGCCGCGCTCGAAGAGCTGGTCGCGGGAGGCGTCGCCGCCGGCGAGATCGCCCCGGCGCATGCGCAGGGTGCGGCCTGGCTGCTGCTCGCGATGGTCGACGGCATGAACGCGCACTCCCTGGTGAAGTGGGCGCCGGATGACCGCGCCGGCCTGGCCCGCCGCGCGCTCGCCGCCGTGCTCGGCTGAAAGTCCCGGTGCTCGGCTAAGGGGTCGCGCTCCCCTGCCTGCCCGACCCGATCCTTCCGCTCGCTGGTCGCGACACGCCCTCATTTCGCCGGTTTGACGACGATTCGCGACCAGCGAGCAGGGGTGGAAGGGCGTGGGGCGGCCCGGGGTCACGGTACGATGTTCGCCGACCCGTTGATCCGGCGCGGCGTTCTGCTCGTCGCCGGGCGCCCGTAGGCTTCCGGGTCGGAAGGATCCTCCATGGACGCCGCGCGCATGCATGCCGCCTCGCCCGAATCCGCCGCGATCGTCGACGCCGTGCTCGACTACTCCCGCCGCCGGATGCTCGCCACCGACGTGCCGCTGGACAAGCCCCAGCCCGAGTCGGAGCTGCGCCGCCTCGTCGGCACCACGATCACCGACGAGGGCCTCGGCGCGCAGCGCGCCCTGAGCGTGTTCGAGCACATCCTCGCCCCGGCCTGCATCACCACGAGCCACCCCGCCTACCTGTCGTTCATCCCGACCGCGCCGACCGTGGCGTCGATCGCGTTCGACCTCGTCGTCTCCGCCTCGGGTCTGTACGGCGGCAGCTGGCTCGAGGGCGCCGGCGCCGTGCACGCCGAGAACGAGGTGCTCGCCTTCCTCGCCGCAGAGTTCGGCCTGCCCGCCACCGCGGGCGGCGTGTTCGTCCAGGGCGGCACGATCGGCAACCTGTCCGCGCTCGCCGCGGCCCGCGAGCACGCGCGCACGGCGCTCATCGAGGCCGGCCGTCCGCTGCCGGAGCGCTGGAAGCTCGTGTGCAGCATCGAGGCGCACTCGTCGAACAAGTCCGCCGCCCGGATCATGGACGTCGACGTGGTCGCCGTGCCCGCCGGATCCGACGGCAAGCTGCATGCGGACGCCGTGCGCACCGCGCTCGAGGAGCACGGCGAGGCCGTGTTCGCCGTCGTCGCGACGGCCGGGTCCACGAACTTCGGCATCGTCGACGACATCGAAGGCATCGCCGCGCTCAAAGACGAGTTCGATTTCTGGCTGCACATCGATGGCGCCTACGGGCTCACCGCGATGCTCGCGCCCGAGGCCCGGGCGTGGTTCGCCGGTGTGGAGCGCTCGGACTCGCTCATCGTCGACCCGCACAAGTGGCTGTACGCGCCGTTCGACTGCTGCGCGCTGCTGTACCGCGACCCCGAGAATGGCCGCCGCGCGCACACCCAGCACGCCGAGTACCTCGACACCCTCACCGACGCCGACGAGTTCAGCCCCTCGGACTACTCGATCCAGCTCACCCGGCGCCCGCGCGGCCTGCCGATGTGGTTCTCCCTCGCGACCTACGGCGTCACGGCGTACCGTGCGGCGATCAGCGAGACCCTCGCGCTGACCCGCCGGATCGCCGACGAGATCGCGTCGCGGCCCGAGCTGCGGCTCGTGCGCGACCCGCAGCTGTCGGTGGTCGTTTTCGAGCGCGAGGGCTGGGAGCGCGCGGACTACGACCGCTGGTCGGACGACCTGCTCCAGTCGCAGCGCGCGCTCGTCGTGCCGAGCTCGCACGCCGGCCGCACGAACACGCGCTTCGCGATCCTGAACCCGCTGACGACGTTCGAGGAGCTCGTCGGGATCCTGGACACGATGCGCTGAGGCTTCTCTCGGTCGTTGAGCGAGGACGCGCGCAGCGCGACCGAGACGAAACGCGGCGATCCGGCCAGCAACGGCGTTTCGTCTCGCTCCGCTCGCTCAACGACCGGATCAGGCCTCAGCCCGCGAAGAACGCCTTCGCGACGGCGGCGAGGTCGTGCAGGTCGCTCACGCCGGCGAGCTCGCGCGCGGAGTGCATCGACAGGATCGGGATGCCCACGTCGACCGTGCGGATGCCGAGCCGGGTCGCGGTGATCGGACCGATCGTGGACCCGCAGGGCACGTCGTTGTTCGAGACGAACTCCTGGGTCTCGACCCCGGCGGCATCGCACCAGGCATGCCAGGCGGCGGCTCCCACCGCGTCGGTCGCGTAGCGCTGGTTGGCATTGATCTTCAGGATCGGGCCGGATCCGAGCACGGGCTGCACGACCGGGTCGTGCTTGGCGGCGTAGTTGGGGTGCACCGAGTGGCCGACGTCGCTGGACAGGCACCACGACGCGGCGTAGGCGCGGTGCACGTCGGTCGCGTCGGCGCCGAGGCCGGCGTAGATGCGCTCGAGCACGTCCTCGAGGATCGGGCCCGCCGCCCCGGAGCGGGATCCGGATCCCAGCTCCTCGTGGTCGAAGGCCGCCAGCACGGCGATCGCGCGCAGGTCGCCGTGGGCGGCGATGTGCCCGAGCGCGACGACGCCCGCGTGCACCGAGGCGAGGTCGTCGAGACGGCCGCTCGCGAAGAACGCGTCGTCCTTGCCGAAGACCGCGCCGCGGGCGGAGTCGGCGACGACGGCGTCGAAACCGCGGATGTCGGCGGGATCCACGCCGGCGGCGTCCGCGAGCTCGGCGAGCAGGTCCGCCTCGAGCGGGTCGCCGAGGCCCCACACCGGCTGCGTCTCGAACTGCTTGTCGAGCGCGAGGCCGTTGTTGTTCACGCCGCGGTCGAGGTGGATCGCGAGCTGCGGCAGACGCAGCAGCGGCCCGGTCGCGGCGAGCACGACCCGGCCGTCCGACAGGGCCAGGCGACCGGCGAGACGCAGCTCGCGGTCGAGCCACGAGTTCAGCAGCGGGCCGCCGTAGACCTCGACGGCGGCTTGCAGCCAGCCGCGCGAACCCGTGGTCGGGCGCGGCTTGAGCTTGAAGCCGGGGGAGTCGGTGTGCGCGCCGAGCACGTGCACGGGCGTGGTCGGGGCGGCGCCCGCGGGCACGACCCAGGCGATCGCGGCGCCGTCCCGCACGATCACGAAGCGTCCGCCGGGCTGCGCGGGCCAGGCCGCCGTCTCATCCAGCCGGGTGAAGCCCTGCTCCTGCAGGCGCCGGGCGACCTCCTCCGCCGCGTGGTAGCTCGACGGCGAGGCGGCGATGAAGTCGGCGAGATCCTCGACGTGGGCGCGGGCGGAGGCGGCGTGGGACATGAGGATCCTTCCGGGGCGGCGGCGCGACCGCGGAAGCGGCGCAGTGGCCCTTCGATCGTAGTCGCGGGCGCCGCGACGGGCCTTTCGTCGCTGACGATTGATCCGTCGTTCCCGTCGCGAAATCTGTCGTTCCGGTGGCAGGAAAGCGACGGAAAGTGCGACGGGAGCGGAGGGGACGGAGGCCCAACGTACTGCAGGGAGCGGGTCCTCGCGGACCGCTCCCTGCACTTCCAGTCTAACGGCGGGGCAGGGGCTTGCGGCAAGGCCCCGGTGCGGGGGCAGACTGGGTGGCTTCGCCCAGGAATCGGAGGATCCGTGCGCCCTGAATCCACCCCGGAAGCCGTCCCTGCCGCAGCCCCGATCGGTCCTGCGGGACCTGCGTTCTTCGCCCTGCCGCCCGCCCTCGCCCGCAAAGCGGATCCGGCCCTGATCGCCGTCGACGACGCCCATCTCGCCGCGATCCGCGATCGCCTCGCCGCGGAGATCGCCGGAATCGAGGATCGCCTCGTCCGCCTGCGCGCGACCCGCGCTCGCGCCGGACAGGAAGCCCTCGACCGCGACCTAGAGATCCACCGGTCGACGTCCCGGCTGCAGCTCCTCCGACGCTTCGGCGTCGACCTCTGCCTCGGCCGGATGGTCGCGGCCGGTGCCGACGAACCGGTCTACATCGGCCGGATCGGCCTCACCGACTCGACCGGCCGCCGCCTGCTCGTCGACTGGCGCGCGCCCGCCGCCGAGCCGTTCTTCGCGGCGACCCACGGGGATCCGCAGGGGCTCGTGAGTCGCCGTCGGTACCGCTGGGCGTCGCGACGGATCACCGACTACTGGGACGAGGTGTTCGATCCCGAGGGGCTGGACGGCGCCGCCGCGCTCGACGACCAGTCCGCCTTCATCGCGAGCCTCGGCGCGTCGCGCTCGCCGCGGATGCGCGACGTGCTGAGCACGATCCAGGCCGACCAGGACGCCATCATCCGCGCGTCCTCGCGCGGCCCGCTCGTCGTCGACGGCGGGCCGGGCACGGGCAAGACCGTGGTCGCGCTGCACCGCGCCGCGTACCTCATGCACGCCGAGCAGCGGCTCAGCCAGGGCGGGATCCTGTTCGTCGGCCCGCACCGGCCGTACCTCGCGTACGTCGAGGACGTGCTGCCGAGCCTCGGCGAGGACAGCGTGCGGGTGTGCACGCTCGCCGACCTCGCCCCCGAAGGACGCGACGGCGATCGCATGCCCGAGGAGCAGGATCCGCTCGCCCGGCGGCTGAAGTCGGGGCTGCGCCTGCTCGATGCGGCGGCCGCGGCGGTCCGCTATCACGAGCACGCCCCGGAGCAGCGGCTGCGGGTCGAGACGCCGTGGCGCGACGTGGTCGTCGAGCCCGCGGCGTGGACCGAGGCGTTCGACGCGCCCGAGCCCGGCACCCCGCACAACGACGCCCGCGACGTCGTCTGGGATGCGCTGATCGGATCGCTCGTCGAGGACGACGCCGACGACGACGTGCCGCCGCACCTGCTGGACCGGGCGCTGCGGCAGAGCGCGGTGCTGCAGCGCGCGTTCGTCGAGGCGTGGCCGGTGCTGGATCCGGCCGGCGTCGTCGCCGACCTGTGGTCGATCCCCGCGTACCTGCGGATCTGCGCGCCCTGGCTGAGCGAGGCGGAGCGCGCGGTGCTGCGGCGCGACGATCCGCGGGCGTGGACCCGGCAGGACCTGCCGTTCCTCGACGTGGTCCGGGCGCTGACGGGCGATCCGGCGGGCGCGCGGCGGCGGCGACGGCAGGAGGCCGTCACGGCGGAGGAGCGCGACTACCGCGAGCGCGTGCTCGACGAGCTGCTCGCCGCCGACGACGACAAGGAGAGTGCGATCACCGGGTTCTTCTTCGGCGACGACAGCGCGGGCGTGCGCGAGATGCTGCTCGACGAAGCGGCCCTGCCGCGATTGGATCCGGACGCGTTCGCGGGCCCGTTCGCGCATGTGATCGTCGACGAGGCGCAGGAGCTCAGCGACTCCGACTGGGCGATGCTGCTGCGCCGTGTCCCCTCACGCAGCCTCACGATCGTCGGCGACCGCGCCCAGGCGCGGCACGGGTTCGGCGAGTCGTGGGAGGAGCGGCTCGAGCGGATCGGCCTGCGCCGCATCCAGCAGGCGTCGCTGAGGATCAACTACCGCACCCCCGAGGAGGTCATGGCCGCGGCCGAGCCCGTCATCCGCGCCGCGCTGCCCGACGCGAACGTGCCGGTGTCGGTGCGCGCGAGCGGGATCCCGGTCCGGCACGCGCGGATCGCCGACCGCGACGCGATCCTCGCCGACTGGCTCGCCGCGCACGACGAGGGCATCGCCTGCGTGATCGGCGACGAGCGTCCGTTCGGGCACCCGAGGGTACGGCTGCTCACGCCCGTCACCGCGAAGGGGCTCGAGTACGACCTCGTTGTGCTCGTGGATCCCGAGGCCTTCGGGGAGGGGATCGAGGGCGCCGTGGACCGCTACGTCTCGATGACGCGCGCGACGCAGGAGCTGGTGGTGCTGGACTCCGGTCGTTGAGCGCGGAGCGAGACGAAACACGGTCGTCCGCGGGATCGCCGCGTTTCGTCTCGGTCGCTTCGCGTCCTCGCGCAACGACCGGGTCGTCCGCGGGATCGCCGCGTTTCGTCTCGGTCGCTCCGCGTCCTCGCTCAACGACCGGGTCGTCCGCGGGATCGCCGCGTTTCGTCTCGGTCGCTCCGCGTCCTCGCTCAACGACCGGGGTATGGTGCGCCCACGAGCGCCTCGCCGAGCGGGGTGCGCAGGTGCATCATGCGGGCGCCGTCCCGCGTGCTCACGACGAGCCCGGCGTCGCGGAGCACGGTGAGGTGATGCGACGCCGTGGACGCGGCGATGCCGGCCTCTGCCGCCACCAGCGAGGTCGTGCGCGGCACGTGCGCGGCGAGCAGGATCCCCGCGCGCACCGGGCCGACGAGCGCCTCGAGCGCGCGGGCGGGGTCGGCGGTGTCCTGCGCCCAGCCCGCGGTCACGCCGCGGGCCGGGTAGAACAGGGTGGGCTGGGCCGGCGGCTCGGTGATCACCATGCACCCCCACGACGCCATCACCGACGGCACGAGCACGAGCCCGATGCCACGGCAGTCCACGTCCTCGCTGTGCCGGCGCAGCCGCACCCGCACGGATCCGTCGCCCCAGCTCACCTGTGGGTGGATCCCGCTCGCCATCGCGGCGAGCCCGTCGGTCGCGACGGTGCGCGAGCGCACGGCGACGTCGGCGCGCAGGATCCGCTCGAGCTGCGGCCAGACCGGGGCGAGAGCGGCGTCCCACACCTCGCTCCAGGCGTCGGCGATCAGGGCGCGGGCACGGATCGGGTGCTCCTGCATGCGCCGCAGCGCCTCCTGCCGGCGGCCGGAGGAGCGCACGACCATCTTGCCGAGATCGACGCGCATGCCGGCGAGTGGCGCCTCGCGGAGGGCGGCGAGCTCGTCGTCGGGGGAGAGATCCCAGCGCGCGGTCGTGGTGAGGAAGTCCGGCAGGTAGCCGTCCGCGCCGATCACGTGCGCGAGCACGCCGAACGCGTCGCGGGGCAGACGCCCCCGGGCGTCGCGGAGCCAGCCCCACGCGAGCGGATACTGCTCGGGCCTCAGCAGTGCGCGCACGGCGTTCGCGAGCTCGTGACCCGGCGAGATCCCGAAGCGCACCGCCTGGATGTCGCCGGGGCTGAGCCGGAAGTCGACGCGGTGGTGCTCGGACTCGATCCCCTCCATGTTTCGATCCACATCGAAACTCTACGTGGCCCGACCGAGCCCCGCGAGAGTGGGATCACCGCCACCGAGAGCACAGGAGAGGAGCGGACATGAGCGCCGCAGCCCCCGACATCACCGTCGTCGCCCCCGAGGAGATCCGCCTCGGCACCGGCAACAGCCGCCGCTTCGAGGGCGCCGAGCACGACGCCGGCGTCTCGTACTTCTACGTCGAAAACCAGCCCGGGCAGGGATCCCTGCTGCACTGGCACCCGTACCCGGAGACCTGGGTCGTGCTCGAGGGCGAGGTCGCCTTCACGGTCGGCGGGCGGACGATCACCGCCACGGCGGGCGACACCGTCACAGGACCCGCCTTCGTGCCGCACCGCTTCGAGAACATCGGATCCGGCACGATGCGCCTCATCGGCATCCACGCCTCCGCCACCATCATCCAGACCGTGGTCGACTGACCACTCACCCAGAGGAGACAGCATGTCCTTCCAGGCCTACCTCGACGCCGTCGAGACCAAGACCGGGCTCACCCCGCGCCAGATCGTCGATATCGCCGCCGCGCGCGGCTTCGGCCCCGGCACCAAGGCGACCCCGATCCTGGAGTGGCTGAAGACCGAGTACGACCTCGGCCGCGGCCATGGCATGGCCATCGTGCACGTCATCACGAAGGGGCCGCAGATCAGCGCGAAGCACGTCGGTACCGATGGCACGCACGCCGACGCGAGCGATACGCTCTGGCTCGACGGCAAGGACTCGAACCCGCTCCGCGGCTGACGCCGCGATCCCCCTCACCCCCGACAGGAGCATTCCAATGGCCGTACGCGTCGATCTCAACATCTCCCTCGACGGCTACGCGACGACGACCGACCAGACCCCGGAGAACCCGTTCGGCGACGACTGGGGACGGCTCGTCGCCGCGTACACCGCGACCCGCACGTTCCGCGAGCGGGTGCTCGGCGACCGCTCCGGAGAGGGGACGACCGGTGTGGACGACCGCTACGGGGCGGCGTACTTCGAGGGGATCGGCGCCGAGATCATGGGCGCCGGCATGTTCGGCCTGCACAACTTCCCCGACGATGAGGACTGGCGCGGCTGGTGGGGCGAGGAGCCGCCGTTCCGCGTGCCCGTGTTCGTGCTCACGCACGGCCGTGCCCGGCCGTCGATCGAGTTCGACAACGGCACGGTGTTCCACTTCCTCGACGTCTCGCCCGAGGAGGCGCTCGCCCGCGCGGCCGAGGCCGCGGGCGGCGAGGACGTGCGCGTGGGCGGCGGGGTGACTACGGTGCGCTCGTTCCTCGCCGCCGGGCTCGTCGACCGCCTGCACGTCGCGATCGCGCCGATCCTGCTCGGCCGCGGGCTCAGCCTCTGGGAGGACCTGCGCGGCCTCGAGGACGGCCGGACCGTCACCAGCGAGGTCGCCGAGAGCGGCGTCGTGCACGTGACCTTCGCCCGGGACTGAGCCGAGGCTGCCGGGGCGCCCGGATCCCCCGCGAGAAACCACTTTCCGCACGAGACACCACGCCTGACGGTGAGTCTCATGCTGAAAGTGATGTCTCACGCTGCGCCCGGCGGGATGAGGACGCCGCGGGACGAGGACGCCGGGCGGGATCAGGCGGCGTCGGCCTCCGCGTCCTCGATGTCCTCATCGGTCGGGGCGCTCGGCGCCGTCCGCGCGGAGCGCTTCGCGTACATCGCGCGGGAGGCCGCGGACAGCGGATTGCGCAGGAACAGCAGCGAGATGCTGATCCCGATCAGCGCCGCGAACAGCGCGGCGAGCCACCAGAACTCGCGGAAGATGGGGAAGAAGAACCACAGGATCCCCAGCGGCACGAGGAACGCCAGCAGGCGCAGCACCGAGTAGACGAGCAGGGGAGGAAGCTTCACCCGTTCAGTCTAAGAGGACCCGTTCGGCGCGCGCTGTGAGGGGCCTATGCCGGTGCCTGCGATCGGTTGTGCAGCAGCAGGGACCGGATCCGGTGGGGCCCCGCCCGCCTAGACTGGGGACGTGGCGCGATTCCTCGTGATCGGCGGCTTCCTCGCCGCGGTCTTCTGGGTGTTCGGCATCGTGGACTGCATCGTGCAGCCGGCGAGCCGGCACCGCGGCGTGCCCAAGGGCGTGTGGATCGCGATCGTCGTCCTGATCCCCGTGATCGGCGGGCTGCTCTGGTTCGTGCTCGGCCGCACCCGGCCGGGGCGCACGGCCGAGGAGGACCGCTTCCTCCCCCTCGACGACGAGCCCGGCCCGCAGCACCGGCGGACCGGCTTCACCGACGCCGAGCAGGAGCGCCGGATCCGGGAGCTCGAGGAGGAGCTCGCGCGGCTCGACGACCGCGGCGACCCCGACTCTCCTGGCCCGCGCCCGTGACGGCCGCCGAAGGATCGCTCGCGCCGGCCGCTCCGGCCCCGGCTGCCCCGGCTGCCCCGGCTCCGTCTGCGGAGCCGACGGCGTCACCCGCCGCCGAGGCCGCGGCCCGGCTGCTGACGACGCTCGTCGAGCACGGGGTGCGCGACGTCGTCCTTTCGCCCGGATCGCGCTCGCAGGCGCTCGCGCTCGCCGCGGTCGCCCTCGCCCGGTCGGGCGCGCTCCGCGTGCACGTGCGCGTGGACGAGCGCGTCGCCGGGTTCACCGCCCTCGGCATCGCCCGCGAGTCCGGCGTGCCCGCGGCGCTGGTCTGCACCTCCGGCACGGCCGCCGCGGGATACCTGCCCGCGGCCATGGAGGCGTTCCACGCCGGCGTCCCGCTGATCCTGCTCACCGCCGACCGTCCGCCCGAGCTGCGCGGGATCGGCGCGAACCAGGCCACCATCCAGCCGGACATGTACGGCGCCTGGGTGCGGCTCGGCGTCGACGCCCCGGTGCCGGGCGATGCGGATCCGGCCGTGTTCGCGTCCCTCGCTGCCGACGCCGTCTCCGCCGCGCTCGGCGTGACCGGTCTGGGCATCGAGGGGGTGGCCGGGCCCGTGCACCTGAACCTTCCCGCGCGCGAGCCGCTGTCCGGCGCGCTGCCGGATTCGCTCGCCGCGACCCCGGGTGCCGCCCCGATGGCCGCCCCCGCGCCGACCCTGAGGGTCCCGACCGGGGCGCGCACCGTCGTCGTCGCCGGAGCCGACGCCGGCCCCGACGCCGAGCGGATCGCCCGCGAGGGCGGCTGGCCGCTGATCGCCGAGGTCGTCAGCGGATCCCGGTTCGGCGACCGCCTCGTGCCCGCCTACCGTGAACGCCTGCGCGACCGGTCGCTCACCGACCGCATCGAGCGCGTGATCGTGCTCGGGCACCCCACGCTCAGCCGCGAGGTCGCCGCGCTCCTGGCCCGGCGCGACCTCGAGGTCATCGCGGTGCGGCGCGGAGGGGAGCGGCTCGACCTCTCCGGCCTCGCGGTCGACGCGCGGCGGATCGAGGTCGACGGCGACCCGGACGACGCGGACTGGCTCGCGGAGTGGACTCGACCCACGGCCGACACCCCGCCGGCGGCGGCACACGCTCCCCTCGATCGGGCGGGCCTCGTACGGGGCGTCTGGGACGCGAGCGGGCCGCACGATCGCCTGCTGTTCGGATCCTCCCGGCTCGTCCGGGTCGCGGACGACGTGCTCGCGGCGCGCGACGTCCGCGTGCACTCCAACCGCGGGCTGGCCGGGATCGACGGCACGATCGCCACGGGGATCGGGATCGCGCTTGCCGCGGACCTCACCGGTGTCGGTGACGGCGCTGTCCGGGTCCTCCTCGGCGACCTGACCTTCCTGCACGACGTCGGATCCCTCCTCCTCCCCGCCGATGAGCCGTCCCCCCGGATCCAGGTGATCGTCGGCAACGACGGGGGCGGCACGATCTTCGACGGGCTCGAGGTCGCGGGCACCGCAGAATCCGACGACCTCGACCGCGCCTTCTACACCCCGCAGTCGGTCGAGCTGGCTCCGCTGGCCGCGGCCTACGGCTGGGGGTACCTTCGCGCGGAGACCCCGGCCGCGCTGGCGGACGCGCTCGCGGCGGACTCTGGCCGGCCGCGGATCATCGAGGTCCCGCTCGCGCGCTGAGCCCCGCCGATCCTTTCCGCGGGCGCGTCGGGCAGGGCAGGATGAGGGCATGAGCGCTTACTCCGCCGGGTGGACGAGCCCCGCCGCAGAGGTCCTCCGCGTCACCGCCGACGGGTTCGCCGCGGTCGATCCCGACTCCACACCCGGCTATCAGGGCCGGAAGCTGGACGGCGCCGACGATCTGACGGCGGGCCTGCGCGAGCTCGGTGAGCTGCAGGAGCGGCTGTTCGCCCGGTCCGCGGTGGGCGAGGCGAACGGCAGCGTGCTGCTCGTGCTGCAGGCGATGGACTCGGCCGGCAAGGGTGGGATCGTCCGGCACGTCGTCGGCGGCGTGGATCCGCAGGGCATCGAGCTCGCCGCGTTCAAGGCGCCGACCGCCCAGGAACTGCAGCACGACTTCCTCTGGCGGATCGAGAAGCACCTGCCGAAGCCCGGCATGATCGGCGTGTTCGACCGGTCGCACTACGAGGACGTCCTCATCGGCCGGGTCCGCGGGCTGGCCTCGCCCGAGGAGATCGAACGGCGCTACGACGCGATCGTCGAGTTCGAGAAGCGCGCGGTCGACTCGGGGATCCGGGTGATCAAGGCCATGCTGCACATCTCCCGCGGCGAGCAGAAGAAGCGGCTCATGGACCGCCTCGACCGCCCGGAGAAGCACTGGAAGTTCACGCCCGGAGACACTGACGAGCGGCTGCTCTGGGACGACTACATGGACGCGTACGAGACCGTGTTCACGCGCACCTCGACCGACGCCGCGCCCTGGTACGTGATCCCCGCGAACCGCAAGTGGTATGCGCGTCTCGCCGTGCAGGAGCTGCTGCTCGCGGCGCTCGAGGACATCGATCCGCAGTGGCCGATCGCGACCTACGACGTCGCGCTCGAGAAGAAGCGGCTCGCGGCGAGCTGAGCGCGGGCCCTTCTCGGGGTCGTTGAGCGAGGACGCCGAAGGCGACCGACTATGGGGTCGTTGAGCGAGGACGCCGAAGGCGACCGAGACGAAACGGGGCGATCCGCCTGATGCCGCGTTTCGTCTCGCCTGCGGCTCGCTCAACGACCGAGATGCGGCCGGGGCCCCTCAGGCCAGGGCGTCGACGATCGGGCGGAACTTCACCCGGGTCTCCAGCAGCTCCGCCTCGGGGTCGCTGCCGGCCACGATCCCCGCGCCCGCGTAGGCGGTGAGGCGGATCGGATCCGCGGATCCGCCCTCGCCGATCCCGAACTGGGCGCAGCGCAGCGCGATCGCCCACTCGCCGTTGCCGTGCGCGTCGATCCAGCCCACCGGGCCCGCGTAACGGCCACGGTCGAAGGGCTCGAGCTCCCGGATCGCGGCGATCGCGACGTCGGTCGGAGTGCCCGCCACGGCCGCGGTCGGATGCAGGGCGGCGGCGAGGTCGAGCGCCGAGGCGCCGTCGCTGAGCTCGGCGCGCACGTCCGTGGCGAGGTGGAACAGGTTCGGCAGCTCGAGGATGAACGGGCCGCCGTCGGCCTCGAGCGCGCGCGTGTGCGGGGCGAGCGCGGCCACGACGCTGCGCACCGCGAAGGCGTGCTCGTCGTTGTCCTTCGGGCTGTCCGCGAGCCCGGCCGCGGCGCGGGCATCGGTCACGGCGTCGGCGCCGCGGGCGGTCGTGCCGGCGAGCACGCGTGCGGTGACCACGCCGTCCTGCACCGTGACGAGGGTCTCCGGGCTCGCGCCGATGAGGCCGTCGACCGCGAACGCCCAGGTGTCGGGGTACTCGGTGCTGAGCGCGCGCACGAGGCGGCGCAGGTCGGATCCGGCGGGCACCGTCCCGACGAGGTCCCGCGCGAGCACGACCTTGCCGTACCGGCCCTCCGCGATCCCGGCCAGAGCGGCGCGCACCGACGACTGGTACCCCTGCGCGGTCTGCGCGCCGGGGCCGAGCGTGCCCGCCCAGTGCGGTCCGAACGCGGTGGGAGCGGGGTCCTCGGCGGGGGCGGCGCCCTCGTCGTGGATGCGGGTGATCCAGGTCCGCCCGTTGTGCCGGCCGATCACGGTCCGCGGCACGACGAGCACGCTGTCGGCGGACGAGCCCTCGTCGAACACGAGCGCGGCGAACGCCACGAGGCCCGTGCCCGGATGGCGCACCGGATCGTCGACGACGGCGGAGGAGCGGATCGCGTCCCAGGCGCGGCCGAGCGCGGCGGCGCGCATCTCGGCGCCGGCGGCGACCCGCACGACGCGGGCGGTCTCGGGCCCGACGGCGACGATGCCGTCGCCGCGGCGCAGCCACGCGAGAGGACCCGCGGGGTCGGCGTAGGCGAGGAGGTCGTCGCCGAGGTCGATCTCTCGGGTCTCCACGACCAGGCCGGCAGTCACGGATCCAGCCTATTCCGTGCCGGGACGCTCCTCTGCGCGCCGCATAGAGTGGCACCGTGAGCGCGCAGCGGCCGGAGCCCGGCACCGAGGTGGTCTTCCAGTTCCGCAAGTGGGACGGATCCCCGCACTGGCGGCACGAGTGCGTCTACCTCGGCTCGGACGAGTGGGGCGAGTGGCTCGGCCAGCCGCGCGGCTGGGGCAGCTCGCGCCCCGGCCGGTCGTTCGTCGCGGGAGGCCCGTTCGTGACGCTGCTGCCGCCGAGCGGCGACTGGGCGCTCACCGCCAACCGCCACCGCGGCGACGGCATGCGCATCTACGTCGACCTCGCCTGGGACGTGCGCCCCGGCGATGTCGACGGCACCCCGGATCCGCTGCTGTTCACCGGGATCGACATGGACCTCGACGTCGTGCGGGTCGAGGGCGACCGCGGCACCTGGATCGACGACGAGGACGAGTGGGAGCAGCACCGGGTGCACTACGGCTACCCGGACGAGGTGCAGGAGCACCTGCTTGCGCTCACCGCCGACCTCGAGCGGCGGGTCCGCGCGCAGGAGGCGCCGTTCGCCGAACCGGTGTATGGCGCGTGGCTGGACCGGCTCGAGGCGCTCGGCCTCGAACGGCCGCGCCTAGACTCGGAGCATGACCCCGCCGACGCCTGACGAGCCCAACCGCGCCGATCTGGGCAAGGATCCGGCGCGCGTCAGCGGCATGTTCGACCAGGTCGCGGCCGGCTACGACCGCACCAACACGGTCATGACGGTCGGCAACGATGCGCTCTGGCGGGCGGCGACGACCCGTGCGGTCGCGCCCAAGAAGGGCGAGCGGATCCTCGACCTCGGTGCGGGCACCGCCTCCTCGTCCGCCTCGCTCGCGGCGAGCGGCGCCGAGGTGGTCGCGGCGGACTTCTCGCCGGGCATGCTCGCCGAGGGCAGGCGCCGGCACGGCGCGCTGCCGAACCTCAGCTTCGTGCAGGCCGACGCGATGGATCTGCCGTTCGGCGACGCCGAGTTCGACGCGGTGACGATGTCGTACAGCCTGCGCAACGTGCAGGACCCGAAGAAGGCGCTCGCCGAGCTGTTCCGCGTCACCAAGCCCGGCGGCCGGGTCGTGATCAACGAGTTCTCCACGCCGCCCGCACCCCTGCTGCGCGGGTTCTACAAGTTCTACAACGGGCAGATCCTGCCCCGCGTCGCCCGCATCGCCGGCACGAACGGCGAGGCCTACGACTACCTGAACGAGTCGATCAGGGACTGGCCCGATCAGCGCACGCTCGCCGCGTGGATGCGCGAGGCCGGATGGATCGACGTCGCCTGGCGCAATCTCTCGTTCGGGATCGTCGCCCTGCACCGCGCCCGCAAGCCCCTCGCCTGATCACGGGTCTCGCCTGATCGCGGGTCGCCCCGTCAGCCGTCCCGCGGATCCGGCTGCGGGATGTTCGCGATCTCCCAGGCCTCGGCGATCCGGCCGTCGCGGAGATGACACACGATCGCCTGGTCGATCGCGAAGGCGCGGCCCGTCCGGGCGACGGAGCCGAGGTCGCCGACGAGGGTGCCGGTCACGATCACCCGCGCCATCTCGGTGTCGCCGTCGACGAGCACCTCCTCGACCTCGTGGCGCAGCCCCGGCGACGCGGCCAGGGCGTCCCGCCACACCTGCTTCTCCGCCTCCCGGCTGTCGGTCGAGAGACCGACCGGGGCGTGCACGACGACACCGGCGTGCAGCAGGTCGTCGAAGGCGTCGAGGTCCCCGCTGTCGCCGGCGGCGAGCCAGCGCTCGATCACGGAGGACCCCGGGGTCATGCCCTCAGCATAGATCGGGCGGGTGCGGCCGCTCCAGAGGCGGCCTGCGACGACATCCCCCCTCCCGAGCGCAGGTAGGCTGGAGGACGTGACTTCGAGCCCCGCCGCCACGGGTTCGCGCCTCGCGAGCCGACTCGGCTTCAGCGACCGCGTTTTCGTCGGGCCTGCCGCGCGCAAGCTCGCGCGCGAGGTCGAGGCCGGCCTGGACCTGGTCGAGCAGGGTCTCGCCGAGGATCTGCATGTCGCCGACTCCCTCGCCGACGCCACCAGCCGCTACCTCTACGACGCGGGCGGCAAGCGGGTCCGCCCCGTGCTCGCGCTGCTCACCGCGCAGCTCGGCGCCGGCAACGTCACGCCTGTGATCGACATCGCGAAGGCGCTCGAGCTCACGCACCTCGGCTCGCTCTACCACGACGACGTCATGGACGGCGCCGACCGCCGCCGCGGGGTCCCCGCCGCGCACGCGGTGTGGGGCAACAACATCGCGATCCTCACCGGAGACATCCTGTTCTCCCGGGCCAGCCAGCTCATGTCGCGCCACGGCGACCGCGCGATCCGGCTGCAGGCCGACACGTTCGAGCGGCTCGTGCTCGGCCAGATGCATGAGACCGTCGGCCCGCAGGAGGGCGACGACCCGATCGCGTTCTACATCCAGGTGCTCGCCGACAAGACCGGTTCCCTCATCGCCGCGGCCACGCAGGCCGGCGCGATCTTCTCCGGAGCTCCCGCCGAGTACGAGGAGCCGCTGCGCGTCTACGGGGAGAAGATCGGCGTCGCGTTCCAACTCATGGACGACGTGATCGACCTGTCCGCGAGTCCGGCGGACACCGGCAAGGTGCCCGGCACGGATCTGCGCGCCGGCGTTCCGACGATGCCTTCGCTGCTGCTCGCCGCGGAGACGGATCCGGAGTCCACGGCGCTGGCCGCCGAGATCGCCGCGGGAGTCGCCCGGATCGCGGAGGGGGAGGATCCGGCGATCCTCGATGACGCCCTCGCCCGCCTGCGCGACCACGCCGTCACCCGGAAGACATCGGAGCTCGCCCGCGCCTGGACGCAGGAGGCGATCGACGCCCTCGACGTGCTGCCGAAGGGGGCGGTGCGCGACGCGCTGACCCGGTTCGGGCAGTCGCTCGCCGACCGCAGCAGCTGAGCCTGCTGGAGAGGACACCATGACCAAGCTCAGGCTTGCCATCGTCGGCGCCGGCCCCGCCGGCATCTACGCCGCCGACATCCTGCTGAAGGCGGAGCGCCGCTTCGACGTCTCGATCGACCTGTTCGAGCACCTGCCCGCGCCCTACGGCCTGGTCCGCTACGGCGTCGCCCCCGATCACCCGCGCATCAAGGGCATCATCACGGCCCTGCGCGACGTGCTCGACCGCGGCGACATCCGCATCTTCGGCAACGTGCACTTCGGCACCGACATCACCCTCGACGACCTGAAGAAGCACTACAACGCGGTCATCTTCGCCACCGGCGCCCGCCGCGACACCGGCATGGACATCCCCGGCGTCGACGCGATCGGGTCCTACGGCGCCGCCGACTATGTGAGCTGGTTCGACGGGCACCCCGACGTGCCGCGGGAGTGGCCGCTGGACGCACGGTCCGTCGCCGTCATCGGCAACGGCAATGTGGCGCTGGACGTGTCGCGGATGCTCGCCAAGCACGCCGAGGACCTGCTCGTCACCGAGGTCCCGGCGAACGTGCACGAGGGCCTGGCGCAGAGCGCCGTCACCGACGTGCACGTGTTCGGCCGCCGCGGCCCCGCGCAGGTGAAGTTCACCCCGCTCGAGCTGCGCGAGCTCGGCGAGCTGCGCGACGTGGACATGGTCGTCTACGACGAGGACTTCGACTACGACGAGGCCTCCCGCGACGCGATCGCGAGCAACAAGCAGGTCATGGTCATCGACCGGGTGCTGCAGTCGTGGCGCAAACGCGACTCGGTGAACAACGCGGGCGGATCCGCCTCGCGCCGCCTGCACCTGCACTTCTGGGCGCGCCCGGTCGAGGTCCGCACCGATGACTCCGGCCGCGTCGCCGCCCTCGTCTACGAGCGCACGCGGCCCGACGGCAACGGGGGAGCGGTCGGCACGGGCGAGCTGCGCGAGGTGCCGATCCAGGCGCTGTACCGCGCGGTCGGCTACTTCGGGTCCCCGCTGCCCGGCGTCCCCTTCGACAAGCGCCACGGCGTGATCCCGAACCGCGAGGGCCAGGTGCTCTCGAAGGACTCCAACCAGCGCGTGCCCGGCGTCTACGCGACCGGCTGGATCAAGCGCGGCCCGGTCGGCCTCATCGGCCACACCAAGTCCGACGCGATGGAGACCATCCGCCACGTCATCAACGACCAGGGATCCTGGTGGCAGCCGGAGGACCCCTCCGAGGCCGCGATCCCGGCGTTGCTCGCCGAGCGCGGGGTGCGCTGGACGGACCTGAACGGCTGGCACCGCCTGGACGCCCACGAGATCGCGCTCGGCGCCCCCGAGGATCGCGCGAGGATCAAGGTCGTCCCGCGCGAGGACATGGTCCGCATCTCCCGCGGAGAGTGACTCCCGGTCCCTCGGCCCGCCGAAGGGACGTCGCGCGTCACTCTCCGGCGTCACCTCGACCGTGAACGTGACGCGCGCGCCACGGCGCCTCCTTGCGACGGCGGGATCCGGACGCGCCGCTACTGTGGCCCCATGAGCACGATCGAGCCCGCCGGATGGCAGCCGGACGTGCTCGGCGACGAGTTCGAGCAGCTCACCCTGCCGCTCGGATCCGACGACGAGGGCCCGCTCGTCGCGACGCTCGTGCGGGCGCTGCCGCGGCGCAGCATCGCTCATCGGCTGTTCGGTGACGGCCGGCAGCTCGCCGACACCGACGTGATGTACGTGCACGGCTGGTCCGACTACTTCTTCCAGAGGCGGCTCGCCCGGTTCTGGACGGCGCGCGGTGCCCGGTTCTTCGCGCTCGACCTGCGCAAGTACGGCCGCAGCCTCCGACCCGGGCAGACCGCGGGCTACATCACGCACCTCTCCGAGTACGACAAGGACATCGCGGCCGCGCTCGCCGCGATGCAGGCGGATCCGGATCGCGCGGCGGGGCGCCGGCTGATCCTGCTCGGCCACTCCACCGGCGGCCTGATCCTCAGCCTGTGGGCCGCACGGTACCCGGGGGTCGCCTCCGCGGTGATCCTGAACAGCCCGTGGCTGGAGTTCCAGCTGCCGCGGTTCACCCGCGAGACGATCGCGCCGCTCGTCGGGCTGCAGGCGCGTCGACGCCCGCTCGAGCGCGCACCGCAGGTCGACCTGGGCTTCTACAGCCGCGCGCAGAACGAAGCGGCGGATCCCGCCGACCCGATGGAGGTGAACCTCGCCTGGCGTCCGGAGCAGACCATGGCGGTGCACGCGGGCTGGCTGCACGCGATCCTGGGCGGTCATGCCACGATCGCCGCGGGGATCCGGATCGCGGCGCCCGTGTGCCTGCTGCTCTCGGCGCGCAGCGCCTACCCGACGTCGTGGTCGGACGAGCTCACCCGGGCGGACAGCGTGCTCGTCGTCGACGACATCGCCCGGGCCGCGCTGAAGATCGGCCCGTCCGTCACGATCGAGTGGATCGACGGCGCGCTGCACGACGTCTTCCTGTCCCGGCACGACGCCAGGGAGGAGGCCTACGCCCGCCTCGGCCGGTGGGTGGACGGATGGGCGGCGCAGGACGCGGCGGCAGGCCGCAGGGCCCGGGCGTCCCGCTGAGCCTCAGTCGATCAGGTACATCGCGCGGACCAGGTGCTCCGCCGCAGGTCCGTCGGCGTCGAGGATCGCCTGGGCGAGCTCCTCGTGGATCGCGCGCATATGTGCCTGCTCCTGGGCGGTCAGGGCCCAGGTGCGCAGATTGCGGAAGACGAGCAGGTTGGTCTCGTCCAGGAGCTTGGCGAGGATCACGTTCTCGCTCCGCTCGGCCAGGTGGCTGATGAACGTCCAGCTCGCGTCTGAGAGTCCGACGGTCAGGTCGTCGTTCATCGCCCGGGCCAGTCGGGCCGACTCCTCCCGGTCCTCATCGCTGAGCAGCGGCACCGCGAGCGCGGCGATCGCGCCGCTCAGGTAGCCGGCGTAGGCGCGGGTCATCGAGGCCAGCTTCGGCGGCACGTCGGTCACCTGCGTGTACCGGCTCGGATACATCTCGACCAGACCGATCCGCTCGAGCCGCTGCAGCGCCTCCCGGATCGGCATGCGCGAGACGCCGAACTGCTCCGCGAGATCGGCATCGCGGATCCGGTATCCCGGTGGCAGCGTGCCGTCGATGATCGACGCGCCGACACGCTTATACACCTCCTCGGCAAGGAGCTGTTTCGTGTTCCCCTGATGCGGCCGGAACTCGCCAAAAACAGGACCGCTGGCGTCCATCAACTACCCCCAAAGTAGTTTCCCCAGACCGCCACTATCCCACTGCCAGCCGACATTCTCAAATATCGGTTCCTGTGAGGGTTCCTTGTCGCAGCTGAGAATGTCGGCGGGCGGGGGGCGTGGGGGGGGGCGGCGCGCGCGGGGGCCGCGGGCGGGCCCCCCCCGGGGGTTGGGGGGGGGCCGCG
>NZ_JAVFCB010000005.1:29973-327849 GCF_030865425.1 Microbacterium capsulatum
AGGCACAAATAGCGGTGGGTGTGAGGGTTCCGTGGCGCAGCTGAGAATGTCGGCGGGCGGGGGGCGTGCGAGAGGCCGACGGACGGTCGTCCGTCGGCCTCTCGCCGCGATTGTCTGGCGTTCGGGCCCGTTCACCGGCGGCGACGAGAGGCCTCCCCGGGCCTCAGCTCAGAGGCTGATCCGCAGGATTACCCACTCGTCTGGCGTCACGACCCGCGGAGCGCCCGCCGGGTCTCCGTCGGCGAAGATCGACAGGCCAGCGGTACCCCATCCGCCCACAGAACCCTCGAATTCTTCATCGCCTGAGATCTTCCTGGCCAGAACACGATTCTGCCGTTTGAGGCTGCTCCAATCGGGCTCAACCGTGTATCTCATTTCGAGCCTTCTTTCGCGGTTTTGCGACTCCCTGCGGACCGGGAAGAGAAACCCCAGGTCAGAGGCACCCCTTACCGGTAGTTGATGAACTGCAGATCCAGGTCCAGGTCGGCGTTCTTGAGCAGGGAGATGACCTCCTGCAGGTCGTCCCGGCTCTTGGACTGCACGCGCAGCTCGTCGCCCTGGATCTGCGACTTGACGGACTTGGGGCCCTCGTCGCGGATGATCTTGCCGATCTTCTTCGCGTTCTCCGAGCTGATGCCCTCCTTGAGGGTCGACTCGAGACGGAACTCCTTGCCGCTGGCCTGCGGGTCGCCGGACTCGAGGCTCTTCAGCGAGATGCCGCGCTTGATGAGCTTGGACTGGAAAACGTCGAGCACGGCGAGGGCGCGGTCCGCGGAGTTCGCGGTGATGACGATCTTCTCGCCGCTCCACGCGATCGAGGCGCCGGTCCCCTTGAAGTCGTAGCGCTGCTCGACCTCCTTGCGGGCCTGGTTGAGCGCGTTGTCGGCCTCCTGCCGATCCACCTTGGAAACGATGTCAAACGAAGAGTCAGCCATACAGGCAGTGTATCGAGCGGCCCGCGGGACGCTCGGCGGGTCACCAGGTCAGCGCCTCGTTCAGTCCGGCGGTCAGCCGTCGGAACCGGTCGAGTCCGGCGAGGTCGTCGAGCAGCACGGGCTCTCCGTCGGGCCCGGCCAGCGGCACGCGCCAGTTCGGGTATTCGCGGTAGGTGCCGGGCTGGTTCTGCGCCCGGCGCTCGCCGACGGCGTCGACGAGCGCGACTCCGAGCAGACGGGACGGCGCCGCCGCCAGGTAGCGGTGCAGCGCGAGGACGATGTCCTCCTCGCCGGCCTCGGGCGCGAGGATCCACCGGTCCCGCAGCCGCTGCAGCATCGCATCGCGCTCCTGCACGGCGATCGCGCGCTCCTCCTCGAGGGGTCGCTCGAGCAGGCCGAGCCGGGCGCGCAGCTCGACGTGCTCGCCGGCGAGATAGCCGGCCGTCGGCGGCAGGTCGTGCGTGGTGACGGTCGCGAGCACGTCCCGTCGATAGCCCTCGGGCTGCAGCGGCCCGTTCTCGTCGTTCTCGAACCACAGCACGGACGTACCCAGTACCCCGCGTTCGGCGAGGTAGTCGCGCACCCACGGCTCGACGTTGCCGAGGTCCTCGCCGATGATGACGGCCCCGGCGCGCTGCGCCTCGAGGGCGAGGATCCCGATCATCGCCTCGTGGTCGTAGTGCACGTACGTGCCGGCGGTCGAGGAGGAGCGCGGCGGGATCCACCACAGCCGGAACAGTCCGATGATGTGGTCGATCCGCAGCGCCCCGGCGTGCCGGAGGAGCCCGCGGAGGAGATCCCGCAGCGGACGGTAGCCCTGCGCGGCGAGAGCGTCGGGCATCCACGGCGGCTGCGACCAATCCTGCCCCTGCTGGTTGTACATGTCCGGCGGGGCGCCGACGGTGACCCCGGACGCGTACAGGCCGCGGCCCGACCAGGCGTCGGCGCCGAGCGGGTGCACGCCGACCGCGAGATCGTGCATGATGCCGATCCGCATGCCGGCGTCGAGCGCGGCCCGCTGGGCGCCGGCGAGCTGCTCCTCGGCGACCCACTGCAGCCAGAGGTGGAAGGCGATCCGGCCGGCGAGCTTCATGCGCAGCTCGGCCACCAGGGGGGATCCGATGTCGGTCCAGCCGTCCGGGCGGGTGTCCGGATCCGTGCCCTCGAAGTGCTCCTGCAGGGCGCACCAGAGCGCGAAGTCTGCGAGCGGGCGGGCTTCCCGGGCGGTGAACGCGTCGAACGCGGCCCGGCGCTGCGCGGAGAGCGGCACCGCGAAGATCCGCTCCAGCGCCGTGCGCTTGGCGCCCCAGACCGCGTCGCGATCGATGAGGTCGGTGCTCGTGTCGGCGGCGAGAAGCGGCTCCCTCGCGTCCTCCAGGAGCCTCCGGTCGGCGGGGGAGAGATCCGCCGACTCCGGGATCCCCTCGGGCCGGACGTACAGCGGCGCGATGAAGCGGCGGCTCGCCGGGAGGTACGGTGAGGGCTCGATCGGCGAGGTCACCTCGGCGGCGTGGATCGGGTTGATGAGGAGGAAGTCGGCCCCCTCCGCGCCCGAGGTCGACGCGAGCGCGGCGAGGTCGGCGAAGTCGCCCATGCCCCACGAGGCGCGCGAGCGCACCGAGTAGAGCTGCGCCATCACGCCCCAGGCGCGGCCCTTGTTGCCGTCACGGCTGGGCGGATCGGCGAGCCGGTGCGGGGTGACGACGAGGGCGCCCGTCGCCGTGCGCACGGTGTCGCCGTCGGTCGTGCGCTCCTCGGCGCGGATCTCGTGCCAGCCGAGCGGGAGGTCGGCGGGCAGGGCGACGGTGAACCGATGCACGGTGTCGCCGTCGAGCGTCCGGGTTCCGGCGGGGGCCTCGGGCAGGGCGAGCTCGCGCACGGAGCCGTCCTCGAGCGCGATCTCGGCGCGAGCGGTGCATCCGTCGGCGACGTGCAGGGCCAGCTCCCCGGATCCTTCCCGGGTGACGACCGAGTCGGGGACGAGCCGTCGCCAGGGCTGCTCCTCGCGGGCGACGAGCGCGGCGTGCTCGTCGGCCAGGTCGACGCGCATCGCGCCGAGGAGTGCTCGCAGGGTCGACGCGGGCACCGTGACGTGCTCCCCGAAGAACGACCAGTACGCGGGGGAGACGCCGTACGCCTCAGCCAGCGCGAGCAGCGTCTCGCTCGGCGCGTCCGCGCCCTGTGGCTCCTGGTCCCCGCCCATCGCATCCTCCTCGGTGATCGTGGCGCTCATTCTCGCGCATGCGGGGGAACGGACGGGGATCCGTGACGGCCCGCACCGGACGGATCCGACACCCCCCTGTCGATCCGCGCGCCTCCCGAGCGGCGGGCAGGCGCGCTCGTATTCTCTGAGCATGGCTCGGATCGGGGGACGCAACACGGCGGTGGCCTGGCTCGCAGGCCTGTTCTGCGCCGGCGTGGTGGCGGGTCTGTTCTACCTCGCCGCCCCGATGGGGCCCGTGATGCTGAAGTACTTCGCCGACGCCCTCGGGGTCGCCGTACGCTGAGCGGACGGCGCCTCGACACTTTCCGGCACGCCTCCGGCCGCGTGCGGGATACCGGAGCTAACCTCGAAGAACCGCATCCGATTTGAGGAGCTCCCATGAGTGACCACGAGGTTTCGAAGCCGGCGCAGGCGCACGACGTCGACGACGTCGTGGACGCCGCGCCCGCGGACGGCACCGCCGCACCCGCTGCCGAGCCCGATCACGCCGCTGCCGCGGCCGATGCCGATCACGCCGCCGTCGCGGCGAGTGCGAACGAGGGCCTCGCCGAGGCCGCCCGCGCGGCGGAGGGCGCTCCCGCTGCGGAGAGCGCCGCCGCCCAGCCCTCGGCGTCGGCCGAGAAGCCGGTCGCTCCCGCCGAGGACCCGGATGTCGCCGCCTTCGCCGCCGCCGAGGCCGCCTTCCCCGGCACGTTCGGCGGCACGTTCACCCCGCCGGCCCCGCTGGCCGCCGAGTCGCACCCGCTGTCGCCCGCCGAGACCACCGTGATCGGGGGGACGTCGGCGCTCACCCCGGAAGCCGTCGCCGCCGAGACGCAGGTCCTGGCGCCCGCCACCCACCTGGCGCCGGCATCGGCCGCCGACGCCGCCCCCCTGCCGATCTTCGTGCAGGCCCCCGAGGCCCCGCGCGAGCGGGGCAATCGCGGCGCGATCTTCGGGATCGGGCTGCTCGCCGCCGTCTGCTTCGCGGTGCTCTACCTCGGCACGGCGCTCGGCGTCGCCGCCCTCACCGGCAAGGCCGACTCGACCAACATCGGCACCTACGCCCTCGACCAGCTGCGCAGCGCCGGCCTCTGGGTGCCCGTCGTCGTGTTCTTCATCGGCTTCTGGTTCCTCGGCGCGATCATCAACCGCGGCCGCTGGGGCTTCTGGGTCGTCTTCGGGATCATCGTGGGCGCCTTCGCCTACGCCGGGCACCTGCTCGGCGCGATCGGATCCGTGGCCTTCTGGACCCTCGGCACCGCCGAGATCGGCACGCTCGTGGGCGACCAGCTGCTCGCGCCGCTCGCGATCGCCGCCTTCGTCTTCGGCCGCGAACTCACCATCTGGTTCGGCGCGTGGGCCGCGCGCACCGGCGCCCGCCGTACGGCGCAGAACGAGGAGGCGCAGCGCGAGTACGAGCGCGTCCTCGAGGCCGGGCCGCAGCTGCCGCAGTAGCCGGCACCGCTCCGCTGCCACAGGGAGGTCATCACGAACGCCTCATCGCAGGACCCCCGCGAGCCCCGCTCCGCGGGGGTTCGACCCGTGCTGGCATGGGTGATCGCCGTCGCGATCTTCTTCTCCCTGGCCATCATGGGCCTCGGCGTGCTCAGCCTGTACACCGACCAGGACATCATCTCCGTGCCCCGGCTCGGGCAGCTCCCCGGCATCGTCGGCATGGGGCTCGCCGTCATCGTGTTCGCGCTCGTGCTCTGGCGCGTGCTCGCCGAACTGCATCCGTCCTTCGTCGCGAGCGTGTTCCTCGCGCTGTCCGCCGCCATCGTGCACCTCGGTGGCGTGTGGGGCACGGCCGTCGCCGAGGGCTCCGGCGCCGTGCGCGCGACCGCCGCGGCCGGGCACCTCGTGCTGGGCGGGGCGAGCGCGGTGATCGTGCTCGCCGCCCTGGTCGCGGCATGGATCGGGATCGCGCTGCGGCGCACGGCAGCGCGGGCGCCGCGCTGGCCGTGGGAGAAGGACGAGGGGCCCTGACCGGCGCGGAGGATCGGCCGCGGCACGGATTCGCGCGCCGCGGCGCCCCGGGCGTGTCCGCGCCGTACGCTGGTGCCGTGGAGCGCTCGCTGGAGACCCAGGTGGATCAGGCCGTGGAGGCCTGGCTGCGCTGGGTGCCGCGCTGGGAGCCGTCCACGCACCGCGGCCGCACCGCGCCGTGCCGGCGCTGCCTGGGCTCCCCGGTGCTGTCCGCCGCCGGGATCGGGTCCAACGTCCCGCACGGGGTGCAGCACGGCCTCTCCACCCGGATCAAGACGATCGTGGACCACGCCGTCGCCGAGTACACCGCGCGCAACCTGCCGATGCTGCAGGGCGAGCTCGACCAGCAGGCCGACCGCAACCGCTCCCGCGGCTACCGTCCCACCGAGGATCTCGAGCCGGAGTACGAGGGACTGCCCCTGGATCCGGATCCGATCCCCGGGGCGCCCTTCCTGTTCACGATCGCCGGCATGGCCGACGAGGACGCCGCAGAGATGCCGCCGCTGCCCCCGCTCAGCGATGAGGCCAAGGCGGCGCTGCGCCGCGAGGTCTCCCTCGCCGACGACTACGCGAACGTCGTCGGGCGGGAGATCTGCGGCCTGCTGCTGCGGCACCGGCTGCGCGTGCAGGCGGCGATCGCGGAGTACGTGGAGCCGCAGATCGAGGCCATGCTCGCCGAGCTCACCGAGCAGCTCGACTCGCCCTTCGATCCCGACACGCTCTGACCCGGCGCGCCGCCGCCGCGCATTTGACCGACCGTGTTACCGCGCATTACCATAGAGCGGGTATGCGTGTGTCTTGACGCGCGCATGCTGGGCACCGGCACTCGCCGGTTCCGCCCCCACGGCATACCCACCATTTCCAACGCAGGTCGATCTCGGCCTGCGGGCGGGTCTGATGTGAAACCCATCACGCTGTCACCGTGCAGCACAACAAGGAGAAGCAGTGCCAACTATTCAGCAGTTGGTTCGCAAGGGTCGCACGCCCAAGGTCTCTAAGACCAAGGCTCCCGCCCTGAAGTCGAACCCGCAGCAGGCCGGCGTGTGCACCCGTGTGTACACCACCACCCCGAAGAAGCCGAACTCGGCGATGCGCAAGGTCGCTCGTGTGAAGCTCCGCAACGGCACCGAGGTCACCGCCTACATCCCGGGCGAGGGCCACAACCTGCAGGAGCACTCCCTGGTGCTCGTGCGCGGTGGTCGTGTGAAGGACCTTCCGGGTGTCCGTTACAAGATCGTCCGTGGTGCCCTGGACACCCAGGCCGTCAAGAACCGTAAGCAGGCTCGTTCCCGCTACGGCGCGAAGAAGGGTTGAGTTAGATGCCTCGTAAGGGCCCCGCCCCCAAGCGCCCGGTTGTCAACGACCCGGTCTACGGTGCTCCGATCGTCACCTCCCTGGTGAACAAGATCCTCGTCGACGGCAAGAAGTCGCTCGCCGAGTCGATCGTCTACGGCGCCCTCGCCGGCGTCGAGGCGAAGAACGGTCAGGACGCCGTCGCCACCCTGAAGAAGGCGCTCGACAACGTGCGCCCGACCCTCGAGGTCCGCAGCCGCCGCGTCGGCGGCTCGACCTACCAGGTCCCGGTCGAGGTGAAGCCGCACCGCGCGAACACCCTCGCCCTCCGCTGGCTCGTCAGCTACGCCAAGAGCCGTCGCGAGAAGACCATGACCGAGCGTCTCCAGAACGAGATCCTGGATGCCTCGAACGGCCTGGGTGCCGCGGTCAAGCGCCGCGAGGACACTCACAAGATGGCCGAGTCGAACCGCGCGTTCGCTCACTACCGCTGGTAATCAGCGGACAAGCCGGGATCGGATCCGCGACGCGGATCCGATCCCGGCACCCCTCACACTTTCCTTCGTCGCATAACGACAGCAAGAAGATAAGGACACACCCCCGTGGCACAAGAAGTGCTCACCGACCTGAGCAAGGTCCGCAACATCGGCATCATGGCGCACATCGATGCCGGTAAGACCACGACGACCGAGCGCATCCTGTTCTACACGGGTGTGAACCACAAGCTCGGCGAGACCCACGACGGTGCGTCGACGACCGACTGGATGGAGCAGGAGAAGGAGCGCGGCATCACGATCACGTCCGCCGCCGTGACCTGCTTCTGGAACAAGAACCAGATCAACATCATCGACACCCCCGGTCACGTGGACTTCACGGTCGAGGTGGAGCGCTCGCTCCGCGTCCTCGACGGTGCAGTCGCCGTCTTCGACGGCAAGGAGGGCGTCGAGCCCCAGTCCGAGACCGTGTGGCGTCAGGCCGACAAGTACAACGTCCCGCGCATCTGCTTCGTCAACAAGATGGACAAGCTCGGCGCGGACTTCTACTACACCGTCGACACCATCATCAACCGCCTGGGCGCCAAGCCGCTCGTGCTGCAGCTCCCGATCGGCGCCGAGAACGACTTCGTCGGCGTCGTCGACCTCATCGAGATGCGCGCGCTGGTCTGGCCCGGCGACGCCAAGGGTGACGTGACCATGGGCGCGTCGTATGAGATCCAGGAGATCCCGGCCGACCTCAAGGAGAAGGCTGCGGAGTACCGTCAGCACCTGCTCGAGACCGTCGCCGAGACCGACGAGGAGCTTCTCGAGAAGTTCTTCGGCGGCGAGGACCTGACCGTCGCCGAGATCAAGGGCGCCATCCGCAAGATGGTCGTCGCGAGCGAGATCTACCCGGTCCTCTGCGGCTCGGCGTTCAAGAACCGCGGCGTGCAGCCGATGCTCGACGCGGTCATCGACTTCCTCCCGTCGCCGCTGGACATCCCGGCCATCGAGGCGCACGACCCCAAGGACGAGGAGAAGGTCATCGAGCGTCACCCCGACGCCACCGACCCCTTCGCCGCCCTGGCCTTCAAGGTCGCCGTGCACCCGTTCTTCGGCCGTCTGACCTACGTCCGCGTCTACTCGGGCGAGCTCGAGTCCGGCGCGCAGGTCATCAACTCGACCAAGGGCAAGAAGGAGCGCATCGGGAAGATCTTCCAGATGCACGCCAACAAGGAGAACCCGGTCGACAAGCTGACCGCCGGCAACATCTACGCCGTCATCGGCCTGAAGGACACCACCACCGGTGACACCCTCGCCGACATCGCGCAGCCGGTCGTCCTCGAGTCGATGACGTTCCCGGAGCCGGTCATCGAGGTCGCCATCGAGCCGAAGACCAAGGCCGACCAGGAGAAGCTGGGCACCGCGATCCAGAAGCTCGCCGAGGAGGACCCGACCTTCCGCACCGAGCTCAACCCCGAGACCGGTCAGACGACCATCAAGGGCATGGGCGAGCTGCACCTCGACATCCTCGTGGACCGCATGAAGCGCGAGTTCAAGGTCGAGGCCAACGTCGGCAAGCCGCAGGTGGCGTACCGCGAGACGATCAAGAAGGCCGTCGAGAAGCACGACTACACGCACAAGAAGCAGACCGGTGGATCGGGCCAGTTCGCCAAGATCCAGTTCACGATCGAGCCCCTCGAGGTGACCCCGGAGACGAGCTACGAGTTCGTCAACAACGTCACCGGTGGCCGCATCCCGCGCGAGTACATCGAGCCCACCAACCAGGGCTTCCAGGACGCCATGGCGACCGGTGCCCTCGCGGGCTACCCGATGGTCGGCGTGAAGGCGATCCTGATCGACGGCGCGTCGCACGACGTCGACTCCTCGGAGATGGCGTTCAAGATCGCGGGCTCCATGGGCTTCAAGGAGGCCGTGCGCCGCGCGAACCCCGTGCTGCTCGAGCCGCTGATGGCCGTCGAGGTCCGTACTCCGGAGGAGTACATGGGCGACGTCATCGGCGACCTGAACTCGCGTCGTGGCCAGATCCAGTCGATGGAGGACGCCCAGGGAGTCAAGGTCGTCCGCGCGCTGGTCCCGCTGTCCGAGATGTTCGGCTACATCGGCGACCTGCGCTCGAAGACCTCGGGCCGTGCCGTCTACTCGATGGAGTTCGACAGCTACGCCGAGGTCCCGAAGGCCGTCGCCGACGAGATCGTCCAGAAGACCAAGGGCGAGTAAGCCCTGGAGCCTGGCGGGCTCCGATCCCCGAGCTCGTCGAAGGGGGAGCCCGCCAGGCACTCAGACAACTTCACATCGCCTCTCTACTAAACTGAGAACCTAACCCGCAGGGATCCGGTCACAATCCAGTGCCCGGGCGTCCTGCACGACCGTCCTGAGGAGGACCCAGTGGCTAAGGCCAAGTTCGAGCGGACCAAGCCGCACGTGAACATCGGAACGATCGGTCACGTCGACCACGGCAAGACCACGCTCACCGCAGCGATCTCGAAGGTGCTCGCGGAGAAGTACCCGTCCGACGTCAACGTCGTTCGTGACTTCTCGTCGATCGACTCCGCTCCCGAGGAGCGTCAGCGCGGTATCACGATCAACATCTCGCACGTCGAGTACGAGACCCCGAAGCGTCACTACGCTCACGTCGACGCCCCGGGTCACGCCGACTACATCAAGAACATGATCACCGGTGCCGCTCAGATGGACGGCGCGATCCTCGTGGTCGCCGCCACCGACGGCATGATGGCGCAGACGAAGGAGCACATCCTCCTCGCCAAGCAGGTCGGCGTGCCGTACCTGCTCGTCGCGCTGAACAAGTCCGACATGGTCGACGACGAGGAGATCCTCGAGCTCGTCGAGATGGAGGTCCGCGAGCAGCTGTCGAAGAACGACTTCGACGGCGACAACGTGCCGGTCGTGCGCGTCTCCGGCCTGAAGGCTCTCGAGGGCGACGCCAAGTGGGTCGACTCCATCGTCGAGCTCATGGACGCCGTCGACGAGAACATCCCGGACCCGATCCGCGACCGCGACAAGCCGTTCCTGATGCCGATCGAGGACGTCTTCACGATCACCGGTCGTGGCACCGTCGTCACGGGCCGCGCCGAGCGTGGCACTCTGGCCATCAACTCCGAGGTCGAGATCGTGGGTCTGCGCCCGACGCAGAAGACGACCGTCACCGGTATCGAGATGTTCCACAAGCAGCTCGACGAGGCCTGGGCCGGCGAGAACTGCGGTCTTCTCCTCCGCGGCACCAAGCGCGAGGACGTGGAGCGCGGCCAGGTCGTCGTGAAGCCGGGCTCGATCACTCCGCACACGGAGTTCGAGGGCACCGCCTACATCCTGAACAAGGACGAGGGTGGCCGTCACAACCCCTTCTACACGAACTACCGCCCGCAGTTCTACTTCCGCACCACGGACGTCACCGGCGTCATCTCGCTGCCCGAGGGCACCGAGATGGTCATGCCCGGCGACACCACGGACATGAAGGTCGACCTCATCCAGCCGATCGCCATGGAAGAGGGCCTCGGCTTCGCGATCCGTGAGGGTGGCCGCACCGTCGGCGCCGGCACGGTGACCAAGATCATCAAGTAAGCACCTGCTTCCTCGCAGAGGGGTCGGACCTTCGGGGCCGGCCCCTCTGTCGTTCCCGGATCCGGATCCGCCGCGTTCCCGGATCCGGGTCCGCCGTCGTTCCCGGACCCGCCGTCGTTCTCGTCACCTGTTGCTCGCTGGTCGCGACACGCCCTCATTCCGGCGGAATGGCGACGATTCGCGACCAGCGAGCGGCAGAAGCAGGGCAGGGGACGCAGGGCAGGGGATGGAGGGCGGGCGAGGAGGAGGGCGAGGAGGGCAGGCGCGGGGGATCAGCGGCGGCGGGGAGCATCAGCGGGCGCGGGGGATCAGCGGCGGCGCGGGGGATCAGCGGCGGCGGGGAGACCAGCCGGCCTGGCGCAGCGCCGCGCGCACGCGACGTGCGGGCTCTCCCGGGCGGCGCAGGTGTTCGGCGGTGATCTGCACGACGCGCCACCCGGCGTCCGCGTAGGCCTGGTACTTCTCGATGTCCTTGGCCCACCGTCGCCGATCCGTGCGGTGGTAGTCGCCCTCGTACTCCACGGCGACCTGGAAGTCCGGGTACGCGATCTCGCTGCATCCGAGGAATGCGCCCCGCGAATACACGTCGACGTCGAGCGCGGGGGCGGGCAGCCCGGTGCCGGTCGTCAGCGCGAGGCGCAGCTCGGTCTCCCTGGGCGAGGCGGATCCGATGCGGATCAGCGTGCGCGCCTCCCGAAGCCGCACGACTCCGAGCCGGCGCCCCGCCCGGATCACCGCGTCCAGGTCGTCGAACGTGGCGAGCGGAGCACCCAACACGCGACCGTCGGGGCCCGGAACCCGCGGGACCCGCACGATCGCGTCACCGACCGCGACGAGCTCGTCGATGCTCAGCCGACCGGCGAGCGAGGCCCACGTCGCGGCCGGAGTCGCGACCGCTACTCCGGAGAGCCGCATGACCGGCTCGAGCCTCGGCAGGGACTGATGCCCGCGGACGCGCGGCCCTCGGGGCGCCCGGCCCGGTGCGGGCATCGCGGCCTCCACGAGGACCCGCTCCGACGGGGGCCTGGTGGGGCTGCCCGCCATCGGGAACGCCCGGGCCGGCAGCGGGATCCCGTGGTGTACCGCCGCCGTCGAATGGCTGAGATGCACGTCCTCCGGCAGTGCGAGCGCATAGGCGTGGGAGAGGACCCGCACCGCCGCGGCCAGCGGATCGCGGAACGGATCCGCGTCGTCCTCGTTCTCTTCCGACGAGCCGGTCATCCGAACGCCGCGGAACGGGATCAGCAGCTCCGGCCTGCGCAGCTGGCGCGGCGACATCCCGGCCGCGCGTGCTTCGGTCGTCGTGAACGCGGAACCGAGTTCGAGGGGGAGAGGGGAGGAGGGGCGCATGCCGCCAGGATCCCCGCCCGCAGGCTCCCTCGGGGCGCCGCGGCCGCATCCCGTGCACAAGGCCGTGTGTCGCGCACCGGTGCAGGATCAAGATCCGCCCTCGTCCGGTCCCCCCTCCCACCCCTGCTCGCTGGTCGCGAATCGTCGCCAAACGGGCGAAATGAGGGCGTGTCGCGACCAGCGAGCGGAGAGGGACGGGCGGAGGGGGAGGAGGGTGTTCGGGGACTTCACAGGAGGCGCGACACGCCCGGGTTTGCAGAAGTGAAATCCGGCATGGCAAAATGGACAGGTTCCACATTCCGGCGTGCGTTCCGACGTGCGCCGGATCACTGCCAGGGCAGTGCACAGACGGCGTGCTTCACGCAGGGATCTGGGCCGCGGGCAGCAGAACAGACAACCGACACCTCTTCACCGAGGCCCTGCCATGTGCGGGGGTCGGCTTCCGCGAGTCGTGAGGCTCCGGGCTGACAGCAGAACAGTGGTGCGCCCCTTCGACAGGCTCAGGGAACGGATCCCCGGATCCGCGACGCGAGCCAGGAGGAGGAGTGCGAAGGCGCAGAACGCGCCGTCGCGCGTCCAATGCCCCCGGATCACCCGGTCCGGGCAGGTACGACGCTTAATGAGAGAGAGCAGACAATGGCGGGACAGAAGATCCGCATTCGCCTGAAGTCGTATGACCACGAGGTCATCGACACGTCGGCCCGCAAGATCGTCGACACCGTGACCCGCGCGGGCGCGACCGTCGTCGGCCCGGTGCCGCTTCCGACCGAGAAGAACGTCGTGTGCGTCATCCGGTCGCCCCACAAGTACAAGGACAGCCGCGAGCACTTCGAGATGCGCACCCACAAGCGTCTGATCGACATCGTCGACCCGACGCCGAAGGCCGTGGACTCGCTCATGCGTCTCGACCTTCCTGCTGACGTCAACATCGAGATCAAGCTGTAAGGGGATCACGATGGTCGACATCAACGCAAAGATTTCCAAGGGCCTGCTCGGCACCAAGCTCGGCATGACCCAGGTCTGGAACGAGAACGGCAAGCTGATCCCGGTCACCGTGATCGAGCTGGCCCCGAACGTGGTCACCCAGATCCGCACCCCTGAGAAGGACGGCTACAACGCCGTGCAGATCGCGGCCGGTCAGATCGACCCGCGCAAGGTCACGCAGCCCCTCGTCAAGCACTTCGAGGCCGCGGGTGTCACCCCGCGTCGTCACGTCACCGAGATCCGCACCGCGGACGCCGGCGACTACACCCTGGGCCAGGAGCTCACGGTCGACGGCACCTTCGAGGCCGGTCAGCTGGTCGACGTCGTCGGCACCAGCAAGGGCAAGGGCTTCGCCGGTGTCATGAAGCGCCACAACTTCAAGGGCGTCTCGGCGTCCCACGGTGCGCACCGCAACCACCGCAAGCCCGGCTCGATCGGTGCTTCCTCGACCCCGAGCCGTGTCTTCAAGGGCATGCGCATGGCCGGTCGCATGGGTGGCGAGCGCGTGACCGTTCTCAACCTCACGGTGCACGCCGTCGACGCCGAGAAGGGTCTGCTGCTCGTCAAGGGCGCCGTCCCCGGCGCGCGCGGTCGCATCGTCTACGTCCGCAACGCAGTGAAGGGTGCCTGAGTCTCATGGCTGACACGACTCTCACGCTCGACGTTTTCGCCGGCGGCAAGAAGACCGGTTCGGTCGACGCGCCCGCCGCGATCTTCGACGTCAAGACCAACGTTCCGCTGATCCACCAGGTCGTCGTGGCGCAGCTCGCCGCGGCTCGCCAGGGCACCCACTCGACCAAGCGTCGCGGTGAGGTCTCCGGCGCCGGCCGCAAGCCCTTCAAGCAGAAGGGCACGGGTAACGCCCGTCAGGGCTCGATCCGCGCGCCGCACATGACCGGCGGTGGCATCGTCCACGGCCCGAAGCCGCGCGACTACTCGCAGCGCACCCCCAAGAAGATGATCGCGGCCGCCCTCGCCGGCGCGCTGAGCGACCGCTTCCGCGGCGAGCGTCTGCACGTCGTCGAGTCCTTCGGGATCGAGGGCAAGCCGTCCACCAAGACGGCCGCCGCCTACCTGAAGGCGCTCCCGGGCAAGAACGTCCTCGTGGTCATCGACCGCGGCGACGACCTCAGCGCCCTGAGCGTCCGCAACCTGGGCGGTGTGCACGTGCTGTACTTCGACCAGCTGAACGCCTACGACGTGGTCAACTCCGACGACATCGTCTTCACCAAGGCGGCCTTCGACGCGTTCGTCGCGCTGAAGTCCGGCGCAACCGAGGAGGTCTCGGCATGAGCGACAACATCCTCGCCGCGGCTGCCAACAAGGACCCGCGCGACATCATCCTGAAGCCCGTCGTCTCCGAGAAGAGCTACGGCCTGATCGATGAGGGCAAGTACACCTTCCTGGTGGACCCGCGCGCCTCCAAGACCGAGATCAAGCTCGCCATCGAGAAGATCTTCGACGTCAAGGTCGCGGCCGTCAACACGATCAACCGCGTCGGCAAGGCTCGTCGCACCCGCTTCGGCACCGGCAAGCGCAAGGACACCAAGCGCGCCATCGTCACCCTGAAGTCGGGCACCATCGACATCTTCACGGCAGTGAACTGACCGGGGGATAAGGACAGAACATGGCTATTCGCAAGTACAAGCCCACGACCCCGGGTCGCCGCGGCTCGTCGGTGGCCGACTTCGCCGAGATCACCCGATCGACGCCGGAGAAGTCGCTGCTGCGTCCGCTCAGCAAGACCGGTGGCCGCAACAACCAGGGCCGCATCACCACCCGCCACATCGGCGGTGGCCACAAGCGTCAGTACCGTCTCATCGACTTCCGTCGCAATGACAAGGACGGCATCGACGCCAAGGTCGCTCACATCGAGTACGACCCCAACCGCACGGCGCGCATCGCGCTCCTGCACTACTTCGACGGCGAGAAGCGCTACATCATCGCGCCGAACAAGCTGAAGCAGGGCGACATCGTCGAGTCCGGTGCGGGCGCCGACATCAAGCCGGGCAACAACCTGCCGCTGAAGAACATCCCGACGGGTACCGTCATCCACGCCATCGAGCTCCGTCCCGGCGGCGGCGCGAAGATGGCCCGCTCGGCCGGCGCCTCCGTGCGTCTGGTCGCGAAGGACGGCCCCTACGCTCAGCTGCGTCTGCCCTCGGGCGAGATCCGCAACGTCGACGCGCGCTGCCGTGCGACGATCGGCGAGGTCGGCAACGCCGAGCAGTCGAACATCAACTGGGGCAAGGCCGGCCGCAAGCGCTGGAAGGGCGTCCGCCCGACCGTCCGCGGTGTCGCCATGAACCCGGTCGACCACCCGCACGGTGGTGGTGAGGGCAAGACGTCCGGTGGACGTCACCCCGTCACCCCCTGGGGCCAGGCTGAGGGACGCACCCGTCACGCCAACAAGGAAAGCGACAAGTACATCGTGCGTCGCCGTAACGCTGGCAAGAAGCGCAAGTAGGAGTAAGAGAAGATGCCTCGCAGTCTTAAGAAGGGCCCCTTCGTCGACGAGCACCTGCTTCGCAAGGTGATCGTTCAGAACGATGCCGGTACCAAGAACGTCATCAAGACCTGGTCGCGCCGGTCGATGATCATCCCCGCCATGCTGGGACACACCATCGCCGTGCACGACGGACGCAAGCACATCCCCGTGTTCGTGTCCGAGACCATGGTCGGCCACAAGCTGGGCGAGTTCGCGCCCACCCGCACCTTCCGCGGCCACGTGAAGGACGACAAGAAGGGCCGTCGCCGCTAAGGCGACTGAGAGGAGAGAGAAATGGTGGAGTCCATCGCACGCGTGCGACACATCCGCGTGACCCCTCAGAAGGCTCGTCGTGTCGTCGCTCTCATCAAGGGCAAGCAGGCCGAAGAGGCCCTCGCCATCCTGAAGTTCGCGCAGCAGAGCGCCTCCGAGCCGATCTACAAGCTCGTGCACTCCGCGATGGCGAACGCTCAGGTCAAGGCCGATCGTGACGGTGAGTACCTGAACGACCAGGACCTGTACGTGAAGAACGCCTTCGTGGACGAGGGGACGACGCTGAAGCGTTTCCAGCCCCGCGCCCAGGGCCGCGCGTTCCAGATCAAGAAGCGCACGAGCCACATCACGGTCGTGCTGGCGACCCCCGAGGCCGCCGCGAACGAGAAGGCGAGCAAGTAATGGGACAGAAGGTAAACCCGTACGGCTTCCGCCTCGGCATCACCACGGACCACGTGTCCCGGTGGTTCTCTGACTCGACCAAGCCGGGTCAGCGCTACGCCGACTACGTGGCCGAGGACATCCGGATCCGCAAGCTCCTGCAGACGCAGCTCGACCGCGCCGGCGTGAGCAACATCGAGATCGAGCGGACCCGCGACCGCGTGCGTGTGGACATCCACACCGCGCGCCCGGGCATCGTCATCGGCCGCCGCGGCGCCGAGGCCGAGCGCATCCGTGGCGACCTCGAGAAGCTCACGGGCAAGCAGATCCAGCTGAACATCCTCGAGGTGAAGAACCCCGAGGCCGACGCTCAGCTCGTCGCCCAGGGCATCGCCGAGCAGCTCTCTGCTCGCGTCGCCTTCCGTCGCGCCATGCGCAAGGGCCTCCAGGGTGCCCAGCGCGCCGGTGCCAAGGGCATCCGAATCCAGGTCTCGGGCCGCCTCGGCGGCGCGGAGATGAGCCGGTCGGAGTTCTACCGCGAGGGTCGTGTGCCGCTGCACACGCTGCGCGCGAACATCGACTACGGCTTCTACGAGGCCAAGACCACCTTCGGCCGCATCGGCGTGAAGGTCTGGATCTACAAGGGCGACCTCACCAACAAGGAGCTTGCTCGCGAGCAGGCCAACGCACCGAAGTCCCGTCGTGACGACCGTGGTGGCGACCGTCGCCGCGGCCCGCGCAACGAGGCTCCCGTCGCAGAAGGAGCGTCTGCCTGATGCTTATCCCTCGCAAGGTCAAGTACCGCAAGCAGCACCACCCCAAGCGCGACGGCGCGGCCACCGGCGGCACGAAGGTCTCCTTCGGCGAGTTCGGCATCCAGGCCCTCACGCCCGCTTACGTGACGAACCGTCAGATCGAGTCCGCTCGTATCGCGATGACCCGTCACATCAAGCGTGGTGGAAAGGTGTGGATCAACATCTACCCCGACCGTCCGCTCACGAAGAAGCCGGCCGAGACCCGCATGGGTTCCGGTAAGGGTTCCCCCGAGTGGTGGGTCGCCAACGTCAAGCCGGGTCGCGTCCTCTTCGAGGTCGCGGGTGTCAACGAGCAGCTCGCTCGCGAGGCGCTCACCCGTGCCATTCACAAGCTGCCGCTCAAGGCACGCATCATCAAGCGCGAGGAGGGCGACGCGTAATGGCGATCGGCACCAAGGAGCTCGCAGTTAACGAGCTCGACACGTTCGAAGACCAGCGCCTCGTCGAGGAGCTGCGCAAGGCCAAGGAGGAGCTGTTCAACCTCCGTTTCCAGTCGGCCACGGGCCAGCTGGAGAGCCACGGCCGCATCCGCGCCGTCAAGCGCGACATCGCGCGCCTCTACACCGTCATCCGTGAGCGCGAGCTCGGCATCCGTGCGACGCCGGCTCCGGTCGAGGCGCCGGTGAAGAAGGCGTCCAAGGCGAAGGCGAAGAAGGCCGATGAGGCTGAGGCGCCGAAGGAGGAGGCCGAGTAATGGCTGAGAAGAAGGCTGCTGCCGTCGAGGCAGACGTCGTCTCGCACGATGTGCGCGACGCCGAGGCCCGTGGCTACCGCAAGTCGCGCCGCGGCTACGTCGTCAGCGACAAGATGGACAAGACCATCGTCGTCGAGGTCGAGGACCGCGTGAAGCACCCGCTGTACGGCAAGGTCATCCGCCGCACGACGAAGGTCAAGGCGCACGACGAGAACAACACCGCCGGCATCGGCGACCTCGTCCTCATCAACGAGACCCGCCCGCTGAGCGCCACCAAGCGCTGGCGTCTGGTGGAGATCCTGGAGAAGGCAAAGTGATCCAGACCGAGTCCCGCCTCAAGGTCGCCGACAACACCGGTGCCAAGGAGCTGCTCACGATCCGCGTCCTCGGTGGCTCCAGCCGCCGTTACGCGGGTCTGGGCGACACCATCGTCGCCACGGTGAAGGACGCGATCCCCGGTGGAAACGTCAAGAAGGGCGACGTGGTCAAGGCCGTCATCGTCCGCACCGTGAAGCAGACCCGTCGTCCCGACGGCTCGTACATCAAGTTCGACGAGAATGCCGCCGTGATCCTGAAGAACGACGGGGAGCCCCGCGGCACCCGCATCTTCGGCCCGGTCGGTCGTGAGCTCCGTGACAAGAAGTTCATGAAGATCGTCTCGCTCGCCCCGGAGGTGCTGTAACTCATGGCGAACATCAAGAAGGGCGACCTGGTTCAGGTCATCTCCGGTCGCACCCAGGCCAAGGGCGGCGACCGCGGGAAGCAGGGCAAGGTCCTCGAGGTCCTCGTCGAGCAGAACCGCGTCATCGTCGAAGGCGTGAACTACGCCACCAAGCACACCCGCGTCGGCCAGACGCAGCGTGGCACCAAGACGGGCGGCATCGAGACCATCGAGGCTCCCATCCACATCTCGAACGTCGCCCTGGTCGACCCCGAGACGAAGAAGCCGACCCGTGTCGGTCACCGCGTCGAGGAGCAGGTCAAGGACGGCGTGAAGCGCACCGTCCGCGTGCGCTACGCGAAGAAGAGCGGTAAGGACCTCTGATGAGCACCGAGACTGCCGCGCCGGCTGGCAAGATCCAGCCGCGCCTGAAGCAGAAGTACAACACCGAGATCAAGAAGGCTCTGCAGGACGAGTTCGGCTATGCCAACGTCATGCAGATCCCGGGTCTGGTCAAGGTCGTCGTCAACACCGGTGTCGGTGAGGCGGCGCGCGACTCCAAGGTGATCGAGGGTGCGGTCGACGACCTCACCAAGATCACCGGCCAGAAGCCGATCGTCACGAAGGCCCGCAAGTCCATCGCGCAGTTCAAGCTGCGCGAGGGTCAGCCCATCGGCGCGCACGTCACCCTCCGTGGCGACCGCGCCTGGGAGTTCGTGGACCGTCTGGTGAACCTCGCCCTGCCCCGTATCCGCGACTTCCGCGGTCTCTCGGACAAGCAGTTCGACGGCAACGGGAACTACACGTTCGGTCTCACCGAGCAGAGCGTGTTCCACGAGATCGATCAGGACAAGATCGACCGCGTCCGCGGCTTCGACATCACGATCGTCACCACCGCGAAGAACGACGAAGAGGGTCGCGCGCTCCTGCGTCACCTCGGCTTCCCGTTCCGCGCGGCCGACGCGCAGGCGTAAGACCTCGTCTCGAAGACCGGATCCGGGGAGTCCTCCCAGGATCCGGTCTTCGGGCGTGTCGCGCTTGACGTACAATTGAAAATTGCGTGCTCATCGCAGGCCGTCTGCCGTGTAACGGCAGCCGGAACCTCATGAACGAAAGAAGACAACTATGACGATGACAGACCCGGTCGCAGATCTGCTGACCCGTCTGCGCAACGCGAACTCGGCGCACCACGACTCCGTGACCCTGCCGTCGAGCAAGCTCAAGACCCACATCGCCGAGATCCTCCAGCAGGAGGGCTACATCGCCGGTTGGGAGGTCTCCGACGCCCGTGTCGGCAAGAACCTCACGATCGAGCTGAAGTACGGCCCGAACCGGGAGCGGTCGATCGCGGGCATCAAGCGCGTGTCGAAGCCCGGTCTCCGCGTGTACGCGAAGTCGACGGAGCTCCCCAAGGTGCTCGGTGGCCTCGGCGTCGCGATCCTGTCCACCTCCTCCGGTCTGCTCACGGACCGTCAGGCAGAGCAGAAGGGCGTGGGCGGAGAAGTTCTCGCCTACGTGTGGTGATCTGAAATGTCGCGTATTGGACGACTTCCCATCGAGATCCCCGCGGGCGTGACCGTCTCGGTCGACGGCCGCGAGGTGTCGGTGAAGGGCCCGAAGGGCGAGCTCTCGCTCACCGTGGCCTCCCCCATCGCGGTGTCGGTCGAGGAGAACCAGGTTCTCGTCACCCGTCCGGACGACGAGCGCGCCTCGCGTTCGCTGCACGGCCTGACCCGCACCCTCATCAGCAACGACATCATCGGCGTGACCCAGGGCTACACCAAGGGCCTCGAGGTCGTCGGCACCGGTTACCGCGTGCAGCAGAAGGGCGACTCGGTCGAGTTCGCTCTCGGCTTCTCGCACCCCGTGCTGGTCGACCCGCCCGCCGGCATCACCCTGACGGTCGAGGGCACCAACAAGCTCACCGTCAGCGGCATCTCGAAGCAGGCCGTCGGTGAGGCGGCTGCGAACATCCGCAAGATCCGCAAGCCTGAGCCGTACAAGGGCAAGGGCGTTCGCTACGCGGGCGAGATCGTGCGCCGCAAGGCCGGAAAGAGTGGTAAGTAACCATGGCGATCAAGTCGAAGTCCGACGCCCGTTCGCGTCGTCACGCCCGCCTTCGCAAGAAGGTCGTTGGCACCGAGGCGCGTCCGCGTCTCGTCGTCACCCGCTCCGCCCGTCACGTCTTCGTGCAGCTGGTCGACGACAGCAAGGGCCACACCGTGGCCTCTGCCTCCACCCTCGAGACCGACCTGCGCGCGTTCGACGGTGACAAGACCGCCAAGGCCCGCAAGGTCGGCGAGCTCGTCGCCGAGCGCGCGAAGGCCGCCGGCGTGTCCGAGGCCGTGTTCGACCGCGGCGGCAACCGGTACGCCGGTCGCGTCGCGGCCATCGCCGATGGCGCCCGTGAAGGGGGGCTGGCACTGTGAGTGACATCAAGGAGAACGAAGTGACCGAGACGGCTCCTGCCGCCGAGAACGCGGCCGGTTCCGAGGCTCCGCAGCGCGACGAGCGCCGCGGCGGCCGTGGTGGCCGCGACCGCGGCCAGGGCGGCCGTGACCGCAACTCGCGCGACCGCGCGGACAACCAGTTCCTCGAGCGCGTGGTGACCATCAACCGCGTGTCGAAGGTCGTCAAGGGCGGCCGTCGCTTCAGCTTCACCGCGCTCGTCGTGGTGGGTGACGGCAACGGTCTCGTGGGTGTCGGCTACGGCAAGGCCCGCGAGGTCCCGCTCGCGATCTCGAAGGGTGTCGAGGAGGCCAAGCGCAACTTCTTCCGCGTGCCGCGCTCCGCGTCGACCATCCCGCACCCGGTGCAGGGCGAGGCCGCCGCCGGCGTCGTGCTGCTGCGTCCGGCCGCTGCCGGTACCGGTGTCATCGCCGGTGGCCCGGTCCGCGCCGTGCTCGAGTGCGCCGGTATCCACGACGTGCTGTCCAAGTCGCTCGGCTCGTCCAACACGATCAACATCGTGCACGCGACGGTGGAGGCCCTGAAGCAGCTCGAGGAGCCCCGTGCGGTCGCCGCGCGTCGTGGCCTCGAGTTCGACCAGGTCGCCCCGGCGCGTCTCGTCCGCGCCGAGGCCGAGGCCATCGCCGCGCAGAAGGCAGGTGTCTGATGGCTGCGCGCCTCAAGGTCACGCAGGTCAAGTCCAAGGTGAGCGAGAAGCAGAACCAGCGCGACACGCTGCGTTCGCTCGGCCTCAAGCGGATCGGCGACTCGGTCGTCCGTCCCGACGACGCTCAGACCCGCGGCTACGTCCGCGCGGTCGCTCACCTCGTCAAGGTTGAGGAGATCGACTAATGGCTGAGAAGAAGGAAGCGGCGGCCAAGAAGCCCGCCGCGAAGAAGGCCGTCGCCGAGGCTCCCGTCTCGCGTCCCGGCGTCCTGAAGGTGCACCACCTGCGTCCGGTCCCCGGCGCCAACACCGCCAAGACCCGCGTGGGTCGCGGTGAGGGCTCCAAGGGCAAGACCGCCGGTCGCGGCACCAAGGGCACCAAGGCCCGCAACACCGTTCGCGTCGGTTTCGAGGGTGGGCAGATGCCGCTGCACATGCGCACCCCGAAGCTGCGCGGCTTCAAGAACCCGTTCCGCGTCGAGTACCAGGTCGTGAACCTGGACAAGCTCGCCGAGCTCTACCCGGCCGGGGGCGACGTCACCGTCGCCGACCTGGTCGCCAAGGGCGCGGTCCGCAAGAACGAGAAGGTCAAGGTCCTGGGCAACGGTGACATCGCCGTGGCCCTGACCGTGTCGGTCGACAAGGTCTCCAGCTCCGCGGAGCAGAAGATCGTCGCCGCCGGCGGATCCGTCAAGTAACACCCGTCGAGAGGGGCCGGAGATTTCTCCGGCCCCTCTTGCGTTACCCTGGGTTCTGAGTGTCCAGATATCGGACGCTCGTCCCCTTCAGGAGGCAAGCTTTTGTTTAGCGCCATCGCGCGGATCTTCCGCACGCCGGATCTTCGTCGCAAGATCGGCTTCACGATCGCGATCATCGCCGTGTACCGCCTCGGATCCACCGTCCCCGCGCCGTTCGTGAGTTTCCCGAACGTCGCCGCATGCCTCGCGTCGAACAGCGGAACCGAGGGTCTGCTCGGTCTCGTGAACCTCTTCTCCGGCGGCGCGCTGCTGAAGCTGTCGATCTTCGCCCTCGGAGTCATGCCGTACATCACGGCCTCGATCATCACCCAGCTGCTGCGCGTGGTCATCCCGCACTTCGAGACCCTCCACAAGGAGGGCCAGGCCGGTCAGGCCAAGCTCACCCAGTACACCCGTTACCTGACGATCGCGCTGGCGCTGCTGCAGTCCACGACGCTCGTCACCGTGGCCCGCAGCGGCCAGCTCTTCGGTCAGACCGGCGTCGCCGCCTGCAAGCAGCTGCTCACCAACGACGTGTGGTACGCGCAGCTGCTCATGATCATCGCGCTGACGGCCGGCACCGGCCTCATCATGTGGTTCGCCGAGCTCGTCACCGAGAAGGGCATCGGCAACGGCATGTCGCTGCTCATCTTCACGTCGATCGCCGCGACCTTCCCCGGCGCGATGTGGAGCATCTGGCAGACCCGCGGCTTCGAGGTCTTCCTCCTCGTCCTCGCCGTCGGCATCGTCGTGATGTCGCTCGTCGTCTTCATCGAGCAGTCCCAGCGACGGATCCCCGTGCAGTACGCCAAGCGCATGGTCGGCCGGCGCACGTACGGCGGCACCAACACGTACATCCCGATCAAGGTGAACATGGCGGGCGTGATCCCGGTCATCTTCGCCTCGTCGCTGCTGTACATCCCGATGCTCGTGGCGCAGTTCAACATCCCGCAGGACGGCAAGACGCCGCCGGCGTGGGCGACCTGGATCATGACCTACTTCGTCAAGGGCGACCACCCCATCTACATGGCGGTGTACTTCCTCCTGATCATCGGCTTCACCTACTTCTACGTCGCGATCACGTTCAACCCGGTCGAGGTCGCCGACAACATGAAGAAGTACGGCGGGTTCATCCCGGGGATCCGCGCCGGACGTCCGACCGCCGAGTACCTCGACTACGTGCTCACCCGGATCACGCTGCCCGGATCCCTCTACCTCGGCCTGATCGCGCTGGTCCCGCTGATCGCTCTGGCCACGGTCGGGGCGAACCAGAACTTCCCGTTCGGCGGCGCCTCGATCCTCATCATCGTCGGTGTGGGACTGGAGACGGTCAAGCAGATCGACGCGCAGCTGCAGCAGCGACACTACGAAGGGCTTCTCCGATGACGGCATCCGCACACACCACCGCGCGACTTCTGATCGTCGGCCCGCAGGGCTCCGGCAAGGGCACGCAGGGTCTGCGGATCGCCGAGGCCTTCGGCATCCCCGAGGTCTCCACCGGCGACATCTTCCGCGCCAACATCAAGGCGGGCACCGAGCTCGGCAAGCAGGTCACCGCGATCCTCGACGCCGGCGACCTGGTCTCGGACGAGCTGACCGGCGCGCTGGTCAGCGACCGTCTGTCGCAGCCGGACGCGGAGGACGGCTTCCTGCTCGACGGCTACCCGCGCAACGCGGCCCAGGTGCAGCACCTGAACGAGATCCTCGCCGCCCAGGGCACGTCGCTCGACGTCGTGATCCAGCTCGACGTGCCCCGTGAGGAGAGCATCGCCCGGCTCAACCTGCGTTCGGCCGAGCAGGGCCGCTCCGACGACACCCCGGAGATGATCGCGCACCGCCTGGACATCTACGAGGCGCAGACCGCCCCGATCCTCGAGGCGTTCGGCGCCCGCGGGATCGTGGAGCGGATCGACGGCGTCGGCGGCCTCGACGAGATCACGGAGCGCATCTTCGCGGCCCTCGCGGCGCGCGGGATCGTGCGCACGGCTGCGGTCTGACGTGGCGTTCCGCCGCTCGATCTACAAGAGCCCGGCGCAGCTGCGCTCGATGGTCGACCCCGGACTCATCACCGCCGCGGCGCTGACCGCCGTCCGCGCGGCCGTCGCCCCCGGCGTCAGCACGGGGGAGCTGGACGCGATCGCCGACCGCGTGATCCGGGAGCGCGGCGCGGAGTCGAACTTCAAGCTCGTGCGCGGCTACCGGCACGCGACCTGCATCTCCGTGAACGACCAGGTCGTGCACGGGATCCCGGGATCGCGGGTGCTGCAGCCCGGTGACATCGTCTCGATCGACTGCGGGGCGCAGTTCCGCGGCTGGAACGGCGACAGCGCGATCACCGTGGTCGTGCCGGATCCCGCGCAGCCCGAGCTGGTGTCCGCCCGCGAGGACCTCTCCCGGGTGACCGAGGGGTCCATGTGGGCCGGCATCGCCGCCATGGCGACCGCCTCGCACCTCGGCGACATCTCCGCCGCGATCGAGGACCACATCCTCGGCGCGGGCCCGAGTTCCGTCGCGCCGGAGTACGGGATCCTCCGCGAGTACGTCGGTCACGGCATCGGCCGCAAGATGCACGAGGCGCCCAGCCTGTTCAACTACCGCACGTCCGACCGCGGCGCCGAGGTGCGCCCGGGTCTCGTGCTGGCGATCGAGCCGATGGTGACCTCCGGATCCGACCGGACGTACGTCGAGGACGACGACTGGACCGTCACGACGACCGACGGATCCGACGGCTCGCACTGGGAGCACAGCGTCGCGCTGCACGACGACGGCATCTGGGTGCTCACCGCCGAGGACGGCGGCCGGGCGGGCCTGGCCCCCTTCGGCATCACGCCCGCGCCCATCCCCGCCTGAGGCGCCGGGCCGCGCCGGTCCTCCGCCCCGCGCCGCGTGGTCCGCGGGCGAGAAACCACATTCGGCATGAGACATCGGGCCTGGATTGGTGTCTCGTTCAGGATCTGGTTTCTCGCGCAGCGAACGCCCCGGGAGAACGCCGTGGCGCGTCACGGCGGCGGTCCTGCAGCGTGTGCAGCATGACCGGGTCGGCGGGTCGCGCGTACGCGACGCCCGCGGTGGTCAGCGCTCTCTGCAGCGGTGTCACCCGCCATGCGTCGGCGAGATCCCAGCGGCCGAACGGGTGTCCGTGCCGTCGGAGCCTGTCCTCGCGTCGCTTCTCCTCGATCAGGCGTTCGGCGGCGGCGTCGGGGTCCTCGAATCCGTACTTTCCCCAGCCGTCCGCCTCGCCGATGACGCGCGAGCCCGGGAAGTGGAAGTCCACGCGATCCTCCGCGCCCTCGTAGTGGAACACCCTCTGCAGCTCCGGTCGCGGGAACCCGGACCATTCGATCACGGCGCGACTGACGCTCTCCGCGGGCGATTCGGCACGATCGTCGGCATGCTCCCACAGCCAGCGCTGCCGTGCGGAACCGCGCGACGACACCCGGGAGGCACCGAGCCCGCGCAGACGGCCAAGGCTCAGCGGGCCACCCTGAGCGGGGGAGAGCGCAGCGTCGAACACCGCCAGGGCACGCGCCGGGGGCAGCGCCCGGCCGAGGTCGGCGACGGTGTCGAGCAGCGACGTGACGAGCACCCCGCCCCGCCGCTCGAGAACACGCTCGTCCTCGCTCGTGTGCACGGCCACATCGCCGAAGCGTCGTGAGCGCGGCCGCTCGGGGCTGTGCACATGGATGTCGCGGGTCTCGCCGAACAGGGGCAGTCCGTGCACGACCGCGGCAGACTCGAGGCACAGCGCGGCGTCGGGGTGCGCGCGAACGAACGCGTGCACGCGGACGGCGTAGCGCTCCCAGGGCTTCAGCGCCTCGTAGGCCGTGCGGTCGGCGTAGATCCCGGGCCGGATCCTGACGAACGCGGTCGTGCGGATCCGGATCCCGAAGGCGCGCGCCTCGCCGACGGTGACCAACGGCACAGGCGCGGCGGTCGTGGCGCGGTCGGAGAGCAGGAGGGGCATGGTGCCATCGTGGGCCGTACGCGGCACCGGATCCGCGCCGCCTCCGCAGTCGGTGCAGAACCGGCACGAGCGCCGCGCTGTGCGGAGCGAGCGGACGCGGCCGGCGACGGTGCCGAGAAACCACAATCTGCACGAGACACCACGTCCGGGCTGATGTCTCATGTTGGATCTGGTTTCTCGCGTGAGGGGGCAGGCGGGAGCGCGGGGCCAGGCGGGAGCGCGCGGGGCGGGGCGCGGGAGCGCGGGGCGCGGGGCGGCGTGCGGGGGCGGGGCTCGCACGGGCCTCAAAGCCGGATCCGGCACAATGGGAGGACACAGCAATCGGATCCGCGTGCGCGGATCCGGAACGGGAGAGAGATACATGGCCGCTGCCAAGGGCAGGACCAACGGGTTCGCCATCGGAGTCACCGCAGCCGTGGTGGCCGTCCTCATCGTGCTGGTCGGTGTGGTCGTGTTCCTGAACAACAAGGCGACCGACCCGGGCGAGAAGCCGGTCGGCTCGCACATCACCGACACGGGCGGGATCGTCTTCGGCGACTCGAAGACCAACACCGTCACGACCTACGTCGACTTCCTCTGCCCGATCTGCAACCAGTTCGAGCAGTCCGAGGGCGACACCATCAAGCAGCAGGTCGACTCCGGCAAGAGCGCCCTGCAGGTGCAGCCGGTCTCCATCCTCGACAGCCGCACCTCGCCCGCCGGCTACTCCAGCCGCGCCGCGTCGGCGATGTACTCCGTCGCGATCCACGACTACAAGAACGCGTACGCCTTCATGCAGGCGCTCTACGCGGGCCAGCCCCAGGAGGGCTCGGCCGGTCTCACCGACGACCAGATCATCGACATCGCGAAGCAGGCCGGGGTCAACGTGACCAGCGATCTCGAGAAGGAGATCAAGGCGCACAAGTACCAGAAATGGGCCCAGGCGGCGCAGCTGCCGCAGGGCGCCAGCGGCACCCCGACCCTCGTGATCAACGGGAAGCAGATCCCGGTCACGATGAACCCCAACGCGGACATCCTGCCGCACCTGAAGTAGCAGGACAGGTCCCGGAAGGGCGCGGATCCTGCGGGACCGCGCCCTTCTCCCTTTCCGCGAACGGCGTCCCGGATCCCATTTGGCGGATCCGCGGATGCGGACTACCATAGATCTTTGGTGCTCTGCGCCTTGGTCCGGCGTGTCCGGATCCGCGGGCATCACAACCACCCACCCACCGCAGATCGACCGGTCTGCAGAAGCGTCAGCGAGGCTATGGCTAAGAAAGACGGTGTCATCGAGATCGAGGGCGTCGTGTCCGAGGCTCTGCCCAACGCGATGTTCCGCGTTGAGCTCAGCAACGGGCACAAGGTTCTTGCAACGATCTCCGGAAAGATGCGGCAGAACTACATCCGCATCATCCCCGAGGATCGCGTCGTCGTGGAGCTCTCGCCCTACGACCTCACGCGCGGCCGCATCGTCTACCGCTACCGCTAGGCCGGTCGAGAAGTAACACCCCAGGCGTCCGCGCCTGCCCGGTGAAGACAGCGATAAAGGAAACAACATGAAGGTCAACCCCAGCGTCAAGCCGATCTGCGACCACTGCAAGGTGATCCGCCGCCACGGCCGCGTCATGGTGATCTGCAAGAGCAACCCGCGCCACAAGCAGCGCCAGGGCTGAGTCGGAGCGGATCACGGCGGCGCAGCCGCCTTGATGCGCTCGCGACTCAAGGTCGAGCGAGCACGCGCGCAGCGCGAGCGAGGCGAAACCCCTTGCAAGGACAACTGAATATTCGACCGCGTTTCGTCTCGGTCGCTGTGCGTCCTCGCGCAACGACCCCGAGAGGGCGGCACTTCACAGGCAGGATCAGAACCCGCGAGGGGGACACCTCGGGCGGAGGCCCGGGCACCGATCCTGCTCCACACCTCCACAACACTCCAGGAGTTACCGCATGGCACGTCTTGCCGGCGTCGACATCCCGCGCGACAAGCGCGTGGTGATCGCCCTCACGTACATCTACGGCATCGGCCGTACCCGTTCGGTCGAGATCCTCAAGGCCACCGAGATCGACGAGTCGATCCGCGTCAAGGACCTCACCGACGACCAGCTCGTCGCCCTCCGCGACTACATCGAAGGCACCTACAAGGTGGAGGGTGACCTCCGTCGCGAGGTCGCCGCCGACATCCGCCGCAAGGTCGAGATCGGCTCCTACGAGGGCCTCCGCCACCGTCGTGGCCTTCCGGTCCGCGGTCAGCGCACCAAGACCAACGCGCGCACCCGCAAGGGTCCGAAGCGCACCGTCGCCGGCAAGAAGAAGGCCCGCTAAGCGGCCAGGGAATAGGAGAACACTTTCATGGCTGCACCCAAGGCCGCCGCGCGCAAGCCGCGCCGCAAGGAGAAGAAGAACATCGCGCTGGGCCAGGCCCACATCAAGTCGACGTTCAACAACACCATCGTCTCGATCACCGACCCGTCCGGCGCTGTCATCAGCTGGGCCTCGTCCGGTGGCGTGGGCTTCAAGGGCTCGCGCAAGTCGACGCCGTACGCCGCCGGCATGGCCGCGGAGTCCGCCGCCCGCCAGGCGCAGGAGCACGGCGTCAAGAAGGTCGACGTCTTCGTCAAGGGCCCGGGCTCCGGTCGCGAGACCGCGATCCGCTCGCTGCAGGCCGCCGGCCTCGAGGTGGGCTCGATCCAGGATGTGACGCCGCAGGCGCACAACGGCTGCCGCCCGCCGAAGCGCCGCCGCGTCTGATCGCCTCTTGCGCCTCCGATCCCGACCCGCTCGGGACCGGGGGCGCATCGCGGCGACTGCCCGCGTCATAGACAACTCAAGACCTCACCCCCCACGTGTCATATAGCGGGCACGTGATCGAAAGGAACAACAGTGCTCATCGCACAGCGTCCCACTCTCACCGAGGAAAAGATCGCCGAGAACCGCAGCCGGTTCGTCATCGAGCCGCTCGAGCCCGGCTTCGGCTACACGATCGGCAACGCGCTGCGTCGCAGCCTGCTCTCGTCGATCCCCGGCGCGGCCGTCACGAGCGTCCGCATCGACGGCGTCCTCCACGAGTTCAGCACCATCCCCGGTGTGAAGGAGGATGTCACCGAGATCATCCTCAACATCAAGCAGCTGGTCGTCTCCTCGGAGCGCGACGAGCCGATCACCGCCTACCTGCGCAAGACCGGCGCCGGTGAGGTCACCGCGGCGGACATCTCCGCTCCGGCCGGCGTCGAGGTGCACAACCCCGAGCTGGTCATCGCGACCCTCAACGACACCGCGAAGTTCGAGCTCGAGCTCACCATCGAGCGCGGCCGCGGCTACGTGTCGGCCGCTCAGAACCGCAGCGAGTACGCCGAGGCGGGCCAGATCCCGATCGACTCGATCTACTCGCCCGTGCTCAAGGTCAGCTACCGCGTCGACGCCACCCGCGCCGGCGAGCGCACCGACTTCGACAAGCTCGTGCTGGACGTCGAGACGAAGTCGGCGATCATCCCGCGCGACGCCGTCGCGTCGGCGGGTCGCACGCTGACCGAGCTGTTCGGCCTCGCCCGCGAGCTGAACGTCGAGGCCGAGGGCATCGAGATCGGCCCGGCGCCGGTCGAGGCCGTCCTCTCGAACGAGCTGTCCATGCCGATCGAGGACCTCGATCTGTCGGTCCGCTCGTACAACTGCCTCAAGCGCGAAGGCATCAACACGGTTTCCGAGCTCGTCGCCCTGTCGGAGACGCAGCTCATGAACATCCGCAATTTCGGACAGAAGTCGGTGGACGAGGTGCGCGACAAGCTCGTCTCGCTCGGCCTGTCGCTCAAGGATTCGGTGCCCGGTTTCGACGGCGCCCACTTCTACGGCGGCTCCGAAGACGAGTCCTTCTGATACCCGAACCTTTCCGATCCAGGAGCTAGAAAAACATGCCCAAGCCCACGAAGGGTCCCCGCCTCGGAGGCGGCCCCGCCCACGAGCGTCTGCTGCTCGCGAACCTCGCCGCTCAGCTGTTCGTGCACAAGTCGATCAAGACCACCGAGACCAAGGCCAAGCGCCTGCGTCCGCTGGCCGAGCGTCTCGTCACCTTCGGCAAGCGCGGTGACCTGCACGCGCGTCGTCGCGTGCTGTCGGTCCTGCGCAACAAGGAGGCGACGCACGTCCTGTTCGCCGAGATCGCCCCGCTGGTCGCGGAGCGCGAGGGCGGCTACACCCGCATCACCAAGGTCGGCAACCGCAAGGGCGACAACGCCCCCATGGCCGTCATCGAGCTCGTCCTCGAGCCCGTCACCCCGAAGGTGAAGAAGGCCGCGAAGCCCGCCGCCAAGGCCGAGGCCGCTCCGGTCGCCGAGCCGGTCGAGGAGGTCGTGGAGGAGGTCGTCGAGACCCCCGCCGAGGCCGAGGTCGAGGCCGAGGTCGTCGAGGAGGCGCCCGCCGCCGACGAGGCTGCCGCCGAGGCCGCCGAGTAAGCTCGCTCATCGTTCGGAGCCCGTCGTCCCCCTGTGGGGCGGCGGGCTTCGTCTTTCGCGGGTGAACGATCCGCGGATCCGCTCGCTGGTCGCGAATCGTCGCCATCGGCCGGGAATGAGGGCATGTCGCGACCAGCGAGCAGGATCGACGAGGGGCGCCAGGGGGCAGGCTTTCAGAGCGCGGGCCAGGCCTTCAGGGGGCGGGGCAGACCGAGATGCCGGGGGAGGTCGCCAGGGGGGATCCGCCCGGGCACGGACCCAGGATCAGGATCCGGGTGTTCCGCATCGCCGGAGCGTCGAACAGGCCCGCGTGCGCGCCGGAGAGCACGACGTACGACACCGGTGGGCCCCAGGGCTGCGCGGCGAGCCAGTCCACGCCGTTCTGCCGCACCCAGGCCGCGATCGGCGCCGCGGCCGCGCGCTGCTCGGCCAGCGTCTGCGTGTTCGGCGGCCGCAGCGTGCGCGCGGCGTCTCCGAGCGCACCGCCGGCCACCACGACGGTCAGAACGGCCGCTGAGACCACCGCCACCGCCCGCACGGGTATGGTCAGCGCCGGACGGCCGTCGGAGCGTCCTGCGGCCTCCTGGGGGCCGTAGCGTCGCCACAGCGCGCCCGCGGCCCGCACCGCGAGGGCGGCCAGGATCGGTGCGAACGCGAAGACGCCCACGGCGGGGTGCCGGACCCACAGCGGCAGCTGCGCGGCCTGCGCCCACCAGCCGACGAACGCGAGCAGCCCGACGGCGGATCCGAACCCGAGCGCGAGCAGCTGCGGATCCCGATCCCGCCACGGCAGCGCCGCGAGGACGACGACGGCGGCCGCGAGCACGACCGCCAGCGCGACCAGCCAACCCGGCACGAACCAGGCGCCGGCGAGGGTGCTCAGCTTCTCCGGCACCGTCGTCGGTTGGTAGTGCTGGCCGCCGCTGCGCACGAATCCGACCAGACCGCGCAGGTGCTCGACGTAGCCGGACGGGCCGAGTGACACGAGCGCGGCGAGCTCCACCAGCACGGTCGGGGCGGCCACCAGCACGAGTGGCAGGATCCCGCGGCGCAGCGTCGCGACGACTCTCGCGCGGAAGGGGCCGGGCGGGGTGAGCAGGAACAGCGCGACCGCGAACGCGGGCAGCGCCAGCAGGGCGATCAGCTTCGCCTGCACCGCGAGCCCGAGCAGCAGGCCCGCCGGCCAGGCACGGCGGGGGAGGACCACGAGGGCCCACACGATCAGCGCCGCGGCGGGGATCTCGCCCAGCAGGTCCGCGGGACCCTGGATCGGCGACACGCTGCCGGCGGTGTCGAACGCGAGCGGCAGCGCGACGGCGATGAGCGCACCGAAGCGCCCGGCGAGGCGCCTGCCGATCACGCCGACCCCGACCAGCAGCAGCACCCAGTATGCGAGCGGCACGAGGCGGGCGCCGATCACCGGATCGATCCCGGTCGCGAGCAGGGCCGCGACCGGCAGCAGGACGACCGGGCCGGTCGAGATCCGCGGGTCGAACGGGGTCAGGGTCGAACCCGACAGCGTGCCGTCGCTCGTGTAGCCGAGACCGGCGAGCAGGTTGCGCGGGACGGTGAGGTTGAAGGCCTCGTCCTCCCAGAACCGCAGCACCGTGAGGCTGTGCCACATCACGAGCGCGTTCGCCGCGATCAGGGCGGCGAACAGGATCCAGAACAGCGTCCCCGTGAGGCCCTGGACGGTGCGGCTCCGCATCATGACGACGAGGATACGGCGGCGGCGCCGATGCGGCGCAGCGGGGCGCCGGGGCGGAGCGAGCAGCGCCACACCTCGCGGAGCGCGTCCCGGGCGAACAGCACGAGCTTCTTCGGCGGCAGCGAGGGGCGGGCGACCTTGCCCCACATGGTGCCCGTCGACGAGGCGCCGCGGCGGGGGATGCTGCGCACCCGCAGGTATCGGACGGACAGGCCGGCGCGGACCTCCGCGAGCGAGAAGTGCACGTGCGGGACGAGGGCCTCGGCGGGCACCGCGTCGACGAGGATCCGCAGGGACGCGGGGCGGTACGCCCGCAGGGGAGTGTTCACGTCGGGCACGCCGTGGCCGACCGAGGCGGCGATGAGCAGCCGCACGCAGGCGGTCAGCGCCCGGCGGTACCAGGCGTCGGTGCGGCCGCGGCGCACGCCGTGCACGACGTCCGCGCCGGTGCTCTGCAGTGCGCGCACGACGTCGGCGATCTCGGATCCGATGAACTGCCCGTCGCCGTCGACGTGGACGAGGGCGTCGGGGTCGAGCGCGAGGCCCGCGCGGTAGGCGGCGAGAGCGGTCGGCCCGTGCCCGCGGTTCGCGGGCTGCGTCTCGACGCGCACGTCGGCGATGCCGGAGAGGGCGTCGGCGGTGCCGTCGGTGGAGCGGTCGTCTGCGACGACGAAGGTGACGCGCGCGGCGAGCGGGGCGACCGCGTCGCGGATCTCGTCGATGAAACCGCCGATGCCTTCGACTTCGTTGTAGGCCGGCATCACGACGGCAAGATGGGCGTACTGCACACGATCCTCAGATGTCCGTGGAGGCGTCACGAGCCGCGCCTTCCCCGGGTAGTCTAGTGGGGCTATGGATCGCCGTTCCCGGTTGCGCCGTCTCGCCGGAGTCGGCACCCGCTTCCTCATCGTCGGCGGGATCAGCACCCTGATCGAGGTCGGCGCCTTCAACCTGTTCGTCTACGCGTTCGGATGGGACCTCGTCGTCGCCAAGGTCGCGGCCTCGCTCGTCGCCCTGGTGAACGCCTACATCGGCAACCGGGAGTGGACGTTCCGCCACCGCGACCGCCGCGGCCGCGTCGCCGAGATCGTGCTGTTCCTCGTGACGAACCTCGTCTGCACCGGGCTCGGTGCGGGCATCGTGTGGCTCGGCGCCGAGATCATGCTGGGGCTCACCGGCCGTCAGCCCGGCCCCGCGGTCGTGAACGTGATCAACCTCGCCAGCATCGCGATCATCGTGCTCGTGCGGTTCGTGCTGTACCACTACATCGTGTTCCGGACGGCGCCCGCGGTCGTGGCCGTCGCGGAACCGGATCCGGTCGAGCCGGGGCGCTGAGTCAGCCCCGGGCGCGCAGGTCCTTGCGGAGGATCTTGCCGGAGCTGGACTTCGGGATCCGGTCGACGAACTCGACGATCCGCACCTTCTCGTGCGGGGCGACGTGCGCGGCGACGTGCGCCATCACGCCGTCGGCGTCGAGCTCGGCGTCGGCCTGCAGCACGACGAACGCCTTCGGCACCTCCTGGCCGTCCTCGTCCGGCGCGCCGATCACGGCCGCGTCGGCGATCGCCGGATGCGCGAGCAGCACGGCCTCGAGCACGGCCGGGGCGACCTGGTAGCCCTTGTACTTGATGAGCTCCTTGAGACGGTCGACGATCCGGAACACGCCGCCGGCGGTCGCCGTCGCGACGTCGCCCGTGTGCAGCCAGCCGTCGGCGTCGATCATCTCGGCCGTCGCGTCCGGGCGGTTCAGATACCCCTTCATCACCTGCGGGCCGCGGATGAGCAGCTCGCCGGGTTCGCTCGGGCCGTCGGCGGGGGCGAGGATCTCGGATCCGTCCTCCGCGGTCAGTCGCCCCTCGGTGTTCGGGAGCAGCAGGCCGACCGAGGAGAGGTCGATGTCGTCACGGTCGACCGGGATCGTGTGGGTGACCGGGCTGGTCTCGGTCATGCCGTAGCCCTGGCGGACGACGCAGTCGAGGCGGGCGGCGACCGCTGCGGCGAGGGATCCGTCCAGTGGCGCGGCGCCGGAGAACACGACCTTGACCGCGCTCGTGTCGTACTGGTCGACGAGCGGGTGCTTGGCGAGGGCCACGGCGATCGGCGGGGCGATGAACAGCCACGTGGTGCGCTGCTCGGCGATGATCCGGAGGAACTCGACGAGGTCGAACTTCGGCATCGTGACGAGAGCGGCACGCTCGCGCACGGCGAGGTTGAGCAGCACGGTCATGCCGTAGATGTGGAAGAACGGCAGTACCGCGAGGACCCGGTCCTCGTCGTTCAGATCGATTCCGATCGTGCTCTGCGCGACGTTCGCGACGAGGTTGCGATGCGTGAGCATGACCCCCTTGGGGCGCCCCGTGGTGCCGGACGAGTACGGCAGCACGGCGACATGGGTGGCCGGATCGAAGGACACCGCCGGGGCCGCGTGCCCCTCGGAGAGCAGGTCGCGCAGGGACGGATGCCCCTCCGCGCCGTCGAGGACGATGAGCTGCGCGGCCGGGATCCCGAGCCGCTCGGCGGCCGCCTGCGCCTGCGGGAGCAGCGGGCTCACGGTGATCAGCCAGGAGGCCGAGGCGTCCTGCAGCTGGCTCGCGATCTCCTCGGCGGTGTAGAGCGCGTTGATCGTGGTCGCGGTCGCGCCGGCGCGGAGGATCCCGTGGAACACCGTCGCGAACGCGGGGACGTTCGGGCAGAGCAGGCCGACCGCGTCGCCGACGCCGATGCCGCGCGCGGCGAGCGCACCGGCGAACAGGTCGATCTGGCCGACCAGCTGGCGGAATGTGGTCTCGGCGCCGCTCATCCCGTCGACGAGCGCGACCCGATCCAGGTCCTGCTCGCGGAGATCGCCGAAGAGGTACTCGTGGACGGAGACGTCGGGGATCTCGACATCCGGAAACGTGCTGCTGACCATGGGATCTCCTTCGATCTCGGTCGTGCGGTCGGGCACCGCCGTCGCCTGCGACTCAGTGTGGCACAGCTCGGCACGGGGCCCCACTGCGCGAGAAACCACTTTCGGCACGAGACACCCGGCCTGGTGTGGTGTGTCATACGGAAAGTGGTTTCTCGGTGGGAGGGCGCCGCGGGGCGGGGGCGGGGACGGCGGGGCGGGGATCGGCGGGGCGGGGATCGGTACCCTGGATCGGTGCGCATCCGTCTCGACATCGCCTACGACGGCACCCACTTCCGCGGGTGGGCGAAGCAGCCGACGCTGCGGACCGTGCAGGGCACGCTCGAGGCCGCGCTGGCCCGGATCGTCGGACCCTCGAGCGACGCCGTGGCGGGGCCGCAGCTCACCGTGGCCGGCCGCACCGACGCCGGCGTGCACGCGACGGGGCAGGTCGCGCACGTCGACCTCGACGAACAGCAGTGGGGGCGGGTGGCCTCGCGCAACGGGCGGGCGGCGGTGGATCCCGCGGGCTCGCTCGCGGGGCGGATCAACGGCGTGCTCGGCCAGTACCCGGACGTCACCGTCACCCGCACCTCGCTCGCGCCGGAGGGGTTCGACGCGCGCTTCTCCGCGGTGTGGCGCCGCTACCGGTACCGGCTCGCCGACGCCCGCGCCGGCTACGACCCGCTGCTGCGGCACGACACCACCACGATCCGCGGCGCGCTGGACGACCAGGCGATGGACGCCGCTGCGTGCACCCTGATCGGACTGCACGATTTCGCCGCGTACTGCAAGGCGCGCGAGGAGGCGACGACGATCCGCACCCTGCTCGACTACCGGTGGACCCGCGACGCGTCCGGGGTGCTCGTCGCCGAGGTCAAGGCCGACGCGTTCTGCCACAGCATGGTGCGCGCCCTGGTCGGCGCCTGCGCCGCCGTGGGGGAGGGGAGGCTCGCGGTGGAGGACCTCACCGCGCTCCGCGACGAGCTCACCCGGACGAGCGCGTTCAAGGTGCTCGCCGCCCGCGGGCTGACGCTCACCGAGGTCGGCTACCCCGCCGACGCGCTGCTCTCCGCGAGGGCGGAGCAGACCCGCAACCGACGCGACCTGGACGGCTGAGCCGGATCCGATCCACCCGTCGAGCCGGATCCGATCCCGCCCGTCGAGCCGGATCCGATCCGCCCTGCTCGCCGGGCTGCTCGCTGGTCGCGACACGCCCTCATTCGGCCGGAGTGGCGACGATTCGCGACCAGCGAGCTTCTGGGGTGCTTCTCCCTCCACTGCTCGCTGGTCGCGACACGCCCTCATTCGGCCGGAGTGGCGACGATTCGCGACCAGCGAGCGAAGAGGGGGGAGGCGGATCGGGCCGGCGGATCCGGCCGGCCGGCGGATCCGCCCGGGCGGAGGGCGGGCCGGAGAATGCCCGGGCGAACCCGCCGTCATACCCAGCCGGAGGAGAGTGCGCGCGAGTACGGTGGTCCCGTGCGGATCATCTCCTACAACCTGCGCAAGCACCGGGCTGCGCACGAGCTCGACGACCTCGTCGCGGGGCATGATCCTGACGTCCTCTGTCTGCAGGAGGGCGACACCGCCTCTCTCCCGGAGCGGGCGGGCGACCTCGTCCTCGCGCACACCACCCAGCGCAACCGGCTGGGGCTCGCGATCTACTACCGGGAGAGCGACTTCAAGCTCGTCGACTCCGCCACGGTCTCGGTGAAGAAGTCCCTGCACGACCATGTGCTGCGCCCCGCGCATGAGCGCCTGCTGGGAGTGCGGCTGCGCGACATCGACGCCGGCCGCGACTTCCTCATCGCCTCGCTGCACGCCGCCCCGCTCACCGCGCGCAACGCGCTGCGCCGCGACCAGATCCGCGCCGCGCTCGCCGAGCTGTCCGAGCTCGGCTGGGGGCTGCCGCAGCTCATCGTCGGCGACTTCAACTACCCCGTGTTCAAGGAGCGCCTCTCCGAGCACATGCGCGACGTCGGCTACGAACTCGTGATGAGCGACCAGCACACGTACACCCGCTACCGGGTGTTCCGCGGCTTCTACGACTTCGCCGCGGCGTCGGGTTTCATCGTCGAGACGGTCCGCACGCTTCCGCAGGGCGAGTCCGACCACCTGCCGATCCTCGTCACCGCGCACCCGAAGTAGCCGGGAGCGGATCCGCCCGGATCACCGCGCGTCGGCCGTCGCGAGGATCATCCGTGCCAGCCACGACTCGTACTCGTCGACCGGCCAGCCCTGGTCGACGACGAGGTGCCGGTACCCCTCGACCGCGCCGACGGCCCAGATCCCCTCCGCGATCCGGTCGGCGTCGTCCTCGATGCCCAGGATCGAGCGCACGAACCAAGCGATGTCGGCGAGGCGCCGCTCCGCCCCGTGCCGCATCGCGGCCGCGAGCTCCGGATCGTCGGCCGCCGCTGCGGCGCCGGCCGCGAGCAGGCGCCAGCTGGGTTCGTGCCCGCGGCGCGCGATCCCCGCGAGGACCGCGACGGCCTCGCCCCGGCTCGGCGTGCCGGTCAGCGCGTGGTTGCGGGACAGCGGGAAGTCGCCGTCGCTCGTCACGCGGTCGACGATCACGGCCGCGAGCAGACGCGACTTCGATCCGAAGTTCGCGAACACCGACGCCTCGGACGCCCCGGCCGCCGCGGCGATCGTCCGGGTGCTCGTGCCGGCGTAGCCGCCCGCGACGAACAGTCCTGCGGCCGCGTCGAGGATCCGCGCGCGCGTCGCCTCCGACCGGGCGCGGCGAGTCGGCGATGCGTAGGGCCGCCTCTTGACGTCGTCGTCCATCGGGGCGATCATAGTCGATATTCGATGAGTATTGCTCAATGAAAAGAGCGCATCATGGATGCCACCGCCTTCGCACGGATGCAGTCGCTCGCCTACGCCGGCTACGGCCTCGAACCCGAGACGCGCTTCGTGGATCTCCCGGACCCGCGCATGCGGGCGTGCCTGCACGAGGTCGGGCAGGGCGATCCCGTCGTCCTCCTGCATGGCGGCAACAGCGTCGCAGCGTCCTGGCTGCCGCTGCTTCCCGCCCTCGCCGACGAGCATCGGCTGATCCTGCCGGACCGCCCGGGGTGCGGGCTCAGCGGTCCGTTCGACTACCGCGGGGTCGACCTGCGCGCCCACGGCGCCGCCTTCGTCGAGCGGCTACTCGATGGGCTCGGGCTCGATCGTGCGCCGCTCGTGGGCAACTCGATGGGCGGCTACTTCGCCCTCGCCTTCGCGATCGCCCATCCCGAGCGGGTGGCGCGGCTCGTGCTGCTCGGCGAGCCGGCCGGATCCTCCGCCCGTGCGGTGCTCTTCCACCGTCTCGTGGGGACGCGCGGCGTGAACTCCCTGCTGTACCGGACGGCGCTGCGGCCGCCCCGCGATGCCGCCGGCCTGCGCGCGGGCTGGGCGCGCGCAGGCCTCGTCGCGGATCCGAGCCGCGTCCCGGACGCGCTCGGCGTCTGTCTCGCCGCCGGCGCGCGGCTGCCGTGGGCGGTGCGCGGCTGGACGACGATGGTCGAGCGGGTCTTCGTGCCGCCGGGCGGCGGGCTGTTCGCGCGCGAACTGCGGGCGACCCGCGCGCTCGTCCCCGAGCTCGGGCGGATCGACTGTCCTGTCCTGTTCCTCTGGGGCTCGCAGGATCCGCTGGGTGCTCCCGACGTCGGGCGCGGGATCGCGGCGCGGCTGCCCGACGCCCGTCTCGTCGAGGTCGAGGACGCCGGGCACCTGCCGTGGATCGATCAGCCCGAGCTGTGCGGGACGGCCGTCGCCGAGTTCCTCGCCGGCTGAACGCGGCCGAGCCGGGGATGCCGATCGTTCACCCGCTCGTCGCCGATGCGTCGCCCGGATTCCGCGTGCCGGTGAGGAGAGCGGGGTGAGGTGTCCTCATGCGGATGTCTGTGATCGGCTGCGGGTACCTGGGAGCCGTGCACGCGGCGGCGATGGCGTCGATCGGGCACGAGGTGGTCGGCATCGACACGGATCCCGCGAAGGTCGCGGACCTGGCGGCCGGCAGCGCCCCGTTCTTCGAGCCGCACCTCGACGAGCTTCTCGCGAGCGGTGTCGCCTCCGGGCGGCTCACGTTCTCGGGGGACTTCGCGGACGTCGCCGGATCCCGGGTGCACTTCCTGGCCGTCGGCACGCCGCAGCTGCCGGACTCCTCGGCCGCCGATCTGCGGCACGTGCACGCCGCGCTCGCCGCCCTCGTCCCGCACCTGCGCCCCGGCGACGTCGTCGCGGGCAAGTCCACGGTCCCGGTCGGCACCGCCGCCGCGCTGCGGGGCGCGATCGAGGCCGCGGGGGCGACGCTGGTGTGGAACCCCGAGTTCCTCCGCGAGGGGTGGGCGGTGCAGGACACGCTGCACCCGGACCGCCTCGTCGTCGGCGCGGCCGACGACGAGGCCGGCCGGCGGGCGACCGATGTGCTCCGGGAGGTGTTCGCCGATTCGATCGCCGGCGGCAGCCCGTTCATCGCCACGGACCTCGCCACGGCCGAGCTCGTGAAGGGCGCGGCCAACGCGTTCCTCGCCACCAAGATCTCCTTCATCAACGCGATGGCGGAGATCGCCGAGGCCGCCGGCGCCGACGTGACCCTGCTCGCCGACGCGATCGGGCACGACACCCGCATCGGGCGGCGCTTCCTGGGTGCGGGGATCGGGTTCGGCGGCGGTTGCCTGCCGAAGGACATCCGCGCGTTCGCGGCCCGCGCCGAGGAGCTCGGCCGCGGGGGATCCGTCGGGTTCCTCCGCGAGGTCGACGCGATCAACCTGCGCCGCCGCGAGCACGCCGTCCGGCTCGTCGTCGATGCGTTCGGCGGCAGCGTCGTCGGGCGGCGCATCACGATGCTCGGCGCCGCGTTCAAGCCGTACAGCGACGACGTCCGGGATTCGCCGGCCCTGGAGGTCGCGATCCGGCTGCGCGGTCTCGGCGCGGACGTCGTCGTGACGGATCCGGAGGCGATCGCGAACGCGCGCGCCGTGCACCCGCAGCTGAGGTACGTCGCCGACCGCGACGAGGCGCTGCCCGGCGCCGATGCGATCGTCCTCGTCACGGAGTGGGATCTGTACCGCCGTGAGCTGGCGCCCGAGCACGCGTCCGCGCTGATGCCGGGGCGGATCGTCGTGGACGGCCGGAACTGCCTCGATCCGGCGGCCTGGCGCGCCGCCGGATGGACGTATCTGGGCATGGGCCGCCCGTAGGCCGTCGTCCGGAAGCGCCCGCTACTTCTTCGCCGGCGCGCAGCCCGGGGTATCGAGCGCGACCGGGGTCGGCTTCACCATGGGCGTGTGACGCACCTCGAGCGGCCCGTACCCGCCGGCCGGTGCGTCGAACGACGCGACGACGGTCGCCGTCTGCCCCGGGCGGGTGAGCACGTTCACCTTCACGGCGGTGCGGCCCAGGTGCGGCTGCCCCGTGGCGGAGACCGGCTGGCCGTCGACGGTGACGCCGGTGAGGCGTGAGCCGACCGGGCCGTACAGGTACACGTCGGTCGAGACGTCGCCCCGGGGGAAGTAGTGCCCGGGCGAGATGAACTCCGGCAGGCCGGCGACGGCTCCCGGATCGAGGGTGTTCTGCAGCGTCACCGTGGTGCGGAACGTCGGCGCCGCGCCCTTCTGGCACTGCGTGCTCGACGCGGCGATCCCCATCTGCATGTAGTAGTCGAGCTTGCCCTCGGTGACATCGTCGAGGTAGACGCCCAGGTCGGTGGTCTTGGTGTTGTCGGCGGGCATGTTGCCGCCGACCGGGGTGCCGGCGAGCAGGTCGGCCTGTGCCTTGTCGCTGGGGGAGTACATCAGACGTCCCTCGTTCGCCGCCTGGGTGAGCGCGGTCAGCAGCGCTTTCGGATCCGCATGCGTGGTCAGCAGCGCCTGGAACACGCTCTGCGCGGCGGCGGCGAAGAATGCGTCCTGCGTCTCCGGATCAGGGTATTTCGCGTAGACCTGGTTGAGCAGCAGCGGCACCGCGTCGTCGGCGGTGAGCACGTCGCCGAAGGGCGGCGGCATCGTCACCGGGCCGATCGCCCGCAGCACGTAGCTCAGCGCGACCGGATCCACCGACGCGACCGCGTCGACCGGGGTGCCGAAGGACTCCGCCCAGAAGGCCCGCACGATCTGCGCCGTCTCGCTGAAGTCGGGCGAGAGCGTGGTGTCCTGGATGTAGCGGCCGATCTTCGTGCCGTACAGGGCGACAGTCTGCGGGTTCACAGCGATGATCGGATCCGGGCGGCCGTTCTTGAAGTCGCCGGTTCCCGCCTGCTGCGTGAGAGTGATCCTGCCGTTCACAGCGGTCAGCATCGCGATCGCAGCGGGGTTGCCGCCGGTCCCGCGCGACTCGGCGTTGTTCTGGAAGATGAGCAGGTAGTGCTGGGGGCCGTTCACGCCGAGGGCCTTGGTCAGGATCGTGAGCGCGTTGTGCACGGGAGTGACGACGGGCTCGATCTTCGCCATGGCGGCGTCCAGCCTGGCGACGCCGCTGGCGACCGGGGCGACGAGGGCCGAACGGTCGAGCTTGTCGAGACTCGCGCGGATGCGGGTCACGCTCTTGTCCGCGGTCTCGATCGTCCCGGCCAGAGCCGTGAGGTTGGCGACGTCGATGCCGCCGTTCTTCGGCATGAGCGCGTCCAGGTTGATCGCGGTGAGCGGCGTGATCGCGTTGTCGACGAGGTCGTTGACGGACCCGGCGAGCACCCGCACCGCGGTGAGGTTGGGGCCGGCGACCGGCACCCACTCGACGTTCTTCCACAGCGTGCCGCTGGTCTTGCTCTGCGCCATGGCGGTCAGATGCGAGATCTGCGCGATCGTGGCCCTGGCCGTCGCCGTGTCTCCGGCGAGCATGTCCTTCTGCACCTGGTCGACGAGCGGGATCGCCTTCTCGAGATCCGCCTTCGCCGACATCGCCTGGTCGTAGAGGTGCTTCGCGACGAGAGCGCCCGCGCCCGCGACGGCGAGGAGCACCAGCAGGATCGAGATCGGGACCCAGAAGCGTGCGCTCTTCAGGAGGGGGCGGCGCGGCCTGCGCCGTCCTCCCTTCCCGGAAACGCCGGAGTCATCGGATTCGTCCTGAGGGCTCGCGAGGAGATCGTCCGATCCGGGGGCCGGATCGGAGTCGGCGACCTTGCTCTCCTTGCGGCGGGAGCTCACGGCTCGATTCTAGAGAAGAGAGCGAGGAGAACACTCGGCCAGAACTACGTTCTTCATAATCATGGAATATCGGCCAGCTGGGGGGCTCTGCAGGGCTTGAGGTCTCAGCCGACGAAGCCGTTCGGGTTCTGCGACTGCCAGCGCCAGCCGTCGCGGGCCATCTCGGCGAGGCCGCGGGCCGCCTTCCAGCCGAGCTCGGTCTCGGCGCGGGTGGTGTCGGCCCAGCTCTGCGGGAGATCGCCCTCGCGGCGCGGCACGACCGAGTACGGGATGGGCCGGCCGGTCGAAGACTCGAACGCGGCGATCATCTGGGTGACCGAGGTGCCGACCCCGGTGCCGAGGTTCCAGGCGCGGGATCCGTCGACCTGGTCCAGTTTCTCCAGTGCGGCGACGTGCCCTTCGGCGAGGTCGACGACGTGGATGTAGTCGCGTTCGCCGCTGCCGTCGGCGGACGGGTAGTCGTCGCCTGCTGGAGTGGGCGCCGACTGAGTTGAAGCAGCGCAGCAGAGCGATGAGCCACCCGGGCTCCGCGGCCGCGATGTCCGAGAGGATTCGCTCGAGCATCGCCTTGGTCATGCCGTACGAGTTGGTCGCGTCGAGGTCTCCGCCGTCCTCCTTGTACGACGGGTGCGGCCTTGTTCGACGGTGCGGCCGGCGCGGCGGCCCAGACGATTCTCCCAGCAGTCTCCCAGTATGGGAGAATATCGGTGCGCGCGCGTTCGATGAAGAGGAGTCGTGACCGTCTCGCGCTCGATGATTGGAGTGGAACGGTGAGCTCGGAAAGGTTCGACGCGGCGGCCGGAGGCATTCGCATTCCGTTGCAGCCGCGGCGCAGACGGGGGCTGATGGCCGCTCTTGACGCAATGGCCTGGGTCATCGGCACTCTCCTCGCCGTAACACTGCGTCTGGACTTCACGCTCCCGCTGCGCGGATGGGCCGCGACGATTCTGCTCGGCGTGATCGCCGCGACGATCCAGCTCGCGGTCGGCTACTATGTCGCGCTGTATCGAGGACGGTACGCCTTCGGCTCGTTCGAGGTCGTGCGCACCCTTGCTTTCATCGTGCTGGGAATCGCGGCCGTGCTCTCGCTCCTCGTGGTGCCGTACGGCCGCGAGATCGGGGTGCCGCGTGCGACGATGCTGCTGGCGGGCCCGTTCGTGCTGCTGCTCATCTTCGGTGTGCGCTATCTTTCGCGGTTCGCGGTCGAGCGGGCACGAAAGCCCGGCAACACCGCGGAACGCGCGCTCATCGTCGGCGCGGGCTACGTAGGTGATCGCCTGGTGCACACGATCCTCACCGATCCGGTGTCACCGATCCGTCCGGTCGGGCTCATCGACGACGACCCCGCGAAGCGCAATCTGCGTCTCCGTGGCGTCCCCGTGCTCGGGCGCACCGGCCAGCTTGCCGAGATCGCCCAGCAGAGTGGGGCAACACGGTTGGTGATCGCGCTCGGGAATGCGGACAGCGTGGTGCTGCGCAGGCTGAGCGATGCGGCCGACGCCGCCGGACTCGCCGTATCTGTCACCCCGACCGTCACCGATCTCACGATAGATGCGCGTGCGAAAGTGGACGTGCGCGACATCGACATCGAAGACCTCATCGGTCGGCACCCTGTCGACACCAATGTCGAGCTGATCGCGGGCTACATCACCGGCAAGCGCGTGCTGGTCACAGGAGCGGGAGGATCCATCGGGACGGAGCTCTGCCGCCAGCTCGCGAAGTACGGGCCCGCCGAGCTGATCATGCTGGATCGTGACGAGACGGGCCTGCAGGCCGCGCAGCTCGGGACTTCGGGGAACGGCCTGCTCGACTCGAAAGAGGTAGTGCTTGCAGACATCCGCGAGGCGGCCGTGCTGAACGCCATCTTCGACGAGCGCCGGCCCGAGGTCGTGTTCCACGCCGCGGCGCTCAAACATCTTCCGATGCTCGAACAGTATCCGGACGAGGCGTGGAAGACAAACGTTGTTGGATCCCTCAACGTGCTACAGGCCGCGCGACGGGTCGGAGTGAGTCACTTCGTCAATGTCTCGACCGACAAGGCGGCTAATCCCACGAGTGTGCTAGGCCATTCCAAGCGGGTCGCCGAGAAGCTCACCGCCTGGGCGGGCGAAGAGACCGGCATGCAGTATCTCTCGGTGCGATTCGGCAACGTGATCGGCAGCAGGGGATCGATGCTGCCGACCTTCCAGAGGCTGATAGCGGAAGATAAGCCGATCACGGTCACACATCCCGACGCCACCCGCTACTTCATGACCATCCCCGAGGCGTGCCAGCTCGTGATCCAGGCGGGGGGAATCGGCCGAGCGGGCGAGGTGCTCATCCTCGACATGGGTGAGCCGGTGTCGATTCTCGAGGTCGCCGAGCGGATGATCACGATGTCGGGCAAGAAGATCGAGATCGTGTTCACCGGCCTCCGCCATGGCGAGAAGCTTCATGAGGAGCTAGTGGGCGATCGGGAGCGGCTCGAGCGTCCGTTCCACCCGCAGATCTCGCACACGCACGCTGACGTGATCAGCCCGGAACGGCTAGACATCCACGGCTGGAAGGCGCGAATGGCGGAGAAGCCGCGTAACAGCGACACATTGGTGATCGACTCGATCGTTACTGAGGAGGCCGCGCGTGGCTGAACGCATCTACATGTCTTCGCCCGACGTGACCGAACGGGAGGAGAGCGCGATCATCGCGGCTATCCGCTCAGGCTGGATCGCCCCGCTCGGGCCCGACGTCGATTCGTTCGAGCAGGAGCTCGCCGCCCGTCTCGGAGTGGCATACGGTGTTGCGTTGAGTTCGGGCACGGCAGCCCTGCACCTCGGATTGCTGACGCTCGGAGTGAAGCCCGGTGATGTCGTCGTGACCTCGACGATGACGTTCGCTGCGACAACCAACGCGATCGTCTACACCGGTGCCGAGCCGTTCTTCGTCGACGCTGACCTCGCGACGGGCAACATGGATCCCGTGCTGCTGAGACAGGCGCTCACGTCGCTGCGTGAGGCGGGGGAGGAGGTCGCCGCTATCATTCCCGTCGACCTGCTCGGCAAGGCCGTCGATTACACGGCGATCACGGCGATCGCTGAGGAGTTCAGCGTGCCGCTGCTCGCCGATGCCGCGGAATCTCTGGGCGCATCGCATGCGGGCCGCGCCGCCGGGAGCTTCGGCCGTGCGTCGGTCGTCTCATTCAACGGCAACAAGATCATGACGACTTCGGGCGGAGGCATGCTCCTCACCGATGATGAGGACCTCGCACGGCGTGTGCGCTATCTCGCCACGCAAGCCCGCCAACCGGTCGCGCATTACGAGCACACAGATGTCGGCTACAACTATCGGATGAGCAATCTGCTCGCCGCACTCGGCCGCGCGCAGTTGAGCAGGCTCGACGAGATGATCGCGCGGCGCCGCGAAATGCGGGAGCTCTACAAGGAGTTGTTCGCGAGCGTCGACGGTGTCGAGGTGTTCGGTGCCGAGGGGGACGAGAACGACAACGTGTGGCTGACTTCGATCCTCGTCGATGAAGAGCGCACGGGCTGGACTCCGAGCGACTTGTCGGCGGCGTTGGCGGCGGACGACATCGAGAGCCGGCCGCTGTGGAAGCCAATGCACAAGCAGCCGGTGTTCGCACACCTCCGCGGTGTCATCAACGGCGCCTCGGAGCGACTGTTCGAGCGGGGCCTGACGTTGCCGAGCGGGTCCGCGCTGACGGCGTCGCAGCGGGCGCGAGTGGTCGACAGGATCCACGACTTCCTCAGGGAGCGCTAAAGCATGGCACCAGTTCGGCCGTACGACTTCATCAAAAGATTCCTCGACATCGTCGCCTCAGCGGTGGCGCTCGTCGTCCTGTCTCCTGTGCTTGTGATCGTGGTGATCCTGGTGAGGACTCGCCTCGGCAAGCCGGTGCTGTTCGTGCAGGCGCGCCCGGGCCTCAACGGCCGGATCTTCCTGCTTCGCAAGTTCCGCTCGATGCTCGACATCGACGAATCCCGGGGCCTCGTCAGCGACGCGGATCGGCTGACGGGTTTCGGTCGCGCTTTGCGCGCGACGAGTCTAGACGAGTTGCCCTCGCTGTGGAACGTACTTCGGGGAGACATGAGCGTGGTTGGGCCTCGCCCGCTGCTCGTCGAGTACCTGCCGAAGTACACCCCGTTGCAAGCGAGGCGTCACGAGGTGCGGCCGGGGATCACCGGGCTCGCTCAGGCAAGCGGACGAAATGCGCTCGGCTGGGAGGACAAGTTCGCCCTCGACGTGGAGTACGTGGACAACCGTAGTCTGAGTCTCGACGCACGAGTCATTCTCGCGACCATCAAGTCGATGGCTGTACGGGAGGGGATTTCGGCGGAGGGACAGGCCACGATGTCGAAGTTCGAGGGGAGTGACGCATGACTCGTGCATTCGTCGTCGGCGCCGGGGGGTTCGGGCGAGAAGTTCTCGACGTTCTGCGTGACCAGGGGATCGACATCGAAGGCGTGGTCGACGACGCGCCAAGCGAGCAGAATCTGCGCCTGCTCGAGAGGCAGGGCGTCAGATACCTGGGGACCGTGGAACACGCCCTCCGCGAATACGCAGGCAGCTCAGTTCGATACCTCCTCGGGATCGGCAGTGCGGCCGTTCGTCGCGTACTCGATGAACGGTTCAGCGAGGCTGGCATTGTGCCCATGTCCGTGGTCCACTCGTCAGCAACGATGGGGTTTGACGTTCGGATCGCTCCGGGGGCTGTGGTTTGCGCCGGGGTGCGCATAACGTCGAACGTCGAACTCGGCCGACACGTCCATCTCAACCTCAACGTGACCGTAGGCCACGACACAACGATCGAAGATTACGTCTCAGTAAACCCCGGAGCCGCGATCTCTGGTGCGGTGACGATCCGAGAGGAAGCGCTGCTCGGCGCTAACGCGTTCATCCTCCAGGGGCTCGAGGTCGGGCGTCGCAGCGTCGTCGGCGCCTCTGCGGCGGCGATGAGATCCGTCCAACCCGACACCACCGTGGTCGGTGTACCCGCACGGATCCTCGCTCGTCGCCCTTCATGACCATCGATATGAACAGATAGGCCAACGCATGGAACAGAACGAACTGCTCGAACTGGTAGCAGAAATTCTCGAAGTCGAATCGGTCGCATTGACGGATGACCTGGCGGACAAAGGTTGGGACTCTCTGTCGAACCTCACATTCATTGCCGAAGTCGACGAGCGGGTCGGCGTTGAGGTCGACGCGGATGGTCTCGCTCATGCGGTTACCGTTGCCGACCTCCTCCCACTGACACGAGCCTGAGCTCCATGGCAGATTCCAATTCTTCGCTGGATAGGTATCGAGTCGCGATCACAGGGGCGTCATCAGGGATCGGCCGTGCGATCGCCGTTCAAGCCAGCAAGCGTGGTGCGACGGTCGCCCTGATCGCGCGGCGGGAGAGCGAGCTCCACGCAGTACAGCAGGAGCTCGCCGGGAGCGGGCACGTCGTCATCGTTGCGGATGTCGCCGATGATGACGAGGTGGGACGTATCCTTCCCGAGGCTGTGGCAGCGCTCGGTCCGCTCAACGTGCTGGTGCACGCCGCCGGCGTTCATCAAGTCACGCCGTTGCGCGCAGTTTCGGCTGCAACTGCTCGGCGGATGTTCGACGTCAACGTCACAAGCGCGGTGATGCTCGCGAAGTCGTTCCGACGGAAAGATGTCCGTGCCGACGAGGCGAACATCGTGTTCCTGTCGTCAGCGATCGGTCTCGTAGGGGGAAGCGGTGTCAGCGTGTACGCCGCCACGAAGAGTGCCGTGGCTTCCCTCACGCAGTCACTCGCGCTGGAACTCGCTCGCGAAAAGATTCGCGTCAACGCGATCGCCGCAGGAATCGTCACCACGCCGTTGACCGAGGAACTGCACGCACGACTCGGCGGTGAAGTCTGGGCTCGGATCGAGGATGCGCATCCTCTCGGGATCGGCACAGCTGACGACGTGGCGTCGGCTGCATTGTTCCTCGCCTCACCAGCAGCGCGATGGATCACCGGTAGCGTGCTGTCCGTCGACGGCGGCTACACGGCGCAGTAGTTCGCGCATCTAACAGACTAAGGAAGACCATCATGGGCATGCGGATCAGGGCCGTGGAGTACTACCTCCCTCCGGGGACTTTGAGCAACAACGATCTTTCCGCGTCGTTTCCGGAATGGAGTGTCGAAAAGATCTCTGCGAAAACGGGCATTCGCTCGCGACACGTGGCGAGTGGCGACGAGTACTCTTCCGACCTCGCCGTGCGAGCCGCCGAAAAGTGCTTCGCCGCCCGGCCCGAACTACGAAATGACGTGGACTATGTCATCGTCTGTTCGCAAACGTCTGATTTCGTCCTCCCCGGCATTGCTGGTATCGTGCAGGATCGGCTGGGGCTGCCCACCGGCATCGGTGCCGTGGATATCAATCTGGGATGCTCGGGATATGTTTACGCGCTCGGGCTCGCAAAGGGTCTGATCGAGTCTCGGCAAGCGACTCGCATACTTCTTATCACCAGTGACACGTACACGAAGCTGCTCAACGAACGCGACAAATCCGTGCGCACGATCTTCGGCGATGGCGCCACAGCGAGCATCATCGATTCCGACGCGAGACATGACGGATTTCAGATTGTTTATGGCACTGACGGAGCGGGCGCGGCAAGTCTGATTGTTCCTGGGGGCGGCATCCGTGACGGGCGCGAGATTCAGCCGTCCGCCGATGCGGCGGCACGACAGCTGGACTCAGGGCAGTTCGACCTCTACATGGATGGCCCGGACATATTCAACTTCACGCTGCGTGTGGTGCCGCAGTCTGTGAACGATTTGTTGGAGCGGAGCGGGCTGGAAAAGGACGAGGTCGATCTGTTCGTGTTCCACCAGGCGAACGCGTTCATGCTCGATCATCTGCGGCGCAAACTCGATATCCCCAAAGAACGGTTCTTTCTCTCTCTTGAAGAGACGGGAAACACGGTCTCGTCAACCATTCCGATTGCGCTCGCGGAGGCCGTGCGTTCGGGTGCGCTCGTACCTGGGATGATGGTGATGCTTTTGGGGTTCGGCGTGGGTCTATCGTGGGCGGGGATGCTGCTCAAATGGTGAATCGGCGGCTCCTTGTCGCGGAACCGAGCGGCCGGATGCCGGAAGGCGTCAGCTTGTGAAGGTTCTTCTACTGTCGCAATACTTCGCCCCCGAGCCTGCTCCCATCCCCGTGGACATTGCCGAATCGCTGGCGGAACGCGGGCACGTGGTGAAGGTTCTTACCGGATTCCCGAACTATCCCTCTGGAGTATTGCAGCAGGGGTATCGGCAGCGATGGCGTCGACGCGATCAGCTGGGCCCGGTTCAGGTTCTTCGAGTTCCGATGTTCATCGACCACTCACAGAGCGCGCTGAAGCGCGTGGTCAATTACACCTCGTTTGCGCTGTCCGCGCTCACCGCTCGCAGGTTCGCCAAGGGGTCTGACGTGGTGTACGTTTATGCGACGCCAATGACCGCCGGCGTTCCCGCCTGGATCTGGCGGCTCTTGTTCGGGGTTCCGTATGTGCTCCATGTCCAGGATCTGTGGCCCGATTCGGTGTTGGGGTCCACGATGGTGGGGGAGGGCAGGGGCGCATCGTTGATCGGCCGGGCGCTGACCCCGTGGCTGCGCAGTATGTACCGCCAGGCGGCGGCTGTCATTGGGATCGCTCCGACGATGGTGTCGACTCTGGTTGACAGAGGCTCCCCCGCTGCGTCGACGATGCTCATCTACAACTGGGCTGGCGACGCAAGTGGGTCCGAGGCACCTCGCGTCCGTGTCCGCCGCGGCGCCGCGGTTCGCGTGGTCTATGCCGGCAACGTTGGGGCGATGCAAGACCTAGGCACGGCGATCAGGGCCGTGCATGCCGCGAAGGATACCGGCGTGCACCTTGAAATCGTCGGCGACGGGGTCGCTCACGAGGAGCTGCAGACGTTGGTGAGCGATCTGGGCGTGGAGAACGTCTCATTTCACGGGCCCGTGCCGCGTGAGAGAATGCCCGAAGTGTACGCCCGCTCGGACGTGGCTCTGGTGCCACTCAAAGACCTCCCCGTGTTCCGCGGCACCATTCCCTCCAAACTCCAGGCCGTGCTCGCTGCCGGACTTCCGGTACTTACCACGGTCCAGGGTGATGTGCGGGCCTTCGTCGAGGCGCATGGTCTCGGCTTCACGGCCGACCCCGAGGACGTCGAAGCGCTCGAGTCCTCGCTGCGCGCCGTCGCGGCGAGTTCGGCGGAGGAAAGGTGTCGGATGGGGGCGAATGCGGCTCGCGCGTACCGCGACAATTTCACCCGGGAATCCGGAATTGACAGAATCGAGAGTGTGCTGGTCGAGGCGGCACGAGGAAAGAGCAGGCGGAGATGACAGGATCGTACGACGGGGCAAAGGTTCTCGTGACAGGAGGAACGGGCTCGTTCGGGCATACAGTGGCCCGCAAACTGCTGGAAAGCGACGTCGCCGAGATCCGGATCTTCAGCCGGGACGAGGCCAAGCAGGACCTGATGCGGCATGAGGTGAGAGACAGCCGACTCCGTTTCTACGTCGGCGACGTGCGTGACTTCGACAGCGTCGATCGGGCGACCCGGGACATCGACTTCATCTTCCACGCTGCGGCGCTCAAACAGGTCCCATCATGCGAGTTCTTCCCGATGGAAGCCGTACGGACCAATGTGCACGGCAGCGAGAATGTCGTGCGCGCCGCAGATCGCAACGGGGTGAAGTCCGTCGTCTGCCTGAGCACGGACAAGGCCGTTTATCCAGTCAACGCCATGGGCCTGTCCAAGGCGATGATGGAGAAGGTCGCGCAGTCCTACGGGCTCAACAATCCGCATGCCGGAACCACCGTCTCCTGCGTGCGCTACGGCAACGTCATGTACTCCCGCGGATCCGTGATCCCGCTCTTCATCAACCAACTGAAGACCGGCAACAACATCACGGTGACCAACCCGGACATGACGCGGTTCATGATGTCGCTCGCACATTCCGTAGACCTCGTGGAGTTCGCATTCCACAATGCGCATCAGGGGGACCTGTTCGTGCGCAAGGCCCGTGCGACGTCGATCGCGACACTTGCCCAGGCCGTCCTAAACCTGTTCCGTTCCCGCGCCCGCATCGAAGTCATTGGCACGAGGCATGCCGAGAAGCTCTCCGAGGCACTGGCGACCAGGGAGGAGCTCTCCCGAGCCCACGACATGGGGGACTACTTCCGCGTCGCCGCCGACAGCAGGGATCTCAACTACAGCCTTTACTTCGAAGAGGGCAATGTTGAGCAGCACAGCTTCGAGGACTACGACTCGCACACAGTTGAGCGGATGGATGTCGAGGCGGTTGAGCAGCTGCTGCTGACCCTGCCCGAGGTGCGCCGTGAGCTCGCCCTGGCGGGCATCGATACGGCGGCGGAGAGCGGCGCGTGAGCAAGATCGCCCTCACCGGTGCCAACGGCTTCCTCGGATGGCATGTCCGCGCGGCCACGCACGCTGAAGGCGACGAATTCGCGGGGATTCCCGTCGGTGACGCCTTCGATGCGGACAGAGCCGCAGCCCTGATCGACGGTAGCGCCCGCGCGATCCACCTCGCGGGCGTCAACCGGGGACCCGATGAGAACGTCGCGACCGGGAACGTCCGGTTCGCAGAGCAGTTCGCGTCGGCTCTGCGCGCAGCGGCTGAGCCGCCCGTCGTGGTTGTCTTCGCTAATTCGACCCAGGTAAACAACGGCTCGGTCTACGGCGACGCGAAGAGCCGAGCAGCGGCGATCATTGCGGCGGCGGCGGAGGACGTCGGCGCCGAGTTCTGCGACGTGCGACTCCCTAACCTGTTCGGCGAGCACGGTCAACCCTTCTACAACGCGGTTACCGCGACCTTCTGTCACCTCCTGGCTCGCGGCGAGGAGCCTGAGGTGCAGCAGGATCGCGAGCTGACGCTGCTGCATGCGCAAGACGCGGCCGATCTCCTCCGGGGAACCATCTCACTCGAGGAGGGCAGGGCGAGGGAGCGGCGCGAGTGCGTCTCCAGCCTGCTTGGTCGGCTGAGCGAGATCGCTGCTCTCTACACTGAGGGGGAAATCCCTGACGTGAGTACTGCGTTCGGGCGGGACCTTTTCAACACCTACCGGTCGTACGCCTTCTCTCGACAGGCTCCGATCCGGCTGCAGCCTCACGCCGACGCTCGGGGGGCCTTCTTCGAGATCGTTCGCACGCATGGTGGCAACGCACAGTCATCGTTCTCGACCACGGTCCCTGGCGTCACCCGCGGCGATCACTACCACCGACGGAAAGTCGAGCGGTTCACAGTCCTGTCTGGAGTCGGGCGGATCTCCCTGCGCCGACTGTTCACGGATGAGGTGGTCTCATTCGAGATCTCCGGCGAGGAACCCGGTGCGGTCGACATACCGACGTTGTGGGCGCACAACATCACGAACGTCGGTTCCGAAATGTTGTACACATCATTCTGGACCGACGACATCTTCGACCCGCAGAACCCCGACACGATCGCCGAGGTGGTTTGAGCATGACCGAGAAGCTGAAGGTGCTGACGGTCGTCGGCACACGACCGGAGATCATCCGCCTCTCGGCGACGATCAAGCTCCTAGACGAGCACACCGAACACGTCCTGGTTCACACCGGGCAGAACTACGACTACGAGCTCAATGAGGTCTTCTTCGAAGACCTCGGGCTGCGCAAGCCGGACCACTTCCTGGAGGCGGACACGTCCTCACTCGGGGCAGCCCTGGGATCGATTCTTGCCAAGATCGAGAAGGTGTTGATCGTTGAGCGGCCGGACGCCTTCCTCGTGCTGGGTGACACCAACAGCTGCATCTCTGCGGTGATGGCCAAGCGCATGCGCATCCCGGTCTTCCACATGGAGGCCGGCAACCGCTCGTTCGATGAGAACGTCCCGGAGGAAACCAATCGGCGGCTGGTGGACCATGTGTCGGACTACAACCTCGTCTATACCGAGCACGCGCGACGGAACCTCCTCGCAGAGGGGATCCATCCCGCCAGGATCCTGCTAACAGGCTCACCGATGCGCGAGGTGCTCGAGCAGAACCGTGAACAGATCGAGGCGAGCGACGCGGTCGAGCGGATGGGACTCAACCCGGGGGAGTACTTCCTCGTCAGTCTGCACCGCGAGGAAAACGTCGACAGCCCGAGCCGCCTCCGCTCGGCGATCGATGCGCTCGTCGAACTCAGCGTCGAGTATGAGCTGCCTGTCCTGGTCTCGACGCATCCGCGCACGCGCAAGCGCCTCGAGGCACTCGGAATCGCCGAGAACGACCGCGTTCGCTACCATGTGCCTTTCGGTTTCCACAACTACTGCAAGCTCCAGCTGGAATCAAAACTTGTGCTCTCAGACAGCGGGACGATCAGTGAGGAGTCCAGCCTGCTGGGCTTCCCGGCCATTACGCTTCGTGACTTCATCGAGCGTCCGGAAGCCCTCGACGCCGGCGCGATCGTCACCTCCGGGGTCGCGCGAAACGAAATCCTGGATTCGGTGAGGATCGCCCTGGCATCGCGCGAGAACGAGCATCGCCGGATTCCTAGAGGGTACGAGATCGCTGACGTGTCCTACCGTGTGCTCGGATTCCTTCGTGGTTCGGCACACTCCCACGGTCAGCGGGCGGGCCTTCGACTGGCGGGGGAGTCCGCATGAGCGGTAGGAGGGCGTCCGAGTGAACGACATCCTGGTGAGCGTCATCATCCCCACCCACAATCGGACGGCGCCTCTTCGGCATTTGCTGCAGGACCTCGTTTCGCAGCACGGCATCGACCCGGACCGGTTCGAAGTCCTGGTCGTGGATTCGGAGGCCGGGAGTGGATCCCGCGAGGTGTGCGACGAGTTCTCCACTAGTAGGCCGTCCGTGCGGCACCATCTGGCGCCGAATGTGCTCGCGGCCAAGCGGAACCACGGGGCCCGGCACGCGCGAGGGGCGATCCTCGTGTTCTTGGACGACGACATGCGGGTGGACCACAGCTTTCTCACCGCTCACATCGATGCCCATCGCGAGGCTGGCAGCGTCGTTTCCAGTCAGATCCGCTTTCCCGAGTCCTGGGTGACGCGGAGCAACTATTACCACTACAAGAACTCGCGGCATCGCAACTCTCTCACGCCCGATGTGCCGTGCGAGCAGATACCGGCCAACCAGATCGTCGCCATGTCGTTCTCTATCCGTGCGGGCGACTATTCCACGCTCGGCGGATTCGACGAGACGTTTCGCTTCTACGGCGGCGAAGACGTCGAGTTCGGGTATCGAGTGGTCAGACACGGCCTGAAGAACGTGTACTGCCCGCGCGCGATCTCGTACCACGAAGAAGTTGACATGGACATCCGGGCCTTCGCGCGCAAGGTCTATCGCGCGGCCTACTATGGAGCCCCGATGGTGTTGGACAGAGCGCCGGAAGCTGTTGACGTACGAATTTTCCGACTCACGGAGCCGCGAAGCGCGTCCACGGGCGCGGAGAAGGCTATCCGTCGCACGGTGCGGATCCTCAACCGGGTCCGCGTCACGGAGCTCGTGCAGACGATGCTGATGCGAACCGATGACCTGCGCCCGCTGTTCTTTCCCCTCCTCTACGACTACGTCGTGCTCGCGTCGACGCAGCAGGCGGTGGATGACCGTCAGGCCGGACGGTCGGACCGGACGTCGACGCGCGGATGGGGTGGATAGCATGTCCAACCGGGCAAAATTCGCGATCGTGTTCGTCGTCGTTAACATGCACATGTTGCGGAACGTCAGCTTCAGCGGTTATATCACCGTCTACGCTCTCATCGCGTTCTTCCTGCTCGCGGAGCTCATCGTCCGCCCGAGGCCCAAACGGCGCCGCCCTTCGTGGGGACCGATCGTCCTCTGGATCTGGATCTCGGCGCTGGGATTCGTGGTCTCGCTCGCAACGATATCCGTGGCGGGAGCCGCGACGGGTCTGAGCCGGTTCCTCTTCGCTGTGCCCATCATCTTCGCGCTGTATCTATTCACGGAAACGTTCGAGGACCTGACTGCGCACGTCAAGACATTCGTGGTGTTCTTCGCGTTGGCGAGTATGACCCTGCCGCTCCAGTTGGTCACCGGACCGATCGGGTGGTTCGCCACCGCCACGGACCGCGGCGGCATGGACAGGTACTCCAGCCTGGTCGGGAGCCTGACGTCGATCGGAGTCGTCGTCGGCTGTTACCTCCTGCTTACCCAAGGATTCCCCGGAAGGTCCAGGGCCTTCTGGATGCTCCTCATCGCGGGGAGCGCTGCCATCTCGCTCAGCAAGGCCGCGATCGCGAACGTCGCGATCGCCTTCGCGATCATCTTGCTCATCAATCGCAAGAGCTTCTCCCGGCTGGTCCTCGGGCTCGGCGCTGTCGCGGTCATCGGGTTGTGCCTGTACTCGTATGTCCCGATCGTGCAAGAGCGCGTCGACGTCGTGCTGGTCAGCTTCGGAATCCAGAATTCTTCGGTCGTCAACTACGACGTCACAGCGGAACAGAGCTTGATCGACCGGCTGGTCGAGTTGCCTCGCGCGAACGTGGCCGTGCTGGATACATTCCACTCACCGCTCGTCTATCTCTTCGGAGCTGGGTTCGGCATGGGTAACACGGCGCTCGTCCCCGAGCCCGATGTACTGGCGCCGATGGCTCACAATCAATACGTCGAGCTTTACTCGGTATTTGGCTGGGCTGGCGCGGTCGGTCTCGTGCTGGTGCTGCTCGTGGTGCTGATCCGGATCGCACGTATACACCACCGTGTGCGGATGGACGTCACTCGGGCGATCCTCTGGGCGTATGTAATCCTGCTCGTGAACGCGGTCACCGCCAACGGCGCCTTCTATCAACCCGCTGGCGCGTCAGTACTCTATCTCGCGTTCTTCCTCGCGGTCGCGCCTCCGTACCCACAAGGCCGCGATGGATCGAGCGCCATCTTCGAAACCGGACCGGAGCAAGCGATGCAGCCCCCGCCGCACGAGAGGTACCGACGAGTTGGCTGATCTCATCGAGGAGTGGTGTGCCTGCGCGATCCCACGGTTCGACCGCCTTCATCACGGCATCGAAGAACTCCCGTTCCCCGAATTCCCGGACCTTCGCGTCGACTTTCGCGACCGCCGCCGCGCGAAGCCGGCAGTGATCGTCCAGGAGCGTCTCGGCGGAGTGGTCCGGTGGTGAACCGGTCCCGGAATTCTGCGGCGGTCGCGTTGGCTATCCGGGGGACTGCATTGGCCGCACCTCTTGTCGTTGCACCGATCTTGGCTCGCGGTTTGGGCGCGGCGGGCCGAGGCGAGTCGGGCTCCATGATCTCTGCGATTCTGCTGCTTCCCGTCTTGCTCAGCTTCGGATCCCCGACCGTCCTCCGGGTCGCCGCGGCGGGCGACGAGGTCGCGATCTCCCAGCACGTGCGCAGCGTGCGGCTCCTCGCCGTTCTTTCGGCGACAGTGACCGGCTGCGGTGTCCTGGTCGCGTTCCCCTTTCTGCAGTCTCAGCTCAGTTCCAGCGTGGTGCTTTCGTTCGCGATTGCGCTCCCTGTCTGCGTGCTTACCGGAATCCTCTGGATCGGCGACTCCAGTGTGCTCATCGGACGGGGCGAAACCGTCCAGTACGCGCTCACATTGGCTGCTCCCAGTGTGAGCTTCGCCGGGGCTGTAACGGCGCTGTGGGCCACAGGCGCCCTCTCGGTCGCGTCTAGTCTGTGGGCTCAGGTGTTCAGTTATGTAGTGACCCTCGCGTTGTCCAGCACATTCGTGCGAGCGAGGCTCACCGGCACCAAAACACCTGTTCTGCGACTCCTGCGCCTAGGTGGGAGGTTCGCGCCCGGCCAGATCGCCGAGGCTGCCTCGTACCGACTGGACCAGATCCTGGTACTCCCCGTGATCGGTGCCTACGCGGCGGGCAACTACGCCATTTCGGTCACCATCGCTCTGCTGCCCGACTTCGTGGCGCAGGTGGTCTCGGCGGCGGCCTTCCGCCAGAGTGCGCGCGATCACAGAGACGGTGCCACTGACGGAGTCAGACTCGTCCGCCTGCTGGCGCTGGTGGGTCTGCTCGCTGCGGTCCCCCTCGCGATAGCGGCGCCCTGGGGTATCGAACTGGTCTTCGGCACTGAGTTCTCTGATGCCGTCGTCCCCACGCTCATCGGCTTGGGAGGAGCGGTCTTTCTGGCGACGAGCCAGGGGTGCGTCGCTCTGCTGTCGATTCACGGTCGCGGCTGGCTGATCAGCTTCGCTCAGGCGGGAGGACTGGTCGTCTCGATCGTTCTCCTCTTCGTCCTTGGACCGCTGCTCGGCGCAACTGGCGCCGCGATCGCGTCGAGCATCGGTTACCTCCTCTCGACATCCGTGCTGCTCATCGGCCTCCGGTCGCGCTGGCTTGATCTGGCTCTACGGCCGAGCGATTTCAAGGCGCTGCTGGCAGTCCTGCTCGGGAGGCCGTTTTGATGCGGGCAGGGGACGGGAACATGGCGGCTCGGGCCGAGGAGGATAACGAGTCTTCGACGGCGACGAGAGTGGTCCTCGGGATGCGCGAAGGCGTCACAGTCGCGCCGCGCGTTCATGGCGGTGATCGAGGCCGGCGGAGCCGCCTGGGCTATGAACGCGATCCTTCCGTCCGTCGGCATGGTGACGATTGACGTCCCCGATCCCACGCCGGAGATGCAGGCGTGGCAAACGAACGTTCCACTCCGAGGGTGCGTCTCCGCGATCGGTTGGTGGTTCGAACTTCGGAGGACGCCGTGGCGTCGGAAGCCGCGTCTGATCTGGCGGGTCGTCTGGGTGCCGCGGGCCGACGTACCGCGCAATGATCGCGCTACGGTGCCCACGTGGACCAAGGCGATCGGATTTCAGCTGATCCGATGGGCCGGGGCATCAAGTCGCTGGGCTAGTACGTTGTCCGATGTGGCTCCCAATGACGAGAGCAGATCTGCGATCCACAGTGGACGGGTCGGTGCTACTGGGTGACCCGGATTGCGAGTCCGGCGTCATTGCGCAGGCTGGTTGAATGTTCCCATGATCACAACGCCTGTCACGCGTCGCGGAAACCGTGCGCGGTCGGATTCGAACGATTCTGCACCCCGAGGCGGGACCTGGAAATGGATCACGGGAGGCGTGCTAATCATCCTCATCGGGACCGGGATCGTGGCCGCGATCATCGGCAAGCACGTCTATGACAACGCGATGTCGGCGCGTACGCACCTCACGGCGGCGATGACGGATGTGCAACTGGTGCAGAAGGCGATCCTCGTCGGGGATCTCGATGCGGGGGCGAAGGGCGCGGACGCGGCGTCGCAGCAGGCCGCCGCCGCGGTTAGTGTGACTAGGGACTGGCAGTGGAGCTTCTGCGAGAAGCTCCCGATGGTCGGCCAGAACCTGGTGGCTGTCCGCATTGTTGCGCAAGTGACCGATGGACTTGTGACTGACGTCGTGAAGCCTGCCGCGAGTGTCAAGTTGAGCGACTTCGCGTTCGTTGATGGAGGCATCAATGTCGCCGCGATCACGAACCTCTCGAAGACCTTCGCTGCAGGCGACTCCGGCATCGAGAAGGCATTGGCCGGACTCAAGAAGGTCGACCGATCCGCATTGGTCGGACCTGTCGCAGATGGGGTTGCAAAGCTGGAGACCGCGCTGAAAAAGGTCGGCCCGACGATGTCGACGGCGCGGGAGGTTCTGAGCGTCTTGCCGGACGCGTTGGGCGCGAACGGTGCCAAGGACTACGTCCTCATGTTCCAGGGGAACTCCGAGGCGCGCAGTCTCGGTGGCAACGCGGCCCAGTTCCTTCCCGTGCATGTCGAGAATGGCAAGATCGTCCGCGGCACCGTAGTAAGCAGCACGGATTTCAAAGGCATGCCCCGCTCCAAGCCGGTGGCGTCCCTCGACCCCCAGGCCGTCAACATCTATGGCGACAAGATCGGGCGCTTTTCGGCGGACTTCACGATGGTGCCGAACTTCCCCACGGCAGTGCAGATCCTGCACGGGTGGTGGGCCAGCGATATTCACACGAGGTTCCAGGGCGTGCTGTCGATCGACCCGGTCGCTTTGTCATACATCCTCGACGCAACCGGCCCCGTCACGCTGGCGACCGGCGACCAGCTCACCTCGCAGAACGCCGTACCCCTTCTGCTCAACGAGGTCTACTTCCGCTACCCCGAGTTCAAGGATCAGGATCGATTCTTCGCGTCGGCGGCGGACTCGATCTTCACCAAGGTGACCTCTGGCGACATGTCCCCGGTCAAGCTCATCCAAGCACTGTTCCGCGCAGCCGCGGAGGGGCGACTGTTGTACCAGAGCGACGATCCGAATCAGACAAAGCTCGTCGACAGTTCCCGCATGAGTGGGATGATGCCGACCGGGAACACCGACCAGACAGTCGTCGGCGTCTACGTGAACGACAACACCGGATCGAAGAAGAGCTACTACCTCAACATGGGCATCAACGTCTGCCGGGCAGATGGGGCGGTCAAGGGACAGTCTGTTTTGACTTCGACGCTCACTCAGAACGAGGCAAGCCGACTGCCTCCATACATTACGGGGCCCTACTTCGCCGCAGAGGACATCAGCAGTTACATCGTCGTTTACGGCCCGGTCGGCAGCCAGCTCGCGAGCCTGACGCTCGACGGGAAACCCGTCTCTCCGCGGAGCCAGGGCGAGCACCTGGGGCGCCCTGCCGTGAAGCTCGAGGTGTTCAGCCATCTGAACGACGTGCACACGATCGACTTCTCGTTCAAGACGGCGAAGACGGAAGGGCCGCTTGCCGTCTGGACGACTCCGATGTCGCGTGCGACGCCGATCAAGATCGAGCCGGCCTGCAAGTAGGGTGGGGAGGCGCGTTTCGTCTCGCTCCTCGCTGCGCTCGGTGCTCGCTCAACGGCCCCGAGGGGGAGGATGCTCAGTACGCGCCGGCGCCGGTGAAGACGACCGCAGCGTGCGCCAGAGGATGATGAGATCTCCGGTGAGGGACCAGTTCTCGACGTAGAACAGGTCGAGCCGCACGCTGTCGTCCGAGGAAAGATCCGAGCGGACGTTGACCTGCCACAGCCCGCTGATGCCCGGGCGCACGCGGAAGCGACGCTGCTGCTTCCGATAGTGGTAGCGCTCCGCGTCCGTGATGAGAGGGGGACGCAGTGCGAGCAGCGACATGCTGCGCCTCTGCACGTTGAACAGTTGGGGGAGTTCGTCCAGGCTGTGCCGGCGCAGCAGACGGCCGACCGGGTGATCCGGGGGCCGTTCCTCATCTTGAGGAGCACCCCGTTGCCGTCGGTGCGGTCGAGCAGACCCGGCAGCTGATCCTCGGCGTTGACCACCATCGTGCGGAACTTCAGCATCCCGAACGACCGTCCGTCGGCCCCCATGCGCGGCTGTCGGAACAGGGCGCTGCCGCCGTTCTGCCGCACGTGCAGCGCGCGGATCGCGAAGACCGGGCTCAGCAGCACGAGCGCGATCGTGGACGCGATGACGTCGAAGGTGCGCGTGGCGACGTACTTCGCACCCTCGAAGGCCGGGTAGTCGACCTGGATGGGGGGCGGGGGCAGGACTTGAGTGCAGGCGCGGGCCCGCGACGCCGGTCAGGGCCGGTACCACGAGCAGCTCGATCTCGCCCCACAGCCTCGACCGTCATCGATCGCCGACTGCATTCTCGCGGCCGAATACACCGACGAGTCGTGTCAGCTGGACAGACCCCCAGAGCCTCACCCGACCGGGTATGACACCTCCACCATGGCTCGAGGAAGCCGGGGGATAAGCATCGTGAGCAGGCTTCCCAGCGGCACGAACAGGAAGATGTTGGAGCCGAACTCGATGCGGTCGCAGGTGAGGATCGGGACCAGCTCGGTGAGACGGGTGAGGAGGACCCCGGCGCCCTTGTCGACATACTCGGACCAGAAGGCGATCCGCACGAGCGCGATCGCGTATCCGAGGAACCAGGGCAGCGCGCGGCGCAGTCGACCCGGCGTCACCGGGCCGAGAGTGCCGCTCCCCGATGGCGCGCCCTCGGTGAGCGCGCCGTCGGAGACGCGGTCTCACAGGGCGAGGTGCTCCCGCACGACCTCGGCGAGCTGGTGGGCGTAGTCGTGGGCCGACGCCTCGTCCGCCGCCTCGACCATCACGCGCACGAGCTGCTCGGTGCCGGAGGCGCGCAGCAGCACGCGCCCGGTGTCCCCGAGCTGGGCCTCGACGGCGCGCACGGCGATCTGCACCTGGTGGTCGTCCACCCGGGTGCGGTCGACGTTCTTCACGTTGACGAGCTTCTGCGGGTACACCGTCATCACCGAGGCGAGCTCGGCGAGGGACTTCTTCTGGCGTGCCATCTCGGCCACGAGGTGCAGGCCGGTGAGCACGCCGTCGCCGGTGGTGGCGTAGTCGCTCATGATCACGTGGCCGGACTGCTCCCCGCCCAGCGAGTAGCCACCCGCGTTCATGTCCTCGAGCACGTACCGGTCGCCGACCGCGGTCTGCCGCACGGTGATGCCGTGCTCGCGCATCGCGACGTGCAGGCCGAGGTTGCTCATCACCGTGGCGACGAGCGTGTCGTCGGCGAGGCGCCCGCGGGCCTTCATCGCGATCGCGAGGATCGCCATGATCTGGTCGCCGTCGACGACCCTGCCGTCCGCGTCGACCGCGAGGCAGCGGTCCGCGTCGCCGTCGTGCGCGATGCCGACGTCGGCGCCCACGCGCACGACCTCCGCCGCGAGCTTGTCGAGGTGGGTGGAGCCCACGCCGTCGTTGATGTTGATCCCGTCCGGATCCGCACCGATGACGGTGACCTTCGCGCCCGCGTTGCGGAACGCCTCGGGGGATGCGCCGCTGGCGGCGCCGTGCGCGCAGTCGAGCACGACGTGGATCCCGTCGAGACGGTGCGGCAGCGAGGCGAGCAGGTGGATGACGTAGCGGTCCTCGGCGTCGGAGAACCGGCTCACCCGGCCGACGTCCGCGCCGGTCGGGCGCAGCTTCTCGCCGTCCATCGCCTCTTCGATGCGCTCCTCGACGACGTCGGGGAGCTTCACGCCTCCGCGGGCGAAGATCTTGATGCCGTTGTCGGGCGCGGGGTTGTGCGACGCCGAGATCATCACGCCGAAGTCGGCGTCGATGTCGGCGATGAGGAACGCCGCGGCCGGGGTCGGCAGGGTGCCGGCGTCGAGCACGTCCACGCCGGAGGAGGCGAGGCCCGCCTCGACGGCGGCGCTGAGGAAGTGCCCGGAGATCCGCGGGTCGCGGGCGACCACGGCGGTGAGCCGCTTGCCTGCGGCCTTGCGGGCCTCGGCAATACGGCCCTGGCCCAGGACGACAGCAGTCGCCTGGGCCAGGGTGAGCGCGATATCGGCGGTGAGGGGGCCGTTGGCCAGCCCCCTCACCCCGTCCGTACCGAACAGAGCCATAGAGGGACTGTAGGGTTTAGCGCTTCGAGTACTGCGGAGCCTTGCGGGCCTTCTTGAGACCAGCCTTCTTGCGCTCCTTCACACGGGCGTCGCGCGAGAGGAAGCCGGCCTTCTTCAGGGTCGGCCGGTTGTTCTCGGCGTCGATCTCGTTCAGCGCACGGGCGATGCCGAGACGCAGCGCGCCGGCCTGGCCCGAGGGGCCGCCGCCGGAGATGCGCGCGATCACGTCGTACGCGCCGGCGAGGTTCAGCACCGTGAACGGGTCGTTGATCAGCTGCTGGTGCAGCTTGTTCGGGAAGTAGTCCTCGATCGAGCGGCCGTTCACCGTGATGGTGCCGGCGCCGGGGACGAGGCGCACGCGGGCGATGGCCTGCTTGCGACGGCCCACGGCAGCGCCGGGGACGCTGAGCACGGGGCGGGGTGCAGCGGTCTCGGCCTCGGCCTCAGGGGTCGAGGTGGAGAAGTTCTGCGGGAAGTCGGTGGTGTCCTGGATGTCAGCCACGAGTATGTCCTTATTCGTAAACGGCGCTTACTGGGCGACCTGGTCGAGGGTGTACGTCTTCGGCTGCTGAGCGGCGTGCGGGTGCTCGGAGCCGGTGTAGACCTTGAGCTTCGCCAGCTGCTGACGGCCCAGGCTGTTCTTCGGGAGCATGCCGCGGATCGCCTTCTCGACGGCGCGGACCGGGTTCTTCTCGAGCAGCTCGGAGTAGGCGACGGCCTTGAGCCCGCCCGGGTGGCCCGAGTGGCGGTAGGCGATCTTCTTCTGGAGCTTCTGACCGGTGAGCGCGACCTTGTCGGCGTTCACGATGATGACGAAGTCACCCGAGTCGATGTGGTTGGCGAAGGTGGCCTTGTGCTTGCCGCGCAGGAGCGCTGCGGCGTGCGAGGCGAGGCGACCGAGAACGACGTCGGTGGCGTCGATGACGACCCAGTCACGCTGGACCTGCCCGGCCTTCGGGGTGTAAGTGCGCGTCACGATAGTGCTGCTTTCTTGATTCGAACGGAGAGGTTCGTGAATCCCACTCCGGGGTGGTTCTCCTCCCGAGGGGAGAGGAACACGCCAGTGGAGGGCTCACGTTCGCGTGTGCGACCAGCAGTGATCGCACACCAATCCGATAGCTTACGGCATGGGCGGCCCCGGCCCAAATTCCACGGCCTGGCACCGGCTGCGCGCTCAGCCGACGATGGTGAGCCCGCCGTCCGCCTCGCGATAGCGCTCGCCGCTGACGGGGCACACCCACTCCTCGCCGTCCTGCGCGAGCGGGCGCCCTGCCCGGCCGACCCAGCCGATCCGCCGTGCGGGGACGCCGACCATGAGCCCGTGCGCGGGCACGTCCTTGGTGACGACGGCGCCTGCGGCGACGAGCGCCCAGGCGCCGATCGTCACGGGCGCGACGCACACCGCGCGCGCGCCGATCGACGCGCCGTCGCCGATGACCACCCCGACCGCGTGCCAGTCCTCACCGGACTTCAGCGAGCCGTCGAGATTCACCGCGCGCGGGAACTCGTCGTTGGTGAGCACCGCGGCGGGCCCGATGAAGACACCGTCGCCGAGCCGCGCCGGCTCATAGACCAGTGCGTGGTTCTGCAGCTTGCAGTTGTCGCCGATCACGACGCCGGGGCCGATGTACGCCCCGCGGCCGACGTTGCAGTCGGCGCCGATCCGGGCCAGCTCCCTGACCTGCGCGAGGTGCCAGATCCGCGTGCCGGGGCCGATGCTCGCACGCGCGTCGACGTCGGCGGTGGTGGCGATGAGGGCGGAGTCGTCGATGGTCATGACCGGTCTCCCTGCAGACGTGCGAGGACGAGGATCCCGACGCCGGTCACGGTCGCCCCAGCCCGCGATAGCGCCATCCCGCGGCCCGCCACCGGGCGGCGTCGAGGCAGTTGCGTCCGTCGACGATGATGCGTCCGCCGGTGAGCGCGGCGACGTCCTCGGGTGACATCTGCCGGCGGTACTCGTCCCACTCGGTCACGACGACCACGACGTCGGCGTCGCGCAGCGCCTCGTCGCGGTCGGTCGTGTAGGCGAGCTGCGGGTGCAAGGCGCGGGCGTTCGGGACCGCCTGCGGATCCGTCACGATCACGCGGGCCCCGAGGCCGTGCAGGCGCACGGCGACGTCCAGCGCGGGGGAGTCGCGCACGTCGTCGCTGTGGGGCTTGAACGCGGCCCCGAGCACCGCCACCCGGCGGCCGACGACGGATCCGCCGGTCTCCTCGAGCACCAGCTGGACCGCGCGCTCCCGGCGGCGCAGGTTGATCGCGTCGACCTCGCGCAGGAACGCGACCGAGTCGCGCAGCCCGAGCTCCTCGGCGCGGGCGGCGAACGCCCGGATGTCCTTCGGCAGGCAGCCCCCGCCGAACCCGATCCCCGCCCCCAGGAAGCGGCGCCCGATGCGGGTGTCGTGCCCGAGCGCGTCCGCCAGCTGGGTCACGTCGGCGCCTGTCGCCTCGGCGATCTCCGCCATCGCGTTGATGAAGGAGATCTTCGTGGCGAGGAACGCGTTCGCGGACACCTTGACGAGCTCGGCCGTCGCATAGTCCGTGACGATGTAGGGGGTGCCCGCGGCCAGTGCCGTGTGGTAGACGCCGCGCAGCACGTCGGCGGCGCCCTCGCCGGCGGCGCCCGGCGGAACCCCGACCACGATCCGGTCCGGCGCGACGGTGTCCTGCACCGCCCAGCCCTCGCGGAGGAACTCCGGGTTCCACACCAGGGTGGATCCGGTCTCGCGCACGGCCCCGGCGAGATCGGCGGCGGTGCCCACCGGAACCGTGGACTTGCCGGCGACGACGACGCCGTCGCGCAAGTGCGGACGCAGCGACGCGAACGCCGCCTGCACGAACCGCAGGTCGGCGCCGTGGGCCCCCGGAAGCTGCGGAGTGCCCACCGTCACGAAGTGCACGTCGCAGCGGGCCGCGTCGGCGATGTCCGTCGAGAAGCGCAGGGCTCCGGAGCCGACCGTGTCCACGAGCAGCTCGGGCAGCCCCGGCTCGAAGATCGGTGCGCGCCCCTGCGCCAGCGCCTCGATCTTGCGGACGTCGACGTCGATGCCGATCACCTCGTGCCCGATCGACGCCATGGCGGCGGCGTGCACGGCCCCCAGATAGCCGCATCCGATGACAGAGATCCTCATGCGCCCCCTCCCCGACGACCTGCCGGATCCCGCTCTCGCGCCCGCGGCGATGCGGATTTCGAAAGGGCCGCAGGTTCTCCGGAAGATGAGTCTGTCGCAAACCGCCCGCTGGCGCTAGACTGCACCGCGAGGGCCTGATATCCCGGTTCATCTGTTCATCGGATCGGGTGCGTCCTCACTGGGAGATCATCGTTCGCTGTGGGGGCGGACGACTCTCGGGACTGGGAACTGGGGAGATGGACACAACTGGGGACGCGCGTATCCGTACGCGCCGGCGCGGCTCGCGCGCCTTCGCACTCATCGCAACGCTGGCGGTGGTCGCCAGCGCGCTCATCGGCATGGACGCACCGGCCGCGACGGCGGCGGGCAGTTCCTGCGGAGCCACGATCAATCCGATCGTGTGCGAGAACTCGAAGCCCGGCACCGATCCCAGCGTGTGGGACATCAGCGGCGCCGGCGACCCGAGCATCCAGGGCTTCGCCACCGACATCAGCGTGAACGCGGGCAGCCGGATCGACTTCAAGGTCGACACGAACGCGAAGGCGTACACCGTCGACATCTACCGCACCGGGTGGTACCAGGGGCTCGGCGCACGGTACATCCAATCGGTCCCGGTCACGGCCTCGCTGCCGCAGAACCAGCCGCAGTGCATCTCCGACGTGACCACCGAGCTGTACGACTGCGGGACCTGGGGCGTCTCCGCGTCCTGGAACGTGCCGTCCACGGCCGTCTCCGGCGTCTACATCGCCCTGCTGACCCGGACGGACACCGGCGGGCAGAGCCACATCATCTTCATCGTCCGCAACGACGGCAACCACTCCGACATCGTGTTCCAGACCTCGGATCCCACCTGGCAGGCCTACAACACGTACGGCGGATCCGACTTCTACCAGGGTGCCGCGAACGGACGCGCCTACAAGATCAGCTACAACCGTCCGATCGCGACGCGCGGCTGGCAGGGCGGACGCGACTTCTACTTCTCCAGCGAGTTCGCCACGGTGCGGTTCCTGGAGCGCAACGGCTACGACGTGAGCTACCTGGCGGGGGTCGACTCCGACCGCCGCGGCTCCGAGCTGCTGAACCACAAGGTGTTCCTCTCCGTCGGGCACGACGAGTACTGGTCGGGCGGGCAGCGCGCCAACGTGCAGGCGGCCCGTGACGCCGGCGTGAACCTGCAGTTCCTCTCGGGCAACGAGATGTACTGGCACACCCGCTACGAGGCGTCGGTGGACGGATCCAACACGGCCTACCGCACCCTCGTGTCGTACAAGGAGACCTGGTCGAACGCGAAGATCGACCCGTCTCCCACCTGGACGGGCACCTGGCGGGATCCACGATTCGCGACCGCCGCGAACGGCGGCACACTGCCGGAGAACGGCCTCACCGGCACCATGTACATGAGCAACAACACGGATCTGGCGATCACCGTGACCCAGGCCCAGGGCAAGACGCGGCTCTGGCGGAACACGAGCCTCACCTCGCTCGCGGCGGGCGCCTCGCAGGCCCTGGCGGCGCACACCGTGGGGTACGAGTCGGACGAGGACGTCGACAACGGGTTCCGGCCGGCCGGCCTCGTGGATCTCTCCACGACGATCGGGTCCACGCCGCAGTACCTCACCGACTACGGCAACACCGTGGTGGCGGGCACCACGACCCACCATCTGACCCTGTACCGTGCGGCCAGCGGCGCGCTCGTCTTCAGCGCCGGCAGCATCCAGTGGGGATGGGGGCTCGACCAGACCCACGACGGCGCCGGGGCACCCGCGGACGTGCGCATGCAGCAGGCGGAGGTCAACCTGCTCGCCGACATGGGCGCACAGCCGTCGACGCTGATGAGCGGGCTCGTCGCCGCGACCGCCAGCACCGACACGACCCCGCCGACCACCTCCATCACGAGCCCGACCGCGGGGACGACGATCTCCGGCGGCACCAAGGTCACCGTGACCGGAACGGCCTCCGACGTGGGTGGCGTCGTGGCCGGCGTCGAGGTGTCGACCGACGGCGGGACCACCTGGCACCCCGCCACGGGCACGACGTCGTGGACCTACAGCTACTACCAGCAGGGCGCGGGGGCCGCGAAGATCATCGCCCGCGCGATCGACGACAGCGGCAACTTCTCCGCGGCGGGCACGGCGGTGTCGATCACGGTCAAGGCGCCGTACAGCGCCTTCGGCAACGCGGTGCCGAGCACGCCCAGCGCCAACGACACCGGTGCCGTGGAGCTCGGCCTGCAGTTCACCCCGACCAGCGACGGCGTCGTCAACGGCGTGCGGTTCTACAAGGGCTCGGCCAACACCGGGACCCACGTCGGCTCGCTCTGGAACGCGTCGGGGCAGAAGCTCGCGTCGGTCACGTTCACGGGTGAGACGGCGACCGGCTGGCAGAGCGCGTCGTTCGCCTCCCCGGTGTCGGTGATCGCCGGGCAGAAGTACACCGTGTCGTACACGGCGCCGAAGGGCGGCTACTCCGCCGACGCGCTGTACTGGCCGTACCATGCGACCGCGAGCACGCCCGTGTCCGTCGCCTCGGGCGTGGGCGCGGCGGCCCCCGGAGTCTTCGGCTCCGTCGGCGCCATGCCGACCTCGACCTGGTACGAGACGAACTACTACGTCGACGTGATGTTCGACACGGTCGACAGCTCGCCGCTGCGGATCCTCTCCGCGTCGCCGCTGCAGGGATCCTCCAGCAACCCGCCCACGGCTCCGGTCACGATCACCTTCTCCCGTTCGGTGCTCGCTTCGAGCCTGTCGGTCACGCTGAAGGACGGTACGGGCGCGAGCGTCGCGGGCACCACGACCTACGACGCGACGTCGAACAAGGCGACGTTCACGCCGTCCGCGGCGCTCGCTGCATCGACCACGTACACCGTGACGGTGGCCGCCACCGACGCGAACGGCGTCGGCCTCGCCCCGGGCACCGGCAGCTGGACGTTCGCGACCGCCGCAGCCACGCTGCCGGACGGCACGTGCCCCTGCTCGCTGTTCACGGATCTGAGCACGCCCGGTCAGGCGACGGCGGCCGACACCGCCTCCGTCACGCTCGGCGTGAAGTTCTCCAGCTCGGCGGCGGGCACGATCACGGCGCTGCGCTTCTACAAGGGCGCCGGCAACACCGGCACGCACACCGGCACGCTGTGGAGCGCCACCGGCACGGCGCTGGCCACGGTGACGTTCTCCGGGGAGTCCACACAGGGCTGGCAGACCGGCACGCTGTCGACTCCGGTCGCGATCACCGCGGGGACCACCTACGTCGTGTCGTACACGGCACCGTCGGGCGGATACTCGGTCACGGCCGGCCGCTTCTCGGCCGCGTACACCCGCGGGCCGCTCACGGTGCCTGCGAACGGTGCGGTGTTCACGTACTCGGGCGGGTTCCCGAACCAGACCTCGACCACCGACTACTCGGTCGACGTCGTCTTCGCCCGACAGGCGGTCGGCCCGAACCTGATCGGCACCACTCCGCAGGACGGCGCCGTCAACGTCGCGACCTCGTCGACGATCAGCGCCGCGTTCGACGCCGCCGTGGCGTCCGTCACGGTCGCGGTGAGCAGCAACGGCGCGGCGATCGCCGGCACCACGGCGATCTCGAGCGACGGCAAGACGGTGACCTTCACGCCGACGTCCGCCCTGCCCTCCGACGCCCCGATCGTGGTCGCCGTCTCGAACGTGACCGGCGGCAACGGCGCCGCCGGTCAGGGGGGCACCTGGTCGTTCCAGACGGTCGGGACCTCCGGCGCGACGACGGTGACGATGTTCGGCGCACTGCCGACCGGCACCACCACCGCGACCAATGACAGCGCATCCGTGATCCTCGGCATGTCGTTCACGACGTCGCAGCCCGGGCAGATCCGCGCGCTGCGGTTCTACAAGGCCGGCACGAACGTCGGCACGCACACCGGATGGCTGTGGGGGGCCGGATCGACGCCCCTGGCCTCGGTGACGTTCACCGCGGAGACCGGCAGCGGCTGGCAGCGCGCGGTGCTGAGCAACCCCGTGTCCGTCGGGCCCGGGACGACCTACACGGTGTCGTACCTCGCTCCGCAGGGGAACTACACGTATCAGCCCGGAGGCTTCTCGTCGCCGGTCACGAGCGGCCCGCTGACCGCCGTGTCGCCCGGGAACGGCACCTACCTGTACGGCACCTCGGGGCGTCCCACCACGGTGTCCGGGAACTCGTCGAACTACTTCGTCGACGTGGAGTTCGTCGCCACGACCAGCGGTGTGGCCGAGACCCTGTTCGGGCAGGCGCTCCCGACAGTGCCGTCCACGTCGGACAGCTCTGCGATCGAAGTGGGCACGGCGTTCACCGTCTCCGCACCCGGGCAGGTCACCGCGATCCGCTACTACCGCGGAGCCGCGAACAACGGGGTGCACGTCGGATCGCTGTGGACCGCGAGCGGAAGCCTCCTCGCGCAGGTGACGTTCGCCGACGAGACCGCGGACGGCTGGGAACGCGCCGCGCTCTCGACGCCGGTCTCCGTGTCGCCGGGCACCACCTACGTGGTGTCGTACTACGCGCCGACCGGGCACTACGCCTCGCAGTCGGGCTATTTCAACACGGCGCAGACGAACGGGCACATCACCGGCATCGCCACGCAGAACGGCCTGTACCGCTACGGCACGGGCGGAGGCTTCCCGACGAACTCGTACAACGCGACCGCGTACTTCGTCGACGCCGAGATCGTGTTCGGCGGGACGCAGGCCGCGTCGCCGTCGCCGAGCCCGTCGCCGTCGCCTTCTCCGAGTCCGTCGCCGAGCCCGTCGCCCAGCCCGAGCCCGAGCCCGTCTCCGTCGCCCAGCCCGAGCCCCTCACCGAGCCCGAGCCCCTCACCGAGCCCGAGCCCGTCGCCGAGCCCCGCCACGTACACGGTGACCGCGCAGACGCCGCAGCCCTCGGCCACGGCGGTCGCACCGACCACGACGGTCACGGCGACCTTCGGCACGGATCCCGGTGCGGCGACGCTGGCGCTGAGCGGGCCGTCGGGCGCGGTCACCGGATCGTCCGTGTACGACGTGACGAAGAAGACCGTCACCTTCACCCCGGCGGCGCCCCTGGCCTGGACGACGACGTACCAGGCCGCGGTCACCGTGTCCGGGGCGCAGGTGACGGGGGGGACCTGGTCGTTCACGACCGCCGCTGCGCCGCCCGTGCTGACGATCTTCGGCAACGGGCTGCCGGCGAACCCGTGGTGGAACGACACCTCGACGGTGCAGGTCGCGACGCGCTTCACGGTCGACGTCGCGGGCAAGGTCACCGGCATCCGGTTCTACAAGGGCAGCGCCAACACCGGCGTGCACACCGGATATCTGTGGAGCGGCACGGGGCAGCAGCTCGCGCAGATCGCGTTCACGGGGGAGACCGCGAGCGGCTGGCAGACGGCCGCCCTCTCGACCCCGGTCACGCTGCAGGCCGGCACGGAGTACCGCGTCGGCCTGTACAGCACCACTGGGCGCTATGCCGTCGATCTCGGCACGCTGGCCATCGCCACGACGTACGGGCACTTCTCCGTGCCCGCGCTCGGCAGCGCATGGATCGGCTCTACGAACTTCCCCACGAATCTGTCCACGAACAACTACTGGGTGGATGTGACCTTCACACCTGCTTCGTAGGCGTCGTGCCGTCGGGGAGGGCGGCACGGCAGACAAGGACTGAAGTGACTGAACGGCTCAGCGTCGCCGTGGTCGGTGCCGGCTACTGGGGACCGAACCTCGCACGCAACTACGCTGCGAGCCCGGAATGGGATCTCGCCGTCATCTGCGACCTCGACGAGGCGCGCGCCCGTCAGGTCGCCGACCGCGTCGGCGGTGTGCCCGTGTCGACGAGCCTCGAGGAGGTGCTCGCGGATCCGTCCATCGACGCCGTGGCGGTCGCCACGCCCGCCCGCACCCACCATCCGATCGTGATGGCCGCGCTCGCCGCCGGCAAGCACGTCACGGTGGAGAAGCCCTTCGCCGACGAGCGGGCCCGCGGCATCGAGATGGTGGAGACCGCGCGCGAGAACGGCCTCGTGCTCATGGCCGACCACACCTACTGCTACACGCCGGCCGTGCTGAAGATCCGCGAGCTCATCGCCGCGGGCGAGCTCGGCGACATCCTCTTCGTCGACAGCGTGCGCATCAACCTCGGCCTCATCCAGCCCGACGTGGACGTGTTCTGGGATCTCGCCCCGCACGACCTGTCGATCATCGACTTCATCCTGCCGAACGGCTTGGACGCGGCGACGGTGACCGCGCAGGGGGCGGACCCGCTCGCGACGGGCAAGAGCTGCATCGGCTATCTCACGCTGCCGCTCGCCGACGGGGCGATCGCGCACATCCACGTGAACTGGCTCAGCCCGACCAAGATCCGCCAGATGGTGATCGGCGGCACCCGGCGCACCCTGGTGTGGGACGACCTGAACCCGCAGCAGCGGGTCAGCGTGTACGACCGCGGCGTGGACCTGCTCGAGCAGTCCAAGGCGACCACGAGCGACGCCAGGGCCGCGAACATCTCTTACCGGCTCGGCGACACCTGGGCCCCGGCCCTCCCCGAGCGGGAGGCGCTGTCGGGCATGACCGCCGAGTTCGCCGCCGCGATCCGCGAGCACCGTCCGGCGCGCACGGACGGCGCTTCCGGGCTGCGGGTGCTGTCGATCCTCGAAGCCGCCAGCTGCAGTCTCGCCACCGGCGGCGCCCCCCATCCCGTGCAGACCTCGACCGAAATGGAGCTGGCATGAACCGTATCGAAGGCGCGAACATCCTCGTGACCGGCGGCGCCGGCACGATCGGATCCACGCTCGTCGACCAGCTGCTCGACGCCGGAGCCGCGCACGTCGACGTTCTCGACAACCTGGTGCGCGGACGGGTCGCGAATCTCGACGACGCGATCGCCACAGGACGCGCGACCCTCATCGACGGCGACATCCGCGACCGCCGCCTCGTCGACGATGTCACCGCGGGCAAGGACCTCGTGTTCCACCAGGCCGCGATCCGGATCACGCAGTGCGCGGAGGAGCCTCGGCTGGCTCTCGAGGTGCTCGTGGACGGCACGTTCAACGTCGTGGAGGCCGCCGTCGCGCACGGGGTGCAGAAGCTCATCGCCGCTTCGAGCGCCTCGGTCTACGGCATGGCGGAGGAGTTCCCCACCACCGAGAGGCATCACCACGAGAACAACGACACCCTGTACGGCGCGGCGAAGACCTTCAACGAGGGACTGATCCGCAGCTACCGCGCGATGAGGGGCATCGACTACGTGCTGCTGCGCTACTTCAACGTCTACGGCCCGCGGATGGACGTGCACGGGCTCTACACCGAGGTGCTGGTGCGGTGGATGGAGCGGATCGCCGACGGCAAGCCGCCGCTCATCTTCGGGGACGGGCTGCAGACCATGGACTTCATCTGCGTTCCCGACATCGCCCGCGCCAATGTGCTCGCCGCGCAGAGCGACGTCGTCGAGGGCACGTACAACATCGCGAGCGGCACGGAGACGAGCCTGCGCGAGCTCGCCGAGGCACTGCTGCGGGTGATGGGATCCGATCTCGATGTCGAGTTCGGCCCCGCGCGCACGGTGAACAACGTGGCCCGGCGCCTCGCCGACGTCTCCGCCGCGGAGCGCGACCTCGGCTGGCGGTCGTCGATCGACCTCGAGGAGGGGCTGTCCCGGCTGGTCGAGTGGTGGCGCCCGCTGCGCGAGGAGATCTCCGCCGGACGGACGAAGGTGCGGGCATGAGCGCACGCATCAACGTGATGGTCCCCTGGCTCGGCCAGGAGGAGGCCGACGCCGTCGCCGAGGTCATCGCGAGCGGCTGGGTCGCCCAGGGGCCGCGGGTGGCGCGGTTCGAGCAGGAGTTCGCCGCGGCGATGCAGGCCGCGTACGCCGTCGCCACGACCAGCTGTACGACCGCCCTGCACCTCGCGCTCGTCGTCGCGGGCATCGGGCCCGGCGACGACGTGGTGGTGCCGTCCTTCTCGTTCATCGCGACGACCAACGCCGTGCGGTACGTCGGCGCGAACCCCGTGTTCGCCGACGTGGATCCGCTCACGGGGAATCTCACCGGCGCGACCGTGCGCGCCGCGGTCACCCCGGCGACCCGCGCGGTCATCGGGGTCGACCAGGGCGGAGTGCCGCTCGACCTCGACGACGTGCGCGCGGTGGCGGATCCGCTCGGGATCGTCGTGATCGAGGATGCCGCGTGCGGTGCCGGGTCGACGTACAAGGGCCGCCCGGTCGGGGCGGGCGCCGAGATCGCCGCCTGGTCGTTCCACCCCCGCAAGCTCCTCACCACGGGCGAGGGCGGCATGATCACCACCGTGCGGGAGGACTGGGCGCGGCGCGCCCGCCACCTGCGGGAGCACGCCATGAGCGTCTCGGCCGCCGACCGGCACCGCTCCACGCTGCCGCCCGCCGAGGAGTACGCAGAGGTCGGGTTCAACTTCCGGATGACCGATCTGCAGGCCGCCGTCGGCCTCGTGCAGCTCGGCCGTCTGCCCGAGATCGTCGCCCGGCGGCGCGCGCTCGCCGACCGCTACCGGGCGAGCATCGCGGAGATCGGCGGGCTGCGAGCCGTGCAGGACCCCGCCTACGGCGCCGGCAACGTGCAGTCGTTCTGGGTGGAGGTCGGCGACGGCTATCCAACCGACCGGGAGGGGCTGCTGGAGGCGCTCGCCGCCGCCGACGTCTCGGCGCGCCGCGGCATCATGGCGGCGCATCGCCAGCCGCCGTACCGCGACAAAGCGCCCTCCGGCGGGCTGCCCGTGACGGAACGGCTGAACGACAGCACCCTCATCCTGCCGCTGTACCACGCCCTCTCCGACGTCGATCAGGATCGCGTGATCGCGGTGCTGAGAGACCCGATCGGTGCGCCGCCATGAGCGAGCGGCTGCTCCTGATCGGCGCAAGCGGGCTCGCGCGCGAGGTCATCGCGGCGGGCGTCGTCGGCGTGGTCGGCATCCTCGACGACGACAGCGCACGGCAGGGGACCGAGGTCGCCGGCGTGCCGGTGCTCGGCCCCGTGCGGCTCGCAGTCGAGGGAAGCGACCGGCTCCTCGTCTGCGTCGGACCCGGATCCGGACGGCGGAGCATCGTCGCGCGCCTCGCGGAGGCCGGCGTGCGAGAGGAGCGCTACGGGATCTTCGCGGCGCGGTCGGCGCGGATCGGACACAGCAGCGTCGTCGGCGCGGGCAGCATCCTGCTCGACTCCGTGGTGGTGACGGCGGACGCATCGGTGGGACGGCACGTGGTGATCATGCCGAACAGCACGGTCACCCACGACGACGTGCTCGAGGACTTCGTCACCCTCGCCGCGGGCGTCTCTCTCGGCGGGGGCGTGCGTGTCGGGGAGGGCGCGTATCTCGGGATGAACGCGTCGGTGCGACAGGGGATCACCGTCGGGACCGACGCGGTGATCGGCATGGGGGCGGCCGTGATCGCCGACGTGCCGGACGGACGGACGTGGGCAGGGGTGCCCGCACGGGATCTGGGGGAGAAGAGATGAACGTGCCGTTCCTGGATCTGGCCGCGCAGCAGGCCGAGATCGTCGACGAGGTGCTTCCGGTGTGGCGCAGCCAGCTCGGCAGCGCCGGATTCATCGGCGGCGCGGAGGTCGACGCCTTCGAGCGCGAGTACGCGGAGTACATCGGCGTCGGTCACGTCATCGGGGTGTCCAACGGCACCGACGCGCTCGAGCTCGCATACCGGGCGGTGGGCGTGCGTGCCGGCGATGAGGTGATCATGCCGGCCAACACCTTCATCGCGACGGCCGAGGCGGCCTCGCGGATCGGCGCGGTGCCCGTGTTCGTCGACGTGGACGACGCGAACCTGCTGATGGACCCGGACGCGGTCGAGGCGGCGATCACCGCGCGCACGCGCGCGATCGTGCCGGTGCACCTGTTCGGTCAGACCGCACCCGTGCCACGCCTCGCAGCGATCGCCGAGCGGCACGGCCTCGTGCTCATCGAGGATGCGGCCCAGGCGCAGGGCGCCTCGAGCGAGGCGGGGCGGGCCGGCGCGCTCGGGCGGATCTCCGCGACGAGCTTCTACCCGGGCAAGAATCTCGGCGCCGCCGGGGACGCGGGGGCGGTGATGACCGACGACGCCGAGACCGCCGCTCTCATCCGCAACCTCGCCGCGCACGGCAGCTCCGTCAAATACGTGCACGACAACATCGGCATGAACGCGCGCCTGGACGCGGTGCAGGCGGCGGTGCTGCGCGCCAAGCTGCGCCGGCTCGACGACTGGAACGCGGCACGCCGGGCCGCCGCGGTCCGCTACGCCGCACTTCTCGACGGCGTCGCCGGCGTCCGGCTGCCCGCCCCGGTTCCGGGCAACCTCGACGTCTGGCACCTGTACGTGGTGCGCGTCGAGGAGCGGGACCGGGTGATGGCGGGGATGACCGCCGCCGGGATCGGCGTCGGGATCCACTACCCGACCGTGGTGCCGCTCACCGAGGCCTACGCGGGTCTCGGGCATCGCGCGGGCGAGTTCCCGGTCGCGGAGGCCGCCGCCGCGCGGATCCTGTCGCTGCCGATGTTCCCGCATCTCACCGCGATCCAGCAGCAGGCCGTGGCGGACGCGCTGCGGGACGCCGTCGGCCGGTCCCTTCCCGAGACCGTCGGTGCGCCGGCGCAGGGCTCGATGGTCTGAGGGGGCCGATCATGCGCGTCCTCGTCATCCTGAACAGCCTGGAGCTCGGCGGCACCCAGATCAACGCCGTGGACTTCGCCTGGCGGCTGCGCGAGCGGGGGATCGAATCCATCCTCATCGGCCCCCGGGCGACGGCGGACGACGCGCTCTCGCTCCTCGACTACGCGCGCACCCGCGCAGTGGCGATCGAGTCGTTCGCCCCTGCGGACGGGATGTCCGCGCAGGCGCGCCAGCTGCGACGGATCGCCGATGAGCACGACGTCGACCTCGTGCACGTGTGCGGGATGTGGGGGTCGGCGCGGCCCACCTACTGGGGTCCGGCGATCTTCGGGCGCCGGCCCTGGGCCCAGACCGTGTACGAGATGAGCGTCACCTCGGTGGTGCACCGGCACATGCCGCTGATCGTCGGCACCGAGTACCTCGCCGAGGAGCTCGACGGCCGGCCCGGTCGGACCGTGTTGATCTCCCCGCCCGTCGACCTGGAGGCAGACATGCCCGACGCCGCCGCGGGCCAGCGCTTCCGCGCCGCGAACGGACTGGGCGACGGCCCGCTGCTCGGGATCGTGAGCCGACTGGACAGCCGGATGAAGGCGACCGCCATCGCGACGGCCATCGACGCGGTGCGCCCCCTCGCGGCCGTCGGAGCGGGCCTGTACGTGGTCGGCGGCGGCGACGCCGAGGCCGCGCTGGGGGCGCGCGCCGACGCGGTCAACCACGACCTGGGGTACGAGGCGGTCCGCCTGCTGGGCCCCCGCGCGGATCCCCGTCCCGCCTATGCGGCCGCCGACATCATGCTGGGCATGGGCGGCTCGGCGGCACGGTCGCTGGCGTTCGCGCGCCCGCTGATCGTGCACGGCGAGGCCGGGTGGTCCTGCCTGTTCGAGGAGCGCAGCGCCGCGATGCTCGCCCGATCGAGCTTCTGGAGCGCCGACCGCCCCGAGCGCCCGGTCGAGGATCTGGTGCGGATCGCGGAGCCGCTGCTCGCGGACCCGGCTCGGCGCGCCGCGCTCGGAGCGTTCGGCCGGCGGTTCGCGCAGGAGCGGTTCGGGCTGGACGCGATGTCGGACCGGCTGGCCGCGTTCTACCGGGACGCCGTCGGCGCGTATCACGCCCGGGACTGGCTGTGCGATCTCCCGCGTGAGGGCCGGCGGGTGGAGGGGATGCTCCGGCGGCGCCTGGGTCTGGTCCCCGGCGTCGCGGCGGGGAGCCGGACATGACGAAGCCGTCGATCGGGAAGCGGGCGGAGGCCGCCGTGGGGGAGGCGACCGGCGACGTCAGCGGGCGCGCCGCGTCCGGCGTGTTGTGGCTGACGGTGCAGAAGTGGGCCGTGCGGCTGCTCGGCTTCGTGACGATCGCGGTGCTCACCCGTCTGCTCAGCCCCGCAGACTTCGGCACCGTCGCCGCGGCATCCACGGTGCTGCCGTTCTTCTTCCTGCTCGCCGATCTCGGATTCGCCGCCTACATCGTGCAGGTCGACAAGAGCGACCAGCGGATGCTGAGCACCGCGTTCTGGTTCTCGCTGGGTGCGGGCGGTGTGCTGTGCGCGACCCTGTTCGGGCTGGCGCCGGTGCTCGCCGTCGTCTTCCACGACGACGGCGTGAGACCGGTGCTGCAGGCGCTCTCGCTGTGGGTCGTGCTGACCGCCGCCGGATCCGTGCCGATGGCGCTGCTGCGCCGGGGCATGCGCTTCGGCGTGCTGGCCGGGCAGGGCGCGGCCGCCGCCGGGGTGGCGCAGGTCGTGGCGATGATCATGGCGTTCAGCGGGTTCGGGGTGTGGGCGCTCGTCGCGCAGAGTCTGGTCGCCCCCGCGATCACCACGGTCCTGGCGTGGATCACGTCGCGGTGGCGGCCCACGTTCGCGTTCTCCCGGGCCGAGTTCCGCGTCATGGGCGCATTCGGCGGGCAGGTGCTCGGCGTGGAGTTCGTCGCCATGCTGAGGGCGTGGGGGGAGGCCGCCGTCATCTCCGCGGTGCTCGGCATCGGCGCGTTCGGCTACATGACCATCGCGCAGCGGCTCGTGCAGGTGGTGCAGGACCTCACCGGCAGCGCCATCGTGCCGGTCACCCAGGTGGCGTTCGCGAAGATCCGCGATGACGAGGAGCGGCTGCTCGCGGCGTATCTGCGGGCCTTGCGGCTGACCTATTTCGCGCTCTCCCTCCCGCTCACGATGCTCGCCGTGGCGGCGCCGCTCGTCGTGCCGATCGTGTTCGGACGCGGCTGGGACCAGAGCTATCCGGTGGCGCAGATCCTCGCCCTCGCCGGGATCCTGTCGGTCGGCGCCTGGCTCGACAACGGGTTGTTCTACGGCGTGGGCAGGCCGGGGACCTGGTTCGTGTACGCGCTCGTCATCGACGGGATCACGTTCGGCACGACGGCGGCGCTCTCGCGCCTGGGCCTCGTGGTCATCGCCTGGGGCTTCCTCGGGGTGTGCGTCGTGGCGACGGTGACCCGGTGGTTCCTCACGGCCCGGGTGCTGGGCGCGCGGGCGAGGGTCGTCGCGGGCCCGTTCGTCTTCGTCGCGGTGGCCGTGGTCGGCTCGGCGGCGGCCGGCTGGGGGGTGCGGGCGGCGACCGTCGCGCTGCCGTCGTGGGCCGCGCTGCTGCTGATCGGGTGCGCGGTGCTGGCCGTGCACCTGCTCGCCACGCGGCTGCTGGCGCCGCGGGTGCTGCCGGACGCGCTCGCGCTGCTGGGACGTTCGAGGATCGGGGCGCGCATCCGCGGGCTGAGCCGGATGCGGACAGCGCGCGGCGGATCGTGGAAGAACAGGATCCGGTCGGCGGCGTCGCCGGCCGGAGAAGGGGAGCACACATGAACAGGAACGGCGCACGCCGGCGCGTGCTGATCATCGTCCAGAACCTGCCCGTGCCGCTGGACCGGAGGGTGTGGCTGGAGTGCCAGGCCCTCCGGGCGCAGGGCTACGAGGTCTCCGTGATCTGCCCCAAGGGCCCGGGCGATCCGGCCCACGAGGACATCGACGGCGTGCACATCTACAAGTACGCGCCGGCGCCGGAGGCGAGGGGCCTGTTCGGCTTCGCCCTCGAGTTCGCCTATTCGTGGGTGCGCACCGCGCTGCTCTCGCTGCGGGTGCGCCGCCGGCACGGGTTCGACGTGATCCAGGCCTGCAACCCGCCCGACACCTACTGGCTGCTCGCGGCGCTGTGGCGCGTCGCCGGAGTGCGCTTCGTGTTCGACCAGCACGACCTCAACCCGGAGCTCTACCTGTCCCGGTTCGGGAGACCGACCGGGATCGCGGGCCGGATGCAGCTGGGCGGGCTGGTGCTGCTCGAGCGGAACACCTATCGGGTCGCGGACCGGGTGATCTCCACCAACGGCTCGTACAAGCGCGTCGCCGAGCGTCGAGGGGGGCTGCCGCCGGCCCGGGTCACGGTGGTGCGGAGCGGACCGGACACGACCGTGATGCGACCGGTCTATCCCGCGCCGGAGATCAGGGCGGGAGCGGAGCACCTGCTCGCGTACCTGGGGATCATGGGACCGCAGGACGGCGTGGAGAACATCCTCGCCGTCATGGACGAGCTCGTGCATCGCCGCGGCCGCACCGGGATCAGGGCCGTGCTGATGGGTTTCGGGGACTGCCTCGAGGACCTCAGGCGGGAGTGCACCGCGCGACGTCTCGACGACAACGTCGTCTTCACCGGCAGGGTCGGGCCTGCGCAGATCGCCCAGTATCTGAGTGCCGCCGATCTGGGCCTGGGCCCCGACCTGGACACGCCGCTCAACAACGTCTCCACGATGAACAAGACCATGGAGTACATGGCCTACGGCGTGCCGCCGGTCTCGTTCGAGCTCGTGGAGACGCGGGTCTCGGCCGGGGACACCGGCGTCTTCGTCCCGTCCGGAGACATCACCGCGTTCGCGGACGAGATCGAGGCGCTGCTCGCCGATCCCGATCGCCGTGTCGAGCTCGGCATCGCCGCCCGTCGGCGCGTCGTCGCCGAACTCGACTGGAAGCCGCAGGCCGAGGCCTACGTGGGAGTGTTCGACGACCTGCTCGGCAATCGCCCCGACGCCGCGCGGCGGGCGGCCTGGCCCTACGCGACCCGCCCGGAGCAGCCGGCCGACGCCCGAGCGCCGGAGCGGGTCGATCTCGACGACGAGGGGGAGCTGCGCCGGTTCCTGCGCGACCGCTCCCGGCCGGCGGTCCGGGTGCCATGAACGTCGACCACGTGCTGCTCACCCGCTTCAACCTCCCCACGGGCGGGGTCGAGGCGCGGATCAGGGCGAGCGAGCACTGGCTGGCGAACCGGTGGTGCCTGTTCGAGCGGTACTGCGCGCCGTCGGTCGCGGCCCAGGTCGGCGCCGACTTCGACTGGGTCGTGTACTTCGACCCGGACAGCCCCGCGTGGTTGAAGGACGCGATCCGGCCGTACGTGCAGCGGGGCCTGTTCACGGCGATCTTCCGGGAGGAGGTGCCGCGGCAGACGCTGATCGCCGATCTGCGCGACGTCGTGCGGCACGGGAACGGCATGCTGCTGACCACGAACGTCGACAACGACGACGGTCTCGCCGTCGACTTCCTGAGCCGGATCAGGGCGGCCGTGGACTTCGAGGAGCGCCGCGCCCTGTATGTCGTCAACGGGCTGGTCAGAGACGCGGACGGCGTGTATCTGCGGCATGATCCCGAGAACGCGTTCTGCTCGGTCGCGGAGCCGTGGGCGGAACCGCGCACCTGCTGGGACGACTGGCACATCATGCTCGGACGCTCGATGCCGGTCGTCGCGCTCGACGGCGAACCCGGGTGGCTGCAGGTCGTGCACGGCGAGAACGTGAGCAACCGGGTGCGCGGACGCCTGGTCTCCGCGGAGCCCTGGGCGCACCTGTTTCCGGGGATGCTGCAGGACATCGACCCGCCGGGCGCCGCGCGCATCGCGGGCGACCGACTGTTGGTCGCGCCTGCGCGCTGGACGCGGGACACGGCACGGTCGACCCTGCGCAGGATGGCGATCGCCGCTCTCGGCAAGGACGGCATGCAGGCGCTGAAAGCACGGTTGCGGCGATGATCGAGGATCATGGCCCCGCCGTCAGACCTGAGGCTATGCTGGCGACGGGAGGAGGGGGAGGGCGCGTGACGGTTCGCGAAGCTCTGTCCGCGATGGGGAGGCGCTGGTACGTCCTCCTCGCCATCGTGCTGGTCTTCGCCGGTCTGTCCTACCTCTTCTACAAGGACGGCGGCTCCTACGCCACGCAGACCACCGTCACCTTCACGCTCCCGTCCCGCTCGACGCTGCTGCCCGAGAGCGGATCCACCGACATCAGCATCATCGCCTTCGCCGGGGCGGTCGCCACCTCGATCAACCAGGGCAAACCGGTCGAGACGTTCTCCGACGCGAACGCCCCGTACTACGGCGCGGGGGTGCGCCAAGGGGTCATGGTCTCGCTGCGCAACACGGGGAACCAGTGGATCAGCAGCTTCCCGTCCGCCACCATCGACATCCAGATCGTGGGACGCACCCGGCAGTGGGTCCTGGACCGCCAGCAGGAGGCACTGAAGCAGATCATCGACGTGACCGCGGCGCAGCAGGCCGCCACCATCACTCCGGTGTCCGACCGCATCACCGCGACCGTCGAGCCGCTGAGCACGGACATCCAGCACGTCACACCGGGCCGGAGCGAGCTCACGCTCGCGGGGGCGGCCATGGTGCTCGCCGGGTTCATCACCGGCTGTTCGGCGGCGGTCATCGTCGACCGATCGATCCGGTCGAGGCGCAGGAGGAGGGCCCTGAAAGGGGTCGACGCGCCGACTCCGGGAGCGCGGACAGGAGGCCGCTTCGCATGAACATCGCAGACACCATGGGGGGGTTCGTCCGGCGCTGGTACATCGCGGTGCCGGGGATCATTCTCGCGCTCGTCGCGGGGTTCGGCACGTTCATCGCCGTGCAGCCCGGCCACCAGCGCACGTCGACGCAGCTGCTGCTGCCCGGGTCCGGGACCATCCCGGTCGGGACCACGAACCCGTACCTCTTCCTGGGCGGGCTCACCCAGGCCGCCGACATCGTCGTCCGCGTCATGCGCTCCGACGAGGTGCTGGGTCCCATCGTGAAGGACTACCCGGGCACCGATGTCCTCGTCGAGCGGGATCCGACCGTCTCCGGACCCGTGATCCAGATCACGGTCACCGGCAAGACCGATGCCGCGACCGAGGACGTGCTGGCGGCTCTCATCGACGAGACCAAGGTCGAGCTCGACCGGCTGCAGACGCAGCAGAAGGTGAAGACCGACGACCGCATCTCGGTGTCGACGCTCACCCTCGACACGCAGAGCACGCTGCAGCAGAAGACGCGGATCCTGATCAGCGCAGGAGTCGCGCTCGGACTGGTCGTGCTCACACTGATCGTCGCGAGCCTGATCGACGGGCTGGCGCGCCGACCGCACAAGGCCGGGCGCCGGGGCGGTCGCGGCCGGGTGAAGGGCGACGCACGGAGGAGGAGGGCGGCCCCCGGCGAGTCCTCGCAGGACGAACTCCTCGACCCGATCGACGACGATTCCGCGGACGACGGCCCGGCCGCAGGCGAGATCGCGCCCACGGATCCCGCGCCCGAAGAGGGGGCGGAGCCCGTGCCGGACACCGCCGGTCGTCCGGGGTTCGCCGAGCGGCCTCGCGTCCCCGTCGACGACACGGCCGACGAGTCCGATCGGTCCGACCGGTCCGACAAGGACGCCGCGCCCGCCGGTGAGACCGTCGGAGCCGGGCGCGGCCGTACGCACCACCGCGCCGCGAGGCGCACATGAGCCTGCTCGCCGGGTCCCGGGTCCGCCCGGTCTCGGCCGAGACGCGCAACTTCACCGTGCGTCATGGAGGGGTGAGCGCGGCCACGATGCTCACCGTGTACCTCGTGTTGCTCGTCGCGATCCCCTCGAACGTCACGATCTCGGCGCTCGGAAGCCTGGGACGGCCGTCGATGCTCTGGGGCCTCGTACTTCTCTTCTGGTGGCTGCTGAGCCGGCTGCAGGCTCGGGACCTCGATGCCCGCCCGGTGCGTCAGCCCCTCCGCTGGGTCTTCATGGCGTTCCTCGTCGTCGTGCTGGTGAGCTTCGCCGCGGCGATGCTCCGCGGCCAGCCCGCGGACCAGGTCAGCCCGGCGACGACGGCGCTGCTCCGGCTCGCCTCATGGAGCGGGGTGCTGCTGGTCGCCATGGACGGGATCCGCACCTACTCGGATGCCGCCGCGCTCGTGCGGCGCCTGGCGATCGCGGGGGCCGCGCTCGCCGCGTTCGGGCTCGCGCAGTTCTTCTCGGGCCAGACGCTGCTCGACTGGACGACCTCCATCCCCGGGCTGGCGTTCGAGGCGACCGAGGCGGCGACCCGCGGGTCGTTCACCCGCGCCTCCGGCACCGCGATCCATCCGCTCGAGTACGGCACGGCCGTCGTGTCCGCGCTGCCGCTGGCCATCACCGCCGCGGTCAACAAGGGGTTCCGCACCACTCCGTCGCGCAACGCCGGCTGGTGGTGGCTCGCGGTCGGGTTCATCCTGCTGGCCTCGCTCGTCGCGGTCTCGCGCTCGGCCATCATCGGCCTCGCCGTCGCCGTCATCACCCTCCTCCCGGCGATCCCCACGGCCTACCGCTGGGTGATCGGGGTGGGGGGAGCCGTCCTCGCGGGGGCGGTGTTCGCGCTCATCCCCGGGATGTTCGGCACGATCGTGAAGCTCTTCGTCGGCGCCTCCGACGATCCCAGCACCCAATCCCGCACGGCGGCCCTCGCGCGGGTCCCGGAGTTCCTCTCGTCCTCGCCCCTGATCGGCCAGGGGTTCGGCACCTTCCTGCCGAGGTACTACATCTTCGACGACGCCTGGGTGCTGCTCACCGTCGAGCTCGGCGTCCTCGGCGCGCTGTGCCTCGGCGGCATGGTGAGCGCGGCCATCGGCAGCGCGGTCTGGGCCAGCGGGCACTCCCCCTTCCAGGACACCAAGTCGATGAGCCGGGCCTTCGCATCCTGCCTCATCACGATCGCGGTGCTGTTCGCGTTCTTCGACGGGCTGTCCTTCCCGATGTCCGCCGGCCTGCTGTTCCTGATGATCGGACTGACGGCCTCGATGCGCTCGATCGCGGCCGCGGACGAGGTGCTCACCGCGTCGATGCGCTACACCGCGCGCCCCGAGCTGCCCGACGTCGCCACCGAGCTCCCCCCGGCACGGCGCGCCTCGGCGGGCGAGGCCTGACGGGGAGCGCCGATGCGCACGCACGTGCACGACCTGCTCGCCGAGCGAGCCGCGGTCGCCCCCGATGCCCCGGCGCTGACGTACAAGTCCGAGACGCAGAGCTATGCGGAGGCCTGGGCGGCGGCGCAGGCGTTCGCCGTCCAGCTGCAGGGCATCGGGCTGCAGCGCGGCGACCGCGTCGCGATCTACCTGGAGAAACGGCTGGAGACCGTGGCGGCCCTGTTCGGCACCTCCGCGGCCGGCGGGCTGTTCGTGCCGATCAACCACGTGCTCAAGCCGGCGCAGGTCGGACACATCCTCGCCGACAGCGGCTCGCGGTTCCTGCTGACCTCGTCGGACCGTCTGCCGGCCCTCGCCGAGGCGCTCGCCGGATCGGCCGTCGCGCACGTGGTCGTCGTGGGGGACACGGCCCCCGTGCCGACCGGGGACCACGGGGCGCACGCCTGGGCGCTCCCGGATCCGCCCGGCGCAGGCCCGGCCGATCCGGGGACGATCGATCTCGACCCGTCCGCGATCCTGTACACCTCCGGCAGCACCGGCCGGCCGAAGGGCGTGGTGCTCAGCCACCGCAACCTCATCGTCGGCGCGGAGAGCGTGAGCACGTATCTGTGCAACACCTCCGACGACGTGATCCTCAGCGTGCTGCCGCTGAGCTTCGACGCGGGGCTCAGCCAGGTGACCACGGCGTTCGCGGTCGGAGCGCACTGCGTGCTGATGAACTATCTGCTCCCGCGGGACGTGCCTCGCGCCTGCGCGGCGCACGGGGTGACCGGCCTGACCTGCGTCGCGCCGCTGTGGCTGCAGCTCGCCGGCGTCGAATGGCCGGAGGACGCCGCCCGCCGCATCCGCTACTGGGCGAACACCGGCGGACGGATGCCCCGGACGACGCTCGCACGGCTGCGCGACGTGTTCACCGCGGCCGACCCCTATCTCATGTACGGCCTCACCGAGGCGTTCCGCTCGACGTACCTGGATCCCGCCGAGGTGGATCGCCGGCCCGACTCGATCGGCAAGGCGATCCCGAATGCGGAGATCCTCGTGCTGCGACCGGACGGCACGCCGTGCGCGCCGCACGAGGAGGGCGAGCTCGTGCACCGCGGTGCGCTCGTGGCGCTCGGCTACTGGAACGACCCCGAACGCACCGCGGAGAGGTTCCGCCCCATCCGCCGCCCCGGCGAGGACTGGCGGGCGCCCGAGCTCGCGGTGTGGTCGGGCGACACCGTCGTGGCCGACGAGGACGGCTTCCTGTCGTTCGTGGGGCGTCGCGACGACATGATCAAGACCTCCGGCTACCGGATCAGCCCGACCGAGCTGGAGGAGGCGGTGTACGGCACCGGGCTGGTGCGCGACGTCGTCGCCGTCGGGGTGGACGACCCCGCCCTGGGCCAGCGCATCGTGCTGGTGGTGACCGCCGCCGGCGGAGCGCTCGACGCCGACGCCCTGGTCGCCGCCCTGCGCCCGGTGCTCCCGGCCTACATGCTGCCCGCACGGGTGGACGTCCGCGCCGATCTGCCGCGGTCGCCGAACGGCAAGTTCGATCGCGCCCGCATCAAGACGGAGGTGTCGTCATGAACGTGCAGGAGCACATCGACGCGTTCGGAACGGTCGACGGCGAGCTGCGCATCGGCGGGCAGCCGCTGAGCCGGCTCGCAGCGCGGGTCGGTTCGACGCCGTTCTTCGCGTACGACCGCGGCCTGCTCGACGCCCGCATCGACCTGCTCCGCGGACTGCTGCCGTCGCGGGTCGAGCTGAGCTACGCGATGAAGGCGAACCCGATGCCCGCGATCGTCCAGCACCTCGCGCAGCGGGTGGATCGGATCGACGTCGCCTCCGCCGGGGAGATGCGGCACGCTCTGGACACCGGGATCCGCCCGGATCACGTGAGCTTCGCCGGCCCGGGCAAGACGCCGGCGGAGATCCGCCAGGCGGTCGCCGCCGGCATCATCGTCGAGGTCGAGTCGTCGACCGAGCTCGGGCGCGTCGTCACGGCCGGGGACCGGCTCGGCGTCGAACCGCGGGTCGCGATCCGCGTCAACCCGGACTTCGCGGTGAAGGGATCCGGGATGCGGATGGGGGGCGGCCCGCAGCAGTTCGGCATCGACTCCGAGCAGGTGCCCGAACTCCTGCGGTCCTTCGCGGGCGGTGCCGACGTCCTCGGCTTCCACGTCTTCGCCGGCTCGCAGAACCTCGACGCGGAGATCATCGCGGAAGCGCAGCGCAGGACGGTCGACCTGGTCGCGCAGCTCGCGGGGTCCCTGCCCGCGCCGCTGCGCTATCTCAACCTCGGCGGGGGCTTCGGCATCCCGTACACCGAGCGCGACGCGCGGCTGGACCTGGAGGCGGTGGCCGAGAACCTCGAGCGGCTGGTGAGCGGACCGATCGCCGAGCACTTCCCCGAGGCCGGTCCCGTGGTCGAGCTCGGCCGGTTCCTCGTGGGCGAGTGCGGCGTGTACGTGACCCGCGTCGTGGACCGCAAGGTGTCGCGCGGGCGCACCTTCCTCGTCGTCGACGGCGGCCTGCACCACCAGCTCGCCGCCTCCGGCAACTTCGGCCAGGCCATCCGGCGCAACTACCCGGTCGCCCTCGGCAATCGTCTCGCGATCCCGGCGGACGAGGAGATGTCCGTCGTCGGCTGCCTCTGCACGCCCCTGGATCTGCTCGCGGACGGGATCCCGCTGCCGGCGGGCGCTGCGATCGACGACCTCGTCGTGATCTTCCAGCAGGGCGCCTACGGGCTGACCGCCAGCCCCACCGCGTTCCTCGGACACCCGGCGCCCGCCGAGGTCCTCGTCTGACCGCCCGATCGATCACCGCCTGAAGGAGAAAACGATGACCGCCGACATCCTGCCCGCCGTGCGCGAGGTCCTCATCGACGCCCTCGAGCTGACGCAGAGCCCGGAGGATCTGCGGCCCGAGACGGCGCTGTTCGGGGCGCTGCCCGAGCTGGACTCGTTCGGCGTGGTCGCGCTCGTCGCCGCTCTCGAGGACCGTTTCGACATCACGATCGGCGACGACGAGTTCGGCGCCGAGCTGTTCGAGACCGTCGGGACCCTGGCGGCGTTCATCGACGAGAAGGTCGGCGCGACCGCCGCCGGCTGAGCCTCACCATTCGACGAGCGCGAGCTCGCTGTACAGATAGTCGACCCCGGCGGGATCCAGCCCCGCCCCCCGGACCATGCGCGCGCGGGGGTTGCGCAGCACGCGCCCCACCCCTCGGGAGAAGCCCAGCAGGCGGCGCTCCGCGAGCGTGAACGGAAGCCGGTCGTGACGCAGCAGGTGCGCGCGCACGGCGGGCCACGCCTCCTCGAGCACGGCGCGATCGCCGCCGGCGTACAACGGCAGGGCGAACAGCCGGAGCCGTTTCATGCGATGCGCGCGATACACGAGGTAGGCGTAGCGGTCGCCCTTCTGGACGAGCAGATGCCGGGCGGCCGGTGCGTCGCGGTGGTCACGGTGGATGCGCGCATCGTCGCCCTGCAGCACCGCGGCGAGCACCGCGGGGTCGCTGCTGAGCCGGACGCCCCGGGGGAGTCCCGCCGGCGGGTTCAGCACGAGACGCGTCGCGGTGTCGAGCCGGGAGAATCCCAGCCGCTCGTTCATCGCGACGACGTTGCCGCTGGGGGAGAAGTCGGTGAACTGCACGTCGCGCCGCGCGAGCAGGGCCCGGATCATGCGCACGCTGTGCATGCGGTACCCGTCGAGCACGCAGAACGCCGCGAGGTTGCACAGCGGGATCGACGCGCCGCCGACGTCGCGCAGCGACCGCACGGCGGCGCAGACGCCGACGATCCGGTCTCCGTCGCGGAGCAGCACGCCGCTGTCGGGTCCCGCGTCCTGCCAGGGCGGACGCAGCAGCGCCGTCCATGCCGCCGCGGACACGCGGGGATTCAGCTCGGCGTGCAGGAACGCCGCCGCGGCTTCCGCCTCGTCGGCCGTGATCGGCACGAGATCCGGCCCGGTCATCCGTCGCCACCCTGTCGTCGCGGGCCGGTGGTCGTGCGACCGGATCCGGCGCCGTCATCCAGACGTTCCGCGTGCCGTGCGGCGCCGCGGATCAGCGCGGCATGCGCGGCGCGCATCGCCTGCACGCCGCCGCGATCGGGACCCTCCGTCGAGTGAGGAGACGCCCCGCTCCGCTCGGCGAGCACGGTCGCCGTGACGGCGGAGACCGCCGCGCCGAGCGTTGCGGCATTGGTCTGGGCGGCGGAGCGCCACCGGGCCGCGCGCACGCGCGCGTCGCTGACGAGGTCCGCCGGGCCCGTCGCATTGGGCACGAGCACGGAGCGCGCTACGTCGCGCGCGACCAGTTCGCGCGCCCCGCCGACGTCGCTGAGCACGAGCGGCAGGCCGATCGCCGAGGCCTCCGTGGCGGCCATCGGCCAGCCCTCGAAGAAGGAGTCCAGCACGAAGGCGTCCGCGGCCGCGAGCAGGGCCCCGGCGTCCGAGTTCCCCAGCAGGTGGATCCGGTCCGCGGCCGGAGAACAGCGCCGCACGGCGTCGGCGCGGCGCACCTCCGCCGCATCCGAGGGGTCGCCGGCCCACACCAGGCGCACCGGCGCGGCGCCGTGCTCGATCGCCGCCGTGAACGCCGCGACGAGGCCCGCGGTGTTCTTCTGCGCGTCGTAGCGGGCGAGGCAGACGAAGACGACGTCCTCGCCGATCTCCGTGCCGACGACGTCCGACAGGGCTGACCGTGCGCGCCGGCGCTGTGCGGGCGACGGGGTGCGCACGGCCGGTGATCCGTTCGGGATCACGGTGGTGGGGGTGCCGTCGCCGATGCGGCGCCGGTGGAACGCGCTCACGGTCTCGCTCACGGCGACGGCCTGCGCCGAACGCGCCATGAGGGCCGCGAACCGCGCCCAGCGGGCCCGCGTGAAGTGGATCTCCGTGTTGTGCATCACGGGGATCAGCGGGCGTCCGCTGTCCAGCGCTGCGCGCTCGAGCGGCGGCGGAGCGCTGTGCAGCTGGATGACGTCGGGGCGCGCGCGCCGGATCGCCTCGTGCGCGGCGGCGGTGTCGGCGGCGAGCAGCACCTCGATGCCGGCGGCGCGGAGGCGCGCGGCCCGCGCGCCGTCCTCCGGGCAGAGCACGACCGGATGCACTCCGTGCTCCGCGAGCCCGAGCGCGAGCATCTCGATGACGGTGCCGATGCCGCCGACGTCGAGGCCGTCCGCGACGAGCAGGCACCGCACCGCGTCCGGCGCCGGTGTGGGGCGCGCCGCGTCGGCGGAGCCGGCCGGAACGCCGTGACCCGCATCGGCGGGGTCGGCCGGATCGCCGTGACCCGCATCGGCGGGGTCGGCCGGCAGCGCGGCGAGCGAGCGCAGCGGCCGCGAGAACGCGGCCCGCGTCCAGCGGTGCACGTACCCGTAGCGCACCCGCGGCGGCAGCAGGTCCGTGGCGAGGATCAGCCCGCCCCACAGCGCCGCCGCGATCCGCGTCGCCCGCGTCCCCTCACGCGATCCCATCGGTGCCCGTCCTCAGGCGAACCAGGGGAGGGGGCGGTTGCGCCGCGACGGCCAGAGCGGCGCGAGCGCGTCGGCGCTCACGCCGATCAGCGCCCAGCGCCCCGTGGACGCCGAGCTGCCCAGCACGTGCGGGTGCGCACCGAACGGCGACAGGGCGGCCTGCGAGTCGTCCTCCAGGCCCGCCACGAAGATCAGCTCGTCGGGCTCGCGGGCGGCGATCGCCGCCCGCGCGCGATCCGTGTCCGCCGTGGACACCGAGAACGGGCGGTCGAACCGGGAGAGGTCGTCCGCGTGCTCCGCGGTGGCCTCGGGGTCCAGGTCGATGACGTGCAGCGAGCGAAGGCCCGAGATCTCGAGCACGTCGTCGATGAGCATGCGGATGTCGGCGAACACCTGGGTGCTGTCCGGGCTGATCCGGTGCACCTCGCGGGCGACGTGCGACTCGCCCCACCAGATCCGCGCGCTGCGGAACCGGCGCAGCCCCTGGGCCAGGGAGTCGGCGAGGCCGTCGCGGTGCACGGTGCCGCAGGTGGTCTGGATCGGAAGCAGCTCGGGGTAGGCGTCGCCGACGTGTCGATGCGCGAGATCGAGCTTGGCGAGGTTCGTGCTGAGGCTGTTGTGCGTGAGCGGGATGTCGCGGGCCACCGCCCTGCGTCCCGCCCGACGCATCCGCAACGCGTACTCGACGCCGTAGGCGTGCCAGGCGAGCAGCGGATCCTCGGAGAGGGGCTCGACGAGCAGCTGCTCCTGCGGGACCATGAGCAGCACCTCGTCGAGGGTGTCGACGTCCCTGGGTTCGGGTGCGGGCTCGCCGATGCGCACGATCCGGTCGCGGATCCGCCCGATGATGCGCTTGTCGCCGTCGATGCCGACCGCGCCCATGATGCCGATGTCCCCGGCGTCGAGGAGCTCTGCGGCGGCTTCCTCGAGGGCCGGCAGCGAGTGCAGCACCACGTCCTGGTGCACGAACACGACGACCTCGTTGCGCGCCCGGCGCGCCCCGTCGTTGAGCGCCGCACCGGCCGAGGAGAACCGGTTCTCACGGTTGTCGACGGCGATGAGCTCGGTCTGCGGGGCGTCCGCGACCTGGGCCTCGACCGAGCGCCGCAGGCACGAGGAGAGCACCGGTTCGTCGTTGTAGACGCAGACGATCGAGACCGGTGCGCGTCGTCCGGCGGAGCGGGTCTGTGGCGTCGTCGTCACCCCACCGATCCTAATCGACCCGACTCCGCGCAGGGGCGCGGAAAATCGCCTCTGACGGGCGGAAAGACGGTGCGGCGGAGGGGCGCTGTCGATACGATGATCGCGTGAGCGTGGACGTTGCCGTCGTCGTGGTGACCTACAACAGCGAGGAGCACGTCTCCGCGCTCCTCGACAGCGTGCCGGCCGCCCTCGGGGACGCCGTCGCCTCCGTCGTGGTCGTCGACAACGGCTCCACCGACCGCACGCTCGAGATCCTGGACGCGCGCGACGACTGCACGGTCGTGCGCTCCACGAACGTCGGTTACGCCGGGGGGATGAACCGGGCGGTGGCGGAGTCCCCGCCGGCCCGTGCGATCCTGATCCTGAACCCGGACGCGGCGCTCGATGCGGGCGCCGTGCCGCGCATGCTCACGGTGCTCGACCGGCCGGGGGTGGGCATCGTCGCTCCGCGGGTCCGCGAGGCGGACGGCGGGCTCTCGCCCACGCTGCGCCGCGCGCCGACGCTGGGCCGGGTCGGCGGGCTGAGCTTCACGCAGCGCCCCGCCTTCGCGGAGCGGATCGAGGATCCGGCCGCGTACGAGACCGAGCATGACGTGGACTGGGCGGTGGGCGCCATCCTGCTCGTCGACTCGGACTGCTACCGCGCACTCGGCGGGATGGATGAGTCGTTCTTCCTGTACTCGGAGGAGACGGATCTCAGCCTCCGCGCGGCGGACGCCGGCTGGTCGACGCGGTACACGCCGGACGCCGGCGCCGTGCACGTCGGCGGCGGATCCGGCGAGAGCTCGAGGACCCACGTCATGAAGATCCTGAACCGGATCCGGCTGTACCGCCGCCGCAGCGGCCCGGTCCGCGGGGCGCTCTACTTCTGGCTCAGCGTCGGCGTCGAGGTCCGTCGTGGCGTGTTCGGACGAGGCCGCTCCTGGACAGCGGTCAGGGCGCTCCTGAAACCATCGGAGCGCCCTGACGTGCTGGGGTTGGGGGATCGGCTCATCCCGCGCTGAGCGCGGTCACTGCTCCACCCGGGCGATGGCCGTGCCGTCGCTGTAGCGGTTGGCCTGCCAGATGTTCCCGTTCGGGGCGCCGATCGCGTTGAGGCTGTTCGTCGGCCCGAACACCCCGCACTTGCCCGAGCCGCCCCGGGCGAACAGGTTGTTCGTGACCGTGAGGTTGTGGGTGTCCGGGTAGGGCTTGCCCGGGTAGTAGCCCGGGTTGAGGCAGTATCCGGCCTGGGTGTTCAGCCCGGAGGCGCTCATGTCGAACGTCGACGCCAGGTAGTTGTGGTCGATCGTGATGTTCTGGATCGGCCCGAAGTCGCCGTAGAACCCGATCACCGCGGAGCACCCCGCATCGCTGCCCGGGTTGGACGTGCTCTCCCAGTCGCCGCAGCTCGCGTAGTTGTGCAGGATGCGGAAGTCGTTCGTGCCGTTTCCGCCGAAGGCGTTGTAGTGGTACGAGCCGCCCAGCTGCATGCCGTGCACCCAGTTGTCCGCGGCCTCGCAGTGCGTGTCGCACTTGATGACGCCTTCGCCGCCGTGGGAGTTGACCCGGTAGGCGAAGAAGTTGCTGCGCCCGATGTTCTCCCACCACGGCAGGTCCGAGGGGTGCACTTCGGTGTCCTCGATGAGGACCGGTCCGTAGCTGGCCTGCTCGCTGTAGATCACGCCCTTCACGAGCGAGTTGCGGATGGTCACGCAGGGGGTGTCCTTGGACGTCGTGCCGTTGCCGGCCTGCACGATGATCGTGTCGTTGACGATCTTCGAATCGATCACGACGCCGCAGCTCGTGATGGTCGTCGGTCCGGTGTACGTCGTCAGGGTGACGGGCGCCCGCGTGTCACCGGGCAGGCCGTGCGGATAGCCGGTGTTCTGCGGCCCGGGCCAGCAGCCGCCCCAGGGGTCGGCGCCGCCGGGGGTGTTCGCGCTTCCGACGCAGCCGGCGCTCGAGACCGGCGGCGTGGTGGTGCCGGGGACGGTCACGGCCGGAGGCGCGGTCGAGGTCGGCGGGGTGGTCGGCGCGGGGCTCGGCTTCGCCATCGTCGTGGGCGCCGGAGTCGGCGTGGTCGTGGCCGGGGCGGTGGGCCTCGGCGACGTGCTCGGCTTCGGCGACGTGGTGGGCGCCGTCACCGCCTGAGCGTGGTGCCCCGTGCGATGGAAGACCACGTCGACGAGGTAGTTGGATCCGCGATAGGTCGACTTCGGGACGGCGTCCGTGTGGCCGTAGCGGTAGACGCCGGCGTCGGCGCGCAGCGAGAAGCCGTTCACCTGCTTCGCGGTGGTGAGGTCGTTCTCGGTGGCGGCGTATCCGCCGTTCGGGGCGTTGTAGGAGGCCACGTAGGTGCGGCCGCCGGTGAGCGGGACCGGGGCGTCCAGCGGGATGGTCCGCCAGCCGACCGTCTGGGACGTGGGGAACGACTTGTGCGCGAGCACGGCGCCGTCCGACGACCACAGCGTCGCATCGGTGACGCCGCGGGCGTCGCTGCCCTGGTAGTACCGCAGCGCGGTGACCTCGCCGGTGCGGTCAGGGGTGAACGTGATGCCGAGCTCGACCGCCTTGTGGTCGGGTTCGGCGGCGACCTTCGGGGTCATGGTGTCGGGGAACATGCTGACGGCGGCGTCGGCGGACGAGGGCGCGAACGCGCCGGTGACGGCCGCGAAGGTGCCGGCTGCGACGACGAGCGCTGCGCCTGCGGCGATGAAGGCGAATCGGGAACGGCGGGAACGGATACGACGAAGCGATGTGCGTGTGGGGGAGGGATTCATAACCGGTATTTCGATGGATTCAGACGCAGATGGGGGGTCTGCAACATAACGAACGAGTTAAGACAGTATCTGTTCGGTTCCGCGGAACCTCGCGGAATTTTCAGGACTCTCCCGGTATGCCGATATTCCTCCTCCTCGATATTTCGATATTTCAATATTCCGATGCGAATCGCATGAGAGCGCATTCGTGTCGAAATGCGGCCCCGGCGCTCAGCGCAGACGCTTGAGCACGGCCTTTCCGAGCCGCACGGCGTCGCCCGGACCCGCGCGGTGCGCGAGGATTCCGCGCACCGACTCGACGCTGTCCGTCGCCGTGACGCTGTACCGCGGGCTCAGCCAGGCGCGCTCGACCGCGGGCATCCGGTCGCTCGTGAAGACCCGCTCGTAGCCGGTCGCACGCAGGCGCTGCAGCAGCGCGCGGTCGTAGCGGCCCAGCGGGAGCGCGGCATGCCGGATCGTCGTCCCACCGGCCCGCTCGAGCGCGGCGCGGGCGTCGATGAGTTCGCGCTGCGCCTCGCCGGGCTCGAGGCCCCGCCAGGGGATGTGCGCCCACCCGTGCGTGCCGATGCGCATCCCGGCGGCCCGCAGTCGCACGAGGGCCTCGGGATCCAGGCTGTCCGGATCCTGCAGGCGGCCGGCGAGCGCGAAGAACGTCGCGGTCAGGCCGCGTTCCGCGAGGGCGGGCAGCGCGATGTCCACGTCGGAGCGGTTGCCGTCGTCGAAGCTCAGGTCGACGTCGTCGCGGCCGGGCAGCAGGTCGAGGACGCGGAGGAGCAGATCCTCGGCGACCCAGTAGTGCGCCTCGCCCGGCTCGCGCTCGCGACGCGGTACCCCGATGCCGTGGAAGCAGAGATGGGTCCTCATGACGGTCCCGCCTTCTGCGGCTCCGTGCCGGGCGTCCGCGTGCTCTCGTCGCGGCCCCAGTCGCCACTCGGGCTGCGGCGGGCGCGGACCGCGGCGAGCAGGGTGATCGCGAGGTAGGCCACCGCGGCCGGGGCGAGGCGCTGGTCGTGCCGCACCACGTCGCGCAACCACGACCAGCGGTCCGCGGAGCGCACGGCCACGCCCTCCGTCTCGGCCGCGCGCCGCATCTCCGCGTTGCCGCGGCGCACCCGGACCAGCCGGCGGACGAGGTCCGCGGTGGTGCGCGGGGACTCCACCTCCACGACGACCCCGGCGACCTCGCTCTTCTCCGCTTCGGCGAACTGCGCGTCCAGGAAGAGATCGTCCGCGGTCAGGGCGGGGAACTCCGCGAAGCGTGCGCGCCCGGCCTCGGAGACGACGATGAGCCCGCGGCCGAACAGGCCGGAGCGGAACACGGGCAGGCGCTGGTTGATGCGGAAGTAGGCGCGCACCGGCCAGGTCCGGCCCGTGGTGACGACGCGGCGCACGGGCATCGTCGCGAGCACACCGGGGCGCTCGCGGAGCGCCGCCGCCAGCGCTCCCAGCGCTCCCGCCGGCGGGACGATGTCGGCATCGAGGTAGACCCGCGGGAACCCCACGGCGACGCGCTCGGCGGCGTTGAGCGCCCCCGGCTTGCCGGGCTCGGGGCGCTCCACCACCTGTGCGCCCCGCGCCCGTGCGATCTCGGCCGTCGCGTCGGAGCATCCGTTGGCGCTCACGATGACCTGCAGCGGCACGCCCTGCACGGCGGGGGTCAACGCGTCGAGGCACCGGCCGATCACGGCCTCCTCGTCGTGCGCGGCGATGATAACGCTCACCGGGACCCGGCCCTGCGCATCGGCGCTCATCGGGCCACCACCGTCGGCGACCAGGCGTGCGGGATCAGCACCGTCGGCGTGCCGCCCCCGTCGGCGGCCAGCTTCCAGACGTCGGAGTCGCCGGGCGTCGCGTTCGGCACGCCGTAGAGCAGGGTGGCGTCGTCGAGCCACACGATCTGGTCGTCGATGCTGCGCTTCTCGACGCTCAGCACGGTGACCTTCCCTGAAGCGATGTCGTACACGGCCGGCGTCCAGTGCACCGTCGCGCCCGAGCCGCCGGTCACCCGCTTGAACGCGATGCGCGTGCCGTCGGGCGAGAGCGACGGGCACTCGACCGCGTCGAGAACCGAGGTCATGGTGCGCGTCGCGATGTCGCCCTTCACCAGATAGGTGCGCCCGGCGGTCGTCATGCCGACCGTCGCGTAGAACGTGTTGTCGTCGATGAAGCTGATGCCCCAGTAATTGCGGTCGAGGGGTGCGCTCGGCTGTCCGTCGATGAGGAGGGTCCAGGTCTCGAGCGGCGGCACCCCGGATCCGTCGGAGACCCGGCGGATCTCGGTGTCGGTCGAGAAGCCGATCGTGGCGTAGGCGTGGCCGGTCACGAACGACGTCGTCGCGACCATCGTGCCGTCCGGGGAGAAGCGGGTGCGACTGGGGACGCCGGGCAGCGCCCACTGGGCGCGCTGCGTCTTCCCCGACGCATCGTAGATGCGCGCCGAGTAGGTGGGCGTGATGCTGCGCTCGGAGGAGAGGCAGGACATGGCGTCGGTCGTCGCGGCGACGCGATCGCAGGCCGGATCCAGAATGCTGCGGGCGCCGGTCGGATCCGCGAGCGGGACGACGGCGACATGACCGTAGCCCTGTCCGGTCGCGGTGTTGCGGAACACGATCCGGGCGCCCGTGACAGGGGTGCCGGGTGCGGAGGTGCCGACGGCGGCGGGGGCGTCCTGCTGGCTCCGGTACTGCGACCAGGCGGAGAGGCCGACCGCGGTGGTCCCGCCGAGCGCGAGCACCGAGACGACGATGATGAGCAGCCACTTGGCGCGGGTGCTCATGGCGCATGCCCTCCGTCCGCCGCGGGTGCGGGTTCTCCGCGCGCGCCCGACGCCTCCGTCTCGCCGTGCGGCGCGCTGAGGTGCGGCCGCAGCAGCAGGGCGATGACCGGGATCGCGATGAGCAGCGCACCCGCGACGAGGAACAGCGAGAACTCGCGGCCGAGTGCATACCAGAGCAGGCCGAATCCGGCCGCGGAGAGGAAGCGGCTGATCGCCACGACCGTCTGCGCCGCCGCGATGCCCGTGCCGTGGGTCTCGGGCGTCGTCAGCTGCGCGGCGAGGGCGGCGAGCACGCCGTCGGTCGCGGCGTAGAAGCCGCCGAGGAACAGGAGGCAGAGCAGCGTGGCGGCGACGTCCTGCATCGGCAGGACCGCCACGAGGTAGGCGGCGAGCAGGCCGACATGGCCGAACACGAACACGCGCGCGCGACCGATCCGGTCGGACAGCCGGCCCAACGGGATGGCCAGCGCGAGGAAGGCGATGTTGGTGCCGACGTACATCAGCGGGAACCATTGGGCGGCGAAGTCGCTGCGGGCCTGGAGCACCAGGTAGATGAAGCCGTCCCCGATCGTGAGCAGGCCGAGGATGCCGGAGGCGGCCAGCACGCGTCGCATCGGCCGCGAGGCGACCGTCGCCCAGTCGAACCTCGGGCGCGGTGCGCGAACCGCGCCGCCGAGCGCCCCCGCGCGATCGCCGGAGTCCGCCGCGCTCCGGGCGGTGCGGACGTTCGGCACGAACAGCCCGAGGATCATGACGCCGATCACGGCGAACGCGAGCGAGGCGAGGAAGATCGTGCCGTAGCCGTTCGGGATCAGCAGCAGGATGAGGAACGCCAGCAACGGGCCGACGGCGGCGCCGATGTTGTCCAGGGTCCGGTGCACCCCGAACGAGGTGCCGAGGTTGTCGGGACGGGAGGAGGCCGTGATCACGGCGTCGCGCGGGGCGGTGCGGATGCCCTTGCCGATCCGGTCGGCCGAGATCACCACGGTCAGCGCGGTGAAGCCCGAGGCGAACAGCAGGCCGAGACGGGCGACGGCCGCGACGGCGTAGCCCACGAAGGCCACCCACTTGGGCCGCCCCAGCCGATCGGACGTGTAGCCGCCGGCGATGCGCACCAGTGCGCTGACGCCTTGGTAGAGGCCGTCGAGGAGGCCGAAGGCGATGGTGGACAGACCGAGGTAGGCGGTGACGTACAGCGGCAGGACCGCGGTGACCGACTCCGATGAGATGTCGGTGAGCATCGACACGATCCCGAAGGCGACGACCGTCGACGAGACGGTGCGCAGGCCGGGCCGACGCGCGGTGCTGCCTTGGCCCGAGGCGGTCCTCGGCTTGTTCGAGAAGGAGATGTACACGGTCGCCTCACTGCGTCCGGAGGACCCCGAAGACGGTGTACAGCGTGCCCGTGCCCGAGGAGCCGAAGGACAGGGTGAGGGATTCGTAGGCTCCGACGAAGGTCATCGTGCCGTCGGCCGTCGGCTGCTCGTTCAGACCCGCCGCGGCCCAGCGCGTGCGGTACTCGGCGCGGATGTCGTTCTGCGATGCCGACGAGAGCGCCGACAGGGTCACCTGCATCACGGTGCTCTGCGCGGCGATCGAGCTCGAGCGCACCGTCGAGCCCGCCGCGGGCCCGGCGATGGCGGTCGGGAATCCGTCGACGATCCCGCCGTCCTTCGAGCCCGATGCGGGCAGCGGGGCGCTGATCAGCGGCTTGGCCGGTCGGGCGCTCGCCGGAGGCAACGCGCTGAGCGGGGTGGCCGGTGGCGGCGGCACCTCGGAGCCGGAGGTCGGCGTGGCGCCGGGCAGAGGGCCCGACGTGCTCCGGGCCGCGGCGGTGGTCGCCGGGTGCGGCCCGGGACGAGCTCCGGGGCCGGCGGCCGCGGTCAGTGCGATCGCGGTGATGATCCCCGCGGCCGCAAGCGCGCCGACCACGGCGATCGCGATCTTCATCGCCCGGGTCATCCCGCTTCCGCGTGCGTCGTCCGACATCGCTGTCGCCTCCCCTCGGCCCTACGGGCCGTGTGCTCCCCCGCCCGCGACCTCCCGAGTCACGGGTACAGCTCCGATGTTTCTGATGCCCAGGGGCCCGCGGCCAGGGGTTCGCCATGCTCTGGGGGAGGAAGAGCACTTGACGGCGACGGGAGGCCTGACCGCGGACCCGGTCTATGCGGCGCGGCAGGGTGGCCGCCGGTCATCAGTACGCTCCGTGCGGGTGGATCAGCACCTTCGCCGTGCGCCACATGATGTGCAGGTCGTCGGTGACGGACCAGTTCTCCACGTATCGCAGATCGAGGCGCACGCTCTCCTCCCAGGAGAGATCGCTGCGTCCGGAGACCTGCCAGAGGCCGGTGATCCCGGGCTTGACGTAGAGGCGCCGGAAGACCTGGTCGGCGTAGTCGATCACCTCACGCGGCAGCGGAGGGCGGGGGCCGACGACGCTCATGTCGCCGGCGAGGACGTTCCAGAACTGCGGGAGCTCGTCGAGCGAGAGCTTGCGCAGGATCCGGCCGACCCGGGTGACGCGCGGATCATCCTTCATCTTGAAGAGAGGCCCGGCGCCCTGGTTCTGGTCCTGCAAGGCGATCAGCCGCTGCTCGGCGTCCGTGTGCATGGAGCGGAACTTGACCATCCGGAACATGCGGCCATCCCGTCCCACCCTCTCCTGAAGGAAGAACACCGGACCGGGCGAGTCGAGTCTGATCAGCACGGCGATCACGGGCGCGAGGATCGCGATCGGGATCAGCGCCAGCGAGGCGACGGTGACATCGACGATGCGCTTGAGCACGCGATGCGCACGGAAGTCCGAGATCCGCACGTGGATGAGCGGCAGTCCGTCCGCACTGGAGAAGTGCAGACGCGTGCCGACGACGTCTGGCAGGGGATCGGAGAGCACGAGCTCGGCAGCCGTGCCCTCCAATCCCCAGCTCAGTCGCTTGACGAAGTCCGGGTCCCCACTCGGACGGCTCGCCAGCACGACTGTGTCGGTGCTCAGCTCCGCGGCCACGGTCCCCACCGTGATCGCGTTGCCGAAGACCGGGATTCGCGCGTCTCGGACCACGAGGTCGCGCGCATTGCCATCCAGCAGGGTCGCCCCAACGACCGCATAACCGGACTTCTCCGCCGGGATCAGGGCCCGGATCGCGCTCTCCACGTCGACGCGATTGCCGACGACGAGGGTGCGAGACACGAACCGGTTCCTCCGGCGGAGGGCGCGCAGGCGGCTGTGCCAGGCGAGTCGGCTGAGCAGGAGTCCTGCGAGTCCGATCGGCAGGCCGACCAGGACGGTCGGCCGCATGGCTTCCCATCCGAGTGCGGCCGCCGCCATGGCGACGACGCCGAAGGACAGGGCGGTGGCCGTCGCCAGCGTCCTCGCCTCTTCGGCGCCCCTGCGGAAGAGCGCCGCATCGCGGGTGCGCAGCGTGCCGAGCAGCACCATCCAGATCGTCGCCAGCAGGACGGCGCGCAGGGCGACGTCGGATCCGGCCGCGCCCCCGCTCATCTCGATGGCGGCGCTCGAGACGACGGCGCTGAGCACCGTCGCGGTGTCGCTGAGCAGCAGGCGCCCGCGGAAGCGGTGCTCCCATTCCCGCCGACGCGTGAGCGCGGCGGAGGCTCGCGGAGCCGTCGCTGCGTCGACCATGACGGACTTGTCCGTCTGTAGCGTCGGCAGCGGCGTGAACATGCCCGGGCGTGCGAGGCCCAGTGCCTCCTTCACGGAGGTCATGTCGTGGCTCCTCGAGCCATGACAATACGCAGTCCCCAGTGCGTCATTGTCCTTCCCCAGTGCTTCCCCAGTGCCGTTCGTGGACGACGAACGGTGCATTCGCGCGACCGACCCCTCGGTGCCGTCTCCCACCGGGATCCCAATTCCCGATGTCCTCCGCCGTTCCCAGGCGGCAGAGGCGTGCAGACGACCTGCTCGAATGATGTGACTCTAGCCCATGACGGCCGCCGGGGGAAGATCCATCCGCGTCCTGTTTGCGAGTTCCTTTTCCGCAGGTCAGGTTTGGTATCCCGGTCGCCGGAGGACGCCCCCGCCTCGCGGACGAGCGCGAGGATCCGCCCGGCGATCGCGTGCGTCGGGGCGGGGAGGGTCTTGCCGGTCGTGGCGTCCCCGACTGTGCGGATGCGCGCTCGCCGGACGACGAAGGGCGGCTGGTAAGGCCTGGGAGAGAAGCTCCTGTGCGTCGGGGCCAATCTCGTCGCGGTGCGGACTGTCGCCGAGGTGACAGGCGGCCTCTCGCAGAACGCCGTCAAGCCCGCTACGACCGTGAAGCGGAGCAGCTTGAAGATCGCGGACAGGCGGGTCGATCCGGCGTCGGTCGCCGACCTCTCGAAGACCTTCGGCCTGCATCGATCAGTGTCTGCAGAACGCGGCCGTGGGCCTGAGCAAGGTCGAGATCCTCACACGCTTCGCGGGCTCGCACACGGTGAGCGTCGAGTTCCAGGCCCCGGGCCCGGGCGGCCCGCTCGCCGTGTGGACGACGCCGATGTCCCGGGCGACTCCCGTGACGATCGGGGACACCTGCAAGTAGCGGTGCCGCGGCCGGGGGCACTCGCCGTGTCCCCAGCCGCGGCAGCGCCATCCCTGCGGCCGAGTTCTCGGTGGGATCCGGGGGTGCGCCTCGGTGCGAGGCAGAAGACGGGTGGTCGTGCCCGCGTCCGGGGCGTCATCCCGCATCGGTCGCGGGATGACGGATCAGGCCGTTGCGCGCTTCCGGCGCTTCTGGCTCTTGCCGTTGCCGGTCGTCTGGACGGTCGTGATCTCGCCGGTCGTCGAATGGGTCATCCCGTAGGTGTACGAACCGTAGCCGTAGCTGTCCGGGCCCTTGGTGGGCAGCTTCGTCGCGACCACGCCGAGCAGGTCGACGCCGGCGGTCTCGAGCGTCCGGATGGCGCCTGTGAGCTCCTGCTTCCTCGTCTCGCCGGACGCCGACACCAAAATCACGCCCCGTGCCTTCTTGCCCAGCACTGCCGCGTCTGTGACGAGGAGCAGCGGCGGGGCGTCGATCAGCACGTAGTCGAAGTAGTCGCCGAGCGGGGCGAGCACCTGGTCCATCGCGGTCGACCCGAGCAGCTCGCTCGGGTTCGGCGGGATCCGCCCGCTGGTCAGCACGAACAGGTTGCTGCCGCCCCACTTCTGCAGCGCGTCGGCGACGTCGATCCGTCCGATCAGCACGTCGGTGAGGCCCACACCCCCCTCGATGCCCATGTAGTCGGCGACGCGGGGGAGACGGAGATCGCCATCGATGAGGGCCACGCGTGCACCGGTCTCGGCGAGGGCGATGGCGAGGTTGGCGGCGGTCGTCGACTTGCCCTCGCCCGGGCCGGCACTGGAGACGACGAAGACGCGCGGACCGTCGTCGACGGCGAGGAACTGCAGGTTGGTGCGCAGGGCGCGGAAAGACTCCGCGCGCGGGCCGCGCGGGTCGGCGTGCACGATGAGCGGTCGCTTGGCGGCGTCGGGGTCCTTGGCGATCCCGCCCAGCACCGGCTTGCTGGTGATCGCCTCGAGGTCGTGCAGGGTGTGCACGCGCGTGTCGAGCATGGTGCGCAGCACCGCGATGCCCAGGCCGAGGGCGAGGCCGAGGACGGCGCCGAGCGCCAGCGTCAGCGGGATGTTCGGGCTGGACGGTGCGGCCGGCGCCGCAGCGGGCTCGGTCACGGTCACCTGCACGAGGCTGTTGTTGCCGCCCGTGGGCTTCTCCAATGTGCTTTGGATGGCGTCGGTGAAGCTCACCGCGACGGCATTCGCGATCTTCGCCGCACGATCCGCATCGCCGTCGACGACGGAGATGTCGATCAGGACGGTGTTCAACGGTGTCGTCGCGGTGACCTGCTTCGCGAGCTGCGCAGACGTGGTGTCGAGATTCAGCTTCTGGATGACAGGGGCGAGGATCAGCGCGGTGCCGACGATGTCGGCGTAGCTGGTGACCATCTGTCGGGCGAACGTCTGGCCCTGCACGAGGTCGCCGGTCGCGGCTCCCTCGGTGCGCACCGACACGTACAGTTGGGTCGAAGCGTTGTACTTCGGGTGCTGCAGGGCTGCGTACCCGGCGCCTCCCGCGACGCCGACGACGACGATCAGGATCAGGATCCAGTTCTTCCGCAGAATGCGCACGTAATCGTGGAGATCCATGCCCGCCCCCCTCTTGAATTCACGGTCTCACAATGTTACCGAGTGATCGCGGCCTGATTCGACAGTCGCGTCGCGGGTCAGGAAGCGGCGATGCGCGGTGCGTCCAACGCGTGCCCGTAGCCCGCGTACGGGTTGCGACCGCCCCTGGGCGTCGGCTGCTTCGTGAGCACCGTTCCGATGACCCGTCCGCTGGCCGCATCCACCGTGGTGGCGGCGTCCGCGATCCGGGCCGCGGCGACGCCGGCGGTGGCGGCAGCCAGGATCACGCCCGTGCAGAGGTGAGAGACAACCACGGCGTCCGTTACCGGAAGGACGGGGGGCGTGTCGATGAGCACGATGTCAAACGCGGCAGTCAGCTGCTCTATCAGCACCTCCATCGACGGCGATCCCAGCAGTTCTGCGGGGTTCGGCGGGATGGCTCCGGCGGGGAGCACGAACAGGGTGCTTGTCTTCCATCGCTGCAGCGCGTCGTTGATGCTGATCCGTCCGGCAAGCACGTCGCTCAGCCCGACATCGCCGTTCACGCCGAAGCTGGCCGCCACGCGCGGCTTGCGCAGGTCCGCGTCGAGCAGGGCGACCCGGTGACCGGCCTCGGCGAAGCTGAGCGCCAGGTTCGCAGCGAGGGTCGATTTGCCCTCGCCGGGGGACGAGCTCGTGACCGCGAACACACCAGACCGCCCGGGCGGGATGAAGAATCCGACGTTCGTGCGCAGCGTTCGATATGGCTCGGAGCGCGGGCTGCGCGGCTGCGCCGCGAGCACGAGAGTACGCTGCGACGCGGACGGATCGAACGCCGTCACGGCGAGCACCGGGAGGTCGACCGCGGCTTGGAGCTCGTCCCGGGTGCGCACCCGGGTGTCGAGCTGGCCGCGCAGCACGGCGGCGCCGATCCCGACGGCGAGACCGGCGGTGGCGCCGAGGGCCAGCGACAACGGCAGGGCCGGTGCGGCGGGCCGAACGGGCACCAGGGCGGGCTGCACTGAGATCACCTGGATCCGGTAGGTCGCGGTCTCCGACGGCTTCTCCAGCTTCTGCTCGACGACGGTCTGGAAGCTCTCGGAGATCGCGTTGGCGAGGCGCGCCGATTGCACGGCCACGGGCGCGGAGGCCGAGATGGTGATGACGAGACTGTCTTGGCCCGTGGTCGCGCGCACGGAGGGCGTGAGGGCTGCGACCGTCGTCGGCAGACGCAGGCTGTCGATCACCGGCTGCAGCACCAGCGAGCTGGTGATGAGCATCCGGTAGCTCTCGACGGCCTGACGCGTGTACGAGCTCGCCTGCGTCCGATCGGCGGTGCTGGCCTGGGCTGACGACTGCGCCGCGATGTAGACGTCGGTGCTCGCCTCATACCGCTGGGGCGTGAACAGGGAGACGAGCACGCCGGCCGAGACGCCGACGACGACGCCGGAGATGATGAGGACGGACTGGCGGCGCATCGTGCGGAGAAAGGAGGGAAGATCCACGAGGCTCCTCACGGGACTGGCACAATGGCGGGACGGGGTGCGGTGGTACCGAGACTATCGGGCGCTCACGCACTCCGACCGAGCACAGGACGAGGAGAGTTCCGCATGTCGAGGCTGCAAGCGCTCTTCCCCGACGGCCCGCGCAGTACGCGGATCGTGTTCGACGACCATCACACCGTGCGCCGGCTCAACGAGATGTTCGGTGGGGAGCGCGCGGGGCTGCGCCAGGTCGTCGCGGTGGCGGACGTGCCAGCACTGGTGCGGACGGTTCAGGCGTCGCAGCGCGACGCCGCTCCCATCGTCCTGCCGGCTCAGAGTGCGAAGTCCACCCGTCGTGGCTCGCGCGGGCCCCGCCGCGACGTCGTCAACGTGACGGCGGGCGTGATCGCGGCCGTCGTGCTCGCCAGCGCGGGGGTGGCGGGCGTGGTGCACGCCGCGAATGCGAATCCCGCCGCCGACGCGTACGCCGCCCTGCAGGCCGGCGAGGCTGCCGTCGAGGATCTGGCGCAGGGCGTGCGCAACTCGCATGCCCAGACGGCCGCCCGGATCCGCGACGCCCTCGACGACGTGCAGTCCCTGCAGGCGGCGTTCGTGAGCCTGCAGCCCGGTCTCGTCGACCGCGCGGGTGACACCGTACGACTGGCGGATTCGTCGATGCTGACCGGTGCGATCGCCGATGCGGCGGCGACGACCAACGCACTCAAGGCGATCACCCTGCCTACGCTGCCCGCCGACGACACGGTGCGCGTCGACGAACGCTCCCTCGACTCGATCGCCAAGGCCGCCGACCAGAGCCAGGCGCGCACGCGCGCCTGGCAGGCAATGACAGCCCCGCTCGCGGCCATTTCGGACAAGGTGTCGTCGACGATCGCCGCCTACGATGCGCGCCGCGCCTCGGTCGCGGCCGCGTTCCCCACCTTGGCTGCGAGGATGGTGGACGAGTACTCGAGTCGGGATCGGACCCTGCGCGACGCGGTCACCGCGGCGGCGACGCGGATCGCGACGACGAACCTGGCGCAGGGCGGCGCCGCCGCGATCACGGCGTATCGCGCGGCCGTCCAGGCGCTGGTGGCCGCACCCCGGCAGCCCGTCGCGGGTACGACGAATCCGGAGACGGGCGCGGGCACCACGAACGGTCAGCAGACTCGCGGGACCTCGCCCACCGCGGCGCCGACGACGCCCTCGGACACGGGAACGCCGTCGCTGACGGTCCCGTCCCCGCCGGCCGGCTGACGCCCGTTTCCCGCCCGGTCGACGCCCGCGTCAGGCGAGTGCGAGGGTGACGACCCGCTCGACCTCGGTCAGGGCGGGAGCGAGCAGCGCCGCGGCCTCCTCGTACACTTCGCGGGGTCGACGGTAGGGGTCGAGCACGTCGTCGTCCTCGGGGAAGCCGGGGACCATGCCCCGGTGGTCGCTGAGCACGCGGCCGAGCGCCTGCAGGCGCGCCCTCCGGTCCGGGCCGGGGCCCGCCATCGCCGCATGGATCTCGTCGTCGCCGGTCGCCGATGCGAGGCGGGCGAACTCCCGGATCGTGAAGGCCCTGCGCAGCAGCGACGGCATCATCTGCACGACGTGCGAGCGATGCTCCCTCGTCATCGTGAGGATCAGATCCGACTCGGCGAGCAGCGGGTCGAGGAGATAGCGCGCCTCGTGCGCGGCGGCGTCGTGAGGATCGGCGCCGGCGGCGATCGCGACCTCCTGGGCGAGATCCGTCATCCCCTCGCCGGTGAGGCCGTGGGTGCCGGCGCTGTGCACGCGGACCCCGAGGCCGCCGAGCCGGGCGCGCAGCAGCACCTCCGCCATCGGCGAGCGGCAGATGTTGCCCGTGCACACGGTGAGGATCGTCGGCACCGACTCGTGGTCCGGTACGGCGGCGGGCGACCCGGTCGGCGACGCGCCGGCGAACGGGGCGCGCGATGCCGGGGAGGCGGCTTCCGCATCGGCCGTCGCATCGGCGTCGCGCCGTGCTCGGAGCTCGCGCCGAGTCAGGGGGGCGGGGGATGCGTCCGCCGCCCGCGGGTCCTTCGGGTCGTTCATCACACCAGGGTAGGGGGAGCGGGGTCGGACGGCGCCGAAGACGACGATCCGATCAGGCGCCGTGCGCCTGGTCCTCGATGTAGCGCAGCAGCACGCCCTCGCGCAGCGCCCACGGCGAGACCTCCAGCTCGTCCACGCGCATCGCGGTCATCGCGGTGTGCAGGGCCACGGCGGCCGCGACGATCTGGAACGTGCGGTCCGGGGTGATCCCCGGCAGCTCCTGCCGGGCGATGGCCGGCAGACGCGCGAGGCGGGGGATCCAGGATCCGAGCGCCGCACGCGGCAGCAGCATCCGCTCGTACCCCGACCAGCCGGGCACGGGATAGCCGACGAGCCGGGCCAGGGAACGGATCGCCTTCGACGAGCCGACGACGTGATCGGGCCGGGGGAGCACCGAGAACTGCGCGGCCACCGGGGCGATCGCCTCGGCGGCGTGCGCGCGCAGCCGCTCCACGGCCTCCTCTCCGGGCGGGTCGTCGGGCAGGAACTGCACGGTGAGCCGGCCGGCGCCCAGCGGCACCGAGGCGGCGAGATCGGGCAGCTCCTCGGAGCCGGCCGCGAGCTCGAGCGATCCGCCGCCGATGTCGAACAGCAGGATCTGCCCCGCCGCCCAGCCGAACCAGCGGCGCACGGCGAGGAACGTCAGCCGCGCCTCGGTCTCGCCGTTGAGCACCTGCAGCGGCTGTCCGAGCGCCTGTTCGACCCGGGCGATCACCTCGGGCCCGTTCGCCGCCTCGCGGATGGCGCTCGTCGCGGTCGCGAGCAGCGCGTCCACCCTCTCCTGCGCGGCGACGCGGCGGGCCTGCTCCACGGCCTCCTCGAGCGCGCGCACGCCCTCCTCCGAGATCGCGCCGGACGGGGTGAGGAAGCGCATCAGCCGCAGGATCGACCGGTCGCTCGTGGTCGCCAGCGGTCTGCCGCCGGGATGCACGTCGGCGGCGAGCAGGTGGACCGTGTTGGATCCGATGTCGAGGACTCCGAGACGCACGGGGAGAGAATACTCCTGCGCCTCCGGACGAGAGCGCGGCACAGCGAACCGGCGCGCTTTCATTACGATGGACCGCGTGAGCTCCGACACCCTCGCGCCGCTGTCGCCGTACCGTCGCATCGATCGCGCCGACTGGGCGCGCCTCGCGGCCGACCTCGACCAGCCGCTGAGCGAGACCGAGGTCGTCGGGATCCGCGGCCTCGGCGACCGCCTCGACCTGCGCGAGGTGCAGGAGGTGTACCTGCCGCTGAGCCGCCTGCTCAGTCTGTACGCGACGTCGACCAAGCGTCTCGGCGAGGCGACGAGCCAGTTCCTCGACGAGGACGACAGCACCACGCCGTTCGTCGTGGGCGTGGCCGGATCCGTCGCCGTCGGCAAGTCGACCATCGCGCGTCTGCTGCGCGAGCTGATGAGCCGCTGGCCCGGCACGCCCCGGGTCGAGCTCGTCACGACCGACGGCTTCCTGTTGCCGAACGCGGAGCTCGAGCGCCGCGGGATCATGGACCGCAAGGGCTTCCCGGAGTCGTACGACCGGCGCGCTCTGATCGAGTTCCTCACGAAGGTGAAGAGCGGCGCGGAAGAGGTGCGTGCGCCGTTCTACTCGCACATCCGGTACGACATCGTCCCGGACGCGCACGTCGTGGTGCGCCGCCCCGACGTCGTGATCGTCGAGGGCCTGAACGTGCTGCAGCCGCCGCCCGCCCCGAACGACGTCGCGGTGAGCGACCTGTTCGACTTCTCCATCTACGTCGACGCGAACCTCGACCACATCGCGCAGTGGTACGTGGACCGGTTCCTGGCGCTGCGCCAGGGCGCGTTCACGAACCCGTCGTCCTACTTCAACGTGTTCGCGCACCTCACCGATGAGGAGGCCGTCACGACCGCGATGGGGTACTGGAACGAGATCAACCTGCCGAACCTCATCGAGAACGTCATGCCCACCAAGCACCGCGCCACGCTCGTGCTGAACAAGGGCGCCTCGCACGCCGTGGAGTCGGTGCTGCTGCGCAAGCTCTGAGGCCCGCTCCCAGGATTCCGGGCCTCGGCGGGTTCGTACGGAGTCCGTGCAAATGGGTCCCCGTACCCTGGGACCCATGTGTGGAATCGTCGGATATGTGGGCCCGCGGCCCAGCCAGGACATCCTGCTCGCCGGCCTTGCCCGTCTGGAGTACCGCGGATACGACTCCGCCGGCATCGCCGTCATCGATGAGTCGGGATCCCTCGGGATGCGCAAGAAGGCCGGCAAGCTGCAGGTCCTGCGCGATTCGCTCGCCGACGCCGCCCTCCCCGAGGGGACGACCGGCATCGGGCACACCCGCTGGGCGACGCACGGCGGACCCACCGACGCGAACGCGCACCCGCACCTCGCCGACGAAGACCGCCTCGCGCTGATCCACAACGGCATCATCGAGAACTTCGCCGCCCTGCGCGCCGAGCTGATCGCGGACGGCGTGACCTTCCGCAGCGAGACCGACACCGAGGTCGCCGCCGCCCTGCTCGGCCGCGAGTACCGTCGCACCGGCGACCTGCAGGAGGCGTTCCGCGCGGTCGTGAACCGCCTCGAGGGTGCGTTCACCCTGCTCGCCCTGCACCAGGACCAGCCCGGCCTCGTCGTCGGCGCGCGCCGCAACTCGCCGCTCGTGATCGGCCTCGGCGAGGGGGAGAACTTCCTCGGATCCGACGTCGCCGCGTTCGTGGAGCACACCCGCCGAGCGCTCGCGATCGGGCAGGACGAGATCGTCGCGATCACCCCCGACGCCGTCACCGTGACCGACTTCGCCGGCAACCCCGTCGAGTCCGAGCCGTTCGAAGTCTCCTGGGACGCCGCCTCCGCCGAGAAGGGCGGATGGCCGAGCTTCATGGCCAAGGAGGTCGCAGAGCAGCCCGAGGCCGTCGCCAACACGGTCCGCGGCCGGATCCGGGACGGCGAGGTCGTGATCCCCGAGCTCGACGGCCTGGACGACCTGTTCCGCGGAATCGACCGCGTCATCATCACCGCCTGCGGCACGGCGTCGTACGCCGCGCTCGTGGGCAAGTACGCGATCGAGCAGTGGGCCCGGATCCCCGCCGACGTCGAGCTCGCGCACGAGTTCCGCTACCGCGACCCGGTCATCGGCGAGAACACGCTCGTCGTCTCGATCAGCCAGTCCGGCGAGACCATGGACACGCTCATGGCCGTCAAGTACGCCCGTGAGCGCGGCGCGCGCACGCTCTCCGTCTGCAACACGCAGGGCGCGACGATCCCGCGCGAGTCCGACGCCGTCGTCTACACGCACGCCGGCCCCGAGGTCGCCGTCGCATCGACCAAGGCGTTCGTCGCGCAGATCACCGCCCTGCTGCTGCTCGGCCTGCACGTCGGCCGGGTGCGCGGATCCGTCTCCGCCGCCGAGTCCGCCGCCGCGGTCGCCGAGCTCGAGGCTCTTCCGGGCAAGGTCGCCAAGGTGCTCGCCGAAGAGCAGGCGCACGTCGCGCAGCTCGCCGGCTGGATGGCCGACACCCGTTCCGTGCTGTTCCTCGGCCGCCACGTGGGCTACCCGATCGCGCTCGAGGGCGCGCTCAAGCTCAAGGAGATCTCGTACATCCACGCCGAGGGCTTCGCCGCCGGCGAGCTCAAGCACGGCCCGATCGCGCTCATCGAGCCCGGTCAGCCCGTGTTCGTGCTCGTCCCGTCGCCGCGGCACTCCGCGCTGCTGCACGCCAAGGTCGTCTCCAACATCCAGGAGATCCGGGCCCGCGGCGCGCGCGTGATCGTGATCGCGGAGGAGGGCGACGCCGCCGTGCTGCCCTTCGCCGACGAGGTGATCCGGATCCCGCTGGCCGGCGCCCTCTTCGAGCCGGTCCTCGCGGTCGTCCCGCTGCAGATCTTCGCGATGGCCCTCGCCACCGCCAAGGGCCTCGACGTGGACCAGCCCCGCAACCTCGCCAAGTCCGTCACCGTGGAGTAGGGCCCGGAAGGCGTTCGAAGGGCTCGCGCATCTGGCGGGAGTTCGTGCAGTCGGCGGGAGATCCGAGCCTGGATCTCCCGCCGATCGTGATTTCTCCCGCCCGATGATCGACGGCGGATCTGGGCCCGACGGCGGATCCAGGCCCGCTGCGGGTCAAGCACGGGCGCGGGCCAGTGCGGCAAGGATCGCGGCGAGCACCGTGTCCCAGTCGTGGATGATCATGGCGTAATCGAAGCGCAAGGTCTCGTACCCGTGACGCGATGCGGCGGCATCGCGCTGCAGGTCGCGGTGGCGGTGGGAGAGTCCGTCGTGGTTCCCCTTGCCGTCGGCCTCCAGGATGATCCTGCCCTCGATGACGAAGTCGACCCGCCCGACGTCGGGGATCCGCACCTGACACTCGAGCCGGATCCCGAGCAGATGCAGGCGCAGCCGCAGGATCGACTCCAGCCCGCTCTCGGCGTCCGGACGGGCCAGGTCCACGAGCCAACGTCCGGCAGTGGGCAGCGCCGCGCGGATGCGCGACCGTGCAGCGGATCCGATGAGCATCTTGTTCCAGGCCGACTCGAACGCGGCGAAGAAGAACTCGTCGCCGTGGCAGTGGAAGGCGTGGATCAGCGCGTGTTCGACGTCGGCCAGGCCCAGCCGCATCGTGCCCGCGCGGAAATGCACGACGCAGCGGCAGTCCGGGTGCGGATGGGGGCGTCCGCCGGCACCGAGCCAGACGTGCGGCCGATCGTCTTCCGCGAGCGTCCAGATCCCACGGTGATGCAGCGCCTTGGCGCACGTGAGCGCGCCTCCGTGCGCTGCGGCGGTCACAACCTCGGGAGGTGCGGTGTGGGACGCGAAGACGCCGTCCCGCACCCGGTGGATCTCGCCGCGCGCGACGGCCGTGGCGAGGTGATTGCGCGTGCAGCCGAAGGCGCGGAGGTCGACGCCGCGGGCCACGCCGCGGATCTCGAGGAGTGCGGCAGGATCCGGCATCGAGCCATCGTCCGATGTGCGGCCAGGCTCCGGGGCGGCGATCACGGGATGGGTGCGGAGATCTCCGACGGCGCACGTTGTGCAGGACGAAGTCGCCCGGGTTCTCGGTACATCTGGCGGGAGAACCGGCAGCGGGCGGGAGATCCGCGCCCGATCCTCCCGCCGAGTGTCGGATCTCCCGCCGGATGCGCCGTCCCGCACGATCGCGGGCCGGGCGCTTCGACGGGCTCAGCGACCGGAGCGGCCCCGGTAGGCTGAATCGGTGATCATCGGCACCGGCATCGACATCGTGGACATCCCGCGGTTCGAGCGCACGCTGGAGCGGACCCCGACGCTGCGCGAGCGGCTGTTCGCGCCGGCCGAGCGGGAGCTGCGGATCCCGTCGCTCGCCGCGCGGTACGCCGCGAAGGAGGCGCTGATCAAGGCCCTGGGCGGATCCGACGGCGTGTACTGGACCGAGATCCAGGTCGCCTCCGAGCCGTCGGGGCGCCCGTACTTCGTGCTCGACGGATCCACCGCCGAAGCGGTCGCGGCGCGAGGCGTCATCGCGCTGCATCTCTCGATGAGCCACGATGCCGGCCTCGCCGCCGCGCACGTCGTGCTCGAGGGGGACAGCGCATGACCGGGCGTTCCGTCCCGTTCCGCGAGGCGACGATCGACCTCGACGCGATCAGCGACAACACCCGGCACCTGCGCCGGCTCACGGGGGTCGACGTGATCGGCGTCGTGAAGGCCAACGCTTACGGCCACGGTGCCGCCGCGGCCGCCGTCGCCGCCCTCGCCGGGGGTGCGACGCGGCTCGGCGTCGCCTGCGTCGAGGAGGCGCTGGAGCTGCGCCGTCAGGGGATCAACGCCCGGATCATGGCGTGGCTGCACGAGCCCGGCCGGCGCTTCGACGACGCCGCCGAGGCGCGGATCGAGCTCGGCATCTCCTCCTTCGCGCAGCTCGCGGCGGCGGCCGAGGCCGGATCCGGATCCGGCCACGGTCCGGTCGACGTGCACCTCAAGTTCGAGACCGGGCTGAGCCGCAACGGCATCGCCCCGGCCGACGCCGAGCGCGTGCTCGCCGAGGCCGCACGGCTCGAGCGGATCGGCCGGATCCGCATCGTCGGCCTGTTCAGCCACCTCTCCAACGCCTCCGCGGAGGACGACCGGGCCGCGCTCGCCGCGTTCGAGGCGGCCTGCGCCGCGGCCGCGTCATTCGGGATCCGCGCCGAGGTCCGCCACCTCGCCGCGACCGCCGCCGCGATCGACCTGCCGGAGACCCGGCTCGACGCGGTCCGGATCGGGATCGGGCTGTACGGCCTCAGCCCGTTCGACGACCGCAGCTCGGGCGACCTGGGCCTGCGCCCCGCGATGACCCTGCGCGGCGCCGTCGCGGCCGTCCGCCGCGTGCCCGCGGGGACCGGCGTGTCCTACGGCTACGACCACCGCACCGACGCCGAGACCACGCTCGCGCTCGTGCCGCTCGGCTACGCCGACGGCGTGCCCCGGCACGCCTCGGGCCGCGGTCCGGTCATGATCGGCGGACGACGGTTCACCGTGGCCGGCCGGGTCGCGATGGACCAGTTCATCGTCGACGTCGGCGACGCCCCGGTCGAGGTCGGCGACGAGGTCGTCCTGTTCGGCGACCCGACGCTCGGTCTGCCCTCGGCGACGGACTGGGCCCAGGCCGCAGGGACGATCAACTACGAGATCGTGACGCGGATCGGATCCCGGGTGCCTCGGCGGAGCGTGTCGTGACCGCTCTCGACGACCTCGCCGGGCGGCACGAGATCGCCACGACCGAGGCGATGGAGGAGCTCGGCCGCAGGATCGGCGCCGACCTCCTCGCGGGCGACGTGCTCATCCTCACCGGCCCGCTCGGCGCCGGGAAGACGACGTTCACCCGTGGCCTCGCCGAGGGCCTCGGGGTCCGCGGCCCCGTGCAGAGCCCGACCTTCGTGATCGCGCGCACGCACCCCTCGCTCGTCGGTCGGGCGCCGCTCGTGCACGTCGACGCCTACCGGCTCGGATCGGCCGCGGAGCTCGACGACCTCGACGTCGACGTGCCCGGATCCGTCGTGGTCGTCGAGTGGGGCCGCGGCATGGCGGAGGACCTCGCGGACGCGTGGTGGGACATCGAGCTGGAGCGCCCGGTCGGGTCCGGATCCGGCGTCGGGACGCCCGACGCCGGGACGCCCGACGAGGACCTGGACGCCGACGCCCCCCGCGTCGTGACGATCGCCCGGGTGACCCGCTGAGGTGCCCGGCCGCGCACCGGCGCGGGCCCGCCGGCTCCGCTCGCTGGTCGCGACACGCCCTCATTCCCGGCGACGGACGGCGTGTCGCGACCAGCGAACGGCCGGCCCATCGAGGTCGGTATCGGACCGCGTCGGACGACTGGTATATCGCACCTGTTATTGGTTAGAATCCGGAAACCGAGGCTCCTCAGCGCCCTACGGGCGTGACCGAGGCCGGGCATGAACGAGGAACGTATGAACGCCGCACCCGTGCGCACCGCAGTGATCATCGAGGACGACCCCGATGTGGGCTCGCTCCTGGACGAGGTGTTCCGTTCTGCCGGATTCGAGACGGTCATCGCCGTCTCCGGGCTCGACGGCGTGGACGCCGTGGCCCAGCACCGGCCCGTGATCACGACTCTCGACATCAACCTCCCCGGCATCGACGGCTTCGAAGTCGCGCGCCGGATCCGCCGGGTCAGCCCGACCTACATCCTGATGATCTCCGCGCTCGGTGAGGAGACGGACGTGGTGATGGGTCTCGGTGCCGGTGCCGACGAGTACCTCGTCAAGCCGTTCCGTCCGCGCGAGCTGCGCGCCCGGATCGAGGCGCTGCTGCGCCGCCCGCGGCAGAGCCCGGAGAGCCCCGTCGGCGCTCCCGCCGCATCCGAGCCGGCGCGCGATCCCGCGGCGAACGTCCTGCCCGCCGCACAGGATGCGACCAGCTGGCGGTCCCATCGCGACATCCGGCTCGATCCGTCCACGCACACCGTGCTGCTGGCCCAGCAGGAGGTGGACCTCACCCCGACCGAGTTCGATCTGCTCGCGACCCTGCTCGAGTCCAAGCGCCGGGTGCGCAGCAAGGCGGACCTCGCGCTCGTGCTGCGGGGCGAGGAGTTCGGATCCGAGGGGTACGTCAGCGAGCCCGACAAGCGGGCCGTCGAGGCGCACATGACGAATCTGCGCCGCAAGATCGGCGACAGCACGGCGGCGCCGCGCTACATCGAGACCGTGCGCGGGGTGGGCTACCGGCTCACCGAGTACGCGCAGTCCCAGCAGCCGGCCTGACGGCCGAGCCCGCCGGCGACCAGCCGGCATGACCGACGGCGCCCGCCGCCGGCAGGCGCCGGATCCGTTCAGGAGCAGCTCGCGTTGAGCCCGCTCGCGCCGACCGTGAGCGTGCGGGTCGACGTCGGGCTGGTCCAGGTCCCGCCCGGGAGCGTGTCCTGGATCGTGAGGGTGGTCGTGCTGTTCGACACGTTCCCGACCAGGGAGGACAGCTGAGTCTGGCTGAGCGTGACGTGGTAGGCGTAGGCGCCGCCGGAGGATCCGTCCGCGACGATCGAGGACGACGGCACGGTCCCGGACTTCTTCGCCGATGCCGCGGTCACCGTGGAGGCTCCCGAGAACGGCGACGTCCAGGAGAGGGTGACGCTCTGGAAGACCGGGCCCTTAGAGCCCGTCGTCGTCTGCACCGTGCATCCGGTGACGGTCGGGGCGGGCATGCTCAGCGCGGTCACCGTGGTGCGGGCGTTCTCGGTGTCCGTGAACGAGGCGTCCGAGTCCGAGGGACGGGTCAGCAGCAGCGCCAGCGCCGCGGCGAGCAGCGCGACGGCGGCGAGGACCGCCCTCCGTCGCGCCGCGCCGGTCACCGGCAGCTCGCCGTTCATGGCCGGGAATCCGGTCCGACGGCGTCTGTGGCCGCGTCCTGAGCCTGCTCGTCGCGCCGCGAGCGCCGTCCGTCCTTCGGCCAGAACGCCCACACGATCAGGGAGGCCGCGCCGACCGTGAACCCGCCGATCACGAACGGGTCGCCGAGCAGCAGGATCAGCGGGGCGAGACCCGGTACGGAGTACCGCACGATCCGCACGGTGGAGACGGCGTAGGGCGCCGTGTCGTCCTGGGCGTTCGCGTCGCCGCGGAGGGTCAGCGTCCGCTGCTGCGGCGTGGAACCGGCGGCGACCTCGCGGACCCGATGGGTGACCGGGAGCAGTCCCGGCCGGTCCACCGTCACGACGTCGCCGACGTGCACCTCGGACGCCGGGATCTGCTGCACGATGGCGACGGATCCGGTCGGGATCGTCGGGGCCATCGACCCGGTGCGGAACATGATCAGGGTGATGTGCGCGGTCATCGCGAGGATCACGAGGGCGATGCTCGCGAGGCCGGCGAGCGCGGCCACCCACAGCAGCACCTCACCGAGCACCCGGCCGGCGCGCGGTCCCCTGCGCGTGCCGGCCGAGGTGCTCAGCTCCCCGCCGGCGCGCGGTCCCACTCGCGCGCCGGACGCAGAGGAAGACGCGACGGATCCGGTCGGGGCGATGTACTGCTGCTGGTCGCGGAGTGCGCGCCGCGTGGTCGCCATCTGGTTCGCCAGGTCGATCGTCATCTCTTCTTCTCCTTCGATATCGCGGTCAGCTCGACGTCGCCGAGAACTGCCAGGTCTGGGTCAGGGTCAGGCCCTGAGCCGCGTTCGGGGTGCTCGTGGGGAGCGTGATCGCGAAGCAGTAGTTCACCTGTGCGGTGCCGTTCGCGGTGAGGGTCTGGGACCCGGTGGCCGAGGTGTTCAGGGCGGATCCGTCCGGCACCACGGCTGCGGAGCCGGTGGAGGTGTAGTCGGAGGCCTGTGCGCACTGCGCCGTCGTGACGGTCCGCACTCCGTAGGTGAGGTAGTCGGCGAGCGTGCCCGTGCCGTAGGTGCCGGCCATCAGGCGGACGGTGCCGGCCGTGGACCCGGAGATCGTCTTCACGCTGAACAGCGCGTAGATCGTCTTGCCCGGCGACAGCGCCGCCGCGTCCACGGCCGAGAAGCCGAGGGTGGCCGCGGTCGGGTTGTACTGAGCGAAGGTCGTGCCGTCCGTCGCACCGCGGATCCCGAACCGGCTCGCGGTGATCGTGGCCGTCGTGTTCTCCACGTCGTTCCAGCTGGCGAGAGTCACCCCCGCGCCGACACCGAGCACGAGCCCGCCGGCGAGGACCGCGCGGATCCGGCGGAGCCGGATCCCGCGGGCCCGCTGCCGGCCCGCCCGCAGCGCCTGACGGCTGCGGGGGGTCGGGGCGTCGTGCGCGTTCATGAGGGTGTCTTCCCGAGTGGGTCTCAGTACGAGGTGGCGGTGAAGGACAGGGTGGTCGTGGCGGTGGCGCCCTGGACCAGCGTGGACTTCGCGGTCGCGACCACGCACAGCTGGGCGGCGGTGCCGGCGGTGCCGGCGCTGGCGCCCTTGGCCAGGGAGACGCTCGCTCCGGCGGTGAAGCCGGTCAGGTCGCTGCCCGAGGCGACGAGCGTGCCGCCGGTGACGGCGGTGGCGTCGCAGGCGGCGGCGGGGCCGACCGAGTACACGGCGTACGAGACGTTCACGTCGTTCGTGCCGCTGCCCGTCTCGGCCGATGCGACGAGCGTGGCGTTGTTCGTCGTCGTGCCGTCCAGGCGCACCCAGAACGGCGCGTACACCACGTCGCCCGGGGAGATGTTGCTGAACGGGGCGGTGAAGCCGAGCGTCGCGGCCGTCCCGCCCTTGTTCACGTTGTGGTCGCTGAACCCGGTGGTCGCCGAGGTCGTCGACCCCTGGATGTTGAACGTGCCGGCGGTGAAGGTGCCGGTCGCGAACTCCGAGTCGTTCCAGCTGGCCAGCGTGACGGCCGTTCCGACGCCGAGCGCCAGGCCTCCGGCCAGCAGCGCCAGGACCTTCTTGCGGGTCGAGGCGGTCGTGCGGATGCGGCGCGCTGCGCTGCGGGTCTGGGTGGTGCCGGTGCTTTCCATGGCGTCCTCCTGGGTGTGTCGTCTCATGTCGGGTACTTCTGGTTCATGGGGCCGGACCCGGCGTCCCCAGGCAGGTCCGGCCATGACTTGACGTTATGGCCAGGCGGAGGAGGAAAAAACGGACTTCGGCTGATCTTTGAGTAGTCTTGCGGCAGAGTTGAGCGGGCCCTGAGAAACGGCCCTTCCCTTCAGACACGCATGCGGCGGAGAGCCGCCGACGGAGGATCGGCACATGGCGCGGACGACGTCGATCTGGCGGTGGCAGCTGATCTTCGGCGCCGCCGTGGCGACGTCCGCCGTGCTCATCGCCGGCCTCAAGCCGACCGTGTTCGCCAGGCCCCTGTTCGCGGCGGGACTGCTCATGGTCGTGCTCGTCACGGTCCTCGTGATCGTCGTGCCGTGGGGCCGAATGCCGGCCCGGGTCGCGCAGGTCGTGCCGTTCCTCGACATCATCGCGATCGGCCTCACCGCGCAGGCGCAGGACGTCCGCCTGACCTTCCTCTGGGTCTTTCCGATCGTCTGGCTGGCTTCCTACTATTCGGTCGCCACGATCCTGAGCGCGATCGCGCTCATCACCGCCTCCCTGCTCGTTCTCGGCACGCAGGGCGGGGCGCTCGAGGACGGGATCCTGCGCGCCCTCGTGACAGCGCTCGCGCTCGGCTTCCTCGGCACCTCCATCCGGATCGGGGTCCGTCGCCGCCACGCCGCCCGGCGCCTGCTGCGACGGCAGTCGGAGCAGGCCGACCGGGCCGAGCGCCGCGCGAAGACGCGGGAGCAGCAGATCACCCAGATCATCGACGCGCTCGACACGGCGCTCCTCGCGCTCGCCGCGGACGGCACGGTCTTCAAGATGAACGAGGCCTACCGCCGTCTCTACGGGCGCGACAGCTACGGGGCCCGGCTGCCGTCGCCCGCGGTCGAGTACGACGACCGCGAGGGCGAACCGCTTCCGCCCGAGCGCACCACGCTCGCCCGTGCCGCCCGGGGCGAGCACCTGCAGGATGAGCGGGTCTGGCTCTTCGACGTGGAGGGGCGCTGGCGGAGTCTCGAGGTCTCGACCCAGTCGATCGACAGCCTGTTCGACGGGCCCCGGCCCACCCTTCTCGTCGTCGAAGACGTCACGGCCCTGCGGGAGGCGGCGGAAGCGCGGCGGACGATGTCGGCGATCATGTCGCACGAACTGCGCAACCCGCTCACCGCGATCCTCGGGCACATCGAACTCATGCTCGACCGCGACGATCTGCCGGAGCGGGCCCGCGACCAGCTCGAGGTCGTCGAGCACGCAGGGCAGCGGATGCAGAGCCTCGTCGCGGCCGCGCTCGCGGAGGCACCCGCCGCGCGTCGCGTGTTCGAGCCGGTCGATCTGCGCGCTCTCGTCGATGCGGCGGTCGCGCTGTTCGCGCCGACGGCGCAGGCGGGGCAGCAGAGACTGGCGGCATCCGGGTCGGACACCGTGCTCATCCAAGGCGATCCGTTCCGGTTGCGGCAGGTGATCGACAACCTGCTCAGCAACGCGGTCAAGTACACCCCGAGCGGGGGCAGCATCGACATCGACGTCGGCGTCGCCGCAGACGGGCAGGCCGAACTCGTCGTCGTCGACACGGGGCGCGGGATGACCGCCGCCGATGTCGAGCGGATCTTCCAGCCGTACTTCCGGGCGGAGGAGGCCGTGCGCAGCGGCGTCCCCGGCACAGGGCTCGGGATGGGCGTCGTGCAGGGGATCGTCACCGAGCACGGCGGGTCCGTCGAGGTCGGCAGCGCACCCGGCGCCGGCACCCGCATCCGGGTGCGCTTCCCGCGCCGCACGATCCAGAGCGAGGACACATGATCCCGGCACTCGTCCACGGTGCAGCCGCCCCTCTCACCGGGGGGATCCACGTCGACCTCTCGGTGAGCCTCATCGCCGTGGTCACGCTGACGACAGCTCTCGTGGTGACCCTCGGCCTGCTGCCCCGACCGGGTGCGGCGACCGTGGCATGGTCGGCGGCCTTCGGCATGGGCATGATCGGCACCTACCTGTGGGTCGTCGGCAACGAGACCGACAACGCCGTCATGCGGGCGCTGTCCGCGGGTCTCGTGCTGTGCTTCGAGCCGCTGATCTGGGCGGGCGTGCGGCACTACGCGGCCCGCCGGGTGAACTGGATCGCCGTGGGGATCACGCTCTTCGCGATCCCGGCGCTGCTCGCGTCCTCCGCGACCTCGGACCTGTACCCGGTGATGTTCCGGATCGTGTTCTCGGCCGTCGCGGTCTTCGCCGTCCTGGTCGCGTCCGAACTGCTGCGGCTGCAGACCCGGCTCGGCATGCGGGATGCGGTGATGCCGCTCGTGCTGATCTCCGGGGCGTTCGGCGTCGTGGCCGTACTCGGCGTCGTCGCAGGGTTCTTCGGCGTCGGATCCAATCCGGGAGACGAGCTCAGCATGCTGCGCGACGTGAACGGCGTCGGGATCCTGCTCAGCTGCGTGTGCGCGACGGTGACGATCCTGCTCCTCGTCCGCGAGGAGCCCGCGCACCGCGGCACGTCGGGCCGCACGTCCGGCGGCGCCTCGGGCGTGGGGGAGGATCTGCTGCGGGACCGCCTGGCGCGCGCCGAGCAGCACCGCGACACCGCGTGGTCGGTGCTCCGCGTCCGTCTGGACGACCCCGAGGACCTGCGGGAGGCGAGCGGGCAGGCCGTGTTCTCGAGGGTCGTGGAGATGTTCCACGCCCACGTGCGCGAGGCGATGCCGGCGACGGCCGACTCCGTCTGGCTGTCCCGTGCCGAGGAGCTCGTGCTCCTGCCCGGCGGGGAGGAGCAGATGCAGCACCACCTGCGGGAGGTCCTCTCCCGCGTCTCGAGGCTCGAGGAGACCGGGCCCCTCGCGGGGATGCGGATGTCGGCGAGCATCGGTTGGGCCGAGGCCGGAGTGCTCGGGTTCGACCTCGACACGCTCTCCGCCGCGGCCGGCGAGGCCGCGGGCCAGGCGCGCGATCGCGGCGGTGACCGGTGGCGGCGCGCGCGGCCGACGGAGTCGTTGACTACCCTGGAGGAGTGATTCTTGGCGTCGACACCTCCCTGGGCACCGCCGTCGGTCTGATCGGCCGTGACGGACGCACCCTCGTCGAGGTCGCGAACGCCGAACCGCTCGGGCACGCCGAGGTGATCGGCGCCCTGATGGAGCAGGTGCTCGCGAGCGTCGGTGACGAGCGGATCGACCACGTCGCCGCCGGCATGGGCCCCGGGCCGTTCACGGGCCTGCGCATCGGGATCGCCGCCGCCCGCGCGTTCGCGCTCGGCCGGGGGATCCCGGTCGTCGCGGTGCCCAGCCACCACGCCGCCGCGCTCGCGTTCTACGAGCAGGAGGCGCCGGCCCAGCCGTTCGCGATCCTCACCGACGCCCGCCGCAGGGAGAGCGCCGTCACCGTGTACGAGGGACTCGACGTGGACGGCATCCCGCACGTCGTCGTCGACACGGTGCTCGTGCCGCGCGCCGAGATCGACCGCCGGCTGGGGGCGCTCCGCCGGATCGAGGTCGCCTCGCTCTCCGCCGCGGCGCTCGCCCGGGTCGCCCGGCGCGCGCTCGCCGCGGGCCGCACGCTCGCCGGATCCGAGCCGCTGTACCTGCGCGCCCCCGACGCGCGCGTGCCCGCCGCGCCCAAGCGGGTGGGCCTGTGATCCGCCCGGCCACCGGCGCGGATCTGGACGGGATCATGGACATCGAGCGCCGCTCGTTCCCGACCGACGCGTGGAGCACCGAGCTGATGACCGCCGAGCTCGACAGCCCGCACGGGCGCTACTTCGTCGACGTCGAGCCCGGGGGCGGTGCGGAGCGGATCGTCGGCTACGGCGGCGTGCGCGCCCTGGCGGGCTCCCCGGACGCCGACATCCAGACCATCGCCCTCGACGCCGAGCATCGTGGATCCGGCCGCGGCAGAGCGCTGCTGCGGGTGCTGCTGGGCGAGGCCGCCGCCCGCGGCGCCCACGAGGTGTTCCTCGAGGTGCGCGCCGACAATCCGGTCGCCGAGGGGCTGTACGTCTCGGAGGGTTTCGTGGAGATCGGCCGGCGCCCCCGCTACTACCAGCCCGACGACGTCGACGCGATCGTGATGAAGCTCGACCTGCGCGGGCGGGACCGAAAGACCGTGTCCCACTTTCTGCTGTCCGAAGGGCCTTCGGACAGCAGAAATGGGGACACGCCACAACAAGAAGTGGGACACGGATGAGCGCGATCGAACCGCTCGTGCTCGGGATCGAGACGAGCTGCGACGAGACCGGGATCGGGATCGTCCGCGGGCGAACGCTCCTGTCCAACGCGATCGCGTCGAGCATGGACGAGCACGCGCGCTACGGCGGGGTCGTGCCGGAGGTCGCCGCGCGCGCCCACCTCGAGGAGCTGCAGCCCGCGATCGAGCGCGCCCTCGCCGAGGCGCGGGTGCGCCTGGAGGACCTCGACGCCGTGGCCGTCACGAGCGGACCGGGCCTCGCCGGGGCGCTCATGGTCGGGATCGGCGCCGCGAAGGGCCTCGCCGTCTCGCTCGGCAAGCCCCTGTACGCGGTCAATCATCTCGTCGGGCACATCGCAGCGGACATCCTCACGCCCGACTCCGAACCGCTCGAGTACCCGACCATCGCGCTGCTCGTCTCCGGCGGGCACACCTCGCTGCTGCACGTGCGCGACCTGACGACGGACGTCGAGCTGCTCGGCGAGACGATGGACGACGCCGCGGGGGAGGCGTTCGACAAGGTCGCCCGGATCCTCGGCCTGCCGTACCCGGGAGGCCCCGAGATCGACCGCGCGGCGCTCGACGGCGACCCGGCCGCGATTCGGTTCCCGCGCGGGCTCTCCCGCGCCTCCGACCTCGAGAAGCATCGCTACGACTTCTCCTTCTCCGGCCTGAAGACGGCTGTCGCACGCTGGATCGAGCGCGCTGAGGCCGCCGGCGAACCGGTCCCGGTCGCCGACGTGGCCGCGAGCTTCCGCGAGGCCGTCGTCGACGTGCTCGTGACCAAGGCCCTCGCCGCGTGCGCCGACCGCGGCGTGCCCCGGCTGCTGCTCGGCGGCGGGGTGATCGCGAACCGCCGGCTGCGCGAGCTGACTCTGGAGCGGGCGGCCGCCGCGGGCGTGACCGTGCGGATCCCGCCGCTGTCGCTGTGCACCGACAACGGAGCGATGATCGCCGTGCTCGCCGCGGAGCTCATCTCGTCCGGCCGCCCGGCGTCCACGCTCGCGTTCGGCGCGGACTCCACGCTGCCGGTCACCGAGATCCAGGTCGCCGCCGCCGGCCGCGCCGCCGAGAGCGCCGTCGCCGGGATCGGATGACCGTGAGCACGGGGGGAACGGATCCGGATCGGTACACGAAGCTGCCGACCGCGCCGACGCCCGTGCGCACGGAGAGCGGCCCGCAGCTCGATCACGAGGGATCCGCCGTCGAGGACACGGCCTGGGAGCCGACGGTCGGCACCGACGCGATCCCGGTCGACGAGCCGCGGCTCGCGCCGTGGGCCCTGCTCTCCGCGATCGTCGCGCTGTTCGCGTCCCTCTTCGTCGGCTGGGGGATCCCGGTGGCGCTCATCGCCGTGGTCGCCGCGACACTGTCCCTGCGCCGCCCGCTGGAGAGCCGGACGATGTCGATCTGGGCGCTCGTCCTCGGCTCCGTCGCGACGCTCTACAGCGCCGGCTGGCTGATCTGGGCGGCCTACCGGTTCGGCTGGTTCGGATAGCGCGAAGTGGCGGTCGGTGCCGCTAGCGCGGGGGAAGGACCAGGGCGAGCTTCGGCAGCGATGAGAGCCTGCCTCGTTCGATGTGCGCGAAGGCCAGGGCCCCTGCGAGGTCGGCGTTGCCCGCGTAGATCGCCTCGCACAACCCGGAGTGCTCGGCGAGCTCCACATCCGGATCCGCTCCGCCGCTGAGCGCGCTCAGCCACCGGAAGCGGCCGAGGAGCGGAGCCGTGGTCTTGATGAGCAGGTCGTTGCCGCTCAATGCGGCGACGGCGGCGTGGAAGCTCCTGTTCGCCAGCTGGATCTCCGACCGGTCGACCGCCAGCGTCGCCGACGCCGCCTGATCCAGCGCGTCTTTCAGATGCGGAGAGGCGCGCCCTTCGGCCACCGCGAGGGCCGCCTGCTGCGCCGCCGGCACCTCGAGGATGCGCCGCATGTCGTAGAGCTCGACCGCGTCCTTGAGCGTGAGCTGGTTGACCACGGCGCCGCGCTGCGGATAGGTGCGGATGTACCCCTCGTCCTCGAGGCGCCGCAGCGCCTCCCGGACGGGCACCCGGGACATGTGCAGGGCGTCGGAGATCACGCGCTCGGTGAGGCGGGCGCCGGAGGGATGATCGCCGGCGATGATCGCCTCGCGGGTCAGCAGATACGCCTGCTCCGACGAGGAGATCGCCTCTTGCTGATCCGTGGTCACCGTGTGCTCCGCGCGGTATGCATGAGCCATTCTTGCAAGTCGCGGTCGCCACACGTCGCTCGATGCCCTCCTTCCGTCGAAAACGGCGCGCGAACTCGCCGGCGCCGCCGGCGCCGCCGGAAGTCCGCAGAGCTCGCTGAGGATTCCGAATGAGCCCGATCTTAGCAACTGGTATGCAATCAGGGTAGATGTAGATCAACTGACGTTGACTGCAAGTCAATTGATCCCTGATTTTTCGGGCAAATTGGGGTTTACAACGTTCGTTCGCGGTTGCTATGGTCACCACATTGCATACCAGTGAGATGGACGGGTGATCCGGCTCTCTCCACCCGGAGGGCTCCGCGATCGCCGCCGCGGTCTGGATTTCGACGCGTTCGCCCACGCAGTCCCGTTGACGATTCACGCTTCTCGCCGATGTTCGGGCCATACCCAGGTCAAAGGAGACCGTCATGGATGGACAGCAGCACTCTCAATCGACACGCGATCAGGGGCAGCGCGCCCCCCTTCCGACCGGAACCGCCGCGATACCGGTCGTTCTCGACAGGATCGGCTTCAATCGCGCGCAGAAGGTCATCCTCGCCCTGGTCCTCGCCGGAATGTTCTTCTCGGCTCTCGAGGAGAACGCGATGGGCGCCATCGCCGGCGGCCTGCACGCGAGCTTCGACACCACGACCCAGCAGCTCGGATTCATGGCGACGTTCGAGACGTTCGGCTTCATCATCGGACGCCTGCTGGCCGGCTACCTCGGCGACAAGTTCGGACGCCGCTGGGTGCTCAGCCTCAATCTGCTGCTGTACACGATCGGGGGACTTCTCACGGCGCTGTCCCCGAACATCGAGCTGTTCGTCCTCTTCCGCATCGTCGTCGGCATCGGTCTGGGCGGTGAGTTCACCATCGGCCTGGCGATGATCTCGGAGATGGTCGCCACCCGGCACCGCGGCACGGTGTCGGCCTCGCTGAACATCGGATCCGGCGGCATCGGCAACTTCGTCGCCTATGCGCTCTTCCTGCTGGTGCTCGGCGGGATGAACGACATGCTCGGCGGCACCGTGCACAGCTGGCGGTGGCTGCTGGTCTTCCTCGCGGTCCCATCGCTGATGGTGGTGTTCTTCCGACGGTATCTGCCCGAGTCGCCGCGGTATCTGCTGTCCAAGGGGGACGTGCTCGGCGCGAACAGGGTGCTGACGATCCTCGAGTCCGGGTCGCTGCGCACCAAGGTCTCGGACGACGAGGTGAAGACCTTCGTCACTGAGGCGGACATCCCCGCTCCCGCGTCGAAGGACAAGTCGCCGCTGAAGGTGCTCTTCACGACCGGGAAGTCCATCCGCAAGCTGGCCGCCCTCGGCCTCGCGTCGTGGCTCTCCTTCGGAGCCAACGGCACGCTCTTCGTCCTGCTGCCCGTCATGCTGATGGACAAGGGGTACTCGATCACCGACAGCCTGCTGTTCACGATGATCACCAACCTCGGCGGGCTGACCGGCGCATCGCTGGCCGCATTCCTCGCGGGCAAGGTCGCGCGCAAGCGGGTGCTGATCCTCGCGGCCTTCGCCGGCTGCATCGTCGGCATCTCCTTCGCCCTGTTCGCACAGGATCCGGTGACGATCATGCTCTTCGGCGCGCTGTTCAAGATCTGCTCGATGCTGCTGAACACGACCCTGGCCGCGTGGTGGCCGGAGCAGTTCCCGACCGCGATCCGCGCCCGGGGCACCTCGTTCCTGAACGCCATCTCGACGTCGTCGAGCATGCTGCTGCCGCCGATCGCAGCCGCGGTCGCCGTGGCGGTCGGGATCAACGGCGTCTTCGTGATGTTCGCCGTGATGTACGGCATCATCACGCTGGCCGTCCTGGTGCCGCCGGAGACGCGGGGCCGCGACCTCGAGGAGATCGAGGTATGACCGACCTCCCCGGCCGCGACCGCACAGACCTGATCACCCCATTCCCGGGCACACGGGACCGTAGAGAGAGGATGCCGGATGCGTGAACCAGGCGCCGTCAAGATCGAACGTTTCGAAGACCTGCTGAGGGGGTTCGAACCGTCCTTCGAGTTCGAACCGATCGGCCAGGTGCCCGAGTCGGACTACGAGGACCGCATCCGCCGGATCCGTCGCGACGCCGTCGTCGCGGGTCACGAGGTCATCCTCATCAACGCGAGCATGGTGGGCTGGTACCACACCTCGAACGGCTACCTGCGCTACGTGTGCGACTGGCCGCGGGAGGGAGTACTGATCCTCCCCACCGACGAGAACATCGCACCGGAGCTGCTCACGATCTACTCCGGAGCGGTGCTGCTCCCGCCGGCCGGCGAGGCCGTCGGCATCGCGGACATCTGGCAGGTGGGCATCGTGGGCCGCGAGTACACGGGTCGTCCAGGGAACACCACGGACAACGTCATCGCCGCGTCCGTCTCGGTGCTGAAGCGGATGGGACTCACCCGCACGCAGATCGGCCTGATCGGAGACCTCCAGTCGACGCCGATCTGGTCCGGCCTGCGCGAGGCCCTGCCGAGTGCGAAGTTCGTCGAGGACGCCGGGATCATCGATCGCATGCAGCTGGTCCGCTCGAAGGCCGAGCAGGATCAGATCCGCGCCGCCAGCCGGCTGGTGAGCATCGGCTACGAGGCCGCGTGCCACGTCCTGCGTGCGGGAGTCACCGATTACGAGGTGTACGCCGCCTTCACCTACGCCCAGATGACGCGCGGCGGCGAGACCGGTGACGGCTACCAGCTCGGCGTCAACGAGTTCGGCACGCACTGCGGCAAGCCCTACGGCAGGACGATCCGAAACGGCGACATCCTCAACCTCTACGTCTCGAACGTCTGCTACCACGGCTACTCCTCGCAGACCTCGCGGATGATGGTGGTCGGCGACATCACCGCCAAGCAGGAGGAAGTGCTCGACATGACCGTCGACGCCGTGCGCAGGGCCGAACGGGTCATCCGGCCGGGGATCCCCGCCAGCGCGCTGAACAACGCGGCGTTCGAGGCCTACGTGGAGCGCGGATACCTCGACTCGGTCGAGACGGGCAGGATGCCGTTCAACTGGAGCGCGCAGGACGACGGCACGCCCCGCAGGATCCCGTACCAGCACGTCCCGGATCCGGACTGGGAGGCCCAGGGACGCACGCTCATGCACGTCTACCCGGCGACGCCGGGCCCGCACAACCCCAACCTCGGCCACCAGATCGACATGATGGGCTTCCTGGAGTACAACATCACCTCGCTCAACACCGAGATCCTGAAGCCCGGCATGATCTTCGTGCTGCACGCGCAGTGGCTCGAGCCGCAGGTGGCCGGCTCCAACATCGGGGACCTCTACCTGGTGACGGAGGACGGCTACGAGAACCTCTCGCACCACACTCCGCTGGAGCCCTACCGGGTCGGTGCGTAGGGCCGTCGGCGGCACGACGACCAGAGACGACATAGTGAGGAGACATTCATGGACACGCTGAACCTGGTATCGACCGGATGGGGCCAGAACTACCTCGTGCACAACCTTGCCGAGCAGAGCGGCTACTTCGCCGAGCAGGACCTCGAGGTCATCCGAGATCCGCAGGATCCCTGGGAGGACCTGCTCGACAAGCTGGCCGACGGGACCGCCGACGTCGCCCTGGGCGGGCTCTGGGTGCCCGCGATGCTGCACGGCTCCGACCGCGATCTCGTGTGCGTCGGGCAGCTCAACGGACGGTACGCCCAGGAGGTGGTCCTGCGCACGCCCGTCGAGGGCTTCACGCTGCCCGACCTGCGCGGCAAGACGATCGTCGTGCCCGGTGCGGGCGGCACGGCCGGATACACCTTCCTGGCCGGCGTGATGAAGGAGGCCGGCGTGGATCCCCGCGACTGCCGCTTCGTCCGGGACCTGTCGACCGAGCTGCTCACCGAGTGCTTCGAATCCGGCCTGGGCGACGCGATCCTGGTGGACCTCTACACGGCGGCGAGCCTGCAGGCGCGCGGGGCGGGAGCGATGAGCTACAACCTGGCCCGGCTCGGCGGTCCGGTGCCGAACAGCGTCTACTACGTCCGTCGTGATCGGGTCGAGGAGTTGAGCGATCGGGTCGGCCGCATGCTGATCGGCGTGCAGCGGGCGATGGACCGCGTGATGAGCGAGAAGGTGCCTGAGCTGCTGAGCATCGGCACGCAGGTGCTGCCGCACGCCGACCCCGCCGTGCTGGAGCCGGTGATCGACTACCTCCTCGCCACGCAGACCTGGGAGAGCACGCGCATCACGCGCGAGTCCTACGAACGGTGGATCGCGTTCCAGCACGATGTTCCGCTGTTCCGCGATCCGATCCCGTACGAGGATCTGGTCGACGTGACGGCGATGGACATGGCGACGGAGCTGGAGCCCGCATGAGCAGCGTCGTTCCCGCGCGTGGATCGGCCGGGGCCCGGTGCTTCACCGGACCCCGGCCGAGCGGGTGTCCTCAGAGGGAGGTGCGCGTCACGCGAGCGTCAGCGACTTCGCGACTTCGACACGGTGCGTGTCCAGGGGCGTGTGGTTGCTCAGGTTCTCGAACCCGTCCTCGGTGACGACGTACATGTTGCCGACGTTGCATCCGGAGACGAGCGGCTCGAGCCACTGCGCGTGCAGCACGAAGCACATGCCGGGCTCCATGACGTCGGTGTTGTGCGACGTCACGTTGTAGTGCGGCAGCATCGGGGTGCCGACGGCGTGACCCAGGTTCGGGTTGTGCGGTCCCTTCGTCGCGGGCCACACGTGCATGAGCTTGCGCCCCTGCGCCTCCCAGTCCTCGTCCTCGACGTACTGCTTCGGAACCTGCCGAGGGCTGCCGTCGTCCAGGGCGGACCAGATGTAGGGCATCGTGCGCGTCTCCGCGTCCGTCATGTAGCCCCGCTCGATGTACGAGCTGAACGCGGCGTTGTGCAGATCCTGGAAGCGCGCCCCGGGCTTGATGAGCTGCTCCGCCCGGTACACGCCCTCGGTGCACATCTCCAGGACACGGTCCTGCTCCTCGGTCACGTCGCCCACCGCGATCATTCGCGCGGTCTGCGCGCAGTAGCCGTGGTAGCTGACGTTCGAGACGTACAGGTTGATCAGGTCGCCAGGGCGCACGACGTGCCCGTAGGGCTTGCCGCAGTGCGCGCCGTACCTGCTGATGCCGATCTGGTAGCCGTCGCCGGTCTCGCCGCCCCGGGAGAGCTGCGCGTACGTGAACGCCGCGTAGATCTCGTAGTCGGTGACGCCGGGGCGGGTGACGTGGTACGCCGCCTGGCAGGCGATGTCGATGAGCTGGGCCGCCGAGCGGATCAGCGCGACCTCGCCCGCCGACCGCACCCGCTGCATCCGGTCCACGATCCCGTTGTCGTTCGCGAACTCGGCGCCTGGCATCACCGCGCGGATCCCCGTGAAGAAGCCGGCCGCACTGCCCTGGGCATCGCCGATCAGCCCGATGCTCCCGCGGGAGAGCCCGAGCCGATCGAGGATGTCGGCCACCGCCTCGACCGTCTTCTTCAACGGCGACCCCGGACGGCCGACGCTCTCCCGCCCGAAGGGGGAGACCTGCCAGATGTCGTCGATGCCCACCGGCTCGCCCTTCGGCGGCAGCAGGACCGTCTCGGTCCAGAAGGAGACGATCTCGGGCGTGCCCGTCTCGTCCGTCGGGATGATCAGCACGCCCTCCCGCGCCCAGTCGCAGAGGTAGCGCAGATAGTCGTTGGTGGTGTGGTACCAGCCGGCCGGGCCGGTGTGCACCACCACGGCGTCGTATCCGGCGACCGTCGCGTCCCGGCGCACCCGGCGGATCCGATCCGCATACTCGGCCTCGGCCAGCGGAGGCGCTCCGACGAACTCGAAGTCGGGTTCGAAGCCCTTCAGCAGCTGCTCTGTCGAACTCATGTCTTCTCTTCTCTCTGTCTTGTCTGAATCGGCGTCGAAGCCGCCGGGCGGTGGGGATCGTCCCCGGCGCGGTCAGGCGATGCTGATGACCGCGTCCTCGGGGTTGATGTCCTCGAGCGTCTTGCCGTGCGTCTCCGGCGCGAACACCGCGGCGATCGCCAGCAGGACGTACATCCCGGCGAGGAGGATGAAGACGCCGGGGACGCCGAACGCGGCGAACAGCGGGACGGCGATCAGCGGCATGACGGCACCGGACACGTTGCCGATCCCGTTGACGACCGACGTCCCCAGGGCGCGGACGTGCGTCGGGTAGATCTCCGGCGACCACGCGGCCAGGGTCGTGTTGAGCAGGAGCGCGAAGAACTGGAAGACGGCGCCCAGCACGAGGATCAGCGCGACGCCGTTCGAGAAGCTCGCGAAGGCGATCGCCGAGAGGCAGCCGAGGACCGCCCCCAGGACCACGACCGCCTTGCGCCGGAACCGGTAGGCGAAGTACGCCGCCGCGCTCGCGCCGACCAGGCTGCCGAGGTTCATGATCATGGTGAATCCGAGGCTCGCCGTGATGCTGTACCCCTTCGAGAGGAGGATGGTGGGCATCAGGACCAGCAGGGTGATCTGGGCGCCGAAGGACATCCAGGACGCGATTCCGATCGCCGCCGTCCGGCCGAGCGAGTGCGTGGCGAAGAGGCTGCGGAGCGGGACGCGCCGGTTCGCCGCTTTGGGGACGTCGGCCTCGGTCACGTACACCCGCGGCGTGAGCGTCTTCTGCTCCGAGCGCGGGATGAGGCTCTGCGAGTTGAGGACGGTGAGGGCGCGGTTGGCCTCGTCGACGCGCCCCTGGGACAGCAGGAACCGCGGGGATTCGGGCATGTACCGGCGGATGACGATGACGAGGAGCGCGGGAACCGCGAGGAACACGTAGAGCCAGCGCCAGCTGCTCGCGGTGCCGCCGAGGACGTCGTTGAGCGGTCCCAGGACGATCAGGAAGAGGCCGAAGGCGACGAAGTTGCCGATGCCGCCGGAGCCGATGTTCAGGGACGCCGCCACCGTTCCGCGGAACCGGGTCGGCACGATCTCGGAGACGAGCGCGAGGCCGACGGTGAACTCGCCGCCCAGGCCCACACCGACGATGAAGCGGGTGACGAAGAGCCAGCCGGCATCCGGCGCGACGGCGCTGAGCAGACCGCCGATCGTGTACAGGACCAGGTTGAACGAGAGGACGAACCGACGACCGTAGCGATCCGCCATCCAGCCGGTGAGCAGCCGGCCGACGAGTCCGCCGATGATCATCACCGTGTTCAGCAGCGTCATCTGGGCTGTGCCCATGCCGAAGCTGGCCTTGAGTCCTTCGACGATGGCTCCGGTGGTGTCCTGCTCGAGCGCGTCGAAGAACATCCCGCCGAGCACCATGACGACGACGAACGTATGGACGCGCGTCCATCCGATCCGCTCGATGGCGGTGGTGAGCGTGCCCTCGCCCGGCTTCGGGACGCCGGGGGAGGGCGGGGCGGCGGTGTCGTGCCTTTCGGCCCGATCGTTGGTGGTCATTGCGGGATCTCCTTATCCCTTGCCGTGCAGGAGTTCGACGTTGAACTGACCGTCCCTGCACGTGATTGTCGGGGGTGGTGTAAGGGAAGTTCTAGTCCTCGAACTTTGTTAAGTCAAGAGATCAATAAGATGTCTTCCGTTCATGTCTTAGTTGACGTACGCTGAGGCGAGGGCAGAGGCGCCGCAGCAGCGGCTGTGCTGCCCCGAGTCGCCACCAGATGATCGCCGGGCGGGGCCGCCCGGCGAAGCGAAGGAGCTGTTATGGACGCACTGAGGATCTCCGCCACCGCGAACGGCCAGAACTACCTGCCCGAGTACGTGGCCGACGCGGCGGGGCTGTTCGAGAAGGCGGGGCTGACGGTCGTCGCTCGGGCGAAGGATCCGTGGACGGGCGTGCTCGACGACCTCGTCTCGGGGGAGGCGGACCTGGCCCTGGGCGGGATCTGGGTGCCGGGGATGCTCTACGGTGCCGAACCGCGGCTGACCGTCGTCTGCCAGCTGAACCACCAGTTCCCGATGGCGATCGTCCTGCGCGAGGACATCCCCGCGTTCGACCTCGCACAGCTGCGGGGAATGACGATCCTCGCCCCCGGTGCCGGCGGCAGCGCTCCGTACGCGTTCACGGCGGGTCTGATCCGCGAGCAGGGGATCGACCCGCGCGACGTGACGTTCATCCGCGATCTGTCCACCAGGATGCTGCTGGACATGTACCGCGCGGGCACGGGCGACGGGATCATCCTCGACCTCACCTCGGCCGCGCAGCTGCAGGCGGCCGGCGGCGGGACGATCGTCTTCCGGCACCTCGAGGCGGGCGGCATCATGCCGAACAGTGTCTACTACTGCCTCGCCGACCGTGTGGACGAGCTCGCGGACCGCATCTCCCGGTTCAGCGCGTGCATCGCCGAGGCCATGACCCGGATGTCGGCGGATGACCCGGTCGTCCGGGCCGTGCTCGCCGAGCGGTGGCCGGACGCCGACCAGGAGCTGCTCCGGTCGGTGCAGGCGGAGCTCGCCGCGAGTCAGGTGTGGGCGAGCGCGGCCTTCGATCCCGCTGCGGTCGGACGCTGGATGGGGATCCTCGCCGATGAGAAGATGGTGCCCACGGCGCCGGCCTTCGAGGATCTCGTCGACACCCGGTTCACCCGGGACCTCGTCGCGGCCCGGGCGTAGCCGACCGCGAACGCCGGGACCCGGTCCGTCACGCGGGCCGGGTCCCGGGCTGTTCATGCTGTTGTCTTATGATTGTGACAAAGTCGGAGGGGCTTTCACGGTCAGGGGGCGACATGAGCACGACGGGCAACGGCGAGGTCGGCGAGCCTCTTCCGACCGGCGATCTCTTCCTTCGCCTCGACCGCTCCGGACGCATACCGCTCTACTACCAGATCGCCGAGATCATCGAGGCGGCGATCGCCGACGGCACGCTGCCCACCGGCATCCGGCTCGAGAACGAGGTGTCGCTCGGCGAGCGTCTCGGCATCTCCCGCCCGACGATCCGGCGGGCGATCCAGGAGCTGGTGAACAAGGGGCTGCTGGTGCGGCGTCGCGGCATCGGCACCCAGGTCGTGCAGCGACCGGTGACCCGCAAGTTCGAGCTCTCCGGGCTCTACGACGACCTGCTGCGCGGCTCGCGGAACCCCACCACGGATCTTCTCGTGCGCGAGGTCGTCCCCGCCGATGCGGAGACGGCGAAGATCCTCTCCGTGCCGGAGGGGGTGGACGTGCTGCACCTGCGTCGCCTCCGGTATGCGGACGGCGTGCCGCTCGCCGTGCTCGAGAACTCGCTGCCCATCGAGTTCGCCTCGATCGCCGACGACGACCTCAGGACGCGGGGCCTCTACGGCGTGCTCCAGGGGCGGGGCACGCAGATCAGCGTGGCGTATCAGCAGGTCGGCGCGCGCGGCGCCACGGCCGAGGAAGGCCGGCTTCTCGGCATCCCCGAGGGCGCCGCGGTGCTCACGATGGAGCGCACGGCGTACAACAACGACGGCCGGGCCGTCGAGTTCGGCCGGCACTGCTACCGGCCCGATCTCTACTCGTTCGAGATGACGCTCGTCAACAGCTGATCCGGGCGATCGCCGTGCGCCGGCGTCAGACCCGGTCGGCGAGGATCGCGTGCCGCTTGTCGCCGACGCGCACGAGGATCAGCGTCGCCGCCTCGGCGCCGCGCAAGGCCAGCTTCTTGCGGAACACGGCGGGATCCACGTCCACTCCGCGCTTCTTGATCTCGAGCCGGCCGATGCCGGCCTTCTTCAGCGTCGCGCCGATCACCTTCGGGTTCATCGGCAGCACCTCGCGCACCCGGAACGATGCCGCGAACGGGCTGTCGGCGGGCGCGTCGGAGGTGAGGTACGCGATGTGCGGATCGAGCATGCCCGCGTCGAGGCTGCGGGCGAGGTCGCCGATGAGCCGGGCGCGGATCACCGCCCCGTCGGGCTCGTGCAGATAGGCGCCGAGTTCGCGGACCTCGGCGTCCTCGGCGTCGGCGGGCGCGGTCAGCTCGTGGCTGCGGTCGCCGCGGATCACGAGAGCCGCTCGCCGGACGCCCTCGCGGGCGAGGATCCCCGACCACAGCACGAGCTCGACGACGTCGCCGTCCGCGCTCACCCACTGCGCCTCGACGCCGGCGGGGATCGCGTCGCGATCGTGCGCGGGCCCGAGCTTGATGCCGGTCGGGATCCGCTCCGCGAGCGCGAACGCCCAGTCCAGCGACGGTGAGTAGTCGTCGGCGGAGACCCGCTTGGTCTCGCTGTGCCCCGAGGTGCGCCGGGCGGGATCCAGCCAGACCGCCTCGGTCCCTGTCTCCGAGTTCGTCGAAGAGCCCGGCGCATGATCCTGCGCGAACCCGTGCCGCACCTCGGCGTCCGACCCGAACGGCGCGAGGTTGAACGCCGCCAGCGCGGCCGTGACCTCGTCCGCGTCCACCGCGGTGACCCGCAGGCCGGCGCCGGCGAAGGCGAGCGCGTCGCCGCCGATCCCGCAGCCGAGATCCGACACGTGCCCGACGCCGGCCGACCGCATCCGGCCGGCGTGCCGTGCGGCGACGCCGAGCCGGGTCGCCTGCTCGAGCCCCGCCCGCGTGAACAGCATGCGCGGGGCGAACTCGCCGAACTTCGCGGTGGCCTTCGTGCGCAGCCGGGCCTGCCCGACCACGGCCGAGACGAACGCGGGGGAGTGCCCGGCGGACCGCAGCCGCATCACGGCCTTCGCGGCGGCGTCGGTGGACTCGATCGGCCCGAGCTCGTCCAGCATCCGCAGTGCCTCGGGCGTCAGCAGGGTCGTGAGCTCGGCCATGTCCATCCGTCCAGCCTAGGGCGGGGCGCCTCCGCGGAACTCCCGCCCGGCTGGCACTCGCATTGCATGAGTGCCAGCGATGTGCCTAGACTGTCGTTAGCACTCTCGGGCTGAGGGTGCTAACCAGTCTTGAACCGTCAAGAAAGAGGTAGACCGTGTCGGTTTCCATCAAGCCGCTCGAGGACCGCATCGTCATCAAGCAGGTCGAGGCCGAGCAGACCACCGCGAGTGGCCTGGTCATCCCCGACACCGCCAAGGAGAAGCCCCAGGAGGGCGAGGTCGTGGCCGTGGGCCCCGGCCGCATCGACGACAACGGCAACCGCGTTCCGCTCGACGTGACCGTCGGCGACCGCGTGCTCTACAGCAAGTACGGCGGGACCGAGGTGAAGTTCGGCGCCGAGGAGTTCCTCGTGCTGTCGGCTCGCGACGTCCTCGCGGTGGTCGTGCGCTGAGCTCGCACTGACGTATCGAAGGCCCGGATGCCCTGCGCATCCGGGCCTTCGTCGTCCCCGGCCCCCGGGATCCGGCCCCCCGGCCCCCCGGCCCCCGGGGATCCGATCCGGCCCCGAGGATCCGATCCGGCCCCGGAGGATCCGATCCGGCCTCGGAAAACGGAGAGGATCGCGGCGCGTCGCGGACGGATCCCCATCGACACGCCGGATCGACGGACCCGGCTCTCCGTTTTCCGGCGAGAAGAGCAGCGTGGGGCGTGAGCGTGGGGAGTGAGCGTGGGGTGTGAGCGCGGAGAGATTGAACAAGCAGGGCCGAGCCGAGAGGGCAGGCGGACCATCCGGGGGAGCGCCGTCGCATTAGGGTTGATCGGTGACCACCACTGAACGCAGCGCCCAGTCCGTCGGCGTCGCCTCGGCGGTCGGCGCCTACCTGCTCTGGGGCCTTCTCGCCCTCTACTTCCTGCTGCTGGAGCCGACCGGCGCGTGGGAGCTGGTGGCATGGCGCGTCGCGCTGTCCTTCGTCTTCTGCCTGATCCTGCTCACGGTCACCCGCGGCTGGGCCCGCGTCATCGCGATCCTGCGGCAGCCGCGCCTGGCCGCGCTCACGGCCCTCGCCGGCGCGCTCATCTACGTCAACTGGCAGGTGTTCGTCCTCGCCACCCTCGGCGGCAACATCGTCGAGACGAGCCTCGGCTACTTCATCAACCCGATCGCCACGATGCTGCTCGGCTTCTTCGTGCTGCACGAGCGGATCCGCCGGATGCAGTGGGTCGCGATCGGGATCACCGTCGTCGCGATCGGTGTGATCGTCTTCGCGTACGGGAAGTTCCCCTGGATCGCGCTGCTCCTGACCGCGTCGTTCGGCCTGTACGGCCTGGTCAAGAAGAAGATCGGACCCTCCGTCGACGCGATCAGCGGGCTCACCCTGGAGTCGCTCTGGCTGCTGCCGGTCGCGGTCGTGCAGCTCATCGCGGTGGGCGCGACGACCGGGATCACGATGGGCGCGAACGGTCCCGTGCACGCGCTGCTGCTGAGCTTCGCCGGGATCGCCACGGCCGTGCCGCTGCTGCTCTTCGCGGCCGGGACGCGCCGGATCGGCCTCGTCGCGATCGGTATGATCCAGTTCATCACCCCGGTCATGCAGTTCGCCGAGGGGGTGCTCCTCAAGCACGAGGAGATGCCACCGGCGCGCTGGATCGGATTCGCCGTGATGTGGATCGCGATCGCCGTGTTCGTCGCCGACCTCGCGGTCACCGCACGGCGCGAACGGAGCCGCTCCGCGCTCGAGGCGACCCCCGATCCGCTCTGACATCGGATTCGGGATCCCATCGACATGCGCGGGAATGAAACGCTCAGATTCCGCGCTTAGGCTATACACACGCGAGAAAGAGGAGCCCCCCAGCCCATGGAGCAGCACGACCCGTTCGGCTTTGTCGGATTGACCTACGATGACGTTCTGCTTCTTCCGGGGCACACGGACGTGATCCCGAGCGAGGCGGACACCTCGTCCCGCGTGACGCGCCGGATCTCGGTCGCCACGCCGCTGCTCTCCAGCGCCATGGACACCGTGACCGAGGCGCGCATGGCCATCGCGATCGCCCGTGAGGGCGGCCTGGGCATCCTGCACCGCAACCTCTCCATCGCCGACCAGGCCACGCAGGTCGACCGCGTCAAGCGCAGCGAGTCGGGCATGATCACCGACCCGATCACGACGACCCCCGAGGCCACGATCGCCGAGGTCGACGCGCTGTGCGCGAAGTACCGCATCTCGGGCCTGCCCGTGGTCGACCCCGAGGGCCGCCTCGTCGGCATCGTCACGAACCGCGACATGCGCTTCGTGTCGGGCAAGGCGAAGCAGACCACGCTCGCCCGCGACGTGATGACGAGCGAGAACCTCGTCACCGCCCCGGTCGGCGTCGAGGCCGCGCAGGTCATCGCGCTGTTCGCGAAGCACCGCGTCGAGAAGCTGCCGCTCATCGACGCGGACGGCAAGCTCGCCGGCCTCATCACCATCAAGGACTTCGACAAGAGCGAGAAGTACCCGCTCGCCACCAAGGACGAGCAGGGCCGCCTGCGCGTCGGCGCCGCGATCGGCTTCTTCGGTGACGCGTGGGAGCGTGCCGAGGCGCTGCGCGACAAGGGCGTGGACGTGCTCGTCGTCGACACCGCGAACGGCCAGTCGCAGGGCGTGATCGACCTTGTCAAGCGTCTGAAGGCGGATCCGTCCTTCGACCACATCGACATCATCGGCGGCAACGTCGCGACTCGCGAGGGTGCGCAGGCGCTCGTCGACGCGGGCGTGGACGCCGTCAAGGTCGGCGTCGGCCCCGGCTCCATCTGCACCACCCGCGTCGTCGCCGGCGTGGGCGTGCCGCAGGTCACCGCCGTCTACGAGGCGTCGCTCGCCGCGGGCCCGGCCGGCGTCCCGGTCATCGCCGACGGCGGTCTGCAGTACTCCGGTGACATCGCCAAGGCGCTCGTCGCCGGCGCCGACGCCGTGATGCTCGGATCCCTCCTCGCCGGCACCGACGAGTCGCCGGGCGAGATCGTCTTCCAGGGCGGCAAGCAGTTCAAGCAGTACCGCGGCATGGGATCCCTCGGCGCGATGCAGACCCGCGGCAAGCAGACCTCGTACTCGAAGGACCGCTACTTCCAGGCCGACGTGCCCAGCGACGACAAGCTCATCCCCGAGGGCATCGAGGGCCAGGTCCCGTACCGCGGCCCGCTCTCCGCCGTCGCGTACCAGCTCGTCGGCGGCCTGCGCCAGTCGATGTTCTACGTCGGTGCGCGCACGATCGAGGAGCTCAAGGCCCGCGGCAAGTTCGTCCGCATCACCGCGGCCGGGCTCAAGGAGTCGCACCCGCACGACGTGCAGATCGTGGTCGAGGCCCCGAACTACAAGAAGTGACCCGAAGCCGTCCGTCCCGCGCCGGGACGGATGGCTGGACGGAAGACGAATGGCGGGCGGATCCCTACGGATCCTCCCGCCATTCGTCGTTTCTCCCGCCGGATGATCGTGTGGATCACGCCGCCGGGACGGGCTCCGGTGCGGTAGACGCCGACGCCGACGCCGACGCCGACTCGGACTCCGCCGCGATCGCGGCCTCCCCGGCCCCGTGCGCACCCCGGCCCGCCGGCAGCAGCAGGGCGATGAGCGTCGCGGCGAAGAGCACGGCGGATCCGGTGAGCACGGCGGGGCGCGCGGCGTCGACGTAGTGGTCGGGCAGCAGCTGACCGCCCGCGCCGACGAAGATCGCCGTCATCACCGCGGTGCCGAGCGCGACGCCGAGCTCGCGGACGGTCGAGTTCACGCCGGACGCCTTGGCGTGGTCGACCAGCCCGAGCGTGGCGAGCAGCGCGGTCGCGGAGGGCGCGAACACGAGTCCCATGCCCACGCCGGCGAGGATGAACGGCGCGACGAGCGTGGCGTAGTCGAGGTCGCGCGTGATCTCCAGGCCCATCCAGCCGAGGGCGACGCCCTGCAGCAGCAGGCCGGCCACGAGGAGGATCCTGGTCCCGACGCGCGGCGCGATGATGCCGGCGATCGGGGCGACGAACATCGGCGCGAGCGTCCACGGCGTGGTCTGCACGGCGGCTTCGAGCGGCGTCGCTCCCTTCACGACCTGCAGGTACTGGATGAGGATGAAGACGGATCCGAACGTCCCGAAGCTGAACGCGAAGCCGACGACGTTCGTGATCGAGAAGGACCGGTCCCGGAACAGGCGCAGCGGCATGAGCGGGGTGCGCGAGCGCAGCTGCCAGACGAGGAACGCGAGCACGAGCGCACCGCCCAGGGCGAGCTCGGCGATCACGCCGACCGAGTCCCAGCCGTCGTCGTTGCCGCGCACGATCGCGTGCACGAGCGCGAGCACCCCGGCCGCCGCGAGCACCGCGCCCGGCACGTCGATGCGGACGCGCGCGCCGAAGTCGTTGTTCAGCACGAGCAGGGCGAGCGGGATCGCCACGATCGCGACGGGCACGTTGATCCAGAAGATCGCCTGCCAGTTCCAGCCCTCCATGATCGCGCCGCCGATGAGCGGGCCGACGGCGACGCCGAGGCCGGACACGCCGCCCCAGATGCCGATCGCGAGCGCCCGGCGTGCGGCCGGAACCGCGCCGGTGAGCAGCGCCAGCGAGAGCGGCATGACCGCCGCGGCGCCGAGACCCTGCGCGGTGCGGGCGGCGATCAGCTGGCCCGGGTCCGCGCTGAGCGCGGCGAAGAGGGAGCCGGCGCCGAACAGGGCGATGCCGGCCGCGAACACGGTGCGGCGGCCGAACCGGTCGCCGAGCGCGGAGAAGACGAGGATCGCACCGGCGAAAGCGAGCGTGTAGGCGTTCACGAACCACTGCAGCTGCTCGATGCTCGCGCCCATCTCGCGGTGCAGCACGGGCAGGGCGTTGGTCATGACGAGGTTGTCGAGGGTCGCCATGAACATCGGCAGTGCCGCGGCGGCGATGACGAGGGCGATCGGATGCGGGCGGCGGGCCGCGACGGCGGGGGAGGACTCGGACATGGAAGCTCCAGTTGTCATTGGATGATTACTTGCCTGGGAAGCAATGTAGTAATCCCATGATTACAAGTCAAGTCATTCGCTGATAATCTTTCGGGATGACATCCGCAACGGCTTCCGGCAGGGCCGCCGAGCCCGAGGACACGGGCCGCCGCCTCTCCTCGGACGAGCGTCGTGCGCAGATCATCCTCGCCGCGCTCACGGTGTTCGGCGCGCGCGGCTACGAGGGCGCGACCACCGACGAGGTCGCCCGAGCGGCCGGCGTGAGCCAGCCCTACGTCGTGCGGCTGTTCGGCTCCAAGGAGAACCTCTTCCTCGCCACGATCGGCTTCGCGCTCGATCGGCTGCTCGGCGCGTTCCGCGCCGCGCTCGCCGCCCCGGACGAGGGCGGCGAGAACCCGGTCGGCAAGCGGATCGGCGAGGCGTACGTCGATCTCATCGAGGTGCGCGGCCTGCATCAGACCCTCGCGCACGCGTATCTGCTCGGCAGCCACCCGACGATCGGCGTCGCTGCACGCCGCGGCTTCGCCGAGGTCTGGCGGTTCTTCCGCGACGAGATGGGACTGGACGCCGACGAGGCCCGCAGCTTCCTGGCCGAGGGCATGCTGATCAGCACCCTGATCGGCCTGCGGATCGTCGACGACTACGGATCCGATCCGCAGATCACCGAGCTGTTCCGGGCGTGCTTCCCGAACAAGCTGCCGCACGTGCTCGAGGTGCTGCCGCGCAGCGAGCACCGCCTGTAGCGGCGGTCCGGGCGGGCGCCGCGGCTTCCCCGCGTCGGCGGTGCGGCGTAGCGTGACGGGCATGTGCCGCAGCATCCACACCCTTCACAACTTCGAGCCCGCCGCCACCTCCGACGAGGTGCACGCCGCCGCCCTGCAGTACGTGCGCAAGATCGCCGGGACGACCAAGCCGTCCAAGGCGAACCAGGAGGCGTTCGACCACGCCGTCGCCGAGATCGCGCACCTCACCCAGCACCTGCTCGACGACCTCGTCGCGACCACGCCGCCGAAGAACCGCGAGGAGGAGGCCGAGAAGAAGCGCGCCCGCGCGATCGCCTCCGGGCGCTACGCCGCCTGATCCCCGGGCGCGGCCACGGACCGCACCCCCGTCTGACCCGTGACGCAGAGGCGGGCCGGGTAGTCTGAGGGGGTGACTCAGGAGATCGAGCTCGGCCGAGGCAAGCGCGCTCGTCGCGCATACACGTTCGACGACATCGCGGTGGTGCCCTCCCGGCGCACCCGCAACCCGGAGGACGTCTCCACGGCGTGGACGATCGACGCGTTCCCGTTCGAGATCCCGGTCATCGGCGCCCCGATGGACTCCGTGATCAGCCCGCGCACCGCGATCATGCTCGGTCAGCTCGGCGGACTCGGCGTCCTCGACCTCGAGGGCCTGTGGACCCGGTACGAGAACCCCGAGCCCCTGCTCGACGAGATCGCCGGGCTCGACGAGACGCGGGCGACCGCGCGCATGCAGCAGCTGTACTCCGAGCCGATCAAGCCCGCGCTCATCAAGGAGCGCCTCGCCGAGATCCGCGAGGCCGGCGTCACGGTCGCGGGCTCCCTCACTCCGCAGCGCACCCAGGAGCTCTACCAGACCGTGGTCGAGGCGGGCGTCGACCTGTTCGTCATCCGTGGGACGACCGTCTCGGCCGAGCACGTGTCGAGCGTCGCCGAGCCGCTGAACCTGAAGAAGTTCATCTACGACCTCGACGTGCCGGTGATCGTCGGCGGCGCCGCCACCTACACCGCCGCCCTGCACCTGATGCGCACGGGCGCCGCCGGCGTGCTCGTCGGCTTCGGCGGGGGAGCGGCCTCCACGACCCGGGCGACCCTCGGGATCCACGCGCCGATGGCGACCGCGGTCTCCGACGTCGCCGCCGCCCGCCGCGACTACCTCGACGAGTCGGGAGGGCGCTACGTGCACGTGATCGCCGACGGCGGCGTGGGCACCTCGGGCGACATCGTGAAGGCCCTGGCCACCGGCGCCGACGCGGTCATGCTCGGCGTCGCCCTCGCGCGCGCCACCGACGCCCCCGGCCGCGGCTACCACTGGGGCCCCGAGGCGCACCACCCGAAGCTGCCCCGCGGCCGCCGCGTGGCGGTCGACGGCGTCGCGACGCTGGAGGAGATCCTCTACGGCCCGGCCCCCGTCGCCGACGGCACGGCCAACCTCATCGGGGCCCTGCGCAAGTCGATGGCGACCACCGGATACTCCGACCTCAAGGAGTTCCAGCGCGTCGAGGTCGTGCTCTCGCCGTACGAGCGCTCCTGATCCGCCGCAGCACCGCTCCCGAACGCACCGTGTCGTCCCCGTCTCCGCAGCTCCCGGTCGCGCCGGAGTTCCCGCCGACCCTGCGCGAGGTGATGCTCCGCGGGCGCTGGATCGGCATGCTCCTGCTCTGCCTCGTCGTGGCCGGTGTGTTCGCCTGGCTCGGTCAGTGGCAGCTCGGGCGCGCGATCGACTCGAACCCGCCGCCGCCGGACATCACCGAGAACGTCAAGCCGATCGACCAGGTCGTCAGGCCCGGGCAGTACCTCGACGCGCCGCTCGTCGGCCAGCGCACCGAGGTGCGCGGATCCTGGGTGCGCGGCGACTTCCTCCTCGTCGCCTCGCGCTTCAACGACGGCGCCGAGGGGTATTGGGTGACGGGGCAGCTCCGGATCGCGGGCACCGCCGAGCCGACGTCGATCGCGATCGCGGTCGGCTGGGCCCCGGACGAGGCCGCGGCGAAGGCGGCCGCGCAGCGCCTGGAGAAGACGGCGGACGGATCCGTGGTCTCCATCACCGGCCGGCTCATCTCCGAGGAGGGTGCGGACTCGCCGCCCCAGGACCAGCCGCGGAGGATGGACCGGATGTCGCCGGCCGCCCTGCTCGGCTTCTGGCACGACACGGACGAGCTCGATGTGTATCGGCCGTATCTGGCCGCGCAGAAGCCGCTCGGCGGGCTCGACGCGATCTCCTCTCCGGCGCCGGTCCAGCAGTCCCCGATCAACTGGCTGAACATCTTCTACGCCGTGGAGTGGGCGGTCTTCGCCGGGTTCGCGTTCTACCTCTGGTACCGGCTCGCCAAGGACGCCTGGGAGCGCGAGGTCGAGGAGTTCGAGGAGCGCCACGGCATCGACGGTCCGAGCGCGGCGACCGACCCGTCCTGAGCGGGGAACGCCACGCGACCAGGGGTTTCGGCCCTGTCGTCGTCGCGTGCTCGTGTGAGCATCGGCGGGCCCGGTTCTGCGCTTTCGCGCGGGAGCGGATGACGATCCCCTGTCCCGCAAGTGAACAGCTTTCAGCGTATCCATATGGTTCTTGAGGTTTGTCCATAGCCTCGCCTATCGTCGGGGGATCGCCGTCGCCCGCGGGCGCGGCTCGGCGGTCCCACCAGGGCTCGCCGCCCCATCCCCGAGGAGACAAGCGCTGTGACATCCGTGCCTGATGGCGTGAACCGCGACGTTCCCGCCGCGCGACGCAGAAGGAGGGCGCGTCTGTGCGCGCTCGCCGTGACCACCGTGGCGACCGTGGGCTTCGGCTCCCTCATCGCCGTTCCGGCCTTCGCCAACCCCTCCGGGACGGGGGTGGTGATCAACGAGGCGTACCTCTCCGGCGGGAGTGCAGGGGCGGCGTTCACGAACAAGTTCGTCGAGCTCTACAACCCGACCGGCGAGGCGATCCTGCTCGAGGGCACGTCGATCCAGTACCGCTCCGCGACCTCGACCGGGACCTCGTCCGGCGTCGTGCCGCTGGCCGGATCCATCCCCGCGCACGGCCACTTCCTCGTGCAGGGCGGCAGCAACGGCGCGAACGGCGCAGCGCTTCCGACGCCGGACGTCGTCGGCGGTCTGAACCCGAGCGGCACCAGCGGGACGATCGCGCTCGTGAAGGGCACCGCCGCGATCACGCTCCCGACCGGATCCGTCGCGGGCGACGCGAACGTGATCGACCTGCTCGGCTACGGCACCTCGAACACGTTCGAGGGCTCGCTCTCCGCGGCGCCGGCCGGCAACGCCGACGTGAAGTCGATGAACCGCACGGGCGGCGCCGACACCGACGACAACGGCAAGGACTTCACCCTCTCGGCGACGATCACGCCGCAGAACTCGAAGGACGCCGGGACCGACCCCGGCACGGGAACGGATCCCGGCACCGACCCGGGCACCGGAGGCGCCCCCGGCGTCACGAACACGATCGCCGAGGTGCAGGGCACCACCGACGTCTCGCCGTTCGTCGACAAGACGGTCACCGTGCAGGGCGTCGTCACCGGCGACTACCGCACCGGCGGCTACAAGGGCATCACGATCCAGACCCGGGGCACCGGCGGCGACGTGAAGACCGCGGGCGCCTCGGACGGCGTCTTCGTCTACCTGAACGCGCTCACCCCGAGCCTGAGCCTCGGCGACCTCGTCTCGGTCACCGGCCGGGTGTCCGAGTTCGGCGGGCAGACCCAGATCGGCCCGGCCGCGGCCGGAGACGTGTCGGTCGTCACCGCGGGCGTCGGCGTTCCGGCTCCGGTCGCGCTTCCCGACACCGTGCTCGGCGCCGACCGCGAGGCGTACGAGAGCATGCTGGTCGCCCCGACCGGCGGCTACAGGGTCGCCTCGAGCCACCAGCTGTACAACTACGGCACGCTGTGGCTGAACGCCGGGGAGCTGAACGTCAAGGCCACCGAGCTCGCCCGCCCGGGCGCCGAGGCCGACGCGATCACCGCGCAGAACCGCGCGAAGAGGATCCTGCTCGACGACGGATGGTCGCTGCAGATCAGCAACAAGGCGCACACCGGCGACCAGCCGTACTTCACGAAGGACACCGTCGTCCGCAACGGCGACTCGGTGAACTTCCCGGCCGAGGGCGAGATCCTCAGTTACGGCTTCGGCGACTGGCGCCTGCAGCCGATCGTGCCGATCGACAGCACGAGCGACGCCGCGCACAAGCCGACGTTCGGCGCGGAGAACCCGCGCCCGACGGCACCGCCGACCGTGGGCGGCGACGTCACGGTCGCGTCGTTCAACGTCTACAACTACTTCACGACGCTGTCGAGCCAGGACGCGAACGCGCGCGGAGCCAAGACCGCCGAGCAGTTCCAGATCCAGCGCTCCAAGACCGCGGCCGCGATCAACGGCCTCGGCGCCGACGTCGTGGGCCTCATGGAGGTGGAGAACGGGCCGAAGTTCGGCCTCGCCCTCGATGCTCCGCTGCGGAACCTCGTCGAGGCGCTGAACACGGTCGCAGGTGGTGACGTGTGGGACTACGTCCGCACGCCGCAGGCGCTGAACAACCCGGCCATCACCGACGCGATCATCACCGCGATCGTCTACAGGAAGGCGTCCGTCACCCTCAAGGGCGCCGCGTCGACCGTGATCGACGAGACCGTCTGGGGCAACGCCCGCGAGCCGATCGCGCAGACGTTCGAGACGCCCGGCGGCCGCGTGCTGTCGGTCATCACGACGCACCTGAAGTCGAAGTCGCCGCCCACCGGCGGCGGAGCCGAGCCCGCCGACGGCCAGGGCTTCTTCAACGCCGACCGGGTGAAGCAGGCCCAGTCCGAGCTCGCGTTCGCGCAGAGCATCCAGAAGAGCTCGGGCAGCGGAGACGTCTTCCTCGTGGGCGACTTCAACGCCTACGGCAAGGAGGACCCGATCGACGTGTTCGCCCAGGCCGGGTGGACCGACGTCGAGCCGGCCTTCGCACACGGCCAGTACACCTACTCGTTCGACGGGGAGCTCGGCTCGCTCGACCACGTGATCGCGTCGCCGTCCGCGGCGAAGGCGATCACCGGCGCCGGCGTGTGGAACATCAACTCGCCGGAGTGGAGCGACCGCGGCTACGCCTTCGGATCCACCGAGGCGGGCACGCCCTACCGCGCGAGCGACCACGACCCGATCCTCGTCGGCGTCACGGGCACGGCCGACCCGATCGACATCAACATCGCGACGATCAACGACTTCCACGGGCGGGTCGAGGCCGACGGCGCCTCCGGGGGCGCCGCGGTGCTCGCCGGGGCGGTGAAGCAGATCCGGGCGCAGAACCCGAACACGATCTTCGCGGCCGCGGGCGACCTCATCGGCGCCTCCACGTTCACGTCGTTCATCCAGCAGGACAACCCGACGATCGACGCGCTCAACGCGGCCGGCCTCGACGTGAGCGCGGCGGGGAACCACGAGTTCGACCAGGGCTACGCCGACCTCCGCGACCGGGTGCAGAAGCGCGCGGACTGGACCTACCTGAGCTCCAACGTGTTCGTCACGCAGACCGGTGAGCCCGCGCTCACCCCCGCCTGGGTGAAGGACGTGCAGGGCGTCAAGGTGGGCTTCGTCGGGGCGGTCACCGAGGATCTGCCGACGCTCGTCTCGCCGGACGGCATGAAGGGCCTCGAGGTCCGCAGCATCGCCGACTCGGTGAACAGCGTGGTGCGCGACCTCAAGGACGGCGACCCCGCCAACGGCGAGGCGGATGTGATCGTCCTGCTCGTGCACGAGGGCGCGACCACGGCCGATGTCGCCAGCATCACCCCGGAGTCCCGTCTCGGCGAGATCGTGAACGGCGTGAGCAAGGACGTGAACGCGATCGTCTCCGCGCACACCCACCTCGCGTACAACCATGTGATCGACGGCCGCCCGGTGGTCTCCGCCGGACAGTACGGCGAGAACCTGGGCCTGATGGATCTCAAGGTCGACCCGAAGACGAAGGGGCTGCTCTCGATCAGCAACGAGATCAAGCCGCTGGTCGTCAAGGGCGTGCCGCAGTTCCCGGCCGACACGGCCGTGCAGGCGATCGTCGACACCGCGAAGAAAAAGGCCGACGAGCTCGGCGGGGTCGCCCTCGGCTCGATCGCGAGCGACTTCAAGCGCGCGCGGCAGAGCAACGGCACCACGGAGAACCGCGGTGGCGAGTCCACGCTCGGCAACTTCGTCGCGGACGTGCAGAAGTGGTCGACGGGCGCCCAGCTCGCGGTGATGAACCCGGGCGGCCTCCGCGCCGACCTGGCGTACGCCTCCACGGGCGCGAGCGACCCGGACGGCAACGTCACCTATCGCGAGGCGGCCACCGTGCAGCCGTTCGCCAACACGCTGATGACGCTGAGGCTCACCGGAGCGCAGCTGAAGAGCGTGCTGGAGGAGCAGTGGCAGCCGGCGGGATCGGCCCGGCCGTTCCTGAAGCTCGGGATCTCGAAGGGGCTGCAGTACACCTACGACCCGGCGGCCGCGCAGGGATCCCACATCACCGGGATCACCCTGAACGGCACGCCGATCGATCCGGCGGCGTCGTACACCGTCGCGGCGAACTCGTTCCTCGCGGCCGGCGGCGACAGCTTCTTCACCCTGGCCAAGGGCACCGACAAGAAGGACACGGGCAAGGCCGACCTGCAGTCGATGGTGGACTGGTTCGCGGCGAACAGGACCGCCACGCCGGACCTCGCGCAGCGCGCGATCGGCGCTGTGCTGTCCGCCGCTGCGGACGCGAAGGGCTACAAGCCCGGTGAGAGCGTCACCCTGCAGCTCAGCTCGCTCGCGTTCAGCGCGGGGGAGAAGGCGCCGGGCGACGTCTCCGTGTCGCTGGGGGGCACGGCCCTCGCCACCGCCGCGGTCGACACGGCCGTGCTCGACGCCTACGACGAGGCGGGCCGAGCCACGCTCACCTTCACGATCCCGCAGGGCGTGACCGGTGCGCAGGCGCTGCACGTCGCGGTCGCGGCCACCGGCACGGCGGTCGACCTGCCGATCACCGTGGACGGCGTGGTGGACCCCGGCCCGTTCCGGGGCACGATCGACGTCGGCGCCGGCAAGGCCTCGATCGGGAAGGGACTCGCGGTCCGCGGATCCGGCTTCCTCCCGAACGCGACACTGAAGGCCGAGCTGCGCGGCAAGAAGGGCGAGACGGTCGACCTCGGCACGATCACGGTCGGCGCCGACGGATCCTTCACCGCCTCGCCGGTCGTGCCGAAGAGCACCAAGGCGGGGCCGTGGACCCTCGCGGTCGTGCAGTCCGACGGCGAGGCCACCGCGAAGGTGAACCTCAACAAGGGCAACTGACCGACCCCGCCCGCGGAGGCCGGCGGATCCCGAGCCCGGCTCGGATCCGGCGGCCTCCGTCGTCCCCCGCCCCCCGGGGAATCCCCATGGTTGCGCCGATTAGACTGGACGCATGCCCGAACCGAAAGCCGCGAGCTTCCCGGCCATCCGCGGGGCGCTGAAGTTCTACCAGATCGCCTCGATCATCACCGGAGTCATGCTGCTCCTGCTGCTGACGGAGATGGTCGTGAAGTACGGCCCGCCCCACCTCGAGCTCTTCGCGGGCGGATCCGGCGGCGCGCTCTGGTTCGCGCAGGTCATCGTCGGCGACAACTGCCACTGGTTCTCGCTGTTCGTGCCCGGCGGGATGGGCTGCACGCTCACGTCCACCGGCAACGGGCTGAACCTCTCGATGGGGATCCTCGTCGCGCACGGCTGGTTCTACGTCGTCTACCTGTTCGCCTGCTTCCGGGTGTGGAGCCTGATGCGCTGGCCGTTCCTGCGGTTCATCCTGCTCGCCCTCGGCGGCGTCGTGCCGTTCCTGTCCTTCATCATGGAGATCCGCGTCGCCCACGAGGTCAGGGCCTACCTCGCGAAGCGCGAAGCCGCGGAGGCCTCGACCGGCGTGGCGGCCCCCCAAGATCTGACCTCGTCCACTCCCTCCCCGGAAGGTGCCCGTTGACCGACAACACTCCTGACACCGAGCAGCGCCCGGCGCTGGTCGTCGACTTCGGCGCGCAGTACGCGCAGCTGATCGCCCGTCGCGTCCGCGAGGCCGGCGTGTACAGCGAGATCGTGCCGCACACCGCCACCGCCGCCGAGATCGCGGCGAAGAACCCGGTGGCGCTGCTGCTCTCCGGCGGCCCGTCCTCGGTCTACGAGGAGGGCGCCCCGAAGCTCGACCCCGAGGTGTTCGAGCTCGGCGTGCCGACCCTGGGCATCTGCTACGGCTTCCAGTACATGGCGCAGACGCTCGGCGGCGAGGTCGCGAACACCGGTCTGCGCGAGTACGGGGCGACCGACGCGTACATCCCGGAGAACGGCAGCTCGCTGCTGGCCGGCCAGCCCGTCGCGCAGAACGTGTGGATGAGCCACGGCGATCAGGTCGCCCGCGCCCCCGAGGGCTTCGAGGTGCTCGCCACCACCGACGCCACGAAGGTCGCCGCGTTCGCGAACGAGGAGCGCAAGCTCTACGGCGTGCAGTGGCACCCCGAGGTCAAGCACTCCGACCACGGTCAGGCGATCCTGGAGAACTTCCTGCACAGGAGCGCGGGCCTCGCCGCCGACTGGAACAGCGACAACGTGATCGCCGAGCAGATCGAGCGGATCCGCGCGCAGGTCGGCGACGCCCGCGTGATCTCGGCGCTCTCCGGCGGCGTCGACTCCGCCGTCTCCACGGCGCTCGTGCACAAGGCGATCGGCGACCAGCTCACCGCGGTCTTCGTCGACCACGGCCTGCTGCGCAAGGGCGAGCGCGAGCAGGTGGAGCGCGACTACGTCGCCTCGACCGGCGTGCGCCTGATCACGGTCGACGCGGCCGACACCTTCCTCGGCCACCTCGCCGGAGTCACCGACCCGGAGACCAAGCGCAAGATCATCGGCCGCGAGTTCATCCGCGCGTTCGAGAAGGTGCAGCGCGATCTCGTCGACGAGGCGAAGGCCTCGGGCGAGAAGGTCAAGTTCCTCGTGCAGGGCACGCTGTACCCCGACGTCGTCGAGTCCGGCGGCGGCGCGGGCACCGCGAACATCAAGTCGCACCACAACGTCGGCGGCCTCCCCGACGACCTCGACTTCGCCCTCATCGAGCCCCTGCGCACGCTGTTCAAGGACGAGGTGCGCGAGATCGGCCGCGAGCTCGGGATCCCCGAGGCGATCGTCGGACGCCAGCCGTTCCCCGGCCCCGGCCTCGGGATCCGGATCATCGGCGAGGTCACGCGCGAACGCCTCGACGTGCTCCGCGAGGCCGACGCTATCGCCCGCGAGGAGCTCAGCGCCGCGGGCATGGACCAGGCCATCTGGCAGTGCCCGGTCGTCCTTCTCGCCGACGTGCGCTCGGTGGGCGTGCAGGGCGACGGCCGCACCTACGGCCACCCGATCGTGCTGCGTCCCGTCTCCAGCGAGGACGCGATGACCGCCGACTGGACCCGCCTGCCGTACGACGTGCTGGCGAAGATCTCGAACCGCATCACGAACGAGGTGAGCGAGGTCAACCGCGTGGTGCTCGACGTGACGTCGAAGCCGCCGGCAACCATCGAATGGGAATGATCCCCTTCTGAACGCCGAGAGGGCGCGGGCTTCGGCCCGCTCCCTCTCGCGTCCCCGTCCGCTCCCTCTCGTGTTCCCGTCCGCTCCCTCTCGTGTTCCGGTCCGCTCCGGGGTGCGGGCATCGACTTCGGAGATGTACGCGATCCTCGGACCGAATTCCGGATCCGATCCGAAGATCCTGTACATCTCCGACGACGGCGATCGGGATCGGGATCCGGATCGGGATCGGGATCCGGATCGGGATCGGGATCGGGTCTCACCCGAGGTGCTTGAGGGCCTCGCGGCGGGACAGCGGGGACAGGGCGGGGTGGGCGGCGACGAAGGAGCGCACCCAGGCCGGATCCGTGCGGGCGTGGTCGCGCAGCGCCCAGCCGATCGCCTTGCGGATGAAGAACTCCGCGTCGTCGATGTTCGCCTCGATGGCCGCGGTGAGCAGTTCGCGGTCGACGGAGGCGCCTCGGCTCAGTTGCGCGATGATCGACGCCCGGCGGATCCAGAGGTCCTCGTCCGTGGTCCATGCGTGCAGCAGCGCGGACATCCCGACGGGGTGCGCGTCGAGCGTCTCGGCGAGGCGGTGCGCGACCTCATCGACGAGATCCCACCAGGCGCCGGTGCGGATCATCTCCTCGTGCACGGGGATCATGTCGATCCGGCCGCGCACGGGCTCCAGGGCCATCAGCGCGAGCGCCGCGTAGCGCTCCTCGCGGAACTCCGCCTCGCGCCACAGCACGAGCGCGGTGTCGCGCACCTCGGCCGGCTCGGCGGGTCCACGGGCGAGCCGGCGGACGAGAACCCGCACCGCGGGCACGCGCACGCCCAGGAACGGCATCTCCGACTTCATGTAGGCCTGCTGTCCGGGCGCGAGGGCCGGGTCCGCCGTCTCCCGCAGGGCGGACCGGATCGCGTCGACGACGGTCTCGGCGGGCTCCACATCTGGAGTCTAGAAATCTTTCGAAGAATCTTCGAGCGCATGTCGATCCGGCGTCTTCTCGTTCGACGTCTTCAATGAGAGGGTCGAAGGACGACCCCCGATGAGGAGACAGAGACCATGAAGTTCATGCTGATCATGCGCGCGGACGAGCAGGGTGTGCGGGCGTACGAGGACATGCCGTTCGAGGCCGTCATCGAGGCGATGGGGAAGTACAACGAGTCGATGATCAAGGCGGGCGTGCTGCTCGCCGGTGAGGGGCTGACCGACGCCGCCGAGGGCTTCGTCGTCGACTTCTCGGCCGAGGCGCCCCTGGTCACCGACGGCCCCTACGGCGAGACGAAGGAGCTGTTCAACGGCTTCTGGATCATCGAGGTGTCCACACGCGAAGAGGCGGCGGAGTGGGCCAAGCGGGCCCCGCTCGGCCCCGGCGCCTACCTCGAGGTGCGTCGCGTCACCGAGATCGAGGACTTCCCGGCCGACAACGAGTGGGTCAAGAAGGAGGCCGGCTGGCGCGAGGAGGCCGCGGCACGCGCCGCGGAGTGAGCGTGCGAGCGGACTCACGGCCATGACCGGATCCGGCACCGCGGCGACGGCGGGCTCCTCCGTGGAGCGCACCGTCGCCGCGGTGTGGCGCATCGAGTCGGCGAAGATCGTCGCCACTCTCACCCGGTTCACCGGGGACTTCGGCCTCGCCGAGGACCTCGCCCAGGACGCCCTGCTCGAGGCGCTCGCGCAGTGGCCGCGGGACGGCGTGCCGGCGAACCCCGCCGCGTGGCTGACCGCGGTCGCCAAGCGCCGGGCGATCGACGGCTGGCGCCGCCGGGAGCGCTACGACGACCGCATCGCGGCGCTCGCGCACGATCTGGCGCGCGAGCAGGACGATGCCGCGGATGCACCGCCCTGGGATCCGGACGCGATCGACGACGACGTGCTGCGGCTGGTGTTCATCGCGTGCCACCCCGTGCTGTCCCGGGAGGCCCGCGTGGCGCTCACGCTGCGCGTGGTCGGCGGCCTGTCGACCGAGCAGATCGCGCGGGCCTTCCTCGTGCCGACCGCCACGGTGCAGCAGCGGATCGTGCGCGCCAAGAAGACGCTCGCGGCAGCTCAGGCGCCGTTCGAGGTGCCGGCGCGGGACGAGTTCCCGACCCGGCTCGGCGCCGTGCTGGGCGTGCTGTACCTCGTGTTCAACGAGGCGCACGCGGCGACCGCGGGGGAGGACTGGCTGCGTCCCGACCTCGGCCGGGAGGCGATCCGGCTGGCGCGGGTGCTCGCCGGGCTGACGCCGCAGGAGCCGGACGTGCACGCCCTGCTCGCCCTGATGGAGCTGACCGCCGCGCGCTTCCCTGCGCGGACGGACGCGAACGGGGATCCGATCCTCCTCGCCGACCAGGATCGCGGCCGCTGGGACCGGGGCAGGATCGCCCGCGGCAGGGCCGCGCTCGCCCGCGCCGACTCGTTCGGCCGAGGCCGCGGCGCCTACGCGCTGCAGGCCGCGATCGCGGAGTGCCATGCGGTGGCGCCGTCGGTGCAGGAGACCGACTGGGAGCGGATCGTGCTGCTGTACGAGGCGCTCGGCCGCATCGCCCCGTCTCCGGTCGTCGAGCTGAACCGCGCCGCCGCGGTCGCCATGGCCACCGGACCCGCCTCGGCGCTGCGGATCGTCGACGGCCTGGTCGCCGGGGGAGCCCTGCGCGGCTACCACCTGCTGCCCGCGACCCGCGGCGAGCTGCTGCTGCGGCTGGGGCGCGTCGAGGAGGCCCGCTCGGAGTTCGCGACCGCGGCCGCCCTTGCCGGCAACGACCGCGAGCGGGCGCTGCTCGAGCAGAAGGCGCGCGTTCCTCGGGGGCGTTGAGCGAGCCCCGAGCGCAGCGAGGTGCGAGACGAAGCGGCGGCGATCCGCGGGAGACCGCGTTTCGTCTCGGTCGCCTGCGGCGTCCTCGCTCAACGACCCCGGGAGAGCTCTGCGGCGAGGAGCGGGACGAAGCGGCGGCGATCCGCGGGAGACCGCGTTTCGTCTCGGTCGCCTGCGGCGTCCTCGCTCAACGACCCCGGGAGAGGGGGGTCACTGTGCGACACGACGAAGGCCGCCCTCCGAGGAGAGCGGCCTTCGTGGGAGCGGTGAGCCTAGTTGCTGCGGGCGATCGCGATCATCCGCAGGATCTCGACGTACAGCCAGACGACCGTGACCATGATGCCGAAACCGCCGAGCCAGCCGTAGACGCGCGGGGCGCCGTTGCGCACGCCCTGCTGGATCTGGTCGAAGTCCATCACGAGCGAGTACGCGGCGAGGAAGACGACGAGCACGCCGATGATGAGGCCGAGCGGGATGCCGGCGATCTTGGTGCTGTACAGGCCGAACGCCTGGCCGGCGGGGAGGACGTGGAAGACCATCAGCACGAGGTTCAGCACCGAGAACAGCAGGTAGCCGAGCATCGCGATCATCACGATCTTGGTCATCCGAGCCGAGGCGCGGACCTTGCCGCTCGCGAACAGGGCGAGGGTGACCGCGACCACCGCGGCGGTGGCGAGGGTGGCCTGCATCACGATGCCGGGCCAGAGCACCTCGAAGAACGCCGAGATGCCGCCGATGAAGAGGCCCTCGAAGGCGGCGTAGGCGAAGATCAGCCCGGGGCGGACCTTCTTGCGCGAGGTGAAGCTGACGATCATGGCGAGCACGAAACCGCCGAGCGCGCCGACGACCCACGGCAGGACGCTCGCGGTGCGGGCACCCGCGGCGCTCACGCCGCCGAGGGTGAAGAACCAGCCGATCGCGGCGAAGACGAGGAGGATGCCGAACAGGCCCGCGGTCTTCCACACGGTGTCCTCGACGGTCATCCGGTTGGTCTCGATCGCGCCGGCGGACGGCGAGGCGTACATGCCCTCGAGGTGGGCGTTGACGCCGGCCTGCGGGGCGGACTGTCCGGGCGGGGGCGGCGGGGCGTACTGCCCGGCCTGGTTCGCGCCGTACGGGTTCGCACCCGCCTGCGGGTTCCCGGGATAGGTCGCGACGGCGCGCGGATCCTGCTCCTTGAACGCCGGATTGTTGAACGCGAAATTGCTCATTGTCGGCCTCACTCCTCAGAAGTGCTGGTCATCTTGTCTCTACAGTAGTCGGGGATCCTTCGAGGGGGACTGACGTACGCTATGAGCGTGACCAGACGGATCCCGCCCGGCTCTCCGCTCGTCATCGGGCATCGCGGGGCCCCCGGATACCGACCGGAGCACACCGCCGGCTCCTACCGCCTGGCCTTCGCGAACGGCGTCGACGCCGTCGAGCCGGACGTCGTCGCCACACGGGACGGCGTGCTCGTGATCCGGCACGAGAACGAGATCTCCGGCACTACGGACGTCGCCGACCACTCAGAGTTCGCGGGCCGCCGCACGACCAAGCGCATCGACGGCGCCGACGTCACCGGCTGGTTCACCGAGGACTTCACCTGGGCGGAGCTCTCCACCCTGCGCTGCCGGGAGCGGCTGCCCGCGCTGCGCCCGGACTCCGCCGCGTTCGACGGCGCCGAGCCGATCCTGCGGCTGGGCGACCTGCTGGCCCTGCTCGCGGAGACGGACGGCATCGGCCTCGTGCTGGAGATCAAGCACGCCACGTACTTCGCCGGCATCGGACACGACCTCGCCGCCCTGGTCGAGCGCGACCTGCGAGCCGCGGGCTGGGCCGACGGGGAGCACGCGCTGTGGATCGAGTCGTTCGAGCGCACCGTGCTCGACGACCTGCAGTCGCGGGGCGTGCGGGCGCGGTACGTCTATCTGCTCGAGGCGATGGGATCCCCGGCCGACTTGGTCGCGCGCGACGGGGAGCGGGCGTCGACCTACGCCGACGCGCTCACGCCCGCAGGCCTGGACGCGGTCGCAGGTCTCGAGGGGGGATCGGCGCTCGACGGGATCAGCGTGGACAAGAGCCTGCTGCTCGCCGACGGTGACACGGTCGTGGCCGACGCCCACGCGCGGGGGCTCACGGTGTTCACCTGGACCTGCCGCCCCGAGAACGCGTTCCTGGATCCGCGGTTCCGCGGAGCGGGCGAGGATCGCGAGTTCGGCGACTACCGTGCCGAGTGGACGCGGATCGCCGCCACCGGGCTGGACGGCGTCTTCGTCGACCACGCCGACCTCGGAGCGGCCTTCTTCCGCGACGGACGGTCCGGTTCCGGGCGCACCGGGAGGACCCTTCCGCCGTCCTTATGAATCTCCTACGCTGACCGCATGGGCGGAATCGTTGCGGAGGGGGTGGGGCGGTCGTTCGGGGGAGTGCACGCCGTGCGCGACGCGACCTTCCACGCCGCCGAGGGCAGGATCACCGGGCTGGTCGGGCCGAACGGCGCGGGCAAGACGACGCTGCTGCTCATGCTCGCGTCCCTGCTCGCCCCCGATCGCGGCAGCATCCGCGTCGCGGACGTCGATCCGGTCGCCGACCCGATCGCAGCCCGACGGATGCTGGGCTGGATGCCGGACGCTCTCGGCGCCTGGCTCTCGCTGACGGTGCGGGAGAGCATTGTGACGACAGCCCGCCTGCACGACCTCGCCCCGCCGGACGCGGACCGCCGCGCCGCGGAGCTGCTCGACCTCGTCGGCCTGGAGCAGCTCGCGTCGACCCCGGCGAAGGTGCTCTCGCGCGGGCAGAAGCAGAAGCTGGGCCTCGCCCGCGCGCTCGTGCACGACCCGCGGATCCTGCTGCTGGACGAGCCCGCCTCCGGGCTCGACCCCCAGGCACGGGTGCAGCTGCGGACGCTGCTGCGCCGCCTCGCGGAGGAGGGAAGGACCATCCTCATCTCCAGCCACGTGCTGTCCGAGCTGGAGGAGGTCGCGGACGACACGGTGTTCCTGGTCGCCGGATCCGTCGTCGACGCTCCCGCCGTGCGGGCGCGCACATGGCGGATCCGGATCCTGCCCGAGGACGTTCCCGAGGCGGGGGCGGAGGTGCGCCGCAGCCGCGCGGCCGCAGCGCTGGGCATCGCCGAGGAGGCCGTCGGCGTGGACCGCGGTGATCTGCTCCTCGCTCTGCCGGACGAGCCCGCCGCGGCGGAGGCGCTCCGCCGTCTCGTCGCCGCGGGCATCCCGGTCATCGGCTTCGCACCTGCGCAGAGCGATCTCGAGCAGGCGTTCCTCGCCCTCGACGAGGGGAGCGGGCGATGAGCGGCTCCCGGATCTGGACGATCGCCGGGCTCGAGCTCACGCTGCGCCTGCGCAGCGTGGGCTGGTACGTGATGCTCGGCGTGTTCGCGCTCGTGCTGCTCATCGTGACCGTGCTGGCCTTCCTGGTCTTCTCCTACCAGCCGGTCGTCGGCTCCGGCGTCTTCTCGGCCATCGTGATGCTGGTGCTGCTGCTGGTCGTGCTGATCTCCCCGACGCTCAGCGGCTCGTCGATCAACGGCGACCGGGAATCCGCGATGCTCGCGAGCGTCCAGGTCACGCAGGCGCGCACGGGCGACATCATGATCGGCAAGCTCCTCGCCGCGATCATCACCGGGGCGGCGTTCCTCGCCGTCGCGCTCCCGTTCCTGCTCGTCGCCATGTTCGCGGGCGGCGTCGACCCGGGCGTGCTCTCGATCTCGCTGCTGGTGCTGGCGGCCGAGATCGTGATCGTCTCGGCGATCGGGGTCGGACTGAGCGGGCTCGTCTCGCGGCCGCTGTTCTCCGTGGCGAACACGTACCTCGTCGTCGCGGCGCTGACCGTGGGCACGCTGATCGCCTTCGGCCTCGGCGGATCCGCGATCCGCACCGAGGTGCCGGTGAAGAACCGCCCGATCGCCGCGGACGGTCGGCCGAGCTGCGACTCCTGGACGGAGAGCACCCTGCTGATGCCGCGCTACGACTACGTCTGGGGCTTCCTCGCCGCGAACCCCTTCGTGGTGCTCGCGGACGCCACGCCGACCACGTACGCGCACGGGTATCCGACCGACATGTTCGGGCAGATCAAGCTGGGCGTGCGCAGCGCCCAGCTCCCGCCGCAGCCCCAGACCTGGGACCCGTGCAACCCCGACGGCGGCTACCGGCCGCCGATGCCGAAGCAGGTGATCGACGGCACGACTCCGAGCTGGTTCGTCGGACTCGCCGTCCAGATCCTGATCGCGGGCGGGCTGTTCGCCGGCGCCTGGGCGCGCACCCGCACCCCCGCGCGCCGGCTCCCGCCGGGCACCCGCATCGCCTGAGCCGGAGTCGATGTCGGCCGCTCGATCTAGACTCGAAGGGTCATGAGCGAAGCCCCTTCCCCCGTCATCCTCCCGCCCGGATCCGCCCCTGCCGGCGCCGGATCCGACGACCTGCTGGCCGGCCTGAACCCGCAGCAGCTCGACGCCGTCACCTACCGCGGGCAGGCGCTCCTCATCGTGGCCGGGGCGGGGTCGGGCAAGACCAGCGTGCTCACCCGCCGGATCGCGCTTCTGCTGCGCCGGCGCGAGGCCTGGCCGAGCCAGATCCTCGCGATCACCTTCACGAACAAGGCCGCCGCCGAGATGCGCGAGCGCGTGGAGCGACTCGTCGGGGACGCGGCGCGCGGCATGTGGATCTCCACCTTCCACTCCGCGTGCGTGCGGATCCTGCGCCGCGAGGCCGAGCAGTTCGGGTTCACGAAGTCGTTCACGATCTACGACTCGGGCGACTCGCGCGCGCTCATCAAGCGGCTCGTGAAGGACCACGAGGCCGACGCGTTCGGGTTCACCCCGGCGGCCGTGCAGTCCCGGATCTCCAAGCTGAAGAACGAGCTGCAGGACGCCGAGTCCTACGCCCGCCAGGCGAACATGTCGGATCCGGCGGAGCGCGTCTTCGTCGAGGTCTTCGCCGACTACCAGCGCCAGCTGCAGAAGGCGAACGCCTTCGACTTCGACGACCTGATCGGGCAGACCGTCTACCTGTTCCGCGCGTTCCCGCAGATCGCCGACGTGTACCGGCGGCGGTTCCGGCACATCCTCGTCGACGAGTACCAGGACACCAACGCCGCGCAGTACGCGCTCATCCACGAGCTCACCCGCCCCGTGCAGGGCGGCGCTCCTGAGCCGTATGCCTCGAACGGCATGATGATCTTCGAGCCCGACCCTTCGACAGGCTCGGGGACCGCGGAGGGGGCCGAGCCGGGGGCCGCGCTCACCGTCGTCGGCGACTCCGACCAGTCCATCTACGCGTTCCGCGGCGCCGACATCCGCAACATCTCCGAGTTCGAGCGGGACTTCCCCAGCGCCAAGGTCGTGCTGCTCGAGCAGAACTACCGGTCGACGCAGAACATCCTGTCCGCGGCGAACGCGGTGATCAGCAACAACTTCGACCGCAAGGACAAGAAGCTCTGGAGCGACAAGGGCGCCGGGCACGCGATCGTCGGGTTCACCGGCTACTCGCAGCACGATGAGGCCCAGTTCGTCGCCGACGAGGTCGAGGCGCTGCGCCGGGCAGGCATGCCGTACGGCGAGATGGCCGTGTTCTACCGGACCAACTCGCAGTCGCGTGCGCTGGAGGAGATCTTCATCCGCTCGGCCGTGCCCTACAAGATCATGGGCGGCACGAAGTTCTACGAGCGCGCCGAGATCAAGGACGCCCTCGCCTACCTCGTCGCGGTCGCCAACCCGGCCGACGAGATGGCGGTGCGACGGATCCTGAACAAGCCGCGCCGCGGCATCGGCGATGTCACCGAGACGGCGATCGCCCGGTTCGCCGAGGAGCACGGGATCAGCTTCCGCGACGCGCTCGCGCACCCGACCCAGCTCGGCCTCGGGCCCAAGCTGCAGGCCGCGATCGCCCAGCTGGACGCCGTGCTGCGCGAGGCGACCGACATCATGCTGCCGGCGTCCGGCGAGATCGCCCCGCCGACCGCGGTGGCGGAGGGCCTCACTCTGCTCCTGCAGAAGAGCGGGTACATGGATGCGCTGCGCGCGAGCCGCGACCCGCAGGACGAAGCGCGCCTGGAGAACCTCGACGAGCTCATCGCCGTGACGCGCGACTTCGCCCGGAACAGCCCGGAGGGCACGATCGTCGACTTCCTCGCCGAGGTGGCGCTCGTCGCCGACTCCGACGACCTCGACGACGAGTCCGGCGTGGTCTCGCTCATGACGATGCACACCGCGAAGGGCCTCGAGTTCGATGCCGTGTTCGTGACCGGCGTCGAGGAGGACCTCATCCCGCACCGGATCTCGGCGAACGAGCCCGGCGGGCCGCAGGAGGAGAGACGCCTCTTCTACGTCGGCATCACCCGGGCGCGCAAGCGCCTGCACATCTCCCTCGCGATGACCCGCGCCCAGTTCGGCGAGGTGTCCGTCGCGATGCCGAGCCGGTTCCTGCAGGAGATCCCGTCCGAGCTCATCGACTGGCGGCAGTCTCCGGGCGACGTCAATTCCCGCGGCGGCACCCAGTCCCGGGCGCTGAACGCGCGCCGCCCTTCGACAGGCTCAGGGACCGGATCCGGCAGCTTCGGCGGATCCGGATCCGACCGCTTCGCCCCGCGCGAGCTGCCCCGCCGCGACGGCCTCAAGCCGCTCTCCACGGCGATGGACAAGTTCCCGAACCGCGTGACCGCGAAGGTCCGCGACAACGGCGACCTCGAGCTGAACGCCGGCGACCGGATCCGCCACGACGACTTCGGCGAAGGGAAGGTCGAGGCGATCACCGGCGAGGGCGCCAAGCGGATCGCACACGTGCGGTTCGACGCGGCGGGGCAGAAGAAGCTGCTCGTGAAGATCGCGCCGATCGAGAAGATCTGATCACGGCGGCTCGACGGTCCGGCAGGAGGGATCCGATTAGGCTGGCCTGATGGGTCTTTTCTCGCGCCGTAAGAAGCAGGACGACGTCGTCACCCCGGAGGCGCCCGCCGAGGAGACGGGTGTCGAGGCCGTCGCGACTCCGACCCCGGACGCGCCTGTCGAGGACGCACCCGTCGAGAACGTCCCGGTCGTGAACGTGTCCGTGCAGGCCTTCACGGGGCTCGGCTCCCCGTCCGGCCCCGCGGTCGCGGCGCCGGCGGACGCCCCCGAGCCCGGTCACGACCTGATCGACGCGATCGTGGACGAGGCGCCCGAGGTGTCGAGCGCCGCGCTGTCCGGCCGTCCGCCGCTCCCGCTCGCCCCGGCCGACCCGCCGGAGCAGACCGAGTCGATCCCCGGCATGCCCGACAACGTGCTGCTGCGCGAGGCCCTCGGGATGCTCGAGGAGGGCGCGAGCCAGGCCGAGCTTCTCGGCGTGCTCCGGCAGTCCCTGCAGGGCCACCTCTACCTGCGCGTGCACGGCGACGCGGGCGAGCAGATCAAGGAGGGCAAGCCGCTCTCGGTCGCCGTCGTCAACGACGGGGAGAGCGCGTACATGCTCGCGTTCAGCTCCGCGGCCGCCGTGCGCGACTCGGTGCAGGACGAGGAGGAGCCCGGCGAGACCTCCGCGGTCGTGCAGCCGGTCCAGGCCGTCTACCAGCAGGTGGTCGAGGGGCCGTTCGCGGGCCTCATCATCGACAACGCCTCCGGACCGCACCGCGTGGTGTTCCCGTTCGAGATCCTGCAGAAGGCGCTCGAGGAGGCGGATCCCACCTTCGCGATCAAGGCGCTGCTCGCCGCCCCGCGTCAGGCCGACTCCGAGGCCCGGGTCGCCGAGGCGCTCACCACCGCGCGGCTGTGGGTCGCCGTGAGCGATGTCGCCGGTGACGGGCAGTTCGGCGTCGCCGAGGCGCACACGCCCGACGGGGCCCGCTACCTGCAGCTGTTCAGCCACCCGCTCGAGGTGATCGCGCTCGGCCGCGGCGACCAGCCGCTGCCGTTCAGCGCGGAGCAGGTCGGCGCCGTGCTCGCGCAGCACCCGGAGATGAGCGGCGTGCTCGTCGACGCCGCCGGACCCGCGATCGCCGTGGGGCGCGAGGCGCTCGCCCCGGTGATCGCGCTGGCTCCCGCCGAGTAGCCGGCGCCGAGCCGCGCACGAATAATGCGATCCCTCTTGCGCAACGATATTTCGGAATACAGGATGTTCTCGAAGTCCATTCCGATTCGAGGCTGATCGGGGCCGCAGGCTCCCGTTCCGCCTCCAGGTCGAGTTGAGGCGTGCGTGGTTCCGGGGGGATCCTTTTTCACAGCGGGGGAGCGGCGGCGCTCGCGTCCCGGTGCGGGGCGCGAGCGTCGTGCGGCCGGACACGACCGCGCGGCGTGGACGGACCGCCTGCTGCGCGCGCGGGCGGTGCTCTGCGCAGGCCTGGTCCTCGGCGTCGGCGCCGCGGTGACGCTGGCGAACTGGTACGACACCGATGGGGCCCACGGCGCGTTCACGGCGGGGCGGTTCGACATCGTCGCCGCGACGGACGGCTCGACCTTCACGGACCACACCGCTCCGGGCGCGGCGGCCTCGCTGACGTTCTCGCCCGGCGCCGACGCGGCCGCGCTCTCGCCGGGCACGACCGTCTACGCGCTGCTCAGCGTGAAGACCGCCAACCCCTCGGGTGCCGGCACCGTCAGGCTCACCGCGGGCGCCTACCCGGCGGGGACCCTCGCCGACTATCTGACGTACGGCGTGAGGACGGTTGGCGCCGCCCAGTGCGCCTCCGCCGCCGACTATGCGGCAGCCGGGTCCGCCGTGGTGATCGCCGACGGATCGCCGCTCGGCACGTCCGCCACGGCATCGCAGACCGTCGCGCAGAACGGCGGATCCCCGGTGAACTACTGCTTCGCGATCACGATGCCGGCGAGCGCCGGCGAGGGCGCGCAGGGGCTGTCGGTCACCCCGATCTGGCAGTTCGTCGCCACGTCGAACTGAGCCGGCGTTCAGTCCGCGAGGGCGAGGGCGCGGAACATGTCGCGCTCGCGCAGCGCGTCGCGGCGGCTCTCGACCGCGGCCGGCGTGCGGGTCGGGGGAGTGCGGCCGGTGGTGCGCTGGTACAGCTCGTCGATGAGGCGGGTCGCGAGGCCCACCAGGTTCTCGATCTCGCGCTCGTCGCGGTCGATCCACAGGCAGTGCGGTTCATCGTGCACGGGCGAGAAGTCGTCGTGCTCCTCCCACACGAACAGGGTGCGCTCGGCGCCCAGCACGTGCTGCTGCCACCACACCTGCCGCAGATAGGTGCGCGGGATGCTGCGCCACGACTTGTTCGTCGTCTTGATCTCGGCGAGCGTGACCCGTCCGCCCGGATCCTGCATGATGCCGTCCGGCGTGGCCAGGTGCCGCGGCTCGACCTCGGCCCGGAACAGGGCGGAGGACGGCATGATGCCGTGCGTGGCGGCCACCCAGGCGGCGATCTCGGGCTCGCGCCGGCGACCGTGATCGGTGTAGGCGTTGCCCGCGAACCGGGGGCCGGCGCCGAGCTTGGCGTCAGCGGCGCGGGCGATCGAGGCCTCGCTGGTGAGCCCGGCGACGTCGGTCGCGGTGATCCCGCGGGCCCGCGCTCGCAGCCAGGCGACCCGGTCGCGCGAATCGGCCACGATGCGCGCTTCCAGTTCCGGGGTCACCTGTCGAGGCTACCTCCGGCCGCCGACCTGCACACCCGGGCACGCCGCGCACACCGAAGCCGACGCGCGCTCGCCGCTCGGAGCGCCCACGACGTTCGGCCGGTTCGCACCTGCCGGCATCTGAATCGCGCACGAGGTGCATCCGATATCGGCATGCCGGCGGATCCCCCGGACGGCGTTCACCGGGACGGCGGCGTCGTCGGCGGCGTAACGTGGGGGCATGGCGACGAAGGCACCCCGCACCGACATCGACGAGTCGAAGCTCACCGCTGGCGATCCGAAGAAGGTCGCGGTGGGCGTGCCGGCGGTCGCGCACGCGCTGCTGATCGCCGAGCAGCAGGCCGGTGTCGTGCGCAGCGCCCGCGCGCTGCTGCGGGTGAACCAGAAGGACGGCTTCGACTGCCCCGGCTGCGCCTGGCCGGAGACCGACCACCGCCACATCGCCGAGTTCTGCGAGAACGGCGCCAAGGCCGTGGCGGAGGAGACCACGCTGCGCACGGTCGGCCCGGAGTTCTTCGCCGCGCACAGCATCGACGAGCTCGAGAAGCACGACGACTACTGGCTCGGCCAGCAGGGGCGGCTGACGCATCCGATGATCCTCGACGAGGGCGCCTCCCACTACCGTCCGATCGGCTGGGACGACGCGCTGCAGACCATCGCCGACGAGATCCGCGGTCTCGACGATCCCGATCAGGCCATCTTCTACACGTCCGGGCGCACGTCGAACGAGGCCGCGTTCCTTTATCAGCTCTTCGCCCGCGGGATCGGCACGAACAACCTGCCGGACTGCTCGAACATGTGCCACGAGTCCTCGGGCTCGGCGCTCGGCGAGACGATCGGCATCGGCAAGGGCACGGTGACGATCGACGACATCCACGACGCCGAGCTGCTGATCGTCGCCGGGCAGAACCCGGGCACCAACCACCCGCGCATGCTGTCCGCGCTCGAGAAGGCGAAGCAGCGCGGTGCCACGATCATCGCGGTGAACCCCCTGCCCGAGGCGGGTCTGATGCGGTTCGAGAACCCGCAGACGGTCCGCGGCGTGCTGCTGGGCGGCACGAAGCTCGCCGACCAGTTCGTGCAGATCCGCCTGGGCGGAGATCAGGCGCTCTTCCAGGCGATCGGCAAGCACCTCCTCGAGAGCGAGGAGCGGGACGGCGGCGTGCTCGACCACGACTTCATCGCCGCGCACACCGCCGGGTTCGAGGCGTACCGGGCCGGCCTGGCCGAGACGCCGTGGTCGGAGCTCGAGATCGCCACCGGGATCCCGGAGGTCAAGCTGCGCCACGTCGCCGAGACCGTGCGCCGCTCCGGCGCGACGATCGTGTGCTGGGCCATGGGCCTCACGCAGCACAAGCACTCCGTGCCGACGCTGCGCGAAGTCGTCAACGTGCTGCTGCTGCAGGGCAACATCGGCCGGCCCGGAGCCGGCGTCTGCCCGGTGCGCGGGCACTCCAACGTGCAGGGCGACCGCACGGTCGGCATCTACGAGAAGCCGTCCGAGGCGTTCCTCGCCGCGCTCGACCAGGAGTTCTCCTTCGCGGCCCCCCGCGCGCACGGGCACGACACCGTCCACGCGATCCGGGCCATGCGCGACGGCAGGGCGCGCGTGTTCATCGGCATGGGAGGCAACTTCGTCTCGGCCACGCCCGACACCGAGGTCACCGAGCGGGGCCTTCGCAACACCGGGCTGACCGTGCAGATCTCCACGAAGCTGAACCGCTCGCACGTCGTCACCGGCAGGCGTGCGATCATCCTCCCCGTGCTCGGGCGCACCGACCGCGACCGCCGCGGCGGCGGCGAGCAGCGGGTCACCGTCGAGGACTCCATGGGTGCCGTGCACACCTCGCGCGGACGCCTGGCGCCCCCGGCCGACGACCTGCTCAGCGAGGTCGCGATCGTCGCCCGGCTGAGCGCCCTCGTGTTCGCCGGCCGGGACAACGCCCCGCAGGCGGACTGGAGCGGCCTCGAGGGCGACTACGCCCGGATCCGCACCCACATCGAGCACGTCGTCCCCGGATTCGACGACTTCGAGCGGCGCGTCGACAAGGGGCGCACGCTGTTCCTGCCCAACGGCCCGCGGGACGCACGGACGTTCGACACCCCCGACGGGCGGGCGCAGTTCACGGTCAACCCGCTGGAGTACCCGCGCATCCCTGAGGGGCGCCTGCTGCTGCAGACGCTGCGCTCGCACGACCAGTACAACACCACGATCTACGGCAAGGACGACCGGTACCGCGGCATCCACGGCGGTCGCCGGGTCGTGCTCATCAACGCGGAGGACATCACCGCGCTCGGGTTCGCCCCGGACGAGGTCGTCGACCTGGTGAGCGAGTGGCGGGCTCCCGACGGGCGCGTCGAGGAGCGCCGCGCCGAGCGGTTCCGGCTCATCCCGTACAGCACGCCGCGTCGCAACGCGGCCGCGTACTACCCCGAGACGAACGTGCTCGTGCCGCTCGACTCGGTGGCCGACGTGAGCGGCACGCCCACCTCGAAGTCCGTGATCGTGCGCCTCGAGCGCCGCTGAGACCGCTCGCGGAGGATCGACCCATGGGCAGGATCACGGTGCGCCGACCGGTCACGCGCGTCTCGATCGGAACGGATCCGCATCGGCGCGCGGACACGCTGGCGGTCGAGGAGCCCCTCGAGATCCGCATCGCGGGCGAGCCGTTCACGGTCACGATGCGCACCCCCGGCCACGACGTCGAGCTCGCCGCCGGGTTCCTCGTCGGCGAGGGCGTCATCTCGCACCGGGAGCACCTGCGCGCCGCGATCCACTGCGGCGGGCCGGGCACCGGCGGAGTCGACAACACCTACAACGTGCTCGACATCGGCCTCGCCGCGGGGGTCCCGCTGCCCGACCGCGACCGCAGCTTCTACACGACCAGCTCGTGCGGCATGTGCGGCAAGGCGTCGATCGAGGCGGTGCGGACAGTGTCGGCGTACGACGTGGCCGCCGAGGGGACGACGGTCCACGACACCACCCTCGTGACGCTGCCGGACACCCTGCGCGCGCACCAGGACGTCTTCGAGAAGACCGGAGGGCTGCACGCCGCGGGCCTGTTCGAGGCCGCCACGGGGGAGCTGCTCGTGCTCCGCGAAGACGTCGGCCGCCACAACGCCGTCGACAAGGTGGTCGGCTGGGCGCTGCAGCAGGGCCGGCTGCCGCTCGGCGGCACCGTGCTGCAGGTGTCGGGGCGGGCGAGCTTCGAGCTCGTGCAGAAGGCCGCGATGGCCGGCATCCCGATCCTCGCGGCGGTGTCCGCACCCTCCTCGCTCGCCGTCGAGCTGGCCGAGGACGTCGGTCTCACCCTCATCGGGTTCCTGCGCGGGCAGTCGATGAACGTGTACACGCGACCGGACCGGGTCACGATTTTGCCGGGTGCGGACGTTCCCGTAGACTGACCGGAGCCGAAGACCGCTGGTCGTCGTGTCGTGCGAGAGCGCGACCGATCGAAGCTCTGCAACGCAGGGGCCCGCGCAGGTGTCACGAACCGATTCTCGTCAGAGATCCCGAGCTCCGTGCGCTTGCGCCGGAGCTCTTTTTCATTGCTGGGGCAACCGGGCGGGTCGAGGCCGATGCTCCACCGCCGTGGAGCATCCCGTACCCATCAAGGAGTGACCATGGCGCAGAAGGATGCAACGGTTGCCGAGCTCACGAAGAACTTCGAGAACTCGAACGCCGTCCTGCTGACCGAGTACCGCGGTCTGACGGTCGCCCAGCTCAAGCAGCTGCGCAACAACATCCGTCAGGACGCGGACTACGCCGTGGTGAAGAACACGCTGACCAAGATCGCCGCGAACAACGCGGGGATCACGTCGCTGGACGAGGACCTCAAGGGTCCGTCGGCCGTGGCGTTCGTGCACGGTGACTTCGTCGCCACCGCCAAGGCTCTGCGTGACTTCGCCAAGGCGAACCCGCTTCTCGTGATCAAGGGCGGCATCTTCGAGGGCAACGCCCTCGACGCCGACGAGGTCAACAAGTACGCCTCCCTGGAGAGCCGCGAGGTTCTGCTGGCGAAGGCCGCGGGCATGATGAAGGCGACGATGGGCAAGGCTGCCGCCACCATCGACGCCCTCCGCGAGAAGCTGGAGACCGCCGAGGCTGCGTGAGCCCGGCAGGTCTTCTTCCCACAAACCCCATCAATCTAGGAGATACATCATGGCGAAGCTCACCACTGACGAGCTGCTCGACCAGTTCGCTGGTCTGACCCTCATCGAGCTCAGCGAGTTCGTGAAGGCGTTCGAGGAGAAGTTCGAGGTCACCGCTGCCGCTCCCGTCGCCGTTGCCGGCGCCGGTGGCGCTGGTGCTGCCGAAGAGGTCGAGGAGAAGGACTCCTTCGACGTCATCCTCGAGGCTGCCGGCGACAAGAAGATCCAGGTCATCAAGACGGTCCGCGAGCTCACCTCGCTCGGCCTCGGCGAGGCCAAGGCCCTCGTCGACGGTGCCCCGAAGGCCGTGCTCGAGGGCGCGAACAAGGACGCCGCCGAGAAGGCCAAGGCCGCTCTGGAGGAGGCCGGCGCGACGGTCACCCTCAAGTAATCTCGCGTTCCGACGCTGCGAAGGCCCCGGGTTCTCCCGGGGCCTTCGTGTTTCTCCGGATCCTTCTCAGGATCCGCGGGGCGGAGCGGTCGACGAGCGCACGACGAGCGACGCCGGCGCGGACACGTGCTCGATGGGCGATTCGCGGTCCAGCATCCGCGCGCGGAGCAGGCGCACGGCCTCCGCGCCCTGCTGCTGCGGAGTCTGCCGGATCGTGGTCAGCCCGAACATCTCGGCGTAGCGGTGGTCGTCGATGCCGGTCACGCTCAGCTCGTTGGGCACGCCGATCCCCAGTCGTCCCGCCGCGATGAGAGCCCCGATCGCGGCCTCGTCGCACACCGCGGTGATCGCGGTGGGCCGCTGGCGCCGATCCGCGAGCAGCGCCGCCGTCGTCGCGAAAGCCTCAGGGATCGTCGACGGGGTCCGCAGCGCCCGGATCCGGTCCTCCAGCCCGGCCGCCGTCATCGCCTGCCGGTAGCCCTCCAGCCGCTTGCGCTCGCCGAAGCTGAAGCGGTCGCCGTCGACCACGTCGCCGAGGAAGGCGATGTCCTCGTGGCCGAGGTCGATGAGATGCTCCGTCGCGACCCGGGATGCCGCGACGTCGTCGATCGTGACGGTGCTGGCGTGCTCGGAGAAGGGGCCGACGGACACGAGCGGCAGACCTGTCGCGGTGAGCCGCTCGAACTCGTGCGCGCCCGGCTGCAGGCAGACCGCGATGATCCCGTCGAAACGGCGCCCGGCGAGGGCGTGGTCGAGCATCCGGGCGCGCTCGGCGCTGCCCTCGGCGGCCCCGTACAGGGTGAGGTCGAGTCCGTGGTCGACGAGCGCCTGCTGCAGGCCGGCGAGCAGTTCGGCGAAGTACCACCGGTCGGCCATCGGCATGATCACGCCGATCGTCGAGGTGCGGCCGGTGGCGAGGCTCGAGGCGCTCGAGTGCGCGGAGTACGCCAGTTCGCGGGCGGCGCGCTCGACGCGCTCCCTCGTCTCCGCGGAGACGTAGCCGTTGCCGCTCAGCGCGCGGCTGGCCGTCGATTTCGCCACGCCCGCGCGCAGCGCCACATCGATGATCCCGGTCACGGCTTCCTCCTCGAAAAGCGATGCCCTCACCCTAGCGATTCCTTCGATGTCATGGAACCGGTTCCCTCAATTCGTTTCCGGATTCCGGTATGCCATCCCAGGGTTATCCAGTTGTGACCGGAAGAACGTTGCGTGTCAGGGCCGAGGAGAATAGTGTCACCTGGAAACGGTTCCTGGGAGGAGCCGATGGCGCGGGACTCTGACCCGCGCGATCCGAGCGTGATTCGAAGGAGAAAACGTATGGGAATGTCGCAGCGACGTCGCCTGCTGGCCCCGCTGGCACTGCTCGCCGTGTCCGGCCTCGCCCTCGCGGGCTGCGCGGAAGGATCGTCGTCGGGCGGCGGAGACTCGTCCGGCAAGGGCCAGACCGTCAAGATCTCCGGCGGCATCACCGGAACCGAGGCGGACCAGCTGAACAAGTCCTTCGACAAGTTCACGAAGGACACCGGCATCAAGGTGGTCTACACGGGCGACAAGGCCTTCGAGGGCAACATCGTCACCAAGGTGCAGGGCGGCAGCGCCCCCGACATCGCGATCGTGCCGCAGCCCGGTCTGCTCAAGAGCCTGGTCGACACGGGCTCCGTCAAGGTCGCACCCAAGGAGGTCTCCGACAACGTCGACAAGAACTGGTCCAAGGACTGGAAGAACTACGGCACGTTCAACGGCAAGTTCTACGCCGCCCCGATGCTCGCCAACGTCAAGGGCTACGTCTGGTACTCGCCGGCGAAGTTCAAGGAGCTCGGCGTCACGGTGCCGAAGACCTGGGACGAGCTGCTCACCCTCACCAAGACGATCCAGGCCAAGACCGGTCAGGCCCCGTGGTGCGCGGGCTTCGCCTCCGGCGACGCCTCCGGCTGGCCCGGCACCGACTGGATCGAGGACCTCGTGCTGCGCCAGAGCGGCCCCGACGTGTACGACAAGTGGGTCGCCGGCGACGTGAAGTTCACCGACCCGCAGATCAAGCAGGCCTTCGACGCCGTGGGCTCGATCCTGCTCGACCCGAAGTACGTCAACGCGGGCTTCGGCGACGTGAAGAGCATCAACTCGACCGCGTTCGCGGACGTCGCGGCCAAGGTCGCGGACGGCACCTGCACGCTCACCCACCAGGCGTCGTTCCTGTCCTCGAACTTCCTCGACGTGAAGACCAAGGCCGGCACGCCGCCGAAGGTCGCCGCCGACGGCGACGTCTACGCGTTCGTGATGCCCGGCATCAAGGAGGGCGACAAGGTCGTCGAGGGCGGCGGCGAGTTCGTCGCGGGCTTCAGCGACAACGCGGCCACGAAGAAGGTGCTCGCGTTCATGTCCTCGGCCGATTTCGCGAACGCTCGCGTCAAGCTCGGCGGCGTGATCTCGGCGAACAAGAACGCCGACCCGTCGCTCGCCTCCAGCCCGTTCCTGCAGGACGCGATGAAGACCGTGCAGGACCCGAAGACGGTGCTCCGCTTCGACGCCTCCGACCTGATGCCGGCCACGGTCGGCTCGGGATCCTTCTGGAAGGGCATGGTCAGCTGGATCGACGGCAAGCCCACCCCCGACGTCCTGAACGACATCCAGGCGGGCTACAAGAACTAGTCTGAGCACCACTGTGACGGCTGCGGGGCTCGTCCGCTTCTCGCGGGCGGCCCCGCGGTCGTCCACACGCTGGTCCTGACCGAGTTCACCGTCGAACCCAGAAGGGGGTCCGCAATGTCGCATTCCTCCGTGGTCGCATCCTCGAGATCCGGCCGCACGACCGCCTCCCGATCCGTCACCGTCGGCGCCCTCGTCGTGGGCGCTGTGGCGATGGTCGGGGTCTTCGTCGCCCTGCTGGCGAGCCCGCCCGCCGAGGAGGCGCGGCCGACGACGATCGGCTTCTCGCTCAAGAGCTTCTTCGTCTGGATCGGCGGCCTGAGCCCGCTGCTGCAGATCCCGATCGTGCTCGTGGTGTTCGCCGTCGTCGCGACGATCCTGCTGCTGCTCATCGAGTACGCGCCGCGGCACGGCAAGGGCTACTTCTGGCTGCGACTCGCGGCCTGCTTCCTCATCCCCGCCCTTGCCTTCATGCTGCTGCGGCCGTATCAGAACTCGGTGATCTACGTCATGGCGATCGCACTGATCGCAGGCGGGATGCTGTTCTTCGCCGACTACCGTGCCCGCGAGGGATCCGGCTACACCCTGCAGCTCGTGCTGTTCATGGCGCCCGCAGGGATCCTCCTGCTCGTCGGGCTCATCTATCCGGCCGTGAGCACCGTGATCCAGTCGTTCTTCGACAAGACCGGCAAGGACTTCGTCGCGCTCGACAACTACCAGTGGGTGTTCACCAACCCCGAGGGGTTCTGGTCGGTCATCAACACCCTGATCTGGGCGCTCATCGCCCCGATCGTGTCGACGATCTTCGGCCTCGCGTACGCGGTGTTCATCGACCGGGCGCGCGGCGAGAAGATCCTCAAGGTGTTCGTGTTCATGCCCGTCGCGATCTCGTTCGTCGGCGCCGGCATCATCTGGAAGTTCATCTACGACTACCGCCAGGGCGACCAGATCGGCCTGCTGAACGCGATCGTGACGCTCTTCGGCGGGAAGCCGGTCTCGTGGCTGGACACGTCGCCGCTCGTCAACACGATCAGCCTGCTCATCGTGTTCATCTGGACGCAGACCGGGTTCGCGATGGTGATCCTCTCCGCCGCGATCAAGGCGGTCCCGACCGAGCAGATCGAGGCGGCCGAGCTCGACGGCGCGAACGCCTGGGAGCGCTTCCGCAACGTCACGGTACCCGGGATCCGGACGTCGCTCATCGTCGTGCTCACGACCATCACGATCGCCTCGCTCAAGGTCTACGACATCGTCGCGGTGATGACCGGCGGCCGGGCGAACAGCACCGTGCTGGGCTTCGAGATGGTCAACCAGCAGCAGCGGTTCCAGAGCTACGGGCACTCCTCGGCGCTCGCCGTGGTGCTGTTCCTGTTCGTGCTGCCGCTGATCGTCTACAACGCCCGGCAGATGGCCAAGCAGAGGGAGATCCGCTGATGAGTGCCACGCAGGCGATCGTCACCGACGGTCGCACCAAGCGCGAGGTCGCGCGCGACACCCGCCGCCACGAGGCGATCGCGCAGAAGCGGCTCACGTCGAGAGGCGCCACGCTCGCCGCGGTGATCATCGCGGTCTTCTGGACGATCCCGACGCTCGGGCTGCTCGTCACGTCGTTCCGCCCCGGCGCCGACTCGAACAGCACCGGCTGGTGGACGGTGTTCGTGAACCCGTCGTTCACGCTGCAGAACTACGCGGACGCCCTCACCTCGGGCGGCACGGCCCTCACGCTGGGGGCATCGTTCCTGAACTCGCTCGCGATCACGATCCCGGCGACCGTCGTCCCGATCTTCATCGCCTCGCTCGCCGCGTACGGCTTCGCCTGGATGAGCTTCAAGGGTAAGAACCTCGTGTTCGTGTTCGTCTTCGCCCTGCAGATCGTGCCCATCCAGATGGCGCTCGTGCCCCTGCTGTCGATGTTCTCGCGCGGGCTCACGCTGTTCGGCACGCAGATCTTCCCCGGACTCGAGCTGCGCGACGTGGATCACAGCTTCGCGACGGTGTGGATCGCGCACGCGATCTTCGCGATGCCGCTGGCGATCTTCATGCTGCACAACTTCATCGCGGAGATCCCTGGCGAGATCGTCGAGGCCGCGCGCGTGGACGGGGCCGGTCACGGGCAGATCTTCTTCAGCATCATCCTGCCGCTGGCGATGCCGGCGATCGCCTCGTTCGCGATCTTCCAGTTCCTCTGGGTCTGGAACGACCTGCTCGTGGCGACGATCTTCGCGCCGGAGTCGTCGCTGCCGCTGACCCAGACGCTGAACTCGCTGTCGGGGTCGTGGGGCGACAAGTGGTTCCTGCAGTCGGCGGGAACCTTCATCTCGATCATCGTCCCGCTCATCGTGTTCTTCGCCCTGCAGCGGTTCTTCGTCCGCGGCCTGCTGGCCGGCGCGACGAAGGGCTAGCGACACTCCCGTGGATCCGGGCCCTTCGACAGGCTCGGGGACCGGATCCACGGAAGAATGGCCGGATGACCCGTCGGATCGCGCTCGTCCTCGGCATCGTCGGGGTGACGGTCGCCCTCGCCACCGGCCTGCTCATCGCCGTGCAGCCCGGGCTGGTCGTCTCGCTCGACGACGCCTGGAACCTGGAGATGGTGGAGTGGCGCGGCCCGGTGCTGGTCGGCTGGGCGCTCGTCATGAACGTGCTCGGCGGCGGGTGGGTGGCGACAATCCTCACGCCGCTCGCCGTCGCGGCGCTCGCCTGGCTGCTGCGCGGCTGGCGCGGTGCGGCGTTCGCCCTCATCGGCTTCCTCGTCAGCGCGGGCCTCGTGCAGGTCGTGAAGAACGCGCTCGGGCGGGCGCGTCCGCAGGACCTGCTCGTCGCCTCGGACTTCGGATCCTTCCCCTCCGGACATACCGCGAACGCCGCGGCCCTGGCGGTCGTGCTCTGGTTCCTGTTCCCGTCGCTGATCACCGCGCTCTGCGGGGCGGTGTGGACGATCGCGATGGGGTTCTCGCGCACGGTGCTCAGCGTGCACTGGTTCAGCGACACGGTCGGCGGAGCGCTCATCGGCGCGGGAGCGGCGTTCCTCCTCGCCGCGGTGCTGTGGCGCTGGGCACGGCACCCGGAGCGTCTCGCGTCGGAGCACGGCGACGGGCAGGATCCGTCGCGTCGCTAGGCTGAGGGGAACCGCAACTCCGCGACCGAAGGGGCCCTCGTGGCGCGCATCCGACCGTTCCGAACCGATGACGTCGACGGCCTGTACGACGTGTGCGTGAAGACCGCGGACGTCGGGCGGGATGCCACCGGCATGCTCGAGGACGACCGGCTCTGGGGCGACCTGTTCGCGGTGCCCTACGCCGTGCAGGACCCCGATCTGTGCTGGATCGTGGAGTCGGACGACGGGCGGGTGATCGGCTACGTCGTCGCGACGGACGACACGGACGCCTTCGCCGCGTGGTTCCGCGACGCGTGGTGGCCGTCTCGGGTGGTGCGCTACCGCCGCTCGGGCGCCGCGGAGCCCACGGCCCAGGACCGCTTCCTCACGTACGGAGACCGGATGGCGCCGCGTGGCAGCGCGGTCGTCCGCGAGTATCCGGCGCACCTGCACATCGACCTGCTCCCCGAGACGCAGGGCCAGGGCCTCGGCCGTAGGCTCATCGACACGCTGCTCGCCGAGCTCGGCCGACGCGGCGTGGCCGGGCTGCACCTCGGGATGAACGCCGACAACGCCGCGGCGGGCGCGTTCTACGAGCGTCTCGGCTTCGAGCTGCTGTCCTCCGGCGCGGGGAGCACCGAGTACGGGATCCGGATCCCCGCCGCCTGACGCCGCCGCGTCCGTGCGCGTCGGCTCAGTGCGCGAGCGCGGTCCACAGCACGGCGCTGAGTGCGGCGAACCCGGCGGCGACGACGAACAGCGTCATCGTGAGCGGCAGCGCGCCCGAGGGGAGCGCGACGCGGTCGTGCCCGGCAGTGGTGAGCGTGCGATGCACGGTGACGTGCCGGCGGTGCGCCCACACCATGATGCCGACGGCGACCGCGGCACCGGCGCCGGCGGGGATGAGAGCCCACTCGCCCAGCAGCTCGGGCAGGATCCGCACGGCAGCGATCGCGCCGATCAGCAGCGCGAGGGCGGTGCGGCGCCAGGCCAGGGCGGTGCGCTCCGGCTGCATCCCCTTGTCGAAGATCTCGGACTCCGACGGATCCATCCCCGCGCTCACCGGAACAGCACGCCCAGGAGCACGAGCAGCCCGACCACGAGGACCGCGATCCCGATCGGGAGGGAGAGCGCCGCGGAAGGCAGCGGCCGGGCCCGGCGCAGCGCCCGTTCCGCGCGCTCCCAGCCGAACCAGGCCTGCACGGGCGTGAGGATGCCGGTCGCGATGAGGACGAGCGAGGCCGCCAGGCGGAACCCGGGATGGATCCCCAGGCCCAGGGACTCGAGCGCGACGCCGCCGGCGAGCAGGGCGAGGGACGTGCGGATCCAGGCCAGGTAGGTGCGCTCGTTGGCGAGCGTGAAGCGGGCGTCCGGCTCGGCGCCCTCCCGGTACACGCGCTGCGGGAACCGCCGGTCCGGCTGCTCCGTGGGCTCCGGGGCGGGGGAGGGGGCGTCCATGTGCACGAGGATACCCGGACATGACGAAGGCCCCGGTCCCCCAGCGGTGTTCAGGGGAGTCAGGGCCTTCGGTCTGGCGGTGACGGCGGGATTCGAACCCGCGGTTGCTTGCACAACACACGCTTTCCAAGCGTGCTCCTTCGGCCGCTCGGACACGTCACCAGGAGTACAACCTGATCATCCTATCCGATCCCGCGGCGCTCCTCGGACACGGGGCTTCGCGGACGCGGGCGCCCGGCGGCCCCGCGTGCCAGGATGAGAAACGACCGCGAAGGAGCAGACGTGGCGAGCCCGGGTGATGAGCAGACGTCGGAGCAGCACGCTTCACGCCGTCGCTGGGCGCTGCAGATGCAGCAGCCGCTGCCGTCGTCCACCGTGTTCGACCGGATCGCGTTCCTCGTCGGTACGGCCTCGGCGGTCTGGCTCGCCGTCATCATCGCGATCCAGGGCTTCCGCTATCCCTGGTCCGTGCTGCTGTTCATCCCGGTCTGGGCGATCATGGCCTACCTCGTGCTGCCGCGCCTGCATCGGCTGCTCTCGGATCTCTACGTTCCGGACTACTTCTTCGGGCGCACCCGCACGGCGGACGGGCTGCTGGGCGACCCGGTCAACCTCGGCGTGGACGGATCGGCGGAGCAGCTCGACGACGTGATGACGCGGGCGGGCTGGCATCGCGCCGACGAGATCACCGCGGCGTCGACGTGGGGGATCATCGCATCGACGCTGACCCGGCGCAGCTATCCGACCGCGCCGGTGTCGCCGCTCATGCTGTTCGGACGCCGGCACGACGTCGCCTACCAGCAGGAGGTCGCCGGCAACCCGAAGCAGCGCCACCACGTGCGGTACTGGCACTGCCCTCCCGGCTGGCTGCTGCCCGGCGGTGCGAAGACCGACTGGCTCGGGGCGGGCACCTACGACACCGATGTCGGGCTCAGCTTCTTCACCCTGCAGGTCACGCACCGCATCGACGAGAACACCGACATCGAGCGCGACTTCGTCGTCGCGAGCGCCAGGGACGCGGATCCCGCGGTGCGGGTGCGCGATCTCCGCGACTTCACCACCGGCTACCACTCCCGCAACGGCGGCGGTGACCGGTTCATCACGGACGGGCACCTGCCGATCCTCGACCTGACCGCGGTGCCGACCGCGGGGCCGGATCCGTCCGTGCCGTCGCCGGATGCGGTCCCGGATCCGGAGGGACACGGTGCCGCCGCGCTCCGTGCCGTCGCGCAGACGTCGATGCGCCGGGCGCCGCTGTCGACCGTCGTCGCGGTGGCCGTGGTCGCGCTCGGCGGGTTCATCGACCTCGTCGCGCTCGTGGTCGGGGTGCTGCTGGACGCCGAGACCGTGGCGGTCGTCACGAACGGGGATCCGGGGGCGCAGATCCTGCTCGCGGTCGTCCTCACGTTCGCGGTGGCGCTGACCCTCGCGCAGCTCGTGATGGCGTGGTTCACGCTGCGCGGCGGGCGACGGTCCCGCGCCGTGCTCATGGTGCTGCTCGCGATCGGCGTGCTGTCCACCGCGATCGAGTACCTGAACGGGAGCGTGACGCTGGGGTTCAACGGGACGCTGCTCTCCGCGTCGCTGCTGTGCCTCGCGCTGCTCGCGCTGTCCAGCGAGTCGGCCGGGGCCTGGGCGCGCCGGCGTCGCCGCGGCGTGGCCGGGGACTGATCGCTCAGAGCAGCTGCTCCACGCGATACGGGACCATCTCCCGCATGACCAGGCCCGTGCTGGTGCGCTTGACTCCGTCGACGTCCAGGATCCGGCCCGCGATGCGATACAGGTCTTCCGCGTCCCGCGCGGCGACCCGGATGAGGAGGTCGGTGACCCCCGAGAGGCCCAGCACCTCGACCACCTCGGGGATGCCGGCGAGCGCCGCGCCGACGCTGTCGAGCTTGCGCTGGGTCACCCGGGTGACGATGTAGGCGCCGAGCGGATACCCGAGGAAGGCGGGGTCGATCCTGCGCTCCAAGGACCGCAGGACTCCGTCCCGCTCGTAGCGGTCCAGACGCGCCCGCACGGTGTTGCGGGCGAGTCCGGTGGCCTCGGCGAGGGCGACGATCGTCGCGGTGGGGGATCGGATCAGCTGGCGCAGCAGCGAGGAGTCCGAGCGGTCGGCGGGTCGATGCGTCATCATGATCAAGTCCGTTCACGGCGTCGGCGCGATTCTGCGCCATATGATCAGTATCCTCCTCAGGTATTGTCCAGAGCGATCTCTGCTGATGCAATATTGCGACAATCTGCTTCTACGAATGCTTCGCCTCGATCCGTGACGGACGATCGGGCGGGAGTCCCCACAAGGGCCTGGCATGGAGGGCGCGGCGAGGACGCCGTGACGCCCCGTCCCGAGGAGGATCCCGATGACCCCGCTCACCGCCACAGAGCTCGCCACGGCTCCGTCCGCCGATCCCGCGCTGGTCGCCCTCGCCGAGGTCGAGCGGCGCGTGCTCTGGCTGGCGACCTCGATGGTGCACCACGCCAACCGCGTGCGTCCCAACCCCTCCGGGCTCAAGGTGGGCGGCCACCAGGCGTCCAGCGCATCGATGGCGACGATCATGACGGAGCTGTGGTTCGAGCAGCTGCGTCCCGAGGACAGGGTGTCCGTCAAGCCGCACGCCTCTCCCGTGCTGCACGCGATCAATTACCTGCTGGGCGGGCTCGAAGAACGGCACATGACGTCGCTCCGTCAGTTCGGCGGCGTGCAGAGCTACCCCAGCCGGACGAAGGATCCGGACGTGGTCGACTACTCGACCGGTTCCGTCGGGATCGGTGCCACCGCTCCGATCTGGGGCGCCATCGCCCGTCGCTACGCCTCGTCGCTGTCCGGTGCCTCGGCACGCGGCCGCCAGTACTCGCTGGTCGGCGACGCGGAGCTCGACGAGGGGGCGGTGTGGGAGGCGCTGCTGGACACCCGCGTGCAGGAGCTCGGCGAGATCGTCTGGATCGTCGACCTGAACCGGCAGTCCCTGGACCGGGTCGTCCCCGACATCGCCGCCGGGAAACTGGAGCGCATGTTCGACGCCGTCGGCTGGCAGGTGATCACGGTCGCGTTCGGACGCCGGCTGGAGGAGGTGTTCGCGCTCCCCGGCGGTGGGGCGCTGCGCACCCGCATCCTGGACATGCCCAACCCGGAGTACCAGCGACTCCTGCGCTGCCCGATCGAAGAGCTTCGCCGGCGCCTGCCCGGTGAGGGATCCGGATCCGACGCGATCCGGTCCCTCCTGTCCGGGATCGGGGACGACGATCTGCGCGCCGCGATCCGCAACCTCGGCGGGCACGACCTGACGGCCCTGCGGGATGCTTTCGCGCAGATCGACGACGCACGCCCGACCGTGATCATCGCGTACACGATCAAGGGCCACGGGCTGCCCACCGAGGGGCATCCGCAGAATCACTCCTCGCTGCTGACCGTGGAGCAGTACGCCGAGCTGGGCGCTCGGCTCGGCGAGGATCCCTCCGCACCCTGGCAGCGGTTCGCCGAGGACAGTGACGCGGGGAGGCTGTGCGCCCGGGTCGCGGAGCGGCTCGCCCGCCCGGAGGTCCCGAACGCCGCGGTTCCGGCCGTTCCCGTCGACTTCGGCAGGACCCCGACGGGAACCGGCACCACGCAGGCCGCACTCGGGCGCGTGCTGCTCGATCTCACCCGATCCGCTCCGGACGTCGCCCGCCGCGTCGTCACCGCGAGCCCCGACGTCAGCTCGAGCACCAACCTCGCGGGATGGCTGAACAAGGTCGGCGTCTGGTCGACGAGCGCCCGGCCGGACTGGTTCGACGACGACGGCGAGACGATCATGCACTGGCGGGAGCGTCCCAGCGGGCAGCACATCGAGCTGGGCATCGCGGAGGTGAATCTGGTCAGCCTCATCGGCGAGCTCGGCGCGACCTGGAGCCGCTGGGGGCAGCCGCTGTATCCCATCGGCGTCCTGTACGACCCCTTCGTGGAACGTGCGCTCGAACCGTGGTCGTACGGCATCTACGCCGGCGGCCAGTCGATCCTCGTCGGCACGCCCTCCGGGGTGAGCCTGGCCGGTGAGGGCGGCGCGCACCAGTCCATCAAGACGCCCTCGATCGGCCTCGAGCAGCCCGAGTGCACGAGCTGGGAACCGGCGTTCGCGCAGGACGTGGAGTGGATGCTCCTCGCCGCCATGGCGCAGATGGGCCGCCCCGGAGGGCGCTCGGCCTATCTGCGGCTGTCGACCAAGCCCGTCGACCAGCGCCTTGCCGCGATCCCGGCGGACCCGGCGGCGCGGGAGCGCCGGCGCCGTCAGGTCGTCGCCGGAGGCTTCCGGCTGCGCGCCGTCGATCATCCCCGCGCCACCCTCGTCGTGATGGGCGCGATGGTGCCGGAAGCCCTCGCCGCGGCCGACCGCCTCGAGGCGCAGGGACGCCCGGTCGACGTGGTCTGCGTCACGAGCCCGAGCCTCCTCTTCGAGGCGCTGCGTGCGCGCGACGGCGACGGGGAGGGCGGAAGCTGGATCCTCGACCAGATCCTCCCGGCGGACCGCGCCGTGCCGATGGTGACGGTGCTCGACGGGCACCCGCACGCCCTCGCGTTCCTCGCCGGCGTGCGCGGGGTGCCGGCGAGGCACCTGGGCGTCAGCCGCTTCGGGCAGGCCGGCGACCTGGGCGACGTCTACCGTCACCACGGGATCGACGTCGACAGCATCGTCCGCGCCGCCCTCGACCTCACGGACTGAGGCGGCCCGGGCGTCAGCGCGACGCGGCGACGAAGGCGGCGACCGCGTCGAGGTCCTTCTCGAAGCCTCCGCCCGGGAGCGCGCGGTTCGTGTGCGTCAGCGAGTCCACGCCCCACGGGCGCACCGCGCGGATCGCCTCGGCCACGTTCGCGGCCGAGAGGCCTCCGGCGAGCACCACGGGCACGTCGACGGCTTCGACGATGCCGGCGCTGCGGGACCAGTCGTGTGTGACGCCGGCGGCGCCGACGCCCTGCACGTCGGGCGTGTACGAGTCGAGGATCAGAAAGTCGGCGACCTCGGCGTACGCGATCGCCATGGCGAGGTCGTCGTCCGCGCCCACGGCGATCGCCTGCATGATCTCCATGCCCTCGGGGAGCATGCCGCGCAGACGCCGCACCGCCTTCGGATCCACGGCGCCGACCTCTCCGCACAGGTGCAGGATGTCCGGTCCCACCGCGTGGGCCATGCGGGCGATCTCGTCCAGGTCGCTCTCCACGCTCAGCGCGACGGAGCGGGCGCGACCGCGCAGCGCCGTCACGGCCTCGGCCGCGACGTCCTCGCCGATCTGCCCGGGCAGTCCCACGGTCGTCGGCGTGAGGCCGACGTGGTTCACGCCGCGCTCGGCGAGCGCGACCGCCTCTGCGGCGGACTGCGCGGTGTAGATCTGGACGATCATGGGTCTCCTCGGGGATCAGAAGGAACTCTCGACGATGGCCTGGCCCGCACGCTGCTCGAGGCCGAGCGCATCGTCGAGGTGGCGATGGCTGTAGGCGACGCAGAGGGCGTCCAACAGTGTCAGCTGGCACAGCCGTGCGGCGATCGGCTCGTTGCGGGTCTCATGCGACACGCTCTGCAGGGTGACGTCGGCGACCTTGGCGAGGTGGGACTCCCGGTTGCCGGTGACGGCGAGGATCTTCGCCCCCGCGTCGCGCGCCCGCTTCGCCATGGCCACGACCGCGCGGGTCTCGCCGGAGTAGGAGATCGCGACGACGAGGTCTCCGGGCGACAGCAGGGCGGCGTGGATGTTCTGCACCTGCGAGTCCGTCGGCGCATCGCAGCCGATCCCGAGCCGTCGGCAGCGCTGATAGAACGACTGGCCCACCACGCCCGAGGTCCCCACGCCGCCGACGAGCACGCTGCCGGCGGCGTCGAGCAGGTCGAGGGCAGCGGCGAAGCCGGCGGGGTCGATCACGTGTGCGGTGTCCTGCAGCGAGAGGACGGCGCGGGCGAAGACCTTGTTCGCGATGGTCATCGGGTCGTCGCCGTCGGCGATGTCGTCGTGGATCAGCTGCATCGGGGAGGCGAGGTCCCGGGCAAGGGCGAGCTTGAGGTCGGTGAACCCCGCGAACCCGCTGTTGCGGCACATCCGCAGCACCGTGGTGTCGCTGACGTCGCAGGCCTGGGCGACGTCGAGCATCGACGCCTCGAGCACGCGCTCCGGTCTGTCGAGGATCCAGTCGGCGACCCGGCGCTCCGTCGCGGACAGGCTCAGCAGCGCCGCGCGCAGGCGGGCGAGTGCGCCCGGAGTCTCGGTCGAGGTCATGTCATCTCCTTGAAGCAGTGTTACCACAAAGTCAGAGAGGTGTGTAAAGTGATACCACTTTCCCCGACATCGCTGTCAGCAAGGAGTACCCGATGGCTTTCCGACTCCGCAAGCCTCTCGCCCTCGCCGTCGCCGTCACGGCAGCCACGATCCTCAGCGGATGCGTCGGCACCGGCGCGGCTCCGGCCGCCTCCGAGGGCGGCGGCGCGCACACCCTGACGATCTGGCACGCGTACGCGGGTCAGCCGGACAAGGTCGCGTTCATCGACTGGGCGCTGAAGGGCTTCCAGAAGGAGCACCCCGATGTGAAGCTCAACGTCGTCTCGGCCGAGCAGTCCTCGTACAAGACCAAGCTGCAGACGGCGATGTCGACCGGCCAGGCGCCGGACGTCTTCTACACGCTCCCGGGCGGCTTCTTGAAGGCCTTCGTCGACAGCGGCCAGGTGCTCGACCTCAACGACGAGCTCAAGAAGAAGAACTGGGGCGACGGCTTCATCCCGAGCGCGATGGAATCGGTGACATTCAAGAACGAGACCTATGCGGTGCCCATCGACATGGACGCCGCGGTCGTCTGGTACAACAAGAAGCTCTTTGCGAGCAAGGGCTGGGGCGTCCCGCACACCTGGGACGAGTTCCTCTCCCTGAGCGCGAAGATCGCCGCCGACGGCGAGGTGCCCGTGGCCCTGGGCAACAAGGACAGCTGGCCGGCCACGTTCTGGTACCAGTACGGCGTGATGCGCGAACAGGGCAGCGGGGTCGTCACCGGCATGGCGAACGGCGACGCGAACGCGTCCTTCGGCCCGAAGGCCTCCGATGCCGCCGGCATGCTGCAGACCCTGGCGCAGAAGAAGTACCTGCCGACGGGCGCGAACGGCATGTCCGACCAGGAGGCCAACCTGCTGTTCATGAACGGCAAGGCCGCCATGGTGCTGAACGGCACCTGGCAGATCGGGATGTCCGCCGACGCGTCGAAGGACTTCGACCTCGGCTACTTCCCGTTCCCGAAGGTGCAGGGCGGATCCGGCGACCAGAGCGACGCGATCGCCGGCGTCGCCGCGGCGTTCGCGGTCTCGAAGAAGGCCGCCGACAAGCAGGATGCGGTGGACTTCCTCCGATACATGACCAGCCCCGCGGTCATGAAGAAGTACGTGGAGCTGCGCAAGACGATGGTCACTCTGAAGGGCGCGACCACCGCCGACGTCGCCGGCCCCGTGCTGGCCGGGATCGTGAAGGACGTCGTCGAGCCCGCGAAGCATCTCGACCCGTTCTACGACACGACCATGAGCCCCAAGGCGGCCACGGTCTACTACTCCACCCTGCAGGGGCTGATCGAAGGATCGACCGACCCCGCGAGCGCCGCGAAGGCCATCGACGAAGCGGTCCGAGCCGGGAAGTAGAGCACGTGCACGACGCGAACACGACGGCCGGGGCCCGCGCGGTCCCGGCCGGGTCCCGCCGGAGGGGGCTGCACGCGGCGAAGCGACGCGAGTCGGTCATCGCGGTGCTGTTCCTCGCGCCCGCGCTCGCCTTCCTGGCGGTGTTCGTCGCGTACCCGCTCGCCAACGCGGGCTCGCTCTCGTTCTTCCGCTGGGACGGGATCTCGCCGCGGGTGTGGATCGGGCTCGACAACTTCACCCGCCTCCTCGGCGACGGGGTGTTCTGGTCCTCGCTGAAGAACAACGTGCTGATCGCGGTCGCCGCGGTCGTGTTCCAGGTGGGGCTGGCCATGGTCATCGCCTACTGGCTGGTCCGGGTGGTGCCGCGGGTCAAGCGGGTGGCGATGTTCCTCTACGTGATCCCCGTGGTGATCAGCGAGATCTGCATCGGCCTGCTCTGGCAGTTCGTGTACAACCCCTATTTCGGGCTTCTCAACGGGTTCCTCGACCTGATCGGGCTGCACGGGCTCGCGCGGGGCTGGTTGGGCGACAAGGCCCTCGCCATGCCCGCGGTGGTCGTCGTGATGAACCTCACCTACCTCGGCCTCTACGTGCTCCTCTTCGTCGCGGCGTTCCAGGACGTCGACGAGGCGGTCTACGAGGCCTCAGCCCTCGACGGCGCCGGGCACTTCCGCACCTTCTTCGGGATCAGCGTGCCGATGATCTTCCGCAACACGCAGGCGACCGTGCTGCTCGCGGTGGTCACGTCGTTCAAGACGTTCTCCCTCGTGTTCGTGATGACCCGAGGCGGGCCCAGCCACGCCACCGATGTGATCTCGACCTATCTGTTCAAGGTCGGCTTCGGCGACTTCGAGGCCGGTTACGCCTCGGCGATCGGGATCGCGCAGCTGCTCGTCACGGTGATCGTCGGCGTGTTCGTGCTGACCGTGACCCGTCCCGGGCGGAAGGCGGCGGTGCGATGAGCGAGACGATGGCGGTCTCCGCGGCCCGGGCACCCGGGCGGCGGCCCCGGCGACAGGCGGAGCGCGCCGCAGAGCCGCGTACCGTGTGGGGCTGGGGGTCGATCACGGTGCTCGTGCTGCTCGCGGCGCACCTGGTGATCGTGCTGTTCCCGTTCGTCTGGATGATCTACAGCTCGTTCAAGACCAACCGGGAGTTCCAGGCGTCGGTCTGGAGCCTTCCGTCCGCGCTGAACTGGAGCAACTACGCGCAGGCGCTCGCCGACGGATCCCTCGCGCTGTACGCGGTGAACTCTCTCGTGGTGACGATCGTCTCGGTGCTGATCACCGTGACGATCGCGACCGCCGCCGGATACGCCTTCGTGGTCTATCGGACGCGCTGGATGCCGGCCGTGGAGATCGTGATGCTCGTCGCGATGGCGATCCCGGCCTACATCGCCCTCGTCCCGCTCGTGGCGATCATCCGGCAGATGGGCCTGCTCGATGACTACTTCGGGGTGATCCTGCCGACCGTGGCATTCAACCTGCCGATATCGGTGCTCATCATGCGCGGCTTCTTCGCCTCGGTGCCGGGCGATCTCATCGAAGCGGCGCGGATCGACGGCGCCTCCGAGTTCTCCACGTTCCTGCGCGTGATGGTGCCGATCGCGAAGCCCGCGATGTTCACCACCGCGATCGTGAACGTGATCTGGGTCTGGAACGACTTCCTGTTCCCCCTCGTCATCCTGAACAGCCCGGAGCGCAAGACGCTCCCGCTCGGGCTCACGGACTTCGTCGGCGATCGCACCACGAACTACCCGGTGCTGCTCGCCGCGATCCTGCTGGCGGCGCTGGGATCCTTCCTGGTGTACCTCGTCTTCCAGCGCCACGTCATCGGCGGACTGACCAGCGGGGCGCTCAAGCAGTGAGCGTCACGCCCCTTCCGCACCCGCCATCGAAGAAAGGACCCGCCGTGGCCGCCTCCGAGCAGCTCAGCCTCGCCAGCCGTTCCGTGTTCTACTCGCCCGAGGAGAGCACGCAGTCGATCAGCTACCCGATCTTCATGTCGGCGAACTACCAGTACGCCGGCGACGCCTACGACCAGGTCGTGGACGGCGCCCGACGCGATGTGAACATCTACAGCCGGTGCGGCAACCCGAACGAGTACAAGTTCGACGACCAGATGGCAGAGATCGAGGGCGCGGACTCCGCGCTCGCGGTGGCGAGCGGGATGGCCGCGGTCTCGCATGCCGTGCTCGGGCTGCTGCGCACGGGAGACCACGTCGTCGTCGACCTCACCACCTACAGTTCCACGCACGAATTCTTCGACCACCGCATCCAGGACTTCGGGATCAGCGTGACCTTCGTCGACTCGAGCGACGTCGACGCGGTGCGCGCGGCCTTCCGTCCGGAGACCAGGGCCCTCTACGTGGAGACGATCGCCAACCCCACGATGAAGGTCGCCCCGCTCCGCGCACTCGCCGACGCGGCGCACGAGCACGGCATCGTCGTGATCTGCGACAACACGTTCGCGAGCCCTGTCGTGTGCCGCCCGCACGAGCACGGCGTCGACGTCGTGCTGGAGAGCGCGACCAAGTTCATCGGCGGGCACAACGACGCGGTCGGCGGCATCATCAGCCTGCGCTCGGACATCCTGCCCGCGGACTGGCTCGAGCAGATCCGCTGGAACACCCTCACGAAGCTCGGCGGCGCGTTGTCGCCGTTCAACGCGTGGCTGCTGCTGCGCGGCATCCAGACCCTGCCGCTGCGGGTCGAGCGCATGTCGGAGAACGCGCAGAAGCTGGTGGCCTGGCTGGATGCCCACCCCGCGGTCCGGCGCGTCTACTACCCGGGGCACGACGCGCATCCGCAGCGCGCGCTCGCGGCGGAGCAGCTGGACCTGCCGGGCGCGATGCTCGCCTTCGCCGTGGACAGCGAGGAGCAGGCGGCCCGCGTGTGCAAGCGGCTCGAGCTGGCATCGTTCGCGGCGAGCCTCGGCGGAGTGCGCACCGTCACCCAGCTCCCCGCCACGATGGCCTTCCTGGACATCCCTGAGGAGGAGCGCGTGTCGATGGGCATCACACAGGGGATGATCCGCGTCTCGGTCGGCATCGAGGGCATCGACGACCTCATCGCCGACTTCGCCCAGGCACTGGAGGCGTGACCCCGGATGATCTCGAGCGGGACGGGTCGGGAGCCCGAGGCCGTTCTGCTGGGCGACCTGAACATCGACCTGTTCCTGGACATCCCCGCGCTGCCCCGACCGGGTGGTGACGGGGTCGCGACGCACCAGCGCACCGGCTTCGGCGGCTCGGCGGCCAACACCGCGGTCGTGCTGCAGCGCCTCGGGATCGACGTGGCGCTGCTGGCCTGCATCGGCGACGACGACTGGGGCACGGCCGCGCTGTCCGGGATCTCGGAGACCGGCGTGGACACACGGCTGGTCCGGCGCACCGTCGCCGAGGGGACCTCGCTGAATGTGGTCGCGGTGACGCCGGACGGCGAGCGCACGATGCTCGCGTACCGGGGGGCGAGCCCGTTGCTCGATGTCGACGCGGTGCCGGAGCGCTTCGGCCGTCACCTGCATCTCTCCGGCTACGCGCTGCTCGGCGACCCTCAGCGCGCGGCGGCGTTCGTGGCGGCCCGGCGCGCGAGGGCGACCGGGGCGACGGTGTCGCTCGACGTGCCTGTGGATCCGACGGCCTGCGCGGAGGAGCTGCTCGCGCTGCTGCCCCTCGTCGATGTGCTCGTGATCGGCGCCGAGGAAGCACGGGCCCTCACCGGCGCGGGTGACGAACGTGCCGCTCTGCGGGCTCTCGCCGCGCGCGGCCCGGCGGTCGTCGCGATGAAGCGCGGTGCGGACGGCGCCCTGCTGCACGCGGACGGAACGTTCACGGACCTGCCGGCTCCCCGCGTCGACGTCGTGGACAGCACCGGCGCCGGCGACTCGTTCGGCGCGGGGCTCGTTTTCGCTCTCCTCCGCGGCGCCGATCCGGGCACGGCCTGCGCGTTCGCGACAGCGTGCGGTGCGGCCGCGGTCGCGGTGCGGGGCGCCGGCGCCAGCCTCCCCGGGCGTGCCGAGGTGGGCGCCGTGCTGGGGCAGAGCCCCGAGCCGCAGCGCGCTCATCTGCGTGCGCTGCTCGGGGACTCGGGCTGAGCCCGCGGGCGGATCCTGCCGCCGTGTCTACGGCCGGGACGGCAGGCCCTCCGCCTCCTAGACTCTTCTGGTGCCCACCCCGAAGATCGTGCTGTTCTACGCATTCGCGCCGCTCGCGGATCCGGACGCGATCCGGCTCTGGCAGCGCGACCTGTGCGACGCGCTGCACCTGCGCGGGCGGATCCTCATCTCGCGGCACGGCATCAACGGCACCCTCGGCGGCGACCTGCCGGCGGTGAAGAAGTGGCTGCGCTCGTTCCGCTCCTACGCGCCGTTCCGCGACGCCGACGTCAAGTGGAGCGAGGGCACGGCGGTCGACGCCGACGGATTCAGCGCCGACTTCCCGAAGCTCAGCGTGAAGGTGCGCGACGAGATCGTGTCGTTCGGGGCGCCCGAGGAGCTGCAGGTCGACGAACACGGCGTGATCGGCGGCGGCGAACGTCTGACCCCCGCCGGCCTGCACGAACTGGTCGCGGAGCGCGGGGACGACGTCGTCTTCTTCGACGGCCGCAACGCCCTCGAGGCCGGGATCGGCCGCTTCCGCGGCGCGGTCGTGCCCGACACCGGGACCACCCGGGACTTCGTCGGGCTGCTCGACTCCGGCGCCTACGACGATCTCAAGGGCCGCCCCGTCGTCACCTACTGCACGGGCGGGATCCGCTGCGAGGTGCTGTCGAGCCTGATGCGCTCGCGCGGCTTCGGCGAGGTGTACCAGCTCGACGGCGGCATCGTCCGCTACGGCGAGGAGTTCGGTGACGACGGACTGTGGGAGGGATCCCTGTACGTGTTCGACGGACGTGGATCCGTGGACTTCTCCGACCACGCGGCCGTGATCGGGGCGTGCGCGGGATGCGGCGCCGCCACGAACCGCACCGCGAACTGCCCTGATGCGTCCTGCCGGCATCAGGCCGTCGTGTGCGCGGACTGCGTCGCGGTGCCGTGCACGGAGCACGCGGCCGTCGCGCGATGAACAGTCGGAACTTCCCCCTCGGGGATGACGCGCGCGCCCGCTTCGCCGCGTAGCGTGTGGTGAACACCCACCCGAGGAGTGCCCGCGCATGGACCTTGTGAACAGCTGGCTGCTGCACGCCGCCGGTCAGCTCTGGCTGTTCCCGGTGCTGCTGCTGTTCTTCTTCGTGGACGGCTTCGCCACGATCCTGCCGAGTGAGACCGCCCTCGTCGCGCTCGCCGCGCTGTCGCTGCACAGCGGTGAGCCGAACCTCGTGCTGCTGGGGCTCACCGCGCTGGTCGGCGCGATCGCCGGCGACAACATGGCGTATCTGCTCGGCCGCACGGTCGGCACCGAGCGGTGGAGGTGGATGCGCCGCCCGCGCGTGCGGAAGATGTTCGAGTGGGCCCGCTACGAGCTGGACAAGCGCGGCGCCGCCCTGATCTTCACCGCCCGGTACATCCCGTGGGGGCGGGTCGCGGTGAACTACATGGCGGGGCAGACCCGCTATCCGCACCCCCGGTTCTTCTTCTACGACGCGCTCGCCTGCCTCACCTGGGTCGTCTACTCCCTCACGATCGGGCTGCTGGCCGGCCGATGGGTGCACGACAACCCGCTGATCGGCGTCGGGATCGCGGTGCTGTTCGCGGTGATCCTCGGAGTCGGGATCGACCACCTGCTGCGCTGGTGGCACCGGCGCAAGGGCGAGGGGGAGCCCACGCGGCCGACGGCGCTGCGGGACGAGACCGGCGAGGGCCACGCCGCCACGGAAGGATCCTGACCCGGGGGCCAGGGCTTCCGAGCGTCCGCCCGTCAGGCGGTCGTGGTCGCCGCGAGCCGCGCGCCGAGCAGGGAGCGCGGCGCGAGGACGGCGCCGATCCGGTTGCGGGCCGGCATGCCCCGGCGCAGTTCGGCGCGGATCCCGGCGAGCGGGCGCCGCAGATCGCCGGCGACGGGTTCGCCCGGCGGCGCATAGCTCGACCGCTCCACGGCGCCCACCAGCGCGGCCACGGCCTCGGCGTCCACCCCGCGCTCGCGGACCAGCCGCACGCCGCGGCGGCGCGGGGACTCCGATTCGGGCGCGGGCAGCCCCAGATCCTGCAGCGTCGCGCGCAGCTCGGTCCAGGCCGCGATCGCGTCTCCGCGTCCAGCGCGGGACATCCGCACCGCCCGCTGCACGCGCCGCACGATCGCCGGGACGAGCAGCACCACGACCGCCGCGAGGATCGTCCACAGCACCGGCCGCGGATCCATCGGTCCCGTGGTCGCCGCGCCGGCTGCGCCCGCGTTCGGGATGTCGATGTTGGACGGATCCTTCACCCTCGAGCTCGAGGTCGGCGCCGGCGTCGCCCCGCCCGCCGGCGCCGTTCCGGTGCCGTTGTCGGACGTGGTGGTGTTCTCGAACGCGGTCGGGACGCCGCGGGTCGCGGTCGGCTCGAACGGCACCCAGCCGATCCCTTGGAAGAACACTTCGGGCCAGGCGTGCAGCTGATCGCTGGAGACCACGTAGACGACGTGCCCGTCGGAGCGGCGGTCGGTGGCGGAGCCGGGGAGATAACCCACCACGATCCGGGTGGGCATGCCGAGTGAGCGGGCCATGAGCGCGAACGCGCCGGCGAAGTGCACGCAGTAGCCCTCGCGCACGGTGAGGAACGTCGCGACCGCGTCGGCGTTCGTGCCGTCGAAGCCGCCGGCGACCGGCGTCTTCAGCGAGTAGCGGAAGCCGGCGCGGAACCAGGTCTGCAGCGCGATCAGCCGGTCGTAGTCGGTGGGGGAGTCGCCGGTGACCGACTTCGCGTCCTCCGCGATGATCGGGGGCAGGTTCTTCGGCAGCAGGCGCAGCGCCTCGGGCGCGCCGGATCCGCTCGCGGTCGACGCCCGGATCTGGTCGAGGGTCGGCGCGACCACGGTCGTGTCGACCGTGTAGTTCTGATCGGCGGCGTCCGCGTTCGCCGCCACGAGCGTGCGGTTGTCCGGCGCGGCGGTCCACAGGCCGGTCATGCCGCGCACGCCGGTCGCCTGATACGGCACCGGCAGCAGCGATCCGGAGATCCCGGTCGTGCGGATCGTGGTCCGGGTGCTGCGCTGCTCGACCCCTCCGGACGTGGTGACGGCGCCGAACCCCTTCGTCAGCGGAACGGTGACGGGCCGATCGGGGAGCCAGTCGACGCCGTCGAAGTCGGACAGCGTGGCGATCCGCAGGTAGGGCACCGAGCCGTCCTGGGAGATGAGGGTGAGCGCCGTGGTCGCCTGCGGGCGGCGCAGATCCTGTCCGAGGGCGAGCGAGGCGTTCAACGTCGTCGTGCCGCCGCTCTGCGTGTCGATGCCGGCGGCGGACAGGGGCAGCACCGGGGCGAGGGTCAGCGCGGCGACGAGCGAGAAGGCGCCCACCGTGACCGTCGTGGTCGTCCGGGTGCGCGCCGCGACCGGCGCCCGCCGATGCGCCGATCCCGGCGGGGCGAACCGCACATGCAGGAAGGCCAGGATCACGACCGCTGCGACGATGAACCAGACCGGATTCACCTCGCTGTGCACGACGATCCCCGGGATCGCGCCGACGACGGCGGGCAGCAGGCCGGCGGGCAGCGCCGTGCGCAGGGTCACCAGCACGAGGTCGATCAGGACGGCCAGGATCCCGGCGGCGACCGCCGCCCCGACGGCCAGCGCGGAGGTCGCGGTCAGCGGGGCCGTGCCGCGGCGGATCTCCTCCGCGGCCTGACCGAGCAGGGCGCCGACCGTGCGGAACACGCCCGGAGTGGGGACGAACCGGAAGGATCCGACCGTCCGCGACGTGAACACGGTGAGCGCGACGGCGCCGGCGAGGATCTGCGCGACGGGCACGGCAGGGGCGGCGAGCCACGCCGGGCTCCGCCGGGTCAGCAGCCGCACCACGAGCCCGGCGAGGATCACGGCGCCGCCGACCGACGCCGCTCCCGCGCTCCAGCTGCCCGGCCGGAGCACGCCGCTCACCGGCCAGACCGCGACGAAAAGGCCGAGCGCGCTGAGCACGGCGGCGGTGACCGGCCCGGCAGGGGCGCGGCTCTCCGGGCGAGCCTTGGTGTCGGGCTCAGACGCTGACATGCGCGGGCTCCTCCTGCGCACCGGCGTCGGCCCAGGCGAGGGCCGGATCCTCGCCGAGCACGGCCGTGTGCCAGCCGTGCGCTGCCGCCGCCGTGAGCGCGTCGGGCGCGGGGGCGGTGGCGAGCAGGATCGGGGTGCCGGCGCCGCCGTGCGGCAGAGCGGCGGCGTCGACCTCGTCGATGGATCCGGTGATCACGACGAGCGGACCGATCGTGTGCCCCTCGCTTGCGGCGGGGAGGCCGGCGTCGCGCTCGCCCGAGCGGGGCGAGACCGCGGCGAGGGCGACGAGCAGCCCGTCGCGCTCGTCCTCGGCGCCGCGCAGCCTCCCGATCAGCACGCCCGTCGCGTCGACCACGTCGACCGCGTAGCCGTGATCGACGAGGTGCACCGCGACCGCGGCGCATGCGGTCACGGCGTGGTCGAACGCCTCCGGATCCGCCGCCTCCGCGGTGGACGGCCAGCGCGCGCCCGCCCGGTCCAGCACGACCAGCGCATCGGGGCTCGACTCCTGCTCCTCCTGACGCACCATCAGGTCGCCGCGGTGGGCCGTCGCGCGCCAGTGGATCCGCCGCATCGAGTCGCCGGGCACGTACCGCCGCGGCGACAGGTTGTCGGATCCCTGACCCAGCCGGTGCGACGAGGTCTGCGCGGTGCCGCCGGCCCGCCCGGTCTTGTCGGTGAGGCGCGGCAGCGGGAGGATCGCGGGGACGACTGTGATCGGGGTCACCTCGCCGAGCTCCTCGGCTCGGGCGAACAGCCCGAACGGATCCTCTGTCCGCAGCATCAGCGGACCGAGCGAGGCGAGGCCGCGGCGGGCCCCGCTGATCGGGTAGGTCATCGTCATCGTCACGCCGTTCGACGTGCGTTCCGCGTCCGCCGACGGGAAGTCGCCGGACGAGCCGCCTCGCACGGCGCGGGGCAGCACGTCGTGCCACGCTCCCGCGGGTGCCCGCATCATGGTCCGCAGGTCGAGCCGCAGCCGGACCGTCGTGTCGTCGCCGACGGTGAGCAGGTCGGCGGTGACCGTCCGCCCGACCACGGCGCGGCGGCGCGGCGCGAACACGGCGATCGCGGACAGCACCAGCAGGGCGAACAGCAGCACGGCGAGGTACAGCAGGATCGGCGCGGACAGCACGTTCGCCGCGATCGCCAGCCCGACCCCGGACAGCAGCGCCGCCACCCCGCGCCCGGTCATCCGCCGTCCGGGGACCGCGGCGCTCTCCGCGAGGGTCTTACGCCGGCCCATGATCCTTCCTCACCGGGGAGCGCCCACCGGCACGGGGGTACGGCGGACGATCGCCTCGAGCGCCGTCTCGATCGGCCGCGCGCCGGCCCGGTGCAGCCCCCGTGCGGGGATCATTCGGTGCGCGAACACGGCGGGCAGGAGCACGGTGAGGTCGTCCGGCACGACGTAGTCGCGGCCGTCCAGGGCGGCCTGCACCTTGGCCGCCCGCACGAGCTGCAGAGTGGCGCGCGGGCTCGCACCGAGGTGCAGGTTGGGGTCGCTGCGGGTGGCCTGCGAGAGCGCCACCGCGTACTCCTCGAGCGCGGGTGCGACGTGCACGGCCCTGGCCCAGGAGATCAGTCCGCGCACGTCGGTCGCCGCCAGGACCGGGCGGATCTCGTCGAGCGGGTTGGCGACGTCGCGCTGGCGCAGCATGAGGGTCTCGGCCGCCGCGTCGGGGTAGCCCATCGAGATGCGCATCATGAACCGGTCGCGCTGCGCCTCGGGCAGCGCGTAGGTGCCCTCCATCTCGAGCGGGTTCTGCGTGGCGACGACGAGGAACGGGTCCGGCAGCGGGCGGGAGCGTCCGTCGACCGTGACCTGCCCCTCCTCCATGGCCTCGAGCAGGGCGGACTGGGTCTTGGGGGAGGAGCGGTTGATCTCGTCGGCGATGACGATGTGCGCGAACACGGCGCCGGGCTTGAACTCGAACTCCTGCGCGACCGGGTTGTAGACGCTCACGCCGGTGATGTCGCCGGGCAGCAGGTCGGGGGTGAACTGGATCCGCCGGACGGTCGCGTCGATCGAGGCGGCGAGGGCGCGCGCGAGCATGGTCTTGCCGACGCCCGGCACGTCCTCCACGAGCAGGTGGCCCTGGGCGAGCAGGCAGATCAGTGCGCTGCGGATCGCGTCGTCCTTGCCGTCGATCACCTCGGTGATCGAGTCGAGGATGGCGCTCGTGCGAAGTGCGAACTCGGCCGCGTCGATCGGGGTGGTGTCGACGGCGTCGTGAGCGGTCTGTGCAGTGTCGGTGGCGTGCATGCGTCCCTCTCGCCGGGCGCCGCGTTGCGCCCGCGTGTCTCGATCGTAGCCCGGGGCGGGGGACACCGGGCCGGGCCGTCGGATCTCTGCAACGGCGGGTTCACGGGGGGTGGATGCGTTGTCGGGGACGGACAGGGGCAGCGGGCTCGCGCGGTGGACGCGTGTGGGCGAACGACGCGCTTCACGCGAACTGCACACGCGGTGGAGGAGCGTCGCAGTAGATCCGGCCGGTCGGGCTCGTCCAGACGATGACCCCGCCGGGCTTCTGACGCGCGGTCCACCGCCAGCGGTCGTCGAGGTCCGGGTGCTTGAGGGCGTGATGGCCCGCGCAGAGGCAGCTCAGGTTGCCGATCTCGGTCGGCCCTCCCTTCGCGTGATCGAAGGTGTGGTCGATCTCGCAGAGCTTCGCCGGCATCCGGCAGCCCGGGAACCGGCAGTGCCGATCGCGGGCGCGGAGATGTCGCCTCATCCGCCCGGTCGGCGCGTAGGTGTCGGTGTGGCTGAGCATGCCCCGTGGATCCTGGAACAGGCGCTCCCACTGCCCGGCGGTGGTGGCGAGCTCGCGGGCGATGTCGGGGTGGATCGGCCCGTGGCCGTCGAACTCGGCCGGTCGATCGTCGAGGCCGGCGAGGGTGGTCGCGGCGACGGTGACCTGGACGGTGCCGCGGACCCCGTCGAGTCCGTTCTCGGCGAGGACGTCGCCCGATCCGGTGAGCAGGACGTCGGTGACGACGTCGGCGCGGATCTGGTCGAGCGTGCGCTCGTCGGCGAGCGGTTCGCCGAGGTCGGCGACGATGCTCTCGAACTCGGTCAGCCGCTCGAACTGCGCGTCGGTGGGCTCCTCGCCGGGCCGGGGCGCGTTCGGGCCCGTGAACCCGCCGCAGGCGGACGCCGCCGCGATCGTCCTGATCTCGCGCGCGATCCGGGTGGCGCGGTCGAACGCGGCGTGCGCGAGCGGCGTGGAGGTGATGACCCCGAACAGGGAGTTGCCGTCGTCGTAGTCGGTGAGCACGAGCCGCCGGTCCTCCCGGGCCCGCTCATGGCGCTCCACGACGGTCTCCGGGGCGACGGCGGCCACGACCGACTTCGCGTACGCCTCCGTGCGGGCGGCGGTCTCGGCCGCCGCGTAGGGGAGCACCTGCTCCTCGTACCGGCGGTGCGCCTCGCCGTCAGCGAGATCGATGGGGCCGGCCGCCGCCACGATCACGGCCGCATGCCGGGCTGGGATCTCCCCGTCGGCGAGGGCCGCAAGCGTGGCGGGGAACCGATCCCGCAGCGACCACCCGGTGCCGAGCGCTCGTGCGGCCGCCCCACGGGTGATGTGCAGAGCGGTTGAGACCTCGGCGAACATCGAACGCTCGGCCGCCTCGAATCCCGCCGCTCCTGGCGCGATCGTCGAGCAGCAGGTCCACCCGTTCGCCCAGCAGAGCCGCCTTCTCCGCCTCGAGCGCGGCGATCCGCCGGTCGAGCTCACGGCACCGATCCACGATCTCGCCGCTGCGGGCGAGGTAGGGATCCGGAGTGGTGGCCATATCTCACTTTAGAACAAAACTTCGAAGAAGGGAAGAGTGAAATGCGCCGATCCGAAGCGGCGGACTCGCACCGGCGGTCAGCCCCGCCCTCCACCTCGGGTAGACTGATCCTCGGCTCTCCGCGTGGCGGCATCCAGGCCAACTCCCCCAGGGCGGAAACGCAGCAAGGGTAACCGGGCTCTGCTGGGTGCGCGGAGGGTCTTTTCTTCTGCCCGGGCGCCGGATCCCGACGCAGCGCACGGCAGCGGGGCCGTGGCGCACACGCAGCCGCGAAAGGGCCAGCCTCCGAACGGCACCTTCCCGCCGACGGGGGACCGCACTACCCTGGACAGGGTGGCACGCAGACGTGCCGATCCTTTCGATCCACCCTCAGCCACCGGAGGCTTCGCCGTGCCCGACACCCCTGCGCCCCTCCCCGATCTCCGCGCAGCCGCTGCCGTGCTGTTCGACCTCGATGGCGTGCTCACCCCCACCGCCGAGGTGCACATGCGCGCCTGGAAGGCGGTGTTCGACGACGTCTTCCAGATGTGGGGGATCACGCCCGAGTACACCGACGAGGACTACTTCCTCTACGTCGACGGCAAGAAGCGCTACGACGGCGTCGCCAGCCTGCTGCACAGCCGCAATGTGGAGGTCCCCTGGGGATCCGTCGGCGACGATCCGGAGGCCGACACGATCTGCGGGATCGGCAACCGCAAGAACGTCGCGTTCTCCGAGGCCCTGCGCCGCGACGGCATCGCGCCCTACCCCGGATCCCTGGCCCTTCTGGAGGACCTGCGCGCCGCCGGCGTCCCGCTCGCGGTCGTCTCCAGCTCGAAGAACGCCGAGGAGGTGCTCGGCAGCGCCGGGATCCGCGACTTCTTCGCCCAGGTCGTCGACGGCGTGGTCGCCGAGCGCGAGCACCTCGCCTCCAAGCCCGCGCCCGACGTGTTCCGTGCCGGCGCGGAGCGCCTCGGCGTGGATCCGTCCGTCGCCGTCGCCGTCGAGGACGCCACGAGCGGCGTGGCCTCGGCCGTCGCAGCCGGCTACGGCGTCGTCGTCGGCGTCGACCGCGGAGCCGGATCCGAGGCCCTCCTCATGAACGGCGCGACCGTCGTCGTCGACGACCTCGCCCGCTTCCTTCCCTGACCGCACCGTATGGAGAGAACTGGATGATCGATCGCGACCTCTTCCCCGTCGACCCGTGGCGTCTCGTCGAGACCCGCTACCCGCACACCGATCCCGGCGTCTCCGAGACGCTCCTCGGCCTCGGCAACGGGTATCTCGGCCTGCGCGGCAACCACATCGAGGGCCGCATCGCGCACGAGCACGGCACCTTCATCAACGGGCTGCACGAGACGTGGACGATCCGGCACGCCGAGCAGGCGTACGGGTTCGCCGAGGTCGGCCAGACCATCGTGAACGCCCCGGACGCGAAGGTCATGCGGGTGTACGTGGACGACGAGCCGCTGAGCTTCGACGAGGCCGACATCCGCGAATACCGCCGCTCCCTCGACTTCCGCACCGGGGTCCTGGAGCGCGACGTGCTCTGGGAGACCCCGTCGGGCAAGCGGGTGCGGATCCGCGACGAGCGGATCGTGTCGTTCGAGGAGCGTCACCTCGCCGTGCTGCGGCTCGAGGTGACCGTGGAGAACGCCGACGCCCCCGTCACGATCTCGTGCCAGCTGATCAACCGGCAGGACGGCGAGGACGTGTACGGCGGGGTCCCGGTGATGCCGGGTGCGACGCGTCGCGGCACGAGCTTCGACCCGCGCAAAGCCGAGCGGTTCGGCGACCGGGTGCTGCAGCCGGCGGAGTTCTGGCAGGAGGAGCAGCGCGCCGCCCTCTCCTACCGGGTGACGAACTCGGGCATGTCGGTCGCCGTCGCCGCCGACCACCTCATCGAGACGGGCAACGAGTACACCGCCCGCCGCCTGGTCGAGCAGGACATCGCGAAGAACGTGTTCCGGGTGCAGGCGAAGGCCGGGGTGCCCACCCGGGTGACCAAGGTCGTCAGCTACCACACGTCGCGCGGCGTGCCCCCGCGCGAGCTCATCGACCGCTGCCGCCGCACCCTGGACCGCGCCGCGGTGGAGGGCGTCGAGGCTCAGTTCGCCAAGCAGGCGGCCTGGCTCACCGCGTACTGGGAGCGCAGCGACGTGCGGATCGCCGGGCACGACGACCTGCAGCAGGCGACGCGCTGGTGCCTGTTCCAGATCGCGCAGGCCTCCGCGCGGGCGGACGGCGCCGGCGTCTCCGCGAAGGGCGTGTCCGGATCCGGCTACGGCGGTCACTACTTCTGGGACACCGAGATCTACGTGCTCCCGTTCCTCACCTACACGTCGCCGCAGTTCGCCCGCAACGCGCTGCGCTGCCGGGTGCACATGCTGCCCGCCGCCCGCCGCAGGGCCACCCAGCTCAACGAGGACGGCGTGCTCTTCCCGTGGCGCACGATCAACGGCGAGGAGGCCAGCGCCTACTACGCCGCCGGCACCGCGCAGTACCACATCAACGCCGACGTCAGCTACGCGCTCGGCAAGTACGTGCGGGCCACCGGCGACGACGACTTCCTCTACCGCGACGGCGTCGACATCGCCGTGGAGACCGCCCGGATGTGGGCCACGCTCGGCTTCTGGCGCTCCAGCGACGAGGGCGACACGTTCCACATCCACGGCGTGACCGGGCCGGACGAGTACACCACCGTCGTGAACGACAACCTGTTCACGAACGTGATGGCCCGCTACAACCTGCGCCTCGCCGCCCGGGTGGTGCGCGAGATGGCGGAGGACGCGCCCGAGGCGTACGACGCGGCCGTGGAGCGGCTGCGGATCGACACGGCCGAGGTCGAGCAGTGGGAGCGCGCCGCGGATGCGCTGTTCATCCCGTTCAGCCCGACCCTGGGGATCCACCCGCAGGACTCGCTGTTCCTCGAGCGCGAGGTGTGGGACCTGCCCGCCACCCCGGCCGAGCAGCGTCCGCTGCTGCTGCACTTCCACCCGCTCGTGATCTACCGGTTCCAGGTGCTCAAGCAGGCCGACGTCGTGCTCGCGCTGTTCCTGCAGGGCAACCACTTCACCGAGGCGGAGAAGCTCGCCGACTTCGAGTACTACGACCCGCTGACCACGGGCGACTCGACGCTGTCGGCCGTCGTGCAGTCGATCCTCGCCGCCGAGGTGGGGTATCAGGATCTCGCGCACGAGTACTTCGAGAAGGCCATCTACGTCGACCTCGGCGACCTGCACCACAACGCCTCCGACGGCGTGCACGTGGCCTCGGCGGGCGGCGTGTGGACCGCACTCGTGAGCGGCTTCGGCGGTATGCGCGACCACGACGGCGAGCTCAGCTTCGACCCGCGCCTGCCGGTCGACTGGCCCGAGCTCTCCTACCCGCTGCAGTGGCAGGGATCGCGGCTGCAGGTCACCCTGACGGCCGGCGAGCTGCTCGTCGAGGTGCGCGCGGGGGATCCGGTCGAGTTCTCGGTGCGCGGAGTCCCGCACGTCGCTACGGTCGCGGCCCCGGCACGGGTGCCGCTCGCGCACCAGGGCCCGGTCATCCCCGGCCGCCCGCAGTTCGGCTCCCAGGCCCGTCGTGAGGACGGCACGATCCTCGCGCCGACCGTTCCCACGACGTCCGCGATCCCGATCGTCGGGTTCGTGGCGGACTAGGCGGCCGAACGCGCAGGTGAGTCGGGGGACTGCGCCCCCGGCTCACCCGTGCCGCTCATCCGGCGTGCGTGATCTCGCAATCGCTGCCGGGCGCGAGCACCGCCTGGTGTCCGTCGTCGAAGCGCACGACGAGGAGCTCGCCGCGCAGCTCGAGGACTTCACCGAATCGCTCCGCGTCGCCCACGACCCGCCCATGGATGCGGATCCGGTCGCCTGCCACCACCTGCGTCATCATCCACCTCCGTCTCCAGGCTACGTCTGTTCCGAGGCCGGGGCGAGGGCTTCCGCGCGCTTTTCCGACGCGCCTGCGGCGCCATGGACGGCGAGCCCGGCAGCGGGACGGCTCGTCGTGATCGCGCACGACGCGAGCACCTCGCTCGGACATGTGCTCTTCGATCGGACGGATTCCGGGATCCGGTCCGCAGACGGCGTACATCTCCGAGCCAGGCGCTCGCACGGCGCGCAGCCGGGTGGCGGGCGAGCGGGCGGCGCCCGCGGGGGACGGCCGGCCCGGATGTCGGACGCACGCTCTAGGCTGGTCGGGTGAGCACAGCCCTGTACCGCCGTTACCGGCCCGAGAACTTCGGGGAGATGATCGGGCAGTCGCAGGTGACCGATCCGCTCATGACGGCGCTGCGCGGCGACCGCGTCGGCCACGCCTACCTGTTCTCCGGTCCGCGCGGCTGCGGCAAGACGACGTCGGCGCGCATCCTCGCTCGCTGCCTGAACTGCGCCGAGGGGCCCACCGACACCCCGTGCGGCGTGTGCCCGAGCTGCGTCGAGCTGTCCCGCAACGGCGGCGGATCCCTCGACGTCGTCGAGATCGACGCGGCCAGCCACAACGGCGTCGACGACGCCCGCGATCTGCGCGAGCGGGCGACCTTCGCGCCCAGCCGCGACCGGTTCAAGATCTTCATCCTCGACGAGGCGCACATGGTGACGCCGCAGGGCTTCAACGCCCTGCTGAAGCTCGTCGAGGAGCCGCCGCCGCACGTGAAGTTCATCTTCGCGACCACCGAGCCGGAGAAGGTGCTCGGCACCATCCGCTCCCGCACGCACCACTACCCGTTCCGGCTGGTCCCGCCCGCGGCCATGCTCGAGTACGTCGAGAAGCTGTGCCGGGAAGAGGGCGTGACCGTCGCGCAGGGCGTGCTGCCGCTCGTCGTGCGCGCGGGCGGCGGATCCCCGCGCGACACCCTGTCGTTGCTGGACCAGCTCATCGCCGGATCCGACCCGTCGACGAGCTCGGGGACCGTGGAGGTCGCCTACGAGCGCGCGGTCGCGCTGCTCGGCTACACTCACTCCGCCCTGCTCGACGAGATCGTCGACGCGCTCGCCGCGGGCGACGCCGCCTCCGCGTTCCCGGCGATCGACCGGGTCGTGCAGACGGGGCAGGATCCGCGCCGCTTCGTGGACGACCTCCTCGAGCGGCTGCGCGATCTGATCGTGATCGCCGCGGTCGGCGACGGCGCGACGGCGGTGCTCCGCGGCGTGCCGGACGACGAGCTCGCCCGCATGCGGGCGCAGGCCGCGATCTTCGGCGGCGACCGGCTGTCCCGGGCCGCGGACCTCGTCAGCTCCGCGCTCGACGACATGTCCGGTGCGACGTCCCCGCGCCTGCACCTCGAGCTGCTCGTCGCGCGGGTGCTCACCGCTCTGGCGGGCTCGGCGGCGGCTGCGCCGGCACCGGTTGCCGCGGCGCCCGCTGCGACTGTTTCGGCGCCCGCCGCTCCGGCTCCGACCGCTCCGGCTCCCGCTGCGGCAGCCCCTGCCCCGGTCGAGGCTGCCGGCCCCGCCGCGGTCGTTGAGCGAGGACGCCCCGCAGGGGTGCCCGAGACGAAACGCGCCGAACCTGCTGAGACGGCCGAGCCCGTGCCGGCCGCCGAGCCCGTCGAGGCGACCCCGGCTCCCGTGGCGGCCCCTTCGACAGCCCCGGCGACCGACACTGCAGAGCCCGTCGCCGCCCCAACCGCGGAGACGCCCGCCGGCCCGGTGGACGTGGAGCGGATCCGTGCCGCCTGGTCCGCCGTGCTCGGCCGGGTCGAGAAGCTCAGCCGCGGATCCTGGCTCGTCGTCACCGCGGTGCAGCCGCTCGCGTACGACGCCGACACCGAGGTGCTCACGCTCGGCTTCCCCGGGCCGAACGACGTCGCCCGGTTCAAGGGCGCGACGCCCGGCAACGGCCCGTCCGACCACCTGCGCACCGCGATCGAGGCGGAGCTCGCGGTCAAGGTCAAATACCTGCCGGCGCCCCTGCCCGCTGCGGACGCGCCCGAGCGGAGCTTAGGAGAGGGCGGGAAGGCCCCGCGACCCTCCGACGCCGCAGCCGCCACGACCGAGGCGCCGAAGGAGCCCGAGGTCTCCGTCGAGAAGGCCCCGGTGCGCGCCGCTTCCGCCGCCCCGGTCACGGAGTGGGCGGTCGCCCCGATCCCGCAGGGCTCTGCGGATCCGGTCGCGGAGCCGACCGCGCCGGCCGTCCAGGCAGCGCCGATCCCGGTTGCGGCGACCGCCGCGCCGCCCGCGCAGTTCCCCGTCGACGAGGAGCCCGCCGACGTCGAGGCGATGCCCGCCTCCGGCTGGTACGAGCCCCCGCACGACGGCGACGTCCTCGACGACGAGCCGCCCTTCCCCGACGACGCGGACGGCCCGGGTCCCGATCCGTACGCGGATCGCGGCGCCCCGATCCCCGAGCCCGAGGATGTCCGGCCGACGCCGGCCGTCGGCGGCCCTGAGCGTCGGGAGGCCCCCCGTGGGGCGGCCCCCGCGCAGGCCCGGCCCGCGACGATCGCGAATGCGGCTTCGCAGACCGCCACGATCCCCGATCCCGCCCCGGCGCAGTCCGCCCCCCGCTCCGGCCCGCCCGGTGTGCAGCGCTACGGCGAGGCCGTGGTCCGCCAGGTGCTCGGCGCGAAGTTCCTGCGCGAAGAGCCCTACGAGCCCCAGACCAGGTTCAACTAACACCCCCAGAGGTTCACCGAGATGTACGACGGCATCGTCCAGGAGCTGATCGACGAGTTCGGTCGGCTGCCCGGCATCGGCCCGAAGTCGGCGCAGCGGATCGCGTTCCACATCCTGCAGACGCCCTCCTTCGATGTGAAGCGGCTCGCCGAGCTGCTCACCGAGGTGCGTGAGCGCGTGCGGTTCTGCGAGATCTGCGGCAACGTCGCGGAGCAGGAGCGCTGCGCGATCTGCCGCGACCCGCGGCGCAACCCCGCCCTGATCTGCGTGGTCGAGGACGCGAAGGACGTCGCGGCGATCGAGCGCACCCGCGAGTTCCGCGGGCTGTACCACGTGCTCGGCGGCGCGATCAGCCCGATCGCCGGCGTCGGGCCGGACGACCTGCGCATCGCCCAGCTGATGACGCGGCTCGCCGACGGCACCGTGCAGGAGGTCATCCTCGCCACGAACCCGAACCTCGAGGGGGAGGCGACGGCGAGCTACCTCAGCCGACTGCTGGTGAGCATGCAGATCACCTTGTCGCGGCTCGCCTCGGGCCTGCCCGTGGGCGGCGACCTGGAGTACGCCGACGAGGTCACCCTGGGCCGCGCGTTCGAGGGCCGGCGCGTCCTGTGAGCGCCGCGCAGGGCGCCTTCGGCCGGAAGGGCTGGATCCTCTTCGCGATCATGTCGGTCGTCTGGGGCATCACCTACCTGTTCATCAAGGAGGCGGTCGGATCCTTCTCCCCGCCCGCGGTCGTCGCCGGGCGCACCCTCCTCGGCGGCCTCCTGCTGCTGCCGTTCGCGATCCGTCAGGGCGCGCTCAAGCCCGCGCTCAAGGTGTGGCCGTGGGTGCTGGCCTTCGGGGCCGTGGAGATGGCCGGCCCGTTCCTGCTGCTCAGCCACGCCGAGTCGCAGCTGCCCTCAGGCCTGACCGGTCTGCTCGTCGCGACCGTTCCGCTGTTCGCGGTGATCATCGCGCTGTTCCGCGGCGACCGCTCCGCGCTCTCGCCCGTGCGCCTGGGCGGCCTGCTCCTCGGCTTCGTCGGCGTCGCGGTGATCGTCGGCGGCCCCGGCCTGTTCCCGCACGGCACCGGGGCGTTCATCGGGATCGGCGAGATCATGTTCACCGCACTGCTGTACGCGATCGCGCCGTTCATCATCGCTCACAAGCTCGCCGACGTGCCCTCGATCGGCACGATCACGTTCGCGCTGCTCGCGGTGGGCGTCGCCTACCTGCCGGCGGCCCTGCTCACGCAGCACCAGGTGCCGACGCTGCGCGCGAGCGTGTCGCTGCTTCTGCTCGGCACGATCTGCACGGCGCTCGCGTTCGTCGCGTTCTTCGCGCTGATCGGGCAGGTCGGGCCCGTGCGCGCCCCGCTGTTCACCTACGTCAACCCGGTGGTCGCGATCATCCTCGGCACGATCCTGCTCGGCGAGCCGGTCACGACCGGTCTTCTCATCGGCTTCCCGATCGTGCTCGCGGGCTGCTGGTTCGCGGCGACCGGCGGGCGCCTGCGCCCCAAGCCGGGCACGATCCCGGCCGCGGAGGGGTTCCCCACGACCGCGCCGGTCGCCCTGCCGAAACGGGATGTCCTGGAGCGGGACGTCACGACTCCCGGCGGATCCCCTTCCACAGAGTGATCAGCAGCAGCACGAAGCCCGCCCCGACGAGGATGTGACCGGCGCCCGCGATCCCCGGGATCGCCTTGGACGCCTCGACCTTGAGGATATCCAGGATCCCGTGCCAGGCCATCATCGCGCCGGTGACCAGCACGCCGAGGTTGTAGATCCAGAAGAACCAGCGGAACAGCTTGCTCGCCGACAGCCGGAACGCCTTCTCGAGCGCCAGGACGATGAGCATGACCAGGGCGCCGATCGCCAGCAGGTGGGTGTGCACGAGGGCGAGCTGGCCGCTCACGCCGTTCTCGTGGCCGAGGGCCTTGGTGAATTCACGGTAGAAGAGGCCCATGATCAGGCCCAGGCCGATCCAGATCACGGCCGCGAGGAACAGTGCGGTGAGCGCCCGACGCTGCGTCGTGGGCGCGGGGGACGTGGTTGCAGGAGAGTTCGTCATACCGTCAGCCTGCCCTGAGAGGGCGCGGAGCGCATCCATCGAAGGATCGAGCCCGCCGGGAAGACGGATCGCCCCCGAGCACGCGACAATCGGAGGATGACCGACGCGACCACCTCCGCCCGACGGCGGATGCTGCGCGGTGCGCGCTTCGCCCTGCACCTCATCACGGGGGTGCTCGTGGTGATCGCCACGGTCCGCGCCGGATCCGAGCAGCCGCTGCTGCCGGTCATGCTCGCCTCGACGGTCTACCTCGCCTGGTACGCGGCGGGCGCCGGCTTCGCGCGTGGCCGCGCGGCGGGCTGGTGGATGCTCGGCCTCGGCGCGATCTGGGCCGGCCTGCTCGCGCTGTCCCCGGAGTACGTCTGGCTCGCGTTCCCGCTGCTGCTGCTCGCCGGACACGTGCTGCGGCTGCCGTGGTCGGCGCCGTTCGTGGTCGGCGTGCTCGCCGCCGCGATACTGGCGCCGTTCCTGCATCCGGGTGCGGTGGCGCCGGGCACGTCGCTCGCGCACCTGTTCGGGCCGCTCATCGGCGGCGGGTTCGCGTTCGCCGTCTCGCTCGGCTACGACGCGCTGCTGCGCGACGCCGCCGAGCGGGAGCGGCTGATCGACTCCCTGCTGCGCGCCCAGCACGAGGCGGAGCGACTGCACGATGAGCTCGCCGCGACCCAGCGCGAGGCCGGAGCGACCCGCGAGCGCACCCGCCTGGCCCGCGACCTGCACGACACGATCGCGCAGGAGCTCAGCTCGATCGTCATGCTCGCCCGCGCGGAGGAGCCGGACGGCACGCGCCCGCGCAGCACCGCCCAGATCGAGGAGCTCGCGCAGCACTCGCTCACCGAGCTGCGCCGGATCGTCGCCGCGCTCGCCCCCGCCGACCTCGACGAGTCCGCGCTCGCCGACGCCCTCGCCCGCATGCTCGACGCCGTCCGGGCCGACACCGCCATCGGCGCCCGGCTGCGGGTGGATCCGGATCTCCCTGCCCTTCCCACTCCGGTCGAGGTCGCGCTGCTGCGGGTCGCGCAGTCCGCGCTCGCGAACGTCCGCCGGCACGCGCAGGCGCAGAACGTCGAGATCGTGCTGGAGGCGAAGGACGGATCCGTCGTGCTGGGCGTCGCCGACGACGGCATCGGCTTCGACCCGGCCGCGCGCCCGTCCGACGCCTCCTACGGGCTCGCGGCGATGCGCTCGCGTCTGCGCGAGGGCGGGGGAGAGCTGGAGATCCGCACCGCGCCCGGCGAGGGCACCACGATCCGGGCGGCCCTGCCGCTCCCGCGGGGTGAGGCATGAGCGTCACGCTGATCATCGTCGACGACCATCCGATCGTCCGAGCCGGCATCCGCGCGGTCGTCGAGGCGCGCGGGTTCGCGGTGCTCGCCGAGGTGGGCACGGGGGAGGAGGCGGTGGCCGCCGCACGCGAGCTGCGCCCCGACGTCGTGCTCTGCGACCTGCGGCTCGGCGAGGGCATGGACGGCGTCGCGACGACCGCCGCCCTGCGCGCACTGCCCGATCCGCCGGCCGTGCTGATCCTCACCACGTTCGACCACGACGCGCAGATCATCCGCGCGGTCGAGGCGGGCGCCGCCGGCTACCTCCTCAAGGAGGTCGGGATCGAGGTCATCTCCCGCGCGATCGTGGATGCGGCGGCGGGATCCGCCGTGCCCACCCCCGGCGGGGACGAGCGGCTCGTCGCGGCCCTGCGCGCTCCCCGGGTCGAGCTGACGGGGCGGGAGCAGGAGGTGCTCGCGCTCGTCGCGGAGGGCCTGAGCAACCGCGAGATCGCCGTCCGCCTGTTCATCGGCGAGGCCACCGTGAAGACGCACGTCGTGCACCTCCTGGACAAGCTCGGCGCCGACAGCCGCACCGGTGCCGTCTCCGAGGCCCGCCGCCGCGGTCTGCTCTAGTCGCACTCCGCAGCCCCGTCACATACCGGAACGGGCATGGAGCGCGCTCGTAGAATTGGGGCAGGCGCGCCGCCTCCGGCGCCCGCAATCCCCAGGAGTACCCGTGGCCCTCATCGTGCAGAAGTACGGCGGCTCGTCCGTCGCCGACGCGGAGAGCATCAAGCGCGTCGCCAAGCGCATCGTCGACACCCGGCGGGCCGGCAACGATGTCGTCGTGGCCGTGAGCGCGATGGGCGACACGACCGACGAGCTCCTCGACCTCGCCGCCCAGGTGGCGCCGATCCCCGCGCCGCGCGAGCTCGACATGCTGCTGTCCAGCGGCGAGCGGATCTCGATGGCGCTGCTCGCGATGTCGATCCACTCGATGGGCTTCGACGCCCGCTCGTTCACCGGCCCGCAGGCCGGGATGCGCACCGACAGCCGGCACGGCGCGGCCCGCATCGTCGAGGTCACCCCGACGCGTCTGCGCGAGGCGCTCGACGAGGGCGCGATCGTCATCGTCGCCGGCTTCCAGGGCATCAACGACGACACGCAGGACATCACGACCCTCGGCCGCGGCGGATCCGACACGACCGCCGTCGCGCTCGCCGCGGCGCTCGGAGCCGACGTGTGCGAGATCTACAGCGACGTCGACGGCATCTTCACGGCGGATCCGCGCGTGGTGCCGCTCGCCCGCAAGCTCTCGCACGTCACCAGCGAGGAGATGCTGGAGATGGCGGCGAACGGCGCCAAGGTGCTGTACATCCGCGCCGTCGAGTACGCACGCCGGCACGGCGTCCTGATCCACGCCCGCTCGACCTTCACGTCGAACGAGGGCACGTACGTTCTCGGCGAGGGCATGAAGAACCCCCGCGAACCCGAGGGAGAAGCCATGGAAGAGCCCATCGTCGCCGGGGTCGCCACCGACCTCAGCCAGGCCAAGATCACCGTCGTCGGAGTTCCCGACGTGCCGGGCAAGGCCGCCGAGATCTTCAAGATCGTCGCCAAGAGCGGCGCGAACGTCGACATGATCGTGCAGAACGCGGCCCCGACCGGTCGCGCCGACATCTCGTTCACGCTGCCCAAGTCCGACGCGGCCGCCGCGCTCAGGGCGCTCGCCGCCGAGCAGTCCGACGTGGGCTTCGAGGCGCTCCTGCACGACGACCAGATCGGCAAGCTGTCGGTCGTCGGGGCGGGCATGCGCACGCACTCGGGCGTCTCCGCGATCCTCTTCGAGGCGCTGTCGACCACCGGCGTGAACATCGAGATGATCTCGACGTCTGAGATCCGGATCTCCGTCGTCGTCCGCGGCGACGAGCTCGCCGAGGCCGCCCGCGTCGTGCACGCCGCGTACGGCCTCGACGGCGAGGTCGAGGCGGTCGTCGCCGCCGGCACCGGCCGCTGACCGATCCGAGATCCGACACGGCCCTCCGGCACCGTGTCCCGGAATCTGCAGACCGTGTCCCATTTCCTGTCCCCGGATCGCCCGATTCGCAACAGAAAGCGGGACACGGTCTTCGCACACCCGGGGAAACGGTAGAATCGCCCAAACCCTGACACCGGCGCCAGGCGCGGATTCCTCCGCCACACCCGGCGGCCGCGCCTGCGCCTCGTACGCCTCACGGCACGACGCCTAGGAAACTTCAATGACCCGCATCTCCGACTCAGGATTCTCCGTCGCCATCGTCGGCGCCACCGGCCAGGTGGGCACCGTCATGCGCGACATCCTTGCGGAGCGCTCCTTCCCGATCCGCGAACTCCGCCTGTTCGCCTCGGCCCGCTCGGCGGGCAGCGCGATCGACTTCGCCGGCACGTCCGTGATCGTCGAGGACGTCGAGACCGCGGATCCGGCCGGCGTCGAGATCGCCCTGTTCTCCGCGGGCGCCACCGCGAGCCGCGCCTACGCCCCGCGCTTCGCCGAGGCCGGCGCGATCGTCGTGGACAACTCCAGCGCCTGGCGGATGGACCCCGACGTGCCGCTCGTCGTCAGCGAGGTCAACCCCGAGGCGATCGCGGACACCCCCAGGGGCATCATCGCGAACCCGAACTGCACCACGATGGCCGCGATGCCGGTGCTCAAGGCCCTGCACGACGAGGCCGGACTCGAGCGTCTCATCGTGAGCACCTATCAGGCCGTGAGCGGATCCGGTCTGGCGGGTGCGCAGGAGCTGCTCGGCCAGGTCGAGGGCGTGCTCGCCCAGGGCGACACCCTGCGCCTCGTCCACGACGGCTCCGCGCTCGACTTCCCGCAGCCCGAGAAGTACGTCGCCCCGATCGCGTTCGACGTGCTGCCGCTGGCCGGATCCGTCGTCGACGACGGCCTGAACGAGACCGACGAGGAGAAGAAGCTCCGCAACGAGAGCCGCAAGATCCTCGGACTGCCGGACCTGCGCGTCGCCGGCACCTGCGTACGCGTGCCGGTCTTCACCGGGCACTCGCTCTCGATCAACGCCGAGTTCTCGGGCGACATCACGCCGGAGCGCGCCTACGAACTGCTCGCCGCCGCCCCCGGGGTGGTCGTCGAGGAGGTGCCGACCCCGCTGTACGCGGCAGGCAAGGACCCGAGCTACGTCGGCCGGATCCGCGCGGACCAGTCTGCGCCCGAAGGCAAGGGCCTCGCGCTGTTCATCAGCAACGACAACCTGCGCAAGGGCGCCGCGCTGAACGCCGTCCAGGTCGCCGAGCTCGTCGCTCAGCGCCTCTCGGCCTGATCGCCGGTTCGGCGAAAGATGCTCGGTCGGTTGGCCGTCGCGGCGAATATCCGCGGTCGCGCGGCCAACTAGACTGGACTCGTGACTGAATCCGTCGACGTCGTCCTCATCGGCGGTGGCATCATGAGTGCCACCCTGGGTACCCTGCTTCACGAGCTGCAGCCGGACTGGAAGATCGTCGCTTTCGAGCGCCTGAGCGAGGTCGGGCAGGAGAGCTCGAACGCGTGGAACAACGCGGGCACGGGGCACTCGGCCCTGTGCGAGCTGAACTACACGCCGCGCGGCGAGGACCGTTCACTCGACGCGACCAAGGCGATCGCGATCAACGAGCAGTTCCAGCAGAGCCGCGAGCTGTGGTCGTCGTTCGTGGAGCGCGGCATCCTCGACGGGCCGAAGACGTTCATCAACTCCACCCCGCACATGACGTTCGTGCGCGGCGAGAAGGACGTCGAGTTCCTCCGCGCCCGGTACGCGCTGCTCAAGGACCAGCCGCTGTTCGCCGGCATGGAGTACAGCGAGGACTCGCGCGTCATCAACAAGTGGGCTCCGCTGCTGATGAAGCAGCGCCTCAAGGGCGAGCCGTTCGCGGCGACCCGCAGCGCGGCGGGCACCGACGTCGACTTCGGCGCCCTCACCGTCCAGCTCTTCGAGCACCTCTCCGAAAACGGCGTCGACGTGCGCACCGAGCACGAGGTGCGCAAGCTCAAGCGCCAGCAGGACGGATCCTGGCTCGTCAAGTACCGCCACAGCATCGGCCGCACGCCCGGCGAGATCAAGGCGCGGTTCGTCTTCGTCGGCGCCGGCGGCTGGGCGCTCAAGCTGCTGCAGGGATCCGGGATCCCGGAGATCCGCGGATACGGCTGCTTCCCGATCGGCGGGCAGTGGCTGAAGACGTCGGACCCGAAGATCGTCTCCCAGCACCACGCGAAGGTGTACTCGCAGGCTCCTGTGGGCGCTCCGCCGATGTCGGTGCCGCACCTGGACACCCGCGTCGTGGACGGCGAGGCCAGCCTGCTCTACGGGCCGTTCGCGACGTTCAGCCCGAAGTTCCTCAAGCAGGGCCACATGCTCGACATCGTCACGCAGGTGCGCCCGCACAACCTGGGCAGCATGCTCAAGGTCGCGTTCACGAACGTCGATCTGATCACGTACCTCGTCAGCGAGCTGCTGAAGACGCACAAGAAGAAGGTCGAGACGCTGCGCCAGTTCGCGCCGACCGTGAAGGACGGCGACTGGGAGCTGCTGCAGGCCGGGCAGCGCGCGCAGGTCATGCGCGACGGCAAGCTGCAGTTCGGCACGGAGATCGTCGCCTCCGCGGACGGCTCGATCGCGGGGCTGCTCGGCGCATCGCCCGGGGCCTCGACCGCCCCGTCGATCATGCTCGAGCTGCTACGCCGCTGCTTCCCGGACCAGTACGCCGGCTGGGAGCCCGCGCTGCAGGACCTGGTCCCGACGCTCGGCACGAAGCTCAACGACGACGACGCGGCCGCGAGCTCGGCGATGGCGTCGACCGCGGCGGCGCTCGAGCTCACGGCCTGATCGCACCGCCGTGGCCAAGCTGTACTTCCGCTACGGGGCGATGAACTCCGGCAAGTCCACGGCGCTGCTGCAGGCCGCCTACAACTACGAGGAGCGCGGACAGCGCGTGCTGCTCGCCAAGCCCGAGATCGACACCAAGGGCGCGAGCCAGATCGCCAGCCGTCTCGGGATGACCCGTGAGGTCGACTTCCTGATCGGCCCGGGGCAGGGGGCGCGCGAGCTGTTCCATCGCGAGCGCGACCGGATCCGGCGCAGCGGCCCCGAGACGGCGTGCCTGCTCGTCGACGAGGCGCAGTTCCTCGAACCGGGGCAGGTGGACGATCTGTTCCGGATCGCCGTGGAGGACGACATCCCCGTGCTCGCGTACGGGATCCGCAGCGACTTCCTCACCCACGTCTTCCCGGGATCCGGCCGGCTGCTCACGGTCGCGCACACGCTCGAGGAGCTCAAGACGATCTGCCGCTGCGGCCGGAAGGCGGTCTTCAACGGCCGCCGGATCGGGGATCGCTTCGTCTTCGACGGCGATCAGGTCGCGATCGACGGCGAAGGCTCCGACCTCGTGACGACGTACGAGTCGCTCTGCGGGCACTGCTACCTGCAGGAGTCCGGCGGTCGCCTGGGCTGAGGGCGGTCCCCGCCGTCCGGTCGTTGAGCGAGCGCAACGCGACGAACCGCGGTCCCCGCGAACACCGTCTCGGCCTCGCGGTGTTCCGAACTCAGTCGATTCTGCGCCACACGCCGGTACGGACGTCGGTAACCGCCGGATCGACTGAGTTTCGCACCGTCGAGCCCGGGCCTTGCGTGGTCTGACCACACGCGCTAACCTGTGGTCAGACCACAGGAGGAGTCGTGCCGGAGACCGATGCCATGCCCGAGGTCGCCGTCGCACCCGCGCGCACCTGGCGCACGGTGCTGCAGCACATCGAGCGGCTGCTCCTCGACGGCGCGCTGGGCCCGGGCGACCGGCTGCCCTCCGAACGCGATCTCGCGGCCGAGCTCGGCGTCGGCCGGTCCAGCGTGCGCGAGGCGATCCGCGTGCTCGAGGTGATGGGCCTCATCCGCACCTCGACCGGATCAGGGCCGCAGTCGGGCGCGATCGTCATCGCGGCGCCCGGGGGAGGCCTCTCCGCCCTGCTGCGGCTCCAGGTCGCCGCCCAGGGCTTCCCGATCGCCGACGTCGTCGGAACCCGCCTCATCCTCGAGCAGGCGGTCGTGGCGGCCCTCGCCGCGGCGGAGGACCGCGACACCGCCGCCGTGCACCGGATCCTCGACGCGATGGACGCCGATCTCGACCCGCACGACTTCCTCGCCCTCGATGCGCAGCTGCACCTCGCCCTCGCCGAGGCGAGCGGCAATGCCGTCGTCGCCGCCATGATGACCGGGCTGCGCGACGCCGTCGAGTCGTACGTGCTCGCCGGATCCGCGGGGATCCGGGACTGGAAGAGCATGGCGGACCGGCTCCGCACCGAGCACCGCGACATCGTGCGCGCCATCGACGGCGGCCATGCCGACGCCGCTGCCGTCCTCGTGCGCGACCACATCACCGGCTATTACGCCGCGACCGGCCTCGCCGGAACGCAGACCCCCGATCGGAAGGATCGCCCATGATTCAGCGACAGCTGCCCAAGCCCGCCGAGATCTTCGAGCTGATGAGGTTCAAGGCGCCCGAGCTCGACGGCACCAAGCGCCGCCTCGAATCCGCCCTCACGATCGCCGAGCTCCGCACGATCGCGAAGCGCCGCACGCCGAAGGCCGCGTTCGACTACACCGACGGTGCGGCGGAGGGCGAGTTGTCGCTGGCCCGAGCCCGCCAGGCGTTCCAGGACATCGAGTTCCACCCGGGGATCCTCGCCCCGGCGCCCGAGCTCGACACGACCACCACGATCCTCGGCGGACCGAGTGCGCTGCCGTTCGGCATCGCCCCGACCGGCTTCACCCGGCTCATGCAGACCGAGGGGGAGTTCGCCGGCGCCGGCGCCGCCGCGGCCGCGGGCATCCCGTTCACTCTCTCCACGCTCGGCACGACCTCGATCGAGGACGTCAAGGCGACCAACCCCGACGGACGCAACTGGTTCCAGCTGTACGTCATGCGCGACCGGGAGATCTCCTACGGCCTCACCCGCCGCGCCGCGGAGGCCGGCTTCGACACCCTCATGTTCACGGTCGACACCCCGGTCGCCGGCGCGCGCCTGCGCGACAAGCGCAACGGCTTCTCGATCCCGCCGCAGCTGACCCTCGGCACGATCGTCAACGCGATCCCGCGGCCGTGGTGGTGGATCGACTTCCTCACCACCCCGAAGCTCGAGTTCGCGTCGCTGAAGACCACCGGCGGCACGGTCGGCGAGCTGCTGGACGCGGCGATGGATCCGACCATCGGCTACGACGACCTCGCCGTGATCCGCGGCATCTGGCCCGGCAAGCTCGTCGTCAAGGGCGTGCAGACGGTCGAGGACGCGGTGCGGCTCAAGGACGCCGGCGTCGACGGCATCGTGCTCTCCAACCACGGCGGGCGCCAGCTCGACCGCGCGCCGATCCCGTTCCACCTGCTGCCGCAGGTGCGCGCCGCCGTCGGTGAGGACTTCACGGTCATGATCGACACCGGCATCATGAACGGCGCCGACATCGTCGCCTCGGTCGCCCTCGGCGCCGACTTCACGCTCATCGGCCGTGCCTACCTGTACGGCCTGATGGCCGGCGGACGCCGCGGCGTGGACCGCACGATCGCGATCCTGCGCAGCGAGATCGAGCGCACCATGCGCCTGCTCGGCGTCTCCTCGCTCGCCGAGCTGGAGCCCCGCCACGTGACGCAGCTGACCCGGCTGGTCCCCGTCTCCCGGCCCGCCGCGGACGCCGCCGTCCGCTGACGTCCACCACCACTTCGTTCGCTGGTCGCGACACGCCCTCATTCGGCGGTTCAAGCGACGATTCGCGACCAGTGAGCGGATCCGGGCTGGATCCGGCTCGGATCCGGCTCGGATCCGGCTCAGATCCGGCTCGCCGACGCGCGCTCAGCGACCGGTGTGTGACGGCGCCAGCGTGGACAGCAGGGCGTCGAGGTGGTCGGCGGTGTCCTCCCAGCCCTCCACGGCCACGCAGGGCACGCCGAGGGCCTTCACCGGGTAGTCGTTGCCGCCCTCGTCGAGCCGGTCCCCGTAGAACAGCATCTCCGCGAACGGGATCCCCGTACGGTCGGCGAGCTCGCTCATGCCGTAGGCCTTGTCGATCCCGGAGCGTGTGATGTCGATCGAGGTGGATCCGCCCGAGCGGACCTCCAGGTCCGGCACGCGCGGGGCGACGGCGTCGCGCAGGGCCGCGCGGCGGGATCCGTCCGGGTCCCACGCCTTCTTCGCGTCCTGCGGTGCCTGCTGACCGAGCGCGGAGAACGTGATCTGCGAGCCCCGATCCTCCAGGATCGGCCCCCACGTCTCGCGCTCCCAGAGGCCGAGGCGCGCGGCCTCCTCCTGCAGCGCGGTGAGCGCCGCGGTCTTCTGCTCGTCGGTGAGGTCGTGCGCGTAGAGGAGCGAGAAGCCGGATCCGTCGTAGCGGAGGTAGCGCGTGCCGCAGGTGGGCAGCAGGTGGATCCGCCCGAGCGTCGCCGCGTCGGCACGCCCGAGGTTCGCGACCACCTGGGTGCGGAACTGGTCCTCGTTGCCGCCGGAGATGATCGCGACCTCGACGTGTTCGGCGAGGGCGAGCAGCAGGTCGGCGATGCGGGGGCTGATCGCGCTCTTCGAGGGGGCGAGGGTGTCGTCGAGGTCGAAGGCGACCAGGCGGGGCGTCGTCATAGCGTTTCCCAGGATACGGGAGCGGGCTGAGGGTTGCTCCGGGGGCGGTGCCGCCCGAGAATGTCTGCGATGAGAGTTCTGCTGTTGATCGACCTGCTGATCGGCGGATACAACTTCGGCACGATCTGGGCGCACGAGGCCGACATCTTCCGCACCTGGCGTCTGGTCGGGGCGAGGTTCAGCGAGGTGCAGAGCACGCACTGGAGGAGGCTCCCGTACTGGGTCTTCTCGCCGGTGGCGCTCGGCCTGATCCTCGCCGCGGTCCTGCCCTGGATCGCGCCGGCCTCGTGGCCCGCCTGGGGCGTGTGGGGGTCGTTCGTCCTGCAGGTGGTCTCCCTGGTGCTGACGGCGACCATGTGGGGGCCGTGGCAGGCGAAGCTCTCGAAGGATCCGCGCGGGTCCGAGAGCCCCTATCTGCACCAGATCCTCTCCACGCATTGGATCCGCACGGCGCTGTACTCGCTGAACGCACTCGTGCTTCTCGTCTGGTCCGCGGTGGTGATGGGGTAGGCGTCCGCGTGCCCGGCGTTCGAGAGCCTCGGCGTACGGGCCGGCCGCGTCCGGGCAAAGCGAAGGGGACCGACCCTGTGGGTCGGTCCCCTTGTCTGGTGTCGGGGTGACAGGATTTGAACCTGCGGCCTCTTCGTCCCGAACGAAGCGCGCTACCAAGCTGCGCCACACCCCGTGGCAACCGTTCAAGTCTATACGGAATCGGGCTGTGCTCCGAATCGAGGCGGATCCCGCGCGTGGCGGACTCGTCAGGCCCGCGGCAGCAGCGTCAGCAGGGTCGCTTCAGGGCGGCACGCGATTCGGATCGGGGCGTAGATCGAATGACCGCAGCCGGCGCTCACGTTCAGAGGGATGCTGCGGCCCGCGTGGCTCCAGACGCTGAGGCCCTTCGCCTGCTTCAGCGGGATGTCGCAGTTCGCGACGATCGCGCCGAAGCCGGGGATGCAGACCTGACCGCCGTGCGTGTGGCCGCCGAGGATCGCGTCGGCGCCGAGGTCGGTGAACGCGTTCAGCACGCGCTGGTACGGGGCGTGCGTGACGCCCAGGACGGGGACGTCGGCCGGGCGGGCGCCGAGCGCGTCGATCCGGGCGGGGAGCACCTCGAGGTCGTCCCAGTCGCGGTGCGCGTCGTTCACGCCGAACACGTCCACCCGGGATCCGGCCACGGAGAGCGTGGCGGCGGCGTTGTTCAGTTTCGTCCAGCCGAGGTCGTCGGTGAAGAAGCCGTCCATCGCCTTCGTGTCGAGGCTCGGCGGGGAGGGATGACGCTTCGACGGGCCGAGGAAGTACCGGAACGGGTTGCGCGGCGCCGGGCCGTGCACGTCGTTGGATCCGTGCACGAACACGCCGGGCGTGCCCGCGAACGGGGCGAACGCGCGGCGGACGCCCTCCAGGCCGTCGACGTGACCGAGGTTGTCCCCGGTGTTCACGATGAGATCGGGGCGCAGGCCTGCGAGCGAGGCCAGCCAGGCCTGCTTGCGGTGCTGCCACGGTGCCATGTGCGCGTCGGACACGTGCAGGATCCGGATCGAACGGGATCCTGCCGGCAGCGACCGGGCGGTCGCGTGCCGCAGGGTGAACAGGTAGCGCTCGATCCCGATGCCCCACGTCGCGGCCGCGACGCCGGCGGCCCCCACCGCACCGAGTGCGATGAGGGCCGAACGGGTGGTGCGGGAAGACGTCACTGCTGGCAGTTCTTCGCCGAGTAGTTCAGCGCGACGACCGAGCCCTTCGGCGCGAACGTGCCACCTGCAGGGGTCGTCGCGGTGACCGTGCCGTTGTCGTCCTTGCCGCTGGGGGTGCACGCTCCCTTGGCCGCCTGGAAGCCCAGCTTCTGCAGTTCGGTCGCGGCATCGGTCAGGCTCTTGCCGACCAGGTCGGTGGGCACCGCGGTGCCCTGTCCGTTGCTCGGCGAGATCGTCACCACGCTGCCGGTCGCGACCTGTCCGGGACCCGGATCCTGCGCTGCGACCTGATCGGTGGGCAGGTTGCTCGCGACCGCGGGACCCACGGTGACCGAGAATCCGGCGCCCTGCAGGGTCTGCGTGGCCTGATCGATCGTCTGGCCGATCACGCTCGGCAGGTTGGTGTACGACTGCTTGAGCAGGTTCTGCGCGGGATCCGGGAACTTGCTGCCGCTGAAGAGCGAGTCGGCCGCGCCCTGGATCGCCTTGCCCAGGTAGAAGCGGATGTAAGGGACGTTGTTGCCGTTCGAGTCGAAGTCGTTGATGTCGACGTCGCCGATCGACTGGCCGACCCACACCGCGGTGACGACCTTCGTGCTCGACTCGATCAGCATCGTCTGCGCGTTGTTGTGCGTACCCGTCTTGCCGATCAGCTGGGTGCCGTCGTTGGGGTTGCCCTGGGCACCCGTGGCCGCAGCGGTGATGCCGGTCGCGCCGTTGCTCATGACGCCGCGCAGGGCGTATGCCGCGGTGGCCGCGATCTCGGGCTTGATGACCTGGGTGCACGTCGTCGGCGGGAGCTTGAGGTCGGCGCCGTCCGCGCCCGTGATCCTGTCGATCGCGTGCGGCGCGCAGCGCGTGCCGTTGTTCGCGAGCGTCGCGTAGACGGCCGCCATCTCGATCGGGGCGATGGCCTTGGATCCCAGCACGTCGAACGGCACGTTCTGATCCGTCGTCTTGCCCATGTTGCCCAGGTGCACGCCCATGCGGTCGGCGACCGCGTTGATGTCGCACAGGTCGAGTTTGGCGGCCATCGCGAGGAAGCCGCTGTTCAGCGAGTAGGCGGTGAACGCCAGCGGCGTGCCGACGAAGCCGCGGTTGCCGCCGGCGTTCGCGACGTCGGACGTCATCGGCACCGGGGTGCCGTGACAGTTCATCGTCTGACGCTGGATCGAGCCGTTGACGGTCTCCCGCAGGGAGTGGCCCTTCTCCAGCCAGTCGATGAGGGTGAACACCTTGTACGTCGATCCGACCGAGAAACCGGAAGAACCGCCGTGTTCATAGTCCGCCGCGTACACCAGCGAGCTCTGCCCGGTGGTCGCGGTGTCGGACTTCTCCTCGCTGTAGTTCGTGTTCTGCGTGAGGGAGAGGATCCGGCCCGTGCTCGCCTCGATGTTGACCGTGGCGGCGCCGAAGGACATGCCCGCGACCGTGGGGGTCGTATTGTCGTGCATCGCCTGCACGGCCGCGCCCTGAAGCGGATACGACAGCGAGGTGTACACGTTCAGACCGCCGCGGAACAGCTTGTCCTGGCGCTCCGCCTTGCTGCTGCCCAGCACGCTGTCGAGCGAGTGATCGCCCTCCAGCGTGGTCTGCACGTAGCGGCAGAAGTAGGCGTTGTCGCCGGCCATCCCGCAACCCGAGGGCGGGTTGACGATGTTCGGCGTGATCGGCTGCGCGTGCGCCGCGTCGTAGGCGGCCTTCGTGATCTTGCCGTTCGCGAGCATGCGGCCGAGCACGTAGTTGCGCCGGACCAGGGTGTCCTTGTAGCCGTCCTTCGCCGAGTTCGAGTACGTCTTCGTGTCGGCGTCGTAGATCGACCCGTTCGGCTGGTCGATCCGGTACGCGTTCGGGTTCTGCACCATGCCGGCCAGGGTCGCGGCCTGCACGAGGCTCAGCTGCGAGGCGGAGACGCCGAAGTAGTGCTGCGCGGCCGCCTGGATGCCGTAGGAGGTGCCGCCGAAGTTGGCGAGGTTCAGATACCCGACCAGGATGTCGTTCTTGGAGTACTTCTTCTCGATCGCGGTCGCGTAGCGGATCTCCTGCAGCTTGCGGGCGATGCCCTTGCTGCCGACCGTCGCCGCGGCGTCGTTCCAGCACTGGTTGAGCTTGTCGTCGCGATTCTGATCGCTGAGGGGAACGCCCTGCTCGCACTCCTGCAGCAGCACGTTCTTCACGTACTGCTGGCTGATGGAGGAGCCACCGGCCGAGGAGGATCCCGTGACGTTGCCGACGACCGCCTTCAGGGTGCCGACGAGGTCGACGCCGCCGTGCGAGTAGTAGTTCTTGTCCTCACTGGACAGCAGCGCGTCGTAGAGGACCATGGCCACCTGGTTGTACGTCACCGGGACGCGGTTCTGATCGAAGAACCGGGCGATCTGCTGCGGCTGGCCGTTGGCGTCGACGCCGTAGATGGTCGTCGCCTCCATCGGGCGGTCGACCTTCAGGTTCGAGGGCAGGTTCTCGAAGAGGTCGATCGACTGCGTGGCTGCGGCGCCGGTCACGGCGAACACCGGGGTGACGCTGGCGGTCACGAGAACACCGGCGACGACGCTGAGGCCGACGAGGCCGGCCAGGCCGCTGAGCACGCTTGTCAGCGTGCGTTTGGTCTGAGGCATACGCTTGATCGTAGGGGAGTTCCCTGAACACAAACTTTGACGCGCCCGCGCGCATCACCGTCCACCGGGAGAGCCATGACCACGTGGGAATACCTCACCACGCCGCTGCTGATCCACAACACCGCCGCGATCCTGAACAACTGGGGCAAGCAGGGCTGGGAGCTCGTGCAGGTCGTGACCGGTCCCGAAGGCGGGCTGGTGGCGTACCTGAAGCGTCCGGTCGGCGGGGACGCCGCCGCGAACACCGGTCTCGGCGCCGCGGCGGAGGCCGCGCGCCAGTTCGAAGGAGAATGAGAATGACCGTCAGCGCCCGACTCGCCGAACTCGGCATCGAGCTCCCGTCCGTCGCCGCCCCCGTGGCCGCCTACGTCGCCGCGCGCGTGCACGGCGACCTGGTGCACACGTCCGGTCAGCTGCCGTTCGTCGCCGGATCCCTGCCGGCCACCGGCAAGGTCGGCGCCGAGATCACCGCGGAGGACGCCAAGGCGCTCTCGCGCACGTGCGCGCTGAACGCGATCGCGGCCGCCGCGGATGCGGCCGGCGGCGTGGACCGCCTCGGCGGCGTCCTGCGCGTGGGCGGCTTCGTCGCCTCGGATCCGTCGTTCTCCGGCCAGCCCGGCGTCATCAACGGCGCCAGCGAGGTGCTGGGCGAGATCTTCGGCGACGCCGGCCGGCACGTCCGCGCGGCCGTCGGCGTGGCGGTGCTGCCGCTGGACAGCCCGGTCGAGGTCGAGGTGACCTTCACGCTCGTCTGAGCCCGCGGTCCCCCCGGACCGTGTCCCATTTCTGACGTGGCGCGTCCCACTTTCTGTTGCTGAAACGGCGGTTGCGCAGCAGAAAGTGGGACACGATCCGTGAAGACACACAGAAGAGGCGCCCCGTCCGAACGGATGGGGCGCCTCTTCGCTTCTGGGGGCCTACTTCACCTGGGCGCTGATCACGCTCATCACGGCGGTGTCGGCGAGGGTCGTGGTGTCGCCCACCTCGCGGCCCTCCGCCACGTCGCGCAGCAGACGGCGCATGATCTTGCCGGAGCGCGTCTTCGGCAGCTCGTTCACGATGTAGACGTCGCGCGGGCGGGCGATCGGGCCGATCTGCTCGCCGACCCATCCGCGCAGCTGCTGGGCGAGGCCCTCGGGGGAGTGCGCGGCGAGGTAGCTCTCCTTCACGATCACGAACGCGACGACGGCCTGACCGGTCGTCTCGTCGGAGGCGCCGACGACCGCGGCCTCGGCGGTGGCCTCGTGCGCGACGAGGGCCGACTCGATCTCGGCCGTCGAGAGGCGGTGGCCCGAGACGTTCATCACGTCGTCCACGCGGCCGAGCAGCCACAGGTCGCCGTCGTCGTCGAGGCGCGCGCCGTCGCCCGCGAAGTAGTAGCCCTCCTTCTCGAACTTCTCCCAGTACGTCTCCTTGTACCGCTCCGGGTCGCCCCAGATCCCGCGCAGCATCGCCGGCCAGGGCTTGGTGATCGCCAGCAGACCGCCGCCGCCCGACCCGACCTCGTTGCCGTCGTCGTCCACCACGTCGATCGAGATGCCGGGCAGCGGGGTCTGCGCGGATCCGGGCTTCGTCGCGGTGACGCCCGGCAGCGGCGAGATCATGATCGCGCCGGTCTCGGTCTGCCACCAGGTGTCCACGATCGGAGCCGTGTTGCCGCCGATGACCTCGCGGTACCACATCCACGCCTCGGGATTGATGGGCTCGCCCACCGAGCCGAGCACGCGGATGCTGGACAGGTCGAACTGGTTCGGGATCGCCCGGCCCGACTTCATGAACGAGCGGATCGCGGTCGGCGCGGTGTAGAAGATCGTCACGCCGTACTTCTGGATGATCTCCCACCAGCGACCCGGGTGCGGGGTGTCCGGCGTGCCCTCGAACAGCACCTGGGTGGCACCGTTCGCGAGCGGGCCGTAGGTCACGTAGCTGTGCCCGGTGACCCAGCCGATGTCGGCGGTGCACCAGAACACGTCCGTCTCCGGGTTCAGGTCGAACACGTTGCGGTGCGTGTAGGACGCCTGGGTGAGGTATCCGCCGGAGGTGTGCAGGATCCCCTTCGGCTTCCCGGTGGTGCCGGAGGTGTACAGGATGAACAGCGGGTTCTCGGCGGGGAACGCCTGCGCCTCGTGCTCGGCAGGGGCGGCCGCGACGACGTCGTGGTACCAGACGTCGCGATCCTCGGTCCACTCGACCTCGTTGCCGCCGCGCTGCACGACGATCACGTGCTCGACCGTGAGCTGGGCGCCCTCGCCGCGGTCCGCGAGGGCCTGGTCGACGGCCGGCTTGAGCGGCGAGACCTTGCCCTTGCGGTAGCCGCCGTCGGCCGTGATGACGACCTTCGCGCCGGCGTCGTCGATGCGCGAGCGAAGGCTGTCGGCGCTGAAACCGCCGAAGACGACGGAGTGGATCGCGCCGATCCGCGCGACGGCGAGCATCGACGCGACCGCCTCGGGGATCATCGGCAGGTAGATCGCGACGCGGTCGCCGTGGCCGACGCCCATGCCGGTGAGGACGTTGGCGAGGCGCTTGACCTCCGCGGTGAGCTCGGCGTACGTGATCCGGCGCTCGTCACCGGGTTCGCCCTCCCAGAGCAGGGCGACGCGATCGCCGTTGCCGGCCTCGACGTGCCGATCGAGGCAGTTGTAGGCGACGTTCAGCTCGCCGTCGGCGAACCACTTCGCGAACGGCGGGGTCGTCCAGTCCAGCACCTCGGTGAACGGCGTGTGCCAGTGCAGAGCGCGGGCCTGCGCGGCCCAGAACGCGTCGCGGTCGGTCGCGGCTTCGGCGTAGAGCCCGGGCTGCGCGACGGCGGCCGCCGCGAACTCCGGAGAGGGCGGGAAGACGCGGGTCTCGTCGAAGACGTGATCGATCTGGCTGCTCATGATGAGGAGGCGCTCCTTTGCGGTGATGCTTCGCGACGTGGCGAATATAGCCGTGCCCATCGTCCCTCAATACCGTCGGAAGTCGGTAGTGGATCGTGTTTTGTGCGGGGACCTTTCCTGCGTACACTGGCCGACGGCCGATCATTCGAATCCGGCTTTTCCTGCGGCAGCGACGCCCCCCTCGTCGCCCGCATCCGGGCGGCATCCCATTCCCCCCGTGGGATGCCGCCCTCCTCCTTCTCCGGCATCGCCCCTCGCTCGTTCTGCACAGGCGGGATCGCCGACGGGTTCCGCACCGGTTGCATCCCGGCCGCTCCGCGGCGTGAGCCGGGTCCCTAGCGTCGGGGCATGCCTTCGCCGTTCGTCATCGTCCCTCGCGGATCCACGGGTGCCTCCGAGCCGCTGGACCTGGACCCGGCCTTCGGCGAGCTCGCCGTGCACGCCGCCGACCCCCGGGTCACCGACCTGTTCCTGAACGGCGCGGACGGCCTGTTCCTCGATCGCGGATCCGGTGCGGAGCCCGTGCCCGGCTGGTCCGCGTCGGAGCGGGAGGTGCGCGACCTCGCCGTGCGGCTCATCGCGCTCGGCGGCCGTCATCTGGACGACCAGGCGCCGTGCGTGGATGTGCGGCTCGCGTCCGGCGTGCGCGTGCACGCAGTCCTCGCGCCGGTCGCGACCTCGGGCACGGCCGTGTCGGTGCGGATCCCGCGGGTGCGGGCGGCGGATCTCGACGATCTGTGCCGGCTCGGCGCGATCGACGGCGCGCAGCGGGCATGGCTCGAGGAGACCGTGCGGGCACGGCGGAACGTGCTCATCACCGGCGGCACGGGCACCGGCAAGACCACGATGCTCGCAGCGCTGCTCGCGCACGTCCCGCACGACGAGCGGATCGTGACGATCGAGGACGTCGCCGAGCTGCGCCCGCGGCACCCGCATCACGTCTCCCTCGAGGCGCGGCAGCCGAACCTCGAGGGCGTCGGCGCGATCGGCGTCGCCCGGCTCGTCCGGGAGTCCCTGCGCATGCGGCCGGATCGTCTCATCGTGGGAGAGTGCCGCGGTGAGGAGATCCGCGACCTTCTCACCGCCCTGAACACGGGTCATGACGGCGGCGCCGGGACCCTGCACGCCAGCGGCCTGAGCGACGTGCCCGCCCGGCTCGAGGCGCTCGGAGCGCTGGCCGGGATGGATCCGCCCGCGCTCGCCCGTCAGGCCGTGAGCGCGTTCGCCTCCGTGCTGCATCTCGTCCGGGAGCGCTCCGGGGTGCGGCGCCTGGTGCAGGCCGGGGAGCTCTGGCTCGACGGCGAGCATCTCGGGATCGCGGAGGTGCGGCCGTGGTGAGGCGGGTGCGGGAATCGATCGCCCGGCCTGTCGGCGGGCGGGCGGTGCGGGTGGGCGGCCGGCCGGTGCGGCGGTTCCGGATCCGGTGCGACGAGGCGCCCGGCGGCGAGGGCGCCGTCGCGGAGACGGTGCGCACCCTGGCGGTCCTGCTGCAGGCGGGGGCGTCGCCGCTCGCGGCCTGGCGTCATCTCGCGGAGAGCGGATCGGCGGAGGCGGTCGCCGTGCTGGCGGAGGTCGAGCGCGGACGCGCACTGGTCGCCGGGATCCGCTCCTGCGGCGGGGTGTGGCCGACCGTGGCGTCCGCGTGGAGCATCGCCGCGACCGTGGGCGCGCCGCTCGGCGACGTGCTGCGTGCGATCGCCGCGGCACTCGAGGGCGCCGGCGAGATCCGGGACGAGGTCGATGTCGCGCTGGCCGAACCTGCAGGCACCGCGCGGCTCATGCTGTGGCTGCCCGTCGTCGGTCTATTGCTCGGCACCGCTCTCGGCTTCGACACCGTCACGGTGCTCGCGACACAGCCGGCCGGGTGGGCGTGCCTGGCGGCCGGGATCGCCCTGCTGCTGGCCGCGCGAGCCTGGACGAGAGCACTGGTACGGCGTGCGCGCCCTCCCGCGGGGATCCCGGGCATCCGCGCCGAGCTGCTCGTCGTCGCACTCGCCGGCGGCACCGCGATCCCCCGGGCGCTCGCGCTCGTGGCGGAGGAGACGGGGGAGCCCGGCCGGGATCCGGCTCCGATCCGGGACCGACCGGACGACGGAGAGGGTCCGGCGATCGAGAGGGTGCTGCGGCTGTCCGCCGCGGCCGGCGTGCCCGCGGTCGAGCTGCTCCGCGCCGAGGCCGCCCGTGCTCGCCGGGACGCCCGGACCCGCGGTCGGAAGGGTGCCGCACGTCTCTCCTCGAGCCTGCTGCTGCCGCTCGGGGCGTGCACGCTGCCGGCCTTCCTGCTGCTCGGCGTCGCGCCGCTCATCCTCAGCGTGCTCACCACGACGCCGATCCCGCTGACCTGATCGTGCGGATCCCACCGGATGCCGCCCCCCGAAGAAAGAAAGAGAGAGAAGGACACCATGGATCAGACCGAGAACCTCCTGCCCGCCCTGACGAGTCGTCGCGCCGCACGGCTGTTCGGCGACGACACCGGCGCCGCGACCGCCGAGTACGCGATCGCGACGATGGCGGCGGTGGCGTTCGCCGGGCTCCTCGTCGTCATCATGCGCAGCGACGAGGTGCGCGGGATCCTCACGGACCTCGTGCGCCGGGCGCTGACCGTCGGATGAACGGCCGGCCGCCGACCCGCGGGGGTCCGGCGCCCGGCGGTGCCCGGGCGCGACACCACCCGACCGCGAGCCGGGAACGCGGATCCGCGGCCGCCGAGCTCGCGGTCGCGCTCCCGGTCGTCGTGCTCACCCTGCTGCTCGGCGTCGGGGTGCTCGGCGCGGGGCTGCGCATGGTGACGCTGCAGGACGCCGTCGCCGATGCCGCCCGGATCCTCGGCCGCGGCGACGCGACCGGCGATGCGGGTGCGGCCGTGGCCCGCGCCGATCCCGGCGCAGGGTTCGCGGTCAGCCGATCCGACGACCTCGTGTGCGTCACCGCGTCGGCCGAGGCGCGGATCCTCGGCGGGGTCGCGGTGCCGATCCGGGCGACCGGCTGCGCGTTGGAGGGCGGCCGGTGATGACCGGCGGCGGAGCGCGCGGGCCGCGGATGAGGGGAGAGGGCTGATGGCCGGATCGGCCGTCGCGCTGGGCGGGATCGCGGTGACCGCGGCGCTCGCGCTCGGCGCGGCCCTGGTCGGCGGCGCCGGGGCGGCCTCGCAGCGGGTGGCGGCCGCGGCCGATGCCGCCGCGCTCGCCGCCGCGGACACGGCCTCGGGTGCGGTCCCGGTCGGCGGGGACCCCTGCGAGGTCGCGGCGCGGGTCGCGGCCGCCCACGGCGCGACCCTGGACGACTGCCGCATCGACGACCTCGTGGTCGGGGTGCGCGTCTCGGCGGCGTACGCTGGTCTCCCGACCGTCGCCGCTTCCCGAGCAGGACCGCCCGAAACTCCTGCGGGCGACGGATGACCGTGCTGAGTCATCGACCTCGACACGGTGTGTATGGTGTGCTTCGAAGAAAGGACGCACCCGTGGCGCAAGGCAAAAAGCTTGTGATCGTCGAGTCCCCGACGAAGATGAGGTCCATCCAGGGCTATCTCGGCGACGGCTTCGAGGTGCTCAGCTCGGTGGGTCACATCCGCGACCTCGCCGACAAGAAGGACATCCCCGCGGCGGACAAGCAGGCGTACGGCAAGTACTCGATCGACGTCGATCACGACTTCGATCCCTACTACGTGGTCAGCGATCGCAAGACGAAGACCGTCGCGGAGCTCAAGCGCGCGCTGAAGACCGCCGACGAGCTCCTGCTCGCCACGGATGAGGACCGCGAGGGTGAGGCCATCGCGTGGCACCTGCTGGAGACGCTGAAGCCGAAGGTCCCGGTCAAGCGCATGGTCTTCCACGAGATCACCAAGGACGCCATCCAGGCCGCCGTCGGCAACACCCGTGAGCTCGACCTCGCGCTCGTCGACGCCCAGGAGACCCGACGGATCCTGGACCGGCTGTACGGCTGGGACGTCTCGCCCGTGCTCTGGTACAAGGTGAAGTCCGGCCTGTCCGCCGGCCGCGTGCAGTCCGCCGCGACCCGCATGATCGTCGACCGGGAGCGCGAGCGCATGGCGTTCGTCTCGGCCGAGTACTGGGACGTGGACGCCACCGCGACCGCCCCTTCAGCCGGCTCGGGGACCACCGGGTTCAAGGTCCGCCTCGTCCGCCTGGACGGCGGCGCGATCGCCCGCGGCACCGACTTCGACGACAGCGGCGCGCTGAAGAAGGCCGTCGTCGTCCTCGACGAGAAGGCCGCCGCCGCGCTCGCGGCAGCCGTCGACGCGGCGGGATCCGCCGAGGTCACCAGGGTCGAGGCGAAGCCCGGCACGCGCAGCCCCTACGCGCCGTTCACCACCTCGACGCTGCAGCAGGAGGCCGGACGCAAGCTCTCGATGAGCGCGAAGCAGGCGATGAGCGTCGCCCAGCGCCTCTACGAGAAGGGCTACATCACCTATATGCGCACCGACTCGGTCGCCCTCAGCACCCAGGCGGTGCAGGCGGCCCGGTCGCAGGCGGTGGCGCTGTACGGCGACGCCGCGGTTCCGCTGAAGCCCCGCGTGTACAAGGGCAAGAGCAAGAACGCGCAGGAGGCGCACGAGGCGATCCGCCCGTCGGGCGAGCAGTTCCGCACGCCCGCGTCCGTCGCGGGACACCTCGATCGCGAGGAGCTGCGCCTCTACGACCTCATCTGGAAGCGCACCGTCGCCAGCCAGATGTCCGACGCCAAGTACGAGACGACGACGGTCACGCTCGCCGTCGATGCGGACGGCCGCACGGCGGAGTTCACCGCCTCCGGCACCGTCTACACCTTCAAGGGCTTCCTCGAGGCCTACGAGGAGGGACGGGACGAGAAGCGCAGCGACGCGGACGCCGCCGAGAACCAGTCGCTCCCGGCGGTCGCGGTCGGCGACGTGCTCGGGGTCTCCGAGGCCGACGCCAAGCCCCACCGCACGACCCCGAAGCCGCGCTACACCGAGGCCTCGCTCGTGAAGGCGCTCGAGGAGCACGGGATCGGCCGCCCCTCGACGTTCGCCAGCATCATCGGCACCGTGATCGACCGCGGCTACGCGACCAAGCGCGGCCAGGCCCTCGTGCCGACCTGGATGGCGTTCAGCGTCGTGCGGCTCCTGGAGCAGCACTTCGCCGACCTCATCGACTACGACTTCACCGCCGCGCTCGAGGACGACCTCGATGCGATCGCGCGCGGGGAGCAGAAGCGGGTCGAGTGGCTGCACTCCTTCTATTACGGCTCGGACAGCCAGGTGGGTCTGCGGCAGGTCGTCGACAACCTCGGCGAGATCGACGCGCGGGCCCTGAACGCGACGCGGATCACCGACGACGCCACGCTCCGCTTCGGGAAGTACGGCCCGTACCTCGAGGTCGTGGATCCGGCGCACCCCGACGAGAAGCCGCGGATCGTCAACGTCCCGGAGGATCTCGCACCCGACGAGCTCACCGCCGCGAAGGCGCAGGAACTCATCGACGCGCCCGTCGCCGGAGACCGGGTGCTCGGCGAGAACCCGGACAACGGCAAGGTCGTCGTCGTCAAGGACGGCCGGTTCGGCCCGTACGTGCAGGAGAACGACCCGGTCGCGGACGACGCAGAGGTCGACGAGACCACGGGCGAGGTCGTCGAGGCGCCGAAGCCGAAGCGCGGGGCGAAGAAGGAGGCCGCGCCCAAGCCGCGCACCGCCTCGCTCTTCCGCTCGATGTCCGTGGACACGATCGACCTCGGCACGGCGCTGCAGCTGCTCAGCCTGCCGCGCGTGGTCGGCGCCGATCCCGAGTCCGGCGAGGAGATCACCGCGCAGAACGGCCGCTTCGGCCCGTACCTGAAGAAGGGCGCCGACTCCCGGTCGCTCGAGAACGAGCAGCAGATCTTCGACATCACGCTGGAGCAGGCGCAGGCGATCTACGCGCAGCCGAAGTACGGCGCCCGCCGGGCCTCCAGCGCGCTCGCCGAGTTCGAGGCCGACCCGGTCAGCGGCAAGCCGATCCGGATCCGCGACGGCCGCTTCGGCGCGTACGTGACCGACGGCGAGACCAACGTGACGATCCCGCGCGGCCAGCAGGTGCAGGACATCACGTTCGAGATCGCGGTGCAGATGCTCGCGGACAAGCGCGCGAAGGGTCCCGCCCCCAAGCGCGGTTCCCGCGCGAGCGCCGCGAAGAAGGCTCCGGCCAAGACCGCGGCCGCGAAGAAGGCCCCGGCCAAGAAGGCGCCGACCGACGCGGAGAAGGCCGCCGCCCGCTCCGCCGCCGCGAAGAAGGCCGCGGCGACGCGGGCCGCCAACGCTGCGAAGAAGGCCGCAAGCGCGTGAGCGCGGACCGCGGTCTCTGGATCACGCTCGAGGGCGGCGACGGTACCGGCAAGACCACTCAGGCCGTCCTGCTCGCGGAATGGCTCCGCGATGGGGGGCGCGAGGTCCTGCGCACGCGGGAGCCGGGCGGATCCGAGGTCGGCGTGCTCATCCGCGACATCGTGCTGCACCACCGCGGCGACGTGGCCCCGCGGGCCGAGGCGCTGCTGTACGCGGCGGATCGGGCGCACCACGTCGCGACCGTCGTGCGACCGGCGCTCGAACGCGGCGACGTCGTGATCCAGGACCGGTACCTGGACTCCTCGGTCGCCTACCAGGGCGCAGGGCGGATCCTCGACCCGGTCGAGGTGCGGGAGCTGTCGCTGTGGGCGGCCGAGGGAGCCCTGCCCGACCTCACCGTGCTGCTCGACCTGGATCCGGCGGAGGCCCGTTGTCGCCTGGACTCGGCCGACAAGCCGTTCGACCGGCTCGAGGCCGAGCGGGAGGAGTTCCATGCCCGCGTGCGCGACGCCTTCCTCGGGCTGGCCGCCGCCGAGCCGGAGCGCTTCCTCGTGGTCGACGCCGCGCAGGACCCGGAATCCATCGCCTCCGCCGTGCGGGAGCGGGTCGCGGCGCTGCTGGGCTGAGCCGCGACGCCGGTCGGCTGAGCGGCGACGTCCGTCGGCTGAGCGGCGACATCGCCGCTCGCGAGCAGGCGGTGATGTCCGACCCACCGTTTAGGCTGGAGCCATGTCCGCCACCGTCCTCGCCCCGTTCCCGTGGACGGACGTGTGGGGGCAGGACGACGCGGTCCACACGCTGCGCCTGGCTGCCGAGGATCCGGCCGCGCTCTCGCACGCCTGGCTCATCACCGGTCCGCCCGGGTCCGGTCGCTCGACGCTCGCGACCGCTTTCGCCGCGGCCCTGATCGCCGACAGCCCGGACGACGAGGCCACGATGCGCCAGGTGCTCGCCGGCACCCACCCCGACATCACCGTGCTGCGCACGGAGAAGGTGATCATCACGATCGCCGAGGCGCGCGCCCTCGTCGAGCGGTCGTACTTCGGTCCGTCCAACGGGCGGTACCGGGTGGTCGTCGTGGAGGACGCCGACCGCATGACCGAGCGCACCTCGAATGTGCTGCTGAAGGCGCTCGAGGAGCCACCGGAGCAGACCGTGTGGGTCCTCTGCGCGCCGAGCGAGGCCGACCTCCTTCCCACGATCCGCTCCCGGGTGCGGTCGCTGCGGCTGCGCGAGCCCGACGTCGAGTCCGTCGCCGAGCTCATCGTGCGGCGCACCGGCGCGGACCCCGCGATCGCCGAGCAGGCGGCCCGGCACGCGCAGCGCCACATCGGCATGGCGCAGCGTCTCGCCACCGACGACGCCGCCCGCGCGCGCCGGGAGCAGACCCTGCGCGCGGTGCTCGGCGCCCGCGGGGTGAGCGACGCCGTGGAGGTCGCCGGCCAGATCGTGCAGGCCGCGACGGACGACGCCAAGACGCTCACCACGGAGCGGGACGAGGCCGAGCGGCGCTCGCTGCTGCGCACCGTCGGGATCGCCGAGGGGCAGGCCGTGCCGCCGGCCGTGCGTTCGCAGCTGAACGCCCTCGAGGACGAGCAGAAGCAGCGGGCCAAGCGCAGCCTGCGCGACGGCCTGGACCGCGTGCTCACCGACCTGCAGTCGATGTTCCGCGACGTCGTGATGCTGCAGTTCGGCCGCACCGACGGCCTCATCAACCGCGAACTGTCCGCCGAGCTCGCCGCGGTCGCCGCGGCCTGGCCGCCGGAGCGCACGCTCGTCGTCCTCGACCACCTCGCCCAGACCAGGGAGTCGCTGGAGCGCAACGTCGCTCCGGCGCTCGCCCTCGAGAGCTTGCTCGTGACCGTCACGAGCGGGAGGAAACCGTGAAGAAGCTCACCGCTCCCCGCCTGCGCCGGGTGTCCGCCGTCCTCGCCGGTCTCGCCGTCGCCGCGGTCGCACTCTCCGGCTGCCTCTACTCGATGATCCCCGCGGGCACCTCGGCTTCCTCGTCCCCGAACGCCCCCGACACCGCGGGGGTGTCCGCCGCGCTCAAGCCGTTCTACGGCCAGACGCTGAGCTGGTCCTCCTGCGGCACCGGGATGGACTGCACGACGGTGAAGGCCCCGCTGGACTGGACCGACCCGGCCAAGGGGCGGATCGACCTCGCCGTGATCCGGCATCGCGCCACCGGCACCGCGAAGGGATCGCTGCTGACCAACCCCGGCGGCCCGGGTGCGAGCGGTGTCGACCTGATCAAGTCGAACCTGAGTTTCGCCGTCAGCCCGACGCTGATCAAGAACTACGACGTGATCGGGTTCGACCCGCGCGGCGTCGGTTCCTCGACCGCGGTCAAGTGCTTCGCCGCGCCGCAGATGGACGCCTACCTCTACTCGATCCCGCCCGGCACCCGCGGCAGCGATCAGTGGAACGCCGCGCTGGGCGCCGCGAACAAGCGGTTCGCCGACGCCTGCGCGCAGAACAGCGGCGGGATCCTGCCCTACATCACGACGGTGAACTCCGCGCGCGACATGGACCTGCTGCGCGCCGTCCTCGGCGACAAGAAGCTGAACTACCTCGGCTACTCGTACGGCACGTTCCTCGGCGCCACCTACGCGGGGCTCTACCCCGACCGGGTCGGGCAAGTCGTGCTCGACGGCGCGCTGGACCCGGCGGTGTCGAGCCTCGACGTCAGCACGACGCAGGCGGTCGGCTTCGAGTCGGCGCTGAAGGCGTACATGGCCGATTGCCTGAAGGGGAAGAAGTGCCCCTTCCAGGGCAGCGTGGACGAGGCGATGAGCGACCTCGGGGCGCTGCTCGCGAGCGTCGACCGCACCCCGCAGAAGAACGCCGACGGCCGTCTGCTCGGCGCGGACACCATGATGACGTCGATCGTCGCGGCGCTCTACTCGCAGGACAGCTGGTCGTACCTCAGCGAGGCGCTGACCGGGGTCCTGAAGGGCGACCCGTCGGTCGCGTTCCAGCTCGCCGACTTCTACAACGGGCGCGAGAAGGGCAAGTACACCGACAACTCCACGGAGGCGTTCCGGGCGTACAACTGCATGGACTACCCGCTGGAGAAGGACAAGGCCGTCAAGGACGCCGCGCAGGCGAAGATCAACGTCTTGGCCCCGGTCGTCGCGCCGTACTGGGAGGGCGTCGACCCGTGCGAGCAGTGGCCCTACCCGCCGACCGGTACCCGCGGTCAGATCACGGCGCCCGGATCCGGTCCGATCCTCGTGATCGGGACGACCAACGACCCCGCGACGCCGTACGAGTGGGCGGTGTCGCTCGCCAAGCAGCTCGAAGGCGGCGTGCTGATCACCCGGGTGGGCGAGGGGCACACCGGCTACAACAAGGGCAACAACTGCGTGGACAGCGCCGTGGACGCCTACTTCGTGACGAACACGGTGCCCGACAAGGCCGGAATCCGCTGCCAGTAGCCGCGCGCGGAGGCGATCCGCCCGCCGGCGGGGCGATTGCGGACGTGGTTCGCAGCACCCTCGCGGACAGGGTAAGATCGTTGATCGTGCGGTTCTCCGCATGCGCCTCTTCCGAGAGGTGCGCCGCCCTAGCTCAGTCGGCAGAGCATCTCACTCGTAATGAGAAGGTCAAGGGTTCGATTCCCTTGGGCGGCTCCACCGGAAGCCCCCTCTTCGGAGGGGGCTTCGTCGTTCCGGCGTACGCTCGAAGCATGACTCGGGCACTTCTGATCGTCGACGTCCAGAACGACTTCACCGAGGGCGGCGCCCTCGCCGTCACCGGGGGAGACGCGGTCGCGTCCGGCGTGAGCGCATTCCTCGAGCAGCACGCCGGCGACTACGACGTCGTGGTGGCGTCGCGGGACTGGCACGAAGCCGACAGCGACAACGGCGGGCACTTCGCGGCCGAGCCCGACTACATCGACACCTGGCCCGTGCACTGCGTCGCCGGAACCGACGGCGCGGACTACGACCCGCTGCTCGTGACCGGGGCGATCACGCACCACGTCCGCAAGGGGCAGGGCAAGCCCGCCTATTCGATGTTCGAGGGTGCGACGGAGGGCGGCGAGACCGTCGCCGAGATCCTGTCCGCGCACGGCGTGCTCACGGCCGACGTCGTGGGGATCGCGACGGACCACTGCGTACGGGCCTCCGCGACCGACGCGATGGCACACGGCGTGCATGTGCGGATCCTCACCGACCTCGTCGCGGGCGTCGGCGAGGAGTCCAGCGCGGCGGCCCTCGCCGAGCTTGCGCACGCCGGGGCGGAGCTCGTCGAGAGCGGCTCCGTCGAGAGCGGCTCCGTCGAGTGAGCGGCGGGCGCTGCGCCCTGCTGCTGCGGGCCGTGAACGTGGGCGGCACGGGCAGGGTTCCGATGGCCGAGTTGCGTGCGCTCCTCACCGAGCGGATGGACCTCGGCACGGTCGCCACCTACATCGCGAGCGGCAACGTGATCTGCGACGCACCGGAGGATCGCGACGCGGCCTGCACCCAGGTGCGGGCGCTGATCCAGGAGGGTTTCGGCGTCGACACCCCGGTGATCCTGCGCACCCATGACGAGCTGGAGCGGGCGCTCGCGGAGAACCCGTTCCCCGATGCCGCAAGCGACAGGATGCTGCACGTGATGTTCCTGGAGGCGGATCCGCAGGACGGCGCCGTCGAGGCGCTGACCGGCCGGCTGCTGCCGGAGGAGCGGATCGCGCTGCGCGGCCGCGACCTGTGGATCGACTACGCCGCTGGCGTGAACGCGACCAGGCTCACCCGGCCCGTGTTCGATCGAGCGCTGGGCGTCGCCGGCACCGCGCGCAACCTGCGCACGGTGCGGAAGCTCGCCGGGATCACCGCCGACTGATACGGGAACGCCGGCCGCGGGAGGACCGCGACCGGCGCTGCGTCGACGACGACTACTCGTGCATCCCGACGTTGATGGGCCCGGTCAGGTCCGGCGGAGCCGCACGGAAGCCGCGCGTCTTGATCACGAGGTAGACGACGCCCGCCGCGGTCCAGGCGCCGCCGATGATCATCGAGATCCCGTCCAGGCTCAGCCACAGCCCGACGTTGATCGCCACGCCGATCGCCGGGATCACCACGAAGCCGATCCAGGCGCCCGGAGTGCGTGCGGCGATGAAGCGGAAGAACAGGAAGATCACCGACAGGTTCACGAACGTGAACGCGATGAACGCGCCGAAGTTGATCATGGATGACGCCTGTTCGAGGTCCACGAACAGCGCCGTCAGGGCGATCGCGGCGACGATGAGGACGTTCGCGACCGGCACCCCGGTGCGCGGATCGACCCGGCTGAACAGCCGCTTCGGCAGGGCGCCGTCCCGGCCCATCGCGTAGAGCAGTCGGGCGGCGCTCATCTGCTGCGTGATCCCGCAGCCCAGCACCGCCATCATGTAGCCGCCCACGAAGATCGCCTGGAACGCGGCGCCGCCGATGTACTTCGCGATCTCGGGGGAGGCGCCGACGATGTTCTCCAGCTTCGTGACGTCCGGGAACAGTGTCTGCATCACGTAGGTGACGGTGAGGAAGAAGGCGCCGGCCGCGGCGACGATGAGGAAGATCGCCCGAGGGATGTCCCTGGTGGGCCGCTCGGCCTCCTCGGCGAGCGTGGAGACCGCGTCGAAGCCCAGGAAGGACAGCGCGAGGATCGCGGCCCCGCCGGCGAGGGCGGCGGACTGCAGGTCATCCGAGAAGAACGGGCGGACCGTGAACGCGGCGTGGTTCGCGCCGTTCGAGATGTTCACGACGGCGAGCACGACGAACAGCACCGCGACGACGAGCTGGATCGAGACCAGGATCACGTTCATGCTCGCCGCGAGCCGCACGCCGACGAGGTTGAGCGCCGTGCAGATCACGACCGTGAGCAGCACCCACACCCAGAACGGCACCTGCGGTGAGACAGCGCCCATGTAGATCCCGGACAGGATCGCGTTGATCATCGGCAGCAGCAGGTAGTCGAGCGTCGCGGCCCAGCCCACGAGGAAGCCGATCGCGGGATGGATCGTCTCCTTCGCGTAGGTGTACGCGGATCCGGCGATCGGGAAGAAGCGGACCATGCGTGAATAGCTGAACGCGGTGAACAGCACCGCGACCAGCACGACGAGGTAGGCGAGCGGCACGTGGCCGCCGGTCTTGTCCGCGACGATGCCGAACATGTCGAAGACCGCGAGCGGCGCCATGTAGGCGAGGCCGATGAAGACCAGGTGGCGCAGCTTCAGGGTGCGCTTGAGCGAGCCCGGCTCGTGAGCGATCCGGTCGTCGTGTGCGGCGATCGTGGAGGGGGAGGGGAGTGCGGACATCGGTTCTTTCACATCATCGTGGGGACGGACGGGGACGGGTGCTCAGGCGGGGATGGCCTCGCCGCGGGCGTCGTGGACCGGGGATCCGCCGACGATCGTGAGGTCGGCGCTCTGGGTGAGGATCTCGGCGGGCTCCATGCCGTAGAGGTCCCCGGACCAGACGACGAGGTCGGCGAAACAGCCGGGGCGGAGCATGCCCAGTGCGTTCTCGTGGTGGAACGCGCCGGCCCCGCCCTTCGTGTACGCCTCGAGCGTGCGGTCGAGATCCAGCCGTTCGCCGAGCGTCCAGGCGTCCCCGCCGTCGAGGCGGGCGCGGGTCATCGCGCTGTACACGCCGACGAGCGGATCCATCTCGCCCACCTGCCAGTCGCTCGAGAACGTGACGCGGGCGCCCGACTCGATCATCGAGCGGAAGCGCCAGGCGCGGTCCCAGCGGCCCTCGCCGACGTTGTCCATCCAGGTGCCGGCGACGAGGTCGGGGGAGGCGTGCCGTGGCTGCATCGCCGCCACCACGCCCAGTTCGCGGAATCGCGGCAGATCCTCCGGGGCGAGGCACTCGACGTGCACGATGCCGTGCCGGGCGTCGCGGGCCCCGTTCGCGCGGCGGGCCGCCTCGATCGAGTCGAGCGTGAGCCGGATGCCCCAGTCGCCGGTCGCATGCGTGTGCACCTGGTAGCCGAGCCGGTCGAGTTCGACGAACAGCTTGGTGAACTCGATCGGCTCGAGGCTCGTGTGGCCGCGGTGGCCGGGACGGTTCGCGTAGTCCTCGAGCATCGCCGCGGTGTGCGGCTCGATCACGTCGTCGGCGTACAGCTTGACCATGCCCAGGCGGAACCGGTCGTGCTGCGGGGTCTCCCGGATCGCCTCGGTGATCCGCGCGCGGAAGTCGCCGTCCGCACCGACCGGGTGATAGATCGATGCGATGGTGCGGGAGGTGAGCTTCCCTTCCCGCTCGGCACGGGCGAACAGCGGCAGCTCGGCAAGCGGGACCTGCGGCTCGACGACGGTCGTGATCCCGAACCGCCGGGCCATGTCGAGGCTGTTCACGATCTTCCGATAGCGGCGGTCGGGGGAGTACATCGGGATGTCGCGCTGCAGCTCGGCAAGACCGTCGACGGTCATCGCGCTCGTGTAGAAGTCGGTGACCCAGCCGGTGGGCTCGCCGGTGCTGCGGTCGATCTCGGGATTGCCCCAGGCGATGTCGCCGCCGTTCAGGATCCCGAGCTTCGCCAGGGCGGGACGGTTCAGCCAGACCGAGTGCTGGTCGTAGGTCGTGATGAAGACGGGGCGGTCGGTGACCCCGGCGAGGTCGTCGGCGTTCGGGCGGCGGTCCTCGACGACGGAGTAGAGCGCGTTCTCGGCGCAGATCCACTCGAGGTCGGGGTGCTCCTCGGCGAACGCGGCGATGCGGGAGCGGACCACGTCGAGGCTCGTCACGCCTTCCAGGCTCACGGCCAGGTCGTCGAAGCCGAGGAGCAGGTGGTTGTGCGTGTCGGCGACGCCGGGGGTCACCAGGCGGCCCTCCAGGTCGATCGTCCGGTGCGCCGAGGGGGCGTCGGCCGCGCTGCCGACGTAGGAGATCCGGTCGCCGGTCACGCCGACCGCCTCGGCCCACGGCCGCTCGGGATCGAAGGTGCGGACGCGGCCGCCCGTGTAGAGGGTGTCGACAGCCATGTCGGGTGCTCCTGCTTCGTCGGGAAAGAGTTCTTTGACTCAAGAGTAAATAAATTGACGAAGATGTCAAGAAACCTGTCTGGGGTGAGTCCGCCACCGGGATCCGCCTGCGATACTGGCAGCATGGCCCGCCCCAGCACCCAGCAGCAGCGCCGCCGCGAGGTCGTGGACGCCGCGCTCGCCGCGGCGGCCGAGCACGGGCTGCGCAACCTCTCGCTGACCGACGTGGCCCATCAGGCCGGGGTGACCCGCGGCGCGCTGCTGTACTACTACGAGGACCTTGACGCGATCCTCGTCGAGGCCCATGCCGCCGGCATGCGCCGGGTCGGCTCCGAACGCGCGGCCCTCGTGGCGCAGGCCGGATCCCCGGCGGCACAGCTCGCGGTGGCGGTCTCCGCCGGCCTGCCGGACGGCCCGGACGACGCCCTCATGCGGCTGCTCTACGAGTTCGACGTGCTCGCCGGCAAGTCGCCGCTGCACGACGAGCTCGTGCAGACGCTGTACCGCGAGCAGCTCGAGCTGTTCCGGGGGATCCTCGCCGCGGGGGTCGACAGCGGCGACTTCGCACTGACCGGTCCGATCGACGACATCGCGATGAACTTCGTCGCGCTCGAGGACGCCTACGGACTGCACATCGTCGCCGGCGGCAGCATCTCGGTCGACGACGCCCGGCGTGCGATCGCGCTGTTCGCACGCCAGGCGGGCGCGCCCTTCCCGGATCCGCTCGGCTAGGGTCGAGAGCGTGACCCGTAAGCCCCTGATCCTGTTCGTGTGCGTGCACAACGCCGGGCGCTCGCAGATGGCCGCCGGGTTCGCTCGCGCCCTCGGCGGCGACCGCGTCGAGGTGCGCTCGGGCGGGTCCGCGCCGGGGGAGGGCATCAACCCCGCGGCCGTCGCCGTGATGGCGGAGAAGGGCATCGACATCTCCGCCGCCGTGCCGCAGCTGCTCCGCACCGACGACGTACGCGAGGCGGACGCCGTGATCACGATGGGCTGCGGCGATGCCTGCCCGATCTTCCCGGGGAAGCGCTACGAGGACTGGGAGCTGCAGGATCCCGCCGGGCAGGGCGCCGAGACGGTGCGCGGCGTACGCGACGACATCGAGGCCCGGGTGCGGGAGCTGCTGGCAGACCTCGGGGTCTGACCGCGGCGGATCGGCTCAGAGCAGACCTCGGGGTGCAGCCGGCTCGGGTCAGAGGTACCGGACGAACGCGTCGGGCATCGTGACGTTGGCCGGGGCCGCGCGGAAGTACGGAGCCACCTGTTCGGGCGTGTAGCCGGCGATGCCGCAGCCGACCGGTGTCAGCAGGAACCGCAGCTCGGGGTGGGCGCGGGCGTAGTCGAGGAAGACGCCGGCTTCGACGGCGAGCGTGTCCAGGCCGCTCATCGTGTCGATCGCATAGGTCTGGCCGTGGTGCCCGTGACCTTCGCCCCAGACGGCTCCGAACCTCTGATGGGCGATCAGGGCGGCCCCGCCGCCGTGCGCCCCGCTCGCGTTCGAGCCGAAGACGAAGACCTCGTCCGGCCGCAGCTCGGTGATGCGCTTCGGTGTGATCTCCATGCCGACTCCGCTCGACGACTCGATCGTGGTCTTCGCGTCTGACCGGTGGGCCCCGTGGGGCTCGAACCCACGACCCGCGGATTAAAAGTCCGATGCTCTGCCAACTGAGCTAGAGGCCCGTGCGACCAGTCTAGGGCTCTGCGCTGTGTGTCATCGTGCGGCTGACGCGCGTACCCTGGGGCGGTGCCCGCACCCTTCCACCGTCCCGTGCGCCGACCGCCGGAGACGTTCGACAATCTGCTCGGATCCCACGATCCCGCCGAGCAGACGAGGATGGCGCACGCCACGGCCTCGGCGCTGCTTGCCCGGGTCAGGGCCGACGACAGCGGCGTGAGCGCGGAGCGGCTGGTCGCCTACGCGCAGGAGCACGGCATCGCCGAGATCGCGGAGCTGTGGGCGAAGAGCCCCGCCGTGTCGCTGCCGGGCGCGCTGTGGCGGTTGTATCTGCTGCAGGCGGCCATTCACACGGACGCCGAGCTGGCCGCGCTGCTGCACGAGCGCGGGCGGATCGAGCTGCCCTCCGTCGATGCGCTCGTCGCCGGTGCCCCGGTCCCGGCCGGTCCTGAGGAACTGGTCGCGCTGATCGACACGATCCTGCACGGCGCCTTCTCGGGCGACTTCGCGGTCGCCCTCGAGCGGGCCGCGGCGTTCTGCCGCGTGCAGGCCTCCGGCGCGACGCATCTCGCCGACGACTATGAGCCCACAGAGCCGGAGCGAGCCAGTTCCCTCACCACCCGGGCGGCGCGGCTCAGCTCCTACGCCCAGGAGCTCTCCGCGTCGGCGTCGGCCTGGCGCGACGGATCCCTGAACTGACGTCGCACCGAGGTTCTGCCGTCCGGACATGAAGAAGCCGGGCCGCAAGAACGCCTCTCGGCGGAAGGCCGCTCGCAGCGGCGAAAAATGGAGCCCGGGGTTATGCGGCCCGGCATCCGAGAGTCTACCGGACGGGAAGCAGGGCGTCGGCCGTACGATGGGCCCATGCGGGCGGAGGTGCGATGAAGGACGCCGGCGGTCGGCTGCTGGCCGGCGTGCAGCTCGACCGCACCGGCGAGCAGCCGCTGTACCGGCAGCTCGCGCTGCAGATGCGCGCGATGATCGGCGACGGCACGCTGCCGCCGGGGGCGCGGCTGCCGTCGACCCGGACGCTGATCTCGGAACTGGGCGTCTCGAGAGCCACCGTCGTCGCGGCGTTCGAACAGCTCACCGCGGAGGGGTTCCTGCGCGCCCGCGCCGGCGACGGCACGTACGTGGACCGGCTCTGGGGGACACCCGTCCCGCGGCGGCGATCTGCGCGGCCGCCGCTGTCGGAGCGAGGGGCGGCGGTCTCCGCCCGGGGCGGCGAGCTGTACGCCGAAGCACCCCTGTCCTGGTCGCCTCGTGAAGCCGAGTCGTTCGTCGCGAGCCAGATCGCCGTGGACGCCTTCCCGGTCTCCGCGTGGCGCAGGCTCGTGGCGCACCGGGCCTCGCGCAGGGAGCTCCTCGGGTACCCAGACGCGCACGGGTTCGACTCGCTGCGCACCGCGGTCGCCGACTACCTCGTCGACGTGCGAGGGATCGACTGCGATGCCGACCAGATCGTCATCACCTCGGGGGCGCAGCAGGCGCTGAACATCATCGCGACCCTTCTGCTCAACCCCGGAGATCGGGTCGCGGTGGAGGATCCGGGGCACATCGCGGGCCGGGTGGCGTTCCAGGCGCAGGGATGCCGTGTCGTCGGCGTCCCGGTCGATGACGAGGGTGCGGTGGCCGATGCCGCGCGGGCCGACCCGGCCCTGCGGCTGGCGTACCTCACGCCCGCCCGTCAGCATCCGCTCGGCATGACCATGACCCCGGGGCGACGGGCGGAATGGATCGGCTGGGCCCAGCGTGCCGACGCCTGGATCGTCGAGGACGACTCCGACGGGGAACTGCGCTACGGCGGTCGCCTGCTGCCGACCCTCTTCGACCTGGACGGGGCGGACCGGGTGATCCACGTCGGCTCGTTCAGCAAGATCCTCGCTCCGTCGCTGCGGCTCGGATACGTCGTGCTGCCGCGTGATCTGGTCGCCCCGTTCGCCGCGGCGTCCTCCGTGCTCGCCCGGCCGCCGGCGACGCTCATGCAGGCGGCCCTGGCGGACTTCCTGCGCGAGGGGCATCTGCACGCCCACCTCCGCCGCACTCGCCGCCTCTACTCGGCACGGCAGCAGGCCCTGCTGGAGCAGCTCGACACGCGGATGGCCGGTCGTCTCCGGGCCTCGCCGGTGGTCGCCGGGCTGCACGTCATCGGCTGGCTCGCCGGCGATGTCGACGATCAGAGCGTCGCCCGGGGGCTGGCCGCGCGCGGCGTGTACACGTACGCGCTCGGGGACTACCGGGTGCAGCGACGGCTGCCGCCCGCCCTGCTCATCGGGTTCGCCGGCACCGCTCAGGAGCACATGGCCGCCGCCGTGGCGCGGATGGCGGCCGCGTTCGACGAGGGCTGCGCCGCGGAATGGACTGGTCCGGTCGCATCGGAATGAGACTGTTGCGCATCCCATTGCGTTCGTAAAAAGGATGACGACGATATCCGTCGACCCCTCCCGAACCCCTCTCAGGAGCGAAGATGCCCCAGATCCAATCACGATTCGAGGCCCTGCTCAGTCCACGACTGAACGACGCCGAACTCGCCGACATCCCCGAACTCACCGCGCAGCGCGCCGCCACCCTGATCGAGCGCATCGACGGCGCTCGCCTGTTCGGCCACGCGTATGCGCTGCTGACCAACCTCACCTACGGCACATACGGACCGCACGACGTGCTCGATTTCGCCTACGACCACGAGCTGGCGGGGGTGTGCATCCACCTGCTCGACGGCGAGGAGCGCAGCCTCGGCGCCATGAGCGACGACGAGTTGCGCCGCTTCGGCGATCGCGCCCGTGCGCTCGGGCTCGACGTGCACCTCGAGATCAGCACCACGGACGACGACGACGTCGCCGAGGTCATCCGGATCGCGGGGCTCGTCGGCGTCCGGCGGATCCGGGTGTACTCGCGGTTCGAAGGTCGCCTCTCATCCGTGCTGTCACGGGTCGAGGCGGACCTCCGCCGCCTCGCCGCCCTCGCGGACGAGCACGACCTGCACTTCACCTTCGAACAGCACGAGGAGCTCAAGGCCGCTGAGATCGCCGCGCTGCTGCGCACCGTCGACCACCCCCGCCTGCACGCGCTGTTCGACTTCGGCAACATGATCAATGCCGCCGAGCGGCCCATGGACGCCTTCGCCGCCCTCGCCCCGCACCTCGACCAGGTGCACATGAAGGGCGTGCACATCATGCCGGAGCAGGTCGGCACCGGCCACCGCGGCGTGCTCATGGGAAGTGCGGAGGACGACCTCCCCGGCGCCCGGATGCTGTTCGAGACGCTCATGCTGGGATCCGAGGAGCCTCAGGTCATCGCGCTCGCGCTCGAGCAGGAGAACCTCTACCGCGCGCCCGCGTTCCGTCACGCGAACGAGGAGGCGGATCCGTTCATCCCGTACCGCGAGATGAGCACGACCGGCATCCCGCAAGGATGGCATCTTCCCGATCTGCTGCAGGCCGAGCGTCGCTGGGCCGTGAACCAGGTCACCCACGTACGAGAGATCCTGACGCGGCTGCGCGAGCTCGCCTCCTGCCGCGTCGAGGCCGAAGCCCTGGCAGGTGCACGATGACGAACTCCACCACTCAGCAGACCCCCGCCGCCGCGACCCCGGCGCCGCGACGCTCCGGCAAGGCCCGGTGGTTCCGGTTCGCCGTGCTCGTCATGGCCGGCGGCACCATCTACAAGCTCGCGAACATCAAGGACGCCTTCTACGTCCCGATGCAGCAGGATCTCGGTCTCAACAACACCGAGATCGGCATGCTGCTCAGCGTCAACTCGATCGTCGCGACCGCGCTCTTCGTGGTCGGCGGCATCCTCGCCGACCGCATCTCGACCCGGTTCCTGATCCCCGCCGGTCTCATCGGCGCGGGTGCGCTCGGCGTGTACATCAGCACGTTCCCCGGCTACGGCCCGCTGCTGATCACGTTCGCCGCGCTGGCGATCTGCTCGGACTGCCTGCTCTGGCCGGCACTGCTCAAGAGCGTGCGCCATCTCGGCGGCAAGGACGAGCAGGGCCGCATGTTCGGTCTGCTCGAGGCCGGGCGCGGTGTCATCGACACCATCGTGGCGTTCGGCGCCCTCGGTGTCTTCGCCCTGCTCGGGTCGGGCTCGGGCGGTTTCCGCGGGGCGATCCTCTTCTACGCGATCATCGACATCGTCGTGGGCATCCTCGTGTTCCTACTGCTGCGCGACGCGCCCAAGGACGCGAGCGCGCCGGTCAAGACCGAGCCCGCGGGGCTGCGCACGATCCTCCAGGCCGCGCGGATGCCGCAACTGTGGTGGGTCAGCGTCACCGTGTTCATGGTCTACATCGTGTACTGCGGCCTGACCTACTTCATCCCGTACCTGACCTACGTCTACGGTCTGCCCGTCGCCTTCGTCGGCGCGTACGGCATCATCAACCAGTACGGGCTGAAGATCCTCGGCGGTCCGACCGGCGGCTTCCTGACGGACAAGGTCTTCAAGAGCGCGAGCCGGTACCTCCGCTGGGCGTTCATCGCGCTCATCCCGGTGGCGGCGGTCATCATCCTGCTGCCGGCCGGTCCCGCCACCCGTGTTCCCGCGATGATCGCGACCCTGATGTTCTCGCTGGTCATCTTCAGCATGCGAGGAGTGTTCTGGGCGCCCATGGCCGAGGTCGGCATCCCCGAAGAGGTCAGCGGCACCGCATTCGGCATCGCCTCGCTGGTCGGCTACGCACCGGGGATGTTCGCCTTCGTGATCTACGGCGCGATCCTCGACGCGAATCCGGGCGCCGCGGGGTATCACATCGTGTTCGTGATCATGGCGTCGCTCGCCCTTGTCGGCGCAGGCGTCGCCACGGTCCTCACCCGGATCGTCCGCCGGCAGAAGGCGAGCGCCGCGGCGAGCTGAGCGGTGCGCACGACGATGGCCGATCCGGGAATCTCCGGATCGGCCATCGCCCGTTCCGGCTCGCGCGGCGCGCAGGGACCTAGGCTCGGTGTATGGTTGCCGCCCGATTCGCCCTGCTGATCACCCCCGCCGAGTCCGCCGACGAGGAGCGGGCCGACTTCAGCGACAGCTTCCGCAGCATCGATCCGAACGCTCCCGCGCTCAGCGTGGGGGAGCTCAGCACGCAGCGCGGCGACGGCATCTTCGAGTCGATCGGGGTCGTGGACGGTCACGCCCAGGAGGTCGAGGCGCACCTGCAGCGCCTGGCCCACTCCGCCGCGCTGTGCGATCTGCCGACGCCGCACCGGGAGCAGTGGCGGCAGGCGACCGCGATCGCCGCGGCGGAGTGCGGGCCGGGGGAGTGGGTCATCAAGCTCATCCTCAGCCGCGGTGTGGAGAAGGGCCCGGCGCCGACCGCCTGGACCACCGCCGCCCCGGCCGCCGACTTCGAGAAGCCGCGCACGCAGGGGATCCGCGTCGTCACACTCGACCGCGGGTACGACAGCGGCGCCGCGGAGCGCTCGCCGTGGCTGCTGCTCGGCGCGAAGACCCTGTCCTACGCCGTGAACATGGCGGCTCTGCGCGAAGCGCACCGCCGCGGCGCCGACGACGCGATCTTCACCACGACCGACGGCGTCGTGCTGGAGGCGCCCACCGCGTCGCTGATCCTGCGCCTCGGCGACCGGTTCGTCACGCCGGCCCCGCGCGGCGGGATCCTGCAGGGCACCACGCAGATCAGCGTCTTCGCGCACCTCGAGGCCGAGGGCTTCGAGACCGCGTACCAGACGGTGCCCACGGCCGACCTGGCCCGCGCCGACGCCGCGTGGCTCGTCTCCAGCCTGCGCCTGGCCGCGCCGATCTCGGCGATCGACGAGACCGTGCTGTCGGTCGACACGGCGTTCACCGCCGGGCTGAACGCGTACCTCCTCGCGCCGCGCGACTGAGCGCCCGCGCGCCCAGTTGGCGCCCTCCGGGTTGGCTGACGCACTCCGGATCGGCTGGCGCCTCCGGGCCGGAAAACGGAGAGGGGATCACGCGGAACCCGGCGTGTCCGCCTTCGCGCGACGGCGACGCGCCGTGGGGCTCTCCGTTTTCCGAGGCAACGAGGTCCGAGGCAACGGGGAGAGAGGCAACGGGGAGAGAGGGTGCGGGTGATCGGAGCGTTCAGGATGCGGCGCGGGCCAGCGCGGCGAGGATCGCGGCCTGCGCGACCGGCCAATGGTTCACGATGATGTCGTAGTCGAATCGCAGGGTCTCGTAGCCGAGCGACGCGGCAGCCGCGTCGCGGAGCAGATCCTTGTGGCGTTTGTCCGAGGCGTCGTGGTTCTCGCGCCCGTCGGCTTCGATGATGAGTCGCGCGCCGATGACGAAGTCGACTTCGCCGACGCCGACGATCGTCACCTGGGTGCGCACCTCGATCCCGATGCGGTGCAGCCGGAGGCGGATCAGCGACTCCAGGCCGCTGTCCGCATCGGCGCGTGCGAAGGACACGAGCCGGCGCAGCCGGTGCGGGACGCGCCGGTACAGCCACCGCAGCCGTCCGGGGGCGAGCAGGCTCCGCCTCAGCGCGGACTCGAGCGCGGCGAAGAACGTCTCCTCATCCGCGCAGACGGCGAGCTGCAGCAGCACGACCTCGACGGGCGGGAGTCGGCCGACATCGACGTGGCCGTGGCTCCAGTGGATCCGGCATCCGTCCGTCCGGCCCCGCGGCGTCCCTGTCCGTCCCATCCAGACGTGCGGGACATCCGGGACCGTCAGTGTCCAGAGGCCGTGCAGAGCGGCCGCGTGGGCGCATCCGATCGTCCCGCCGTGCGCTGCGGCGTGCACGTGCTCGGGCGCGGTGTCGGGCAGGGCGTACACACCCTGGCGGGCTCGCACGACCTCGCCCGCTCTCACGGCGCGCGTCAGTTCGGATTCGCTCACGCCGAGCGACTTCAGCTCGGCCGTGCGCGCCATCCGTCCGAGCGTGAGGAGAATCGCGGCGGCGGAGAACATCCCACGATCGTGGCGTCCGAGCGATGCCTCGCGGATCCGGATCCCGTAAGCCGTGCGAAACCGGCGCGGATCCGACCCTGTGCAGGATCAACCATCGCCCGGAAAACGGAGAGCGTCCTCACGTGAGGCGGCGTGTCGGGCGGCGCTGGAGCGCGACGCGCCGAGAAGCTCTCGGTTTTCCCGGAGGGGGAGGGACGAGGGGGAGGGACGAGGGGACAAGGGGCGCGCCCGGTCGTTCAGCCCGCCTGGATCACCCGAAGCGGCCGGAGACGTAGTCCTCGGTGGCCTGCACGGACGGGGCCGTGAAGATCGTCGTGGTGTCGGCGTACTCGATGAGCTTGCCGGGCTTGCCGGCGCCGGCGATGTTGAAGAACGCGGTCTTGTCCGAGACGCGGGACGCCTGCTGCATGTTGTGCGTCACGATCACGATCGTGTACTCGGTCTTGAGCTCGTGGATGAGGTCTTCGACCGCGAGCGTCGAGATCGGGTCGAGGGCCGAGCACGGCTCGTCCATCAGGATCACGTCGGGGGCCACGGCGACCGTGCGGGCGATGCACAGACGCTGCTGCTGGCCGCCGGACAGGCTCATGCCGGGCTTGTCGAGGCGGTCCTTGACCTCCTCCCAGAGGTTCGCGCCGCGCAGCGACTTCTCGACGATCGCGTCCTCGTCGGACCGCGCCAGCCTGCCGCCGTTGAGCTTGACGCCGGCGAGCACGTTCTCCCGGATCGACATCGTCGGGAACGGATTGGCGCGCTGGAAGACCATGCCCACCTGGCGGCGCACCAGAACCGGGTCGATGCCGGGCGCGTACAGGTCCTCGCCGTCGAGTTCGACCGATCCCTTGACGTGCGCACCCGGAATGACCTCGTGCATGCGGTTCAGCGTGCGGAGGAACGTTGACTTGCCGCATCCGGACGGGCCGATGAGAGCCGTCACGGTGCGCGGCTCGATCTCGATGTTGACCCCTTCGACCGCGAGGAAATCGCTGTAGTAGACGTCGAGGTCTGTGACGTCGATGCGCTTGGACATCGGAAACTCCTTCTGAGCGCCTAACGGCGCGCCTTCGGGGCGAACTTCGCTGCGATCAGACGGGCGACGAGGTTCAGGATGACGACGATGAAGATGAGCAGCAGCGCGGATCCCCACGCCTCCTGGTGGGACATGTCGGGCTGCGACTGGTCGGGGAACGCGTAGCCGGTGTACGACAGCACCGCGAGGGTGGACATCGGGCCGTTGAACGGGTTCGTGTTGATCGCGTTCGTGTACCCGGCGGCGATGTAGATCGGGGCGGTCTCGCCGATCACGCGCGCGATCGCGAGCACCGCGGAGGTGACGAGGCCGCCAACGGCCGTGCGCAGCACGACCTTGAGGATCGTGCGCCACTTGGTCACGCCGAGCGCGTAGGACGCCTCGCGCAGCTCCATCGGAACGAGCTTGAGCATCTCCTCGCTCGAGCGCACCACGGTGGGGATCATCAGCACGGACAGCGCGACGGCCGCGGAGAAGCCGCTGAACGCCTTCGGCCCGACGATGAGGGCGAAAAGCGCGAACGCGAACAGACCCGCCACGATCGACGGGATGCCGGTCATCACGTCAACGAGGAACGTGATCGTGCGCCGCATCGGGCTGGTCGGCTTCGAGTACTCGGTGAGCCAGACCGCGGTCAGCATGCCGATCGGCAGGGAGATGACGGTCGCGACGCCCGTGATGATCAGCGTGCCGACCAGCGCGGGCCCGGCGCCGGCGACCGTCGTGGTCACGAGGGTGTTCCAGTTGAACCCGCTCGTCTCGGCGCCGAAGATGAACCGCGGGGTGAGGGTCGTGATGCCCTGGGAGAAGACGGTCCACAGCAGGGAGACCAGCGGGATCAGCGCGAGGACGAACGCGCTCGCCACGAGCCCGCGCATGACGCGGTCGACGGCCTGGCGACGTCCCTCGGCGATCGCCGAGAGCACTGCGATCGCGAGGAGGTACACGACGGCGCTGACGATGAGCCAGCCGACGATGTTGAATCCGCCGTTGCCGGCGAGGAGGGCGAACACGGCCGCGACGACCGCGAGGGCGCCGAGCAGCGTGTAGAGCTCGGAGTAGCGGGGCAGTCGCCCGGCGTGCAGCGACGACGAGGTCTTCGACGCCACGGGACGGGCGGTCGTCGTGGCGGTCACGCGGCCACCTCCTTCGTCTTCGGCGCCTTCGTGCGGCGCGTGCCGGGTGCGGAACGGGCGACGATCCAGCGGGCGACGAAGTTCACGGCGAACGAGATCACGAACAGGGCGAGGCCCGTGGCGATGAGCGCCTGGCGCTGCAGCCCGTTGGATCCGCCGAACTGCAGGGCGATGTTCGCGGCGATGGTGCCGGGGTTGTCGTCGCCGATCATCACGAACGAGTAGATGAACTTGGGCGACACGATCATGGCGATGGCCATGGTCTCGCCGAGTGCACGGCCGAGGCCGAGCAGGACCGCGCTGATGACGCCGCTGCGGGCGTAGGGGAAGACGGCGAGGCGGATCATCTCCCAACGGGTGGCGCCGAGGGCCAGCGCGGCCTCCTCGTGCAGCTGCGGAGTCTGCAGGAAGATCTCGCGGCTGATCGACGTCATGATCGGGAGGATCATGACCGCGAGCACGATCGCGCCCGCGAGGATCGTGCCGCCCGCGGCCGAGGCGGTGCCGTGGAAGAAGGGCAGCCAGCTGAGGTTCTCGGCGGCGAACCTGTTGAACGGGATCAGGAACTGGCGCATCGTGTAGAGGCCCCAGAGGCCGAACACCACGGAGGGGACCGCCGCGAGCAGATCGATCACGTAGCCGAGGATCCCGGCCATGCGACGCGGCGCGTAGTGCGAGATGAACAGCGCGATGCCCAGGGCGACGGGTGCGCCGAAAAGCAGGGCGAGGAACGACGCCCAGATCGTGCCGAAGATCAGCGGGCCGACGTAGGTCCAGATGTTCGCGAATCCGACCGTGTTGCCCGCGGTCGGGTCCTTGATCTGGGTGTTGGTCGCCCAGTTGGCGGCGATCGCCGGGGCGGCCTGGATGATGAGGAAGATCGCGACACCGGCGAGGATCACCATGATGAGCCAGGCGGCTCCGGTGCTCAGCCCGAGGAAGACGCGATCTCCCGCCTTGCCAGGGGAGGGGAGCACCGCGGCGGCGGCCGGGCCCTGGGGGGCCCGACCGCCGGCGGTCTCAGTGAGAGAACTCATTCAGTGTCCGTTCGGAATTACTTGACGGTCCCGAGGGTCGCCTGCACGCTGTCCAGCACGGACTGCGGGAGGGGAGCCGACCCGGCCTTCGCCGCGGCGACCTGCTGGCCGGTGGGCGTGGCGATGAACTTCAGGTACTCGATGGTCGCGGCGGAGCTGCCCGCGTTGGTGAACTTCAGCGGGATGATCGCGTAGGACAGGAGCGGGATCGGGTAGGCCGAGCTCTTGGCCTTGATCTTCGCGTAGTCGAACTTCATCGAGAGGTCGCCGGCGACGCCGTTCGAGGCGGTCGTGCCACCGGCGGTCAGCGCGTCCGCCACCGCGGTGTTCGAGAACGCGATGCCGTTGACGGTCGCGGCGGAAACGCCCTTGACGAGCGCCGAGTGGTCGAGGTACCCGATGGAGCCGGGGACCGTGGACACCTCGGTCGCGACGGCTCCGCCGCCCTTCTGCGCGTCGACGCCCTTGATGTCCGCCGGGAAGGTGCCGCTGCCGGCCCAGGTCCAGTCGGTCGGGTCGGCGGCGTGCAGGAAGTTCGTGAAGTTGCTCGCGGTGCCCGACGAGTCGGAGCGGACGACCACGTTGATCTTGCCCGCGGCCAGCGCCTTGCCGCCGTTGTCGGCGGTGATGGCGGCGTCGGACCAGTCGGTGATCTTGCCCGAGAAGATCTTCGCGATCGTCGGGGTGGTCAGGTTGAGGGTCGCGCCGATGGAGGAGTTGTAGGCCACCGCCACGCCGTCGAGGTAGATCGGCAGGTTGACCGCGCCGCCCGGGAACTTCGCCGCGGCAGAGGTGGTCTCGTCGGCCGACATCGGAGCGTCGGAGCCGGCGAAGTCGAGCGAGCCCGCGAGGAAGTTGGTGCGACCGCCGCCCGAGCCGAGCGTCTTGTCGTAGTTGACGGTGACGCCCTTGGCGAGCGAGGTGAACGCCGCGGTCCACGCGGTCTGCGCGTTGGCCTGGGCGGACGAGCCGCCCGCGGCGATGGTGCCCTTGACGGAGGCGTCGATCTTCGGGGCGTTCGCGGTCGAGGGGGAAGAAGACGGAGCGGTGCCGGGGTCCGACGAGCACCCGGCGAGGGCCAGGGCCGCGACGGCGGCGACGATGCCCAGCTGGGCTGCGCGAGAGATCTTCACTGTGGATCCGTTCGATCGTGGGTCAGGGTAGGGCCCGGTGCAGGGCACACAGCGACGCTAGGGCGAGCGGTTAACGAGACTCGCCCCTGGGGGTGAACGGAAGGTGAACGGAAGCTGGCGGAGTGCTGGGATCGCCTCTCGGATCAGATCTTCGGGAGGTGCGTCTCGATCGAGATGATGCCGGATCCCGGGTTCGTGGCGCTCAGGTGAACGACGCTGAACGCGCCGACCTCGAGATTGGAGGCGCTGCCCAGGTAGGAGCCGTGCATCGTGCCCGTGGCGAGGGCGATCTCGCGGAGGATGTCGGGCAGGACGGGGCCGTGGCTGCACAGCACGGTGGGCTTGCCGGCGCGGACGCGCTTGCCGACGACCGTGCGCGGATCCGATTCGCCCTCGTCCCAGGAGTCCTGGCTCAGCAGCGTGGTCTTCGCGATCTTGAGCCCGAGGGAGGCGGCCAGCGGCTTGACGGTCTCGATGCAGCGGCGGGCGTCGCTCGACACGATCTTGCGCACACCGAAAGCCCGCAGCGGCCCGACGATCGCGTCGGCCTGCGCGCGGCCTCGGGGCGTGAGCGGCCGGGACGCGTCGGGGCCGGTCCACACCGCCCGGTTCGCGGCTTTCGCATGGCGCAGCACGATGATCGGGAAGGTGTGCAGTGCGCCGTCCGCGATGAGCCCCGCGAAGGCGTCCAGGATCTCCACATCCACCGGATAGCTGAGCCGGGTGCGCGCCTTCTTCAGGCTCACCCACTCGATCGCGGCGATCTCGCGGTTCGGCAGGAAGACCGATTCGCGGATCGCGTCCTCGGTCGCCTCGGCCGCCCAGTAGTGCACGATCTTCTGCTTGCGGTTCGCCATCGTGTACCGGGAGACGCCCACCGGCGCCCCCAGCGAGACCCGGATGCCGGTCTCCTCGAAGATCTCCCGCACCGCGGTCTCGGCGAGCATCTCGCCCGGGTCGACCTTGCCCTTGGGCAGGGTCACGTCCCGGTACTTGGTGCGGTGGATGAGCAGGATCCGCACCTTGTCCTCCACGACGCGCCAGACGAGGCCGCCCGCCGCGTAGACCGCGCGATCGGGCCGGTCGGCGACGATCGTGGTCCCGCTCGTGTGCGCCGTCGCCGTGGAAGTGCCGGGGGACTCGGACGTCATCGCACCGCCCGAGCCCGCCGGCGGTTCTGGATCTGCGTCATGGTCCTGTCCTGCAGATCCACGAGCGGAGCGCCGTCGGCGTCGAACGCATGCCGCGTCCATTCGCCGGCTTCTCCCAGGTGCCAGGAGGTCGTCCCCGGCGACATCGCGAGGTCGAAGAAGGCCAGCAGCTCCTCGACGTGGGCGGGATCCGCGACCCGGACGAGCGCCTCGACGCGGCGGTCGAGGTTGCGGTGCATCATGTCGGCGCTGCCGATGAACACCTGCGGGTCGCCGTCGTTGTGGAACGCGAAGATCCGGGAGTGCTCGAGGTAGCGGCCGAGGATCGAGCGCACGGTGATGTTGTCGGTGACGCCGGGCAGGTCCGCGCGCAGGCTGCAGATGCCGCGCACCCACACCTCGACGGGAACGCCGGCCATGCTGGCCCGGTACAGGCCGTCGATGATCTCCTCGTCGACCATCGAGTTCACCTTGATGCGGATGGACGACGGGCGGCCGGCGAGGGCGTTGCGCCGCTCCCGCTCGATGTGCCGCAGCAGCCCCTTGCGCAGGTGCAGCGGTGCGACGAGGAGGCGCTTGAACTTCTTCTCGATGGCGTAGCCGCTGAGCTCGTTGAAGAGCCGGGTCAGGTCGCGCCCGACGAGCGGGTCGGCGGTGAACAACCCGAAGTCCTCGTAGATGCGACTGGTCTTCGGGTTGTAGTTGCCGGTGCCGACGTGCGAGTAGTGCCGCAGCACGCCCTCCTCCTCGCGGATCACGAGCGCGAGCTTGCAGTGCGTCTTCAGACCGACGAGGCCGTACACGACGTGCACGCCCGCCTTCTCCAGCTTGCGGGCCCAGACGATGTTGTTCGCCTCGTCGAAGCGGGCCTTGACCTCGACCAGCGCGAGCACCTGCTTGCCGGACTCGGCCGCGTCGATCAGTGACTGCACGATCGGGCTGTCGCCGGAGGTGCGGTACAGCGTCTGCTTGATGGCGAGGACATGCGGGTCCCGGGCCGCCTGGTCCAGGAACGCCTGCACGCTCGTCGCGAACGACTCGTAGGGGTGGTGCACGAGCACGTCGGCCTTGCGGATCGCCTGGAAGATGTCGCTGCGCTCGTTCGCGCCCGGCTTGAAGGCCAGCGCCGTGGTCGGCACGTGCGGCACGTAGTGCAGCTCGGGCCGCTCGATGCGGGACAGGTCGAACAGGCCGCGCAGGTCGAGCGGGCCGGGGAGGCGGTAGACCTCCTGGTCGGTGATGTCGAGCTCGGTGATCAGCAGGTCGAGCGTGACGTCGTCCATGTCGTCGGTGATCTCGAGGCGGATCGGCGGGCCGAAGCGGCGGCGGAGCAGCTCGGCCTCGAGCGCCTGGATGAGGTTCTCGGACTCGTCCTCCTCGATCTCCACGTCCTCGTTGCGGGTGAGCCGGAACGCGTGGTGGTCGAGCACCTCCATCCCCGGGAAGAGGTCGTCGAGGTGGTTCGCGATGAGCTCCTCGAGGCGGATGAAGCGCTGCGGCCCGTCCTGGCCGGGGACCTCGACGAAGCGGGGGAGCATGGGCGGCACCTTCAGGCGCGCGAACTCCTGCCGGCCCGTGCGGGCGTTGCGGATCCGGATCGCGAGGTTCAGCGACAGACCGGAGATGTACGGGAACGGGTGCGCCGGGTCGACCGCGAGCGGCATCAGCACCGGGAACACGTGGGACTGGAAGTAGTCGGTCAGCTCGGCCTTCGCCTCGCCGTCGAGGTCGTTCCAGTCCACGACCTCGATGCCCGAGGCGGCGAGCGTCGGGCGCACCAGCCCGGTCCACGCGGCGGCATGCCGCAGCTGCAGGGCGTGCGCGGCGGCGGAGATGTCGCCGAGCACGTCGGCCGGCGCCCGGCCCACGTTGGTCGGCACCGCCAGGCCCGTCACGATGCGCCGTTTCAGGCCGGCGACGCGCACCATGAAGAACTCGTCCAGGTTGCTCGCGAAGATCGCGAGGAAGTTCGCCCGTTCCAGCGCGGGCAGCGTGTCGTCCTCCGCGAGCTCGAGCACCCGCTGGTTGAACGTGAGCCAGCTCAGCTCGCGGTCGAGATAGCGGTTGTCGGGCAGCAGGGCGTCGTCGGACGAGATGAGCGCATCGAAGTCGTCGTCCTCGGCGTCGTCGAGACCGGAGTCTGCCAGTGCGGGATCGATCATGCGTACATCTAAGCACCGGGCGATGACACGCGCGTGAACTCGTCGGATCCTGTGCAGGATCGATATCGCCCGCCGGATCGGGCCTGGTGAGGCGCCGGTTCAGTGCGAGCCTCAGTGCGAGCCGGGCGAGACCGGGCGGGACTCGTCCTCCTCGACGTTGAACCGGTAGCCGACATTGCGCACCGTGCCGATGATCTGCTCCGCCTCGCCGAGCTTGGCGCGCAGCCGTCGCACGTGCACGTCGACCGTGCGCGTGCCGCCGAAGTAGTCGTAGCCCCACACCTCGCTGAGCAGCTGCTCGCGGGTGAACACCCGCGACGGGTGCGTCGCGAGGAAGTGCAGCAGCTGGAACTCCTTGTACGTGAGGTCCAGCGGTGTGCCGTGCAGCTTCGCGGAGTACGACTGCTCGTCGATCGTCAGGCCGGACGCCTGCACCTTGACCGGCTCGGCGGCGGACTCCTCCCGCGACAGCGCGAGGCGGATCCGCGCCTCGATCTCCGCCGGGCCCGCGTCGGTGAGCAGCACGTCGTCGATCCGCCACTCGCCGTTGACCGCGCTCATGCCGCCCTCGGTGACCACGAGCAGCAGGGGGCCGCGCAGCCCTGTCGTGCGGATCAGGGTGCACAGCGACTTCGCCGCGACGAGGTCGCTGCGCGCGTCCACGATCACGACGTCGGCGTCCGGGGCGGTGACGAGCTCGGCGGGCGTCGCGGGGATCGTGCGGATCCGGTGGCTGAGCAGCTCCAGGGCGGGCAGGACCGCCCCTGCAGAGGGAGAGGAGGTCAGTACCAGCAGATGCGCCAAGCGGGATCCTTTCCGTGGCACCACTCTACCCAGCGGGATGCGCCGGATCGCAGGTCCGCGCGCGGTCGGATCCTTCCTTTCCACGCCTTCTCGTCGGAAACCCAGTGCGGATGCGCGACAATGGGCGCATGTCCGATCCCGCCCTCGCCCCGCGCAGCCCGCTCACGGGTCTCGTCGTCACCTGGGCCGTCGCGGCGGTCGGCGCTCTCGTGATCGGCATCCTCGCCCCGGCGAGCACGGTGATGGCGTGGTTCGTGATCGGGTTCGGCGCCAGCATCCTGCTCTCGTTCGCGGTGCAGCTGCTCCGCGGCGAGGCCAAGGGCTTCATCCTGCGGGTCGCCGCGGGGTGCCTCGGATCCCTGCTCGTGATGGGCGTGATCTCGATCGGTTTCGGGGTCGCCGCGCTCTTCTCGGCCTGAGCCCGATCCGCGCCGAGCGCGTGCCGGATCCCGGTCGCGCCGGGTGGGCGCCGCCGCGTGTGCGGACGCCGTAGAGTAGAGCCATGGATCTCGTCGCGCTCGAACTGTTCTTCGTGGGCCTGCTGGCACTGGCGGGCCTCGCGATCGCCTTCTGCGCCGGTGCCGTGCTGGTCAACCTCTTCCGCGGCCAGCGCTGACCAGCGCTCCCCGCTGACCGAGGAATCTCGCGTGCTCGACCTGCCCGCGGACCTGCCCGCCGACATCGCACCGCTGTCCTGGCTGCTCGGCGTCTGGGAGGGCACCGGCGTCATCGACTACGAGGCCGAGGGCCACCGCTACACCGGCGAGTTCGCGCACCGTGCGAGCTTCAGCCACGACGGCGGCCCCTTCCTGAACTACGCCGCGACGGGCACGTTCACCCCCGCCGACGGCGGCGCGCCCGTCGCGCTCGTCGCCGAGACCGGCTTCTGGCGGCTGTCCCGGCCGGCGGGCGCGGACGACTCCGGCCCCGCGCTGCTGCCCCCGCGTGAGCACCGCACCGTCGCGCGCACCGCGCACGACGTCGAGGAGCTGCGCCTCGAGGCCGGCGGATTCGCGATCGAGGTGTCGATCGCGCACTCCGACGGCATGCTCGAGCTGTACCTGGGGCGCATCGACGGCCCGCGCATCGACATCGCCACCGACGCGATCGTGCGCGCCGCCGGCACCAAGAACTACGGCGGCGCCTCCCGCATGTACGGGCTGGTCGACGGCCACCTGCTCTGGGCGTGGGACATCGCCGCACTCGGAACCGATCTGCGCTCGCACGCGTCGGCGCGTCTCGCGAAGGTCTGAACCGTGTCCGCCTTCTCCGTGCTTCCCGGGGCCGTCGCCGACGGCCCGCTCGTGCAGCACTTCGGCGACCCGATCCGCGAGCAGCGCGCCCTCGAGCGCGGCGCTGCGGTCGCCCCGCTCGGCGACCGGACCGTGATCGAACTGGCCGGATCCGATCGGCTCACCTGGCTGGACTCGATCACGTCGCAGTCCGTCGCGCGGCTCGCGGCGGGGCAGAGCACCGAGCTGCTCGTCCTGGATCCGCAGGGACACGTCGAGCACGTGGCCGCGGTCCTCGACGACGGCGGCTCCACGTGGCTGATCGCCGACGCGGCCGACGCGGAGCCCCTCGCGACCTGGCTGCAGCGCATGGTGTTCCGGGCGGACGTGCAGGTCTCGGTGCACCCGGAGCTCGCCGTCGTCGGCTTCTTCGCCGGCGGAACCGCCGAGCAGAAGGCCGAGGCGGCCGCTCTCGCCCCGCACGGCGTCCCGGTCGTCTGGACGGACCCGTGGCCCGCGGTCCAGCCCGGTGGTCACCAGTACCACGTCGGCGCGGACCACCCCGGCGCCGCCTACCATTGGCGCACGGCCGTGCTCGACGAGGCCGGCGCCGCCGCGCTCGCCACCGACGCCGAGCTCGAACGGGCCGGCGCGCTCGCCGCCGAGGCGCTGCGCATCGCGGCCTGGCGCCCGCGCTGGGCGGCCGAGGTCGACGACCGCTCCATCCCGCACGAGACGGACTGGATCCGCAGCGCGGTGCACCTGAACAAGGGCTGCTACCGCGGGCAGGAGACCGTCGCCAAGGTGCACAACCTCGGCCATCCGCCGCGGCGGATCGCCGCCCTGCACCTCGACGGCAGCGACGACCTCCTGCCCGATCACGGCGCCCCCGTGCTCGCCGGCGACGACGAGGTGGGGCGGATCACGTCGGCCGCACGGCACCACGAGCTCGGCCCGATCGCGCTCGCGATCCTGTCCCGCCGCGCCCCCGCGGGCGACCTCGTCGTGCGCACTCCGGACGGCGACATCGCGGCCGCGCAGGAGATCATCGTCCCCGCCGACGCCGGGGCGACCGCGGACGTGCCCCGGCTGACCCGGCTGTCCCGCCGGCCGTCCGCGCCGGACCCGCGCGACGCGCGCTGACGTCGTGGGCACGGGCCTCGCCGCGCCGGGAGACCGCCCCCTCCGGACGCTCCTGATCGACAACTACGACTCGTTCACGTACAACCTCGTGCACCAGATCGCGGCGACCGCGGGACGGCCCCCGGTCGTCGTCGAGAACGACTGGGTCGGCTGGGACCCTGCCGTCCTCGACGACTACGACGCCGTGATCCTCTCCCCGGGTCCGGGGGATCCGCGGACGCCTGAGGACTTCGGCATCTGCGCGGAGGCGATCCGGATCGCCGCAGAGCGGCGGATCCCGCTGTTCGGCGTCTGCCTCGGCCACCAGGGCCTCGCGCACGCGTTCGGCGGCCGGGTGCGGCGCGCCCCGGAGCCGCGGCACGGCCGGCCCTCGCCCGTGTCGCACGACGGCGTCGGGGCGTTCCGCGGGCTGCCCTCGCCGGTCGAGGTGATCCGGTACCACTCGCTCATGGTCGACGACCTGCCGCCCGAGCTCGTCGTGACGGCGCGCGCGGCCGACGACGGCGTGATCATGGGACTGCAGCACCGCGAGCTGCCCCTCTGGGGCGTGCAGTTCCACCCCGAGTCGATCGGGACCGTGGCGGGCACGCGCATGATGGCGAACTTCATGGACCTGGTCCGGTCCGAGGCGAGGGCCGTCGAACCGCCGCCCCTGCGGGCCGCGGTCGAGCAGCCGACGCCGTCCGCGCGGCCGCAGCCGCGCGAGGTCCTGCGCCGCACCCTGCCGCTCGCGCACGATCCGGCGCGGATCTTCGCCGGTCTCTTCGGCGCCGCGCCGCGGGCGGTCTGGCTGGACGGCAACCGGCCGGGAGATCCGCGCTCGCGCTTCTCGATCATGGGCGGCGGATCCGACCTGGTCACCGCGACCGCGGATGTGCGGGCGGGGACGGTCACCCTCCGTGACGGCGCGGGTGAACGGGTCGTGCACAGCGGCTTCTTCGACTGGCTGGAGGCGGAGCTCGCCGGCACGGCCACGGCATCGACCGGGCTGCCGTTCGCGCTCGGCTGGGCGGGCGTGCTGGGCTACGAGCTGCGCGCGGAGTGCGGCTCGCCGCACGACCGCCGCGCCGCGACGCCCGACGCGATGCTGATCCGGCTCGACCGCGCGCTGCTCGTCGACCGCGATGCGCAGGCGATCCACCTCCTCGCGTTCGCGGAGGAGGGCGGCGCGGAGTGGATCGACCGGGTTGTGGCCGGGATCGCCGACCTGGACGCGGCGGCGGATCCGTCCGGGCCCGTCGCCCCGGTCGCCCTCACCGCCCGGCACAGCCACGCGGAGTACCTGCGGCTGATCGCCGAGGCGCAGGAGGAGATCGCGGCGGGGGAGACGTACGAGGCCTGCCTGACGAACATGCTGCACGGCGCCGGCACGCCGGATCCGCTCGCCGCCTACCTCGCCCTGCGCACGCAGAACCCCGCGCCGTTCGGGGCGTTCCTGCGCGTCGGCGACGTGAGCGTGCTGAGCACGTCGCCCGAGCGGTTCCTGCGGATCACCGCCGACGGCGAGGTCGAGTCGAGCCCGATCAAGGGCACCCGTCCTCGTGGCGCGACGCCGGAGGAGGACGAGCGGATCCGTGCGGAGCTCGCGGGCGCCGAGAAGGACCGCGCCGAGAACCTGATGATCGTCGACCTCGTCCGGCACGACCTCGGGCGCACCGCGGAGCTCGGATCCGTGCGCGTCGACGGTCTGTTCCGCGTCGAGAGCTACGCGACCGTCCACCAGCTCGTGAGCACGGTGCGCTCCCGGCTCGCGGACTCGCCCGTCGCCTGCGTCCGCGCCGCGTTCCCGCCCGGATCCATGACCGGGGCGCCGAAGATCCGCACGATGTCGATCCTGGACCGGCTCGAGTCCGGCCCCCGCGGGGTCTACAGCGGCGCGCTGGGCTTCTTCTCCTTCGACGGCGCGGTCGATCTCAGCGTCGTGATCCGCACGCTCGTCGCGCGTCCGGACGGCGTCGACTACGGCGTCGGCGGCGCGATCGTCTCGCTCTCCGACCCGGAGGACGAGTACACCGAGACGGTCGTGAAGGCGCGACCGCTGCTGCGGCTGACCGGCGCGGAGTTCCCGGAGGGCTAGCGACCGGCCCCGCGGGCACGGTCAGCCCGGGGCGACCGCGCTCCACGGCACGGTGAGCTCGCCGAGGCGCCAGCGAGTGCGGCCGCCGAGCAGGGGATGCCCCGCACCGCGCAGCGCCGTCACCGCGGCGAGGAAGCGCTGCGTCGGCCCGAACGTCGACAGTCCGGCGGCGCGCTCCCACTCGCGGTCGAGGTCGGTGAGCAGGGCGTGGATCCGCTCGCCGGGCACGTTGTGGTGGATGAGCGCCTTGGGCAGCCGCTCGGCCACGATCGAGGGCTGCTCGAGGTCGGCGAGGCGCAGCGAGATCGTCAGGCGCTGGGGAGCGCCCGAGGGGTCGACGTCGATGAAGCTCGCGATCCGGCCGATCTCGTCGCAGGTGCCCTCGACGAGCAGGCCGCCGGGCGCGAGCCGGGAGGCCATCCGGGCCCAGGCGTCCGGGACGTCGGCCTCGTCGTACTGGCGCAGCACGTTCATCGCGCGGATCACCGCGGGCCGCCGCCCGGCCGGGAGCGGCACCTCGAAGCCGCCGCGGGCGAAGCCGACCGGCAGGTCGGCGGGGAAGTGCCCGTCGCCCTCCTGCAGTGCGGCGAGCTGGGCCTGCGCGGTCGCGACCCGGTCCGGATCCAACTCGAGTCCGAGCACCTCGGCATCCGCGCGCACTCGCACGAGTCGTGCGGCGAGCTCGAACGCGGTCACCCCGCTGGCGCCGAAGCCGAGGTCGACGACGAGCGGATCGGCCGCGCGCCGGAATGCCGGGGACGCCGCGATCCAGCGGTCGTTGCGACGCAGCCGGTTCGTGCCCGTGGTGCCCCGGGTGGGCCGGCCGAGCGGAGAGGACGCCATAGTTCCATCCTGCCGTGCCGGGAGCGTTCCGCCCGCCCTCGCGGTCCCCCCGACCGCGGCGGGAGCATGTCCTCGCGCGTCGCCGGGATACGGGCGGGCGCCCCCGACGCCGTAGGCTGAGGGCATGACGCGCACGCTGATCCTGCTCCGCCACGGCCAGAGCGAGTGGAACCGACTGAACCTCTTCACCGGCTGGGTGGACGTCCGTCTGACCGAGCAGGGCGAGGCCGAGGCCCGCCGCGGCGGCGAGCTGCTCGCCGAGTCGGGGATACTGCCCGACGTGCTGCACACCTCGCTGCTCAGCCGTGCGATCCAGACCGCCGACATCGCGCTGGACGCCGCCGACCGGCTGTGGATCCCGGTGACCCGCTCCTGGCGTCTCAACGAGCGCCACTACGGCGCCCTGCAGGGCAAGGACAAGGCGCAGACGCTCGACGAGTTCGGCCCCGAGCAGTTCCAGCTGTGGCGCCGCTCCTTCGACGTGCCGCCGCCCCCGCTCGACGACGCCAGCGAGTTCAGCCAGGTGAACGACCCGCGCTACGCCGACATCGACGGCGAGCTCCCGCGCACCGAGTCGCTGAGCCTCGTCATCGACCGGCTGCTGCCGTACTGGGCCGACGCGATCGTCCCCGACCTCGAGGCCGGCAGGACCGTCCTCGTCACCGCGCACGGCAACTCGCTGCGCGGCCTCGTGAAGCACCTCGAGGGGATCAGCGACGCCGACATCGCGGAGCTCAACATCCCCACCGGCATCCCGCTCGTCTACGAGCTCGACGAGGACAACGTGCCCACCGGCCCCGGCCGCTATCTCGACCCCGAGGCCGCCGCCGCCGGCGCCGCCGCGGTCGCCGCGCAGGGCACCAAGTAGCCCCGCAGACAGAGCGAACCCCACGGTCCGATCGCTCGGAGCGTGGGGTTCGCCTCGTTCGGTGCGGTTCCCGGGAGCGCGGTCAGGCGTGCCCGGATCCCGCCTCCGCCTCGGCCTGCGCCTCGGCGGCGAGGGTGATGGTCTCGTCATCGACGGCCCAGTCGCCGGTCGCGAGGTAGACGACCTTCTTGGCGACCGCGACCGCGTGGTCGGCGAACCGCTCGTGATAGCGGCTGGCGAGGGTCGCGTCGACGGTCGCGCCGGCCTCGCCCTTCCAGTTGTCGCTGAGCACCTTCTCGAAGACGCTGGCGTGCAGTTCGTCCACGTCGTCGTCGGCGTTGCGGATCTCGTCGGCGAAGCGCAGGTCCTGGGTGCGCAGCAGGTCGGCGAGGGTACGGGCGATCCGCACGTCGAGCTCGCCCATCTTGGTGAACGTGTTCTTCAGGCCCTTGGGGATCGCGCGCTCGGGGAAGCGCAGGCGCGCGAGCTGGGCGATGTGCTCGGACATGTCGCCCATGCGCTCGAGCGACGCGCTCACGCGCAGTGCGGTGATCACGATGCGCAGGTCGCGGGCGACGGGCTGCTCGCGGGCGAGGATGTTGATCGCCTGCTCGTCGAGGGCGACCGCGAGTTCGTCGATGTGAGCGTCGTCGGCGATGACCTCTTCGGCCAGCGCGACGTCACTGGTCGCGAACGAGCGGGTGGCCTTCTCGATCGACACGGCCACGAGGTCGGCGATCTCGACGAGCTGCTTCTGCAGCTCCTCGAGGGACTGGTGGAAGACTTCGCGCATGGCTGCGCACCTTTCGTTCTCGGACCCTGAAAGGCACCGCTCAGGGTCGCACGGCGGCCCGCGGAGCGAGCACGGGATCGCGCCCGTCACGGGGACGTGACACGCACGTGCCGATTGTGTTCGGTGAAGGTTAACGATTGGTGCCGGTGTCGTGAATACTAATGCTCCAGAGCCTCCGAGGGGCTGTTCCGGGGCCGATACCCGGGTGAACGCCCCTACTCTGGACATCATGGACAGCACCCTGCTCGCCCTGCTGGCCCTTGCGCTGGGGGCCGTCATCGGCGCGGGTGCGACCCTGCTCGTCTTCGCGGCGCTCCGGGCCCGGTCCGCGGCCGCCCGGCAGGGATCGAGCGAGCTGCCCGACGGCTTGCGGGACGTACTGGCCGCGATGGACGACGCGGCGTGCGCGGTGGACTCGTCGGGGCTCGTCATCAGCGCGAGCACCGCCGCGGCGCGGTTCGGCATCGGCCCCGGCGCGTCGCTGGAGAACGCCGAACTGCGCCAGCTCGTGCGCGCCGTCCGCGAAGGAGGCTCGGAGGGGCTGACCCTGCGTCTCACCCGCGGCAAGCGCAGCCTCGACCCGCGGCTGGTGTCGGCCAGGGCGAGCTGGATCGGTCCGCGGCTGAGCCTGCTCATCATCCGCGACATCACCGAGCAGGAGCGCCTCGACCAGATGCGCACGGATTTCGTGGCGAACACCAGTCACGAGCTGAAGACCCCGGTCGGCGCGGTGAGCCTGCTCGCCGAGGCGATCGAGTCGGCCGCCGACGACCCCGCCCAGGTGCGCGTCTTCGCGACCCGGATCCAGGCGGAGGCGGCCCGCCTCGGCCAGCTGACCGGCCGGATCATGAGCCTGTCCCGGCTGCAGTCCGCGGACGGGATCGCCGAGTTCGGCGCGGTCGCGATCGACGAGGTCGTCGCCGCGAGCGTCGAGGCGCATGCCGTGCAGGCCGCCTCCGCCGGGGTCGAGCTCAGCCGCGGGGGCGACCGCGGCGCCTGGGTTCGCGGCGACGCGCAGATCCTCATCGAGGCGGTCGGCAACCTCATCGCCAACGCGATCGTGTACTCGCCGCGCGGATCCCGCGTCGGGGTCGGCGTCCGCGTCGAGGCCGGGGTCGTGGAGATCTCGGTGGCGGACCAGGGGATCGGCATCGAGGAGGCCGACCGCGACCGCGTGTTCGAGCGCTTCTACCGCGCCGACGAGGCCCGCTCCCGGCGTACTGGCGGCACGGGTCTCGGCCTGTCGATCGTGAAGCACGCCACGCAGCGCCACGGCGGGGAGGTGCGGCTGTGGTCGCGCCCCGGACGCGGCTCCACCTTCACCATGCGCCTGCCGCAGATCGCCGGTCCCGAGAGCGACGACGACGTCGGCACGCGCACGAAGAAGGACAAGAAGACCAAGGCCGACAAGGCCGGCAAGAAGAAGCGCTCGGCGAAGAAGGCGGCGAAGCCGTCCGCTCCGCCCGCGAAGACCGCGGAGCCGATCCGCACCGATTCCGGAGAACAACTCGTATGACCCGCATCCTCCTCGTCGAAGACGAGCCCGATCTCGCCGACCCGCTCGCGTACCTGCTGCGCCGGGAGGGCTACGAGGTCGAGATCGCCGAGGACGGCCCGACGGCCCTCGCCCTCTTCCGCGACGGCGGCGTCGACATCGTCCTGCTCGACCTGATGCTGCCGGGCATGCCCGGCACCGAGGTGTGCCGGCAGATCCGCACCACCTCGGCCGTGCCGATCATCATGCTCACCGCCAAGGACTCCGAGGTCGACATCGTGGTGGGGCTCGAGCTCGGCGCCGACGACTACGTCACCAAGCCGTACTCCTCGCGCGAGCTGCTCGCCCGGATGCGCGCCGTGCTGCGCCGCGTCGTCCAGGCGGAGGAGGACCTCGACGAGCGGATCCTCGAGGGCGGCCGGGTCACGGTCGACATCGACCGGCACACCGTGGCGGTGGGCGGCGAGGTCATCAACATGCCGCTCAAGGAGTTCGAGCTGCTCGAGGTGCTCATGCGCAACTCCGGCCGTGTGCTCACCCGCGGCCAGCTCATCGATCGGGTGTGGGGCAGCGACTACTTCGGCGACACCAAGACGCTCGACGTGCACATCAAGCGGATCCGCTCCCGGATCGAGGAGAACCCGTCGGAGCCGGTCATGCTCGTCACCGTGCGCGGCCTCGGGTACCGCTTCGAGGGCTGAGTCCGCCGATCCGCGACGCAACGCGAAGAGCCCCCGGGATCCGAGGATCCGGGGGCTCTCTCCGCCTTCAGGCGGACGTCGCGATCACGGGGATCAGGACGTCGGGCTGGGCGTCGGCATCGGCTTCATCGGCGTCATCACCGGCTTCGGCAGCGGCGAGGGGACCAGCTTCGAGTAGTAGGGGAGGGTGCCGTCGAGCACCGGGATCGCGTACTTGACGCCCTGGGCGTCGCCGGACTGGAAGTAGACCTCGATGGTCGCGCCGGCCTGGGTGTCGATGCCCTCGAAGCGCAGCGGCTGCTCCTCGTCGCCGCCCAGGCTCACGGCCTTCTGCGCGGGGACGCGGACGCTCTGGCCGGGGCCGTCGCCGATCGTGATGTGGATGGTCGCGGGGGAGGAGGTGACGTTCACGAGACCGGCGACGAGATTGCCGGTGGTGCCCGACTTGTTGACCACCACGAAGGCGTTGCGCACCTCGATCGGACCGCTCTTCGGTATGTTCGCCCCGTCCGATGCGGAGTAGTCGATGGTGGTCGCCTGCGGAGCGATCATCGAGCATCCGGTCGCACCGACGATGACGAGGGCGCTGAGAGCGATGGACGCAGCAAGGCGCGATTTCACGGGTCCTCCTGGAAGCTTCGCGTGACGATCCACGTTCATTCTAGGGGTACGCGCCGGTTCCCCACGGATCCGCCCGCGCCGGCGGAGGGGGGCCCGCCGCCCGCCGGGGCGCGAACCTTAGCGCATGCCGACTGTGGTATCCTGGAGGTTGCCGAAAGGACACGACTTTATGCTTTTTGAGGTTGGTGAGACCGTGGTCTATCCGCACCACGGCGCCGCGACGATCATCGAGGTCAAGGACCGAGTGATCAAGGGTGAGACCAAGAAGTATCTCAAGCTGAACGTCACGCAGGGCGACCTCATCATCGAGGTCCCGGCGGAGAACGTCGACCTGGTCGGCGTTCGCGACGTGATCGGCCAGGAGGGACTGGACCGGGTGTTCGAGGTGCTCCGCGCCCCGTTCACCGAGGAGCCGACCAACTGGTCGCGCCGCTACAAGGCGAACCTGGAGAAGCTCGCCTCGGGCGATGTGATCAAGGTCAGCGAGGTCGTCCGCGACCTGTGGCGTCGGGACCAGGACCGCGGCCTGTCCGCGGGGGAGAAGCGCATGCTCGCCAAGGCCCGTCAGATCCTCACCTCCGAGCTCGCGCTCGCGGAGAAGATCGACGAGGAGAAGGCCGGGACGCTGCTCGACGAGGTCCTCGCCTCCTGAGACTCGTACGAGAAGGGGTGGACGCCGTGCGGCGTCCACCCCTTCTTCGCGCCTCCGTGGCGATGCGACCACGCCGGCGGCGCGATCAGATCGAGCGCTGGTAGCTGCGGATCGCGCGCAGCGCCCAGGCGAACGACAGCGCCGCGAGCAGGGCGAGGCCGCCGGCCTGCCACCACCCCTCGGCCGGGTACGCGCCGCCGAGACCGCCGCGCCCGAGCTCGACCGCCCAGGTCATCGGGTTCCACCGCGACACGTTCCGCACCCACTCCGGCATCGCCGCGGCGGGCATCATCGTCGTGGACAGGAAGGTCGCCGGCAGCACGATCAGCTGGGACAGGCTGATCAGCGCGATCTGACTGCGCGCGGTGAGTGCGACCGCGGTCGACGCGCAGCAGAAGATCGTCGCCAGCAGCGTCGCGACGCCGAGCGCGACGAGCATGCCGCCCGCGCCGCCCGGGTACCCGGCCCCGCCGAGCCAGCCGATCCCGACCACGACGAGCGACTGCAGCACGTTGATCACGAGCTGCTGCAGGAGCTGACCGGCGATGATCGCCGAGCGCTGCACGGGCGAGGTGAGGTACTGGTCCATCACGCCGGAGTCGATGTCGTCGATGTAGCCGGTGCCGGCCCAGGCGCCCGAGTACAGCACCGTCATCATCAGGATCCCGGGAACCAGGTAGTCGATGTACCCGTGTCCGCCGAACTGCGGGAGCGCACCGAGGGTGCGGAACACCTGCCCGAACAGCAGGATCCAGATGACCGGCTGGATGAGGCTCATGACGGGCCCCCACGCCTGACGGATCGAGACGATCGACCACCGGCGCAGGACCTGGCCGGTCTGAGTGAACCAGCCCGGGCGCGCCGGTGCCGGGGACAGGGCGGGGGAGAGAGCGATCGCGCTCATGCCGCGACTCGTTCCAGGAGGGCGTCCGCCGGGGCGTCGCCGAAGGTGTGGCCGACGAAGTGCAGGTACACGTCGTCGAGGGTGGGATGGGACGCCGCGACCTGGCCGTAGCGGATCCCGGCGCCGTCGAGGGCGGCGATCACGGCGCCGACCGCGGAGGCGGCGTCGTCGGTGCGGGCGATGAGGAGTCCGTCGACCCCGGCGGCCTCGACGAGCACGTCGCGCAGGCCGGGGACGGTGGCGACCGCCCGGCGTACGGCGACCGGATCCGGCTCCACGAGCGTGACCCTCACGGCGTCGCCGTGCAGCGCGGCCTTGAGCTCGTCCGGGGTGCCCTGCGCGACGGCCCGGCCGCGGTTCACGAGGAGGAGCTCGTCGGCGAGCCGATCCGCCTCCTCCATGTAGTGCGTGGTCAGTACGACGGTCAGCGCCTCCTCGCCGGACAGGCGCCGGATCTCGGACCACATCGCCGCACGGGCCTCGGGGTCGAGGCCCGTGGTGGGCTCGTCGAGGAACAGCACCTGCGGGCGGTGCACGAGCGCGGCGGCGACGTCGAGGCGACGGCGCATGCCGCCGGAGAACGTGCGCACGGGGCGCCGGGTCGCGTCGGCGAGGCCGAACTCGATCAGCAGCCGGGCGGCGCGCTCCCGGGCCTCGCCGCTGCCGAGGCCGCGCATGCGCCCGGCGATCCCGAGGTTCTCGGTCGCGGTGAGGTTCGGATCCGTCCCGGTTCCCTGCGAGACGTAGCCGATCGCGGCGCGGACGGCGCCGGAGGCATCCGCGACGTCGTGGCCGGCGACGCGGGCGCGGCCGGCCGTCGGCCGCGACAGGGTGGTGAGGATCTTGGTCGTGGTGGACTTGCCGGCGCCGTTCGGGCCGAGCAGGCCGAAGACGCGTCCGGCCGGGACGGCGAAGCTCAGACCGTCCAGGGCCCGGACGGCGGGCCGTCGGCCGCGGCCGCGGTACTCCTTGACGAGGTCGTCGGCGACGATGGCGTTCTGTTCTGCGGGCATGACGAGCATCCCTTCGGTTCTCAAGGGCTTTCTGCGGTGTGCGGAGGATCCGCTCCGTCGAGGTGTCGGGACCGGATCCGGAAACCGGCTAGCGGCGATCGCCGCGGCGCGGTGCGAAGAGCATGCGGGCGAGGAGCAGCATCATGGCGGCCAGCCCGCCGACGAACGCCACCGGCGCCCACCACCAGCCCGCCGTGAAGACGAGCACGACCATGACGGCCAGGGTCGTGAACCAGAGCACGGCGACGTAGATCCCGAAGCGGGCCGCGGTCTCCGGCTCCTCCTCGAACCGGTTCGGCGGCATGTGCGCGGCGGCTCCGCGCACCCACGCCTTGTGCCGGTTCGTCTGGGTGGCGCCCAGGTAGGAGAACAGTCCGATCGAGGCGACCAGGAGGACCGCGGCGAGGACCACGAGCCACAGCTGGTCGAGCGCGAGGGCGAACGCGCCGCCCAGGGCGAGGGCGAGGAGGGTCCCGCCGGTCGCGAGGCCGAAGCCCGTCGCCCGCAGTACGGGCAGCGGGTGATTCGCCGTGGTCTCCTGGGTGAGCGCGTCGCCGGTCACCACGCCGAGGGCGACGGCGACGAGCGCGCCGAGGCCGAGCACGCCGCCGGTCGGGGCGGGGTGGGCGAGGACCGCGAGCAGCACGAGCCCGAGGAGCGCGGCCGCGGCGACCAGGCTCAGCACGACGGTCCGCACCACGAAGCCGGGGTTCGGCCGCACGTGGTGGCGCGCGGCGAGGGCGCTCATGCCCGCGGGCTCGGTCGGGCCGTTCTCGTCGAGGAGGTCGCGCACATCGCCGAGGTCGGCGACCGCCTGCCGCGCCGCCTCCTGCGGGGCGACGCCTGCGGCGACGAGCTCGTCGACCTGCGCGGTGAGGTTCGCGCGGATCTCCTCCTTCAGGTCCTGCGCGGCCGGGGTCATCTCGATCCCGGCGAAGGCCTCGTCCAGGAGGCGGTGGATGTCCGTGTTCATGAGTTCAGTCCTTCGCGTCCAGAAGCGTGTCGATCACGCGGCGGGTGGCGACCCAGGCCGCGACGTTGCGCCGGTACACCGCGCGACCCGCGTCGGTGATCCGGTAGTACTTGCGACGGCCGCCCTGCGTCTCGTCGCCCCAGTACGACTCGACCAGTCCGTCCTTCTCCAGACGGCGGTAGGTCGCGTAGAGGGTGGCCTCCTTGATCTCGTGGTCGCCCCCGGTGGCGTCCCGGATCGTCTTGTAGATCTCGAAGCCGTAGCGATCCCCGCCGCGGAGCGTGCCGAGCACGATCGTGTCGGTGTGCCCGCGCAGCAGGTCCGCGGAGAAGGCGTCATCGTTCATGTCAAGTACTGTATCAGATCAAGTACTGATTGTGGCAAAGAACTTTTCCTGATGCGGTTCGCGCCGACGGGATCGGGAGCGCCGCGGATCCGGGCGCTAACGTGAGAGCGTGACCGACCTCCTTCCGCCGCTCGCGCGTACGGCCGTGATCGTCGTGGCCGCCGGGTCCGGCACCCGGCTCGCCGCCGGCGCCCCCAAGGCGTTCGTGCCGCTGGACGGCCGGACGATCCTGCAGCACGCCCTCGACGGCGTCTTCGCGGCGGATCCCGCCCAGGTGGTCCTCGTCGTGCCCGCCGGACGCGAGGACGAGGCGCGCACGATCGCCCGGTCCTCCGGTATCGCCCAACCCTCCCGTGTCGCCCGGTCCTCCCGTGTCGCCCCGTGGTCTGCGCCGACCCCACTTCCGCTCGCTGGTCGCGAATCGTCGCCATCGGGGGCGAATGAGGGCGTGTCGCGACCAGCGAACGGAGGGGGAGAGCGGGTTCCCGTCGCGGTCGTGGTCGGCGGGGACACTCGACAGGGGTCGGTGGCGGCGGGCCTCGCCGCGCTCGCCGACGACATCGACATCGTGCTCGTGCACGACGCGGCCCGGGCGCTGACCCCGTCCGCCCAGATCACGGCCGTCGCCCGGGCAGTGGTCCCGGGCGCCGGGGTCATCCCCGCGCTGCCCGTCGTGGACACGCTCAAGCGCGTGCACGGCGCCGACGTCGTCGCGCCGGTCGACCGCTCCGAGCTCGCGGCCGCGCAGACGCCGCAGGGCTTCCCTCGCCGTGAGCTCGAGACCGCGTACGCTCAGGCCGCACAGCAGGGCATCGAGTACACCGACGACGCCGCGCTCTTCGCCGCGGCCGGGGGAGCGGTGCGGCACGTCCTCGGATCCGACGAGGCCTTCAAGATCACCACCCCGCACGACCTGGAGCGCGCCCGCATGATCCTGGACAGCACCGCGGGGTCCGTCGTCCCGCGCATCGGCATCGGCACCGACGTGCACGCCTTCGCCGAGGGCGGCACGCTCCGACTGGCCGGCCTGGACTGGCCCGGCGAGCCCGCGCTCGAGGGCCACTCCGACGGAGACGCCGTCGCGCACGCGATCGTCGACGCCCTGCTCGGCGCCGCCGGGCTCGGCGACATCGGCCAGCACTTCGGCACGGCGCACCCGGAGTACGCGGGCGCGCACGGCGACGTCTTCCTCGCCCGGACCGCCGAGATCCTCGCCGAGGCCGGGTTCGCGATCGGAAACGTGTCCGTGCAGTTCCAGGGCAACCGGCCGCGGTTCAGTGCGCGCCGCGGCGAGGCCGAGCAGGCGCTGTCGGCGGCCCTCGGCGGCGCCCCCGTCGCGGTGTCGGCGACGACCACGGACGGACTGGGCTTCCCCGGTCGCGGCGAGGGCATCGCGGTCACCGCCGTCGCCCTCGTGCACGCCGTCCGCTGAGACGGATCCGCAGCCCGCCTCTCGGATCCGTGCCTACGCTGGAGCCGCGGCCATCCGCCGCATCCGCCGTCGTCGAGAGGTCTCCCATGCGCGCACTCGTCCACTCCGTCTTCGGTGATCCCGCCGAGGTCCTCTCCGTCCAGGACGTCCCGCTGCCCGAGCCGGGGCCGGGGCAGGTGCGGCTGCGGGTGCTCCTGGCCACGGTGCACAACCACGACCTGCTCACGGTGCGCGGCCTGTACGGCTTCAAGCCGGAGCTGCCGGCCCGCGCCGGCACCGAGGCGGTCGGCATCGTGGACGCGGTCGGCGAGGGCGTGGATCCGGCGCTCGCGGGCCGCCGGGTCACGGTCGGCGGGGCGTTCGGCAGCTGGGCCGAGTACGTGCTCGCCTCGGCCGCGGCGCTCATCCCCGTGCCCGACGACGTGCCCGACGAGCAGGCGGCCCAGCTCGCCTCGATGCCGTTCAGCGCGATCGGCGTGCTGGACTCGCTCGGGCTGCAGCCGGGCGACTGGATGATCCAGAACGCGGCCAACGGCGCGGTCGGGCGTATGGTCGCCCAGCTCGCGGCGGCCCGTGGGGTGCGCTCGGTCAACCTGGTGCGCCGGGGTGCGGGGATCGCCGAGCTCGCCGCGCAGGGCGTGGGCGACGTCGTCGCGACCGACGCCGCGGACTGGCAGGACCGCGTACGGGCGCTCACCGCCGGCGCGCCGATCCGCGCCGGCATCGACGCGGTCGGGGGCGACGGGAGCGGGCAGATCGCGGCCATGCTCGGCGAGGGCGGGCTGCTCGTCGTCTTCGGCGCGATGTCCTCCGGGACGATGCGGATCGCCTCGGGCGACGTGATCTTCAAGCAGCTCACCGTGCGGGGCTTCTGGGGGTCGAAGGTGGCCGCCGCGATGCCCGCCGAACGCCGTCGTGAGCTGTTCGGAGAGCTGCTCACCCGGCTCCGCGACGGCGCGCTCACCCTCCCGGTATCGGAGATCCTCCCGCTCGAGGACGTCGGCGCGGCGTCGGAGGGGACCTTGAAGGCCGGGCGCGAGGGCAAGATCCTCCTGCGCCCCTGACCTGCCTCCGGTCTCGAGGAGCGATGTCCGCCCTGCCGGACCCGGATCCGGAGCGGACATCGCTCCCCGAAAACGTGCGGATCCGCACCGGTAGTCTTGAGCGGTGACGATCCGCCTCCATGACACGCGCGCGCAGGAACTGCGCGACTTCGTCCCGCTCGACCCCTCGAACGTGACGATGTACGTGTGCGGACCCACCGTGCAGTCCGGCCCGCACATCGGGCACGTGCGGGCGGCGCTGAGCTTCGACCTGCTGCGCCGCTGGCTCGAGCTGCGGTACGGCCGCGTCACGTTCGTCCGCAACGTCACGGACATCGACGACAAGATCCTCGCGAACGCGACCGACGCGGATCCGTGGTGGGCGCTCGCCTACCGGATGGAGCAGGAGTTCTCCGCCGCGTACGCCGCGGTCGGGATCCTGCCGCCCACGTACGAGCCGCGCGCGACCGCTTCCGTCCCGCAGATGCAGGAGCTCATCGAGCGCCTCATCGACCGCGGGCACGCCTACCCGGCGGCCGACGGATCCGGCGACGTGTACTTCGACGTGCGCTCCTGGGCCTCCTACGGCGAACTCACCCGCCAGTCCGTCGACGCGATGGAGGCGGCGGAGGACGCGGATCCGCGTGGCAAGCGCGCCCCGCAGGACTTCGCCCTGTGGAAGGGCGCCAAGGCCGGCGAGCCCGCCGACGCGACCTGGGCCTCGCCCTGGGGCGCGGGCCGCCCGGGCTGGCACATCGAGTGCTCGGCCATGTCCCGGCGCTACCTCGGGCCGGAGTTCGACATCCACGGCGGCGGCCTCGACCTGCGCTTCCCGCACCACGAGAACGAGCTCGCCCAGTCCACCGCGGCCGGCGACGGCTTCGCGCGGTACTGGGTGCACAACGGCCTGGTCACGGTGAACACGCAGAAGATGTCGAAGTCGCTCGGAAACTTCACCCTCGCCGACGATGTGCTCGCGCGGCACGATCCGCTCGTCGTCCGCTACGCGCTCGCGGCCGCGCACTACCGGTCGAGTCTCGACCTCTCCGACTCGTCGTGGACCGAGGCGGAGGCGGCGCTGGGCCGGATCCGCACGTTCCTCGAACGGGCGCAGCGGACGGCCGGCACCGCGACGGGCCCTTCGACGGGCTCGGGGACCGCCGCGGAGGAATCCATTCCGGTCGTGTTCGCCGCCGCGATGGACGACGACCTGGGCGTGCCGCAGGCGCTCGCCGTGCTGCACGAGACCGTGCGCGCCGGCAACGCCGCGCTCGACAAGGGCGCGACCGACGAGGTCGCCGAGGCGGTCGGCGCGGTGCGGGCGATGACCGCGGTGCTGGGCATCGACCCGCTCGCGCCCGAATGGGCGTCCACGGGCGCCGACACGAAGACCACCGTCGCCCTGGACGCGCTCGTTCAGGCGATGATCGCCCAGCGCGCCCAGGCGCGCGCCGACAAGGACTGGCCCGCCGCCGACCGCATCCGCGATGCGGTCGCCGCCGCGGGCATCACCCTGGAGGACACTCCAGACGGAACTCATTGGAGCATCGATGGCTAAGCCGAGCAGGCCCGGAGCGGGCAACAGCAAGAAGAAGGGCGCCACCAAGGGCACCGGCGGCAACGGCCGCAAGGCGCTCGAGGGGCGCGGGAACACCCCGAAGGCCGAGGACCGCGCCTGGCACGTCGCCGGCAAGCGGAAGGCGGCGCAGGAGCGCTACGCCGCCGCGGGCGGCAAGGGCCGCATCGGGCAGAAGCCGCAGGGCGGCTCGAACCCGAACCGCCGCGTGACCAGCTCGGCGGCCTCGAACGACACCGAGACCGTCACCGGGCGCAACTCCGTGCTCGAGGCGCTGCGCACGAAGATCCCCGCGACGACCATGTACATCGCCCAGCGCGTGGAGATGGACGACCGCGTCAAGGAGATGCTCGCGATCGCCCGGCACCGCGAGATCCCGGTGCTCGAGGTCACCCGTCAGGAGCTGGACCGGATGGCCGGCTTCGACGGCGTGCACCAGGGCGTCGCCCTGAAGGTGCCGCCCTACGAGTACGCGCACCCGCAGGATCTGCTCGAGCAGGTCATCGACCGCGGCGAGACGCCGCTGTTCATCGCGCTCGACGGCATCACGGATCCGCGCAACCTCGGCGCGATCATCCGCTCCACCGCCGCCTTCGGCGGGCACGGCGTGATCCTGCCGCAGCGCCGCTCGGCGAGCGTGAACTCCGCCGCCTGGAAGACGAGCGCGGGAGCCGCCGCGCGGGTGCCGGTCGCGCTCGCCGCGAACCTCACGACCATGCTCAAGGAGTTCAAGAAGCAGGGCGTGTTCGTGCTCGGCCTCGACGGCGGCGGCGACGTCTCCCTCCCGGCCCTCGAGCTCGCGGACCGTCCGGTCGTGATCGTCGTCGGATCCGAGGGCAAGGGCCTGTCGCGCCTGGTCACCGAGACCTGCGATCAGATCGTCTCGATCCCGATCTCCGCGGCCACCGAGTCGCTGAACGCCGGCATCGCGGCCTCGGTCGCGCTGTACCAGGTCAACACCCTGCGCGCCGCGCGCGTGTGACCCGCTCGAGAACCGAGGTCGTCTGATCGCTCCGGTCAGCCGACCTCGACCGTGACCCGGTCGTCGTAGAAGCACAGCATCCCGCCGATCGGGGCGCCGTCGTGCAGGGGCGTCTCGTACGACCAGGCCACGTCCGAGATGACGCGGTCGCCGAGCGCCGTGCTCCAGTACGACGCCGTGCCCTTGTACGCGCACACCGTGCGGGAGTCGCTCGGCACGAGCAGATCCATCCGCACGTCCGCACGGGGGATGTACCACCGGTCCTGCAGATGCGTCTCCCGGAGCAGGACCGGCCGGGTCGTCTCGGCGAGCACGACATCGCCCGTGCGGACGACGACGTGCTGGTCGGAGGCGAGACAGTCGATCCGCTGGAACGGGTCGTGCGGGTGCCCGACCACGACCTCGTCCTCCTCCCGCCACTCGTCGAACGCGCGCCAGTCGAGCAGGGCGTGCGCGGAGAGGGCGGGATCGTCCGGGACGAACGCCGCACCCGCGAGCACCGCGCCGGAGGGCAGTCGCAGCGACCACGCCGTGCCGGTCGTGCTGTGCATCGCGAACGGATTCCGCGGGGTGAGCACACCGGGCAGCCGGTCGGCCGGGACGAACGGCTCGCCGTCGACGAGCTCGGCGTCCAGATCCGCGATCGGGACCGCATACTGCGCCACGACCCGGCCCGGCTCCCAGACGATCCGGGTGTCGCGGGAGTCGGCGACGGCCCGCCCCTCCGCGAACGCGCGCACCCGGCGATGCGCTCCCGCCCAGCGCAGCCGCCCGGTCAGGCGACGCTGCTGCCGCTCCATGTCGATCGCGCCGGCCTCGGTCCCGTCCATGCCCATGCTGCTGTCCTACTCCGTCGCGGGTCGCGACGCCAGGGTCGATGACGCCGGATGCGCGGATCCGGAATAGCCGCGAGTCCGGGATCCTTGCACCTGTCGTACCCGGTCCAGGAACGGAAGGAAACGCGCATGGCCCGCATCGTCGTCATCGGAGGGACCGGATACGCCGGTCGCTACATCGTCCAGGAGGCTGTGAGCCGCGGCCACGAGGCCGTCTCGGTCTCGCGCTCGGTCCCCGACGCGCCCGTCGCCGGCGCCGGGTACGTGCAGGGATCCGCGCTGGACCTGGACGGCCTGAGCGACGTGCTCGACGGTGCCGACGTGGTGATCGAGTCCCTCTCGCCGCGCGGCGACATGACGGATCTGGCACTGGACGCGGTGCGCGCGCTCATCGAGAGGCTCGGCGACACGTCGACCCGGCTCGGGGTCGTCGGCGGCGCGATGGGCAGCCTGTCGCAGCCGGGCGGCCCTCGGCTGTGGGATCTCGGCGTGCCCGAGGAGTACCGTCACGAGGCGCAGTTCGGCATCGACTCGCTCGAGCTGCTCGAGCAGGCGGATGCCGGACTGGACTGGTTCCTGGTCCACCCGGCCGAGAACTTCGGGCCCTGGGCCGAGGGCGAGCGCACCGGCCGCTACCGCGACGGCGGGCCCGTCGTCGTCCGGGCCGCCGACGGCAGCTCCTCGATCTCCGGCGCCGACTTCGCGGTCGCGATCGTCGACGAGATCGAGAACCCGCAGCACCGCCGGGAGAACTTCGCCGTCGGCTACTGAGCGGCGTTCTCATCGGTCGTCGAGCGAGCCGCAGGCGAGACGAAACGCGGTTTCCCGCCGGATCGCCGCGTTTCGTCTCGGCCGCTCCGCTTCCTCGCTCAACGACCCCGAGGGCGCTCAGACCAGGTCGCGCCAGTCGATGTCGGGATCCTCGTCGTCCAGCGGAACGGATCCGGTGATCACCGGCAGCGACATCGTCTCGGTGGGCGGTCCCATGATCGTGGCCTCGTCGCGGCGGTGCCGCAGCACGTCGTTGATGTACGACGTGAGCACCTCGGCGAGCGGGACCGAGCGCCCGTCGGCCTGCGACATGTACCAGCGGTGCTCGAGCACCTGGTGGAACACCTCGGCCGGTTCGAGCTTGGCGCGCAGGTCGTAGGGGATCGCCCGGACGACGGGCTCGAACACGCGTGTGAGCCACTCGTGCGCGTACATCTCCTCGTCGGCCCAGTTCTTCGTGGAGCGGGCGCGGAACTCGTCGAGATCGTTCAGCAGCCGCCGGGCCTGGTTCTCCTCGACGTCGAGTCCGGTGAGGCGGATCAGCCGGCGCTGGTGATGCCCGGCGTCGACGACCTTCGGCTCGATCTCGACCCGGGTGCCGTCGGCCGTCGTCTGGATCGACATCTCGCCGATGTCGAACCCGAGCGCGTTGAGCCGCTCGACGCGCTCGGTGATCCGCCACGCCTCGCCCACGGCGAAGGACTCGTGCTCGGTGAGCGCGGCCCACAGCGACCGGTACGACGACACGATCCCGTCCGCGATCGCCACCGCGTCCACGCCGCGCTCGAGCCGCCCGCCCGCGGCGAGGTCCATGATCTCCCCGGCGATGTTCGTGCGCGCGAGATCCAGGTCGTAGGCGCGCTGCCCGTCCGTCAGGCCCGACTCGTGCAGCTCGCCGGTCTCGGCGTCGACGAGATAGGCCGCGAACGCCCCGGCGTCGCGGCGGAACAGCGCGTTCGAGAGCGACACGTCGCCCCAGTAGAAGCCGACGTTGTGCAGCCGGACGAGCAGCAGCGCGAGCGCGTCCACCAGGCGGGTGGCGGTGTCGGGGCGCAGGACGCGCGTGAACAGCGCGCGGTAGGGCATCGAGAAGCGCAGGTGCGACGTGACGAGCGCCGCCGGCAGCGGAACGCCCTTGCCGTCGCTGCGGCCGGCGATCACCGCGACCCGGGAGACGCACGGCACGTCGAGCCGGGCGAGGTTGCCGAGCATCTCGTACTCGCGGCGGGCCATCTCCTCCGTCGTCTCCTTCACAGCGACCACCTGGCCGGAGAGGTCGGCGAAGCGCACAAGGTGCCGGGACAGGCCCTTCGGCAGCGACACGATCACGGTCGACGGCCACTTCGCAAGCGGCTGCGCCCACGGCAGCGAGAGCAGCCCGGGATCCACCGCGCTCGCGGTGATGGTCAGTGCGTCCTTCATGGGAGCCTCGAGACGTCGGTGCCGGCGGGGAGCGGATCAGACGACGACGCGGCGCGAGGGTCAGCCCCCGCGCCGCGTCGCGTGTGTCAGGAAGGATCCGCCGTGATCAGGAGACGATCGGCTTCGTGTTCAGGCGCTCGCCCGAGGACAGGTCGAAGGCGTGCACGTGGCCCGGGTTCGCCGCGAGGGTGACGGTCTCGCCCGCGTTCGGGTGGTTGCGGCCGTCGACGCGTGCGACGAGGTCGTTGCGCTTGCCGTTGATCTCGGTGTGGCCGTAGAGGTAGCCGTCCGCGCCGAGCTCCTCGACGAGGTCGACGACGACGGAGAGGCCCCTGCCGTCGGCCGGGCCGACCGTGATGTCCTCGGGGCGCACGCCGACCGTGATCTGCGAGCCGGTCGCGCCGCTGACGGTCTCGCGGTCGAGCGGGACCACCTCGGAGCCGAACTGCACGCCGCCGTCGGTGAGGTCGGAGGCGAAGAGGTTCATCGCGGGCGAGCCGATGAACCCGGCCACGAACACGTTGCTCGGGTTCTCGTACAGGTCGCGCGGCGAGCCGACCTGCTGGAGCAGGCCGTCCTTGAGGACCGCGATCCGGTCGCCCATGGTGAGCGCCTCGGTCTGGTCGTGGGTGACGTAGACGGTGGTGACGCCCAGGCGGCGCTGCAGCGACGCGATCTGGGTGCGGGTCTGCACGCGGAGCTTGGCGTCGAGGTTCGACAGCGGCTCGTCCATGAGGAACACCTGCGGCTGGCGGACGATCGCTCGGCCCATCGCGACGCGCTGGCGCTGACCGCCGGAGAGCGCCTTCGGCTTGCGGGTGAGGTACTGCTCGAGGTCGAGGAGCTTGGCCGCCTCGAGGACGCGCTGGGCGCGCTCCTCCTTGCCCACGCCCGCGATCTTCAGGGCGAAGCCCATGTTCTCGGCGACGGTCATGTGCGGGTACAGCGCGTAGTTCTGGAACACCATCGCGATGTCGCGGTCCTTCGGCGGGACGTCCGTGACGTCGCGCTCGCCGATGAGGATCCGGCCTGCGTTGACCTCTTCGAGGCCGGCCAGCATGCGCAGCGAGGTGGACTTTCCGCAGCCGGAGGGGCCGACCAGAACCAGGAACTCGCCGTCGGCGATCTCGATGTTCAGCTTGTCGACCGCGGGGCGGGTGCCGCCGGGGTAGAGGCGGGTGGCTTCGTCGAAAGTCACGGTTGCCATGGGTCTTCTCCTTCACCGGCAGGTACGTGCCGGACGATCCGTAGTGAAAAAGCGACGGGCGCGAACCCGGCGTGGCCCTCCATCGGGCCGCGATCAGTATGACATGTCCTCGTCTGAGGAGTCCAGGATCCGGTGAAACGCTTTCCGAGGCGTCGCCCGGAAGCCGGTGCTCTCGCAGGGTCCGACCAGCGCCCGTCTGGGATTTTCTCAGTCTGCCTGGCTAGCATCGAACCCGTGCCGTGCCGCGCATTCCGCGGACGGAAGGGGGTCGCCCGCCCCCGAGGAATCAAGAGGAACGATGTCGAGCGACGAAACGCCGAACGCCCCCACGCCCCCGCACTCGCGTGCGGCGGTCCGGGAGAAGGCACAGCAGGTCAACGCACAGCAGTCCCGCGTCCGCATCATGCGCCGCGTGCTCATCGGACTGGTCGCGGTGCTCGTGGTCGGAGCCGCCGGCGGCGCCGTCGCGTGGGCCGTCGGATCCGCCGTGTCGAAGCCCTCGCTGAGTCCCTCGAACATGCACGATGACGGCGTCGTCGTGTCGAAGGCCGACCTCACCGTGGCCGCGGGCCCCGCCGCGACCCCGACCGCCTCGCCGACGCCGGCGGGCACCACGGCCCCGGCCTCTCCCGCCCCGTCGCCGACCGCATCGGCCGGCGCCGTGGACATCCACATCTACGTCGACTACCTGTCGCCGGGCGCCGGCGAGTTCGAGCGCGCGAACGCGAAGCAGCTCGCGACCTGGATCGACCAGGGCGCCGCGACCGTCACCTACCACCCGGTGGCGCTGCTGACCGCGAACTCCAACGGCACGAAGTACTCGCTGCGCGCCGCGTCCGCCGCCGCGTGCGTCGCCTCCTCGCAGCCCGACGTCTTCTACGCGTACAACCACGCGCTGCTGGCCGACCAGCCCAAGCTCGACAGCGACGGCAAGACCGACGCCGAGCTGGCGACCCTCGCCGACGCGAGCGGCGTCAAGGACTCCAAGGGCGTGCGCGACTGCATCAGCAAGTCCTCGTACGCGTCCTGGGTCAAGGACGCCACGACGCGCGCCCTGGACGGCCCGCTGCCCGGCTCGAAGAAGCTCGTGCTCACCGGCGCCCCGACGATCGTCGTGAACGGCCAGGCCTACGCCGGCTCGCTCACCGACGCGGCCGAGTTCTCGCAGTTCGTGCTCTCGGTCGCCAGCGACGCCTACTACGGCACGCCGGGCCCGACCCCGGTGCCGACGCGGACCGCCACGCCGACCCCCGCGTCGTAAGTTGCTACCCTGGGAGCGGCTCCGGCCACTCTCGCCTCCTTAGCTCATCTGGTAGAGCAGCGGCCTTGTAAACCGCAGGTGGCCGGTTCGAGTCCGGCAGGGGGCTCCATCTCCGCGGATCCGCGGATCCCGTTCAGAAGAGCCGTTCGCTGCCCTTGTCGTCGGCACGCGGGGTCGCGGCGATGCGGTCGGCGATCGAGCCCGAGGCCGTCAGGGCCTCGTCGATGAGCTCGCGGGACGGGGCGCCGGCGAGCCAGTCCGCCCCGAACGAGGCCGGCAGCACGACGGGCATCCGGTCGTGGATCCCGGCGAGCCGGTCGACGGCCGGCTGCATCACGATCGAGTAGCAGGTGTACCAGGATCCGTCCTCCGCCCGCCCGCGCTGCGTCACCGCGGCCATGCCGAACAGGGCCTCGTCGAGTCCGAACTCGTGCCACTGCTTGGACGGCTTCTGCATCTCGAACCAGCCGGTGGCCGGCACGATCGCCCGCCCGCGCAGCGAGCCGGGACGGTCCTGCAGGCGCTCGGACCGGGTGTTGATCGACGGGAACTTCGACGGGCGTCCGTCGACGAGGAAGCCCCACCAGGCGAGTTCGACGGCCGGGGCCGCCTCGCCCGGAACGACGATCGGGTTCAGGTTGCGCAGGATCCGTCCGGTCGGCCGCAGGGTCTCGTCGGCGTTGCCCTGCGCCCACGCCCTGATCCCCTCCAGCAGCTCGTGGTCGGCGTCCTCCATCAGCTCCTGGTCCTTGAACCGGGGATCCAGTCCGTAGCTCGCGCACATGTCTGGAGCGTACCTCCGGGTGCCGACACTGCGGTCGGTTCCGCGTCATCCGACGCCCACGGGCATCGTTAGGCTCGTACGGTGAGCGCGCACGACCGACCCCGACGACGCGGAGCGACCGCGCTGGCCCTCGGCGGTGCCGTCGCGATCGGCGCGATGACCGCGATCCAGGCGCGGGTGAACGGCCAGCTCGGGGTCCGCATCGACAACGGCATCCTCGCCGGACTCGTCTCGTTCGCGGTGGGGCTCGTGCTGCTCGGCGTGCTCGTCGTCCTCACCCGCTCCGGCCGCGCCGGCGTCGGGCGGCTGTGGGTCGGGATCCGCGAGCGCCGGGTGCCCTGGTGGATGCTCGTCGGCGGCGCCTGCGGCGCGCTCACGGTGTCCACCCAGGGGCTCGTCGCAGGCATCCTCGGCGTCGCCCTGTTCAGCGTCGGCGTGGTGGCGGGGCAGACGCTGCACGGTCTCGTCCTGGACCGGATCGGGGTCGGGCCGGCCGGCGTCGTGGCGATCACCTCGGGGCGGCTGCTCGGCGGTCTGCTCGCGCTCATCGCGGTCGGCGTCTCCCTGGGCGGCGGGGTGCTCGATCGCGCGCCGCTGTGGATGCTGGTGCTGCCGTTCCTGACCGGCGCGGGTATCGCGCTGCAGTCCGCCGTGAACGGACGGCTCGGTCAGCGCATCGCCTCGCCGCTCGGAGCGACGTTCATGAGCTTCGTCGGCGGCGTCACGGTCCTCGCGATCTCCGCCGGAATCAGCATGCTCGTCAAGGGCGCCCCCGCGCCGTTCCCGGCCGAGCCGTGGCTCTACGTCGGCGGGCTGCTCGGGGCCGCCTACATCCTGCTCGGCGTCGTGATCGTGCCGCGCACCGGGGTGCTGCTGATGGGGCTCGGCGCGGTGCTCGGCCAGCTGGTCGTCTCGGTGCTCATCGACCTCGTCTGGCCGCCCTCGGCGGGGCCCGCGGCCTGGCAGGTCGCGATCATGGTGATCGCCGCCGTGCTGTCCGTCGTCGTCGCGCTGCCGTGGCGGATCCGCTCCCGATCCCGTGAGCGACGCCGGAACAGGCGATCACGCGAGAACAGGCCGTCGTGAACCCGATCCGCCTGATCGCGCGCGTCCGCCTGATCCGGCGCGCCCGTCGCGGCACGGCCCGCAGGCCGCCTCGGCGACCGGTCAGCGCGGCAGCGCGGTGAGCAGCGGCTCGGGGTCGACCGTGCGCCGGCTGCCGGGGGAGCGGCTCGGCTTGCCGCCCACGTACAGCCAGCCGAGGAGCGCCTCGTCCGGCCCGAGCCCGTGCAGGTCCGCGACCTCGGGGCTGCGGGTGTAGTCGCCGGTGCGCCAGATGACGCCCCAGCCGGCCTCGTCCAGCAGCAGGCTGAGCATGTGCGCGACACCCGCCGCGACCGCCTCCTGCTCCCAGCGCGGCACCTTGTCGCTGGAGCGGTAGCTCGCCACGACCGCGATCAGCAGCGACGCGCGCAGCGGCTTCGCCGATGGATCCGGATCCCCGCGCACGACGGAGATCGCCTCGCCGAGGCGGACGCGGTCGTCGCCGCGCAGCTCGATGAGCCGCCACGGCTGCAGCGCGGAGTGATCCGCGACCCGGCCGGCCGCGGCGATCAGCGGGAGCAACTCCTCGCGGCTCGGTGCGTCCGGCGTGACCTTGGACCAGGACTGCCGGGAGCGGACGGCCTCGAGGGCGCTCATGCGGCGCTGTCGTCCGGCTGGAACGACAGCGCGATCGAGTTCATGCAGTAGCGGTCGCCGGTCGGCGTGCCGAAGCCGTCCGGGAAGACGTGGCCCAGGTGCGAGCCGCAGTTCGCGCAGCGAACCTCGGTGCGAACCATGCCGAGCGTGGTGTCCTCGATGAGCTCGACCGCCTCGGGGCGGACGGACTCGTAGAAGCTCGGCCAGCCGCAGCCGGAGTCGAACTTCGTGCCGCTGCGGAACAGCTCGGCCCCGCACGCGCCGCAGGTGTACAGCCCCGCGCGGTGCTCGTCCAGCAGCTCGCCGGTCCACGGGCGCTCGGTGGCGGCCTCGCGCAGCACGGAGTACTGCTGCGCATTCAGCTGTCTTGGTCACGCAGTGCGACATGGATCCTCCCAGGGGTCTGGACCATTCTCCCGCGTTTCCGGTGCCGCGGGGGCGCGGCGGCGCCGCGAGCCGTCCGGGGGAGCCTGCGGGCTCGACGTACCCTGGAGGACGTGACGGATCTGCTCGGCGACCGCGACCGCGTCGTGCTCGCCTTCGAGGCGCGCTGGCCGGGGCACTCCAGCGCGAAGGAGCAGGCGATCCGGGGGGAGCTCGAGCTCACGCCCGCGCGCTACTACCAGCTGCTGGGCCGGGTGATCGACTCGGAGGCGGCGCTGGTCGAGGATCCGATGCTGGTGCGCCGCCTGCGCCGCCTGCGGGACGATGCGGCGCGGCGTCGCACGGGGCGCACGGCAGTGTCCTCGCGCTGACCGGACCGGTGCCCGGGCTGCGCGCCGCCCCCTCAGGAGGTTACGGGTTCGCTCCGGATAACATCGTGGAATGCCTGCACCCGAGCGCGACCGATTCGACGTGATCCCGCATGCGCAGGGACGTGTCGGCGCCCACCGCGCCGAGAATCCCGGAATGCGCGGATGGTTCACGTTGCTCTGGGCCACGATCGCGACCGTCGTGCTGATCGCCGTGGGCATCTTCGCCGCCATGTTCGCCATGGGCAAGTTCGGCACCGAGGCCGGCGGGCCGATGCCGTCCGCCTCGCCGAGCGCGTCCGTGAGCAAGCCCGCGCTGGACACCTCCTACGCGGTGTTCGTGCTGAACGGCACCACGGCGACGGGGCTCGCGGCCTCCACCAGGGACTCGATCGTGAACGCGGGCTTCCCGGCCGCGGCCGTGGCGGCCGCCGACGCGGACGAGCAGAGCTTCCCGGTCACGACCGTGTATTACCAGGCCCCCGCCGACAAGAGGGCCGCGGACGCTCTCGCGGCCCTGATCGGAGCCACGAAGACCGCGCAGAGCAACGTCTACTCGAACGACGTGGTGCCCGATCAGAAGCAGCTGACGGTGGTGCTGGGCCTGGACAAGGCGAAGGGCACGCCGACCGCCGCGCCGACGCCCACGCGCTGACGGCGCGCCCTCCGCCAGCGGCTTGCACTCTCAGGGGTCGAGTGCCAGACTGGGTTTAGCACTCGACTGACCTGAGTGCTAAACCCTATGTCTACGTCCAGGAGGGACGACAGAACTCATGGCAAAGATCATCGCTTTCGATGAGGAGGCCCGTCGCGGCCTCGAGCGCGGCCTGAACATCCTGGCCGACGCGGTCAAGGTGACCCTCGGCCCGCGTGGCCGCAACGTCGTGCTCGAGAAGAAGTGGGGCGCCCCCACGATCACGAACGACGGCGTCTCCATCGCCAAGGAGATCGAGCTCGACGACCCGTACGAGAAGATCGGCGCGGAGCTCGTCAAGGAGGTCGCGAAGAAGACCGACGACGTCGCCGGAGACGGCACCACCACCGCCACCGTCCTCGCCCAGGCGCTCGTCCGCGAGGGTCTGCGCAACGTGGCCGCCGGTGCCGACCCGATCAGCCTGAAGAAGGGCATCGAGAAGGCCGTCGCCGCCATCACCGCCGAGCTGCTCGCCTCCGCCAAGGAGATCGAGTCCAAGGAGGAGATCGCCGCCACGGCTTCCATCTCCGCCGCCGACACCGCGATCGGCGAGCTCATCGCCGAGGCGATCGACAAGGTCGGCAAGGAGGGTGTCGTCACCGTCGAGGAGTCGCAGACCTTCGGCACCGAGCTCGAGCTCACCGAGGGCATGCGCTTCGACAAGGGCTACCTGAACCCGTACTTCGTCACGGACCCGGAGCGCCAGGAGGCCGTCTTCGAGGACCCGTACATCCTCATCGCGAACCAGAAGATCTCGAACATCAAGGACCTTCTGCCCGTCGTCGACAAGGTGATCCAGGACGGCAAGGAGCTCGTCATCATCGCCGAGGACGTCGAGGGCGAGGCTCTCGCGACGCTCGTGCTGAACAAGATCCGCGGCATCTTCAAGTCCGTCGCCGTCAAGGCCCCGGGCTTCGGCGACCGCCGCAAGGCGCAGCTGCAGGACATCGCGATCCTCACCGGCGGCACCGTCGTCACCGAGGAGGTCGGCCTCAAGCTCGAGAACGCGACCCTCGACCTGCTGGGCCGTGCGCGCAAGGTCATCGTCACCAAGGACGAGACCACGATCGTCGAGGGTGCCGGCGACGCCGAGCAGATCGCCGGTCGCGTGACCCAGATCCGTCGCGAGATCGAGAACACCGACAGCGACTACGACCGCGAGAAGCTGCAGGAGCGCCTCGCCAAGCTCGCCGGCGGCGTGGCCGTCATCAAGGCGGGCGCGGCCACCGAGGTCGAGCTCAAGGAGCGCAAGCACCGCATCGAGGACGCCGTCCGCAACGCGAAGGCGGCCGTCGAGGAGGGCATCGTCCCCGGTGGTGGCGTCGCGCTGATCCAGTCCGGCTCGAAGGCCCTCGCGGGCCTGGAGCTCTCGGGCGACGAGGCGACCGGTGCGAACATCGTGCGCGTCGCGATCGAGGCTCCGCTGAAGCAGATCGCGATCAACGCGGGCCTCGAGGCCGGCGTCGTGGCGCACAAGGTCTCGGAGCTCCCGGGCGGACACGGCCTGAACGCCGCGACCGGCGAGTACGGCGACATGTTCGCGCAGGGCATCATCGACCCGGCCAAGGTCACCCGCTCGGCGCTGCAGAACGCCGCGTCGATCGCCGGCCTGTTCCTCACCACCGAGGCGGTCGTGGCCGACAAGCCGGAGAAGGCTCCCGCCATGGCGGCCGACCCGTCCGGCGGCATGGACTTCTGACCCCAAGCCCATCTTTTTGAGAAGCCCCTCCGGATCCGTCCGGAGGGGCTTCTCCGCGTCCGCGCCGATCCTCCCGCTCTCGGGGGTTCGCTCAGCGGAACAGCGAGGCCGAGTAGTCCTCCGCCTGCGCGTACTGCTGGCCGGCGGCGTTCAGCGCCTGCGCGATCGCGGCCAGCGCCTGTTCCAGGTGCGCGGCGGCGCTGCGCCACTGCTCGGCGGCGCTCTGGCAGGCCACCGCGGCCGAGCCGGTCCACGACGACTGCAGACCGGTGAGCTGGCCCATCATCGTCGCGGATTCCGCCTGGAGTCGTTCGGCGGTGCCGCGCACGGCGTTGGTCGCGGCGAACACGGCCTCGGTGTCAACGGTGAAGACGGACATGAGGGGATCCTTTCGTCGGGTGTGCGTTGTGCAGACGACGCTAGGGACCCGGACCCCCGTACGGGTCGCCGGTCGTGCGACCGGTGCGGAACCTCGTGCGGCCGGCCTCTGTGCAGGACGAGCGCGCGCGGAGCGTCCGTCGCGTGCCGCTCAGCGCGGCAGGTCGAGCGGCTCGATCGGCTGGGTGTCCTGCAGCAGGTGCTCCGGGGTGGAGCGGGGAGGTGCGAGCGGCAGCGACACGGTGAAGGTCGCTCCGCCGCCCGGCGTCTCGGTCACCTGCACCGCGCCGTTCAGCGCGCGCACGATCGAGGCGACGATGGCGAGCCCAAGGCCCGCGCCGCCCGTGTCGCGGGTGCGGGAGGAGTCCGCGCGCCAGAAGCGCTGGAAGATCTGATCCCGGATCTGCTCCGGCACGCCCTCGCCGTGGTCGACGATCGAGAACCAGCCGACGCCGCGGCGCCGGTCCGCGCCGATGACGACCTCGATCGGCGAGTCGCCGGGGGAGAACCGGCGGGCGTTGCCGAGCAGGTTCGCGATCACCTGGCGCACCTTGTTCTCCTCGCCGAGCACGATCGGCGGGGTCTGCACCGGGACGACGACGGCCTCGGAGAAGTCGATCTCCGGCAGTGCCGGGAACTCCCGGGGGCGGCGGCGCAGGATCGCCGGGATCCGCCCGCGCACGGGCACGGAGCGCGTCGTGGTCGCGGACGGCGAGGGGGCTTCCGGCGGCGTCTGCGCGGGCTCCACGTGCCCCTCCGCGGTCGTGTCGACGACCGAGACGGGCCGCAACGGCGCGGCGGCGCGCAGGTCGAGGGCGGCGTCCTGTGCGAGCGGGCGCAGATCGAGCGGCTCGATCGTGAGCTCGCGCTGCTCGTCGAGGCGGGCGAGGGCCAGCAGGTCCTCGACGAGCACACCCATCCGCAGCGCCTCCTTCTCGATCCGGTCCATCGCCCTGGCGGTGTCCTCGCCGGGATTGATCGCGCCCATCCGGTACAGCTCGGCGTAGCCGCGCACGCTCACGAGCGGCGTGCGCAGCTCGTGGCTGGCGTCGCCGATGAACCGGCGCATCTGCTGCACGCTGCGATCCCGCTGCGCGATCGCGACGTCGACCCGGTCGAGCATCGTGTTGATCGCGCTGTTCAGCCGGCCGACCTCGGTCGTCGGCTCGAGGTCGGTGAGGCGCTGACTGAAGTCGCCCGCGGCGATCGCCATGGCGGTGGACTCGACGCGTCCGAGTCTTCGGAACGTCAGCGTGACGAGCCCCCGGGTGAGCAGGGCAGCGATGATGATCGTGACGAGGGCGACCGTCGTGAAGACCCCGAAGAACGTCGCGATGATCCGGTCCACCTCGTCGAGCGACAGGGCGACGATCTGCGTGTAGGTGATGTTGGTCGCCGCGTCCTCGCGGACCGCGACGGCCGCGCGGAACTCGGATCCGTCCTCGGCCGTCAGCACCCGCGGGTCGGTGCGCTCCGCGTCGGCGGTCGCCGTCGCGAGCGGGTAGGTGGCGGGGAAGTCGGGCTTGGCCGCCTTCGGGGAGCCGCCGCCCGAGTACACCAGCTGCCCCTCGGTGTTGTAGATCGCGACGAAGTAGTCGGTGAGGCGCAGCGTCTCGTCCTTCAGCGTCACCGTGAAGCCGCCCGTGCCCTTCGCGGACAGGGTCGCGAGGTCGCTCGTGACGAGCGTCGGCAGCTGCGACTCGACGTTGCTGATCAGGAGGTTGCGCAGGATCGGCGTGGTGCCGATCCCGGTGACGATCAGCCCGAGCGCGAGCACGCCCACGGTGACGCCGGTGACCTTGGCCCGCAGGCTGATCCGGCGCCACCACCGCGTGATCGCGTCAGGCTTGCTCGCCATCCGTTACGCGGGCTTTCCCACCTTGAGCATGTAGCCGAAGCCCCGCTTGGTCTGGATGACCGGCTCCTCGGTGTGCGGATCGATCTTGCGACGCAGGTACGAGATGTAGCTCTCCACGATGCCGGCGTCGCCGTTGAAGTCGTACTCCCAGACGTGGTCGAGGATCTGCGCCTTCGACAGCACCCGGTTCGGGTTCAGCATCAGGTAGCGGAGCAGCTTGAACTCGGTGGGGCTGAGCTCGATCGGGGAGGAGCCGACGAACACGTCGTGCGTGTCCTGGTCCATCGACAGCTCGCCGGCGCGGATCACGGACTCCTCGTCGGCCTGCATCGTTCGGCGCAGGATGGCCTGGGCGCGGGCGACGATCTCGTCGAGCGCGAAGGGCTTGGTGACGTAGTCGTCCCCGCCCGCGTTCAGCCCCTCGATCTTGTCCTCGGTGTCGTCCTTCGCGGTGAGGAACAGGATCGGGGCCGTGAATCCGGCGCCGCGCAGGCGCTTGGTGACGCTGAACCCGTTCATGTCGGGGAGCATGACGTCGAGGATGATGAGGTCGGGCTCCTCTTCCAGCACTGCGGAGATCGTGGCGGCGCCGTTGGCGACCGTCTTCACCGAGAATCCCGCGAAGCTCAGGCCCGTGGAGAGGACATCGCGGATGTTGGGTTCGTCGTCGACGACCAGGATGCGCGCTTCAGTCATGCCCCCATTATGGTGACCCGATCGTTGTTCGTGCTGATTTGGGGGCCGACTCCGCTCATGACTGCGGCGCGCGCTCGGCCAGGATCAGGTCCATCAGCTCGTGCGGGGCGACGACGGCCAGCCACTCCCGGAGCCGTCCGGTGGTCGTCCACCGCGAGATGAACGAGGTGCGCTCGGCGGCCGAGTCGCCGCCGTGCCCTCCGGTGTCCACATGCCCGTGATCGGCCACGACGACGAGGATCCAGCGCTCGCCGCCCGCGTCTGCGCGGCGCTGGACCGCGTCCTGGTTCCGGGACACGAGCCGGTCGACGCGCGCGAGGGCCTGCTGGTACCGCTCGCTGAGCGCACCGTGGACGTGGCCGGCGTCGTCGATGTCGCGGTGATCGCCCTCGGCCGCGAGTGCGCGCAGGCTCGGTGCGGGCGGGGAGTCCGCGGCGAGGTCTCAGCGCAGGCCGTCGATGCCGATCAGGACGATACGCGACCGTGTGCCGGAGGAGCTCCGGACGGGATCCGGGGCGGTGCGGAGTTCAGGCATGATGCTCCCATTCGTGCCGCTCCCGTGCGCCCTCGGCGAGGGGGCGGGAGTCGGCGAGCAGGCGGGCGAAGGTGTGCAGGGTGACGGCTTCCAGGGACGGCAGGAGCGCACGGCCCGGCGCCGCATCGAGCTCCGCGGTGGAGGGCACCGCCACGACCGGACATCCCGCGGCCTCCGCGGAGGCGATGCCGACGGGGGAGTCCTCCACGGCCACGCAGTCCGTCGCGGCGACGCCGAGCAGTCGTGCGGCTTCCAGGTACGGATCCGGCCACGGCTTCGACCGGGGCGCGTCCTCGTCTCCGACGACCACGGCGAACAGGTCCCGGCCGAGGACGTCCCGGACGAGCTCCACCACCCCTCGCGGCGACGCCGAGACGATGGCGGTGGGAATGCCTTCGGCCGCGAGCAGCTGCAGCAGCGCCAGGGCGCCGGGACGGGGGACCACGTCGCGCGCCACCAGGGCGGTGAACAGCGCGTCGAGCCGGGACGCGATCTCCGCTGCCGGATCCGCTCCGGGGATCGTGGCGTGCAGGTGCGCGGCGGTGTGGGCGGAGGGTCGCGCGGTCACCTCGGCCTCGTCGTCGACGGTGAGGGTCCGGCCGAGATCGGCGGCCACGGTCGCCGTCGCGTTCCACCACAGGCGCTCGGTGTCGACGAGAGTGCCGTCCATGTCGAACAGCACGGCGGCGGGCCTCATGCGGCGACCGCCGCGGCGGAGGGCACGTCGATGAGGACGGGAGCGTCCGGAAGCGCGAGCACGACGCTCGCGCCGATGCCGAGCGCCCCGGCCGTCTCGGCGGGGACATCCGCGATCACCTCGCGGCCGTCGTCCGTGCGCGCCGTGACCCGCACGGTCGCGCCCAGGAACGACGCTGCGACGACGCGCAGGGGGCCGGCCGGATCCGGGGTGAGCCGGACCCGCTCGGGGCGGACGAGCAGGTCGACCTCCACTCCGGCGCGCGGGGTGGTGCCGGAGAGGCTGTGCCGCACGGCGTAGGTCGCGCCGAGCGACTCGACCTCGATGCCCCGGCGCGTGATCCGCCCCGGCAGGCGATTCATCGCGCCGACGAAGCCCGCCACGAACGGGGTCGCCGGGGCCTCGTAGAGCTCATGCGGCGTCGCGCACTGCTCCAGCCGGCCGCCGCGCATGACGGCGACGCGGTCGGACATGCACAGCGCCTCCTCCTGATCGTGCGTCACGAAGAGCGTCGTGATGCCGAGCTCCTGCTGGAGGCGCCGGATCTCGTCGCGCAGGGCCTGGCGCACCTGGGCGTCCAGCGCGGACAGCGGCTCGTCCAGGAGCAGCACGCGCGGCTCGAGCGCGAGGGCGCGGGCGAGCGCGACGCGCTGCTGCTGGCCGCCGGAGAGCTGCCGCGGCAGGCGCCCGCCGTGCGCGGGCAGCCCCACCAGCTCCAGCAGCTCGTGCGCGCGCTGTCGCCGCTTCGCAGAGGGCATTCCGCGCATGCGCATCCCGAAGGCGACGTTCTCGGCGGCGGTGAGGTGCGGGAAGAGGCTGTACGACTGGAACACCATGCCGACGTCCCGGCGGTGCGCGGGGGTCGCGGAGACGTCGCGCCCGTCGAGGAGCACGGCGCCGGAATCCGGCTGCTCGAAGCCGGCGACCATCCGCAGCGCGGTGGTCTTCCCGCAGCCGGACGGCCCGAGCAGGGCGAGCATCTCTCCCGGGACGAGCTCGAGGCTCAGCCCGTCCAGGGCGACGGCGGCGCCGAAGGAGCGCCGCACGTCGCGGAACTCGAGGGTGGCGGCGGGGCGGGTGCGACTGTCCGAGACGATCACCGGAACTCCTTCGACTGACGGGGGCGGCCGACCTTGGCGACCGCGAGGACGATGAGCCAGGTGCCGATCAGGCCGACCATGGAGACGGCGACCGACAACTGGGCGTGGGAGCCGCTGATCCCGACGGTCCACACGGCGAACGGCTGGTAGCCGAGCAGCGCGGCGACCGCGTACTCGCCGAGGACCAGGGCGATCGTGAGGAAGGCCACGTTCAGGAGCGCGACGCGGATGTTGGGCAGGATCACGTGGATCAGGGTCTGCGGCCAGGTGGCGCCGCACGACCGCGCGGCTTCGGCGAGCACCTTCACCTCGACGGCGTTGAGCCCGGCCTCCAGCACGGTGTACGCGAGGGGGAGCGCCATCAGGGCGAGCGCGCAGACGAGGATCACCGGGAAGGCGGGCGACTGCAGGGCGGCCAGGAGCGGGAAGGCGGGCGTGTCGTAGAGCAGATCCGTCCCCCAGCGCAGCACCGTGGTGATCCCGGCGCCGAGGGCGACGGCCGGAACGACCAGCGGGAGCATGCAGAGTGTGGCGATGAGCGGCTTCAGGCGCGGCGCGGCCAGGCGCACCGTGAGCAGGGCGGGCAGCAGCAGTCCGAACACGAGCACGATCGTGCCGAGCGCGAGCAGCGCGGTCAGGACGAGGCTCTGCCCGGCGCCCGGGGCCGTGAAGATCCCGGCGTAGGCGTCGAGGGACGGCTGCTGCCGGGGGTCGCCCAGGCCGACGGTGAACGCGAGGGCGCACAGGATCGGCAGCAGGAAGTACACGGCGGCGGAGGCCAGCGTGACCGCGTGCGCGAGTCGCGCCGGCCGGGAGAGGGACGTCACGAGAGCCACGCGGAACTCCTTCGCTGAAGCAGCAGCTGGATGCCCATCACGACGGCGGCGACCACGATCATGTCGACGCTGAGCGCGAGGGCGATGTTGCCCTGCCCCACCAGCACGTCGCCGGTGAGCGCCGACGCGATCTTCACGGTGACGAGCGGGATCGAACTGCCCACCATCGCGGCGGCCGTCGCGTAGGCGCTGAAGGCGCTGCCGAAGAGGAGGACGAATCCGCTGAGCAGAGTGGGCAGCAGGATCGGCAGTGCGACGTGGCGGAAGTACTGCACCCGGGTGGCGCCGCTGTTCTGCGCGGCCTCCCGCCACTGCGGACGCAGGCCGTCCAGGGCAGGAGCGAGCGTGAGCACCATCAGCGGGATGAGGAAGTAGCAGTACACCAGGCCGAGTCCGCCGAACGTGTAGAGCGACCAGCCCTTGTCCGTCAGGTGGAACAGATCGGTGAGCAGACCCGCGTTGCCGAGGGTCGCGACGAAGGCGAAGGCGAGCGGCACGCCGCCGAAGTTCGCGATCACGCCCGACGCCGACAGCACGGCGTCGCGCAGCCCGCGGATCGGGGACGCGACCACGACGTGCGTGAGCGGCAGGGACACGATCGTGGAGATCCCGGCGGAGACCGCCGAGAGCTGGATGCTGCCGAGGAGGCTGTCGAGGTAGGGACCGTCGAAACTCGCCGCGAAGCCGGCCGTGCTCAGGGTGACGGCGCCCGCGTCCGTCGTCACGGTGAGGGCGCCCACGAGCATCGCGACGACGGGCAGGCCGAGCGCGATGAGCAGGAACGCGAGCAGTGGTGCAGCTCCCAGCCAGGCGGGGGCGCGGCGGGCGCGGGGAGCGGAGTGCGCCCCGCGCCCGGCTCCCGCCGTCGCCTCGGCGACGGCGGGGCCGGACGCGACGGCGGTCATCAGGAGACGGCCTTCGTCCAGCCGTTGGAGACGACGGCCTTCGCCGCCTTGCCCTGCTCCTCGCTCGGGAAGGAGGTCGTCTTCTCGGAGACCTGGGGCAGGTGTGCCAAGGCGTCCGTGTCGACGGTGCCGTCGGCGATCATGACGGGCAGCAGCACCGGGCGCGCGTAGCCCTTGAGCCACAGGTTCTGACCCTCGGTGCTGTACAGGAACTCCTGCCACAGGCGGGCGGCGGCGGGGTGCGGAGCCCACTTCACGATCGCCTGGGAGTAGTACTGCGCGAAGACGCCGTCCTTCGGGACCTGGACGTTCCAGGTGATCCCCTTGGTCTTCAGCTCATCGGCGTACGCGGCGTTGCGGTAGTCCCAGACGACCGCGATCGGCGTCTCGCCCTTCTCCATGGTCGCGGGCGTCGCCTCGACCGGGTTGAAGTTGCCGCTGCGGGTGAGCTTCGTGAAGAAGTCGAGACCGGGCTGGATGTTCGCGAAGGAGCCGCCGTTCGCGATCGCGGCTGCATACACGGCGCCGAACGCGGAGGCCGACTTCACCGGGTTGCCGCTGAGCGCGACCTTGCCCTTGTACTGGGGGTCCAGCAGATCCTTGAACGTGGTGGGGCAGGTGGTGACGCGCCCGGCGTCGCAGCCGATCGACACGTAGCCGCCCATGTCGTTGTACCAGAGCCCCGTCTTCTCCTTCTGGCCGGCGGGGATCTTGGCGAAGGAGGCGACCTGATAGGGCGCGAGCAGCCCCTGCTGCGCGGCGGCGACGTCGAAGTCGTGGCCCACGTCGATCACGTCGGGGGAGCGGTCCTGGCCCTTGCGGGAGGCGACGGCGTTGATCTCGTCCTGGCTGGAGGCGTCCGGGTTCTCCACGTTGACCGTGATGCCGTACTTCTTCTGGAACGTGGAGATCACTTCGCCGTAGTTGGCCCAGTCGTTCGGGAGGGCGATGGCGTTCAGCGACCCCTCCTTCTTGGCGGCGGCGATCAGGGCATCCATGCCGCCGCCCGCGGTCGCCGAGGTGGCGGTGCGCCAGTCGCCGTGACCGGCGGCTGAGGGCGATGCGGACGGGGTGCCGGAGCAGGCGGCGAGGCCTGCCAGCAGAACGGCGGCGGCCGCGACGGCAGCGCCCTGGCGGATGATGGACTTCATGCTCATCTCCTTGAGTTGGCTATACAACTTGCAGGAACCACGGTCGTCGCCGGAGGTGACGTCCCGGTGAACGGCCGGGCGACGGGCGGGAAATCTTCGGCGTCGAGAGAGGGTCCTACCGCGCCTGGTTCCGCGGCCCGGTGTGCGGCCGATACGGTGGATCGATGGACGGCACGGCGGACGCAGGCAAGAACCCCGGGACTCGCACGGGGACGGGAGACGCGCGATATCGCGAGGTGGCAGCCAACATTCGCGCCTCGATCGAGTCCGGCGGATTCGGCATCGACGGGCGCCTGCCCAGCGAGGAGCGTCTGGCCGAGGAGCACGGCGTGTCCCGTGGCACGATCCGTGCGGCACTGGCCCTGCTGCGCGCGAACGGCGTGGTGACCTCCCGGCGCGGAACGCGTCGTGTCGTGCTCGGCACCGCGCGGACGCAGAGCTTCGAGGAGCTGCTCAGCTTCACCGCGTGGGCCAGGGCGCACGGCGAGGATCCGGGGGCGCGCACCCTCCGGGTCCAGCGGCGACCGGCGTCCGCGGTCGAGCGCGAGCGGCTCCAGCTGGAGCCGGACGCCGAGATCGTCGAAGTGCGCCGGCTGCGGCTGCTCGGACGGACGCCGGTGATGCTGGAGCGGACGATCTATCCCGCGCGGATCGGGGAGGCGATCGCCGGTCTGCCGGCGGAGTCGCTCTCGCACACGGCCGTCCTCGACGCGGCGGGCCCGGTCTTCGCCGACAGCGAGCACATGATCGATGTGGTCGCGGCCGACGAGATCGATGCCGAAGCGCTCGGGTGCGCCGTCGGAACCGGTCTGCTGCGCGAGATGCGGCGGACGACGGATCCGTCCGGCGTGCCGCTGCTGTGGTCGGAGGACCGGTTCCTCCCCGGCACGGTGTCGTTCACCGTGCACAATTCCGCGACCGTGACCGCGCTCGCGCGGCGCCGCGCGCATCCCGAGGTGTGAGGGCCGGCTCCGGCGAGGACGCGGGTCCGATCCGGCCGATCCCGCCCTGGCGTCGCCGCCGTCGCGGGGTGCAGAGTGAACCCATGAACATCGACATCATCGAACACGAGCCCCCGTACCGTGTCGGCGTGATCGTGGGCAGCCTGTCCCGCGAATCGATCAACCGCCGCCTGGCCAGCGCGCTGGTGAGACTGGCGCCGCCGGAGTTCGAGTTCTTCGACATCCCGTTCGCCGATCTGCCGCTGTACAACCGCGACCTGGACGTCGACTATCCCCAGGTCGCACTGGATTTCAAGGCTGCCGTCGCGAGTGCCGACGCGATCCTGTTCGTCACCCCGGAGTACAACCGCTCGCTGCCCGGCGCGCTGAAGAACGCGATCGACTGGGGCAGCCGGCCGTGGGGTCAGAACGTGTGGGCGAACAAGCCGACCGGCGTGATCGGCGCCTCTGGCGGCTCGATCGGCACCGCCGTGGGCCAGCAGTCGCTGCGCGCCACCCTGAGCTTCCTGAACGTGCGCCAGATGACCGCGCCCGAGGCCTACATCCACTACACGCCGGGCCTCGTCGACGACGACGGGAACGTCACGGTCGCCTCGACCGAGGAGTTCCTGCGCGCGTACATGACCGCCTTCGCCGAGCACATCCTGCGCGTGCTCACCGTCATCCCTCGCCCCTGACGCCCCGGATCCGATCCGTTCCGCCCTCTTCCCCTCCGGCGCGCGGTAGCATCCCGACCATGGACGACGAGGACGGCGGTGGGGACGCCGCCTGCTGGCTCTCGCGCGTGTGCCCGGAGTGCGGCGCACTGCTCGACGACCTCGCCGCCCCCTGCTGGAGGTGCGGTCTGAAGCCCGGCGACGTGCCGGCCTGACCTGCGCCGCGACTGCGAGGAAGGGTGTGTGCCATGGACGATCCGATCGTCATCGTCGGGGGCGGGCTCGCGGGCGGGACCGCTGCGCGGACGCTCCGCACCGAGGGCTTCGAAGGGCGGATCCTGCTGTACGCCGCCGAGCAGCATCGGCCGTATCAGCGGCCGCCGCTGTCGAAGGAGTTCCTCACCGGGGCGAAGGACCTCGACGTGGCCTACCTGCAGGCGGAGGGCTGGGAGCAGGAGAACGGCGTCGAGCTGGCCGCCGGCACCGCGGTGTACGAGCTGGATCCGGACGCCCACGAGGTGGTGCTGGAGAACGGCGAGCGGATCCGCTACGGCGCACTGCTGCTGGCGACCGGCTCCCGGCCGCGGCGCCCCGCGTTCGACGGGGTGCACGCGGCCGGCGTGCACCTGCTCCGGACGATCGAGGACTCCGAGACGCTGAAGGCGGAGCTCGCGCCGGGCGGACGTCGCGTGGTGATCATCGGCTCGGGCTGGATCGGGCTCGAGGCGGCCGCTGCCGCCCGCGGCTACGGCAACGAGGTCGTGGTGCTCGGTCGTGAGGAGATCCCGCTCGCCAACGTGCTCGGCGAGCGGATCGGATCCCTCTTCGCCGACGTGCATCGCGCGCACGGCGTCGACCTGCGCGGCCCGGTCGACGTGGTCGGCCTCTCCGTCGCGAACGGGCGGGTCACCGGGGTGCAGACCGCCGACGGCACGGTCGATGCCGACGTCGTGGTGATCGGCGTCGGCGCGCTCCCGAACACCGCGCTCGCCGAGGATGCCGGGATCGCGGTGCAGAACGGGGTGCTCGTCGACGAGCACCTGCGCACGAGCGCCCCGGACGTGTTCGCGGCCGGCGACGTAGCGAACGCCTACCACCCGTTCGTCGACACGCGGATGCGCAACGAGCACTGGAACAACGCCCTGACCGGGGGCAAGGTCGCCGCCCTGTCGATGCTCGGCCGGGACGCCGCGCACGAGACCGTGCCCTACTTCTACACGGACCAGTTCGAGATCGGCATGGAGTACGCGGGCTACCCGCCGCTCGCGCGGGACGCCGAGGTCGTCTTCCGCGGCGACCCGGTGAGCGGCGAGTACGTCGCGTTCTGGCTGCACGAGGGCGCGGTCGTCGCCGGCATGAACGTGAACGTGTGGAAGGTGAACGCGAAGATCAAGGCGCTCATCACGAGCCGCCGGGTCGTCGACGTCGCGCGTCTGACGGACCCGGAGATCCCGATCGACGAGGTCTGAGCCGCGGGCGGCATCGGGCGGACGTGCCGGCTCAGGCCGCCTGCAGGTCGTGCGCGTCCATGATCGTGTAGCTGTAGCCCTGCTCGGCGAGGAAGCGCTGACGGTTCTGCGCGTAGTCCTGGTCGACCGTGTCGCGGGCGATGAGCGTGTAGAAGCTCGCGGTGTGCCCGGACTGCTTCGGACGCAGCAGGCGGCCGAGGCGCTGGGCCTCCTCCTGTCGCGACCCGAAGGATCCGGAGACCTGGATCGCGACGGAGGCCTCGGGCAGGTCGATCGAGAAGTTCGCGACCTTCGACACGACGAGCAGCTCGATCTCGCCCTCGCGGAACTGCCGGTACAGCTCCTCGCGCTCGTCGACGGGCGTCGCGCCCGTGATCGACGGCGCCTGGAGCGCCTCGGACAGCTCCTCGAGCTGGTCCAGGTACTGCCCGATCACCAGGATCCGCTCGCCCGGGTGCTTCGCGATGAGCTCGCGCACGGCGGTGATCTTCGCGGGGGCCGATGCGGCGAGCCGGTAGCGCTCGTCGTCGGTCGCGGCGGCGTACTCCAGGCGGTCGCTCGGCGGCAGGTCGACGCGCACCTCGTAGCAGGCGGCGGGCGAGATGAAGCCCTGCGCCTCGATCTGCTTCCAGGGCGCGTCGAAGCGCTTCGGCCCGATCAGGCTGAACACGTCGCCCTCGCGGCCGTCCTCGCGGACCAGGGTCGCGGTGAGCCCGATCCGGCGGCGCGCCTGCAGGTCGGCGGTGAGCTTGAACACGGGGGCGGGGAGCAGGTGCACCTCGTCGTAGACGACCAGACCCCAGTCCATCTCGTCGAGCAGGCTCAGGTGCGCGTACTGGCCCTTCCGCTTCGCGGTGAGGATCTGGTAGGTCGCGATCGTGACCGGCTTGACCTCCTTCACCTGCCCGGAGTACTCGCCGATCTCCTCCGCCGTGAGGCTGGTGCGCTTGATCAGCTCGTCCCGCCACTGCCGCGCGGACACCGCGTTCGTGACCAGGATGAGCGTGGTCGTCTGGGTCGCGGCCATGGCACCGGCTCCGACGATCGTCTTGCCCGCGCCGCAGGGGAGCACCACGACGCCGGATCCGTCCTTCGCGTAGGCCTCGACCGCCTGGCGCTGGTACGGACGCATCTCCCATCCGTCCTCGGCGAGGGTGATCTCGTGCGGGGTGCCGGGGGTGTAGCCGGCGAGGTCCTCCGCGGGCCAGCCGATCTTCAGCAGTTCCTGCTTGATCTGGCCGCGGGCCCACGCGTCCACGACGTAGGAGTCGGGGGAGGGATGCCCGATGAGCAGGGGCTGGATCCGCTTGTTCCCGGCGACCTGGGTGAGCACCGCGGGGTCGGAGGAGCGCACGATCAGGGCGCCCTCGTCGTCGCGCTCGATCACGAGCCGGCCGTACCGGTTCACGGTCTCGCGGATGTCGACGGACACCGACGGCGGCACGGGGAAGCGCGACCAGCGGTCCAGCGTCTCCAGCATGTCCTCGGCGGTGTGCCCGGCCGCGCGGGCGTTCCACAGGCCCAGCCGGGTGATCCGGTAGGTGTGGATGTGCTCGGGCGCGCGCTCCAGCTCGGCGAAGATGGCCAGCTCGTGGCGGGCGCTCTCGGCGTCGGCGTGCGCGACCTCGAGCAGCACGGTGCGGTCGCTCTGGACGATCAGCGGGCCATCAGACATAGCGAACAAGTCTACCGGTCGCGTCGGAGTGCGGGGTTCGGGGCCGCGGTCCGGGGCGGGGCGCCTCGCCCGGGGACGCGGTCCGGGGTGGGGCGCCTCGACCGGGGTCGTTGAGCGAGGACGGCGGAGCCGACCGAGACGGAACGCGGTTTCCCCGGATCGGCGCGTTTCGTCTCACTCCGCCTACGGCGGTGCTCGCTCAACGACCGTGGAGGGCGGCCGTCCGTCAGGATCCGGACTCCTCGATCGCCCGGGTCTTCAGGATCGAGCGGATCGGGAGGGTGCGCTCCACGTCGCCGGCCAGGTCGCGGCCGCGCAGCCGGCCGCCGCCGAAGCCGGTGACCTCGAGCACGAGCTCACGGGCGGATCCGTCGGGCATCGCGACCTCGACCGCGAGGACCGCGCGCTGCCGTGCCGCGTGCTCGAGCTCCCGCTCCAGCCAGGCGGTGTCGACGTCGACGCCGCGCGCCTCGCGGAGCCGGGCGATGAGCGGCGCATAGCGGATCTGCGGCGACTCGACCTCGACCGGCGTCACGGCCGGGGCCCGGGTGGGACGTTCGACCCGGCCGTCCGCGTCCACGAGCGCGGCCGGGTAGTGCTCGTCCGTGAGCGCCCAGAACACGGTGTCGCGGTTGACCCGGGTGGTCAGGGCGTCGCCCTCGCGGACGAGCCCCAGCGGGCGCAGCGCCTGGTCCACGCCGATCGCCTCGAGCAGGTGCGGATCGCGGCTGCGGATCCGGGTGCGTCCGGAGCCCGGATCCGTGCCCACGCGCACCTGGCCGTGCCGGCCGGCGCTCTGCGCGAGCAGGTACCGCAGCGGCTGCGGGACGCCGGTGAGCGAGATCCCCTCGAGGAACGCGAGCACGTCCTCCTCGGACTCCCCGGCCGAGAGGGCGCCCGCGAGAGAGTCGGCGGTGAACCGGTAGGACGAGGCCTGGCTCGCGGATTCGCGGACGGCCATGCCCCGCAGTCGCAGGTCGAGGGCCGGCAGCAGCGGCCCCGGCGCAATCGCGGTGAGGTCGTTCTGCAGGAAGATCCGGTCGACCTCGGCGGGCACATGCGGGGTCAGCGCCGACGCATCGGGGGTCTCCCCGCGACGGGCGGCGGTGGCCCACGGCGTCTCGGCGTCCCCGTCGGCGAACAGGCCGAGCAGACCCGCCTGACGGGTCAGGGACTCCGCCCGGGCCGGCCAGGCGGCGTTCCACGGGTGCTCGCCCGGCCACAGCGCGGGTGGGATCCAGCCGCCGGCGGCGGAGCGCAGCGCCGACGGGAGCGCGTCGCGATAGCCCGCCACGAGCCGGGCCCAGCGCTCGGGCCCGGGCAGGTGCAGCCACGCCGCCCCCGCGTCGGTCAGCTGCAGGGTGCGCCCTTCGTGCCGGAGCAGACCGGCGTCCGTGCCGAGCGCGAGCAGATCGTCCAGGAGCAGCGGATCGTCGGGCAGGCCGCGCTCCGCGAGGCGTCGCTTCTCGGACAGCCCCACGGTTCCGCCGGCGAGCAGGGCGAACGGCGTCTCCTGGGCCAGCAGGAGGGCGTCGGCGAGGGCGGCGACCGCGGTGAAGGCGCGCTCGGCGGCCCGCGCAGCGGCTGTCCCGTCCGCGGGACGCGGATCGTCACCGCCGTCGGCCTCGGGGATCTCCCGGCCGGCGACCGCCGCCGCGACCGGAGGGGTCACCTGCGATCCGGCGGAGATCAGGGCGAGGGCCTGCAGTGCTGCGGCCACCGCACCCGGATCCTCGCCCTCGGCGGCACGGACCAGCCCCGTCGCCTCCGCCCTGGTGAGGTGCGGCAGGATCCGCGCGAGAGATCCGGCGTCCAGCAGCGCCTCGGCGGCGTCGAAGAAGTCGTTCCAGGTCGCGTCCGGGCGCACTTCGCGCCGCGCGAACAGCGTTGCAAGGTCGGCGTCGGTGCGCGCCGACAGCGCCTCGGCGAGAAGGCGCGCGTGCGTGCTCATGGTCGTAGCGCGCGGCGTCAGGAGCGCCGGGCCGCGCGACCTCTCCGCACGAAGCTCATGATGAGGAGCGCCACGATCATGAGGAACGCGATCGGCAGGCCCCAGAACGGGAAGACTCCGACGATCGGCCAGGCGCCGTGCGTGAAGTCCGCCTGCTTCATGCCCACGGCGGTGCCGATGATGATCGTGAAGAAGCAGATCACGGACAGCGCCGCGAGCCCGAGAGCGCCGAACGTGAGGAACCGGTCGATCGCGCGGATCTCGGGCTCGTCAGAGGGCGGCGGAGTGCTCATCCGTCTCAGCCTACCCGCTCCGCGCCGGGTAGGCTGGTGGGGGTGCGGTCCTTCCGCACGCGTCCAGATCGGGTCCTCCGGGATCCGCCGTTCCACATGCAGCGAGGTTTTCCCATGCCCACCGGCAAGGTCAGGTTCTACGACGACGAGAAGGGGTTCGGCTTCATCTCCACCGATGACGGCCAGGACGTCTTCCTGCACGCCACGTCCCTCCCCGCCGGAGCATCCGTGAAGGCGGGCACCCGCGTCGAGTTCGGCGTCGCCGACGGCAAGCGCGGTCTGCAGGCGCTGTCCGTGCGCGTGCTCGAGGCGCCGGTCAGCCTCGCGAAGTCCAAGCGCAAGCCGGCCGACGACATGGCCGTGATCGTCGAGGACCTCGTCAAGCTCCTCGACGGCATCGGCGGCGACCTCCGCCGCGGCCGCTACCCCTCGTCCAGCCACGGTCGCAAGATCGCGGCGGTGCTGCGCAACGTCGCCGATGACTTCGATGCCTGAGCCCGGATCCGACGAGGCCGCCGTCGAGGAGATGCTGGCCGAGGAGTTCCTCGACGAGGACATGGCCGTCGAGGCTCCCGTTGTCGAGGGCGCCTCATCCGAGGCGCCGTCCGACGAGACGCCGTCCGACGAGGTGCCCGTGGCGGACGAGACCCCTGCCGAGGCCGCCGTCGTCAGCGAGCGCCTGCTCGGCGCGCGCGACCTGGCGCTCGCCGCGCTGCACGAGATCACCCCGGCGTCGACCGTCGGGCCGCCGGCCGGGTATCTGCCCGAGTTCGATGGCGTCATCTCGCTGCGGTTCGAGAACCGTCTGGCCGGCTACCCCGGCTGGTACTGGACCGTGACCGTCGCGCAGGTCGGCGACGAGGAGCCCACCGTGCTCGAGGCCGAGCTGCTGCCCGGCGCCGGCGCCCTGCTGGCGCCCGAATGGGTGCCGTGGGCCGAGCGCCTCGCGGAGTACCGCGCGCACCAGGCCGAGCTCGCGGCCGAGGCGGAGCGCGAGTCCGGGGAAGGATCCGACGACGAGGCGGACGAGGTCTCCGTCGACGCGTTCGACGACCAGGACGAGGAGGATGTCGACTCCGAGGAAGACCTGGACGATGACTCCGAGGACGACCTGGACGATGAGGACGAGGACGACGACATCTCCCCGCGCCTGCATGCCGGGGACCTGGATGGCGTCGACATCGACGAGCTCGACGAACCCGACTCCGACGACGAGGGCGACTCCGACGACGACGACGAGGACGACTCCGACCACGAGGACGACGATCTCGACGAGGACGAGGACGACGACCTCGGCGAGGACGACGACCTCGAGGAGGACGACGACTCCGACGAGGAGTGATCCTCCCGCTCGCGCTGCTCTTCCCTGACGACGCGATCATTTCCTGACTGCGCACCGTTCGCGCCGTCCATTTCTGTCGGCGCGCTCGAAACCTTCGCTGTTATGTCTCAGGACTTCGGTGACGGTTCTGTATCAGGACATCGGTGACAGTTCTGGGGGTCTTGGTGGTGACACTTCTCGGCTCAGATTGAGCGGTGTCGAAGAATGAACCTGTTGATGCGCGTGTCCGTCTCGCGATCTCTCGTTGGCCTGCGGATGCTCCGCGTGGGGCGGTGACGTCGTTTTGTCGAGAGCACGAGATCTCGCGGAAGACGTTCTATGTGCTGCTCGCTCGTGCGCGGGAGAAGGGCCCGGCGGCGGTGCTGGAGCCGCAGTCTCGTCGTCCGTCCGCGTCGCCGGCGAAGATCGGCGAGGAGGTGAAGCGGAGCGCGCTGGACGTGCGGGCAGCGCTGGAGCGATCCGGGCTCGACTACGGGCCGATCAGCGTGCACGACAAGATGACATCGATGGGATTCACGACCCCGTCGATCGCCTCACTCGCACGGATCTTCCGCGAAGCGGGCGTCGCCCGGGTGGAGCCAAAGAAGAAGCCGCGGTCCGCGTTCCGACGGTTCGTGTATCCCGCTCCGAACGCGTGCTGGCAACTCGATGCGACCGAGTACGTCCTCGCGGGCGGACGGACCTGCGTGATCTTCCAGCTCACCGATGATCATGCTCGTCTCGCGGTCGCGTCGCATGTCGCGAGGGCGGAGACGAGCAAGGGCGCGGTCACGGTGATGGAGAAGGGGATCGCCCGGCATGGGGTCCCGCAGCGGCTCCTCACGGATAACGGTGCCGCATTGAACCCGCACCGCCGCGGCATCGTCAGTCAGCTCGTCGCCTACGTGAGCACGCTCGGCGTCGTCGCGATCACCGGGAAGCCCGGGCACCCCATGACCCAGGGCAAGAACGAGCGATTCCACCAGACCCTGTTCCGATGGTTGGACAAGCAGCCCCTCGCCGGGACGATCGAGGAACTCCAACATCTCGTGGACCGGTTCGACGTGATCTACAACACCGAGCGCCCGCACCAGGCGCTTCCCGGTCGGAGCACCCCGCAACAGGCCTGGGACGCGACACCGAAAGCTCCCGCGCCAGAGCCAGACCCTGACGCTGCCACCCATCCCGGGGCGACTGGAGATGCCGTCCGGATCGTCCGCACGCACGGCGACATCAGCATCCGCGGCACCACATTCCAACTCGGGAACGAGTTCGCCGGCACTCAAGTCCACGCGATCTGGAACCCCGCCCTGATCATGATCTTCGACGAGCGCGGCACCCTCATCATCGAACACCCCTGGCCACAACCCGGCACCCGCTACGTCGGCAACGGCAGACCCCGAGGATCGGCCCCCAGAAGACGCCCACTGTCACCGATGTCCTGAGACACCAACTGTCACCGATGTCCTGA
>NZ_JAVFCB010000006.1 GCF_030865425.1 Microbacterium capsulatum
GCCAATATCGGAGTCGTCGGACTCGCTGTCATGGGTTCGAATCTCGCCCGCAACCTCGCGAGCCGCGAGGGCAATACCGTGGCGATCTTCAACCGCACCTACGAGAAGACGCAGGGCGTGCTCGACGCGCACCCGGAGGCCGGTTTCATCCCCGCGGCGACGTACGAGGAGTTCGCGGCGAGCCTGTCGAAGCCGCGCACGGCGATCATCATGGTCAAGGCCGGTGCGGGCACCGACGCGGTGATCGACGAGCTCGTCAAGGTGTTCGAGCCGGGCGACATCATCGTCGACGGCGGCAACGCGTTCTTCCCGGACACGATCCGCCGCGAGAAGGCGGTGCGCTCCACCGGGATCAACTTCGTCGGCGCGGGGATCTCCGGCGGCGAGGAGGGCGCGCTGACCGGTCCGTCGATCATGCCGGGCGGGTCCGACGAGTCCTGGGTCACGCTCGGCCCGATCCTGCGCTCCATCGCAGCGATCGCCGAGGGCGAGCCGTGCGTCACGCACGTCGGCCACGACGGCGCCGGGCACTTCGTGAAGATGGTGCACAACGGCATCGAGTACGCCGACATGCAGCTCATCGCCGAGGCGTACGACCTGATCCGCCGCGGCACGGGCAAGAGCCCGGCCGAGATCGCGGAGATCTTCGCGGAGTGGAACCGCGGCGAGCTGGAGTCGTACCTGATCGAGATCACCGCCGAGGTGCTCCGTCAGGTCGACGCTTCCACCGGCAAGCCCCTCGTCGACGTCATCCTGGACCAGGCCGGCGCCAAGGGCACCGGCGCCTGGACCGTGCAGACCGCGCTGTCCCTGGGCGTGCCGGTCTCCGGCATCGCCGAGGCCACCTTCGCCCGCTCGCTGAGCTCGCACCCGGAGCAGCGCGCGGTCGCCGGGTCCCTCCCCGGCCCGGCGGAGGAGTTCGTCGTGGCGGATGAGGCCGCGTTCATCGAGGACGTGCGCCTGGCGCTGTACGCGTCGAAGATCGTCGCGTACTCGCAGGGCTTCGACGAGATCCGCGCGGGCGCGGCCGAGTACGGCTGGAACATCGACCTCGGCGCGATCAGCAAGATCTGGCGCGGCGGCTGCATCATCCGCGCCCAGTTCCTGAACCGGATCGCGGACGCCTACGCCGAGACCCCGGATCTGCCGGTGCTGATGACGGCCCCGTACTTCGCCGAGGCGTTCACCCGCGCCCAGGCCGCGTGGCGCCGCGTCGTCGTCGCCGCCGCGCAGGCCGGGATCCCCTCCCCCGCGTTCTCGTCCTCGCTGTCGTACTACGACGGGATCCGTGCCGACCGCCTGCCCGCCGCGCTCGTGCAGGGCCAGCGCGACTTCTTCGGCGCGCACACCTACAAGCGCATCGACAAGCCCGGCACCTTCCACACCCAGTGGTCCGGCGACCGCACCGAGATCGAAGCCGAAGACACGCACTGAGCGCCACCCCTCCGGGGTCGTTGAGCGAGGACGCCGAAGGCGACCGAGACGAAACGCCGTCCCGGACGTGATCGTCCGAAACGGCGTTTCGTCTCGCTCCGCGCTGCGCTCGGGGCTCGCTCAACGACCCCGAGCCCGGCGGGAGCGGCTCTCGCATCCGGCGATGACGCAGCCATGCGCGGGCTGAGCACGGGTCCCGCCGATCATCGTCGTCACAGTTCATAGTCTGCTCATAGGAAACTGAGGAGAATGGTCCTCATGAACGATCACGCCACTGAGCTGCGCCGCCCCGATGGCTCTCCCCTGCGGATCCTCGCGGTCGACGACGAGCCGATGCTCACCGACCTTCTCGCGATGGCCCTCCGCATGGAGGGCTGGGAGGTCCGCACGGCCGGATCCGGTCTCGAAGCGCTGCAGGTGGCGCGGGACTTCGGGCCGGACGCGCTGATCCTCGACGTCATGATGCCCGACCTGGACGGGCTCGGCGTCCTCAAGCGCCTGCGCGAGCAGGGCAACATGGTGCCCGTCCTGTTCCTCACCGCCAAGGACGCGGTCGGCGACCGGATCGCGGGCCTCACCGCCGGCGGGGACGACTACGTCACCAAGCCGTTCAGCCTCGAGGAGGTCGTCGCGCGGCTGCGCGCGGTCATCCGGCGCTCGGGCGGCGCGACCACGGACGCGAGCGACTCGATCCTGCAGGTCGGCGACCTCACCCTGAACGAGGACAGCCACGAGGTGGTCCGCTCCGGCGACGAGATCGAGCTGACCGCGACCGAGTTCGAGCTGCTGCGCTACCTGATGCGCAACGAGCGACGGGTGCTGTCCAAGGCGCAGATCCTGGACCGGGTGTGGAGCTACGACTTCGGCGGACGCTCGAGCGTGGTCGAGCTGTACATCTCGTACCTGCGCAAGAAGCTCGACGCCGGACGCGACGTGGCCCTGATCCACACCGTCCGCGGCGTGGGTTACATGATCAAGGCCCCGCAGCAGTGATCGAGGCCCGACGACGATGAGCACGCTCCGCCCCCGCGCGCGCGGGCCGCTGTCCCTGCAGACGCGGCTCATGGCGGCGGTGACCGGGTTTGTCTCGCTCATCCTCGTCGTGATCGCGATCACGACCAGCGTCGTGCTCGGCAACGTCCTCGACGGCCGCCTGCAGGACGAGCTCGCCTCGGCCGCGAAGGGCGCGGGTGCCGCCGCCGCCCAGCAGGCCGTGATCGGGGGCAGGATCCCCGACGCCACGGACCTCGTCGTCGGACAGACCGGCGTGCAGACCGGGACGCTCGTCATGGTGGTGTCGACGTCGGGGGCCGCGAGCGGCACGTTCGTGAGCGCGGACCACGTGGCGCAGGACCTCACTCCGCTGCAGATGCGCCAGGTCGTGACCGCGCTCGCCGCAGGGCGCGTCGCCGAGGAGCTCGCGGGTCTCGGCGACTACCAGTTCGCGCACCAGAGCTTCCCGAACTCCGCGAAACCGCAGTTCGAGGTCATCACAGGGCTGTCCCGCGGCACCACGGAGACGCAGATCACGACGCTGTTCTCCGTCATCGCGATCACCACGATCGGCGGCCTGATCCTGCTCGCGCTGTCCACGGCGATCACGATCCGGCTCGCCCTGCGACCGCTGCGCGAGGTCGCCGCGACCGCCAACCGGGTGGCCAACCAGCCGCTGGACCGCGGCGATGTGTCGATCACCGAGCGGGTGCCCGCGTCGGAGGCGGATCCGCGCACCGAGACCGGGCTCGTCGGCGCCGCGCTGAACACCCTGCTCGACCACGTCGACGCCTCGCTCGCCGTGCGTCAACGCAACGAGGAGCGGATGCGGCAGTTCGTCGCGGACGCGAGCCATGAGCTGCGCACCCCGCTGTCGTCGATCCGCGGATACTCGGAGCTGTCGCTGCGCGCTCTGTCCCGCGTGGACACCGCGGCCGATCCCGCGACCGCGTCCGCACACACGGCCCTGGAGCGCATCCAGGCGCAGTCGCTGCGCATGACGAGCCTCGTGGAGGATCTGCTCCTGCTCGCCCGGCTCGAGGAGGGCAGGGAGCTCACGCTCGCGGCCGTGGATCTGTCCCGGCTCGCGATCGAGGGCGTCGAGGACGCCCGGCCCACCGCCCAGGACCACGAGTGGTCGATCGACGTGCCGGAGGAGCCGGTCGAGCTGATCGGCGACACCGGGCGACTGCAGCAGGTGGTCGCGAACCTGCTCGCGAACGCGCGAACGCACACCCCGGCCGGCACGCACATCTCGATCGAGGTGACCGAGGAGGACGGCGAGGCCGTGCTCCTGGTGCGCGACGACGGCCCGGGCATCGACCCCGCCGTGCGCGAGGAGCTGTTCTCGCGATTCGCCCGTGGCGACCGCTCGCGCAACCGCGCGACCGGCGGATCCGGCCTCGGCCTGTCGATCACGAAGGCGATCGTCGAGGGCCACGGCGGCACGATCGCTGTGCAGAGCTCCCCGGGTGCGACGGTCTTCACCGTGCGGCTGCCCCGGACGCCTGCCACGGTGCTGCACGAGCATGCCGACGAATCCGGATCGTCCGTCGAGGACGAGGGAGCGGCGCGGGGCGGTCACCGGATCGGCGACACCGTCAGCGGGCGCTGAACCCGGTCGCCGATCCTCAGTAGCCGGCGAAAGCGTCCGTCGTCACACCCCGGGCTCCGCGGAGGGCGGGCGCGAGCTCGGCGATCAGCGCCGGAGGGCCGGACACGTACGCGTGACGGCGGTCCAGGTCCGGCACGAGCCGGTGCAGCAGCGCCCCGTCCAGGCGGTCCCCGCCCGCCCACTCGACGGACGGCGGCAGGTCGTCCGGGCGATCCGGGGTCGCCACGACGATCCGGGCACCGGATCCGGAGACCTCGCGCAGATAGGCGCACTCCTGCGCCGAGGACGCGACGAGCACCAGCACGGCGTCCGCGGGATCCGCCGCGGCGAGCTGCGACACGAACGGGGTCACGCCGATCCCGGCGGCGACGAGCAGCACCGGCGCCGGCCCGACGGGCAGCATGAAGTCGCCCCACACCCCGGTGGCGGTGAGCACGTCGTCCGCCTGCAGCGAGCCGAGTGCGCGCTTGTACGTCGAGGACGGCTCGGACTCGCGGTACGCGACCCGCACGAACGGCAGCTCGGCCGGGGTCGACACGATGCTGAACTCGCGCCGGGTGCCGCGACTGTCCGGGCGGCGGTGCGGCACCTGCAGTTCGAGGTACTGGCCGGGGCGGAACCGGAACGGCCGGCGGGCGCGGAAGACCAGCTCGCGCACGGTCGGCGTCGTCTCGACCCGGCGCACGAAGGCGAGCCGGATCCCGGCACGGGCGACGAGCACCGCGGCGAGGAGGTTGCCGACGAGCAGCGCCCGCTCCTGGCCGAGCGTGATCACCCCGAGGCTCAGCGGCCAGCCGGCGAGCACCCCGACCACGGCCGCGACGAGGAACTGCTGCCCCCGCCGGGAGGGCAGCGTGAGCGGCTCGCTGAGCATGAACGCCGCGAGGTACAGCGCCGGGGATTGCAGCAGGCTCAGCGCGAGGTCGCCCCACGGGTCGGCGGCGAGGCCCGCCGCCGCGGACTGCACCCCGAGGCGCAGCATCGACACCGCGACGAAGACGAGGACGAAGACGAGCGCGACCCGGATCCGCTCGGTCCGCCAGAGCACCAGGAGCCCGAGCACGAGCACCGGCGCCGCCATCGCGGGGCTGCCCACCCACCAGGCCGAGAAGCCCAGGTTCGTGAGGGTCAGCACGGTCGCGCCGACCGCCGCGGGGTTGAGCAGGTGCCGGCCGCGCCACACCAGGGCGTACTTCGACAGCGCGGCGACCACGCCGGCGACGGCGATGCCGCCGATCTGGTCGGGGTTCGCGCCGGGCTGGACGACGAACAGCAGGATGAGCGCGGTGATCAGCGACGATTCGATCCGCCGCGGGATGTGCAGCAGCGCCTGGGCGACCGCGTCCGTGCAGAACACGGCGAGGGCGAGCAGCGCGAGCGTGGCGAGGATCTCCAGCGGTGTGGGCGCGATCGCTCCGAACACCGACAGGATGACCGCGACCGCGGCGAGCGCGAGCAGGGCGTAGAGGGTGAGCCGGTACATGGACAGGCGGCCGAGCTGCGCGAGCACGCGCTGCCGCGCGCCGACCAGCGTCGCGATCATGCGAACACCTCCACCCGCGCCTTGCCGTTCCGATCCGACTCCGAGGCGACCCCTGCCGACCATTCGACCATGCCGGCAGTCGTCATCCGCACCCATTCCACCCCGTGGCGGTGCGCGAACGCCGGACCTCCATCGAAGAAGAGCGCCGTGGCGGCCGCGTCGGCGAGCATCGCCTCGCGCGCGATGGCCCAGGTCGCGGCGATCGTCCGGACCGGCTCGCCGGTGCGCGCGTCGAGCACGTGGTGCAGGCCGGCGGCCCCGCCGGGCCAGGCCCGCCGGTTGACGGCCGACGCGCACAGCGCCTCGCCGGCGATCGTCGCGACTCCGATCGCCCTGGTCGGATCGAACGGGTGCTCGAGCGCGACCCGGATCGGCGGTCCACTCGCCCGCATGTCGCCGCCGGCGTCGACGATCCGCTCGGTGTGCCCGAAGGATCCGAGCAGGTCGTGCACGACGTCGACGATCCGGCCCTTGCCCAGCGCGCCGACGTCGATCGTCTCCCGCGTCCGCAGGGCGAGCACGCCGTCGGCCCAGGTGAGCCGCGCCATCCAGTCCGCGGCGGCGGGCCGTGCGCCGCGATCGTGGAAGGAGTAGCCGGCGTCGTAGCCGCGCGCGGCGAGACTGTCGCCGACGAGCGGCTGCACGGCGCCCGCCGTCGCCTCCGACAGGTCCCGGTAGAGATCGAGCATCGCGACCGCGTCGGGCGGAGCGGGCACCTCCTGCGGTGCGGCGGCGAGGGCGGTCACCAGCGAGCCGCTGCGGAACCGCGACCAGGTGCGGTCGAAATCGTCGATCATGCCGAGGACCGCCGCGCGCTCCCCGTCCGGCAGCGGACCGGCGGTGCCGATCTCCCAGCCCGTGCCGAGCGCCTCGAACCGCCAGGCGTCCACTCAGCCCGCGGCTTCGGTGCGGATGGTGGCGAGGGCCTGGTTGAAGCCCCGGCTGGTCAGCGAGGATCCTGCCACCCGGCTCACCGAGATGTCGTCGATCCTCTTGCCGACGACGAGCGCCTGGATGCCGCCGATGAACTGCGCCTGGTAGTGCCTGGTCTCCGAGGCCTGCGGGTCCCCGGTGACCTTGAGCCTGGTCACGGTGCCACCCGCCAGGGTCACCGAAACGGTGATCCTCTCCACCGTCTCCGGCGTGCGGTACGAGCCGTTCGCCGTGTAGCTGCCGTCCCTGTACGCACCGGGCGAGGATCCGGTCGAGGGCGCGGGCGCAGCTCCGACCCCGGTCTCCGACGTGGCCTGCGGGGTGGATCCGACCGCGGCCGGGGTGGCGCCCGCGGCGCAGCCGGAGAGCAGCAGGGCTCCGGCGACGCCGACCAGGGCGGATCCGCGGCGGACGGCCGGAGAGACGTTCATGAGGACATCCTGGCGGGCGCGGTTATGGGCCGGCACCAGGATCGCCCCGGCCCGGCCCCGCGACGTGATCAGGCGTCTCCGCCGAACATGCTCGTGACCGAGCCGTCCTCGAAGACCTCGCGGATCGCGGTCGCCAGCAGCGGCGCGATCGGCAGGATGAGCAGGCCGGGGAACCGGCGCTCCGGCGGGAGCGGGATCGTGTCGGTGACGACGACCTCGTCGATCGCCGCGTCCTGCAGGCGCTCGGCGGCCGGATCCGAGAAGACGGCGTGGGTCGCGGCGACGATCACCTTGCGCGCGCCGTTCTCCTTGAGCGCCTGCGCGGCCTTGACGATCGTGCCGCCGGTGTCGATCATGTCGTCGACGAGGAGGCAGGTGCGGCCGTCGACCGTGCCGACGATCTCGTGCACGGAGACCTGGTTCGCGACCTTCGGGTCGCGGCGCTTGTGGATGATCGCGAGCGGCGCGTCCAGGCTGTCCGACCAGGTGTCGGCGACGCGGACGCGGCCCATGTCCGGGGAGACGATGGTGAGGGTCTCGCGGTCCTCGGCCGTCAGGGTCTCCTCGAAGTGCTGCAGCAGGACGGGCTTCGCGAACAGGTGGTCGACCGGGCCGTCGAAGAAGCCCTGGATCTGCGCGGCGTGCAGGTCGACGCTCATCACGCGGTCCGCTCCGGCGACCTTGAGCATGTCGGCGACCAGGCGGGCCGAGATCGGCTCGCGGCCGCGACCCTTCTTGTCCTGACGGGAGTACGGGTAGTACGGGGCGACGACGGTGATCCGCTTGGCCGAGGCGCGCTTGGCCGCGTCGAGCATGATTAGCGTCTCCATGAGCCACTCGTTCACGGGCTCGCCGAACGACTGCACGATGAACAGGTCGCAGCCGCGGATCGACACCTCGAACCGGGCGTAGATCTCACCGGACGCGAAGGTGCGGTGCTCGACCGGGGCGAGCTCGGTGCCCAGGGCGGCGGCCACCGCGGCGGTCAGCTCCGGATGCGAACGACCGCCCGCGACCACGAGCCGCTTCTTGGTCTTCGCGACGAGACCCGGCGCGACGCCGTTGTCCCGATCCAGTTCGACCGTCTTCTTCTTGCGCCCCATCGGCCCGCCTATTCCGCTGAATCGGCCCGTGCCGCAGCGTCCGCCGCGGCCGTGCCTGCCCTGTTCTTCTCGACCCACCCCGCGATGTTGCGCTGGGGTGCGACGGTCATCGCGAGTGCACCGGCGGGGACGTCCTTGCGGACGACGGCTCCGGCGCCGGTCTTCGCGCCGGCTCCCAGCCTAACGGGCGCGACGAGCACCGTGTGCGAGCCGGTGTGCACCTCGTCCCCGATCTCGGTACGGTGCTTGTTCACGTCGTCGTAGTTCGCGGTGATGGTGCTCGCGCCGAGGTTCACGCCCCGGCCCACTGTGGCATCGCCGACGTAGGACAGGTGCGGCACCTTCGAGGCGTCGCCGATCTGCGCGTTCTTGGTCTCGACGTAGGCGCCGATCTTGCCGTCCGCGCCGAGCGAGGTGCCCGCACGCAGGTAGGAGAACGGGCCGACGTCGGCGCGGGCGCCGATCACGGCGAGGGTGGCCTCGGAGCGGCGCACGTGGGCGTCCTCCCCCACCTCGGTGCTCACGAGCGTCGTGTCCGGGCCGATGGTCGCACCGCTCGCGACCGTGCTCGCCCGCAGGATGTGCGTGTTCGGCAGGATCGTGACGTCGGGCGCGAGGGTCACGTCGTCGTCGATCCACGTCGTCGCCGGATCCTGGATCGTCACGCCTTCGCGCTGCCAGCGGCGCACGATGCGGTCGTTCAGGGTGCGCGCCGCCTCGGCGAGCTGGATCCGGTCGTTGATGCCGAACGTCGCGCTCGTGTCCGCGGCGATCTCGACGGCGACCTTCTCGGAAGCGGCGCGGAGCTGTCCGATCACCGTGGTGAGGTACATCTCGCCCTGGGCGTTGTCGGTGGTGACCTTGGCGAGCTCGGCGCGCAGCAGGCCCGCACGGAAGACGTAGACGCCCGCGTTGATCTCGCGGGTGGCCTTCTCCTCCTCGTCGGCGTCCTTCTGCTCGACGATACGGGCGACGTCTCCGTTGGCGTCGCGGATGATCCGGCCGTAGCCGTTCGGGTCGTCCACGATCGCGCTGAGCACGGTGGCCGCCGCGGCGGCGGCGCGGTGCGCGTCGACGAGGGCCTGCAGGGTCTCGGCCTCGAGCAGCGGCACGTCGCCGGAGAGGACGAGCACGTCGCCGTCGAAATCGGCGGGAAGCGCGTCGAGGGCGACCTGCACCGCGCGGCCGGTGCCGGGGATCTCGTCCTGATCGACGATGCCGACCTCGGGATGCGAACTCGCGAGTGCGGCGACGACCTGGTCGCGCTCGTGCCGGACGACGACCTCGATCCGGTCGGCGCCGAGGCGGGCGGCCGTGGTCAGCACGTGGCCGACCAGCGTGCGGCCGCCGATCGGGTGCAGCACCTTGGGCAGCCGGGACTTCATGCGCGTGCCCTGGCCTGCCGCCAGGACGACGATGGCGAGCGTGTTCTCCGTCATGCTCCGCCGCCAGGATTCGAACCCGGACCTCACAGCTCCAAAGGCTGTCGTGCTGCCATTACACCACGGCGGACCGCGGACCGAGGGGCTCCCCCCGCCGCTCTACGATTCTGCCAGACCACGCCAGGGCACCGTCCCCGGCGGCATCGGTGCAGGCCGCGCGGAGGCGTGCCGGATAATGGACGGATGAGCGCGAGCGATGGATCCGGAGACGAGGTCGACCGGATCGTCGCGGCGTGGAACACGCAGCGCCCCGACCTCGACTTCTCCCCGCTCGAGGTGCTCTCCCGCGTCGACCGGCTCTCGCGCCTGCTCGACCGCGCCCGCCGCGACGTGTTCCGCCGCAGCGACCTGGAGACGTGGGAGTGGGACGTGCTGTCGGCGCTGCGCCGTGCCGGCTCGCCGTTCCAGCTGAGCCCGAAGCAGCTGCTGCAGCAGACCCTCGTCTCCAGCGGCACCATGACGAACCGGATCGACCGGCTGGTGGGCCGCCGGCTGGTGCGGCGCGAGGCCGATCCGGACGACGGCCGCAGCGTGCTCGTGACCCTCACCGACGACGGACGGGTCCGCGTGGACGCGGCGATCACCCGGCTCGTCGACGCCGAGGCGACGCTGCTCGCGGCGCTCCCCCGCGGCGACCGGGAGCGGCTCGCGGCACTGCTGCGCAAGCTCAGCCTGAGCTTCGACGCGTGAGGATCCGATCCTGATGGGCATGCCCTCCCCCCTCCCCGTCCGCGACGGGGTCGGCGCGACCCGGCTTGCGGTGCCGTCCGACGGGCCGTGGCCGAGCGTGGCCGCGTACATGGTCGAGCGGTTCTTCCACCTCGACCCCGAGCGGCTGCTGCGCCGCTTCGACCGCGGCGAGATCGTGGCGATCGACGGGTCCGCCCTGACCCGCCGGACCCCGCTCGGAGTGCACGACTTCGTCTGGTACTACCGCGAGCCGCCCGTGGAGAAGGAGATCCCGTTCGAAGCGGAGATCCTGCATCAGGACCTCGACCTCGTCGTGATCGACAAGCCGCATTTCCTGCCGACGACGCCGGGGGGCAAGTACCTGCAGAACTCGGCGCTCGTGCGGCTGCGCAACGCCCTCGGCAACCCGGATCTCACCCCGATCCACCGGCTGGACCGCGCCACCGCCGGCCTGCTGATGTTCTCGGCCCGCCCGGTGACGCGCGGCGCGTACCAGCTGCTGTTCGAGAAGCGCGAGGTGGAGAAGGTGTACGAGGCGGTGTCGCTGCTGCCGGAGGACTGGGATCCGCTGGCGCCGGCGCTCGGCGGATCCGCGTTCCCGCTCGTGCACCGCAACCACATCGAGAAGCTGCGCGGCAACGTCCGGGTGCAGGTGGACCCTGCCCGGGAGCCGAACGCGGAGACCCTGATCGAGCTGCTCGACTTCGACGACCGTGTGCTGCACACGCTGCTGCGGCCGCATTCCGGGCGCATGCACCAGCTGCGCGTGCACCTGTCCGAGCGGGGCGCGGGGATCCTGAACGACGGCTTCTACCCGACGCTGCTGCCCGAGGCGCCCGACGACTTCACGAAGCCGTTGCAGCTGCTCGCGCGTGAGCTGCGCTTCACCGATCCGCTCTCCGGCGAGCCGCGTGAGTTCGTGACCCGACGGGTGCTGCAGGACGCCCCGGCCACCCGCTGAACCGGAGGAGGATGGATCCATGCGGATCGAGATCCTGACCATCGAGGACTGCCCGAACAGCCCCGCCGCCGAGCGGGAGGTGCGTCGCGCGCTCGACGACCTCGGGATCCGCGCCGACCCCGTGGTCCGGGTGATCCGGACGCCCGAGGAGGCCGCAGCGACCGCGTTCGCCGGTTCCCCGACGATCCTCGTCGACGGCGTCGACGCGATCGCCGGCTCCGCACCGATCACCGACCTCGCCTGCCGGGTCTATCTCACCCCGGCCGGCCCCGCAGGAGCCCCGACCGCGGAGATGCTCATCCCCGCGATCCGGGCCTCGCGCGGAACCTGACGTTTCGGGGCGCGATCCTGCGTTTGGGGGCACGTCACGCCGCCCGGCGGCGGCACAACGCGCCCCAAACGCACAGATGCGCCCCGAACTTCCCGACGGAGCGGATCACAGCACTTGGGACAGGAACCTCTGCAGACGGCCGCTTTCCGGCGCCTCGAAGATGCGCTCCGGTGAGCCGGCCTCGACGACGCTGCCGCGGTCCATGAACAGCACCTGCTGCGACACCGACCGCGCGAAGCCCATCTCGTGAGTGACGACGAGCATCGTCATCCCGTCGGCCGCGAGGTCGGCCATCGTCCCGAGCACGCCCTTGACGAGTTCGGGATCGAGGGCCGATGTCGACTCGTCGAAAAGCATCACCTCGGGATCCATCGCCAGCGCGCGGGCGATCGCGACGCGCTGCTGCTGACCGCCGCTCAGGTGCGAGGGACGCACGTCGGCCTTGTGCGCAAGACCGACCCGGTCGAGTTCCCGCAGGGCCCGTGCCGCGGCTTCGTCCTTCGAGAGGCCCCGGAGCCTGGTCAGGCCGAGCGTGATGTTCGCGCGCACGGTCTTGTGAGGGAAGAGGTTGAAGTGCTGGAAGACCATGCCGACGCGCTGGCGCAGCCGGTCGGGGTTCTCCTTCAGCACCGAGCGGCCGTCGAGCAGAACGTCTCCGGAGTCGGGCTCGATCAGCCGGTTCACGGTGCGCAGCAGTGTCGACTTCCCGGATCCCGAGGGTCCGATGACGCAGGCGACCGAGCCGGCGGGCACGTCGAGGTCGACGCCGCGCAGCACCTGGTTGTTCCCGAAGGCGAGGCGGATGTCGCGGGTCGCGACGCTCACGCCGCGGCCGCGCGTCGGAGCGTTGTCGGCACTCATCGGGTCTGCCTCTCGATGTCCAGGACGTCTGCGGCCGGGCCCCCGGCGGCCACACCCGCGGCGTCCATCTCCGTGTCGAAGTCGTCCGCGTCGGGGTCGACCGCGTCGACCCGCTTCCCTTCGCGCAGGCGCTTGTCGATCGCGTTCACGACATGGGTCAGCGGGATCGTGATGGCCAGGTAGAACAGACCCGCGAGCACCAGCGCCGACTGGTTGCCGGTGTTGGCCGCCGCGTCCTGCCCGATCCGGAACAGCTCGCGCTGGCTCGCCAGCAGCCCGAGGAAGTAGATGAGCGAGGAGTCCTTGATCAGCGCGATGAACTGGTTGACCAGAGCCGGAAGCACCCGCCGCACGCCCTGCGGGATGACCACCAGGCGCATCGCCGCCGGGCCGGAGAACCCGATCGCGCGTGCCGCCTCGGTCTGCCCGGCATCGACGCTCTGAATCCCGGACCGGAAGATCTCGCCGATGTAGGCGCTCGCGATGAGCCCGAGCGCCAGGATCCCGAACGGATACGGGTTCGGGCCCCAGACCATCACCCCGAACGGGGCGAAGCCGACTCCGATGAGCAGGATCGTGACCGCGGCGGGCAGTCCCCGCAGCACGTCGGTGTAGACGCGCGCCGGCCAGCGCAGCCAACGATGACGGGACAGGCCCGCGACCGCCACCAGCATCCCGAGCGCGGTGCCGAGGATCCCCGACGTCACCGCCAGGAGCAGGGTGTTCGGCAGCCCGACCGTGAGCAGGTCGGGGAACGCCTTGGCCATGGCGTCCAGGTCGAAGAACGTCGACCAGATCGTGTTCAGCGCATCCACGCCTGTTTCGCTCCCCTCAGCCGATGCGGTCCGTCCGCATTGGGACGGTACCGCATCGGCTCACTGCTCGGAATCGACCCTGCCCTCGGGTCCGATTACTTGCCGCTGCCGGGCACGAAGCCCGCCGGGATCTCGCGACCCGGGTAGTACTGGTCCTCGAGCTTCTTCCACGTGCCGTCGGCGATGACCTCGTCGAGGCCCTTGTTCAGCGCCTCGCGGAGCTTGTCGTTGCCCGGTGCGACCGCGAAGGCCATGCCGTTCTCACTGAGCTTCTTGGCGACGGCGACGATCTTGCCACCTGACTCCGACGCCGTCTTCTCGCCGATCTCGGCGGGCGAGATCCAGGCGTCGGCTGTGCCGGTCTTCAGCTGGTTGAGCGCGGTGTTGTAGTCCGGCACGCGCACGGGGTCGAGCCCGTTGTGGGTCGCGTAGTCGTCCTGCACGGTGCCCTGCACGACGGCGACGCGCTTGCCCTTGAGCTGGTCGAAAGAGGTGATCGCGGAGCCCGCGGGGACCTCGAGACCCAGGTAGCCGAAGTCGTACTTGTTCGTGAAGTCGACGGTCTTCTTGCGCGCGTCCGTGATCGTGATCGAGGACGATCCGACGTCGAACTTCTTGGTCTTGACCTGCGCGAGCAGCGAGCTGAACTCGGTGCCGACGAACTCGACCTTGAGATCGAGCTTCTTCGCGACCGCGGTGAGCAGGTCGTTGTCGAAGCCGGTGAACTTGCCGTCCTTCAGGAAGATGTTCGGCGGTGCGTCCGTGAGCGTGCCGACACGCAGCGTGCCGGACTGAACCAGAGCGTAGGGGTTGTCGTTCGCGCCGGTCGCGCTGCTGGACGCGGAGGAGCAGCCGGTGAGGGCGACGACGAGTGCGGTGATCGCCGTGGTGGCGGCGAGGGCGGATTTCAGGGTGCGGGACATGGTGGGGCGGGTTCCTCTCTGGGGGGACTCCGTCACGGTATTAGTGGTATCCGGTCCCGCCGAATCGATTCGTCACACGCCGTCACAGCCGGCCGGGGAACGGTCGCCGCGCCTGCCGAAGCGGTCGGCACCGGGGGCGGGGACCGGCGGCGGGAAGCGTCAGTCGAAGTCCTCGAGCCCCTGCAGGCGCAGCTGCTCGAGGTCGAGGCGCGCCGAGATCCGCCGCACGACGAGGTCGTCGACCGTGCCGGAGCGGCGCAGCCCCAGCAGCACCTCGCGCTTGCGATCGAGCAGCGCGAGCTTCAGCCGCGTGAACTCCTCGTGCCGGATCAGCGGCGAGCGCTGCATCAGATCGACGTCCTCCGAGGCGGCGATCATCTGCAGCGTCGCGCCCTCGATGATCGTCCGGCGAGGCGGGGCCGTGCCTGTGGCGTCGACGGTGTCGACGCCGTCCTCGCCCGTGCCGCCGATCCCGTCCGTCCCGCCGGCCGCGGCGAGCGGATCCGGCTCGCCCAGCAGCTTGTCCAGGGCGTCCACCTCGGCGTCGACGAGCGCCTGCTCCCGGGCGAACGTCCGCGCATTCGCGTACTCGAGCGCCTGGTACCCCTCGAACCGGATCCGGTCGCGCACCTCGTCGCTCACGCCGTGCTCGACCGCGAGCTCATCCAGCACGGCGAGCGCTGCACCGGAGATCGACCGCTCGGCGAGCTCGTACTCCTCGACCTCGGCCTGATCCGCGGGGATCCGCGCCCAGCGCACGATCGCGGGCAGCATCGTGCCCTGCACGAGCAGGCTGAGCAGGATCACCCCGGCGGTGACGAAGACGACCTCGTCGCGGCCGTCCAGCGCACCGCCGGCCACGGTCCCGGCCGGGACCGACAGCGCGATCGCGAGGGACACCGCACCCCGCATGCCGGCGATGGTGGTGAGCACGCGCGAGCGCGCGCGCACGCCCCGCGGCGGACGTGGTCCGGGATGCCGCTGGAACGGTGCGCTGAGCAGCTGGAACAGGTAGCGCACGATGAGCAGCACCACCCAGACGGCGAGCGTGACCAGCACGAGGCGCCCGATCGCCCCCACCGAGGTCTGATGCACGACGTACTGCACCTCGAGCCCGATCAGCACGAACAGGGATCCGTTGAGCAGGAACACGCCGAACGGCCACGCGGACTCGGCCTGCCGGCGGGAGGGGGCCGTGGTCACCCGCGGCGAGACGTAGGCGATGATGACGCCGGCGACGACGACGGCCAGCACCCCGGAGGCCCCGATCAGCTCGGCGAGCAGGAACGCGACGAACGGGATCAGCAGCAGCGTCGTGTTGATCACGATGGTCGAGGCGATCGAGCGCAGCAGCAGGTAGCCCAGCGCGGCGACCGCGACCCCGGCCGCGATCCCGCCGACGTAGGAGACCAGTACGGTCCAGGTCACGCTCAGCGGAGTGACGTGCCGGCCCACCGCGAGCGACATGCCGATCGCGTACAGCACGAGCGCGGTGCCGTCGTTGGTGAGGCTCTCCGCCTTGAGCTTCATGAACATCCGCCGAGGCAGCAGTCGGCCGAGTGCGGCGACGGCGGTCGCGTCCGGCGGCGCGACGGCGGCGCCGAGGATGAGCGCGGTCTCCCATGGCAGGCCGAACAGCAGTCCGATGCCGGCGACACCGAACGCGGACGCGACCACGAGCAGCGTGCTCATAGGCAGGATGTAGCGGAAGTCGCGGCGGATCGCCCGCAGCGACGTGGTCAGGCTCTCCCAGAACAGCATCACCGGCAGGAACAGCAGCAGCGTGGTCTCGGGCGGGAGCTGGACGGCGCGCAGGGCCGGGACGAAGCCGAGCAGCAGGCCGAGCACGACGAGCACGAGCGGGAGGGCGACGCGCAGGCGCGGTGCGAACAGGGCGCCCGCCAGGATCGTGAACCCCAGCAGGACGGTGACCTCGAGTCCTTGCATCGACGCCTCCCGAGCTCGCTGGCGCGACGACGTGCGCCGCCCGCGGAAGGCACAGCGCCGCGCACTGCCACTGTATTCCCGTGCCGTACGGAGCGGGAGGGATCCAGCTCCGCGGATCAGTCCTTCTCGGGGCCGGTCTCGGCCGTCACGAGCGGATCGGGGGTCATGCGCACGACCTCGCCGCCGCGCACGACCGGGAAGCCGTTGCGCGCCCAGTACTCGTAGCCGCCGATCATCTCCCGCACATCGAACCCGGCGGCGAGCAGATCCCGCGCCGCGACCGTGGCGCCGTTGCACCCCGGCCCCCAGCCGTAGACGAGGAGGGTCCGGTCCCGGGGCAACGCGTCCGGTGCCGTGGACGGCAGGTGCAGGGCGCCAAGGACGTGCCCGTGGTCCCACGACTCCTGCCGGCGGGTGTCGACGAGCACCGCCGTCCCCTCCGCGACCACGCGGGAGGCCGCGACGACGTCGATCTGGTAGTCGAGCAGGGCGTCGACGAAGGCGAGGCGCGCGCGCAGATCGGGCATGTCGGATCCCCTATCGTGCGGCGGGCGCGCCGTCGCTCGTCGACTGGAGCACCAGGTGCGCGCGCTCGTGCCCGCCCTGCAGGCATTCCCGCGGAGTGCGGCCGTGCAGCAGGCCATCGAGATAGCCGGCGGCGAATGCGTCCCCGGCGCCGACCGGTTCGACGACCGTGGTCGGGATCGCCGCGACGAACACGCTGCCCTCGGCGGAGAACTCGGTGGCGCCGACGTCCCCGTCCTTCACGATCAGGCGCCCGGGGCCGGGCAGGATCTCGCGCACGTCGTCCGCCGTCCGGCAGCCCCACAGGGTCTCGGCCTCGTCGCGGCCGACGAAGACGAGATCCGACCGGTTCGCGATGTCGCGCAGCACCGGGGCCGCACCCTCGGCGGTCCACAGACCCTGCCGGTGGTTGACGTCGAAGCTCAGCAGCGCGGGGCTCGCGGCGACCCGGGCGATCACGGATTCGATCAGCGCGGCGCAGTCCGCGGAGAGCGCGGGCGTGATGCCGGACACGTGCACGATCCGCGCCTGCTCCAGCGGGACGTGCGCGATCGTGGCCGGGCTCATCCGCGAGGCCGCCGATCGGGCCCGGTAGTAGAGCACGCCCCGGCCGGGGTCCTTGAAGTAGACGCCCGTGCGGGCCACGCCGTCGAAGGTCACCCAGCGCGTGTCGACGCCGTGATCGGAGATCTCCCGGTGCACCCGCCGGCCGAGCACGTCGTTGCCGAGCACGCTCACCCAGGACGCGGATCCGCCCAGTGCGGCGACGTGGATCGCCACGTTCGATTCGGCGCCGCCGATGCTCAGCCGCACGTCCTGCGCGGTGAGCAGGGATTCGGTGTCGAACGGGGCGATCATGGCCATGGTCTCGCCGATGGCGATCAGCGCGGGGACAGTGTCAGCATCCATCTCCGCGATCATGGCGCGCTTGAGCGGTATCTGCAACAGCCGTTGCACTATTTGCACAGCATGACCCGAGTCGGTAGCATCGGCAGTCACACGCGATGCGATCCGCATCCGCGTCGACACCCGCTCGGAGGACGCATGGCACCGCTTCAGCTGGACGAACTGGGCGCCGAGCGCCTGACCGCGCGCGACAAGGGGCTCCCCGACCGCGCCGTCGGACTGACCGTGGACCAGTTCCTCGCGACCGAGCCGCGGCTGTCCGAGTTCTGGACGCCGATCATCGCCCTCGACGACGAGGCGATGCGCGGCAACCTGGACGTGATGGCCCGATGGACGGCCGCGCGCGGACTGTCCCTCATGCCGCACGGCAAGACGACGATGGCCCCGGCGCTCTGGCAGCGCCAGCTCGACGCGGGCTGCACCGGGATCACCCTCGCCACGATGTGGCAGATCCGCGTCGCCCGCACGTTCGGCGCGGACTCGCTGCTGCTCGCGAACAGCGTCGTCGACGAGCGGTCGCTGCACTACCTCGCCGGCGAGCTCGCCGACCCCGGCTTCCGGTTCGTCAGCTGGGCCGACTCGATCCGGACGGTCGAACGCATGGAGCAGGTGCTCCGCGAGGCCGGCACCCCGCGTCCGGTCGACGTGTGCGTCGAGCTCGGCGCCCCGGGCGGGCGCACCGGCGCCCGCAGCGTCGAGGAGGCGATCGGGATCGGGCGGCGCATCGCCGCATCGGATGTGCTCCGGCTCGCCGGCGTCGCGGGGTATGAGGGCAGCCTCGGTCACGACCGCTCCCCCGCCGCGATCGACGCCGTGCGCGGATACCTCGGCGATCAGCTGGCCGTGCACGCCGCCTTCCGCGACCTGTACGACGAGGGCGACGTCTACGTGACCGCGGGCGGCAGCGCCTACTTCGACTTCGTCGCCGATGTCTGGGCCGACGCGATCGCCGCCGATGCCCGCACCCGGTGGACGCTGCGATCCGGCGCCTACATCGTCCACGACGACGGCTTCTACCGGGGCATCTCGCCCCTCGACCGCTCGGCGGCCGACGAGACCGGCGGCCGGTTGCGCTCGGCGATGCACGGCTTCGCCCGGGTCGTCTCGCACCCCGAGCCCGGCCTCGCACTGATCGACGGCGGCAAGCGCGACTTCCCGTTCGACGAGGGCCTGCCGGAACCGCAGCAGGTCGCCGTCGACCTCGGCGCGCCGGCACAGCCGCTGCCCGGCGCCGCGGTCGCGGCGATGAACGACCAGCACACGTATCTGAGGCCGGGAGAGACCGCCGTCGCGATCGGCGACGTGGTCCGGCTCGGGCTCTCGCACCCGTGCACCGCCTTCGACAAATGGCACTTCCTGCCGGTCGTGGAGTCCGCCGGATCCGACCGGGTCGTCGAACTCGTGCGCACCTTCTTCTAGGCGGCCGCGATGTCACAGAGCGTGAAGCGCGCGGCGGCCATCCTCGATGCGATCGCCACCCGCCCCAAGACGGTCGCCCAGCTCGCCGAGGAGTTCGGTCTGCACCGGTCCACGATGTTCCGCGAGCTGCAGTCCCTCGAGGAGGTCGGCTACGCGCGCCGGCGCCAGGACGGCACGTTCACACTGGGCTTCCACCTGGTCTCGCTCGCGCAGGCGTCGCTCGACAACCTCGACCTCCGCGAGGCGGCGTCCGCCCACGTGCGGGCGCTGCACGAGGTCCTCGGCAACACCCTGCACGTCGCCGCGCTCATGGGCGACACGATCGTGTACGTCGACAAGGTCGAGGATCCGGCCGGGGTGCGGATGTACTCGCGCATCGGATCCCGGGTCCTGCCGCACTGCACCGCCGTGGGCAAGGCGATCCTCGCCGACCTCGACGTCCCGCGCCGCGACGCCCTGCTCGCGGACACGGACTGGACCCCGCACACCGAGCGGACGATCACGACCAGGGCCGCCCTGGACGCCGAGCTCGAGATCGTCGCCGCCCGCGGCTGGGCCGTCGACGACGCCGAGTTCGAGGACTTCGTCAACTGCGTCGCCGTGCCGATCCGGACGCCCGCCGGCGTGGTCGGCGCGCTGTCGATGACCGCGATCCGGATGGTGCACGACGTCGAGCAGATCACCCGCCGCGTCCCGCTGCTGCAGAAGACGGCCGCGCGCATCGCCCGCGAACTGGGCTGATCCGGTCGCCCGACGACACGGAGGCGGGGTGCGGGAGATCGACTCTCCCGCACCCCGCCTCGTCGTTCGGCGGTGCGTCGGCGGTCAGGCCGACGCGAGGGCGCCCAGGATCTTCGGCAGGCGCACGTTCATCAGTCCGCGCAGCTCGGACTTGATCTGCTCGTTCTCGGCCGCGTCGTCGAGCGCGGTCCGGCGGTGCAGCTCGGACAGGATCTCGTCGCCGCTGAGGCCGGTCGCGCAGATCAGGAACACGTGGCCGTGACGGTCCTCGTAGGCCTGGTTCGCATCGTCGAAGGCCTTCGCGGTCTCGGCGTCCTGGGCGATCCCGCCCTCCTCGTCCCGGGACCAGCGGGACTCCGCGTCGTTGCCGGTGTAGACGATGCCGATCCGGTCCAGGCCGTTGTGGGCGCTGCGCACCTCGTCCTCGGTGAGGTCGGCGACCTGCGCCTGCGCGGTCGCGACGAGGGCGTCGACGCTGTCGTACGGACGCGCGGCGGTGACGGCGTCGGCGAACCGGCGGACGGGAAGGTGGCAGGACTCGAAGAGGATCTCCGTGAGCTCCTCGGTCGGGTAGGCGTTGAAGACGTCAAGTCCGTTGCTCATGGGCAGGGGTCCTTCCGGTGGGGGATGTGTCGAAGAGCCGCACGCGCGAACGCGCTCGTGATCGGCTGAGGGCGTTCGGACGCGGGCGCTTCGTCGCGCACCCCCACCCCATTTCTACACCTCGCCCCGCCGACCCGGCTGTGGTGAGACCCACTATGACGATGCGGCCGCCCTACCGCTCGCTGACCCTGCCGAACAGTCCGGCGATCGGGGCGAGCAGCAGCGGGCGCACGGCCGCCACGGCGGCACCGGTGAGCACCAGGGCGCCCAGGAACAGCCACAGCCCGCCCAGGCCGGCCTGATCGGATCCGGCGAACATGTGCCCGAGGTTCTTCAGCGCGCCGGTGGTGAGCACGAGGAACACGTGCACGATCACGAAGACGACGAAGAACAGCATCACCGGGTAGTGGATCCGGCGCGCGAGCGGCGCGGGGTACAGCCTGTTCAGCCGCCCCGCGTTCTGCGGCCACCACCGGCTCATGCGCACCCCGGTGATCGCGGCGAGCGGCGCGGCGACGAACACCACGGCGAAGTACATGAGCTGCTGCAGGCTGTTGTAGTTCACCCAGCCGTTCTCGGTGGGCCAGTCCAGCGTCGCGTACTGCAGCGCCGCCGACATCGCGTTCGGCACGACGTCCCAGCTCGTCGGAACCAGTCGCGCCCAGTGCCCCGAGACGGCCAGCAGCACGACGAAGACGACCCCGTTCAGCATCCAGAGCAGGTCGACGGCGGTGTGCAGCCACAGGTGGATGCTGATCTTGTTGCCGCCGGAGCGCGGGGCGAAGTAGGCCGGCGGCTTCTGCTGGTGGCGCACCAGCAGACCGGTGCGCACGATCAGCGCCATGAAGAAGAGGTTGAGGAAGTGCGTCCAGCCGACCCACGGCGCGAAGCCGGGGTCCGGCTGCGGGGCCGGCTGGTAGGCGCCGGGGAAGCGCTCCAGGAACGCGGGCACCCCGGGCAGCGTGGTCACGCCGCGGGCGGCGAGCACGAGCACGCCGAGTCCGAGAACGGCGCCGAGGCCGCCGAGCACGATGCGCTTCGCCCGCTGCCCTCGCGTCGTGCCGCGGACGACCGGCGCGGGGGCGGGGGTCGTCTCGGAACGGTCCGCGGTCGCCGGGGCGGCCGCGGTCGCCCCGGCGACCGCGCGGTGCTCTCGCGCCGTCAGGGGCGCAGGGCGGGGGTCGGCGAGGGCCGGCACGGCGATCGGATCCGCTTCCGCGGACGCGAGGACCGGATCCGCCGTCGCCGGCGCCGTCGCCGGCGTCGTCCCCGGCGTCTTCGCCGTCATCGGGGCGGATCCTGCGAGCGGCCAGGGCGCTCCCCCGGCCTCGCGCGGCAGGCCGCGTCGAAGCGGTGTCTCACCCGCCCCGACCGCGGAGGAGACCGGCGTCGCGGCGGGAACAGCAGGTGATGGCGAGCACACCGCCTCAACGGCGGCGACGGCGGCGACCGTGGGAGCGGAGACCGCTGCCGTGACCGTGGCCGTCCCCGCGCCCGGCCAGGCCGGGCCCACGGGCGGCCAGGGCGCGCCCCCGGCGACGCGCGGCAGACCCTGCCGGATGCCGCGCTCGATCGTCGTCGCGCTCACGCCCGCAGCCCCTCGAGGGCCGACACCAGCTGCGGCACGACCTCGTGCACGTCGCCGACGATCCCGAAGTCGGCGATCTCGAAGATCGGCGCGTCCGCGTCCTTGTTCACGGCCACGATGAACTTCGACGTCTGCATGCCGGCCTTGTGCTGGATCGCCCCGGAGATGCCGAGCGCGACGTAGAGCTGCGGCGCGACCGAGACCCCGGTCTGGCCGACCTGGTGGCTCTGCGGCACCCAGCCCGCGTCGACCGCCGCGCGGGATGCCCCGACGGCCGCCCCGAACGCGTCGGCAAGATGCTCGGTGAGCACGAAGTCGTCCTTGGACCCGAGCCCGCGACCGCCGGCGACGACGATCTTCGCGCCGCGCAGTTCGGGCCGGGAACCGGCCGCGACCACCGGCTCGACCGAGAGCACCGCGACCGGGCGGACCTCGCTCGCGGGCACCTCGAGCAGTGCCTCGACGAGCGGCTGGGCGGTGGCGCGCGCGTCCACGGCGCCCTGGCGCACCGTGATCACCGGGGCGCCCCAGGTCACCGCGGACCTGACCGTGTACGCCCCGCCGTAGGCCGCGTTGACCGCGGTCACGCCCTCGTCGTCGCGCGCGACGCCGACCGCGTCGGAGATCAGCCCGGAGCGGGTGCGCGCGGCGAAGCGGGCGGCGGCCTCGCGCCCGGCGTTCGAGTGCGACACCAGCACCGCCTCGGGGTGCACCTGCGCGGCGGCCGCGGCGAGCGCGTCGACGGGCGCGGTCCCGGAAGCCGCGCGCAGCACACGGACCGCGCCGAGACCGGCCGCCTGGGCCGCCGCGCTCTCGTCGCCGAGGACGACCGCGACCGGCGTGCCGACGAGCGCGGCCGCGCCCAGCAGCGCCCCCGACGACCTCGCGGGCGCTCCGCTCGGCGAGGCGTCCAGCAGCACCAGAATCGAGTCCGTTGCGAATTCCATGATGTGATCCCCTGCGGTCCGTGAAATGTGTGTCTGCCTGCCGGAACGCGGGCTCAGACGAGCCGGTTCTCGATCAGGAACGAGGTCAATTGCGCGACGGCGCTGCCGTCGTCGACGACCTTGACCCCGGCCTGCCGCGGCGGGCGCGCGGAGATCCCGATCATGATGGCGCGCGAGGCCGTCATGTCCTCGGCGTCGATGCCCAGGTCGCCGAGGGTCTTCACCGCGATCGGCTTCTTCTTGGCCGCCATGATGCCCTTGAAGTTCGCGAACCGCGCGTCCGGGAGCTGCTCGGTGATCGAGATCACCGCCGGCAGCTCCGCCCGCACCTGCATTACGGCCTCGTCGCCCGCACGGGTGCCGGAGACGGCGCCGGTCTCGATCGCGACGGTGCCGAGGTCGGTCAGCACGGGCACCGCGAGCAGCTCGGCGACCATGGCGGGGAGCATCCCCGCGGTTCCGTCCGTGGACTGGTTGCCGGCGATCACCAGGTCCCATCCGTCGGCGCGCAGCGCGGCCGCGATCACCTCGGCGGTCAGGCCCAGGTCGGCGCCGACGAGTGCGGGGTCGGCGACGTGGGTCGCCGTGCCCGCGCCCATCGCGAGGCCCTTGCGGATGCTGGTCGTCGCCGAGTCGGGGCCGACCGTGAGGATCGACACCTCGACACCGTCGACGGCGTCGGCGTGCGCGAGCGCGACCTCGAGTGCGCGCTCGCCGATCTCGTCGATCACCGCCTCCGATGCGCCGCGGTCGGCGAGCCCGGTCTCCAGGCTGAGCGTGCGCTCGCCGTAGGTGTCCGGCACTTCCTTCACGAGGACCACGATCTTCATCGGCTCGCCTTTCTGCACATGCTCGTCATCAGGATCCGGTCCACACCGGATCGCGCTTCTCCACGAAGGCCCTCGCGCCCTCGGCCGCATCGCGGGATCCGCGGATCGCCGACGTGACGGCGCGCTGCCTCTCGAAGCGCTCCTCGAGACGCCAGTCCGCCGCGTGCAGCAGAACCTCCTTCGAGGCCTGCACGGCCAGCGGCGCGTTGTTCGCGATCTCGGCGGCGAGCGCGAGCGCACCGTCCAGGGCAGCGCCGGCGGCCGTGACCCGGTTCACCAGGTGCAGCGCACCGGCCTCCGCGGCCGAGATCCTGCGGCCGGTGAGCACGAGCTCCATCGCCACGTGGTAGGGGATCCGTTCGCGCAGTCGCAGCAGTCCGCCGCCGTTCGCGGTGATGCCGCGGGTCACCTCGGGCAGGCCGAACAGGGCGTCCTCGCCGGCGACGATGAGGTCGCAGGCCAGCGCGATCTCGAATCCGCCGCCGAGGGCGAACCCGTCGACGGCCGCGATCACCGGCTTGCGTGCGGTGCGCTCGGCCACGCCGCCGAACCCGCGGCCGGGGACGATCGGGACCTCCCCCGCCGCGAACGCTCTGAGGTCCATGCCGGCGCAGAAGCTGCCGCCGGCGCCGCGGACGACGCACACCCGCAGCTGCGGGTCCGCATCGAACTCCTCCAGGGCCCCGGCGAGCGCGGTCGCGAGCGCCAGGTTGACGGCGTTCTTCGCGTGCGGACGGTTCAGCGTCAGCACGAGGATCCGATCGCGGACCTCGCGGCGCAGCGGCTCCTCCGCGGCGGCGGCTCCGGGCGCGGCGTCGCGCACGGCGGCGGGCGCGGCCGCAGCGACGTTCTGCTCTGTCACGGCTGTGGCCTCAGATCTGCAGGTTCTCGTAGATCGTGGCGTTCGCCATGCCGCCGCCCTCGCACATGGTTTGCAGGCCGTAGCGGTGCCCCTCGCGCACCATGCGATGCACCAGCGTCGCGGTCAGGCGCGCGCCGGATCCGCCGAGCGGGTGGCCCAGGGCGATCGCGCCGCCGTCCGGGTTGACCTTCTCGCGCGACACCCCGGTGTCGGCGAACCAGGCGCCGACGACGCTCGCGAACGCCTCGTTCACCTCGAACGTGCCGATGTCGTCGATGCCGAGCCCGGCGCGCGACAGCACCTTGTGCGTGGCGGGGCCAGGGGCGTCCAGCATCGCGATCGGATCCGAGCCGACCACGGCGGTCGCGTGCACGCGCACGAGCGGGGTGATACCGAGCTCGCGCGCCTTCTCGCTGGTGGTGATGATCACCGCACTGGAGCCGTCGGAGATCTGCGAGGAGTTCCCCGCGGTCATCCGCCCGTCCTCGCCGAAGACCGGGGCCAGGGCCGCCAGCGCCTCGATCGTCGAGGAGCGGCGGATGCCCTCGTCGGCGGAGAAGACGCCGTCCTCGGTCATGATCGGCACGATCTCCTCGGCGAAGTGCCCGGCGTCCTGCGCGGCGGCGGCGCGCTGGTGCGACTGGAGCGCGAGCTCGTCCAGCCACTCGCGGCTGAGACCGTGGCGCTTCGCGAGGATCTCCGCACCGCGGCCCTGGTTGAGCTCGGACGCCCCGACGTTCGCCAGCAGCTGCTCGCTGAACGGGTCGCCCGGACCGTTGCGACGGGCCGTGCCCAGGGGGATCCGGGTCATGTTCTCCACGCCGCCGGCGACGACGATGTCGTTCTGCCCGGAGATCACCGCGGCCGCAGCGAAGTGGATGGCCTGCTGGCTCGATCCGCACTGACGCTCGACGGTGGTGCCGGGCACGGTGACCGGCCAGCCGGCGGACAGCACGGCGTTGCGGCCGATGTTGCTGGCCTGCTCTCCGGCCTGGCCGACGCAGCCCCAGATCACGTCGTCGACGACGGACGGGTCGATGCCGGCCCTGGCGACCAGGGCGTTGAGCACGGCGGCGGACAGGTCGACCGGGTGCAGACCGGCGAGGGCGCCCTTGCGGCGGCCGACGGGGCTGCGTACCGCGGTGGCGATGACTGCATCACGCATGATGACTCTCTTCTTCTCTGACGGTTCTTCTCGGGCGGCGGTCGCTCAGCGCGGCGCCATGCGGATCGCGCCGTCGATGCGGATCGTCTCGCCGTTGAGCATCCCGTTGGAGATGATGTGCTCGGCGAGCGCCGCGAACTCGTCCGGGTCGCCGAGGCGGCTCGGGTGCGGGATCGACGCGGCGAGCGACTCGACGATGTCGGGGCGGCCCGCGTTCAGCAGCAGCGGGGTGGCGAAGGTGCCGGGGGCGATCGTGCACACCCGGATCCCGACCTTCGCGAGGTCGCGGGCCGCGGGCAGGGTCATGCCGACGATCGCGGCCTTCGAGGCGGCGTAATTGATCTGCCCGATCTGGCCTTCGAACGCGGCGACGCTGGCGGTGAGCACGACCACGCCCCGGTCGCCGTCGAGCGGCTCGTTCTTCGCCATGTGCTGCGCGGCGAAGCGCAGCACGTTGAACGTGCCGACGACGTTGAGGTCGACGATCCCGGCGAAGTCACCCAGCGGTGCGGCGTTGCCCTCGCGGTCGAGGATCCGCATCGGGCGGCCACGGCCCGCGCAGTGCACCAGTGCGCGCACCGGCCGCGCGGCGGCGGCCTCGGCGAACGCGGTGGAGACCTGCTCCTCGCTGGTGATGTCGACGCCGGCGAAGCGCACGCGCTCGCCGAGCTGGGCGGCCACCTCGGTGCCGGCGGACTGCGGCAGGTCGAGGATGGTGACGGTGGCGCCCGCACGGTGGAGGCGCTCGGCGGTGGCCAGGCCCAGGCCCGAGGCGCCGCCGGTGACGACGACGTGCGAATCGGCGATCCGCATCTCAGAGCCCCAGCGACTTCGCGACGACGACCTTCATGACCTCGTTCGTGCCGCCGAAGATCCGGCTGACGCGGGCGTCGGCGTACAGCCGCGAGATCGCGTACTCCCGCATGTAGCCGTAGCCGCCGTGCAGCTGCAGGCACTGGTCGATGATCCTGCCCTGCGCCTCGGTGACGAACAGCTTCACCATCGCGGCGTCGGCCGGCGTCAGGGTGCCCTCGTCCAGCGCGACGACGGCCTGGTCGATCATGCTCTGACCTGCCTGCAGCTGGGTGGCGCACTCGGCGAGCACGAACTTCGTGTTCTGGAAGTGCGCGACCGGCTTGCCGAAGACGAGGCGCTCGTTGACGTAGTCCAGCGCGAGGCGGTGCGCGGCCGTGGCCGTGGCCTGCGCGGTGATCGCGATCGACAGCCGCTCCTGGGAGAGGTTGTTCCCGAGCATCCCGAAACCCTTGTCGACCTCGCCGAGCACATTGGCCGCGGGCACGCGCACGTCCTGGAACGCCAGCTCCGCGGTGTCGGAGGACTTCAGGCCCAGCTTGTCGAGGTTGCGGCCCTTGATGAAGCCGGGCATGCCGTCCTCGACCACGAGCAGGGTGAGGCCGTGCCGGCGGTCGTCGTCGTCGCGGGAGGTGCGCGCGGCGACGATGACCAGGTCCGCGTTGATGCCGCCGGTGATGAACGTCTTCGCGCCGTTGAGTATGAAGTCGTCGCCGTCGCGGACGGCGGTGGTCTTCATGCCGGCGAGGTCGGATCCGGTGCCCGGCTCGGTCATCGCGACCGAGGCGATCAGGGATCCGTCGGCGAAGCCGGGGAACCAGCGCTGCTTCTGCTCGTCGTTGCAGTAATGCAGGAAGTACGGCAGCACGGTGTTGAGGTGCACCTGCAGCCCGCCCAGGGAGGCGGCGGCGTAGCCGATCTCCTCGAAGGCGATCATGTTGAACAGGAAGCTGTCCATCCCGCCCCCGCCGTACTCCTCGGGGATCTGCAGGCCGTTGATGCCGAGGTCGGCGGTGCGCCGGAACACCTCGCGCGGGACGGATCCGTCCTTCTCCCACTGGTCGATGTGCGGGACGACCTCGCTGCGCATGAAGTCGCGCACGGCCTCGCGGAACGCGTGGTGGTCTTCGTCGAAAATGGTGCGTCGCATGGTGCTGATTCCTTACTGGGCGTCGACCGGGCCGATGGCGCCGGCGTGGGAGAGGGAGGCGATCTCGGCGGGGCTGTAATCGAGTTCGGCGAGGATCTGCGCCGTGTGCTCGCCGAGCGCGGGCGCTCCGGCGGCGGGGCGGCGCGTGTCCGTGCCGATCGTGTAGGGCGAGCCCACCGTCCCGACGCGACCGAGGGCGCCGTCGGTGTCGATGAGGATCCCGATGGCGCGCACGTCCTCGCTGCGGGTGAGGTCCGTGTAGGTGCTGATCCGGCCCGCGACCAGGCCGTTGCCGGTGAGCAGCTCGAGTGCCGACGACGTGGTGCGCTCGGCGAACGCCGCGCGCAGCTCGTCCAGCAGCGCCGGGCGGTTGCGCACCCGGGCGGCGTTCGTGGCGAAGCGCTCGTCGACGGCGAGATCGTCGCGGCCGATCAGCGTGCACAGCCTGGCGAAGTGGGTCTGCGAGTAGGCGGAGAGGATGAAGGCGCCGTCGGCGGTCGTGATGATGTCGGCCGCGGGGGCGACCGTGGGCTGACCGCTGCCGACCCGCTTGGGCTCGACGCCGTTCGCCAGGAACGCCCCGATCATCGGCGCCTGCAGGTGCATCGCGACCTCGAGCAGCGACGTCTCCACGATGTCGCCCCTGCCGGTGCGCAGCCGGTTGACGTACGCGCCGAGCACGGCCGCCGCGGCGGCGTAGGCGGTGGCCGCGTCGACGATCTGCGCGCCGACCTTCTGCGGGTCGCGGTCGGGCTCGCCGGTCATGTGCATGAGGCCGCTCTCGGCCTGCGCCGTGATGTCGAGCCCCGACCGCATCTTCGACGGCCCGGCGGTGCCGAAGGCCGAGATGCCGGCGTAGACCAGGTGCGGATGCTCGGCGAGCAGCGTCTCGCCGTCGAGGCCGAACGAGGCCATCACGCCGGGACGCATGTTCTGCACCACGATGTCGGCCGCGGCGATCAGGCGCCGGGCGATCGCCAGTCCGTCGGCGGACTTCAGGTCCAGCACGATGCTGCGCTTGCCGCGGTTGAAGGCGTTGATCATGGCCTCGCCGTGCACGCCGATCGAGCGCGCGGCGTCACCCGAGTGCGCCTCGACCTTGATGACCTCGGCGCCCATGTCGGCGAGCAGCTGGGTGGCGGCGGGGGCGGCGATGAACTGACCGAAGTCGATCACCCGCACTCCCTCGAGCGGCCGCGACATCAGTCGTCCTCCGTCGCGGCGGCGTCCGCGGCGGTCGTCGCCACGGCCTTCCCGTCGCCCTTCGCGCCGAGTTCGCCGTGCCTGGCGGCCCACGCGTTGACGCGGTCGAGGTCCTTGTCGGGGCGGATGAAGATCGTGGCGAGGATGGCGCCGCCGGCGATCATGAGGCCGATGACGGCGAAACCCGCGTCGTAGCCCGCCGAGGGGCTGCTGCTCGCACCGCCGACGGTGAAGCCGAGCACGAGCGGCGAGACGATGCCGGCGAGGCTGGACAGGGCGACGATGCCGCCCATGATGCCGCCGCGCTTCTTCGGGTTGATCATGTCGCCGAGGGCGGCGAAGCCCACGCCGATCGAGGCGGTGTTCAGCGAGAACGCGAGGGCGACCAGGGTCAGCTGGAACCAGCCGACGGGAACCAGGGTGAAGCCCCACATGGCCAGGCCGGACCCGGCGACCAGGCCGCCGGCGAGGTAGCCGCGCGAGACGCGACGGGAGAAGCCGCGGGCGTAGAGCCGGTTCGAGACCCACCCGGCCAGGATCGAGAAGACCGCGGCGGTCGCGAAGGGAAGCGCGACCAGGCGGCCGACGGTGATGGTGTCGTAGCCGAGGCCGTCCGCGAGATACACCGGGAGCCAGGCGACCTTGAGGCTGGTGGACCAGTAACTGAAGAAGTTCAGCAGCGCGACGCCGATCACCGTGCTGGTACCGAGCAGCACGCGGTAGGGCACGTGCGCCGGGACGGTCGCGGCGATCGCGGCCTTCTTCTGCGCCCTCTTGGCGGCGCGTGCGGCGGCGCGCGGCGAGAGCGCGGCGGGCTCGCCCGTGCCGCCGTCGTCGTGCGCGGATCCGCCGAAGACGAGCCAGGCGAGCGCCCAGGCGATACCGCCGACGGCGAGCACGGCGAAGCCGGTGTGCCAGCTCCACTGGACGATGATCCAGGAGAGCACCGGCGCCATCACGAGCGGGCCGAGCGAGGATCCGGCGGTGACCACGCCCGAGGCGAGGGCGCGCTTCTCGGCGGGGAAGAGCAGCTGCACCGAGTGGTTGGCGAGCGCGTATGCGGGGCCGACGGCGAAGCCGAGGATCACGCGGCAGGCGAGCAGCGTGCCGAATCCGATGACGCCCAGCAGCGGGATCATGGTCGAGACCCAGACCAGCATCAGCGCGGCGAGGTACCAGCGCAGCTTGATCCTGCTGGAAAGCGCGCCCAGCAGCAGCGCCCCGGCGGCGAACAGCCAGTAGAAGCCGCTCTGGATCACGCCGAACTGCTGCGCGCTCAGGCCCAGGTCGTGCTGGATGTGGGTGCCGGCGAGGCCGATCAGCGCCTTGTCCGAGTAGTTGAAGAACAGGAAGATCGCGAGCAGCAGCGTGATGGTCCACGCGCGCACCGGCGTCATCCTCCTGCCCGGGCGTCCGGGCGCCGTCGCGGCGGCGGTCACTGCGTGTGAAGACATGGTCATCCTTGACTCTTGGGGGGCTCCGACCTGCCGGTCGGTGCCGCTGGTCCTCGTCGACCGAGATGCGGATCACATCTCGATGGATCCATCCAAGAAGAAGAGACCGATCACGTCCAATACAAGAATTGGACCGGATTGACCGTAATCACCTATCGATCGTCGCGCTCCCCGTCAGAGCGACGCGTCCGCTGCCATGCGGGCGTCCCACTGCGCCATCTCGGCCGCGGCGCGTTCGACCAGCGGCACCGCTGTCGCGTCGTCGGCCTCGACCGCCGCGACCCAGGAGTGCAGCGACGCCTGCGCCGCGGCGAGCAGCGCGGCACCCGCCACGGTGAGCGGCCCGGGGCGCTTGACCAGGTAGATCGAGGTCGAGATCGCCGGGTCCAGTTCCCGCACCACCCCGCCGCGCTGCCAGAACGTGGCGCCGAGGCGCAGCGGGACGATGCCCATCGCCCGCCCGGACAGCGCCAGCGGCAGCACCGCCTCGCGCTGACGGGCCTCCAGCACGACCTTGGGCTCCACCCCGTGCCGGCGCAGGGTGGACTCGATCACCTCGCGCACGCCCGACTCGCGGTCGCCGAAGACGAACAGCTCGTCGCGCAGCATCGCCAGCGGCACCGGATCCGGCCATTTCTCCTCGCTGCCGGGCGGGCACAGCAGCACATAGGTCTGCTCGACGAGCCGAATGTACTCCAGGTCGTCGGCGCTCGCCACGCTCACGAAGCCCACCTCGCTGGTGCCGTCGCGCACCATCTCGGTGACCCGCCCGACGTCCGGGCTCTGCTCGACCCGGCAGCGCACCTGGGGATGCACCTTCAGGAAACCCGCGATCCAGTTGGAGACCGGATCCGTCACGAGCTCCGGCAGGCACGCGATGTCCAGGTGCCCGGCGCGCGCCGCGGCGATGTCGGTGACCACGCGCTGCGCGTTCTCGACCTCGCGCAGGATCGCCCGGGCGGATCCGACCAGGCCCTCCCCCGCACTGGTGAGCACGATGCCCCGCCCGACCCGGTGGAACAGCTCGACGCCGAGACTCTTCTCCAGCGCGCGCATGGTCTGCGAGATCGAGGACTGGGCGACGTGCAGCGCCTCGGCGGCGCGGTGCACCCCGCCGTGCTCAACGATCGCGAGGAAGTACTCGAGGTGGCGGAGGTTCATCGTCGCTGCCTCTCGTCGGCGTGGGGCGGATCCGCGGGGCGGATCGGAGCGGAGCGGGTCAGCCGATCTGCTCGGTGAGTTCGAACCAGCGCAGCTCGAGCTCGTCCACCTCGTCCTGCTGCTCCTGGATGGCCTTCATCTTCTCACCGAGCCCGGCGTAGTCGGACTGGTCGTGATCGGCGAGGGCGTGCTTGGCGCTCCCGATCGCGTCGTTGAGCTTCTGCATCCGGCGTTCGAGGGCGGCGAGCTCCTTCTCCGCCGTGCGCAGCTCCGCGCCGCTCAGCGCGGGCGTGATGCCCTGCGCAGGGGCGGGTTCGGCCGGGGCGGCGCCCTTCGGCGCCGCGTCCTCGAGTGCACGCAGCCGCAGGTATTCGTCGACCCCGCCCGGAAGGTGCCGCAGGCGGTGGTGCAGGATCGCGTACTGCTGGTCGGTGACGCGCTCCAGGAAGTACCGGTCGTGGCTCACCACGAGGAGCGTGCCCGGCCAGGAGTCGAGCAGGTCCTCGATCGCCGCGAGCATGTCGGTGTCCATGTCGTTCGTGGGCTCGTCGAGGATCAGGACGTTGGGCTGGTCGAGCAGCACGAGCAGCAGCTGCAGCCGGCGCTGCTGCCCGCCGGAGAGGTCCTTGACAGGCGTGGACAGCTGTGCTGAGGTGAACCCGAGCCGCTCCAGCAGCTGCCCGGGCGTGAGCTCGGCGGCCTTGGATCCGGTCCCGAAGGTGTACGTCGTGCGCAGGCGCCCGATCACCACGCGGACGGGCTCGTCCCACACGTCCTGCAGCTCGTCGAGGCGCTGGGTGAGGGTGCGCACCTGCACGGTCTTGCCGTGCTTGACGCGCCCCGAGGTCGGCGCGACCGTGCCCGCGACGAGGCTGAGCAGGGTCGACTTGCCGGCGCCGTTGACGCCGAGGATCCCGGTCCGCTCGCCCGGAGCGATCCGCCATTCGACCTCGCGCAGCACCTCCCGCTCGGGGGCGGATCCGGTCGCCGGGAACGTGACGCCCGCGTCGATGAGGTCGACGACGTCCTTGCCGAGCCGGGAGACGGCGAGGGACTGCAGCGCGATCCGGTCGCGGATCTCGGGCACATCGGAGATGAGGGCGTTCGCGGCGTCGATCCGGAACTTCGGCTTCGAGGTGCGCGCCGGGGCACCGCGGCGCAGCCAGGCCAGCTCCTTGCGGGCGAGGTTCTGCCGCTTGGCCTCAGTCGCCGCGGCCATCCGGTCGCGTTCGACGCGCTGCAGGATGTACGCCGCATAGCCGCCCTCGAAGGGCTCGACGATGCGGTCGTGCACCTCCCAGGTCTCGGTGCAGACCTCGTCGAGGAACCACCGGTCATGCGTGACGACCATGAGCGCGCCCTGGTTCGCGGCCCAGCGCCGCTTCAGATGCGCGGCGAGCCAGGTGATGGCCTCGACGTCGAGGTGGTTCGTGGGCTCGTCGAGGGCGACGATGTCCCAATCCCCCGCGAGCAGCTGCGCGAGCGCGACGCGCCGGCGCTGACCGCCGGACAGGTCGGCGACGGACGCCTCCCAGTCGAGATCCCGGACGAGGCCGTCGATCACATCGCGCACCCTGGGGTCACCGGCCCACTCGTGCTCGGGGGTGTCGCCGACGATCGCCCGCCCCACGGTGAGCGCGTCGTCGAGCACGTCGGCCTGGTCGAGCACGCCCATCCGCGTGCCGCCGCGCACGGTGACCCGGCCGGCGTGCGGCTCCAGCCGGCCGGAGAGCATGGCCAGCAGGCTGGACTTGCCGTCGCCGTTGCGACCGACGATGCCGATGCGGTCGCCCTCCTCGATGCCGAGGGTGACGGAGTCGAAGACCACGCGCGTGGGGAACTCGAGGTGGAGGCCTTCGGCCCCGAGAAGATGTGCCATATCGCCTTCCAGGGTAGTCGGCGAGGGTCCCCGACCCGCGCGAAGATCCTGAAGAATACTAGAATATATGTTCGAATCTTGCTATGCTGAGGCCATGTCCAGCAGCCTCGCCCCGCTCCTCGAAGCAGTCGCGCTTCTCGAGCGGGCCTGGGCGGACGCCGAGGGCGGATCGACGCTGTCCCGGGCGCGGCTGATCGCGGCGAACGAGGCGATCGGGCTGACCCGTCGCCGGCTGGAGGCCGTGCACGCCGAGGTGGCGGCGGGAATCGCGCACGAGTCCCGGCGGGAGCTCGGTCCCGACGGGCTTGCGAAGCAGCAGGGATTCCGCAATCCTGCCCTGTTCATCGCCTCCACGACCGGATCCTCGACGGGCGATGCGGCCCGGCTGATGAAGGTCGGCGAGGCGACGGCGCCGCGCACGAACCTGATCGGCGAGGTGCTGCCGGCGAAGCTCCCGCACGTCCGTCGCGCGCTCGCGGTGGGGCGGATCGGCGCCGCGACGGCCGATCTGATCGTCACCTTCCTCGACCGGATGCTCCTGAGGGCCGGCCGCGACCGCGTCGCCGAAGCGGAGGTCCTCCTGGCGGAGAAGGCGCCCGGCCTCTCCTTGGACGAGGTGCGAAGGATGCTCGCACGCCTCGAAGCCCACCTCGATCCGGACGGCGTGGAACCGCGGGAGGACGACCTCCGAAGCCAGGCCTCGGTGTCGATGTTCCAGCGCGGCGGGATGCTGCACCTGACCGCGGTCCTCGATCCGGAGCGAGCGGCAGCGGTGCAGACCGCGATCCAGGGCTACGTGTCGGCGGAGTTCGCCGCCAAGCGCGACGGCCGCGATCCGGACGCCCCGGACGCGGACCGCAGGACGGTCCGGCAGATCCAGGCCGACGCGCTCGTGCATCTCGCCGCGCACGCGCTGAGCTGCGACAGCGAGGACTCGCTGAGCGGCGCAACCGTGATCGTCCGCGTCGGTCTGGACGAGCTGCGAAACGGCACCGGGGCGGGACTCATCGACGGGATCGAACAGCCGGTCGGCATCACCACCGTCCGCCGGATGGCAGCGGCGGGCGGGGTCATCCCGTGGGTCTGCGGATCCCGAGGCGAGATCCTCGATTGGGGCCGCAGGGTCCGCTTCTTCACCACGGCGCAGCGGCTCGCGCTGGCCGAACGCGACGGCGGCTGCGCCAGATGCGGACTTCCGCCGGGGATGACGAAGGCCCACCACATCCGCTGGTGGGCCCGGGACAACGGCCCCACCGACCTGTCGAACGGTGTGCTGCTGTGTGAGACCTGCCATCATCTGATCCACGACGTCGGATGGGACATCAGGATCGACGGGATCGGGACACGCGCGAAGGTGTGGTTCATCCCGCCTCCCCACGTCGATCCGAGCCGCACGCCCCGCCTCGGCGGACGGGCGCGCACGGAACCCGTCGCGGCGTGAGCGCACCCGGTCGCTCCGACGACGTGGAGCACGACGGGCCCGGACCCGGCGACCGCGGGGCGGATACGCTCGAAGTCATGACCTCCTTCCACACCCCCACCGAGACCGAGCGCGCCCTGCTCCGCCGCTGCGTCGACCTCGCCGCCGAGGCTCTGGCGGACGGCGACGAGCCGTTCGGATCCCTCATCGTGGATGCCGAAGGCCGGGTGCTCTTCGAGGACCGCAATCGCGTGAAGGACGGCGACGCGACCCGTCATCCCGAATTCGAGATCGCCCGCTGGGCCGCGGAGAACCTCACCCCCGCCGAGCGCACGACCGCGGTCGTCTACACCTCCGGCGAGCACTGCCCGATGTGCTCGGCCGCGCACGCGTGGGTCGGCCTCGGCCGCATCGTGTACGCGACCGGATCCGCGCAGCTCGCGGCATGGCTCGAGGAGTGGGGCATCCCCGCCGGGCCCGTCGCCGTGCTCCCGATCACCGCGATCGCGCCCGGGGTGGAGACCGCGGGCCCGGTCGAGGAGTTCGCCGACGAGGTGCGCCGCCTTCACGCGCGGCTGCACCGGGCCTGAGGCCCGGCCGCATGCAGGACGACACGACGATCGCGGCGCACCGGCTGACCGTGCGACCGACCCGCCTCGCAGAGCGCCTCCCGGACGGGATCGTGCTCGACGCCGCGCAGCAGTCGGCTGTCGCGGTGCTGGAGGCGCCGCACGCCCACGGCGCCTACCTGTGGGGCGGCGTAGGACGCGGCAAGTCGCTCTTCGCCGAGACGTACTTCGCGGCGCTGCCCACTCGGCGCAAGCGCCGCGTGCACTTCCACGACTTCTTCCGCGACCTGCAGGCGGCGCTTCCCGCGGCACGTGCGCCGCTGGACCACGTCATCTCCGACCTCGTGGGCGATGCCCGTGCATTCCTCTTCGACGAGTTCCACGTGCACGACGTCGCCGACGCCGTCTACCTCACGGCCGTGCTGCGGCATCTCCTGACCCGCGACGTGCTCCTCATCGCCACGTCCAACGACGCGCCGTCGCAGCTCATGCCGGGCCTCTGGCATGAGCGCTTCGTCCCGGCGATCCGGCTCATCGAGGAGCACCTCGACGTCATCCCGATCGGCGCCGGGATCGACTATCGCGGCCTCGACGCCGCAGGCCGCCCCGCGACCGGGTTCGCGAGCGGGTCATGGATCCTGGCCGATCCCTCCCCCGCCGCGGACACCGTGCTGACGACGGGCACCGGCATCCCGATCGCCGTGCGGGAGCACTCGGGCGACCGGATCCGGGCCTCCTTCGACGGGCTCTGCGGCGCACCGCTCGGCACGCTGCAGTACCTCTGGCTCGCGGAGCGGACGGATGCGGTCCTCCTCGAGGACGTCCCGGATCTCGCCACGGTCGGACGCGAGCCCCTGCTCCGCTTCTGCCATCTGATCGACGTGCTCCACGACCGCGACGTGCGGCTCGACGTGCGCGCCGAGGCCCTCGCCGAGCGGATTCGTGATTCGGCCGTGCCGCCCGTCTCCCTCGAGCGGGCGCTCAGCCGCCTCTCCCTGCTCGGCCGCTCATCGGGCTGACGTCCGACCGCGAAGGGTCAGGCGAGCCGCAGGTGCACGATGTCGCCGGCCGCGACGCGGTGCTCGGATCCGTTCGCCGTCACGAGAAGGCAGCCGTCCTCGCCGATGCCGGTCGCCTCGCCGACGAGCTCGGCGTCGCCCGGCAGCACGACCCGCACGGTGCGGCCGAGGGTGACGCAGCGCGCGACGACCGCATCGCGCAGCCCGCTCGCAACCGCCGACCCGTGCTCGGCGAGCCCCGCGATCCAGCCGTCCAGCCGGGCGAGGTACCCGGCGACGAGCAGATCGACGTCGGCCTGCACCCCCGCCACGGCGAACGAGGTGGCCGTGGGCACCGGCAGCTGTTCGGCGGTCATCGCGGTGTTCACGCCGGATCCGACGGTGACGACATCCGGCCCGGTCGCCTCGGCGAGGATCCCGCAGATCTTCCGGTCGCCGACGAGCACGTCATTCGGCCACTTCACGCCGACCTCCGCCGCGCGCGAGGGCTCGAACTGCGCGACGATCGCGTCGGCCATCGAGAGCCCGGCGGCGAGCGGGATCCAGCCTCGCTCCGCGGCGGGGATGCCCGCGACGCGCAGCAGCACGGACAGGGCGATCGCGGAGCCGGCGGGCGTGGTCCAGCTCCGGTCCAGCCTTCCCCGCCCGGCGACCTGATCCTCGGTGAGGATCGCGGACAGGTGCGGCCACCCCGACTCGTCGTCCGCGTGCGCGCGCAGGTCGGCGTTCGTGGATCCGGTCGAGGCGAGCACCTCGAGGCGGGCGGCTGCTGCGGCGCTGTGCGGGAAGTCCATGCCGTCACCCTACTCAGCACGCGGAGCGCCCGGTCGGGAGGCACGGATGCCCGGAGGGTCCGCACAGAGGATCGCCGATCTCGTTGTGCCGGGCATCCAACGAGCCGACGGGCCCCGCCGCTAATGTGGAGACCGTGACGGACACGCCTGACCTCTACACGACCGCCGGCAAGCTCGCCGACCTTCGCCTCCGCTACGACGAGGCCGTCGTCGCCGCCGAGGCGAAGGCCAAGGAGAAGCAGCACGCCAAGGGCAAGATGACCGCCCGTGAGCGCATCGAGCTGCTCGTCGACCCGGGCAGCTTCGTCGAGTTCGACGAGTACGTGCGCCACCGCACCACGGCGTTCGGGATGGACAAGAACCGTCCCTACGGCGACTCCGTCGTCACCGGCGTCGGCACGATCAACGGCCGCACGGTCGCGGTCTACTCGCAGGACTTCACCACCTTCGGCGGCTCCCTCGGCGAGGTCTCCGGCGACAAGATCATCAAGATCATGGAGTTCGCGCTGCAGAACGGGGTTCCGGTCATCGGCATCCTCGACTCGGGCGGCGCTCGGATCCAGGAGGGCGTGCTCGCGCTCAGCAAGTACGGCGAGATCTTCCGTCTGAACACGCGCTCCTCCGGCGTCGTGCCGCAGATCTCGATCATCATGGGTCCGGCCGCCGGCGGCGCCGTGTACGGCCCCGCGCTCACCGACTTCGTGATCATGGTCGACAAGACCAGCCAGATGTTCGTCACCGGCCCCGACGTGATCAAGACGGTCACCGGCGAGGACGTCGGCATGGAGGAGCTCGGCGGCGCGTACACGCACAACACCCGCTCCGGTGTCGCGCACTACCTGGCCGAGGACGAGGACGACGCGATCGACTACGCGCGGACCCTGCTCGGCTTCCTGCCGGACAACAACATGGCCGAGCTGCCGACGTACGAGAGCGGCTTCGAGTTCGAGACGACCGACGCGGATCGCACGCTGAACACGATCATCCCGGACTCGGCGAACCAGCCCTACGACATCCACACCGTCATCGAGCACGTCGTCGACCACGGCGAGTTCCTCGAGGTGCAGCCGCTTTTCGCCCCGAACATCGTGATCGGGTTCGGCCGGGTCGAGGGCCGCTCGGTCGGCATCATCGCCAACCAGCCGTCGCAGATGGCCGGCACCCTCAACATCGAGGCCGGCGAGAAGGCCAGCCGCTTCGTGCGCTTCTGCGACGCGTTCTCGATCCCGATCGTCACGCTGGTGGACGTCCCGGGCTACCTGCCCGGTACCGACCAGGAGTGGACCGGTGTGATCCGACGCGGCGCGAAGCTCATCTACGCGTACGCCGAGGCGACCGTGCCGCTGGTCACCGTGATCCTGCGCAAGGCCTACGGCGGCGCGTACATCGTGATGGGCTCGAAGCAGCTCGGCGCCGACATCAACCTCGCCTGGCCGACCGCGGAGATCGCGGTCATGGGCGGCCAGGGCGCCGTGAACATCCTCTACCGCGGCGAGATCAAGCGGGCCGAGGAGGCCGGCGAAGACGTCGCCGCGGTCCGCACGCGCCTGGCGAACGAGTACACGTACAACGTGACCAGCCCGTTCCTCGCGGCCGAGCGCGGCGAGATCGACGGGATCATCGAGCCGGCCAACACGCGCGTCTCGATCGCGAAGGCGCTGCGGGCGCTGCGCGGCAAGCGCGCGGAGCTGCCCCCGAAGAAGCACGGGAACATCCCGCTGTGAGCGCGGAGGAGTCGGCCGAACCGATCGAGATCCAGGTGCGCAGCGGCCACGCGACCGAGGAGGAGCTGGCCGCGCTCATGGCCGTGCTCTCCGAGGCGTTCGTCGCCGAGGAGGCCGGAACACTCGCGGCCGAGCGGCACGTGTCGGTGTGGTCGCGCGGTCAGCGCGGCCTGCGCGCGCCACTGCGACGCGACATTCCCTGGGGTCGTTTCTCCGGCTGATTCTCCGCCGTTTCCGCGTCATTCCGGAGGATTTTCGCCTCTGTCCGGATTTGTCCCCCAAAATACCTACAGACTTCGGGGTTGCGACCCGGAAGACTCTTTCTTGCAACGCTTCGCGTTCGGCCGGATCTCCGCCACAGGGTAGGCGGACGATCTCCGGCTTCTGCGGACGGTTTTCGGGTAACCGATCCGCACCTGGCGAGGGGCGGGCGGCTTCGCCGCCCCTCGCCCTTTCTCTCGCCTCGAGGGCCTCGGGGCCGGGCCGAGTCATGCCGGCGGGAATCCGAGAAGAATGGATCCGGTCCTTTCCGGATCGACGTGCGCGCATTTCCCCGGGCCTTTGCCGGCACTGCTGCGCGCAGTGGATCTTCGTCACGCCGCGCTCGCTCAGGAACCGGAGGAAATCGCGGCCCGCGGGTCACTCCGCGGGCGTCTCGCGGCGGATCTCGTGCCAGAGCTCGACGGAGTCCTCGTCCGAGGACTCCCCGGCGGCGGAGCGTCCCACCACCGTGACCGCGATCCGCTCGTCCTTCGGGGCTCTGATGATGAGGCGGGCGGAGGACGCGCCGCCGAGGACATCCGCGAGTTCCTCCTGGATCCGGACCAGGTTGTGCTCGTCCAGGCCGTCCAGGCCGCCGTCGTCGAACACCGTCACCGCAGCGCCCTTCGCACGGGCCGCCTCGATCGCCGCCCGCGCGCGTTCGTTGAGCAGCGCGCCGCCGCGGATCTCGTCCCGCAGCCGTCCCTCGGCCAGATGCGCGGTCCGCCGCTCCTCGGCCGACAGGTCGCCGCGCGTCTCGATCACCCGGGACAGGCTGGGCCCCGCGACCTGAAGCGCGTACTGCACCCGTTCACGGCGTTCCCGCTGCCGCACGGTCTGCGTGGCCTGCCACGCCGACGCCGCCTGCTGGATCCGCGCCAGGCGATCCGTGTCCCGGATCGCGCGCCCCCAGAACGCGACGAGCAGCTGCGCGATGACCATCCACACGATCGAACCGACCAGGCCCAGCCCCAGCGAGTCGAGCAGACCCAGCCAGGCCCACCCCGACGCCGTCAGCACGAGCAGCACGCCCCAGCCCACGATCGGCCGGCGGCGCACGATGCAGACCACTCCGATCAGGCCGACCGAGCCGATGTACCAGGTCGCGAACGGCGCACGCAGTGCGTCCTTTTCCAGCCCGAGGTTCGTCAGCTCCGGGATCGCGATCGCGGCGACCAGCGCGACCACCGCCGCCCAGGCGGGCATCCGGACGCTGCGGCCGGCCCCGATGACCGACGTCAGCGAGATCGCGCCGAGGAAGACGAGCACCGACAGGACCACGAACAGCGGCCGCGCGGGCGGCGTCGTCCACCACATCGCCCGTGCCGCGAAGTAGAACGAGAAGGTCAGCGCGAGGCCTGTCGCGACCATGCGCACCGTGAGCCTCATGAGTGCGACCAGGCCAGGGTGACGACCGTGCCTCGACGGTCGGAGTCGATCGTGGCGACGCCGCCGACGGCCGCCATGCGGGCGAGGATCGACGCGCGGATCCCGAGCCGGTCCGGGCTGACCCGTTCGGGGTCGAACCCTCCCCCGGTGTCGCTCACCTTGACCGTGAGCCCGGTGTCGCCGTGGCCCTCGACGACGATCGCGAGGCCCCGGGCGGAGGCGTGCGACACGGCGTTCCCGATCGCCTGGCGCGCGGCGAGCGCCGTGGCGCGGGCCACCCTGTCCGGGACGGCTCCGTGCCCGAAGTGCTCGACGGCGGCGTGCACCCCGAGCTGCTCGACGGTGAGACGCAGATCCGCCGCGATGAGCTCGATCTGCACCGGCTCGTCGCTGCCCTCCTGGGCGGGCGCCTCGGCGTTGGCGAGACGGGTGAGCGCCTCACGGGCCATCTCGACGGCGAGGTGCTTCTCGCGATCGGAGTGCGCGCGCTCGGCCGCGATGAGCGCGGCGAGCACGCTGTCGTGCATGAGGGCCGCGACGGCGACCCGCTCGTGCTCCGCGGCGTCCGCCGCGGCGGCCTGGGTGTAGGACGCCACGGCCCGGCCGCGGGCGTCGTCGACGCCCGTCGCGATGGAGCGGAACATCCAGCCGAGCGCGACGAGCACGAGGCCCAGGATGAGCGTGAACGAGACGTCGAAAGCGGTGACGATCCAGAAGTCCGCGCCGAACCCGCCCTGGATCAGGCGCACCAGCCCGTAGAGGAACGGGCCGACCACGGCCCACAGCACCTGGATCCCGAGCGGGAAGGCCACGACCGCGGCGACACCGGCGACGTTGACCAGGAAGAAGATCCACGGCTGATCCGCCGAGATCACGTCGATCCGGGATGCGACGAAGGGCCACAGCAGGAGATCGATGATGTACGCCACGAAGAACGCCCCCGCGGCGACGCGCACCCCCCGCATGATCGTGCAGCAGACCAGCATCACGAACCAGGGCACGAACACGAGCGCCATCATCGACACGTGCGGGAAGTCGACCACGGTCAACTTGGCGAGCGCGTTGAGGAGCGCCTGGATGCCGAGCGCGAGCGCGCCGACAGCGACGACGATCGCGATGATCCGCTCCATCCGTCGCCCGGCGAAGCGCTCCAGCTCCTGTCCGACCTCCCCCGTGGGGATCTTCTCCCACGCCTCGCGAAGCCCCTGGTCAGCCGACACCCTGCGGATCCTCCTGCGACGCATTCACGATGCCGTCCTCCATGGCACGTCTCAGCAGATCCACCTTGGTCGGCGCGGGACGGCCGACCTCGACGTATTTGACCCTGATCCGGGTGATGTTCTCCTTGGCGGTGGAGTAGGCCACGCCGAGCCGCTCGGCGACGACCTTGAGCGGCAGGCCGGTCGCGTACAGGCGCAGCACCTCGCGCTCGCGGGTGGACAGCTGCGCATCGGCGAACGCCGTGTCGCCGTCCACCGCGTTGGCCCACTCGACGTTGTTCAGCGCCTCGCCGCGCGCCACGGTGCGCACGGCGCCGATGACGTCGTCCAGCGGCGAGGACTTGCTGATCACGCCGGCGGCGCCCGCGGCGAGCGCCTCGCGCACGGCGGCGGGACGGTCGGCGACGCTGTGGATGACGACACTGGATCCGTCGGCGACGAGCCGGGTGACGTTCTCGGTCACGGTCGTGCCGTCGCCCAGCGTCAGGTCGAGGACGACGACGTCGGCGGGCGCGGTGAGGACGCGCCGTCGTGCGTCCAGGTACTCCGCGACACCGGCACCGGCGAACACGACGTCGAACGAGGCCCGCTCCAGTGCGGCTGAGAGTCCCAGACGGACCGACTCGTGGTCGTCGATCAGGGCTACGCTGCTCACGGTCTCACCTTATCCCTCCCCCTGGCCCGATCCGCGCCTATTGACGGGTCATCTCTCGCGCGTCAGCAGGGCGACCGTCTCGAGGTGGTGCGAGTGCGGGAACAGGTCGAACGCGCGCATCCGCCGCGGCTCGAACCCGAGTGCGCGGAACGTGGCGAGGTCGCGGGCGAGCGCGACGGGATCGCAGGCGACGTAGACGACGGCTCCGGGATCCAGCGCGGCGACGTCCTCGACCACCGCGCGACCGGCGCCGGAGCGGGGCGGGTCCAGGATCACGGCGCCGCCGGCGACCCCGGCCGCCGCGGCGGCGGTGGTGCGCAGGAACCGGTCCACGCGCGCGGTCACCGCCTCGACCCCGAGATCGCGGAGGTTGTCCCCGGCGTGGCCGGTGGCGCGCGGCGAGGACTCCACGGTCGTGATCCTCCGGGCGCCGAGCCGTGCGAGCGTCGCGGCGAAGAGACCGACGCCGCCGTACAGGTCGAGGTGCGCGGCGTCGGGGTCGACGAGCCCGTCGAGGAGATCGGCGACGGCGCCGTCCAGCAGGCCGGCCGCCGCGGGGTGGATCTGCCAGAAGCCGTCGGCATCGAGCCCGAAGGTGCGCTCGCCCACGTGCTCGAGGATCGTCTCCGGTGCGGTGCGCGGGCGCCGCGCCGGGCGACGGCCGCGCGCGCCCCTGCCGCTCTGACCGCCGCGGCCGCTGCGGTGGGCGTTCCGCTCCGCCTCGGGGAGCATCAGCCGGCGCACCCGTCCGTCCGCGGGCTCGATGAGCTCGACGCGGCCCTCCGCCAGCCCGCTCAGCTCACGCGCGGCGGCGTCGATCCCCGGGCGCGCCAGCACGTGCTCGCCCACCGGGACGACCCGGTGGCTGCGGGCCGCGAACGGTCCGATCCGGCCCTCGGCGTCGACGTGCAGGGTGACCCGGGTGCGCCAGTGCTCGTCGGTTCCGGTGGCCTCGACCTCGGGGGCGTCGATCCCGCCGCCGGCGAAGCGGTCCAGGGCCTCCTGCAGCACACGGCGCTTGAGCGCGCGCTGGTGGTCGATCGCGATGTGCCCGAGGTCGGCGCCGCCGGGACGCTGCTCGGGAGCGCGGGAGACGTCGGCCTCGGCCCACACGTGCGGACGGCGGTGCGGGGACGCGTCGAGGACCTCGACCGTCTCGGCACGCCAGAACGAGCGCTTGTCGGCCCCGGACGCGGTCGCGGTGGACGGCGCGGTCAGCCGGGCGCGGACCCGCTCGCCGGGGACGGCATCGGCGACGAACACGACCCTGCCCTCGTGCCGGGCCACGAAGACGCCGCCGTGCGCGATGCCGGTGACGTCGAGGTCGAGGAGGGCGCCGGGTTCGTTCACCCCTCGATCATTCCAGACCGCGGCCGGTCCGGCGCGGCCCGCGACCGGGCCGGAGCGACGCCGCCGAGCCACGACGGATAGCGTGGGGGCATGCGCGTCTGCCTGGCCTCCACCTCGCCCGCCCGCCTCGCCCTGCTCCGGCAGAGCGGGATCGAGCCGGTCTGCCTCTCCCCCGGTGTGGACGAGGATGCGGTGGCCGTCGCCGAGGCGGAGCGGCTCGGCCGTCCGCTGGCCCCCGACGAGGTCGTGCTGCTGCTCGGCCGCGCCAAGGCCGAGGACGTGGCGGCGCGGATCCGCGACACCGATCCGGGCTTCGAGGGGATCGTGATCGGCGGCGACTCGATGTTCGAGATCGACGGCGAGGTGCACGGCAAGCCGCACCGTCCCGAGCGCGCGATCGCCCGCTGGCGCGCGATGCGCGGCCGCACCGGCGTGCTGCACTCGGGCCACAGCGTGATCCTGATCCGGCCCGGCGCCGAGGACCACGAGGTGCACGGCGTCGCGGAGGCTGCGGTGACCTTCGCCGCCGACGTCGACGACGCCGAGATCGAGGCGTACGTCGCGACCGGGGAGCCGCTGCTGGTCGCCGGGGCGTTCACGGTGGACAGCCTCGGCGGCGCGTTCATCGAGCGCGTCGAGGGCGACCCCTCCACGGTCGTGGGCATGTCGCTGTCCACGATCCGCCACCTGACCGGCCGGCTCGGGATCCGCTGGACGGATCTCTGGAACGCGGTGCCGGATCCTTCGTAGGGTCCGACACACGATCCGACGGATTCTTGTGGAGAGTCGTCAAAACGATCGGCCCCGAGGTCGATAGGCTGACATTCATGCCTGCCATCGCCAAGGTTCTCATCGCCAACCGTGGCGAGATCGCCGTCCGCATCATCCGCGCCGCGCGCGACTCCGGTCTCTCCTCCGTCGCGGTCTACGCCGACCAGGACCGCGACGCCATGCACGCCAGGCTCGCCGACGAGGCGTACGCCTTGGACGGCGTCACCAGCGCCGACACCTACCTGCAGATCGACAAGATCCTCTCGGTCGCGCGCCGCGCCGGCGCCGACGCCGTACACCCCGGCTACGGCTTCCTCGCCGAGAACGCCACGTTCGCCCGCGCCGTGATCGGCGCGGGCATGGTGTGGATCGGCCCGTCCCCCGAGGCCATCGAGGCCCTGGGCGACAAGGTGACCGCACGGCACGTCGCGGAGCGCGTCGGCGCCCCGCTCGCCCCCGGCACCCCCGGCCCGGTCGAGACCGCCGAGGAGGTCGTCGCCTTCGCACAGGAGGTCGGCCTGCCGATCGCGATCAAGGCCGCCTACGGGGGCGGCGGACGCGGCCTGAAGGTCGCCCGCGAGCTGGACGAGGTCGCCGAGCTGTTCGAGTCGGCCACCCGCGAGGCCGTGGCCGCCTTCGGCCGCGGCGAGTGCTTCGTGGAGAAGTACCTCGACAAGCCGCGCCACGTCGAGACCCAGTGCCTGGCCGACTCCGCCGGCAACGTCGTCGTCATCTCCACCCGCGACTGCTCGCTGCAGCGCCGCCACCAGAAGCTCGTCGAGGAGGCGCCCGCGCCGTTCCTCACCGAGGAGCAGAACCGCGCGCTCTACGAGTCGTCCAAGGCGATCCTGCGCGAGGTCGGCTACGTCGGCGCCGGCACGTGCGAGTTCCTCATCGGCGCCGACGGCACCGTCTCCTTCCTCGAGGTGAACACCCGCCTGCAGGTCGAGCACCCGGTCTCCGAGGAGGTCACCGGGATCGACCTCGTCCGCGAGCAGTTCCGCATCGCGGCCGGCGGCCTGATCGACTACGACGACCCGACCCCGCAGGGCCACTCGATCGAGTTCCGCATCAACGGCGAGGACCCCGGCCGCAACTTCCTGCCGCAGCCCGGCCCGATCCACGTGTTCAAGACGTTCGGCGGCCCCGGCGTGCGCCTCGACTCCGGCGTCACCGCGGGCGACGAGGTCTCGGGTGCGTTCGACTCGCTGCTCGCGAAGATCATCGTGACCGGCAAGGACCGCGCCGAGGCGCTCGAGCGCTCCCGCCGCGCCCTCGACGAGTTCGAGGTCGCCGGCCTGCCCACCGTGCTGCCGTTCCACCGCAAGGTCGTGAACGAGCCCGCCTTCGTCGCCGAGGACGGCCGGTTCGGCGTGTACACGCGCTGGATCGAGACCGAGTTCGTCAATGACATCCCCGCGTGGGACGGCGAGATGGAGGCCCCGTCCGAGCCCAAGGGCCGGCACACGGTCGTCGTCGAGGTCTCCGGCAAGCGCCTCGAGGTCAGCCTGCCCGACCGCGTCGCCGCCACGGTGAGCGCCGCGGGACGCCCGGCCGTCGTGCCGCAGTCGCGCCGCAGCCACGCCAAGACCGTCTCCGCGGGCGCCTCCGGCGACGCGGTGAAGTCGCCGATGCAGGCGACCGTGGTCAAGGTCGCGGTCGAGGAGGGCCAGGCGGTCGTCAAGGGCGACCTCGTGGTCGTGCTCGAGGCGATGAAGATGGAGCAGCCGCTGCAGGCGCACAAGGACGGCGTGATCGGCAACATCAACGCGGACCCGGGCGCCACGGTCTCGGCCGGGCACCAGCTGCTCACGATCAGCTGACCCGTCGGTGCGGCTCTCGAAGGGCCCGGACACGACGAAGCGGCGCTCCTCCTCGGAGGGCGCCGCTTCGTCGTATCCGATCAGTTCGCGATGTACACCTGGTGCATCGCGCGGGTGGCGTCGGTGATGCTGCTCGTGATCGACGGGTACGCCGCGAACACCCGCGACACCTGGTCGACGTTCAGCCGGCGCTCGACGGCGATCGCGAGCGGGTAGATCAGCTCGGAGGCGCGCGGGGCGACGATCACGGCGCCGATCACGGTGCCGGATCCCTTGCGGGCGAGGATCTTCACGAAGCCGTCGCGGATCCCCTGCATCTTCGCGCGCGGGTTCGCGGCCAGGGGCAGCTTGTACGCGATACCGTCGGCGACGCCGTCCTCGATGTCCTTCTCGGTGAAGCCGATCGTGGCGATCTCCGGAGCGGTGAAGATGTTCGCGGTGATCTTCAGCTTCTCCAGCGGGATCACGATGTCGCCGAGGGCGTGGAACACAGCGGTGCGCCCCTGCATCGAGGCGACCGAGGCGAGCGGGAAGAAGTTCGTGCAGTCGCCGACGGCGTAGATGTTCGAGATCGAGGTGCGCGCGACCCGGTTCACCCGGATGTGCCCGGACGCGGTGAGCTCGACGCCCACCTCCTCCAGGCCGATGCCGGCCGTGTTCGGGATGGATCCGACCGCCATCAGGCAGTGGCTGCCGTCGACCGTGCGGCCGTCCGACAGGGTCACCCGCACGCCGGTCCCCGTGCGCTCGACCTTCTCGGCGCGGGACTTGGAGAGCACCTGCATGCCGCCCCGGGTGAAGACCTCTTCGAGCACGCGCGCGGCGTCCTTGTCCTCGCCGGGGAGCACCTGGTCGCGGCTGGAGACCAGGGTGACCTTCGAGCCCAGGTTCATGTAGGCGGAGGCGAACTCGGCGCCGGTGACACCGGATCCGACCACGACGAGGTGCTCAGGCAGCGTCTTCATGTCGTACAGCTGCGTCCAGGTGAGGATCCGCTCGCCGTCCGGCTTGGCGGAGTCCAGCTCGCGGGGCGCCGCGCCGACGGCGACGACGAGCGTGTCGGCCTCGACCCGGTCGAAGTCCGTGCCGCCCTCGGAGGTGGAGACGACGATCGCGTTCGGGCCGTCCAGGCGGCCGTGGCCGGACAGGATCGTGACACCCGCCTCGAGCAGGGCCGCACGCATGTCCTCGGACTGCTGACCGGCGAGCGCGATCAGCCGCTTGTTCACGGCGGCGAGGTTGATCGCGACCTGCGGCTTGAGCGGCTTGCCCTCCGCGCCCTTCGCGTAGAACTGCACGCCCAGGTCGCTCGCCTCGGCGATCGCGACGGCCGCGTCGGCGGTGGCGATGAGGCTCTTCGAGGGGACCACGTCGGTGAGCACCGCGGATCCGCCGACGCCGACCCGCTCGACGAGCGTCACCTCGGCGCCGAGCTGGGCCGCGGCGAGCGCCGCCTCGTAACCGCCGGGACCGCCGCCGAGCACGGCGACGCGCTGGGAGCGCTCGAACATCAGACTCATGTCATCCATTCTTCCGCATCCGGACCGGCGCCCACGATCCCGGCCCGCCCGTACCCGCGCCGCGTGCTCGGGATCCGCGCGCCTCGGCGCTCATCCGCGCCCGGCCTCGCCCGCGTGAGGCCCCGGGCCGTATCCTCGATCTCATGGCTGACTGGAACCATCCCCTCGACGACCCGCACGCAGACCCCTTCGCGATCGCCGCGGAGGCGGCATCCGACATCCACCGGCTCACGGGCATCGATCACCACGACGTCGCCGTGACCCTCGGATCCGGCTGGGGCAAGGCCGCGGAGCTCATCGGAGAGACCGTGGCGACCATCCCCGCGACCGAGGTCACCGGCTTCTCCAAGTCGGCCGTCGAGGGACACGCCGGGACGCTGCGCAGCATCGTCACGCCCGACGGCAAGAACGTCCTCGTGATCGGCGCCCGCACGCACTACTACGAGCGGCACGGCGTCCGCCGGGTCGTGCACAGCGTGCGCACGGCCGCGGCCACCGGCGCCAAGACGATGGTGCTCACCAACGGCGCCGGCGGCATCAAGGAGACCTGGAAGCCCGGGCAGCCGGTGCTCATCAGCGACCACATCAACCTCACCGCCGACTCCCCGCTGGAGGGCGCGACCTTCGTCGACCTCACCGACCTGTACTCGAGCCGCCTGCGCGAGCTGGCGCGCGGCATCGACCCGACCCTCGACGAGGGCGTCTACTGCCAGTTCACCGGGCCGCACTACGAGACCCCGGCCGAGGTGCAGATGGCGAAGCACCTGGGCGGTCACATCGTCGGCATGTCCACGGCGCTCGAGGCGATCGCCGCCCGCCAGTCGGGAATGGAGGTGCTCGGCTTCTCGCTCATCACGAACCTCGCCGCCGGCATCCAGAAGACCCCGCTCAGCCACGCCGAGGTGATCGAGGCCGGACAGCTCGCCGAGCCGGTGATCTCCGCCCTCCTGGCCCGCGTCATCGAGGCGCTGTGAGCGCGCACGAGGCCGCGCGCCTCGCCCAGGCACGCGCCTGGCTGCGGCAGGACCCGGATCCGGAGACCCGCGACGAGCTCGCCGGGATCATCACCCGCGCCGCCTCCGGGCACGAGGCGGCGGTCGCGGAGCTCGAGGATCGCTTCCGCGCGCGCCTGGAGTTCGGCACCGCGGGCCTGCGCGGCGAGATCGCGGCCGGCTCGAATCGGATGAACCGGGTGCTCGTGGCGCAGGCCGCGGCGGGGTTCGCGGCATACCTCACCGAGCGCGCCGCCGCAGGGACCACCCCGACCGTCGTGATCGGCTACGACGGACGCAAGAACTCGCGCGTGTTCGCGAAGGACTCGGCCGAGATCTTCGCCGGCGCCGGACTGAACGCCGTCCTGCTGCCGCGGCTGCTGCCGACGCCCGTCCTCGCCTTCGCCGTGCGCCACCTGGGCGCCGACGCCGGCGTCATGGTGACCGCGAGCCACAATCCGCCGAACGACAACGGGTACAAGGTCTACCTCGGCGGGGAGAACCACGGCTCGCAGATCGTCGCCCCCGCCGACGCCGAGATCGCCGCGCACATCGAGCGCGTCGCCGAGCAGGCGGACGTCGGCGCGATCCCGCGGTCGGAGTCGTACCGGATCGCGGACGAGGAGGTCGTGGACGCCTACGTCTCGGCCACCGCCGCCGTCGCGCCCGCGCCGGTCGGCACCGCGGGCCTGCGCTGGGTCTACACGGCCATGCACGGCGTGGGCTGGGAGACCGCCTCCCGGGTCCTCGCCGAGGCCGGGTACCCGGCGCCGTGGACGGTGAGCGAGCAGCGCGATCCGGATCCGACCTTCCGCACCGTCTCGTTCCCGAATCCGGAGGAGCCGGGCGCGATGGACCTGTCCTTCGCGAAGGCGCGCGCTCTCGGCGCGGAGCTCGTCATCGCGAACGACCCGGACGCGGACCGGCTCGCCGTCGGCATCCCGGATCCGTCCGCCGAGGGCGGCTGGCGCCGGCTCACGGGCAACGAGGTCGGGCTGCTGCTCGGCTGGCGCGCGGCCCGCGCCGCCACCGCGGACGGCCCCGCGGCACCCGGCGCCTCCCTCGCCTGCTCGCTCGTCTCGTCCCCTGCCCTCGCCGCCGTCGCGGCGCACTACGGGCTGGACTTCCACGAGACCCTCACGGGCTTCAAGTGGATCTCCCGCGCGCCCGGCATGCTCTTCGGCTATGAGGAGGCACTGGGCTACCTGGTCAACCCGGAGACCGTGCGCGACAAGGACGGCATCTCCGCCGCGGTCGCGCTCCTCGGCCTCGCCGCCGAGGCGCGCGGGCGAGACGCGACCATCGCCGACCTGCTCGACGAGGTGGCCGCCGAGATCGGGTTCTTCGCGAGCGGCCAGGTCTCGATCCGCGTCGAGGACGTCGCGGTGATCGGCCGGATCATGGCCGCGCTGCGGCAGGATCCGCCCGCCGCGTTCGGCGGCGTCGCGATCGAGGCGGCCGAGGATCTGCTCGCCGCGGGCGACGGCGCGCAGGCCGGCGACGTGCTGCGCTACCGTCTCGCCGACGGCTCCCGGGTGATCGTGCGCCCCAGCGGCACCGAGCCCAAGCTCAAGGTGTACCTCGACGCGCACGCCGACTCCGCCGAGGCTGCGCAGGCCTCGATCGCGGCCCTCGACACCGCCATCCACGCGCTGCTGGACACGCTCATCTGAGCTTCGGCTCCGCCCCGTGCCGTTTGGGGCGTGTTCTGACGTTTTGGGGCGCTTCCCGCCTGCAATTCCCGGCGGGACGCGCCCCAAAATGCACGTGCGCGCCCCGATCAGAGCGGTCGGATGCCGAAGGCGCTGAGGCGTCGCCCAAGCCCGGCTGCGGTGTCGATGTGCTTCCAGCCCCAGCGCGCGAAGGGCCGCTGGGTGGTCCCGCGGATCCAGTCCTCACGCTGCTTCTCCTCGTCCAGGGCCTCGGCCCCTGAGCGGCCGGCCAGCAGCGCCGGATCCGTGTACTTGCCTGTCCCGTCGAACTCGCCGAACGCGTGCGCTCCCGGGTCGTCGAGAGCGAAGTCGACGTAGTACGGCCCTCGAGGGCCATCGACTTCGACCTGCAGACGGATCCGCCGGAATCCGAGCTCGACGAGGCGGATCCTGCTGATGCTCTCACCGGGAAGCTGCGCGCGCCCGTCCGCGAAGGCGAGCACGCCATCCGCGCGTGCGCGTCCATGGGCGAACCCCGCGGTGACGCCGCGAACCCCCTCGAGGAACGACTCCGCCGCCGCCTCGTCGTACCGGCCCGGCGCGGGCACGCATCGCTGCCGCAGCGCCGCATCGGCGATGACAACCGCAGCTTCGAACGAGGCAGTGCGAGCCACGTCGGCGACGGTCCGACGGAGCGACGTGCAGCGCAGGCCCCGGATCTCGACGATCTCGTCCTCCGGCACGGATCCGCGATGTCGCACGGTGCCGGCCGCGGACCCGGGGCGCGCGTCTGCCAAAGTCACGTGAACGCGGCTCCGGTCGGCGTGGAAGAGCGGAAGCCCATGCAGAGCGGCCGCGGTCTCGTGGGAGAAGACCGGAGCATCGGTCGATACGAGGGAAAGTGCGGCAGCACGGGCGATGACGCGGCCCTCCGGTGTCGCGGCCGCCCAGTCCTCGGCCCCCGCATACACGCCCGGGCGGATCCGTTCCAAGGTTCGGCCGTCACCGATTGTGCGATATCCGTCGTCGCTCCGACGCACGCGCCCGAGTTCGCTCGAACGATGCACGGCGGGAATGTACAGGAACACGGCCCAATCCTGCGCCGTCCGTGCAGTCGGCGTGCGGGCCGTCGCAGGATCCGTGCGGAGACGCCCGCCGCACGCGGTGTGGAGGACAAGAGCACCGGTTCGCACCATGCCTTTGGGGCGTGGTTCGCCAGCATCGGCCGGCGAGCCGCGCCCCGGGGTGTCGGAATACGCCCCAAGCCCTTCTGGTCGCCGAACGCGCGGGGTCTGTCGACGAACGAGACGGACTCGCCGTGACCGGACTCCCCCTCCCCATCCCGACCCGTTTGGGGCGCGCTCGGGCCTTCTGGGCGCACGCGGAACAGGTCGCCGTGCACAGCGCGCCCAAAACCACGGCCGACCCCTCGGCGGATCGGCTCCGCCGATCCGGATACGCTCGGACAATGGACTTCGCCGCGCCCGTCACCCTGGAGAACGAGTTCGTCCGGCTGGAGCCGCTGATCCCGGAGCACGCCGAGGACCTCGCCGCGGCGACGGCCGGCCTGGAGGACCGCTGGTACACGTCCGTGCCGACCGCCGACGGCGTTCCGGCAGAGATCGACCGCCGCCGCGAGCTGCAGGCGCGGGGTGGGATGAACCCGTTCGCGGTCCGCGACCTCGCCACCGGTCGCGCGGTCGGCATGACCACGTTCATGAACATCGACCAGCCCAACCACGTGGTCGAGATCGGCTCCACCTGGCTCTCCCCCGCCGTGCACGGTACGGCGGTGAACCCCGCTGCCAAGCACCTGCTGCTCGGCCACGCCTTCGATGTCTGCGCTGCGCACTGCGTGCAGCTGCGCACGCACTTCCACAACCGGCAGTCCCGCTCCGCGATCGAGCGGCTGGGCGCCAAGCTCGACGGGATCCTGCGCAACGTCTCGGTGATGCCGGACGGATCCCTGCGCGACACGGTCGTGTACTCGATCCTCCCGCACGAGTGGCCGGCGGTGCGCAACGGCCTGGACGCGCGGCTCGCGAAGCGGCGCTGATCCGCGCCCTCTGCGTTCCGAGCCGCGGGATAGGATCGGGGCACTGCGCGCGGCGACCCGGACCGCGCGCACGGAGGAGAGCATGACGACCACGTCGTACGCCGTGATCGGTACGGGCCCATCCCGCCTGGCCGTGATGCGGGCGCTTGGCACCGCCGGCATCGTCGCGACCGGTCGCACCGGGTCGATCGCCGGCGACGCATCCCTGCGCGCCGTCCCCACCGCAGAGGCGGGAGCAGGATGAAGCGGATCCTCGTCACCGGCGGGGCCGGATTCCTCGGCACCCGGGTCACCTCCCTGCTCGCGGACAGCCCGCAGGTCGACCTGGTCGTCTCCGGGGACCTCCGCGACTCCGAGGTGCCCGGCGTCGTCTCGATCCGGGTCGACGTGACGGAGTCGGAGGGGCTGGCCGACGTCCTGCGGCTGCACCGCATCGACACGGTCGTGCACCTGGCGGCGATCGCGAACCCCGGCCGTGACGCGTCGATGGAGTACCGGGTGGACGTGCAGGGCACCGCGAACGTGCTCGCCGCCTGCGTGGAGGCCGACGTGCACCGCATCGTCGTGTCCAGCTCCGGCGCCGCCTACGGCTACCACCCGGACAGCCCGGACTGGATCGACGAGACGGATCCGCTGCGCGGCAACGACGAGTTCCCGTCCTCGCGGCACAAGCGCCTCATCGAGGAGATGCTCGCCGGCGCGCGCGCCGCGCACCCCGACCTGGAGCAAGTGGTCTTCCGGATCGGCACGATCCTCGGCCCGACCGTGCGCAACCAGGTCACGGCACTGTGGGACGCGAAGCGGATCCTGCACATCGCCGGATCCGACTCCCGGTTCGTGTTCGTCTGGGTCGACGACGTGGCCGCCGCCATCCTGCGCGCGGCGCTCGGCGAGGGGCCCGCAGGCATCTACAACCTCGCCGGGGACGGCGCACTCAGCGTGCCGGAGATCGCGCTCCGGCTCGGCAAGCCGCTGCTCACCGTGCCGGCGCCGGCGCTGGCCGTGGCCCTGGCGGTCGGGAGCCTCCTGCGGCTCACCGAGCACGGCCCGGAGAGGATCCGCCTCCTGCGCTACCGTCCGGTGCTGCGCAACGACCGGCTCAAGGCCGAGTTCGGCTATGTCCCCGCGCGCACGTCGATGCAGGCGTTCGAGGAGTACGTGCGCACGCACCCGGAGGTCGTCCGCGCCTGAGCCGGGCCGGCGCCGCCGGGCCGCCCGACGGCCCCCGCGCGCCGATTACTCGTCGAAGCCCTCGGCGATGAGCTCGACGAGCTCCTCGCGCTCCTCCACCGGCAGGAACGCGCCCGCCGCGGCGTTGAACTGGAACGACTCCAGATCCTCGAGGTCGTAGCCGAAGGCGTCGACGAGCAGCGCCATCTCCCGCGTGAGGGAGGTCGCGCTCATCGTGCGGTTGTCGACGTTCACGGTGACGGCGAAGCCGAGCTGGTACAGCAGGTCGAACGGGTGGTCGGCGAACTCGCCGCCCCACGCGGCGACCGCGCCGGTCTGCAGGTTCGAGGACGGCGACAGCTCGAGCGGGATCTCCCGGTCCCGCACCCAGCGGGCGAGGTCGCCGAAGCGCACCTGCACCTCCTCGCCGTCGCGGTTCACGATCTCCAGGTCCTCCGCGATCCGCACGCCGTGCCCGAGGCGCAGCGCACGGCCGTCGATGAGGGCGGACCGGATCGAGTCGGGCCCGGCGGCCTCGCCCGCGTGCACCGTGATGGGGAACATCTGCCCGGCGAGGTACTCGAACGTGTCCCGGTAGCGCGAGGAGGGATACCCCGCCTCGGGCCCGGCGGTGTCGAAACCGACGACCCCGCGGTCACGGTAGGCGACGGCGAGCTCGGCGATGTCGCGGACCCGGTCGGTCTGGCGCAGTGCGGAGAGGATCTGCCCGACGCGGATGCTCCTGCCCGCCCGATCGGCGGCGTCCTCGCCCTCGTCGATGCCGTCCTGCACGGCGTCCACGGCCTGCTCCAGGGTGAGTCCCCTCGTCAGGTGCAGCTCGGGCGCCCAGCGCATCTCGCCGTAGACGACGCCGTCGCGGACGAGATCCTCGACGAACTCGCGGGAGATCCGGCGCAGGTTGTCGGCCGTCTGCATGACCGAGACCGACACCTCGAAGGTCTTCAGATAGTCCACGAGGGATCCGGCGCTCGCCTGGGTGCGGAACCACATGGCGAGGGCGGTGGAATCCGTGGACGGCAGCGCGAGCCCTGCCGCGTCGGCGAGCTCGATGATCGTGGCCGGGCGCACCCCGCCGTCGAGGTGGTCGTGCAGGGAGACCTTGGGCAGCGCGCGCAGGGACATGCCCTCCACGTCCAGGTCGCCGTTCGCGTCGATGGGCATGACGGATCCTTCCTCGAGTCGGGCAGGGGGATGGAAAGCGGATGTTCCGACGGGAACCGGACGGCGACGCGTGCAGACGCCGTGTCCGGAATCAGCCTAGGCGGTGACGCGCCCCGGCGCGAGGGCCGCCCGGTGCGGGTCGACCCCGCCTACGCGGTGATCCGCTCGCGCACGAGCGGGGTGCGCGCGACCTGCTCGCCACCGATCTCCCAGGCGCCCTCGACCGCGTCCAGGGCGCGCTCGAACCGTGCTCCGTCGTCGGCCGACAGCGTGAACACGGGCTGCCCGCGGCGCACCGGGTCGCCGGGCTTGACGTGCAGGTCGATGCCCGCGGCGAACACCACCGCGTCCTGGGCACGGGCCCGGCCCGCGCCCAGACGCCAGGCGCCGACACCGAACGGCAGGGCGTCCATCCGGGTGATGTACCCGTCCGCATCGGCGGTGACGGTGTGCGTCTCGTTCGCGACCGGCAGCGGCGCGTCCGGATCGCCGTCCTGCGCACGGATCATCCGCTTCCAGGAGTCCATCGCGCGGCCGTCGTCGAGGGCCGCCTCGACGTCGGCGTCGGGCCTGCCGCTCAGTGCGAGCATCTCCCGGGCGAGGGCGACGGTGAGCTCGCGGATGTCGGCGGGGCCGCCGCCGGCGAGCACCTCGACCGACTCGCGGACCTCGTTCGCGTTGCCGATCGCGAGGCCGAGTGGCACGTTCATGTCGGTGAGGAGTGCCGTGGTGGAGACGCCGGAGTCGGTGCCGAGGGCGACCATGGTGCGGGCCAGCTCGCGCGCCCGGTCGATGTCCTGCATGAACGCGCCGGATCCGAACTTCACGTCCAGCACGAGCGCGTCGGTGCCCTCGGCGATCTTCTTCGACATGATGCTGGACGCGATCAGCGGGATCGCCTCGACCGTGCCGGTCACGTCGCGCAAGGCGTACAGCTTCTTGTCGGCGGGAGCGAGGCCCGATCCGGCCGCGCAGATCACCGCGCCGACATCCCCCTGCAGCTGCAGGAACATCTGCTCGTTGCTCAGCGCGGCGCGCCAGCCCGGGATCGACTCGAGCTTGTCCAGGGTGCCTCCGGTGTGCCCGAGGCCACGGCCCGACAGCTGCGGGACGGCCACCCCGAAGCAGGCGACGAGCGGGGCCAGCGGCAGGGTGATCTTGTCGCCCACTCCGCCGGTGGAGTGCTTGTCCACGGTCCTCTTGCCGAGGGCTGCGAAGCTCATCCGCTCGCCCGAGGAGATCATCGCGTCGGTCAGCACGCGGATCTCGTCGCGCTGCATGCCGCGCTGGAACACGGCCATCGCGAAGGACGCCATCTGCGGATCGGTGACGTAACCGCGGGTGTACGCGTCGATCATCCAGCGCAGCGCGGGCTCGGGCACGGCACCGCCGTCGCGCTTGGCGCGGATGACGTCCACCGCGTCGAACGGCTCAACACTCATCGGGCGCTCTCCAGATCCCTCGGCCCGAACGCGTCGGGCAGCACTTCGTCGATCGTCCTGATCCCGGACACGGTCTCCAGCAGCATGCCGGGCAGGGAATGCTCGAACAGCAGCTGCCGGCAGCGGCCGCAGGGCATGATCGTCTCGCCGACGCCGTTCACGCAGACGAAGGCGACCAGGCGCCCTCCGCCCGACATGAACAGGTCGCCGACGAGCGCGCACTCGGCGCACAGGGTCACCCCGTACGAGGCGTTCTCGACGTTGCAGCCCGCGACGATCCGCCCGTCGTCGACGAGCGCAGCGGCCCCCACCCGGTAGTGCGAGTACGGTGCGTACGCCTTCTTCGTCGCGTCGTCCGCGACCTGGCGCAGCTCGTCCCAATCGATGTCCACGAACGCCCTCCTAGGACTTGATGTACGGCTTGCCGTCGGCCGCAGGGGCCTTGATCTGCCCCACGAAGCCGACGACCGCGAGGATCGTGACGAGGTACGGCAGCATGAGCATGAACTCCCCGGGGATCGGCGTCTTCAGCACCGAGAGCAGATTCTGCAGGTTCGTCGCGAAGCCGAACAGCAGGGCGGCGAGCGCCGCGCGCAGCGGGTCCCAGCGCCCGAAGATCACGGCGGCCAGCGCGATGTAGCCGAGGCCCGCGGTCATGTCCTTGGTGAACTGCGGCACCGAGACCAGCGTGAAGTACGCCCCGCCGATGCCGGCGATCGCGCCGGCGAGCTGGAGGTTCCAGAACCGGGTGGGGTTGACCTTGATGCCGACCGTGTCCGCGGCGTGCGGGTGCTCGCCGACGGCGCGCACGCGCAGGCCCCAGCGGGTGCGGTACATCGCCCAGGCGACGATCGCGACCACCACGTACATCAGGTACACGAGGAAGGTCTGATTGAACAGCGCGGGGCCGATGACGGGGATGTCGCCCAGGATCGGGATCTTGATGAGCGAGAACCGGACCGGGCTGTTCAGCGTCTGCCCGTTCGGCGCCAGCAGCCCCTGGTACAGGAAGCCGGTCAGGCCGGAGGCGAACACGTCCAGCACGACGCCGACGATGACCTGGTCGACGAGGTACCTGATCGCGAACGCGCCCAGGACGAGCGAGATCAGCACGCCGCCGAGCATGGCGCCGATGAGGCCGACGAACGGATTGTGCGTGATGGATCCGAGGATCGCCGCGGTGAACGCACCGAGGAGGAACTGCCCCTCGATCGCGACGTTGACCACGCCGGCGCGCTCGCCGATCACACCGGCGAGGGCGCCGAAGACGAGGGGCACGGCGAGCGAGATCGATCCGCCGAGCAGTCCGGTCAGCGTGATCGCGCCGGCCGCGCCTGCGCCCGCCCAGGTGAGGAAGGCGGTCATCGCGAGCACGGCGTACACGATCGGCAGCCACAGGCCGATCCGGCGATACGTCTGGGCGGCGATCAGCGACCAGACGCCCAGCACGAGCGCCAGGATCCAGGTCGTCCAGATCACCGGTCCCGCGGGAACCGAGACGTCGCCCAGCGCGATCGCGGCACCCGACTCGGCGAGACGGTAGACGGCCGTGCCCGAACGCGGGGCCAGCAGGAAGAGCAGGCCGAGCAGCGCCACGATCGCCAGCAGCGTGATCGGCGTCTTCAGCGAGCGGACCTTGACGACGGTCGGCTCCCCGAGCGCGGGGGCCGAGGTGAGAGAGGTGCTCATGCGGCCGCCGCCTTCGAGTCGGTGGGTTCGGTATGCGCGGCCCGGCGACGCGCGATGCGGGCGCGGGCGCGCGGGGAGCGCTCGGAGTCGTCCTTCGGCAGGAAGAAGATCGTCCGGATCAGCGGGGGCGCTGCGATGAACAGCACGATGAGCGACTGCACCACCAGCACGATGTCGACCGGGATGGACTGCAGCGCCTGCATCGGGAACGATCCGGCCTTCAGCGCGCCGAACAGCAGGCCCGCCCAGAACGTGCCCCACGCGCGGCTGCGGCCGAGCAGGGCGACCGTGATCGCCGTGAACCCGACGCCGGCGTCGATCCCGCCGTCGAAGCCGCTCGTGATCGAGCTCTGGATCTGGAACATGCCGGCCAGGCCCGCGAGGCCGCCGGAGAAGAGCATCGCGTAGATGTAGACGCGCGGCACGCTGATGCCGGCCGCGCGGGCGGCCCGCGGGTTCTCCCCCACGGCACGCATCCGGAAGCCGAGGCTGGACCGTTCCACGAGCCACCACACGAAGAGGGTCGCGACGATGACGATCACGAAGCCCCAGTCGATCAGACTCAGTCCGGGCAGCGGCGGGAGCACGGCGCTGTGCGGCGTCGGCCGGGTGATCGGCTGGATCTGCCCCGGCTTCTGCAGCAGCTGCGGCACGCGCACCATCCACGTCAGCAGATAGAACGCGATGTAGTTGAGCATGATCGTGAGGATCACCTCGTGCGCGCCGGTGCGCGCCTTGAGCAGGCCGACCAGTCCGCCCCAGAGCGCACCGGCGGCGATGCCGACGACGAGGGTGAGCGGCACCTGGATGATCGCGGGCAGGTTCAGCTGGAAGGTCACCAGTGCGGCCGCTGCACAGGCGATCAGCATCTGCCCTCGGGCGCCGATGTTGAACAGCCCCACGCGGAACGCGACCGCGATGCCGAGACCGGCGGCGATGAGCGGCACGGCGAAGCCGACCGTGTTGCCGAGCGGCTTGACCGCCGACCAGAAGTCGCTCGCGCCGAAGTCGATGATCGATCCGGTGAACAGCGCCGAGTAGGCGCCGGAGACGGCCGTCCACGCCGCGCCGAGCATGTCGCTCGGGCGTGCGAAGAAGTAGCCGGAGGCGGTCTGCACGTCCGGGTTGGTGACGGCGATGAGCACGCCGCCCACGATGAGCGCGAGAAGCACGGCGAGAACCGTGGTCACGGCGCTGCCGCGGAGGATCTCGCGCAGGACGCGGTTCGAGACCGGGATCTCCTGGATGCGCCGGGTGGGGGGCGCCGCGGGCGACTCGGGTCCGCCGTTGGAGCTCGACGCCGGCTCGGACGCGGGCGCCGCCGGGGTGGTCTCGGTGCTCATGCGGCTTCCTCCGTGGGGTTCTCGCCGGCCATCATCAGGCCGAGCACGTCGCGGGGGGTGTCCGCGGGGACGATGCCGACGATCCGGCCGCGGTACATCACCGCGATCCGGTCGGCGAGGGCCACGACCTCGTCCAGTTCGGTGGAGACCACGACCACCGGGATCCCGGCGTCGCGCGTGGCGACGATGCGCTTGTGGATGAACTCGATCGAGCCGACGTCCACGCCGCGGGTCGGCTGCGATGCCAGCAGCAGCTTGAGGTCGCGGTTCAGCTCGCGCGCGATGACGACCTTCTGCTGGTTGCCGCCGGAGAGGGATCCGGCCTCCTGACCGGATCCCTGCGTGCGGATGTCGAACTCTTTGATCCGGTCCTTCGCGAACGCGTCGAGCACGCCGCGCTGGATCGTGCCGGCCCGGGCGAAGGCGGGGTCGTCCGAGCGGTCGAGGATGAGGTTCTCGGCGACCGAGAACCCGCCCACGAGGCCATCCTCGTTGCGGTCCTCGGGGACGAATCCGACGCCGGCCGCGAGCACCTGGTGCACGCTGCGCCCGACCAGCTCGACCCCGTTCAGCGAGATCGACCCGCTGGTGCGGGAGTCCAGGCCCATGATCGCCTCGGCGAGCTCGGTCTGCCCGTTGCCCTGCACGCCCGCGACCGCGAGCACCTCGCCGGGACGGACCTCGAAGCTGACGTCGTCCACGACCACGACGCCGACCGCGTCGATGACCCGCAGGTCCTTCACCGTCAGGCCGCCCTCGCCGATCTTCGGCGGGTCCTTGTGCACGGTGAGCTCGACCGGGCGGCCGACCATCATCGAGGCGAGCTCGGTGTTGGAGGACTGCGGGTCGGCCTCGCCGACCACCTTGCCGAGCCGGATCACGGTGATCCTGTCGGCGACGGCGCGCACCTCGCGCAGCTTGTGCGTGATGAACACGATCGCCGTGCCCTCGTCGCGCAGCTGCTTCATGATGCCCATGAGCTCGTCGGTCTCCTGCGGCGTGAGCACCGCGGTGGGCTCGTCGAACACGAGCACCCTGGCGTTGCGGGACAGCGCCTTGATGATCTCCACCCGCTGCTGCACGCCCACGGGCAGGTCGCCGACGATCGCGTCGGGGTCCACCTCGAAGCCGAATCGGGCGGCGACCGAGCGCACGTGCTCGCGGGCCGCGGCGATGTCCAGCACGCCGAGGGCCTTCGACTGCTCATGTCCGAGCATGACGTTCTCCGCGACGGTGAACACGGGGATCAGCATGAAGTGCTGGTGCACCATGCCGATGCCCGCCGCCATCGCGTCGCCGGGCCCGCGGAAGTGCTGCGGCACCTCGTCGAGCAGGATCTCGCCCTCGTCCGCCTGATACAGGCCGTAGAGGACGTTCATCAGGGTCGATTTGCCGGCCCCGTTCTCGCCCAGCAGGGCGTGGATCTCGCCGCCTTCGACGACCACGTCGATGTGGTCGTTGGCGACGAGGGATCCGAAGCGCTTGGTGATGCCGCGGAGCTCAAGCTTCATATCAGTGACCTTATCGGGGAGGATTCACGCGAGAAAGAGGCGCGGGACGCCCGATCCGGCCGCCGTGCCCGGAGGCGACGACGGCGGATCGGAGCGTCCCGCGTGAGGAGCTGATTACTTCGGGGAGCTGGGCGAGGCGACCTTGATGTCGCCCTTGACGATCTTGCTCTGCAGAGCCGTCAGCTCGTCCTTCAGGCCCTTCGGCAGCTTGCTGTCGAAGGAGTGGAACGGGGACAGGCCGACGCCGTTGTTCGCCAGGGTGCCCACGTACGGGGTCGGGTCGAACGTGCCCTTCGCCGCCTCGGTGACCGTGGTGTTGACCGCGTCGTCGATGCGCTTCATGACCGAGACCAGGATCTGGTCGGCGACCGAGGGGTCGGCCACCGCGAGGTCGGAGTCGACGCCGAGCATGACGGTCTTCTTGCCGCTGTCCTTCACGGCCGCACTGGCGGACAGGTAGATCGGACCGCCGACCGGGAAGATCACGTCGACGCCCTGGCCGAGCACCGAGTTCGCCGTCTGCTTGGCGACGTCGTTCGCCTGGAACGCGCCGGTGAACAGACCCTTCTGCGAGTCCTTGTCCCAGCCGACCGAGGTGACCTTGCCGCCCTTGTCCTCGTCGTACTTCTTGACGCCGTCGACGAAGCCGTCCATGAAGATCGTCACCGGCGGGATCTGCATGCCGCCGAAGGTGCCGACCTTGTTGCCGCCCGCCTGCGCCGACCAGGCCGCAGCCGCGTAGCCGCCGAGGTAGGCCGCCTGGGCGGTGTCGAACAGGATCGGCTTGATGTTCGGAGCGTCCGGCTTGCCGTCGCCGTCCGGGTCGGCGATCGAGTCGATGATGCCGAAGTTCAGCTTCGGGTTCGCGATCGCGGCCGCGGCGATCGCGGCGTCGAGCTTGAAGCCGACGCCGATGATCAGCGTGCACTTGCCGGCGATCAGCGCGTCGATGTTGGACTTGTAGTCGTTGTCGGACTTCGACTCGACCTCGAGGGGCTTGACACCGAGGGTCTTGCCGGCCTTGTCCATGCCGTTCTTGGCGGACTCGTTGAACGACTTGTCGTTGAAGCCTCCGCTGTCGGAGACGAGGCAGGGCTTGAAGTTCGAGTCGGCGGGCTTCGCCGCGCCCGAACTCGCCGGAGCAGGAGCAGTGCCGCAGCCTGCCAGGGCGACGATGACACCGGCTGCGACGGTCGCGCCGATCAGCTTCTTGGTGAGGGAGATGGTCACTCGGGCCTCCAGAACACGAGACCCGCGGCCATCGCGGGTCAATTGGAAAGTTACCTACTGTGACGCGGATCGGGCACCCTCGTCCCTGAGGCACTGGCCAATGGTTACAAACCTGAGATCATCTGCGCTCGGTCGTGCTCATATGAGCAGAAGGGGGTTCTCGTCCCCCGCTTCAGAGCGTCCGTCCGCCCGTCCCCGCACCGGTCGAGCCGCTCGCGGACGCCGCGGCGGATCCGCTCACAGCACGTCGCCGCGGCCGGTGAGCTTGAGCGATTCGACGACGCCCTTGACCCGCTGCGCGTGCTCGATCGTCGTCACGAGCAGCGCGTCCGGGGTGTCCACCACGACGATGTCCTTCACGCCGACGAGGCTGATCACCCGCGACGTCTGACTGACCAGGATCCCGGTCGCCGCGTCGGAGAGCACCCGCGCCGACGGCCCGAGCACGGCCAGGTCGTTCTTGCGCCCGTTCAGGATCAGCTTGGTGAGCGAGGCGAAGTCGCCCACGTCGTCCCAGTCGAAGTGCCCCGGCACGACGGCCAGGCGCCCGCGCTCGGCGGCCGGCTCGGCGATCGCGTAGTCGATCGCGATCTTCGGCAGTCCCGGCCAGATCCGGTCGACGACCGGTCCGCGCCGGTCGCGGTCGTCCCACGCCTCGGCGAGCTCGATCAGCCCCGCGTGCAGCGCCGGCTGGTGCAGCGCGAGCTCGGCCAGCAGCACGTCGGCCCGGGCGATGAACATGCCGGCGTTCCACAGATAGGTGCGGTCGGCGATGTAGGACTTCGCGGTCGCGAGGTCGGGCTTCTCCACGAAGCGCTCGACGAGGGCGGCCTCGCGCGCGCCCTCGACGACGAGTTCGCCGCCCTGCTTGATGTAGCCGAAGCCGACCGCGGGCTCGGTGGGGGTGATCCCGATCGTGACGATGTACCCCTGCCGGGCGACCTCGACGGCGTCGCGCACGGCGAACTCGAACACCCGGGTGCCGCGGATGACATGGTCTGCGCTGAAGGATCCGATGATGACGTCCGGGTCGCGGCGGTGCAGGATCGCGGCGGCGAGCCCGATCGCGGCGGCCGACTCGCGCGGCTCGGACTCCAGGATCACGTTCTTGTCGGCGATGCCGGGCAGCTGCTGCTCGACCGCGGCGCGGTGCGCGCGACCGGTGACGACGGCGATCCGGTCGGGCCCGGTCAGCGGCGCCAGACGATCCCAGGTGTCGCGGAGCAGGGACTGCCCCGACCCGGTCAGGTCGTGCAGGAACTTCGGCGCGTCGGCCCGGGACAGGGGCCAGAGCCGCGACCCGATGCCCCCCGCGGGGATGACGGCGTAGAAGTCCTTGATGGGCGCGCGCATGGCCCCCAGGCTATCGGTGCCGCCCGACGGGGTGCGGTGATGTGCTCAGAGCATCTCCAGCGGCACCGGATGGGCGGGCGCCGGGAAGCGCCGGTCGATCACGGCGAGCACGTCCTCGGGCAGGGTCGTGCCGAGCGCCGCCGCGTTCTCCCGCGCGTGGGCGACCGTCGCCGCCTTCGGGATGGCGAGCACGTCTCCCGCGCGGACCGCCCAGGCGAGCACGAGCTGCGCGACCGTGAGGCCGAGCGTCGCGGCGAGCTCGGCGAGCACGGGATCGCGGAGCACCCGGGCCTGCTCGAGCGGCGAGTACGCCATCGCCGGAATACCCTGCTCGCGCAGCAGCGGCAGCAGGTCCGCCTCGGGTCCGCGCCGCGTCGGGTTGTACAGGATCTGATCGGTCGCAGCGCCGTCCGGGAGCTCGGCGAGATCGTCCGGGTCGAGGTTGCTCACACCCCAGGCCAGGATCGCGCCCTCGTCGCACAGCCGCTCGAACGCCTCGACCGTCTCCTCGAACGGCACGGGCCCGCGCCAGTGCAGCAGATAGAGATCGAGCCGGTCGGTGCCGAGACGGGTGAGGCTGCCGTGCACGGCGCGGCGCACGCCGGCCGCGTCGGCGTTGTTGGGGAGCACCTTGCTCACCAGGAACACGTCGTCGCGGCGGCCCCGGATCGCCTCCCCGACGAGCTCCTCGGAGCGCCCGGATCCGTACATCTCGGCGGTGTCCACGACGCGCAGGCCGGCGTCGAGACCGGCGCGGATCGCGGCGATCTCCTCGTCGCGGCGGGAGGGGTCGTCGCCGATGAACCAGGTGCCGATGCCGATCTCCGGAACCACCGGACCGTGCGGAAAACGGATGCTCATGCACTCACCGTACGGCCGCCTGCGATCGCTTCCGTGCATGGATCCGATCGGAGACCTGCATCGCGCTAAGGGTCACCTACGTCGATCTCAGCGTTCTGACAGGAATAGGATGTGGGAGATCGGACGCCTGCGCGCCGCGATCCTTCGCTATCGATCAGGGAGGACGACCGTGTCCGCAAGCACTCGCTTGACACCGTCGATTTCGGAAACCACGTCCAAGACGCCGCGCGGCACCCTCTACCGGGGCCGCGAAGGCATGTGGTCCTGGGTTCTGCATCGCATCACTGGAATCGCCATCTTCTTCTTCCTCCTGGTGCACGTGCTCGACACGTCGCTCATCCGGGTCTCGCCGGAGGCGTACAACGCGGTCCTCGGCACCTACAAGAACCCGATCATGGGTCTTGGTGAGACGGTGCTGGTGGCCGCGATCGTGTTCCACGCGATGAACGGACTGCGGATCATCCTGGTGGACGTGTGGTCCAAGGGCGCCCGCTACCAGCGGCAGATGTTCTGGGGCGTCATCGGCGTCTGGGCGGTGCTGATGCTCGGCTTCGCGCCCCGCCACCTGATGAACGTCTTCTCCGCGGTGGGAGGTGGCCACTGATGACCACGCAGGCTCATCTCGCCGCCCCGCGGCGCAACAAGGGCGTCAACTGGGAGAAGTGGGGCTGGATCTACATGCGCATCTCGGGCGTCGTGCTCGTGGTGCTCATCTTCGGCCACCTGTTCGTGAACCTGATGCTCGGCGAGGGCATCCACGCGCTGGACTTCGCGTTCGTCGCCGGCAAGTACGCCACCCCGTTCTGGCAGTGGTGGGACGTGCTGATGCTGTGGCTGGCGCTCATCCACGGCGCCAACGGCATGCGCACGGTCGTGAACGACTACGTCGGGCACACCGGCGTCCGCAAGGCCCTGCTCGTCGTGCTCGGTCTCGCAGCCGCGCTGCTGATCCTGCTCGGCACGCTGGTCGTGTTCACCTTCGACCCGTGCAACGGCGTGTTCCAGGACGGCGCGATGTGGGCGACCTGCCACCCCGGCAAGTGATCCCCCGGACAGCGCGAAGCTACGCAGCCACCAGCGACAGCGGCGAAATACACAGATAGGCATATCCCAGTGACCACTGAGACCCAGGATTCCGTCGTCAAGAACGGCGTGCACCACCATCAGTTCGACATCGTCATCGTCGGCGCCGGAGGCGCGGGCATGCGCGCCGCGATCGAGGCCGGCCCCGGCGCGAAGACCGCGGTGATCTCGAAGCTCTACCCCACCCGCTCGCACACGGGCGCGGCGCAGGGCGGCATGGCCGCGGCGCTCGCGAACGTCGAGGAGGACAGCTGGGAGTGGCACACCTTCGACACCGTCAAGGGCGGCGACTACCTCGTCGACCAGGATGCGGCGGAGATCCTCGCGAAGGAGGCCATCGACGCGGTCATCGACCTCGAGAACATGGGCCTGCCGTTCAACCGCACCCCCGAGGGCAAGATCGACCAGCGCCGCTTCGGCGGGCACACGGCCGAGCACGGCAAGACCCCCGTCCGCCGCGCCTGCTACGCGGCCGACCGCACCGGCCACATGATCCTGCAGACGCTGTTCCAGAACTGCGTCAAGCTCGGCATCAACTTCTTCAACGAGTTCTACGTGCTCGACCTGATCACGGTGAAGGACGAGGCGGGAAAGACCGGCATCGCCGGCGTCGTCGCCTACGACCTCTCCACGGGCGAGCTGCACGTCTTCCACGCCAAGGCCGTGATCTTCGCGACCGGCGGTTTCGGCAAGATCTTCAAGACCACCTCGAACGCGCACACCCTCACCGGCGACGGCGTGGGCATCGTGTGGCGCAAGGGTCTGCCGCTCGAGGACCTCGAGTTCTTCCAGTTCCACCCCACCGGTCTCGCCGGGCTCGGGATCCTGCTCACCGAGGGCGCCCGCGGCGAGGGAGCGATCCTGCGCAACGCCTCCGGCGAGCGGTTCATGGAGCGCTACGCCCCGACCATCAAGGACCTCGCGCCGCGCGACATCGTCGCCCGTTGCATGGTGCAGGAGGTCGCGGAGGGCCGCGGCGCCGGCCCGCACAAGGACTACGTGCTGCTGGACTGCACGCACCTCGGCGCCGAGGTCCTGGAGACCAAGCTCCCCGACATCACCGAGTTCGCGCGCACCTACCTCGGCGTCGACCCGGTCGTCGAGCCGGTGCCGGTCATGCCGACCGCGCACTACGCGATGGGCGGCATCCCGACGAACAACAACGGCGAGGTCCTCGCCGACAACGACACGATCGTGCCCGGCCTGTACGCCGCCGGCGAGTGCGCGTGCGTCTCGGTGCACGGCGCGAACCGCCTCGGCACGAACTCGCTGCTGGACATCAACGTGTTCGGCAAGCGGTCGGGTCGCAACGCCGTCGAGTACGTCAAGACCGCCGAGTTCCTGCCCCTCCCCGAGGCGCCGGAGACCGCGGTCAAGGAGATGCTCGAGGGCCTGCGCAACAACGCCGGCACCGAGCGGATCGCCGTGCTGCGCAAGAAGCTGCAGGACGAGATGGACAAGGGCGCCCAGGTGTTCCGCACGCACGACTCGCTGCAGCACGTGCTGGGCGTCATCGCCGAGCTGCGCGAGCGGTACAAGAACGTGCACGTCGACGACAAGGGCAACCGGTTCAACACCGACCTGCTCGAGGCCGTCGAGCTCGGGTTCCTCCTCGACATCGCCGAGGTCGTGGTCTACGCCGCGCAGAACCGCGAGGAGAGCCGCGGCGGCCACATGCGCGACGACTTCCCGAAGCGCGACGACGAGAAGTACATGAAGCACACGATGGCCTACCTGACCGGCGACCCGCACTCGTCGACGCCGAGCGACCACATCCGGCTGGACTGGAAGCCGGTCGTGTTCACGAAGAACGAGCAGGGCGAGTTGAACTACCCGCCGATGGAGAGGAAGTACTGATGTCCACCGCTCTTGTCGATCCGGACGCCGTCGCCGACCTGCAGGCCGCCGATGACAACGGCGTGCAGTCGTTCCTGGTGACGTTCAACATCCGCCGCTTCGACCCCGAGGTCGACAGCGAGCCGCGATGGGTGGACTACGACGTGGAGCTGTACTCCACGGACCGCGTGCTCGACGCGCTGCACAAGATCAAGTGGGAGGTGGACGGATCCCTCACGTTCCGCCGCTCCTGCGCGCACGGCATCTGCGGATCCGACGCGATGCGCATCAACGGTCGCAACCGCCTCGCCTGCAAGACGCTGATCAAGGACCTGGACATCTCCAAGCCGATCTACGTCGAGGCGATCAAGGGCCTGCCGCTGGAGAAGGACCTCGTCGTCGACATGGAGCCGTTCTTCGCCGCGTACCGCGAGGTGAAGCCGTTCCTGCTCGCGACCAGCGAGCCGGCGAAGGGCAAGGAGCGCGTGCAGTCGATCGCCGACCGTGCGATCTTCGACGACACCACCAAGTGCATCCTGTGCGCCGCGTGCACCTCGTCCTGCCCCGTGTTCTGGACCGACGGGCAGTACTTCGGACCTGCCGCGATCGTGAACGCGCACCGCTTCATCTTCGACTCCCGCGACGACGGCGCCGATGTGCGTCTGGACATCCTCAACGACAAGGAGGGCGTGTGGCGCTGCCGCACGACCTTCAACTGCACCGAGGCGTGCCCGCGCGGCATCGAGGTCACCAAGGCGATCGCCGAGGTCAAGCAGGCGGTCCTGCGCGGCCGTCCCTGATCGGATCCGCCCATCTGTCGAGAGGCGCCACCCCCCGGGGTGGCGCCTCTCCGCGTCTGCCGGCGGATCCCGCCCACTCGCTAGGGTGAGGTCCGTGGGGGATTCCGGATCCGAGCTGCGGGAGCGCTTCGAGGCGCCCCTCGAGCGGGCCGCCGCCCTCACCCGCCGCACGATGCAGGCGTTCCCGATCCGGGTGTGGCGACGCTTCCTGCGCCGCAACGGCTTCCTGCTCTCCGCCGGGATGAGCTATCAGGGCCTGTTCGCCGTGTTCGGCCTGCTGTACACCGGCTTCGCCTCGGTCGGGCTCTGGCTCGGCGGCAGCGAGCGGGCGATCCGGCTGGTCACCCGGATCGCGCCAATTACATCCCCGGCATCGTCGGCGAGAACGGCCTGGTGAAGCCCGACGATGTGCAGACGCTCGCGGCCTCCTCGACCGGAGTGCTCGGCGTCACCGGGATCATCGCCGCCGGGGTGGTCGCATGGACCGGGATCACCGCCGTCACGTTCACCCGCCGCGCCGTGCGCGACATCTTCGGGCTGCCGTACGACACCCGCAGCTTCGTGCTCCTCAAGATCGCGGACGGGCTCGCCGGGCTCGCGTTCGGGCTCGTGCTGCTGATCGGATCCGTGCTCGGCTTCGTCGGCGTCTGGGCGCTGCGGCAGGTGTTCGACCTGCTCGGCTGGACCGTCGGCGCGACCGTGTTCGACACGCTCACCAGGATCGGGTCGATCCTGGTGATGCTCGTGATCGACTCCGCCGCGATGGCGCTGCTCGTGCGGTTCCTCACAGGGACGCGGCTGGCGTGGCGCACGATCCTGCCCGGCTCGGTGCTCGGCGGGGCGGCGGTCGTCGTGCTCCAGCTGGGCGCCGGCCTGCTGCTGGCGCACACGCCCGGCAACCCCCTGCTCGCCACGTTCGCGGTGGTCGTCGCGATGCTGCTGTGGTGCCGCTGGGTGGCGGTCGTCGTCCTCGTCGCGGCGGCCTGGATCGCGCTCACCGCGGAGGACGGCGACGAGCCGCTGCAGGAGGAGGACGCGGACGCCGCGCGCCGGGCCGAGCTCGCCGCGCTCGCGCTCGCCGCACAGGTGCGGCTGCGCCGCGCGCAGGCCGAGCACGACGCCGCGCCGTGGTGGCGGCGACGGGCGACCTCCCGCGCCCTGCGCGAGGCGAGGCAGGAGTGGGGCGACGCGCTCGCGGACGAGCAGGAGTCGGCTCTGCAGAGCGCGGATCCGTTCGGGCTCCGGCGCGCGCGGGGCGATGTCCCCGGCCCTCGTTAGGCTGGATCCCATGCCCCATCTGCGTATCGCCACGGTCAACGTCAACGGGATCCGCGCCGCGGTCCGCAACGGGATGCACGCCTGGCTGGACGACGCGGGCGTCGACGTGCTCACGCTGCAGGAGGTGCGCGCGCAGGACGAGCACATCGAGGCCTCGTTCCCCGGCTGGTCGATCCTGCACGACGAGGCGACCGCGAAGGGCCGTGCCGGCGTCGCCGTGCTGAGCCGCGTGCCCGCGCTCGCCTCGCGCACCGAGCTCGGCCCCGAGGACTTCGACTCGAAGGGGCGCTGGCTCGAGGCGGACTTCCTGCTCGGCGACACCCCGCTCACCGTGGTGAGCGCGTACGTGCACAGCGGCGAGGCGGACACTCCGAAGCAGGAGGAGAAGTGGAAGTTCCTCGACGCGATGACGGCGCGCATGCAGGAGCTTTCCGCCGACGGCGCCCTTGCGCTCGTCACCGGCGATCTCAACGTCGGGCATCGCCCCCTCGACATCCTGAACTGGAAGGGCAACGTCAAGAAGTCTGGTTACCTGGCGCGTGAGCGCGCCTACTTCGACCGCTTCCTCGGCGCCGCCGGTGAGCCCGCAGTCGGCCAGGAGGGCATCGGCCGGGGCATGGTCGGGCAGCTCAGCGACACGCGGGCGTACGCCGCGGAAGGCGGCGGCACGGGCCTCGGCTGGGTCGACGTCGGACGGGTGGCGGCCGGCGAGGTTCCCGGTCCGTACACCTGGTGGACGATGCGCGGCCAGGCGTTCGACAACGACGCCGGCTGGCGGATCGACTACCACCTCGCCACCGCTCCCCTCGCGGAGCGCGCGACCGGCTACCACGTCGCCCGCGCCGCGACCTACGCCGAGCGCTGGAGCGACCACACCCCGGTGGTCGTCGACTACACGTACTGACCCGCGGCAACACTGCTCAGTCCCGGCGCTCCTCACGGTACGGTTTCGCTGTCTCCGGTGCGTCCTTCCCCTGGGGGAACTCGCAGGTGAACTCGCCTCGATAGCCGAACAGCAGCCCGAACACACAGTTGCGGACTTCGAGATCGATCACGAAGAGCTCTCGTTCATCGTCGAAGTATTCGGTGAGGTACGCGCGCCCGCTCAACAGCGAGGGGACTCGAAACGCGATCGGTCCCTCGTAGAAGCGCTGCGCCCCGGAGACCAGCTGGAGGGCGCCGTCGTCGCTGACGGACAGATCCAGTTCCACCGCGAGATGCTGATGCGTGCCGAGATAGTCGACGATCCGCCCGCGCGCCTCACTGTAAATCATCGTGGCATCGAAGCGACGCCGCCGTCCCTGCCGCACGTGCATGGTGCGGGCGAACGTGACCGTCTCGCGACCGAAGCTGTCGAGGTACGGATGGTTGTCGATCCGGAACGGGATCCCGCGGCCCTTCTCCGGGAACATGATGTTGCGTACGGAGCCGAGTGCGAGGAACGGGACGGTCCACCACGGTCCGCGCCGCACCTGGGTCATCACCCCGTGGCCGATGCAGCCGTACCCGGCCGACACGCCGACGCCGAACCGCCGCTGCAGCTGCGGATGGAGCCGGACGAACTCCTCCCCCAGTGCGCGCCTGAAGACTCCCTCGGTTCGGGTCACCGCTCGATCCCCGCGAGCGAGGGCGGTGCGTCCCGCATGATCTCGGATCCGCGCACCGGCGGTCGCGACAGACATCGCCGCGCTCGCGGGCGAGGCCCGGGCCGGAGTGCGCGCCACCATGCGGTGCGTTCCGGCGCGACTCCCTCCTCCGCCCAGAGACGCAGGCGGTCGAAGCTGCGCGCGGTGAGCCACCACACGAACGGTCGCACGAGCAGCGGGTCGAGCACCCGCCCCAGCGCGCCCCAGCCCGGTTCGTAGTCGAAGCCGGTGAGGAAGCGAACACCGTCCGAGGTCGGAATGTAGCGCCAGTAGCCCCTGCCCTTGCGGAGGGGCGAGAGACGATCGCGGGAGTCGAAGACGAGAGCGGAGGTCCGCTCGCCCCCGCCTCCGTTCCGGGTGCCGAGCGATACCCCGGTGCCGCGGATGGTGTGCAGCCCGAGGCCGCGTTCGTACTCGAACTCCTGAGCGCCGTCGAGGCGGAGCCGCACGGGCCGGATCACGCTGAAACGCGCGTCCCACCGGACGTGCCGATGCGGATCCTGAGTGAGCTCCCACACGGTCTCCAGCGATGCTCGTATCGAGATCTCGACGTACAGCGCTCGGTCCCTGCGCGGACCGATCCGCGTCTTCCCCCCGGGAGTCGCCATGCCCCCACCCTAGGGGCCTGACAGTCGGCGCCCTGCCGCACCATAGGATTGAACCGTGACCAAACCCCGCCTCTACTCCGGAATGCAGCCCTCCGCCGACTCCCTCCAGGCCGGCAACTACATCGGGGCGCTGCTGCAGTGGCGGGATCTGCAGGGCTCCTACGACGCGTTCTTCTCCGTCGTCGACCTGCACGCGATCACCGTGCCGCAGGATCCGTCCGAGCTGCGCGAGAAGACCCGTCGCACCGCCGCGCAGTACATCGCCGCGGGCATCGAGCCGTCCCAGTCCACGCTGTACGTGCAGTCGCACGTGCGCGCGCACGCCGAGCTCGCCTGGATCCTCAGCACCATCACGGGCTTCGGCGAGGCGGGCCGGATGACGCAGTTCAAGGACAAGTCGAGCCGGTTCGGCGCCGACGCGACCTCGGTCGGCCTGTTCACCTACCCGGTGCTCATGGCCGCCGACATCCTGCTGTACCAGACCGACGTCGTGCCGGTCGGCGACGACCAGAAGCAGCACGTCGAGCTGACCCGCGACCTCGCTGAGCGGTTCAACGCGCGCTTCGGCGAGACGTTCGTGGTGCCGAAGCCGGTCATCCAGAAGGAGACCGCGCGGATCTACGACCTGCAGAACCCGACGTCGAAGATGTCGAAGTCGGCCGAGAGCGACGCAGGGGTGCTGTGGCTGCTCGACGACCCGGCGAAGTCGGCGAAGAAGATCATGCGCGCGGTGACCGACAACGAGGGCTCGGTCCGCTACGACCGGGAGAACAAGCCCGGCGTCTCGAACCTGCTCACGATCTACGCCGCCCTCACCGGCCGCCAGGTCGGCGCGATCGAGGACGAGTACGCGGGCCGCGGCTACGGCGACTTCAAGAAGGGCCTCGCCGAGGTCGTGGTCGACGTGTTCGGCCCGGTCCGCGAGCGCGCGAACGAGCTGCTCACGGACCCCGCCGAGCTGGACCGGATCCTCGCCGCGAACGCCGCGCGCGCGGACGAGGTCGCCGACCGGACCCTCGCCGACGTGTACGACCGGGTCGGCCTGCTCCGCCGGGTCTGACGGCGCGCCGGCTGCGCCCGGCGGCCCTGCCTTAGTCGCGGTTTCGGCCGGGGTGGTGCGGTCGGGCCGATCCTGGCCGAAGTTCAACCTCCCCGTCCCGACACAACGCAGGAGATTCCGGTGGCCTCGCGGTGCCCACCGCCCAGCGGGACCGCTTCTCCTGGGTTGTGTCGTGACGTGGCAGCCGATCGCCCCGCACTGCCCGAGCGTCACCGTCGGCAGGCGAGTAGCCCGCGCACGGCGTCCGTCAGCACGTGGGGCTCCGTGAGGATGATGTTCGCGGTGGGGCGCACGCAGGCATATCCGCGAGCCGCAAGAGCCAGGTCCCTGCGACGGTCCTCCTCCTGCTTCTGCCACCCCGCATGATGTGCACGGCTGTCGCACTCGACGACGATCCACCCGTCCACGAGGATGTCGACCCGCCCCACCCCGTCGATCACCTTCTGCAGTTCGATGCGTCGGCCGAACTGCCGCAGCTGCAGACGGGCGAGGCTCTCCGGTCCCGATTCCGCCCTACCATCGATGAGCCGCCGCAGGGACCGGTAACGATGCGGTACGCGGGAGAAGATCTGCGCGACGTCGTCGGAATCGACCTCACCGAGGAACAGGGCGCTGTCGAGGGTCGCCACGATCTGTCGCGGCTCCTGGCAGTCGAACGACTGAACCAGCGCGCTGACGACATCGACAGTGTGCGCGTCACCGCTCTGGCTCCGCCAGTGGATGGTGGCGGTCGCCCCGTCCGCCTCCAAGCGTTTCCGCCGTGAATGCGGGGAACGGAGACGAGCGCGGTGCGGCTCCACCTGCACATGGAGCTGCCCTCGGCGATGCACGAACACGCCCCGCGCTTCGAGCGCCGCGACGCAATCCAGCCGGCCGCCCACCCGTTGGGCTCGGAACACGACGTCGGGGATGTCACCGGACAGATACACGTCGCGCCGTGCGCGCCTCAGCAGCCCCAGGGCCAACGCGTCGCGGATCTGCTCCCGACTGACCCCGGACCCGCGCAGCTCCTGATAGCTGACGCACCGGTGCGTCGGGATCCCGAATGCGTCGAACTCATCCATCAAGGGATCGTCGCAGCGCGCGTCGGACGGGTGGGCGGCGTTCACGCAATCGGTGAGAACGTCCGCGGAGACGACGGCTGTGGAGGACCAGCTCCTCCCCCGGACCACGCACACAACGCAGGAGAATGCCGGCCTAACCCCCCGGCTGATCCGGGTTCAGGCGGAGAAACTCCTGCGTTGTGTTGTGGGTAAGCGCCCACCGGGCCTATGCCGGCGGAACCTGGGATGGTTCAGCCGGTCAGACCGCTTCCACGCGGCGGGCGATCCGGTCGCCGATCCGGAGGGCCGTGACGGCGCCCGAGCCGTCGCGCACGTAGGCGATCGACTGCTCGGGGTCCTCGACGCCGGGGTCGCTGGAGAGCACGCTCTCCCCCCGCGGCAGCAGCCACGGGCTGGACAGCGGGTCGATCGTGAAGGTGCCGTCCTGGCGGGCCGCCGGCAGCGAGATGAGCTCGAACGCCCGCCTGTCCTCGCGCACGCGCAGGTCGACCTGACCGTAGAACCCGCAGTCGTACCGGCCGACGAGGTCGCGGTGGGTCTCGGCGTCGAACGGCGCCACCTCGACGCGTTCCTCGGCACCGTAACGCGCCTCCAGCAGCACGGCCTCGAGGGCGCGGGTGATCCGCTTGCCCTTGACCGAGTTCGACAGGATCGCGTAGGCGAAGTCGTCCTCGGGGATCATCCGGAACCGGCTCGCGTAGCCGATGGTGAGGCCGTCGTGACCGAACGCGGCACGGCCGCGCCGGTGCTCGCGCATCCACGCGTAGCCGACCTCCTGGCCGGGCACGCCGCGCGATGCGAGGCAGCGGGTGAAGCCCAGCTCGGGGTCGCGCCGGCGCGCGTATGCCGCGTAGCGCATGAGCTCCCGGCCGGTGCTGAGCACGCCGCCACCCGGCACGTCCCACCCGGGCAGCTGCCAGCCCCGCTGCCAGCCCTCGTTGCGGGCCAGGCGCGCGACGCCGTCGGTGATGTCGTGCGGGGCCGCGACCCGGTAGGTGATCGCCTCGTCGGCCGTGGTGAACGTCTGCGCCATCCCGGCCGGCACGAGCACGCGCTCGCGCAGGACGTCGGCCCACGCCCGCCCGGTGATGCGCTCGATGACGGCACCGGCGACCATGAAGCCGGGACCCGAGTACGAGAAGTCCGTGCCCGGCGCGAACATCAGGGCGTCGTCGGCGAAGTGCCGGATGGACGCGGCGATGCTGTCGTCGGCGTGATTCGCGAGCAGCTCGCCGGCGCGGCCGATCATGTACTGCGCGTCGATCCCGGATCCGTGCGTGAGCAGGTGCCGCATCGTGATCCGCGGATCGAGCGCGCCGAGGTCGGCGAGCAGCGGGGCGATCGGCGCCTCGATGTCGAGCAGCCCTTCGGCCTCGAGCTGGGCGGCGATCAGCCCGACGAAGGTCTTCGAGATCGATCCGACCTGGAAGATCGTGTCGCCGGTGACCGGCAGCGGGTGTTCGAGGTTCGTCACGCCGTAGCCGGTCGCGACGGACTCGCCGCCCAGGCTCAGGCCGATGCCCACGCCCGGGACCTGCAGCTCGTCGAGCAGCGCGGGCACGCGCTCGTCGAGCACGCCGAGCAGGGACGTCAGGTCGTCGGTGCGGATCGTCGTCATCGTCATCCGTTCACGGTCTTGGGGTCGAGGAGGTCGCGCAGCGCGTCGCCGGCGATGTTGATCGCGAGGATGAAGATCACGAACACGATCGCAGGCGGGGCCACGAGCCAGGGTGCGCTGCCGATGTACTGCAGCGAGTCGGAGATCATGGATCCGAAGTCGGGCTGCGGCGGCCGCACCCCGAAGCCGAGGAAGCTGAGCGCCGCGTAGGCGCCGGAGGACATCGACAGGTTGATGGCGGCGATGACGATCAGCGGAGACGCGATGTTCGGCAGCACGTGACGCAGGATGATCCAGGCGTTGCCGTGCCCGCTCAGCCGGGCCGCGCTGATGTAGTTGCGCGTCATCACCTCCTGGGTCGCGCTGCGCACCGTGCGGGCGAAGCGCGGGATGAAGACGATGCCGATCGCGACCGCCGCGTTCGCGAGACCTCGTCCAAGGATCGCGAGCACGAGGATCGCCAGCAGGTACTCCGGGATGGCGAAGAGGAAGTCGACCACGCGGGAGATCAGGCCGTCGATCCGTCCTCCCCAGAAGCCCGCGATGAGCCCGAGCGCGGTGCCGACGACGAGCGAGAAGATCGTCGCCATGACCGCGGCGGCCACGGCGGGCCCGATCGCGACGAGCACCCGGGATAGCTGGTCGCGGCCGAGCGCGTCCGTGCCGAAGAGGAACTGCGGCGTCGGGCCGAGCAGGCGCGCGCCCACGGCCAGCTGGGTCGGCGGGTACGGCGCGACCCAGGGGCCGACGACGGCCAGCACGACGAACAGGGCGAGCACCCCGAAGGCGATCCCGCCGACGACCGAGGGGCGACGGCGCTTGCGCGCCTTCGGCACCGTGTTGGCGATGGTCTCGGTGAGTTCCGTGGTCATTTTCTCGCGATCCTTCGATCCAAGGCCGGGACCAGCAGGTCCACGATGAGGTTGGCGGCGATGAACGAGCCGGCGAGCACGAGCGCCTGGGCGTTCAGCTGCACGAAGTCCCGGGAGCTGATCGACTGCAGGATGCCGCGGCCGAGGCCGGGCAGGCTGAAGATCTGCTCCACGATCAGCAGTCCGCCGATGAGCGCACCGAAGGTGAACCCGACGAAGGTGACGATCGGCGGGAGCGCGGCGCGCAGCGCGTAGCCGTAGGTGACCCGCGCGTCCGACAGCCCGTTGACCCGGGCGGAGGTGACGAACGGCTGGTGCAGCACCTCGAGCATCGCGGCGCGCGTCATCTGCATGATCAGCGGCGCAGTCGGGATCCCCACCGCGATCGCCGGCAGCAGCATCGTCTGCAGGTTGCCGGACGGGCTGTCCTGGAAGGGGATGTAGGTCGGCGAATACAGGTTCGTCAGGAAGTTCGTGGCGAGGATGATCGCGATCGTGCCGGTGATGAAGCCGGGGATCGCGAACAGCAGGATCATCGGCACCCGGATGGTGACGTCGACGGCGGATCCCGCCCGCTTGGCCGCGAGGACGCCCAGCGGGACGCCGATCAGGATCGCCACGATGAGGCTCATGGTCGCGAGCTCGAAGGACACCGGGATCTGCTGCTGCAGGATCTGCGTCGTCTTCAGGCCCGAGATCGGCGAGGTGCCCCAGTCGCCGCGAAGCACCCCGAACAGCCAGTCGAAGTACTGCACGAAGATCGGCCGGTCGTAGCCGAAGTGGTGCTCGAGTTCGGCGATGCGGGCCGGGGTGGCCTGGGACCCCGCGATGAGCAGCGCGGGGTTGCCGTCCACGAGGCCGCGCCCGGCGAAGAAGATCAGGGCGCTGAGCACGAACAGCACCACGAGCGACGTGCCGATCCGGCCGAAGATGTACTTGGTCATGCGTCCGCTCCCTCCACGACGCGGCGAGCGAGCTGCAGCGAGCCCGGGAAATGGCAGCGCACGGCGCGACCGTCGTCGTCGTGCACGAGCTCCGGCGCCTCGACGCGGCAGCGGTCCTGCGCGACGGGGCAGCGCGAGGCGAAGCGGCAGCCGACCGGGCGCTCGACCGCGCTCGGCGGATCGCCCTCGAGGATGATCCGCTCCGGCTGGAACTCGTCGCCCGGGATGCTCGGCTCGGCGGAGCGCAGCGCGACCGAGTAGGGGTGGCGCAGCTGGTCGTCGAACTCGTCGGCGGGGGCCAGCTCGACGATCTGGCCGAGGTACATCACGGCGATCCAGTCGCTGATCCCGCGCACGGCGCGCAGGTCGTGCGAGATGAAGATGAAGGCGGCGCCGGTGCGCTCCTGCAGGTCGCGCAGCAGCTCGATCACCTGCATCTGCAGGGAGGCGTCCAGCGAGCTGACCGCCTCGTCGAGGAGGATCAGGGCCGGGTCGGATGCGATGGCGCGGGCGATGCAGACGCGCTGCTGCTGGCCGCCGGAGAGCTCGTGCGGGTAGCGGCTCATCAAAGCGGGGTCGAGGTCGACCATCCCCATCAGCTCGCCGATCCGCGTCGTGCGTGCGGAGCGGGACATCCGCGGGAGGGCCTCGCCGATCGCCTGCGCGATCGTGCGGCGCGGGTTCAGGGCGCTCGCCGGGTCCTGGAAGACGGCCTGCACCGCACCGGTGTGGGCGCCGGCAGGCGTGCCGTTCCATCGGATCGTGCCGGCGTCGGCCTTGTCCAGGCCCACGAGCACGCGGCCCAGGGTCGACTTGCCGCAGCCGGACTCGCCGACGACGCCGAGCGTGCGGCCGGGCTCGACCCTGACGTCGATCCCGTCGACGGCGTGCAGATACCGACGGTGGCCGAACAGCTTCTCCTGCGGGAGCGGGAACCGCCGCTCCACGCCCGTCGCTTCGAGCGCGAACGGCACGGACTGGGTGATGGTCACGACTGGGGCTTTCTGTCGGAGGCGCGGGGCGCCGAGACCTGCATGCGGGCGGCGGCGAAGAGCTGCCGCGTGTACGGATGGCCCGGGTTCGCCATCAGCTGCTCGGTCGGGCCGTCCTCGACGATCCGGCCGTGCCGCATCACCACGATCCGCGTGCACACCTCGGTGACGACGCCGATGTCGTGCGTGATCAGCAGCAGGGTCATCTCGCGGGAGTCGAGCTCCCGCTGGAGCAGATCCAGGATCTGCGCCTGCACCGTGACGTCGAGCGCGGTGGTCGGCTCGTCCGCGATGAGCAGGCGGGGCTCGTTGATGAGCGACATCGCGATGAGCACGCGCTGACGCATGCCGCCGGACAGCTCGTGCGGGAACGCCTTGCGCTTGACCGCCGGCTCGGGGATGCCGACCTCGGCGAGGGCCTCCTCGATGAGCGGGATGCACTCGGCGCGGGAGATCCTGCGGTGCGCCTGCAGCACGTCGCGCAGCTGGTCGCCGACGCGGATCACCGGGTTGAGGCTGGCGAGCGGATCCTGCGGGATCCGCGCGATCTCGGCGCTGCGCAGTTCTCGGAACCGGGCCGTGCTGAGTCCGCCGAGCTCGGTGCCGCGGAAGGCGATGCCGCCGTCGACGCGTGAGCCGGTGGGCAGCGAGCGCAGGATCGCGGAGGTCAGCGTGCTCTTTCCGGATCCGGATTCGCCGACGATTCCGACGCGCTCGCCCGCGGCGATCGAGAGGGACACGTCCGCCACGGCCGGGCGCGGTGCGGCCCGGTACGTGATGGACACATCGTTCAGCTCAAGCATGGGACGAGCCTTTCTGGGGTGGGGCCGGACCGGGGATCCGACCCCACCGGATCGATTACTTCGAGACCTGCGAGAGGAAGGTGCGGCTCTGGCTCGAGGGCACCTTGACGCCCTGGAGGCTGGAGGCGTGCGCCACGAACATGTCCTTGGCCAGCAGGGTGATCGTCGGGTAGATGAGGGTCGCCTCCTGCATCTCGACCTTGCTCAGCGCCTTCTGGTAGTCGGTCTCGCTGCCCGCGGCGAAGGCCGCGTTGATCAGCTTCTGCAGCGAGTCCGGCACCGGGCCCTGGCGCCCGGCGACCGGCGCGACGTACTGGTACGGGTTCGAGTAGTACGACTGCGCGTTCCAGCTCAGCTGGTAGTTCAGCGCCTTGCGACGCGCGCTCCAGGTGGCGGCCTCGAGCGGTTCGAGCTGCACCTTGAAGCCGGCCTTCGCGAGCTGCGCCTGCATCACGGCCATGAGGTCGTTCGTGCCCGGGTCGTAGCCGTTGATGTAGAGCAGGCTGATGTCGAGCCCGTTCGGGTAACCGGCGTCGGCGAGCAGCTGCTTGGCCTTCGCGACGTCCTGCGTGTGGTTCGGCACGTCGCTCAGCTTCGGCGCCCACGCGAGGCTCGGCGGCAGGTAGGCGCTCGGCCGGGCGGCGCCGCCGTAGGCCTGGTCGGCCAGGGCCTTGCGGTCGAAGGCGAGGGCCATCGCCTGGGCGACCTTCGGGTTGTCGAACGGCGCCTTGGTGTTGTTGATCTGCAGGAAGATCGTCGAGTCGGTGTGCACCTGGTCGACGGTGAACCCGGCGCTCTTGAGATCCTTCGCCGATCCCTGGTCGGGGAAGATGATGTCGACCTTCTTCGCCTTCAGGTTGCTGACCTGGGTGCCCATGGTCGGCATGTACAGCACGGTGAGCTTGGCCGCTTTGGCCTTGTCGCCCCAGTAGTCCGCGTTGCGGGTGAAGGTGAGGCTGGTCTCCGGCTGGTAGTCCGTCTGGCTCCACGGTCCGGTGCCGACCATCTTGGTGGCGAGGTTCTCCTTGGCGGCGTCCTTGCTCATGATCGCGCAGCCCCACACCAGAGGGTTGCCCATGTTGTTCACGAAGCCGGCGTCCGGGCTCGAGAGGTGGAACTTGACGGTCTTCGCGTCGACCTTCTCGACGCTCGTGAACGTCGAGAACAGTTCCTTGTCGATGCGGTTCGGGCTCGAGGTGATGCGCGTGAAGGTGTAGACGACGTCATCGGCGGTGAACGTCGAGCCGTTGGAGAACTTCACCCCGTCGCGCAGCGTGAACGTGTACGTGAGGCCGTCCGAGGACTTCTGGTAGCCGGTCGCCAGCGACGGCTTGAGCTGCCCGTCCGCCGTCGTGGTCATGAGGCACTCGTAGCTGAGCTGCCAGGCGAACCGGTCCGCGAACAGGCTGGAGGCCTGCGGGTCGAGCGACGACGGCGCGGTGGTCTCGGCGACGGTCAGGTCGGCCGAGGCTCCCCCGGCTCCACCCCCGGCGCTGCCCGTGCTGGGCGGGCTGCAGGCGGCGAGCGCGGCGACGCTCACGATGCCGACGCCGACCAGGGCCAGGCGCTTCAGGATGCGCTGCGGAGAAGACATTCGGGTTCCTTCCGTCTTTGGAAGATCAAGGGGATCGTGAGTGAAGATAACAGGTCTCAGTGTGCACTGCAACACACTGATTTGCATTGCAACGCGATGCGACGTATGAGAAAGTTGTCCCGACGCCGACCCCTGCGTCACCGAACCACCGCGCCCACAGGATCGGATGCCGTGAACACGACTCAGCCCGCCAACCCCCGGAACAACTCGGCCTCGCTGCGCAAGGCCCTGGCGATCCTGCAGCACCTCGGCGACGCCGCCGGGGAGGATCAGAGCCTCGGTCAGATCTCTACCGCGCTCGATCTGAACAAGAGCACGGTCACCCGCCTGCTGCAGCCGCTGCTGGAGACCTCGTTCGTCGAGGCCGGGGACGCGCCCAGCACCTATCGCCTGAGCTGGCAGAACGCGCGGCTCGGGCAGGCCTACCTCGGCAGCCTTCGCCCCGACCGCGACATGCACCAGACTCTCGTCGACCTCAGCGCGGCGACGCGCGAGACGACCCATCTCGTGCGCGCCTCAACGACGAACGTGGTCTACATCGACAAGGTGGACAGCCCCTATGCGGTGCGCATGGTGTCGAGGATCGGCAACGTCCAGCCGATGTACTCCACGAGCGTCGGAAAGTGCATTCTGGCGCACGCCGGCGACGACCTGATCGCCGCCGTGGTCGCCGCCGGGATGCCGCCGCGCACCCCGGCGACCATCACCACCGAAGCGGCGTTGCGCGCCGAGCTGGCCCTCATCCGCGAGCGCGGCTGGGCGATCGACGACGTCGAGAACGAGGACGGGATCCGCTGCGTCGCCGCGCCCGTCTTCGACGCGTCCGGCGAGTGCAGCCTGGCGATCAGCGTCTCCGGCCCGGTATCCCGCGTGCCGAGCGAGCGCGTCGCCGCCCTCGCTCCGCTCGTGACCACCGCGGCCGGCGACATCTCCCGGCGCCTGGGCGCCGCCTCCCCCGTGCGCTGACATCGTCCGGGTCGGGCCCCGATGCCGATGCGCGGTGGCAGGATGGGCGCATGCCGGAGATGCCAGAGGTGCAGGGGCTGGTCGACTTCCTCGCGGAACGGGTGGTGGGGCTGACCATCACCCGCGCCTCCGTGTCCGCGATCTCCGCTTTGAAGACCTTCGACCCTCCGGTGACGGCCCTGACCGGCAGCCGGGTGACCGGATCCGCGCGGCACGGCAAGTTCCTCGATCTCAGCCTCGGCAGCGACACGGAGCCGCGGCTGCACCTCGTCTTCCACCTCGCCAAGGCGGGCTGGCTGCGCTGGTACGACAAGCTGCCGACGACGCTGATCCGTCCCGGCAGGTCGCCGATCGCGATGCGGATCGCGTTCGACGACGGCAGCGGGTTCGACCTCACCGAGGCCGGCACGAAGAAGTCCCTCGCGGTCCACGTCGTGCACGATCCCGCCGACGTCCCCGGCGTCGCACGGCTGGGACCGGATCCCCTCGAGCCGTCGTTCACGCGCGACGCGTTCGCGGCGCTGCTCGAGGGGCGGCGCACGCAGATCAAGGGCCTGCTGCGCGACCAGGGCGTGATCGGCGGGATCGGCAACGCCTACTCCGACGAGATCCTGCACGCGGCGAAGATGTCGCCGTACGCGCCCTCCGGCGGGCTCTCCGCCGACGACGTCACGCGGCTCTACGACGCGATGCAGTCGACGCTGCGCGAAGCCGTCGCGGAGGCGACCGGCAGACCGCCCGCGGACCTGAAGGACGCCAAACGACGCGGAATGCAGGTGCACGGCCGGCGCGGCGAGACCTGCCCGGTCTGCGGCGACACCGTGCGCAGCGTCTTCTTCGCCGACCGCTCGCTGGAGTACTGCCCGACCTGCCAGACCGGCGGCAAGCCCCTCGCCGACCGCCGGCTGTCCCGGCTGCTGAAGTGACATCGGCCGTCACAAAGCGCATGCGGCGGAATGAAACGGCGATGAGCGCGTTGACTAAGCTGAGAGCAGTACACGTGCTCCGGGGTCGGTGCGAATCCGAACCGGCGGTGAGAGTCCGCGAACCGAGGGGCATCCCAGATGCGCCCGAGGCCGATCCGGTGGAATTCCGGGACCGACGGTGATGCGAGCAGCGCTCGCTAGTCCGGATGAGAGGCAGCACGGATGATCGCCGCGCGCCCCGGGCATTCGATCCCTGCATAGGACGAGGAAGAACCACATGACGGCGACAGCGGCGGAGCGGGCAGCGATGACGCACGCGCTCGAGATCGCGCGCCGCGGCCCGCGCGGGCTGAATCCGCAGGTGGGCGCCGTGATCCTCTCCCCCGACGGCGCCGTGCTCGCGGAGGGCTGGCACCGCGGCGCCGGCACGGCCCACGCCGAGGTCGACGCCCTCTCGCAGCTCCTGCCGGACGAACTCCGCGGCGCCACCGCCGTCGTCACGCTCGAGCCGTGCAACCACACCGGGCGCACCGGTCCCTGCGCGCAGGCGCTCATCGACGCCGGCGTGGCCCGCGTGGTCTACGCCCTGGACGACCCGGGCGACCACTCCGGCGGCGGAGCGGACCGGCTCCGCGCAGCGGGCGTCGACGTCGTCTCCGGCGAGCAGGCGGACGCCGCCCGCGCCCTGATCGCGGACTGGCTGGACGTGCAGCGGCTCGGCCGCCCCCGCGTGACCGTGAAGTGGGCGCAGAGCCTGGACGGCCGGGCCGCCGCGGCGGACGGATCCAGCCAGTGGATCACCGGACCCGACGCCCGCGCCGACGTGCACCGCCGCCGGGCCGCGTCCGACGCGATCGTCGTCGGCACCGGGACCGTGCTCGCCGACGACCCCGCCCTCACCGCACGGGACGGCGACCGGCTCTTCCCGCACCAGCCGATCCCCGTCGTGATCGGCACGAGGCGGACCCCGGCCGACGCCGCACTCCGCCGCCACCCGCACGAGCCGCTGTTCTATGCGGGGCACGACCTCGCCGCGGTCCTCGCCGACCTGCGCGACCGCGGCGTGCAGCGCGTGTTCGTCGAGGGCGGGCCCACCCTGGCCAGCGCGTTCCTCGCCGCCGGCCTCGCCGACGACGTGCTCGCATACCTCGCGCCCGTCCTCCTCGGCGGACCGCGGCTGGCGCTCACCGACATCGGCGTGCCGTCGATCGGGGCCGCGCGGAGGCTGACCGTCGACGAGTGGCTCCCGCTCGGCCCCGACCTGCTCGCGATCGCGCGACCGGAGCAGGAGGCGGCGCCCGGGGCCGAGACCCAGTACCAGACCACCCGGAACGAGGGAGCAGCCTGATGTTCACCGGAATCATCGAGGAGATCGGCGAGATCACCGCGATCACGCCCGCGGGAGACGGCTGGCGGCTGACCGTGCGCGCGCCGAAGGCCGCGGCGGACGCCGTGCACGGCGAGTCCATCGCGGTGAGCGGCGTGTGCCTCACGGTCGTCGGATCCACCGCCGACACGTTCGACACCGACGTCATGAAGCAGACCCTCGACGTCGCCGCGATCGGCGGCGCGACCGTCGGCACCCGCGTGAACATCGAGAAGGCGATGCCGGTCGGCGCCCGCCTCGGCGGCCACATCGTGCAGGGCCACGTCGACGGCACGGGCGTCGTGCGGGAGGTCCGCCCGGGCGCGCAGTGGAGCGTGCTGCGGATCTCGCTGCCGCACGACCTCGCCCCGCTCGTCGTGGACAAGGGATCCATCTCCGTGGACGGCACCTCGCTGACCGTCAGCGCGGTGAGCGAGCCGGCCGCCCCCACCGGCTGGTTCGAGGTGTCCCTCATCCCGGAGACCCTCGCCGCGACCACCCTCGGATCCCGCGCCGCCGGGGACCGCGTGAACCTCGAGACCGACATCCTCGCCCGGCACGTCGAGCGGCTGCTCGCGTTCCGCTCCGCAGACACCGGCGCCGACCGCGCCGCATCACCGGAAGGAGGCTCGCGATGAGCCTTTCCACCATTCCCGAGGCGCTGGAGTCCCTGCGCGCGGGCCGCCCCGTCCTCGTCGCGGACGACGAGAACCGCGAGAACGAGGGCGACGTCATCCTCTCGGCCGAGCTCGCGTCGCCGGAGTGGATCGCCTGGACGGTCCGCTGGACGTCGGGGTACCTGTGCGCGCCCATGCCCGGCGACATCGCCGACACCCTCAACCTGCCGCCCATGGTCGAGTCGAACGAGGACGCGCGCGGCACCGCCTACACGATCAGCGTGGACGCCGCCGAGGGCGTCACCACCGGCATCAGCGCCGCCGACCGCGCGCACACCCTGAATGTGCTCGCGGACGCGGCCTCGACCGCCACCGACCTGATCCGCCCCGGTCACGTGCTGCCGCTGCGTGCCGTGGACGGCGGCGTGCGCCAGCGCGGCGGGCACACCGAGGCGGCCGTCGAGCTGATGCGCCTGGCGGGCCTCCGCCCGGTCGGCGCGATCGCCGAGGTCGTCGCCGAGGACGGCAGCATGATGCGCCTGCCCGGCCTGCTGGAGCTCGGCGAGCGCGACGGGATCCCCGTGATCACGATCGAGCAGCTCGTCACCTATCTCAACGAGACGGATCCGCGCGACGAGGCCGACTGCGTCGCGAACAACACCCGTCGCCGGGTCAGCCTGCGCGCCGACGCGACCGTGCCCACGACGCACGGCGTCTTCCGCTTCCTCGCGTACAAGGACCGCGTCACCGGCACCGACCACGTCGCGATCGTCGCCGGCGAACCCGGCGAGACCGCCCTCGTCCGGGTGCACTCCGAGTGCCTCACCGGCGAGGCGTTCGGCTCCCTGAAGTGCGAGTGCGGCCCGCAGCTCGAGGCGGCGATGGACGCGATCGAGCACGAGGGCGGGATCGTCATCTACATGCGCGGCCACGAGGGGCGCGGCATCGGCCTGATCAACAAGCTGCGCGCGTACAGCCTGCAGGAGGAGGGGCTCGACACCGTCGACGCCAACCTCGCCCTGGGCCTGCCCGCCGACGCGCGCGACTACGCGGCGGCGGCCGGGATCCTCACGGACCTCGGCGTCTCGAAGGTGCGCCTGCTGACGAACAACACCGACAAGGTCGCGCAGCTGCGCGAGCTGGGCCTGGACGTCATCGAGCAGGTGCCGCTGATCGTCGGCGTCGGCCCCAACAACCACCAGTACCTTGAGACCAAGCGCGACCGCATGGGCCACATCATCGGCGAGTCCGAGCTCGCCGCGGCGCTGGCCCACCACGGGTCGCAGGCCGGGAAGGACGACGCATGAGCGGCGCGGGAGCACCGGCGACGGGCGGATTCGACGCGAGCGGGCTGAACGTGGTCGTCATCGCGGCGACCTGGCACGAGGTCATCATGGACGGCCTCATCGCGGGCGCCGAGCGCGTCCTCGAGGAGACCGGGGCGAACCACCGTCTGGTCCGCGTTCCCGGATCCTTCGAGCTCGCCGTCGCGGCGCAGGCCGCGTTCGCAGGCGGTGCGGACGCGGTGGTCGCGCTCGGCGTGATCATCCGCGGCGGCACCCCGCACTTCGAGTACGTGTCCGCGGCCGCCACCGACGGCCTCACCCGGGTCTCGCTCGACGCCGGCCGGCCGGTCGGCTTCGGCCTGCTCACGCTGGACGACGAGCAGCAGGGCCTCGACCGTGCGGGCCTTCCGGGATCCAAGGAGGACAAGGGCGCCGAGGCGGCCGACGCCGCCCTGCGCACCGCCCAGGTCATCCGCGCGCTCCGCGGCTGAGTCGCCGGGCACCGGGCGACGGCCCGGGGCGTCGGGCGGGCGCGCCTGCCTGGCGCGGGGGTGCGACCGGGCCTAGCCTGGGGTCATGCAGACCGTGCGCGAGATCGTCGTCTTCATCCACCTGCTCGGCTTCGCGACCCTGTTCGGCGCCTGGCTGGCCCAGGCGTTCGGGGGCAAGCGCCAGTTCACGACGCTGATGAACGTCGGACTGGCGATCGCCGGTATCGCCGGCCTCGCCCTCGCCGCTCCCTGGGGGATCACCTTCACACCCGGCATGAGCTTCTACATGAAGATCACGGTCAAGTTCGTGGTCCTCATCATCATCGGCGCCCTGCTCGGCATCGGCATGGCCCGGCAGAAGCGCGGCGCGGGGGTTCCGGCCGGGATGTTCTGGGCCGTCGGCGCGCTCACCCTGCTGAACGCCATCCTCGGCTTCTTCTGGCACTGAGCGCCCGATCCACTCCGACAGCACGGCGAGGACGCGGGAGCCGACCCCTCGGATCCCGCGTCTTCGTGTCTGCGGCGCTGCATCATTTGAATTGATGTGGCGCCGCGCTTCTGTGTATTGGCGTGATTCTGATCTCCGGGGTTGACTGTGAGCACCCACCCGAAGAGGCTCCCGGCGCATCCGCGACCGGAGCTGCGAAGATCAGCATTGCTCGGACAGAGGAGTCCCCATGAGCGTTGAGATCGCCACATCCGCGATTCGCACCCAGAACTTCCGCAAGACGCTGGGCCGATTGGACATCATCTTCCTGTCGATCGCCGCGATCATCTCGATCGACACGGTCGCCCAGATCGCCGCCGGCGGCGGCGCCCAGGCCTTCACCTGGACGCTCGTGATCGGCATCGCGTTCCTGTTCCCGTACGCCCTGGTCGTCGCCGAGCTCGGCAGCGCGTTCCACGAGGAGGGCGGGCCGTTCGTCTGGGTGCGCCTCGCATTCGGCAAGCTCGCGGCCTCGATCTCGACGATGTTCTACTGGATCACCAACCCGCTGTGGATGGGCGGGTCCCTCGTCTTCATCTCGGCCGCCACCTGGAACGCCTACATCTCTCCGCTGCCGGACGGCTCCCCGCTGGATCTGCTGTTCAAGATCGCGTTCATCTGGATCGCGATCGCGACCGCGATCGTCGGCCTGCAGTACGGCAAGCACATCGTCGCGGCCGGCGGCATCGTCAAGGTCGCGCTGCTGGCGATCTTCGTCGTCACGGTCGTCCTCTACGCGATCCAGCACGGCGTGCACGGCTACGCCGTCGGCGACTTCTCCCCCACCATGGGCGGCTTCCTCGCCGTCACCCCGGTCATCCTCTTCGCGGTGGTCGGGTTCGAGGCGCCGAACGGCGCCGCCGAGGAGATGCGCGACCCGCAGAAGGACATCCCGCGCGCCGTCGCATCCTCCGGACTGATCTCGATCCTCTGCTACCTCGTGCCGATCTTCGCGATCCTCGCGGTGCTGCCGGCCGACAAGGTGCAGGGTGCCACCGGCCTGCTCGACGCCTTCAAAGAGGTCTTCACCGTCTATGGCGCCGCCGCCCAGCCGCTCATGGTCGTCGCCGGCATCCTGTTCGTGTTCGTCGTGCTGACCCAGGCGAGCGCCTGGATGATCGCCTCCGACCGGGTCCAGGCCGCCGCCGGCGCCGACGGCGCGTTCTTCCGCTACTTCGGCACGTTCTCGAAGCGCTTCGGCACCCCGGTGCGGATGAACATGCTGTCCGGCATCATCGCGACCGTGTTCTGCGTCGCTGCGACACTGCTGCTCAAGGGCGGCACCGCCGCGGTCTTCACGGTCGTGCTCACCGTCGCGATCTCGACCCTGCTGCTGTCGTACCTGGTGATCTTCCCGACCGTGATCGCGCTGCGCAGGAAGTACCCCGACGTGCCCCGGCCGTTCCGGATCCCCGGCGGCACCGCGGGCCTGTGGATCTGCACCGTCGTCATCTACGCGTGGGTCGTGCTCGGCGCCTGGGTCGCCGTCTTCCCCGGCACGCTCGAGTCGCTGTTCGGCCTGCCCTACAAGTTCATGGACGTGTGGGGCGTGGACCGCGGCACGTTCGAGACCTTCACGATCGGCACCCTCGTCGTGATCGGACTGCTCGCGATCGTCGGCTACCTCTACGAGCGCCGCCGTCCCGGATACGTCGCACAGGCCGGCTCCCCCGACACCGCCGAACCGGTCGAGACCCTTCTCGCGGCCCAGCCGCAGGAGGCGTGACGCGCCGTCCAGCCCCCGACCGAACCGCCAGAACCCGCCACCCGAGCCCTGATCCGGGTTCACCGAAGGAGACACCGTGAGCACTCCCCTCATCACCCCCGTGGTCGTCGCGCATCCGCTGGATCCGCTGAGCGCCGAGGAGATCGCCGCCGCGCGCGACCACCTGATCGCCGAGGGGCGGCTCGGCGAGACCGTGCGGGTGGCCTACCTGTCGCTGCGCGAGCCGGCCAAGGCCGTGCTGCGCGCCGGCGGGCCGGTCCCGCGCGAGGCCCGCGCGATCCTGCTCGACACCGCGACCGGGCGGACCACCGATGTGGTGGTCGACCTGCACGCCGGATCGACCGTGTCGGCCGCCGACGTCGACCCGGCTCTGGCCGGTCAGGCGCCGGTGCTGATCGAGGAGTTCGAGGCGATCGAGGGGATCCTCCAGGCGGACGAGGGCTGGCGGGCGGCGCTCGCGACCCGGGGTCTCGCCCCGGACCAGGTGCGCGTCGCCCCGCTGTCCGCGGGCATCTTCGACTACGAGGGCGAGGAGGGCCGCCGGCTGCTGCGCGGGCTCGCGTTCGTGCAGCGCGAGCCGGGCGACTACGCCTGGGGGCACCCGGTCGACCAGCTGGTCGCGTTCGTCGACATGATCGAGCGCAAGGTCGTGCGGATCATCGACGACGGCCCGAGCGACGACCCGCTCACGGACGGGAACTTCGAGGATCCGGAGATCACCGGGCCGCTGCGCACCGACCTCAAGCCGCTGCACATCACCCAGCCGGAGGGCCCGAGCTTCACCCTCGAGGGCAACGTGCTGCGCTGGCAGAAGTGGGACCTGCACGTCGGGTTCGACGCCCGGGAGGGGCTCATCCTCGGCCAGATCGGCTTCGACGACCACGGCGTGCGCCGCTCGATCATCGAGCGCGCCTCGATCGCGGAGATGGTCGTCCCCTACGGCGACCCCGCCCCGTACCGCTCGTGGCAGAACTACTTCGACACCGGGGAGTACCTGGTCGGACGCGACGCGAACTCGCTCGAGCTCGGCTGCGACTGCCTGGGCGAGATCACCTACCTCTCTCCTGTGGTGGCCGACGACTTCGGCAATCCCCGCGAGATCACCCAGGGCATCTGCATCCACGAGGAGGACTTCGGCCTGCTCTGGAAGCACACCGACGAGTGGGCGAACCACCGCTCGTCCCGCCGCCAGCGCCGTCTCGTGGTGAGCTTCTTCACCACCGTCGGCAACTACGACTACGGCTTCTACTGGTACTTCTACCTGGACGGCACCATCCAGTTCGAGGCGAAGGCCACCGGCATCGTGTTCACGGCCCGATACCCGGGCGCCGGGTACCCGTACGCCTCGCAGATCGCCCCGGGCCTGGCCGCTCCGTACCACCAGCACCTGTTCTGCGCCCGGCTCGACATGGCCGTGGACGGCGAGAGCAACGCGGTGCACGAACTCGACCTGCAGCGCGTGGCGCAGGGCCCCGGCAACCCGCACGGCAACGCGTTCACCCGGTCCCGCCGGGTGCTCGCGCACGAGTCGGAGGGGCGCCGCAAGGCGGAGGGATCCCTCGGCCGAGTGTGGGAGGTCGTCAACACCGAGAAGCGCAATCACGTCGGCGAGCACGTGGCCTACACCCTGTTCCCGGAGGGACAGCCCACCCTCGCCGCGGCGGACGGCTCGTCGATCAGCAAACGCGCCGCGTTCGCGACCGATCACCTCTGGGTGACCCGCTACGCGGAGGGCGAGCGCTATCCCGCCGGTGACTTCGTGAACCAGAGCGTCGGATCCCCGGGCCTGCCGGAATACGTCGCCGCGGACCGCGGCATCGACGGCGAGGACATCGTGCTGTGGCACAGCTTCGGCCTCACGCACTACCCGCGCACCGAGGACTGGCCGATCATGCCCGTGGACTACGCCGGGTTCACGCTGAAGCCCACCGGCTTCTTCGACCGGAACCCGGCGCTCGACGTGCCGCCGTCGCCGAGCGGCCACGCCTGCACGCACTGCGCGGACGGCGCCTGCCACTGCTGACGGACGTCCACACGGCTCCCGAGTCGGTGCGGTCGGGGGATTCGCACCGGCCCGGGCCCTGAGGCGCGGGTGCTCCCAGCGGGGCACCCGCGCCTCAGTGCGCGTCGGCGCCGAACAGCTCGCGGGCCAGAACCGCCACGGCCCTGGTCCGCGCGGTCGGCCGCACCTTCGCGACGCGGGCGAAGCAGACGTCCAGCGCGGGCGCCGCACCGGCGATCGGCAGCACCCGCAGCTCCCCGCCGTCGTAGGTGCGCGGCGTGAGCGGCACCTGGTTCAGGATCGAGTATCCGTGCCCGCGTGCGACGAGCGAGCGCACCGTCTCGTAGCTGTGCGAGCTGTACCGCACGCGCGGCACGACCCCGGCGTCCTGCAGCATGCCCAGGAAGTACTCCCGCGAGTGCGGCAGATCCAGCAGCACCAGTTCGGAGTCGGCGAGATCGGCCAGCGCCACCTCGTCCTGCCGGGCGAGCGGATGGTCCGCCGCGAGGATCACGTGCGGCGGCGCGGAGAACAGCGGGTCGAACACGAGATCGTGCACCCGGCCGAAGTCGTAGACGATGCCGCCCTCGACCGCCCCGGACAGCAGCAGCTCGGTGGTGTCCTCCATGTCGGCCTCGATGATCTCGATCCGCAGCTCCGGGTGCTCCTGCTCCACGCGCGAGATGAGCTGCGGCAGCACGAACGGCGCGAGCGTGACGAAGCACGCCAGCCGCAGCGTGCCGCGCACCTGATGGTGGTGCCCGCGGACGGTGTCGGTCATCTCCTCGACCTGGGCGAGCACCGACTGCGCGTCGCGGAGCAGCTGCTCCCCGGCCTCGGTCAGGGCGAGCCCCTTGCTGCGCTGGCGCACGAACAGCTGCACGCCCAGCGACTTCTCCAGCTGCGCGATCGCCGTCGACACGGCGGACTGCGCGACGTGCAGGTCGATCGACGCCTCCGTCATGGAGCGGTGCGTGGCCGCCGTGACGAAGTACCGCAGCTGGACGAGCGTCATGTCCGCGCTCTGGAGTCTGGCCATGAACCCAAGTGTATCAACAGAGCAGATGCACCCCTTCGGATCTGTGAAGTGTACAGATGTCACGCCGCTCGGGACGATGGAGATCAAGACCCCGAAGCTGTGGAGGAACGGATGTCGCACGAAGACGTGGAGGTGCTGGTCGTCGGCGCCGGCCAGGCGGGCATCGCGATGAGCGAGCACCTGACCCGGGCCGGCGTGGAGCACCTGGTGATCGAACGGGACCGGATCGCGGAGCGCTGGCGCTCGTGGCGCTGGGACTCCCTGGTCGCGAACGGACCCGCCTGGCACGACCGCTTCCCCGGCCTGGAGTTCGACGGGGATCCCGACGGCTTCGCCGGCAAGGAGCAGGTCGCCGACTACCTCGTCGCCTACGCCGAGAAGATCCACGCCCCGATCCGCACCGGGGTCGAGGTGCTCAGCGTCCGCAGGCACGAGGGCCGGCCCGGGTTCCGCGTGCAGACGAGCGGGGGAACGATCGACGCCCGCTACGTCGTCGCCGCGACCGGACCGTTCCAGCGGCCGATCGTCCCGGACGTGGTCCCCGCCGACGCCGGGATCCACCAGCTGCACTCGAGCCGGTACCGCAACCCCGGCCGGCTCCCCGCGGGCGCGGTGCTCGTGGTCGGGGCGGGGTCCTCGGGCGTGCAGATCGCCGACGAGCTGCGCCGTTCCGGGCGCGAGGTGTTCCTCGCGGTCGGCCCGCACGACCGGCCGCCGCGCCGATACCGTGGCCGCGACTTCTGCTGGTGGCTGGGCGTGCTCGGCAAGTGGGACATGGCCGCTCCCCCGGCGGGCGCCGAGCACGTGACGATCGCCGTGAGCGGCGCGCACGGCGGGCAGACCGTCGACTTCCGCGCCCTTGCGGAGTCGGGCGTGACCCTGCTCGGCCGGGCCGGCGCGTTTGCGGACGGCGTGCTCTCGATCGCCTCCGACCTGCGCGACAACGTCCTCGCCGGGGACGCGAACTACCTGTCCGTCCTGGACGAGGCCGACGCGTATGTCGCGCGCAACGGCCTGGACCTTCCGGAGGAGCCCGAGGCGCACGAGATCCGTCCCGATCCGGAGAGCCTCACGCATCCGCTGCTGTCCCTCGATCTGCAGGCGGCCGGCGTGACCTCGATCGTGTGGGCGACCGGCTTCGCGCTGGACTACTCCTGGCTGCAGATCGACCCGGCGGCGTTCGACGAGCGCGGCCGGCCCCGGCACCAGCGCGGCGTGTCCGCCGAGCCCGGGGTGTACTTCCTCGGCCTGCCGTGGCAGTCCCGCCGCGGATCGAGTTTCCTCTGGGGCGTCTGGCACGACGCCCGCTACATCGCCGACCAGATCGGGATCCAGCGCGGCTACGCCGCCTACCCCGCCGCGGCCGCCCCCGACCACCGCACCCACCCCGCCCGCGCCCTCGAGGCCGAGCTCGCATCGACTGGAGTCGCATGATGCCCACGCACACCCGCATCCGCCCGTTCAACACCAAGGTCACCTACCCGGAGCAGAACCTGGACAACGACCTCTGCCAGGCCGTCGTCGCGAACGGCGTCGTGTACCTGCGCGGCCAGATCGGACAGGACCTGGACACGCGGGAGTCGGTCGGCATCGGCGACGTCGAGGCGCAGGCCGAGAAGGCGATGGCGAACATCGCGATGCTGCTGGAGGAGGCCGGGTCCTCGCTCGAGGACATCGTCAAGGTCGTCGTCTACATCATCGACCCGCGCTACCGGGAGGCGGTCTACCGCGTGATGGGACGCTGGCTGAAGGGCGTCTTCCCCGTCTCGACCGGCCTGGTCGTCAGCGCGCTGGCCCGCCCGGAGTGGCTCGTCGAGATCGACGCCACCGCCGTGATCTCGGCTCCCGCCGAGGGGGCGCGGGGATGACCTTCTCGATCGTCGCGCGCGACGAGACCGGCGCCTTCGGATCCGCGATCTCGTCGTCCTCCCCCGCGGTCGCCGCGCGCTGCGTGCACCTCGCCGACGGGATCGGCGCCGTGAACTCGCAGAACGTCACCGACCCGCGACTCGGACCGCTCCTGCTGACGGCGCTGCGCAGCGGCGCGTCCGCCGCCGAGGCCGTCGACGCGGTCACCGCGCAGACCCCGCACATCGCGTTCCGCCAGCTCCTCGTCGTCGACGCGGAGGGCCGCTCCGCGGTGTACTCCGGCGAGCGCGCGCTCGGCCGGGTGGCCGCCGCGACCGGCCACGGCGTCGCCGCCGGCGGCAACATGCTCGCCTCCCACGAGATCCCGCAGCGCATGGTCGACGCCTTCCACGCCGCGGAGGGCGAGCTCGAGCACCGCCTGCTCGCGGCGATGCGCGCGGCCGTCGCCGCCGGCGGCGAGGAGGGACCGGTGCACTCGGCCGGGCTCGCCGTCGTCCGTGACGCGGGCTGGCGGGTGACGGACCTGCGCGTGGACTGGAGCGAGACGGATCCGATCGCGGAACTCGACGACCTCGTGCAGCGCTGGCTGCCGCAGCGCGACGACTACGTGACCCGTGCGCTGGCCCCCTCGGACGCGCCTTCCTACGGGGTCCCGGGCGATGAGTGACACGACCGCGCTCTCCGACGCCCCGCCCCCGCCGGCCAGGGACGTCGCCGCCCTCAAAGACGCCGCCGACCGCACGGTCGCCGCGGCGGCGGCCGACCTGATCCGGCTCTCCGAGACGCTGCACGCGCACCCCGAGACCGCGTGGAAGGAGCACCGTGCCGCGGCGTGGGTCGGCGAAGCCCTGGCCGCCGCCGGATTCCGGGTCACCCCGCACTACCTGGGTCTGCAGACGGCGCTGCTCGCCGAGGCCGGATCGGGACCGGTGATCATCGGGATCATGGCCGAGTACGACGCCCTGCCGGGCCTCGGACACGCCTGCGGGCACAACCTCATCGCCGCCGGCGCGGTCGGCGCGGGCCTCGCGCTCGCACCGCTCGCGGACGAGCTCGGCATCACCGTGCGCGTCTACGGCACCCCCGCGGAGGAGGGCGGCGGCGGCAAGATCGAGCTCATCGAGGCCGGCGCGTTCCGCGATCTGGACCTCGCGATGATGGTGCACCCGGCGCCGGTCGACGTCGCCGAGGCCCGCCCGTTCGCGGTCTCGCACAGCCACATCGCGTACGACGGGGTGTCCGCGCACGCGGCCGCCTACCCGGACGAGGGCGTGAACGCGAACGACGCGTTCGTGCTCGCCCAGGTCGCGATCGGGCTGCTGCGCCAGCAGCTGCCCGCCGACACCCGGGTGCACGGCGTGCAGACGGTCGGCGGGTACGCGCCGAACGCGATCCCGGAGCGCACCGAGGGCCGCTGGTACACGCGGGCGAACACGCTCGCCGAGCTGGAGGTGCTGGAGGAGCGCGTCCGCCGCTGCTTCGAGGCCGGAGCTCTGGCGTCCGGGGCGACGCTGAGCATCACCCCGGAGAGCAAGCCCTACTCGGAGTTCCGCACCGATGAGCGGGCGCTCGAGGCCTACCGCGCCAACGCGATCGCCCGAGGGCGCGTGTTCGCGGATCCGGAGGTCGCCGGCCGGATGAACCGCGCCTCCACGGACATGGGCAACGTCTCGCAGCTCGTCCCGGCGATCCATCCCTACATCGGGGTCGACTCGCTGCCGTACAGCAACCACCAGAAGGAGTTCGCCGCGGCCTGCGTCGGACCCGTCGCAGAGAAGGCGCTTCTGGACGCCGCGGTCCTGATGGCCTGGACCGCGATCGACGTCGTCACCGCGACCGCCCCGACCACTCCGAAGGAGAGCACCGCATGACCGCCATCGACTGGACCGCGCGCAGCCGCGACCTCGCCATCGACGGCCGCGCCGTCATCGACGGCCGCCGGATCGAGGCGTCGGACTCCGCGACCATCCCCGTGCAGAGCCCGGGCTCGCTCGGCCACCTCGCGGATCTCGCGGCGGGCACCGTCGACGACGTGGACCGTGCGGTCGCGGTCGCCCGGCGCGCGTTCGACGAAGGATCCTGGAGCCGTCGCAGCGCCGCCGACCGGGGCCGCGCCCTGGTCCGCCTCGCGGACCTGGTGATGGCGAACCTCGAGGAGCTCGCGCTGCTGGAGACCCTCGACTCGGGCAAGCCGATCGCGCAGACCCTCGCGGTCGACGTGCCGGGCACCGCGGACACGTTCCGCTGGTACGGCGAGCTCGCCGACAAGCGCTTCGACGAGATCCCGGCGACTCCCCCGGGCGCGACCGCCCTCGTGCAGCGGGTGCCCCTCGGGGTCGTCGGCGCGATCACGCCGTGGAACTACCCGCTCGAGATCGCCGCCTGGAAGCTCGCGCCCGCGCTCGCGAGCGGCAACAGCGTCGTGCACAAGCCCGCGACCGAGACATCGCTGACCGCGCTGCGCCTGGCCGATCTGGCGCTGGAGGCGGGGATCCCGGCGGGCGTCCTGAACGTGGTGCCCGGGCGCGGATCGGTCGTCGGCGAGCGGCTCGCGCTGCACCCCGACGTCGACGTGCTCGCCTTCACCGGCTCGACCGCGGTCGCCAAGCGGCTCATGGTGAGCGCCGGGAACTCGAACATGAAGCGGGTGGCTCTCGAGGCGGGCGGCAAGAGCTCGAACCTGGTCTTCGCCGACGCCGACCTGGCGACCGCCGCGGCCAAGGCCGCGTTCGGCGCGTTCTACAACCAGGGTCAGGTGTGCTCCGCGAACTCCCGGATCCTCGTCGAGCGCCGCGCGCACGACGAGTTCGTGGCGCTGCTCACCGCCGCGGCGGCGGAGTACGCGCCGAGCGACCCGCTCGCAGGCGGCGACGGCAACGGCAGCCTGATCAGCCGCGCGCACGCCGACGACGTCTCCGCCGCGATCGCGCGGGCGGCCGCGGACGGCGAGCTCGTCGCGGGAGGCGAGCGGGTGACGATCACCGGATCCGATGCGTACCTGAACCCGGCGATCGTCACGGGCCTCGACGCCGGGCACGACCTGCACCGGGTCGAGGTCTTCGGTCCGCTCGTGGCGGTGCTCGCGTTCGACGACGAGGACGAGGCGGTGCGGCTCGCCAACGACACCGAGTACGGCCTGGCGGCCTCGCTCTGGACGAACGACTTCGGTCGCGCGCACCGGGTGTCGCAGCGGCTGGTGGCCGGGACCGTCTCCGTGAACGCCGTGGACGCGCTGGGCCTGACCACGCCGTTCGGCGGCTTCCGGCAGTCGGGCTTCGGCCGCGACCTGTCCCGGCATGCGCTGGACAACTACACCGACTGGAAGACGACCTGGTTCCAGCACGGCTGACGAGGCGAGGACGACCATGACGATATCCCGGGCAGCCGCGACGTGGCGCGGGCTGCAGCTGGCGGCGTTCGCCGCGGCGGTGGCCTGCGTGGTCCTGCATGCCGCCCTGACGCTCACGACGGGGTCACCGACCGCCGTCGTGATGACCGGCGTGGCCGCCGCGTGCGGACTGTGCCTGCGCCCGCGCCGGTCGATCGCCGCGGAGGCCGCCTGGGGATCCGCGCTCGCGATGTCGGCGGGGATGCTGCTGTTCCATGTCTGGTCGGCGGGCGCCGGCGAGCACCGGCACCGGGCGGGCGCGTCGGTGCTCGGTGCGGGGCCGGCGGCGGCTTCGGGCGGCGCCCTGCACACGGCGGCGATCGCCTGCAACGGCCTGGAGCTCGCGCTGGTGATGGCGGCGGCGATCGCGATCGGGGTGCGCCGGCGGCGGGGAGGATCCCGGCCGATGCCGGCCTGAGCACGGTTGTCAACATCCCTTGACAGACCTCCTGGCGTCAACGTACATTGACGCCAGGAGGTCTTGTCATGGTGAGAACCGCGAACGCCCTGGATCCGCAGGGCGAACCCCTCGCCGAGCTGCACCGGCTGGTCGAGGTCCGGCGCGACATCGCCCGCGCCGAGGAGGTGCAGGTGCGCCGGGCGCGCGCCGCCGGCTACTCCTGGCAGGCGATCGCGAGCGCGCTGGGCACGACCCGCCAGGCCGCGCACCGCCGGTTCGGGAAGCGCTGAGCCGACCCGGTCCCCACCGCTTCGAAGTGCGCATTCGGCTGGATCCGAGCCCGGATTGCAGCAAAGCACGCACTTCGAAACGAGTCCGGCCTTGCCCGGATCCGCGGGCGAGGCGAGCCGGATCACGCCGAACTGCTCAGCGCGATCCGCGCGAGGGACGTGGAGTCGGCTTCGACGACCGCCCTCGCCCTGCTCGACCACACCCGGGCACACTGACGGCCTCCGGACAGGACGATCCCGGACAGGACCATCCCGGCCGGAGCTTCCGGGCGCACGACGAACGCGGCGGCAGGACGCCGGGACCACTCAGCTTTTTCGTCCCCGACATCCCGCCGCCGCGGGTCCTGGTGGCGCTGTGCGCCGAGGGGCCGGCAGGGCCCCTGCGTGTCCGATCCCTGCAGGCTCAGGGACCGGACGCGCGTCTCATGCGTTCGACAGGCGGTAGCGCAGCGACGCGAGTTCGGTGGTCAGGGCGGCCGGCAGGCGGTCGCCGAACATGGCGAAGAACTCCTCGGTCGACTCGGCCTCGCGGGTCCACGACGCGGCGTCGATCGAGAACAGCTCCTCCATGTCTGCCGCGGTCACGCCCGCGCCCTCGAGGTTGAGGTCCTCGATCCTGGGCAGGCGGCCGATCGGGCTCTCCACGGCGCCGACCCGTCCCTCGATGCGGCGGATGATCCAGTCGATCACCCGGGCGTTGTCGCCGAAGCCCGGCCACAGGAACCGGCCGTCGGCGCCGCGGCGGAACCAGTTCACCTGGAAGATCCGCGGGGCCTTGTCGAAGCGGACCGCACGGCCCATCTTCAGCCAGTGCGCGAAGTAGTCGCCCATGTTGTATCCGCAGAACGGCAGCATCGCGAACGGGTCGCGGCGCAGCTCGCCGACCGTGCCCTCGGCCGCCGCGGTGCGCTCGGACGAGATGGTCGCGCCGAGGAACACACCGTGGCTCCAGTCCGTCGCCTCGACGACGAGCGGGACGTTGGTGGCCCGGCGTCCGCCGAACAGGATCACGTCGAGCGGCACGCCCTCCGGGTCCTCCCAGTCGGCCGCGATCTGCGGGCACTGGGCGGCGGAGACGGTGAAGCGCGAGTTCGGGTGCGCGGCGGGACGACCGGACTCCGGCGTCCACGGCTTGCCCTCCCAGTCGATGAGGTGCGCGGGTGCCTCGTCGGTCAGGCCCTCCCACCACACGTCGCCGTCGGGGCGCAGCGCCACGTTCGTGAAGATCGTGTTGCCCCAGAGCGTCTCGACCGCGGTGACGTTGGTCGACTCGCCGGTGCCGGGGGCGACGCCGAAGAAGCCGGCCTCCGGGTTGATCGCGTGCATGCGGCCGTCGGCGCCGGGACGGATCCAGGTGATGTCGTCGCCGAGGGTCTCGACGCGCCAGCCCGGGATGGTCGGGCGGAGCATGGCGAGGTTGGTCTTGCCGCAGGCCGACGGGAACGCGGCGGCCACGTGGTAGGCCTTGCCCTCGGGCGAGACGACGCGGATGAGCAGCATGTGCTCAGCCATCCAGCCCTCGTCGCGGGCGAGGACCGAGGCGATCCGCAGCGCGAAGCACTTCTTGGCGAGGATCGCGTTACCGCCGTAGCCCGAGCCGTAGGAGTAGACCTCGAGCGTGTCGGGGAAGTGCACGATCCACTTCTCGTCGTTGCAGGGCCAGGTGCTGTCCGGCTCGCCGGCCGCGAGCGGGGCGCCGACCGAGTGCACGGTGCGCACCCACTGCTTCCCTTCGGCGATCTGGCCGACGACGGCGTTGCCGACGCGGGTCATGATGCCGATCGAGGCGACCGCGTAGGCGCTGTCCGTGATCTGCACGCCGATCTGCGAGATGGGGCCGCCGACCGGGCCCATCGAGAACGGCACGACGTACATCGTGCGGCCCCGCATGGACCCCTCGAAGATCTCGGTCATCTTGGCGTGCATCTCGGCCGGGTCGGCCCAGTTGTTCGTGGGGCCGGCGTCGATCTGCTCGGCGGAGGCGATGAACGTGCGCGCCTCGGTGCGCGCGACGTCGCTCGGGTGCGAGCGGGCCAGGTAGGAGCCGGGCCGCCACTCGGGGTTGAGCTTGATGAGCTTGCCCTCGGAGACGAGCTCGTGCAGGATCGCGTCGTTCTCCGCGGCGGATCCGTCGACCCAGTGCACGCGCGCCGGCTGGGTGAGCGCGCGGATCTCCTCGACCCAGGCCGCCAGCTCGGCGAAGGCAGGGGTGTCGTAGTCGGGAGAGGCACCGTACTCGTGCACGGGGGCGAAGGACGAGGTGCGCGGGGTGAGCGTCTCAGCGATGGCCATGTCTTGCTCCTAACAAGAGTGGGGCGATGGATCCAGTTTGCGCCTTCTTTGCCCGTGTTTTGCGCCCCTGGGGTGCACAAGAATTGCATTTCTTTCGCTATGATCAAGGAATGGCCACCGGACTCGAACTTTCAACCCTCGGACACCGCATCCGGCACCACCGCACGCAGCGCGGCTTGACCCTCGACGAACTGGGTGCCGCGGTCGGCGTCGCGGGCTCGCAGCTCAGCCTGATCGAGAACGGCAAGCGCGAGCCGAAGCTGTCGCTGCTGCAGGCGATCGCCGACGCGACCGGCACCGAGGTGAGCGACCTCATCTCCGGGGAGCCGCCGAACCGGCGTGCGGCACTGGAGATCGAGCTGGACCGCGCGCAGTCCAGCTCGGTGTTCCGCCAGCTCGGGATCGCGCCGGTGCGCGTGAACAAGGGCATGCCGGACGAGACGATCGAGTCGATCCTCGGCCTGCACCGCGAACTGCACCGCCGCGAGCGCGAGGCGATCGCCACGCCCGAGGAGGCGCGCCGGGCCAACACCGAGCTGCGACTGAAGATGCGCGCGCTCGACAACCACCTGCCCGACATCGAGGCGCTCGCGGAGAAGCAGCTGAAGTCGGCGGGACACGCCTCCGGCGCGCTCACGCACCGCACGGTCAGCATCATGGCCGAGCAGCTCGGCTTCGAGCTGCTCTACGTCGACGACCTGCCGCATTCGACGCGCTCGGTCACCGACCTCGAGCACGGCCGGATCTACCTGCCGCCGGCGTCGATCCCCGGCGGGCACGGCCTGCGCTCGATGGCGCTGCAGGCGATGGCGCACCGGCTGCTCGGGCACACTCCGCCCACCGACTACGCCGACTTCCTGCAGCAGCGGCTCGAGATCAACTACTTCGCCGCGTGCTGCCTCATCCCGGAAACGGCCGGTGTCGCGTTCCTGCAGCAGGCGAAGAAGGACCGCAACCTCGCCGTGGAGGACTTCCGCGACGCGTTCGGCGTGACGCACGAGGCCGCCGGGATGCGGATGACGAATCTGATGACCGCGCACCTCGACATGCGGCTGCACTTCCTCCGGGTGGACGAGTCGGGCGCCCTCACCCGGGTGTACGAGAACGACGACCTGCCGCTGCCGATGGACGTCACCGGATCCGTCGAGGGGCTCACGGTGTGCCGCAAGTTCTCGGCGCGCGCCGCGTTCAGCCAGCGCAACCGCACCACCGAGCACTACCAGTACACGGACACCCCGTCCGGCACGTTCTGGTGCTCGACGCAGACCGGATCCACCGACGGCGGCGGCTTCTCCGTGACCGTCGGCGTGCCGTTCGACGACGCGCGCTGGTGGCGCGGCCGCGAGACCACGGACCGCGCGCAGTCGACGTGCCCGGACGAGGCGTGCTGCCGCCGCCCGCCGGCCGCGATCGCGGAGCGCTGGAGCGACAAGGCGTGGCCGAGCGCGCGCGTGCACACGCACATGTTCTCGCCGCTCCCCCGCGGCGCGTTCCCCGGCGTCGACGACAACGAGGTGTACTCCTTCCTCGACCGGCACGCGGCGCAGTAGAGCGGGCGCCGGACCCTCATCGTCCCGTTCGGGACGGAGGGCCGGCCGGATCGTGCCTCAGCCGGGGGCGGAGGGTCGGAATCGTGTCGCCGGAACTTTCGTCTACAGTAGTGGAATAATGAAAGCGACACGGTTCGGCGACGCAGCCGATCTCCTCCTGCACGGCGGACGGATTCGCACGTTCGATCCGCATGGATCCGTCACCGACGCCCTGGCCGTCGCGGACGGCCGCATCGTCGCGGTCGGGGCGGAGGCGAAACGGCTCCCCGCGACCGAGGTCATCGACCTCGACGACCGGACCGCCATCCCCGGGGTGAACGATGCGCACCTGCACGCCGCCTGGCTCGGCGCCCGCTGGCCGCATCTCTTCTTCTCCGATGCGCCCCAGGCGCACCAGCCCGCCGGAGAGCTCGTGCGGACGGACGCGGAGCGCCGCGGCGCCCTTCGCGAAGCCTGGCGCCTGCTCGCCGAGCTCGGCATCACGAGCTACACCGAGCCCGGGATCGGGCCCGGCGAGGACGACGGCGAGACCGGGTGCTTCGGCACCGCCATGCTCGACGCCTACCTCGACCTGCACCGCCGGGGCGCGCAGACCGCGCGCGTCACGCTGCTGCGACTGTTCGGCACGCTCGACGGGTCCGCCGACCTCGACGCGTTCGAGCGCGGGATCGCCGAGCCTCGTCCGGAGACGGATCCGCGCTGGCTCGCCGTGACCGGGGTGAAGATCTTCGCGGACGGGATCCCGCCGATGACCACGGCATGGGTCAGCGAACCCTATCCGGACGGCAGCACGGGAGCGCTGCTTCCCCGGGGCGCCGAGGGCGCGCTGCACGCCTACCGGCGGATGATCGAGCTGGCGGTCTCGCACGGCGAACAGGTCGCGGTGCACGCGACCGGCGACCGATCGATCGAGGAGTTCCTGCGCGTGCTCGAGGCGCGCCCGCGCAACGACGCCGCGCCGCACTACGTCGTACACGGCGACCTGGCCACGCCCGGGCAGATCGCCCGGATGCGGGCGATCGGGAGCGGCTTCGCCGTGCAGCCGCTCATCGCGGCGCACACCCGGGAGTGGGCCGGCGCCCAACTCGGCGAGGAGCGGATCGCGACGGCATGGCCGCTCGACAGGATGCTCCGCTCAGGCGCGCTCACCACGATCACGAGCGACGCGCCCATCGCCACCCCGGACTGGCGACGGAGCCTCGACGCCTCACTCGCGCTGCTCGGCCGCGACGACGCCGAGTCGCGCGAGGCCCTTCTACGGAGCATCACGGTCTCCCCCGCGATCCAGGACGGCGCCGCGGACTGGAAGGGCACGCTGGAGGCCGGCAAGGTCGCCGACATCACCGTCCTCGACGAGGATCCCGTCGAGCCCGGTCGCGCTCTCGCCGGCATCGGCATCGCGCGCACGATCGTGGACGGGCGCACCGTGCACCTGCGTGCCTGAAGCTTCCCGAAGACCCGCGGACCGTCGGGCGCCCGCTGCCTCGCCGAGCGCTCCCCGCAGAACAAGACGCCGTTCCCGGTCGGTCGCCGGGAACGGCATCTCGTCACGGCAACTGGATCAGACGGCCGTGGCAACGAGCACGCGCGGGCTCGCCGGAAGGTCGATCCGCTCGCGCACGTCCCAGCCGGCGTCGGCCAGCCAGCCGCGCACCTCGGCCTCGGGGTGGACGATCGTGCCGTCGATCACGAGGTACTCGCCCGCGTGCAGCGCGTCGATGCGCCGCTGGTCGGCGTCGCCGTCGAGGAAGAAGTCCAGCACGGTCAGAGTGGCGCCGGGGGCCGCGGCCGCACGCAGGCGTCGGAAGATCTGCGCGTTCTCCTCGGCCGAGAAGCGGTGGATCACGTGGTTGGCGAGCACGAGGTCGTAGGAGCCCTCCGGCTGCGAGGTCGCGGTGTCACCGGTCTGGACGGTCGTGCGATCCGCGAACCCCGCCGCCGCGACGGCCTCCGCCACGCCGTCCTCGAAGCCGGGGGCGTAGAGGAATGTCGTGCGCAGCTCGGGATTGCGCGCCATGGCCTCGAGCGCGAAGTCGGCGGAGAGCCCGCCGAAGTCGAGGGCGTTCGTCGCGCCCGCAAGGTCGACTCGTCTGCCGAACTCCTGCGCGTGCAGGGTGTTGTATGTCATCACGCCGGACATGAACGTGCCCCAACGGGCGTCGTCCATCTGCAGGTCGCCCGGCTCCGTGGTGTCGACCGTGCGTGCGAACTGGAGCCAGTGCGGGTAGCTGATCCCGCCGAGGAAGGTGAGGAACGGCGCGAGATCGAGCACCGAGGCGTCGCCGACGAGATACGCGGCGGCGTCGTCCGCGAGGAGGTAGCGACCGTCGGCGCGCGTCATCAGCCCCAGCCCGGCCATGCCGTCGGCGAGGATGCGCGCGATGCGCGGACTCACGCCCGTGCGGGCCGCGATCGCCGGGACGGTGTCGGCGCCGTCGGCGACCGCGGCGAACAGGCCGATCCGGCTCGCCTCGAAGAGCTGCTGCGACGCCATGTAGCCGGTGGCAATGTCCAGGATCCGCGTGGCGTCGGAGGTGTTCGTCATGTCGTGCCTTTCGTATTGTCTACGTATGTTGGAATTAAAGCTGAAGGTTTCACCTCGTCGGCGCAGCGCCGCATCAATCCGCGGCGAGGAAGGCGAGGACGGCGGCGCGGAACTCGGGGGTGTGCAGGGCCGCGAGATGGTCGCCGGGCACCCGCTGCACGCGAGAGAAGGGCGCGGTGGCGGCGAGCGCTTCGACCCCCTGTGCCATCGGATCCTCGACCCCTCCGACGAGCAGCGTCGGCTGCGTGGGCGCGTCCGCCGCCGGGTCGAAGGGCTCGGAGGCGAGTCCTTCGACGAGGTCCAGCAGAGCGGCGGGGCGGTTGCCGGGCAGCATCGCCATCCCGAGGATCATGGCTGTGATCGGATCCGTCGGCGCCTCGCCGCAGGCGAGCGCCGCGCGCGCGCCGGGCAGGTCGACCAGGGTGAAGGGCTCGACCGGGCTGAGCCCCCCGAGCACGACACGGCGCACGCGCATCCGCGGATGCGTGGCGAGGGCCCATCCGAGCCGGGCGCCCAGGGAGTACCCGACGAGGTCGATCTCCTCCCCCGCGACCGTCTCGGCGAGCAGGTCGACGACCGCGGAGGTCGGCAGCACGCCGACCTCGGGGCTGTCGCCGTGCGCGGGGAGGTCGACGAGCACGTGCGGCCGTTCAGCCGGAGCCCACTCGGAGTCCGGCCAATCGACCCCGGCGCGCGAGGCGAGCCCGTGCAGGAACAGGATCGGCCTGCCGGATCCCTCGCGGCGGCGGACGGACAGGGCGGTCTCGGGAGCTCCGGTCATCGGGCGCCCTCCTCTCGCTGAGGCGCGGCGGCGACCCGGAACGGGCTCAGCGCAGCCGCGCGAGGAACTGGTCGATGTAGCCCCGGTACTCGACGATGCGCTCGCCGTCCGGGTACATGAGGTTGATCACGGTCGCGCCGACCGCGGCGGAGATGAACTCGTTCGCGAACGGGACGAAGTCCTGTGCGCGGATCGCGCCCTCGTCGCTGGCCGCCTCCATGCGCTCCACGAGCTGCACCCGCCAGGAGCTCAGGTGACTCCGGTACAGCTCCGCGAGCGCCTCGTTCGACATCGCGTACTCCCAGAGCGCCAGCAGCACGCGTCCCGCCGCGATCTGCTCCGGATCGCCGGGGATCGTGGCATCGAGGAACCCGCGCAGGGCGGCCTCGGCGGACTCCGGAGCGGATCCGGCCTCCTGGATCCCTTCGGAGATCTGCGCGAGGATCGTCTCGAATGTCGCCGCGACGATGCTCTCCTTGCCAGGGAAGTAGTGCTTCAGCGCTCCGTTCGCGAAGCCCGCCTCCGAGGCGATGCTGCGCATGGTCGCCGCCTCGAAACCGCCCTTGAGAATGATTCCCTTGGCGACCTCGACGATCTCGCGACGACGCTGATCGTGATCGATGATCTTCGGCATGGGTTCCTTCCGCCCAGACGATCCTGCGCTCCGCACGTCCCGCGCCGCAGGGTGTGCACGCGCTGGATCGCTGCCTGCTACCGTACCGGGGCATCCGCGGCCTCGCGCAGTGCCAGCCATTCCGCGCGCCGTGCCCTCTGCGTGGCAGGGTCGGCGACCGGCGATGCCAGTCGCAGCCGCTCGGAATACGGATGCCGGGGTGCCCGGGTGATCTGCTCGCCCTCGCCGGTCTCCACGATCTCGCCGCGATACATCACCGCGACGCGATGGCAGACCCGGCGGACCACGCCCAGGTCGTGGGACACGAACAGATACGACACACCGGTGTCCCGCTGCAGCTCTATGAAGAGGTCCAGGATCGTGGCCTGAGTCGTGAGGTCGAGCGCACTGACGGGCTCGTCGCACACGATGAGGCGCGGCCGGCGCACCAGAGCCCTGGCGATCGCGATGCGCTGCCGCTGACCTCCGGAGAACTCGCTGGGATAGCGGTCCATCGCCGTCTCGGGCAGACGCACCCGGTCGAGCATCTCGCGCACGCGGGACTGCGCCTCGCGGCTGCCCAGGCCGGTGGCCAGCAGCGGCTCGGAGAGGATGTCGCCGATCGTCAGCGCGGGGTTCAGGGATCCGTACGGATCCTGGAACACCACCTGCACGTCCCTCGCGAGCTCGCGCCGCGCGGCGCGGCCGAGCGCCGTGATGTCCCGTCCGTCGAAGTGGATCCGGCCGCCGGTCACGGGCGCCAGGCCCAGGATGGCCTTGCCGAGAGTGGACTTGCCCGAGCCGGACTCGCCCACGAGTCCCATGCACTCTCCCGACCCCACGTCGATCGAGACACCGTGCAGGGCGCGGAAGGCGCTGCGGCCTCGGCCGTACTCGACGACCAGGTCCTGCACCTCGAGCAGCGCGGTCATGCGGACACCTCCGTCGTCTCGGCCGAGCCGACCGCGTGCGCGGCCTCGGCGTCCAGCCCCGCGCGTCCCGGGGCGTCGTCGAGCGACGCCGCGATGAGCTCGCGGGTGTACTCCTGCCGCGGACGGGCGAACAGCGGATCCACATCGCCCTGTTCGACGATCGCCCCACCGCGCATGACGATCACGCGGTCGCAGATGTCGGCGACGACGCCGAAGTTGTGCGTGACGATCAGCAGGGCCATGCCGTACTCCTGCTGCAGCTCGCGGAGCAGTTCGAGCACCTCCGCCTGCACCGTGACGTCGAGGGCGGTTGTGGGCTCGTCGGCGACGAGGATCGACGGACGGCCCGAGATCGCACCGGCGATGAGCACGCGCTGCGCCATGCCGCCGGAGACCTGGTGGGGGTAGCTGCGCATGACCCGCTCGGGATCGGCGAGCCCGACCCGCAGCAGCACCTCGCGGGCCCTGGCCCTGGCATCGGCGGCCGACATGCCGTGCACGCGGCGCAGCGGCTCGATGAGCTGATGCCCGATCGTGTAGGAGGGGTCGAGGTTGGACATCGGCTCCTGCGGCACGTAGCCGAGCTCGCGCCCGAGCATCGCTTGACGCTGCTTCGGGGCGGCGCCCGCGACGTCGTGGCCGGCGATCCGGATCGCGTCGGCCGAGCTCGCGCCGCTGGCGGGAAGCAGATCCAGGATCGAGAAGATCGTCTGGGACTTGCCGGATCCGGACTCGCCGACGATGCCGACGACCTCGCCAGGCGCGACGTCGAGTGTGACGCCGTGCACGACCTCGACCACCCCGCTCGGGGTCGCATGGCTGACCCGCAGGTTCTCCACCCGCAGCGCCGCGGCCTCTGCGCCGTGCCGCACGGTGCCGGTGGCCGGGCCCGCCTCGGCCGCGGGCGCGAGGACGCGGCCGCGCCGCAGCCGGGGCGTGCGCACCTGGGCGAGCTCGGCAAGGGTCGAGCCCATGATCGCGAGCGCGGCGATCGTGAGCCCGAGGGCCACCGACGGCCACAGCAGCATGAGCGGGTAGGTGAGCATGAGCCGGAAGCCCTCGAGCATCATCGCGCCCCAGCTCGGCACGTTCGAGTCGCCGATGCCGAGGAACTGCAGGCCCGCCTGCATGCCCATGGCCATGCCTGCGGTGAGCGCGGTCTGGATGATCACCGGCGGGTACACGGCGGTGACCACGTGCCGGGAGATGATCCGCGCGTCGGACAACCCCGAGACGCGCGCCGCGTCGATGTACGGCTCCTCGCGCACGGCGAGGGTCTGCGAGCGCGCGATCCGGAAGTACCCGGGCACCATGAACACGCCGAGCGTGACCATGAGCAGTTCGAAGTTGTTGCGGCTGCCGGCAGCGACCACGAGCAGGATGATCATGCCCGGGATGGACTGCAGTGCGTCGCTGAGCCACATCGCGATCCGGTCGAACCCGCCGCGGAAGTAGCCGGCCGCCACGCCCGTCGGCACGCCGATCACGACCGCGGTGACGATCGTGACGAGCGCACCCCAGATCGTGATGCGGGTCCCGTACACGAGGCGGCTGAGGATGTCGCGTCCGGTCGAGTCGGCGCCGAGCAGATGCGCGGCGGAGGGCGGCGCCTTGGCGGCGGCGAGGTCGACGAAGTTGGGGTCCATCGGCGCCAGCAGGGGGGCGGACACCCCCGCGAGCACGATGAGCAGGAACAGCGCGAGCGGCAGGTACCCGCCGGGGTGGCGCAGAAAGCGCCGGAACAGGCCGGAGCGGCGGCGCTGCCGCGCCCGGTCGTAGGCGACGCGGATGTCGGTCGTGGTCATGCGACGCGCACCTTCGGGTTGATCCAGCCGAGCACGAGGTCGAGCACGAGGTTGACGATCACGACGAAGACGATCGAGACGACCGTGATGCCCAGCAGCATCGGGATGTCGCCGTTCTGGGAAGACTGGTTGGTGAGCATGCCGATGCCGGGGAGGCTGAAGATCTGCTCGACGACGATCGCCCCGCTGAGCAGGCCGACGAACATGAGCGCGATGACCGTGAGGGCGGCGGGCGACGCGTTGCGCAGGATGTGCAGGTTCACCCGGGCCGGGGACAGGCCACGGCTGCGCAGCGTGCGCACCCAGTCCTGCCTGCTCTGCGCGATCACCGCGTTGCGCAGCTGCTCCGACACGGCGACCACGCCGCCGAGCGCGAGGGAGATCGCCGGCAGCGTGAGGGAGCGGATCCAGCCGTCGAGCGACTGCGCCGGCTGCACGTAGCCGACCGCCGGGAACCACTTCAGCTGCACCGCGAACCACAGCACCAGCACGAGGCTGACCCAGAAGCCCGGCAAAGCGAACAGGACGACCGAGACGCCCTTCAGGATCCGGTCGAACCAGGTGCCCGGGCGGAGGCCGGTGATCATCCCGAAGGCGATTCCGAGCACTGCGGTCAGCAGCGTCGCGAACGTCACGACCGACAGCGTGACCGGGATCTTGATGGCGAGCTGAGCGCCGACCGGCTGGAAGTTGCGCCAGGAGGTGCCGAAATCGCCTGTCACGAGGTGGGAGAACCAGTCCCAGAACTGCACGATCAGCGGACGGTCGATGCCGATCTTCGTCGCCAGCGCGGCCTGCTGCGCCGGCGTCGCCGTCGTGCCGAGCAGCGCGGCCGTCGGGTCCTTGATCGCAAGATGCGCGAGGAAGAACGTCGCGACCGACACCGCCACGAGCAGCACGACACCGGAGAGCAGCCGCTTCGCGGTGAACAGGAGCATGGGGGCCTCTCGAAGGGAAGGGGTGAGGATCCGGTCGTCGAGCGAGGAGCCGCGGGGCTGCCGTCGCTCGACGACCGGTCGCGCGTGCGGGCGTCAGCCCTTGGTGAAGTAGCGCAGCGTCGGGAACATCATCCCGATGACCGGCTGGACCTTGATACCGGGGACCGAGTAGTAGGTGTTGTCCGCCTGGTACCAGACAGACCACCAGGCCTGATCGACGAGCGCCTTGTTCAGCTCCTTGACCGCCGCCGTCTGCTCGGCGCCCTTCGCCGTGTGCACCTTATCCACGAGCGGCTTCAGCACCGAGTTGCTCGCGTAGTCGGGCGCGGGGTCGAACCACTGCTTGGAGGTGACCTGCCGGGCCACCGTGGCCACATCGTTGCCGTCCATCGCGAGGAACGAGATGAACATCGGGTAGTTCGGCGCGTTCAGCTGGTAGTCGGGCATCTGCATGTTGTCCCAGGTCACCTTGACGCCGATCGCGGTCAGCGCCTGTTCGGCCGCGGGCTTCCACTGCTCGAAGATCGGCGACATCGGCATCGAGATGGCGAAGCCGCTCCCGTAGCCGGCGTCGGCGAGGAGCTTCTTCGCCTTGTCCACGCTGTAGGCGTAGTTCTTGTTCAGCGCCGTGTCGTTGACCGGACCGCCGTCGGGGAAGACCTGGGTCGTCGCCACGCCCGCACCGTTGCCGACCGCCTTGAGGATCGCAGCGCCGTCGAACGCATAGTTCAGGGCCTGGCGCACCTTGAGTTCGCCCAGGGCCTTGTTCTTGGCGCCGGTGTGGTCTGTGATCACCAGGCCTGCCCAGCCGGAGACACGGGACGCAGTGTTCCAGCCCTGCTGCTGGGCCTGCGCCTTGTTCGCGACATCGCCGTACTGCACGTTGATCTGCCCGCTCTGCATCGCATTCTGCCGAGCCGTCGCGTCCAGGATCGGGAAGATCGCGACGTTCTTGAACGCGTAGGTCTTGGCATCCCAGTAGTTGGCCACCTTGGTGAAGTGGTACTCGGATCCTGCGACGCTCTTGGCCGCGTCGAGCGTGTACGGTCCGGAGCCCACCGGTGCCTTGCCAAGAGTGCCGGCCGCGATCGCCTTGGGCGACATCACGTAGCTGCGGCCGAGTCCCATGAAGTACAGGATGGTGTCGTCGCGCTGGGTGAGGTTGATCCTGACGGTGCGGTCGTCGACCTTCTCGAAGGACGACACGTTCGTGTACGCCTCGCCGGAGCGTGCGCCGGCCTTGAGGTAGTCGAGGCTCTTCACCACCGCATCGGCGTCGACCGGCGTGCCGTCGCTGAATGTGCCACCCTTGTGCAGAGTGAGGGTGATGCTCAGGTCGTCGGAGGCGACCTGCCACTTCTCCGCGAGGGCGGGAATCGGCTTGCCGTCCTTGTCGAGCGCGATGAGCGCGTCATACACGGCGGACAGGTACGGCCCGTCGAAGCCGATGTCGGCGAGCGACGGATCCCAGGACGTGACATCCAGGAAGTTGCCGATGTTCAGGTCGTCCGGCGCGCTCGCGGCGGCGGCGTCGCTCGCCTGCGGGGTGCCGCCGCCGGAGCAGCTGGTGAGGGCGAAGGCCGCAGCCAGGGCCGCGGCGATCGCGAGGGGCACTCGTTTCATGGTTCCTTCTCTCGGGTGCGGGTGGGGAAGAAGGTTCGAAGAGCCCTCGGTCGCACTCCGGGGAGTCGCGCCGACGTCACTTCGATGTGTCGTTGCGTTTAGTCTACATGTGTGGAAAAAGAGCGCAAGTCCTCTTTTCCACGAAACGGCGCGACCCCCCCTGCGCTCTTGTCTCCGAGTGCATCCGGGGTGACCGGGAGCGCAGGATCCTCTCCGCGGAGCATGGGCTCGCGGCCGATCCCAGCCGCCTCACCACGCCCCGTCATCCCGCACGTCGACGTCGGCCTGCAGGCCGGCGAGCGCCGTACGGAGCTCCGCGCCGTGTGCCGCGGAGAGCGCGAGGGCGGCGTGGTTCTGCTCGAGCTGGGACAGGCGCGAGGCGCCGAAGAGCACGTTCGCGATCGCGGGATTCGTCAGGCAGAACGCGATGCCGAGCGCGGCAGGGGTGACCCCGAACTCCGCGGCGACGTGCGCGACCCGGGGGTAGAGCGCGAGGATCCGGTCCCGGATCCCGCCGACGTCGGCTCCGATCTTGCGCTGCGGCGCGAGTCCCGTGGCCAGGATCCCGCCCTCGAAGACGTCCGAGGCCTGCAGGGCGAGCGTGCCGTCCGCGAAGAGCGGCGCATACGAGGCACCCTCGGCCATCGACCGTCGTGCGATCCCGTATTTGAGCTGGGCGAACGTCGGGCCGACGAGGCCCATGGAGGCGGCGGAGTCGAGCGCCGCACGGGTGTGCCCGATCCGCCAGTTGTTGATGCCCCATCCGCCGACGAGGCCCTCGTCGATGAGCTCGTTCACGTCGGCGACGACGCGCGGGATGTCCGGCTCGTCCAGGTAGTCGCCGACGACGAGGGTGTCGAAGCGCTCGAGGCCCGCGCGCTCCAGGCTGTCCGCGAGCTGGGCCCGGAAGCCCTGGTTCGGCCAATCCCAGAGCCACAGCTTGCCGCACAGCACGACGTCATCCCGGGCTACCCCGCTCTCGCGCAGCGCCGTCCCGAAGAGGATGTCCGTGCGCGCGTTCTCCGCGTGCGGACCCATGTTGTAGTACGCGACGTCGAAGAAGCCCGCGTCGAGCTCGACGGCGCGGCGGATCATCGTCACCGCGTCGGCGGGATCCATCCGATCCCAGGTGTTCCACGATCCGAGGGCGAGCGGCGGCACGGCCAGTCCGCCGAGGTTGCGGCGGGGGCGGGTGAGGGCGGACATGAGACTCCTTCGACTCGGACCGAGGACCCGGAGAAGCCGGGTTGCTTTTTTCTATGCTTGTAGAATATAACGGGAATCACCCGTCAGAGAGGACCTGGGATGACCGTCTCGCCCCGCCGCATTCTTGTCACCGGAGGAGCCTCCGGACTCGGCCGAGGCATCGCCGCCGCCTTCGCCGAGGCCGGAGACGAAGTGATCATCGGCGACGTGAACGCCGAGGGCGCCGAGTCCGCGGCTGCGGAACTCGGCGCCACCGCGATCGCGCTGGACATCGCGGACCCCGCGTCCGTCGCCGCCGCCGGGGCCGCGCTCGGGACGATCGACGTGCTCGTCAACAACGCCGGCGTGGTGCTCGGCGGCGGCACCCAGCAGGAGGTCCCGCTCGAGGTGTTCGACACCGCGGTCGCCGTGAACATCCGAGGCACGTTCCTCATGCTCCGCGAGTTCGCCCCGCGCCTGCCCGACGGCGGCGCGATCGTGAACACCTCGTCGATCGGCAGTCGGCAGCCGACTCCGGGAATGGGCCACTACGAGATGACCAAGGCCGCGGTCGACGCGATGACGCGCACGGCCGCGATCGAGCTCTCCGGACGTCGGATCCGCGTGAACGCGGTGGCACCGGGCCCGATCCTGACCCCGCTGACCGCCGGCTTCGCGACGGATCCGCAGGCGAGGGCCGCCTGGGAGGCGCGGATTCCGCTCGGCGCGATCGCCGAGGTCGAGCAGGTCGCCCCGCTCGTCGTCTTCCTCGCCGGCGAGGGCGCGAGCCACATCACCGGTGTCTCCGTCCCCGTCGACGGCGGCCAGCTGCTCGTCTGACGTCGACCGCCGAGACGCGGTCCTTCAGGCCGCCTCACCATCCTCCGGAAGGATCCGAATGCCCCTCCCCACCACCACCCGCGCCGCGGTGCTCGTCGAGCACGGGCAGCCGCTCGTCCTGCAGGACCTCCCCCTGCCCGCCGAGGTCGCGCCCGGCGCGGCGCTCGTGCGCATCGCGTGCTCGACCCTGTGCGGCACCGACATCGAGATCTGGGAGGGCAGGATGTCCTTCCCCGGCATGCTGCCGATGGTGCTCGGCCATGAGATGGTCGGCGAGATCGTCACGCTCGGCCAGGGCACGGTCGACGCGCTGGGCCGCGACCTGAGGGTCGGCGACCGGATCGGCTGGTCGGAATCGGTCTGCGGCGAGTGCCATGGCTGCGTCGTGCTGCGCGAGCCCGTGCACTGCTCGCGGCGCGGCTACGGCTTCCTCCAGCGCTCCGACGTCCCGCCGTTCGCCACCGCCGGCCTGTCGGAATACGCGTATGTCACGCCGGGCGCGGCCAAGCTGCTGCTGCCCGCCGCCGTCAAGGACACCTGGGCGTCGATGGCGGGCTGCGCGGCGAAGACCGTCCTGCGAGCGTTCGAGCGCGGCGGCCGGATCCGTCCCGGTTCCACGGTCGTCGTACAGGGCGCGGGCGCGCTCGGGATCTTCGCGACAGCCGTGGCGAGGATCTCCGGCGCCGGCCGGGTCATCACGGTCGGCGCCCCCGCGGCCCGACTCGAGCTCGCCGCGCGCTTCGGCGCAGACGCTGTCGTGGATTTCCGCGACGGTCCGGTCGTCGCGCAGGTGCACGAGCTCACGGACGGACGCGGCGCGGATCACGTGTTCGACTTCGCCGGCGCACCGGGCGTCGGCCCGGACGCGGTCGAGATGGCTGCGCGGCGCGGCACCGTCGTGATCGTCGGATCCACCGGCCCCGCCGGGGATCCCTTCCCTCTCAGCACCGTGATGGGCAAGGAACTGACCATGGTCGGCTCCTTGAACGGCGACATCGCCGATTACGCCCGCTCGCTCGAGTTCTTCCAGGCCTTCGCCGAACGCTTCCCGTGGGACGACCTGTTCAGCGTGCCGGTCGGCCTCGACCAGGCGTCCGAGAAGATCGCGCACATGCACCGCCTCGACGAGGTCAAGGCCGTCATCGATCCCCGACTGTGAGGACCCCATGAACGACACCACGACAACCGCACTCCCCCAGCGCGAGATCGGCACGAGCGGCATTCGCGCGTCGCTCTTCTCACTCGGATCCTGGCATACCTACGACCGCATGGACTTCGGCGACGCGACGGCCATGCTGCGCGAGGCCGTGGACCGCGGCGTCAACCTGTTCGACGTCGGCGTGTACACCGGGCCCGGCATGCCGCCGGCTTTCACCGACGTGATCTTCGGCGCCATGGTGCGCGCGGCCGGCCTGCGTCGTCACGAATGGCTGCTGTCGTCGAAGCTGTGGCTCGAGGCGTTCGGTGCGGACGGCTTCCGCCCGCAGTTGGAGAACGCCCTGATCCGGGTCGGTGCGGAGCACGCGGACCTCGTCATCCTCGGCGATCTGCGCCGCGACGACCTGGAGCTTCGCGACCTGGTGCTCGACCTCGCCTCGCTCTCCGAGGCCGGGCTGATCCGGGCGTGGGGCGTGAACAACTGGTCGGCGTCGACGATCCAGCAGCTCATCGACATCTCCGCGGCCGAAGGCGTCGCCGGCCCGCAGATCGCGCAGCTGAAGTACAGCGTCTCGCGCCGCTCGATCCCCGACGGAGAGCCGTTCGCCCGGCTCTGGGAGCAGGGCCTGACCCTGCAGGCCTCCGACTGCCTGGAGGGGGGCGTGCTCGCCGGAAAGGTGAACGGCGACCGGCAGATCGGCCGGGACCCGGGCGGGATCCGCGAGCGGATCATCGACGACGTCCCCGCCTTCGTCGCGCTCGCGGAGTCGCTCGGCGTGACCGCGGCGCAGCTCGGGATCGCGTTCACACTCACTCACCCGGCGCTCACCACGACCCTGTTCGGGGCGTCCGGCGTCGCACAGCTGCGCGCGAACCTCGACGCCGCGGCGCTCGTCGACCGCGTCGGGCCGGCCGAGCTGCGCACGCTGGTCGCGCCGTTCTGGGCCGACCGCGACGTCGTCGATCCAGAAGGACCCTGACCCGCGGCCGCTGCGCCGTCCCTCCCCACCCAGAAGGATCCCCGCCATGACCCTCACCGCCGCCGGGCACCCCACCGTCCCCCCTGTCCCGTTCGATCCCGAGGTCCAAGCCGTCCTCGACACCCTCGCCGCGGACCCGCAGCCTCCGCTCACCCGGGAGACGCTGCCCCGGGAGGGCGTCGCGACCATGTTCCCCGACAACGACACCGTGATCTCCGGGCGCCCGATCGACTGGGAGGACCGAGTCATCCCGGGACCGGCCGGCGACCCCGGCGTCGAGGTGACCGTCTTCCGCCCGCGCGGTGACGCCGGATCCCTCCTCCCGGCCTTCCTGAACATCCACGGCGGAGGCCAGATCGTCGGGCACCGCAGCTGGGAGACCGGCCGCGTCGTCGACATCGTCGCCGAGCACGGCGTCGTCGCGGTGAACGTGGAGTACCGGCTCGCCCCCGAGCACCCCTCGCCCGCCGGCCTCGACGACTGCTACGCCGCGCTTCTCTGGCTGCACGCGCACGCCGCCGAACTCGGCGTGGACCCCGACCGGATCGTCGTCGGCGGCGGCAGTGCGGGCGGAGGCCTGGCGGCCGGCGTGGCGCTGCTCGCGCGCGACCGTCAGGGCCCGCCGATCGCCGGGCAGCTGCTGCTCTGCCCGATGCTGGACAACACGAACGCGACGGTGTCGAGCCGGCAGTACGACGGGATCGGGACCTGGCAGCGCGAGGCGAACCTGCTCGCCTGGTCGTGCCTGCTCGGCGAGGAGCTCGCGCACAGCCCCGAGGCGTCGGCGTACGCCGCCCCCGCGCACGCCGTCGATCTGTCGCGCCTCGCCCCCGCATACATCGAGGTCGGCGCGGCGGAGATGTTCCGCGATGAGGACACGCAGTACGCCCTCCGGATCTGGGCTGCGGGCGGCCAGGCCGAGCTGCACGTCTGGGCCGGCGGCGCCCACGGGTTCGACATGTACATGCCCGAGGCCGAGATCAGCCGGGCGGCCCTGGCCGCCAGGGCGTCGTGGCTGCGCCGGATCTGGGGCCGGTCGTGACCGGCGCCGCCACGACGGAGACGGGCGCGACGTCCGCGACGGGCCGCAGCGCGACCGGGTCCGTCCCGCCCGTCCCCTACGATCCGGAGCTCGTGGAGGGCCTTGCCGCCTTCCTCGACCTCGTCGAGATCGTCCCGCTCCGTGCCGGCACGATCCTCGCCAACCGAGCGCACTTCGCGACGATCGTCCCGCCGATGGCCGTGCAGGCCGAGGGCAGGGCGGTGACCTGGGAGGACCGCACGATCCCCGGTCCGGACGGCGCCCCGGACGTCGACATCACGATCGTGCGCCCATCGTCGCCGCGCCCCGGCCCGGCACCGGCGGTGCTGTCGATCCACGGCGGCGGGATGGTGCTCGGCACGCGCTTCTTCGGCACGCCGGAGCTCGTCGACCTGGCCGAGCGGCACGGGGTCGTCGGCGTCGCCGTGGAGTACCGGCTCGCACCCGAGCACCCTGGCCCCGCGCAGGCCGAGGACTGCTATGCCGCCCTCGTCTGGATGGCCGCGCATGCCGACCAGCTCGGGATCGATCCGGAGCGCATCCTCGCGTCGGGGCAGAGTGCGGGCGGAGGCCTCTCCGCCGCGGTGGCGCTCCTGGCACGTGATCGGCGGGGCCCGCATCTGGCCGGGCAGCTGCTGGGATGCCCCATGCTCGACGACCGCAACGAGACCGTCTCCGCCCGGCAGTACGACGGCATCGGCGCCTGGGACCGCAACAACAACGACACCGCCTGGACCGCGATCGCCGGCGCGGACCGCTTCACCGACCGCGTCTCGCCCTACACCGCGGCGGCCCGGGCGGAGGACCTGTCCGGCCTGCCGCCCGCGTTCATCGAGGTCGGTGCCGCCGAGACGTTCCGGGACGAGGCCGTCGACTACGCCTCGCGCATCTGGGCGACCGGCGGGCAGGCCGAGCTGCACGTCTGGGCCGGCGGTTACCACGGCTTCTCCGGCTTCTCGCCCGACGCGATCGTCTCGGTGGCCGCGAACGCCGCACGGGAGAGCTGGCTGCGCCGCGTGCTGCGGCTCGACGGGTGAGCCGGACGATCGCGGGCCCGGTCGCGCGGATGGGCACGCTGCGCGCGATGCTCGTGCTCGGCCTGCTGGAGGCGTTCGGCCCGCTGTCCATGGACCTGTACCTGCCGCAGCTGCCGCAGCTCGCGAGCGCTCTGGGCACGAGTGACGCGCTCGCTCAGGCCACGATGTCGGCGTGCATGATCGGCCTCGGCCTCGGTCAGCTCGTCGCCGGCCCCCTGAGCGACCGCTTCGGCCGTCGCCGGCCGCTGCTCGTGGGCGTCGCCGCGTTCGCCGCCCTGTCGCTCGCCTGCGCCCTCGCACCCGGGATCGAGCTGCTGCTCGTCGCCCGGTTCCTCCAAGGCCTGGCGGGTTCGGCCGGGATCGTCATCTGCCTCGCGGTCGCGCGCGACCAGTTCCAGGGCGCGGAGCTCAGCCGGATGCTTTCACATCTGTTCCTCGTCTCGGGCACGGCACCCGTGGTCGCCCCCGTCGTGGGCGGGCAGCTGGCGCGGATCATGGACTGGCGCGGCGTGTTCGGCGTGCTCGCCGTCATCGGGGCGACGCTGCTCCTGCTCGTGATGCTCGCACTTCCGGAGACCTTGGACCCCGCCGGACGACATGCAGGAGGGATCCGCGAGCTGGGCTCCCATACCGGCGCCGTGCTGCGGGACCGGCTGTTCGTCGCCGTGCTGTGCGCCGGTGCCGGCGGAGGTGTGGCGTTCTTCACGTACCTCTCACTCACCTCCTTCGTGCTGCAGGACGAGTTCGGGCTGGATCCGCAGGGGTTCGGCACCGCGTTCGCGCTCGGAGCCCTGGCCAACATCCTCGGCAGCCAGATCAGCCGACCGATCGTGCGGCGCGCCGGTCCGCTCCGCGTGTACCTGCTGGGGGTCACGTCGATGGCACTGGCCTGCGCCCTGCTGGCGATCCTGGCGCTGCTGAGCGCGGGCATGCCGGGATTCGTCGCGGCGCTCGTCGGGTTCATGCTCTGCACGGGTCTGGGCGGGCCGAACTCCTCCGCGCTCGCGCTCGCGCATCACGGCGCCCGCGCCGGCACCGCCTCGGCGATGCTCGGCATGTCGACGTTCCTCGTCGGTCCGCTGGTGTCGCCGCTGGCCGCGAGCGCGGGTGGCACGAACGCGATCACGATGGGGGTGACGATGGCGTCCGCGTCCTTGCTGGCTGCCGCGGTCGCCTGGACGGCCGTTCGCCCCGCCGCACGCGGGTGACGTCGGGGACCTGCGCACTCAGTCGAGCAGGCGGGCGCTGATCTCGTCGATCGCGATCATGACTTCGTGGTTCTCGGGGATCTTGGCGCCCGGCACGTAGCGGACGGACCGCAGGGAACCGGAGTGGCGGAACGCGCCGCGCCGCTCATGCAGGTCCCAGTCGACCGGACCCGCGCCGTCGAAGCCGATGCTGATCCCGGCGAACGGCGCCATCCCCACCATCATCGGCACCTCCACCCCGCCGAGGAGCTCCCGCCCGTCGACGGCCACGGAGATCGCCCACCGGAAGCCGGGCAGCGCGTCGAAGCGGGTCGTGACGCGCCGCACCGATCCGCGAACAGCCGCTCGCGAGCGGTGCATGACGCCGTAGGCGTTGTAGGACAGCACCAGCTCGCCCGCCTCGGCGAAGAGCATGTAGCCGCCGCCCTGATCCCCGTGCGAGAACAGCACGCCTTCGCCGAGCTCTCCGTTCAGCTCCGCCTCGACGACGAAGGAGCGCAGCGCGGTCAGGCGCGCCGAGCGCCAGCGCTCGAGGGTGGGAGTCCCGAGGCGGATCGTGACCGGCAAGGTGCGCTCCAGGTCCGTCGCCGGGCGCTGGACGAACAGCGAGAAGTCGTCATCGAGGGGGAAGACGGTGTTGTGCCACGCCTCGCGCCGCCATCGTTCCGCGAGCTCCGCGACGAGCTCGGGATCCGAATCGGCGATGTCGTTCGTCTCGGCCGGGTCGGCGACGAGGTCGTAGAGCTGCCACGTCGACAGGTCGTCGTCGGACTCCCTCAGGGCGGGAGAGACGGCCTTGTGCCGTCCGTGGAAGAGCGCGCGCTGCCCGACGAGCGCGAGGTATTGACCGCCGCGGGCCTCCGCCTCGCGTCCTGTCCGCAGCACCGGCACGAGGCTCACGCCATCGGCCTCCTCGACCGGCTCGCCGTGCAGGCGGGTCGGTCGCTGCGCGCCCGCGAGCTCGAGCAGAGTGGGCGCCAGATCCGTGATGTAGGCGAACCCTTCGCGGAGACCGTCGTCGCCGCCCTGCCGTCGGAGCCCGGCGGGCCAGGACAGCACGAGCGGGGTGTGCACGCCCCCCTCGTGCACCGAGGTCTTGTAGCTCCGGAACGGGGTGTTCGAGACATGCGCCCACCCGGCCGGATAGTGGCCGTGCACCCGGGGCCCGCCGAGCTCGTCCAACGGTCGCTCCACATCCCGGGTCCAGTCGTGCGGCAGCCCGGCCTCGAGCACGAACTGGCTGAAGTAGCTGCGGGTGCCGCGCAGCCCGCCCTCGGCGGTGCCGCCGTTGTCGCTCGTGAAGACGATGATCGTGTTGTCGTACTCTCCGATCTCCTTCAGGTGGGCCACGAGCCGCGCGAGCGATTGATCGACGCCGTCCACGGCCGCTGCGTACACGGCCATGTGCTGCGCGAAGAGCTCCTTGGACGCGGTGTCGAGGTCGTCCCAGCGCGGAACGCCTCCGGTGTTCTCCGTGGTCGACGGAGAGATCGGTGTGCCGGGCGGGAACAGACCGATCTCGATCTGCCGGCGGAACCGGTCTGCGCGCACCCGGTCCCAGCCGTCCTCGTACATCCCGCGGTACTTCTCGATGTCTGCCGGCTTCGCCTGCACAGGGCCGTGCACCGCGTGGTGGGCGAAGTAGAGGAAGAACGGGCGTGTCTCGTCGCCGGCACGCAGCGCGTCGATCATCGAGATCGCCTCGTCCGTCAGACGGTCGGTGAGGTACTCGTCGTCGCGGAAGGGCTCCGTGACGACGGTGTTGTCCCGCACGATGCGGTGCGGGTGGTACAGCGTCGTGAAGCCGTCCATCGAACCGAAGTAGTGGTCGAACCCGCGCTGCACGGGCCACGACGCCCGATCGGCGCCGTCGTGCATGCGCGACTCCAGAGTGAGGTGCCACTTGCCGACCATGAACGTGGCGTACCCGTTCGCGCGCAGGGACTCGGCGAGCGTGGGCAGCGTCGTCGGCAGCAGCATGCGGAACCCGGGGTATCCCGGGTCGGCATGGGCGACCATCCCGAAGCCCGCCCGATGCGGGTTGGCCCCGGTGAGCAGGGCTGCTCTGCTGGGCGAGCAGACCGGGGTGGCGTGGAAGCTGCTGAACCGGTATCCGTCGTCCGCGAGCGCCTGGACCGCCGGCGTGTCGATCTCGCCGCCGAAGGGTGAGACGTCGCTGAAACCCAACATCGTCGACGAGCACGACGACGATGTTGGGAGCTCCCGCGGGAGCGCGCTCCGGCTTCGGCCACCAGGGGCGGGACTGCGACGATCTCGTCGCGATCGTGCCGCCGAAGCCCTCGTAGCCGCGCGGGTCGGCGCCCTCGGCGCCGCGCAGATCCGGTGCGCTCACGTCTCCTCCTTGAAACTCTACACCTGTAGACTAAAGCATGACCGCGGCGTTCGCGAGGACCGGGGCCGCGCCTCACAGCACGACCATGACCCCCATCGCGATGAGCGAGATCGCCATGGCCGCCCCTTCGGCCTCGAGCAGGAGACGAACCCCGGCGGCACCCGCCGGACGGTGCCGCACCCGCTCCGCCGTCATGAGCACGAGCAGCACGAGCACACCGGCCGCGGCGAGCACCCCGGCGGGGACCGCGCCGCCGTGTCCGCCGTGAGCCCCACCGACTGCCACTCCAGGAGCCACTCCCCCTGCGGCCGGATGCGCCGCGCCGATCGATGCGAACGCGCACAGCGTCATCACGATGCAGCCGAAGGCGCGGTGAAAGCACGCGCCGGCGTGCGAGCGGCCCCGGATACCGGCGGCCCCGAGCATCGCGGAGCACAGGCCGGCCGCGGCGACGAGCAGCGCGATCCGCGCGTCCGCACCGTCGGCCCAGAGCAGGACCATGCCGGCAGCCATCACCACGGCGCTCTGCCGGCCCTGCCAGGGCACCGCCGCCCCCCGGGAGAGACGGCCCGCTCCGAGGCAGCAGACCGCGGCCGTGATCGCGGATCCGATCATCAGCCACATCGCCGTCTCGTGCAGGGGTGCCACGGAAGAAGTTTTATTGATCATATGCTCAAAATCAAGATCTGCGCCAGGATGGAGGCATGCCCCGCGTGGTCGATCACGACGCCCGCCGCCGCGACATCGCCGCGGCGCTCCTCGCCGTGGCCGCGCGGGATGGCCATGAGGGCGTGAACTCCCGCGCCGTCGCGCGCGAACTGGGAGTCGCGGTCGGCTCGCTCTGGCACTACTTCGACGGATTCGACGACGTGATCCGCGCCGCCGCGGCCGAGGTCACCCGGCGCACCGAGGAGCGCATCCAGCGAGCGACGGAGGGCCTGCGCGGCCTCGCCCGCCTCGATGCGCTCATGCGCGAGGTGCTGCCGATCGATGCGACCACCCGCACCGAAGCGCACATCGTGGTCGGCTTCTGGGGACGACTGGCCTCGCTCGCCCCGACCGAGGGCTCCGGGATGCCGACGCTGCCGCTCTGGCGCTCGGAGACCGAGGAGGCGCTCGAGGAGGCCGTCGCGGACGGCGAGCTGCGCGCCGGGACGCCGCGCGAGGATCTGCTCGCGCTGCTCCGCGCGATCACCTACGGCCAGCAGGTCGTCGAGGTCGCCGAGCCGGTCGGACCCGAGGCGCACCTCGCGGTGCTCGCCGCGATCGTCACCCCCTGGCGGGCCTGACCGCTCCCATCCGCCCGGGAGGAGTGACGTCCGTCGCCCCCGCGGACCGGTTTCCGACCGGCACCGCTCCTCGAAACGGGATCGGCACGACCGTTGCATCGCCGGCCCGTTCGGCGTACGATCGCTCCAACCCGTTTATTGAGCAATCGCTCGAAAAAGGCAGCAGAGGTCGACGATGTCCCACCACTCCCCGCAGCAGATCACCCTGGACGCGATCGCGGTACCGCACCCCCTGGATCCGCTCACCGGATCCGAGATCGCCGCAGCCCGCGCGATCCTGGAGTCCGCGGGCCTGCTCGGCGAGACCGTGCGGGTGCCGATGCTGCTGCCGGACGAGCCGACCAGGCAGGAACTCGCCGCGTGGACGCCGGGCGCGCCGATCGACCGCCGGGTCGATGCGACCCTGCTCGACACGGCGACCGGCGTCGCGACGGACGTGATCGTCTCGGTCACGCGCGGCGAGGTGCTCCGCGCCGAGCGCGTGCCGAACGACGCCCCGCCGTACGGCCAGCCTCAGTACCTGTTCGAGGAGTACGAGCGTGCCGAGGCGATCGCGAAGGCCTCCCCCGAGTGGCGCGCCGCGATGGAGCGTCGCGGACTCGCCGAGCACATCGACCTCGCGTTCTGCTCGCCGCTCGCGCCGGGCTTCACCGGCCGCGCCGACGAGGTCGGCCGTCGCGTGATCCGCTCGCTGACGTTCCTCCGCTACGACGAGCTGGACTCGCCCTGGGCGCACCCGGTCGAGGGCCTCATCGTGCACATCGACCTCACCGCGGACAGCGTGATCCGGGTCGAGGACCACGGCGACGTGCCGGTTCCGGCAGGGCACGGCAACTACTACCCGGAGGTGCAGGGCGAGGCCCGCACCAGCCTCAAGCCGATCGAGATCATCCAGCCGGACGGCCCGAGCTTCGCCGTGTCCGGCTCGCTCGTCGAGTGGGAGAACTGGTCGATGCGGGTGAGCTTCAACGCCCGGGAGGGCCTGGTGCTGCACGACGTGCGCTTCGACGGCCGACCCGTGCTGAGCCGGGCGAGCGTGCCCGAGATGGTCGTCCCCTACGGAGACACCTCGCCGGGCCGGTTCTGGATCAGCTACTTCGACGCCGGAGAGTACCTGCTCGGCAAGAACGCGAACCACCTCGAGCTCGGCTGCGACTGCCTCGGCGTGATCCGCTACCTGGACGGCCACGTGGCCGACGACCGCGGCAACCCGGTGCGGATCCCGAACGTGATCTGCATGCACGAGGAGGACGCGGGGATCCTCTGGAAGCACACCGACATGCAGGGCCGGTCCGAGGTGCGCCGCGCGCGGAAGTTCGTCGCGTCGTACTTCTCCACGATCGGCAACTACGACTACGGCTTCTACTGGAACTTCGGCCTGGACGGCACGATCGAGGTCGTCGCGAAGGCGACCGGCATCGTGTTCGTCGGCGCCGGCGAGCCCGGCGTCCCGCAGCGCCACGCCACCGAGCTCGCGCCCGGGGTGTTCGCGCCGGTGCACCAGCACCTGTTCTGCGCGCGGCTCGACGTCGCCGTCGACGGATCCGACAACCGCCTCGTCGAGGTCGACGCCGAGCGCGTGCCGATGGGACCGGAGAACCCCTTCGGCAACGCGTTCAGCTGGACGGAGACCGTGCTCGGCTCGGAGTCCGCCGCCCGGCGCGAGGCGGACACCTCCGTCGCCCGGGTGTGGGAGGTGCAGAGCGCCTCGCGCGCCAACGCCGTGGGACGCCCGACCGCGTACCAGCTCGTCCCGCAGCCGACCGCGCTGCTGATGGCGGATCCGGCCTCCTCGGTCGCCGCGCGCGCGACCTTCGCGACCAAGCACCTGTGGGCGACCGCGCACCGCGAGGGCGAGCTGTGGCCGGCCGGACGATTCCCGAACGCGCACCAGGGCGGATCCGGCCTTCCGGCGTACACCGCCGGGGACGCGCCGCTGGACGGCCCGGACGGCGCCGACCTCGTGCTCTGGCACACCTTCGGGCTCACCCACTTCCCGCGGCCCGAGGACTGGCCCATCATGCCCGTCGACACCGCCGGCTTCGCCTTCCGCCCGCACGGGTTCCTCGACCAGAACCCCGGCATGGACGTGCCGGAGTCGTCGCAGGCGCACGCGGTCGCCGGTGAGTCCTGCTGCGGCGGAGGCGACGCGTGTGCGTGCGGCCATTGAGGCACGGCGAGGGGCGCGCGCCGCGCACCCCGACCCCCGGATCGCCCCCGTAACACCCCTGTGCGCCGGTGATACCATGCCGGAACGGATCGTATACAACGTCGTCACGCCCCCGTCCTACCCGAGGTGATCAGCTGTGGCCGGAGTCCCCCTCTCCCCCGCCGAGTCCGTCTCGACACTCGTCGCGCGGAACATCAGCGAGTTCCGCTCCGCGGTCTCGGACTCCTTCGTGCCGCTGCACGTGAGCGGCGAAGGATCCGGCGCCTTCCGCGGCGTGATCCGCGGCGCCGCCGTCGACGAGGTGCACGTCACCGACGTGCGCGCGACCCGGCACGTCGTCGAGCGCACGCCCGAGCTCATCGCGCGCGGCGACCGGTCGTACTTCAAGGTCAGCCTCATGCTCGCCGGCACCGGACTGCTCATCCAGGACGACAGGGAGGCCGTGCTCACCCCCGGCGACCTCGCGGTCTACGACACCGACCGGCCGTACTCGCTCGTCTTCGACGAGGACTTCCGCACCATGGTCGTGATGTTCCCGAAGCATCTGCTGAGCCTGCCTCCCGACATGATCGGCCAGCTCACCGCCGTGCGGATCTCGGGCCAGGAGGGCCTCGGCGGCATGGTCGTGCCCTATCTGCGCCAGCTCGCCGCGAACCTCGATCAGCTGGCGGGCTCCACCGGCGCGCGTCTGGCGCACAGCGCGCTCGACCTCGTGTCCACGGTGTTCACCCGCGAACTGGGCCTGGACGAGGCCGCTGCCGACCCGCATCGCGCGCTCCTGCAGCGCATCCGCGGGCACATCGACCGCAATCTCGCCTCCGCGGACCTCGGCCCGTCCTCGATCGCCGCCGCGCACTTCATCTCCACGCGGCACCTGCACGGCCTGTTCCAGGGTCAGGGCACCACGGTGTCGACCTGGATCCGCACCCGCCGCCTCGAGCAGTGCCGTCGCGACCTCCTCGACCCGGTCCTCGCCGACCGTCCCGTCGCCGCGATCGCCGCCCGCTGGGGATTCGTCGACGCCGCGCATTTCAGCCGCGCGTTCAAGACCGCGTACGGCGTCTCGCCGAGCGAGTACCGCTCCACGCGCTGATCCGCGCCCTCCGCCGCCCGCGTCGGACGGCGCGGCGCGCCCGGACGACCCTCCCTTGCCCCTCCGGGCACGCCGGTTGACTGTCGGCGCGCGATCCGCCCCGCGCCGTTGAGCATCGGATCGCCCCCGGCGAGCATGGGCACACGCCTCGCATTCCCGCGAGGAGACTGGGTCGAAGGAGTCCCGAACGTGTCCGATGAACTGATCGCACCCGCCGTGGATCCGGCGCTCGACGAGTGGCGGACGTATGACGAGTTCGCCGCGGGGATCGACGCCTACCGCCTGCCGTCGACGAGCCTCGACGGCACCGACCTGATCCTCACCCTCGAGGACGGCGCGACCCTGTCCCTGCGCTTCGGTGCCGGCACCGTCGCCTGGGAGGGTTTCGGATCCTCCGGCACCGACCCGTACGACGCCGTCGCCGTGCGCGAGGACGTCGTTTTCGTCAACCTTCCGCTCGAGACCCGCGAGCGCGAGGCCGTCACGATCGTGTACTCGACGCGCACGCACCGCGCGACCGTGATCCGCTCCCGCATCGCGGCGGAGCCCGTCGAGGGCACCCCGCAGGTCGGGCAGGAGTTCTGGGCCGCGACCACGGACGGCGGCGCGGCGACCGGCGAGGTGCCCGGGCCCAGCCGCGACCTCATCGGCAAGCGCAACGTGTACCGGTACAGCCCGCACCACCTGTACGAGCACGTCTACGTCTCCAGCCGGCGCTACGCCTGGCAGTGCCTGGAGGGCGTGCAGCGCGGCCACGGCGACATGGACCTCTCGACCGTGTGGAAGTTCGCGGACGGCCTGTACCTGTTCTGCTTCCGCGAGTTCCGGATCGCCGTCGCGAGCGTCTGGCTGCACGATCTCGGCTACCAGCTCCGCACGACGGGGATCTTCCTCGGCCTGAACGGCGCGGGCGCCTCCGAGCACTCCCGCGCCGGCGGCCACATCTATCCGCTGGGCTCGGTGTCGTACCCCGACGCCCAGCCGGTCTGACCGCGGTCGCCGTGGACCCGTCCACCCCGATCCCGCAGAGGAGCACGATGACCAACGCCGACATCATCCGCGCGCACTACGCGGCCAGCGACCGCGGCGACCTCGACGGGATGCTCGCCCCGCTCGGCGCCGGCGTGCGCTGGACCGAGGCGGCCGGGTTCCCCTACGGGGGCACATACGTCGGCCCCGAGGCCGTCGCCGAGAACGTGTTCGCGCGGATCCAGGAGGACTGGGACGACTACACGCTCGCCGTGGACGAGGTCGTGGACGGCGGCGACACCGTCGTCGGGATCGGCACCTACTCCGGCACGCACAAGAGGACAGGACGGTTCTTCGCCGCCCGGGTCGCCCACGTGTGGCGGCTGGAGGACGGCGAGGTCGTCGCCTTCGAGCAGTTCACCGACACCGAGATGATCGGTCGCGCGATCCGCGACTGAGCTCCCCGCCGGCGCAGGCACCGCTGCCCGGCAGCTGCACCCCCTGCGGGCTCCCGCCCGTCACCCGAGAGACAGGAATCACATGAACAAGCGCATCACCGCCGCAGCAGCGCTGCTGACCGCGGGCGTGCTGGCCCTGGCCGGCTGCTCCGGATCGGGCGGATCCGGCGGATCGGGCTCCTCGGACCCGATCGTCGTCGGATCCGTCAACACGATCAGCGGCCCGGCGACCTTCCCCGAGGCGTCGCAGGCCGCGAAGGCCGTGTTCGACCAGTTCAACGCCGACGGCGGCCTGAACGGCCGGAAGATCGACTACAAGGCGCTCGACGACAAGGGCGACCCCGCCACCGCCACGGCGAACGCCCGCGAGCTCGTCGGCAGCGACAACGCCGTGGCGATGGTCGGCTCGGCCAGCCTCATCGAGTGCGACCTGAACAAGAAGTACTACGAGCAGGAGGGGATCCTCTCCATCCCCGGCATCGGCGTGGACACCGGATGCTTCGACAGCAAGAGCATCTCCCCCGCCAACGTCGGCCCGTACAACGACATGACGCTCACGCTCACGTACGGCTCCGAGGTGCTGCACATGCAGGACATCTGCGTGCTGCTGGAGATCGCCGGATCCACCCGCCCGACCTACCAGGCCGCGATCGACAAGTGGACCAAGGCCACCGGCAAGAAGCCGAAGTACGTCGACGACACGGTGCCCTACGGCGCCAGCGACTACACGCCGTACATCGTGAAGGCCCGCGCGGCCGGCTGCAAGGCGCTCGCCGTGAACCCGATCGAGCCGGACGCGATCGGCCAGATCAAGGCCGCCAACGCGCAGGGCTGGAACGACGTCTCCTGGCTGCTGCTGACCAGCGTCTACAGCGAGAACTTCGCGCAGGCCGTCGACAACGCCGGCGCCGGCGTCTACGTGCCCGCCGAGTTCTACCCGTTCACCGACGACAACGCCGTCAACAAGGGCTGGCGCGACCTGATGACGAAGAACAAGATCCCGCTGACCTCGTTCAGCCAGGGCGGCTACCTCGCCGCCACGCACTTCATCCAGGTGCTGAAGTCGATCAAGGGCGACATCACCCGGGACAGCGTCAGCGCGGCGCTGAAGAGCATGAAGCCGATCGACGACAAGATGATCGGCACGCCGTACACCTTCGGCGTGAACAACAACGCCGGCTGGCCGATCGTGCTCAAGAGCGGCACCCACAAGTGGGAGAAGGTCGCGGACGACTGGTTCCGCCTCGCCAAGTGATCCCCTTGGGTCGTTGAGCGAGGACGCGCGAAGCGCGACCGAGACGAAACGCGGTTTCTGAGATCACCGCGTTTCGTCTCGGTCGCCCGCGGCCGGTCCCTGAGCCTGTCGAAGGGCGCTCAACGACCGATACGACAACGAAAGGACGACGCCATGTTGCAGGGCGCCATCGCCGGCCTCGCCGCCGGCGGCCTCTACGCGGTGCTGGGCGTGTGCCTCACCCTGATGTCGCGGCTCGTGCGGGTGGTGAACTTCGCACAGGCCGCCACCGGCATGTTCGGCGCGTTCGCCGCGGTGTGGCTGGTGCGCCAGGCCGGACTCCCGGTCTGGATCGGATCCACCCTCGGCGTGCTGCTCGCCGGGATCCTCGCGGTCGCGATCGGCTGGATCGCCGCGACCTGGCTGTCCGAGGCCTCCACCACGACCCGCTCGGCGATGACCGTCGGGCCTCTCCTGCTGCTCATCTCGCTGTCGTTCATCCTGTTCGGCAACAAGCCGCAGCCGTTCGCCCCGCTGATCGCCGGCCCGGCCTTCTCCGTCGGCGGCGTCGTGGTCAGCCAGGTCACCGTCGCCACGGTGCTCATGGCGGTCGTGACCGCGGTGCTGGTGAAGCTGGTGCTCAGCCGCACCCGGGTCGGCATCCAGCTGCGCGCGCTGTCCGAGCGCCCCACCACCGCCGAGCTGCTCGGGATCCGTTCCCGCCCGCTCTCGATCGCGGTGTGGTTCGTGACCGGCGTGATCAGCGCGATCGCGATCATCATCATCGCCCCGTCGCAGTCCAACGACGCGACGAGCCTGGCGATGCTGATCATCCCCGCGGCCGCCGCCGCGCTCCTCGGCGGGTTCAAGCGTCTCGATCTCACCGTGGTCGGCGGGCTCGTGCTGGGCGTGCTCGGCGGTCTCGTCGCGCAGATCAATCAGGTCGCCCTCGTGCGCAACTTCCTGCCGTTCCTGTTCATCGTGATCCTGCTGCTCTGGACGCAGCGGAAGGAGGTGTGGGATGCCGCACGCTGACCGCCCGCTCGCCCCGAGCCGGGGCCTCGCCGAGAACCCGCTGTTCCGCAGCGCCTGGCCGTTCGCGGTCGGGATCGCCGCCGTGCTCGTCGGTCTCGTGCTGTCGAATACGCTCTCGGGCTACTTCGTCTTCCTCGCGATCAGCGCCGTCACCGCCGCGATCTCGATCCTGGGCCTCGGCATCGTGACCGGATCGGCCGGCATGATCGCGCTGTGCCAGCTCACGTTCGCAGCCGTCGGCGCCTGGATCGTCGCCCTGCTCAACCTCTGGCACGCTCCGGGCGGGTTCCTCGTCTGGCTCCTCGCCGGCGGGATCGCCGCGGGACTGGTCGGGGTGCTCGTGGGCCTGCCCGCGCTGCGCCTGCGCGGGGTCAACCTCGCCGTCGTCACCCTCGGGTTCGCGGCGGCGGCCGACGTCACCCTGGTGCAGATCCAGTTCCCAGGCTCCGCGAACAGCATCCCGGTCGACCGGCCCGCCGGCTTCACCAGCGACAAGCAGTTCTTCTTCCTCTCGGTGATCGTGCTCGTGGTCTGCTGCCTCGTCGTGTTCTTCCTGCAGCGCGGCCGGTGGGGCGCGAGCTGGAAGGCGGTCGCCTTCTCGGAGCGCGGCACCGCCGCGGCAGGGCAGAGCGTGGAGATCGCGAAGCTCACCGCGTTCGCCGTGTCCGCCGCGCTGGGCGGGATCTCCGGCGGTCTGCTCGCCGGTCAGGTGCAGCTCCCCTTCGCCTCGAGCTTCTCGCCGCTGCAGTCGCTGGCGCTGTACGTGCTGGCGATCATGTCCGGGGCGCACCTCATCGACATGGCGGTGCTCGGCGGCATCCTCTGGGTGCTCGTGCCGGAGCTGCTCAAGCGCTGGGGCGTCCCGCAGGACTGGGCGTTCGTCGTGTTCGGCGTGCTCGGCGTGCAGGCCCTGACCAGCGGCACGAGCCTGGGCCAGGGGGTGCGCAACCTCATCTGGAAGCGGCAGGACCGCCGTACCGCGAACGCGCATCTCACGGCGCTGCCCCCCGGCGCATCCGAGGACGCCGAGGAGGTCCGCACGACGACCACCGCCACGCTCGACGAGGCCGCCCTCTCCGGCGAGCCGGTCCTGACCGTCGAGCATCTGACGGTGCAGTTCGGCGCGCTGAAGGCCCTCGACGACGTGTCGTTCCAGGTGCCGGCGGCGTCGATCATGGGGCTCATCGGCCCGAACGGCGCCGGGAAGTCGACGTTCGTCGACGCGATCAGCGGCTTCCTGCCCAAGCACGGCGGGAGGGTGCTGCTGGGCGGCCGGGATCTCGCCGGACTCTCCCCGACCCGTCGCGCCCGCCGGGGCCTGCGCCGCACCTTCCAGCAGGACCGGGTTCCGCCGCTGCTCACCGTGGGCGGCTATGTGCGCTTCGTCGCACGCCGCCGGCTGTCCCGTGCCGACATCGACGAGGCGCTGGCCTTCTTCGGCTGCCCGCCCGCCCGAGCCCGCCTGTCCAGCGTCGACGTGGGCACGCGGCGGCTCGTCGAGGTCGCCGCGAACGTGCTCGCCCAGCCCCGGCTGCTCATCCTCGACGAGCCCGCCGCCGGCCTCTCGCACGAGGAGCACCTCGCCCTCGCCGCGCGCCTGCGCGAGCTGCCCGCCCGGTACGGGGTGGCGCTCGTCATCATCGAGCACGACCTCGATCTCGTCCGCTCGGTGTGCCCGATGCTCACCGTGCTGAACTTCGGTCAGGTGCTCGCCACCGGGCCGCAGGACGAGGTGCTCGCGAACCCCGACGTGGTCAGGGCCTACATGGGAGAGACGGAGCTGCTGTCATGAGCGAACTGGTGCTGGACACGGTCACGGTCAGCCGCGGCGCGGGTCCGGTGATCTCCGACGTGTCGCTGACCGTGCGCGGCGGCGAGGTGGTCGCCCTCGTCGGCCCGAACGGCGCGGGCAAGACCAGCCTGATCGAGTCGATCTCGGGTGTGACCGGGCATTCGTCCGGATCCCTGACGCTGGATGGCGAGCGCATCGACAAGCTCTCCCGGGTCACCCGGGCGCGCAGGGGCATCGTGCACATCGAACAGGGCAGGGCCGTGTTCCCTTCGCTGACCGTGCGGGAGAACCTCTCGCTGACGGCGCGCACCCCGGCCGACCTGGAGGCGGCGCTGGCGTCGTTCCCCGAGTTGGAGAAGCGCATCGACTCCCCCACCGCACTGCTGTCGGGCGGGGAGCAGCAGATGGTCGTGCTCGCGCGCGCCTTCGCCGCGAAGCCGCGGATCCTGCTGATCGACGAGATGTCGCTCGGCCTCGCCCCGGTGGTGTTCATGCGGCTCATGCCGATCGTGCAGTCGATCGCCGAATCGGGCGTGGGCGTGCTCCTCGTCGAGCAGTTCACGCACCTCGCGCTCGGCCTCGCCCGTGAGGCCGTGGTCGTGGCCGGAGGCCGGGTGTCGTTCCAGGGGACGGCGTCCGAACTGCAGTCGGACCCGCAGTTGCTGCATCGGGCCTATCTCGGCGGGTAGCGTCCGTCCGGCGGGTGGCGTCGGTCCGTCCGGCGCGGCGCCGGTCCGGGTTCGTCCGGGTTCGTCCGGCGCAGCGCCGGTCGGGTTCGAGGCCTCGGCGACCGAACGCTGCGGATCGCGTCACCGGGGTTCTCGGCGTTTCCGGGGGCCAGCGGCCTTTTCGTGATCCGACCGTGATCTCTCCGGCGTCGGATCCGCTCGAATCTTCGTTCGAATGTCGGTGGTCCGGAGTTGACTGGGGTCATGACGAACTCGACCACCGCCGCCGCGGATCCGGGCATCGACCCGGACGGGCTGCTCGCCGTGCTCGTCGACGGCCTGGAGGCGACCGAGGCCTCGATCCGGCGTCTGCAGGCGGTGCGGGAGGCGCAGCTCGCGCTCGCGCATCGGATCGCGGACGAACGGTGCGCTCGGGATGCGGCGGCATCCTCGGCATCCTCGTCGACGGTGCCGGGGGTGGCGTCCGAGCTCGCGCACCGCGCGGTCGCGGCGGAGATCGCGGCGGTGCTGCACATGTCGGACCGGGTCGTGCAGGGCCGCATGGCCCAGGCCGCCGAGCTGGTCAGCCGCTTCCCCGCCACCCTGCAGGCGCTGGCGGAGGCGCGGATCGGGTTGCCGCACGTGCGCACGATCCAGGACGCCGGCGCGCGTCTCGCCGACGACGCCGTGCGCGCACGGTTCGAGACCGTCGCAGTCGCCGCGTCGGTCGGGGAGACGCCGCATCGGGCCCGCCGGGCGGTCCAGCGGGCGGCGGAGCACCTCGCTCCCCGGTCGCTGACCGAGCGGCATCGAGATGCGCAGGAGTGCCGCAGGGTGTGGCGGGAGGATCTGGCGGACGGGCAGAAGATGCTCGGCCTGATCCATTCGGCTGCGGTCATCGACGGGATCTACGACCGGCTCACCCAGCAGGCGAGGGCGGTTCAGGTCTCGAACTCCCGGGCCGCCACGTCGACCCGCACCGGGGTCATGGCGCCAGGTGACGAGGAAGGGAATGCCTGGTCGGGCGATCCGACCGATGCGAGGACCCTGGATCAGCTGCGCGCCGACCTCGCCGTCGACACGCAGCTGACCGGCGCCCCCTCGGGGCACGACACGCCCGACGGCCTGCTCTCCGCGATCCGGGCACGGGTCGAGATCACGGTTCCCGCGCTCACCCTGATCCGTGCGACGACCGACAGCGACCTCGGCGGCGACCTCGGCGGCGAGCGGCCGGGCGAGTTCGCGGGCGGGCAGCCGATCGACACCGACACGGCCCGGATCCTCGCCGCGGGCATCCCCGGTTGGGAGCGGGTGCTCACGCACCCCCTCACCGGGGCGGTCCTCGCGGTCGATCGGTACCGGCCCAACGCCGATCTGCGAAGGCTCCTGCACGCGCGCGATTCCCGCTGCCGGTTCCCGACGTGCGGGCTTCCTCCCGCCGCCCACGACCTCGATCACACGATCGACGCCGCGTTCGGGGGCGCCACCGAGGAGGACAATCTCGGCGGGTGCTGCCGGCGTCACCATGTCCTCAAGCACCACGGCCTCTGGACGGTGAAGCAACTCGGCGCCGGCGTCCTCGAATGGACCAGCCCCGTCGGACGCACCTTCATCGACCGACCGCCGTCACCTGTCACGTTCATCGTCTCGGAGCCGGATCCGCCGCCCCCGAGTCCGCCGCCTCATGATCAGCCGCCTCCGGATCCGCCGCCTCCTGTTCCGCCGCCTCGTGATCCGGCACCATGGTGATCCGATCACGGCGGCACCGCAGATCCGGAGCACGCCGGCCGATCAGCCCCGCCGCTGCAGGCCCGGGCGTCGGGGGACGTCAGGAGTAGCGGTGTCCCCTCCAGACCAGCCATCCCGCCTGGTGCCGGCCGGACGGATCGTGGTGCGTCCAGTGCACCGTGCCGCCCTTGTCGCTCCACTCGTAGTCGCCGAGGAAGTCGACCCGGTCTCCGGTCGACAGTCCGTCCAGCCGCGGGGCGATGTCGATGTTGTGGGCGACGAGGATCGTGATCCCCGCGGGCGTCGTGAGGATGAACCTCTGGTGCCGCGAGCCGCTGTCGTCGTCCGGGAGGATGCGGGTGACGACGCCGGCGCCCTGGACCTCCACCCCGCTGCGCCGGCCGTCGAAAAGCGCACGGACGGGGTCGTCGGCTCCCACCGGTGCGCTCACGACCACCGGGGACGGGGCCGCCACCGGGCCGGGACCGCCCGGGATCCACCCCTGCGCGACGCCGAGGACCGCGAGCGCGCCGACGGCGACGACCGCCGCGATCGCCGTCCACCGCGCCCTCCGCGTCACGGCGCCCAGCCTAGACCCGAGGGTCTGCGGACGAGGCACGACAGGCGCCCGGCCGAGCGGAGCGGACGAGGCACGACGGGCGCCCGGCCGAGCGGAACCGCATGCCCTCCGTCATTGCCCGGCCGAACCGTTGCCCGTCCGAACCACTGCCCGGCCGAACGGCGATCCGGCGAACCAACGCCGGCCCGAGACCCGGTCCGAGCCCCGTCCGCTACATCCCGGCGTGCTCGAACGCCGTGGTGGGCAGGTCGACGATGTGCGCGCCGCCGTCGACGACGAGAACCGATCCGGTCATGTACGACGACTCGGAGGATCCCAGGAAGCGCACCACCGAGGCGATCTCGCCGGGCTGCGCGGGGCGGTGCAGGGGCACGTCGGCGGTGACGGTGGCGTACGCCTCCTCACGGCTGTCCAGGCCGGCGTGCGCGGCGAACTCGTCCATCTCCTCGTCGGCCATGGGCGTCTGCACCCAGCCCGGGCACACCGCGTTCACGCGCACGCCGTGCTTGCCGTAGTCGCGGGCGAGGGTGCGGGTGAGCCCGATCAGGGCGTGCTTGCCGACGGTGTACCCCGCGACCGAGGGGCCGGCGAACAGGCCGGCGAGCGACGAGATCACGACGATCTGCCCCTTGGCCTCGATGAGCGCCGGCAGCGCCTCACGGGCCATCGTGAACGCCGTGGTGAGGTTCGCCCGGATCGCGGCCTCCCAGCCGGCGTCGTCCGTCTCGCCGACGGGCGCGAACCCGTGCCCTCCGGCGTTCGCCACGAGCACGTCGATCCTCCCGAACGTCGAGAGCACCTCGGCGACGGCGTTCCGGGCGTCCTCGGTGGAGGCGGCATCCGCGACGATCGGGTGCGCGCCGACCGCGCGCTGCACCTGGAGGAGCGGCTCCTCGCGGCGTCCGACGACGACGACGTGCGCTCCCTCCGCGGCGTAGCGGGCGGCGATCGCGGCGCCGATGCCGGTGCCGCCGCCGGTGATGACGACGACGCGTCCGGCGGATCCTGCGCTGATGGGCATGGGGTCTCCTGTCGTGGGTGGATCTGATGTCGTAGGGGGATCTGAACTCAGGCGGGGAAGCCGGAGCGGGCACTGAAGCCGAAATCGCTGAGGATCCCGGAGCCGTTCACCGCCGCCGCGCGCGGCGAGGCGAGGTAGACGACGTGCGCGGCGACCTCGTCTGCGCTCTGCACGGGGAAGGAGCGGGCGGCGAACGCGTCGTCGCCGAGGTCGCCGCGGCTCATCGGGGTGTCCACGATCGACGGCGACACGGTCGTGACGCGCACGTCGTCGCCGGCGAGGTCGACGCTGAGCGCGCGGCCGAACTGCACGAGAGCCGCCTTGGACGCGCAGTACGCCGCCATGCCCGGCGAGGCGACGTACGCGGAATCGCTGGCGACGAGCACGACCGAGGCGGCCGGAGCCTTGCGGAGCGCCGGCAGGGCACGGCGCAGCACGAGGAACGCCCCGGTGACGTTGACGGCGAACACGGCCTGCCACGCCGACAGCGACGTCTGTTCGATCCCGGATCCGACCGGGCCGGAGATCCCGGCGCAGCACACCACCGTGTGCAGCGCCCCGAGCACGTCGATCGCCCGGTCGACCCCGGCGGCGACGGATCCCTCGTCGGTCACGTCCGCGACGACCGCGACGGATCCGGGGCAGAGCGCGGCGGTGCCCGCGAGGCCCGCCGCGTCGCGGTCCAGGAGCGCCACGCGGACGCCTTCCGCGGCGAGCGCGCGCGCCACCGCGCGGCCGATTCCACTCGCCGCCCCCGTGACCAGGGCGGTCCTGCCCTGCAGCTCCAGCTCCATCGCCGTTCCCTCCGGATGCGGACCCGCCCTGGGATGCGGGGCCCGTCCCGCCATCCTGCTCCGAGGCTCCGGCGACGCGGAGGGCGGCGCCCGCGGGTGTGCGCGCTGGCACCATCGTCCTTCGCTGACGGGCAAGCCGCATCGCCACGCAGGCGGCAGACTCGCTGAAGACAGCAACGCACGTCGTCGTGCCCGTCACCCGAGCGAAGGAGCCGATGTGACCACCACCTCAGAACAGGCGCACACCACCCTGCGAACCGGCGCGCTGGGCGTCGCCGGGATCGTCTTCCTGGTGCTCGCCGCAGTCGCCCCGCTCACCGGCATCGTCGTCGTCGCGTCGCTCGCGATCGCACTCGGCAACGGCGGCGGCGCTCCGATGTCGTTCTTCCTCGTCGCCGTGATCCTGCTGCTGTTCGCGGTCGGCTACGCGCAGATGTCGAAGCAGCTCGTCAACGCCGGCGGCTTCTACGCGTTCGTCGTGCGCGGCCTCGGCCGCACGGGCGGGCTCGTGGCGGGCCTCATCGCGACCCTCGGCTACAACTTCTTCGTCGTCGGTACGATCGGCACGAGCGGCTTCTTCATGCAGACGATCATCAAGGACCTCACCGGTTTCGACCTGAGCTGGATCGTCTGGGGCCTGCTCTCGATCGCGGTCTGCTTCGTCCTCGCCCGGATCGGCGTGGACTTCTCCTCGAAGGTGCTCGGTGTCTGCCTGGTGCTGGAGACGCTCATGCTCGTCGTCTTCGACATCTCCGTGTTCGTGCAGCGCGGCTTCGACATCGCCGCGTTCAGCCCGGAGTGGGTGTTCTCCGGATCCCTGCCCATCGGCATGCTGCTCGCCGCGACCGGCTTCCTCGGCTTCGAGGCGACCGCGCTGTTCGGCGAGGAGGCGAAGGAGCCGCTGCGCACGGTCCCCCGCGCCACCTACACCGCCATCATCGCGATCGCCCTCATCCTCGGCATCACCGCCTGGGCCGTGGTCAGCGCGATCGGCGTGCCGAAGGCACAGAAGGTCGCCACCGATCACCTCGCGAACGGCGACCTCGTCTTCTCGCTCGCGCAGCGCTACCTCGGCGGCCCGCTCACCACGGTGATGATGGTCCTGCTGCTGGTCAGCCTGTTCGCCGCCATGCTCGCCTTCCACAACTCCGCCAGCCGCTACCTGTACGCGCTCGGCCGCGCGCGGGTGCTGCCGAGCGTCCTCGCCCGCACCCGGGAGAGCGGATCGCCCGCGGTCGCCGGGATCGTGCAGGCCGGTTTCGCCGCGATCGTCGCGGTGATCTTCTTCTTCGCAGGAGCGGATCCGATCCTCACCGTCGTGCCCGCGATGCTCGGCTTCGGCACGCTCAGCGTGCTCATCCTTCAGGGCCTCGCCGCGCTCTCGATCGTCGTCGCCTTCCGCCGTCAGGGCGACGCCCGCTGGTGGAGCACCTTCATCGCCCCCGGGCTCGGCTTCCTCGGCATCACCGCGATCTCGATCCTCGCGATCGTGAACTTCGACATCGTCGCCGGATCCGACGCCCTCGCCATCCGGCTGATGCCACTGCTGCTCGTCCTCGCCCTCGTCGGCGGGATCGGGTACGCCGCCTACCTGAAGCGCGCGAAGCCCGCCGTGTACGACGGGCTCGCCACCGACCTCGAGAAGGTCGGTGCCCGCTGACCGGGCGTCCGACAGACCGCACAACAGACCACACGAAGGAGAGATCCATGACGACCATGAACCCCGCCGACACCTCCACCTGGCTGCCGCTGGACGGCCTCGCCCCCGGATTCGACGCGAACAAGGCCCCGCACACCACGGCCCTGGCCGGCCGGCGGATCGACGTCACCGCGCCGAACGGCACCCGCATCGCGCACGCCTTCGCCGAGAACGAGGTCACCTGGACCTACAGCCCCGGCGAGGGAGACCCGACCGCCCCGGCGACGGACACCGACGCGTACGAAGCGATCGAGGTCGACGACGACCTGTTCTACGTGCAGTTCCACCACGACTACAAGCCGAACGAGGCGGTGTCGCTCGTGATCGACCTGCGCGCGGGACGGGTGCTCTCGGTGATCAGCGAGATCCTGCCCGAGGCGGAGCAGGGACGCACCCGCGTGCAGCACCACTTCGGCACGGCGACCATCGACGGCGTCGAGGTGTCCGGCGCCGAACCGCACCCGACGACCGCCCTGATCGGCCGGCGCGTCGAGTGGGTGTACAGCGAGGTGCACGCCTACGAGCACGTCTACCTCTCCGAGCGCTGGTACTCGTGGCAGTGCCTGGCCGGCCCCGAGCGCGGCCTCGCCGACACCGACGAGAACAGCGTGTGGGAGATCCGTCCGGGCATCTACCTGTTCGCGTGGCGCGAGAAGGTCATCCCGTGCGCCTCGGTGACGATCGCCGACCACCGCGACGTCACCCGGATCCGCTCGCACGGCGTGCTGTTCGGCCTGGACGAGACCGGCGAGATCCCGACGCACTTCACGTTCGGCGCCTGGGGCCGGCTCATCTCGGTGACCCACCACGCGCCCGAGCTCGAGCCGGCCGGATTCGGCTCCGCGACCGGGGCGTGAGATGACCGGGCCCGCCGACCTCATCGTCACCGCGGCGACGATCCGCACCTCCTCCCCCGCCGGCACCGCCACGGCCTTCGCCGTGCGCGACGGCCGGATCGTCGCGATCGGCGGGGCCGCCGAGGTCGAGGCGCTCCGGGGCCCGCAGACCCGGTCGCTCTACCTCGGGGACGCGGCGGTCTACCCCGGCTTCGCGGACGTGCACAACCACCACGCGCTCGCGGGCCGCACCGAGCTCTTCGAGCTCGTGCTGCCGCCGGCGCTGACGCCGGACGAGATCCTCGACCGCGTGCGTGCGAAGGCCGCGACGCTGCCGGAGGACGCCTGGATCGTCGGCGGGGCCGTCGCCAGCACGGTGCTGCCGACGCTCGCGAACACCGCGGCGCGGCGGCGGTTGGACGAGGCGGCGGGCGGGCGCCCGGTGATGATCGTGGAGGACTCCCGGCACAACCGCTGGGCGAACTCGCGGGCCCTGGAGCTCGCCGGGATCACCGCGTCGTCGCTTCCCGCGGGCGGTGTCACGATCCTGGACGACGAGGACGGCACTCCGACCGGGGTGCTGCTGGAGGCGGCGGGGATCCCCGTGCAGGAGGCGTACGACCGCTCGGGCGGGCTCACCGCCGAACAGCACCGGATGGCGTCCCGCCACGGCGTGCACCTGGCGAACTCGTACGGGATCACCGCGTTCCAGGACGCCGGCGTCTCCACCGACATCCTCGGCGCACTGGCCGCGCTGGACGGCGACGGTGAGCTGGACGCGTGGGTCGTGTCCTCGCTGCTGGTGAACGACGAGATCTTCGGGTTCGACCCGGTCGGATCCCCGCTCATCGCGCGCGGCGAGGAGTTCCGCACGGCGCACCACCGCCCGGACTTCGTGAAGATCTTCCTGGACGGCGTGCCGCCGGCGCGCACGGCCTCGTTCCTCGAGCCGTACGTGCCCGACGCCGCACACGGCGCGCACTTCCACGGCGAGACGACGATGGACTTCGATGAGCTCTACGGCTGGCTGCGCCGCGTCGCCGACCGCGGACTCGGCGCGAAGGTGCACTGCACCGGCGACGGATCCGCCCGGCTCGTCCTGGACGTCGCCGAGCGGCTGCGCGGCGAGGGCGTGACCACGCCGATCCAGATCGCGCACGGGCAGTTCCTCGCCCCCTCGGACATCCCCCGTCTCGCGGAGCTCGACGTCGTCGCCGACATCTCGCCGTTCCTCTGGTTCCCCGGCGTCATCCCGCAGATGCTCACCGAGGTGCTCGGCGAGCGCGCGGAGCACTCCCAGCCGAACCGCGCGCTGCTCGACGCCGGCGCCCTCGTCGCGGGCGGCTCGGACTGGCCGGTGAGCGAGTCCCCGAACCCGCTCGAGGGCATCCAGGGGCTCGTCACCCGCGCGGATCCGCTGCGCCGGGCGCCGGGCACGCTGTGGCCCGAGCAGGCGATCACCGCGGAGGAGGCGCTGCAGGTGTTCACCCGCAACGCCGCCGTCGCCATGGGCCTGGGCGCCGAGACGGGCTCGCTCGAGGTCGGCAAGTCGGCGGACTTCGTCGTGCTCGACCGCGACGCGATCGGTGGGCCGGCGGACGGCATCGTCGACGCGACCGTGCTGTCCACCTGGTTCGCCGGCCGCGAGGTGTACACCGCAGGCTGACGCACGACCGCCGGCCCCGGGCGATGCGCGCCCGGGGCCGGCATCGTGGCGCGGTCAGTCCACGAGGTCCTGCACCTCGCGTGCGATCGCCCGGAGCACGGTCGGGTCCTCGGGCGACCTCTCCCCCGGCAGGTAGTCCACCGCGAGGATCCTTCCGCCGTCGAACCGGAACGTCCCGTGCGCCTCGTGCAGGTCCCAGTCGACCGGCCCGCCGTAGTCGTAGCCGACGCTGATCCCCGTGAAGGGCGCCATCCCGAGGAGCATCGGCAGGTCGTCGATCCGCACCCTCTCGGCGCCGTCGACGTCCACGGCGAAGCTCCAGCGCAGCCCGACGTCGGCGCGCACGCGCAGCACGACCTCGTGCAGGCCTGGTCCCGGTGCGGCGGCCCGCGCCCGCCGCATGGCGCCGTACGCGTTGTAGCCCAGGAGCAGCTCGCCGTCCTCGAGCGCGAGCAGATAGCCGCCGCCCTGGTCGCCGTGCGCGACGATCACGCCCGCCGCACCGGGTTCGAGCAGCAGATCGACGTGCACCTCGAACGAGCGCAGCACGGTCAGTCGCGCGGAGCGGAAGCGCTCGAGCGGAGGGCGGAACGGCACGAGGCGCACGGGCTCGGAGAGCGCCGCCTCGGTGTCCGGACGCACGGTGTGCAGCGTCCCGTCGTCGTCCAGCGGGAACACCGTGTTCCGCCAGGCCTCCTGACGCCATCGCTCCGCGAGGCCGCGCAGCCGGTCCGGCTCCTGCCACGCCCGGTCGACCGTCTCGGTGGGGTCGCTGCCGAGATGGTAGAGCTCCCAGACGCCGCCCGCCGCCCCCTCCGCGGCCGAGGGCGGCACCGGCGAGACCGCCTTCCAGTCCCCGTCGACGAGCGCGCGGCGCCCGATGCACTCGAAGTACTGCCGTTCCCGGCCGGGTGCGGACCGGTCGGCGAGCACGTCGACGATGCTGCTGCCGTCGATCTCGAGCGCCTCGGCCCCGTTCCACCGCGCCGGCCGGCCCACCCCTGCCAGTTCCAGGAGGGTCGGGGCGAGGTCCGACACGAACACGAACTGGTCGCGGATCCCGGCGGAGGCGGCCCCCGCGGGCCAGGACACCACGAGGGGCGCATGCACGCCGCCCTCGTAGGTGGTGCCCTTGAAGGATCGGAACGGCGTGTTGGAGACCCGTGCCCACCCGGTCGGGTACTGGCCGAAGAGACGGGGGCCGCCGATGTCCTCGATCGGGCGGGGAACGTCGGAGACCCAGCCGTCCGGCACTGCGCCGTGCAGGCCGAACTGGGAGAAGTAGCTGCGGGTGCCGCCCGGACCGCCCTCGGCGGTGCCGCCGTTGTCGCTGGCCAGCACGACGATCGTGTTCTCCCGCTCGCCGAGCTCGTCCAGGCGCGCGAGCAGCCGGCCGAGGCTCTGGTCGATCTCGTCGACGGCCGCGGCGTAGACCTCCATGTGCCGGGCGAAGCGCGCGCGCTCCTCGTCGGTCAGGGCGTCCCAGTGCGGGATCCGGTCGCCGTCCGCGATCGGATCCGCGGGCAGTGCGGCGTGCGGGGGAACGATCCCCCGGGCGCGCTGGCGGGCGAAGCGCTCCTCCCGCAGGGCGTTCCATCCCCGCTCGTAGCGTCCGCGGTACTTCTCGATGTCCGCGGCCTTGGCCTGGATCGGCCCGTGCACAGAGGTGTGCGCGTAGTAGAGGAAGAAGGGTTTGCGGCGGTCGTTCACCCGCAGCTCGTCGATCATCGCGATCGCCCGGTCGGTGAGCTCGTCCGTGAGGAAGAAGCCCTCGGGGTATTCCGGCACGTCGACGACCGAGTTGTCCTGTACGAGCCGGTGCGGGTGGTGCAGGGAGGTGAAGCCGTCCATCGCCCCGAAGTAGCGGTCGAACCCGCGCTGCAGAGGCCAGGAGGAGCGATCGGCGCCGTCGTGCAGCCGGGACTCCAGGGTGAGGTGCCACTTGCCGACCATGAACGTGGCGTAGCCGCCCGCGCGCAGTGACTCCGCGAGCGTCGGGGCGTCGGCGGGCAGCTCGCAGGCGAATCCCGGGTACCCCGGATCGATGTGCGCGACGTAGCCGAACCCGGCGCGATGCGGGTTGAGGCCGGTGAGCAGGGCCGCACGGGCGGGCGAGCACATCGGGGCGGTGCGGTAGTTCGTGAACACCCAGCCCTCGTCGGCGAGGCGGTCGATCACGGGGGTCTCGATCTCGCCGCCGAACGGGCCGAGGTCGCTGAAGCCCAGGTCGTCGACGAGCATGACGACGATGTTCGGCGCGCCGGCCGGCGCGGTCGCCCTGGCCGGCCAGGAGGGCTCGGACTGCGAGGTGAACTCGCCGACGCGGCCGTCGAACCTCTCGTAGCCGCGGGCGCCCTCGTCCATTCAGCCCGCCTTCCGGATGTGCTCGAAGATGCGCGTGCGCAGCTCCGCGAACTCCGGCAGCGCCCGGGTGCGCAGCTGGTCGCGGGGCTCCGGGAACGCGATCTCGATCACCTCGGTGACCCGGGCGGGACGCTCGCCGAGCACGACGACGCGGTCGGACAGGTAGACGGCCTCGTCGATGTCGTGCGTGACGATGACGATGGTCATGCCGAACTGCTCGCGGATCCGCAGGCACAGGTCCTCGAGCTCGAAGCGGGTCTGCGCGTCGACCGAGGCGAACGGCTCGTCCATCACGAGCACCTCGGGGCGGTACGCGATGGCCCGGGCGATCGCGACGCGCTGCTGCATGCCGCCGGACAGCTGCCACGGGTACTTCGTCTCGGCGCCGGAGAGGCCGACGGCGGCGAGCGCCGCTGTGATCCGCTCCTCCCGCTCCGCCGCGGGCAGCCGCAGGTGACGCAGCGGGAGCCGCACGTTGCGCTCCACCGTGAGCCAGGGCATCAGCGAGCGGGTGTACTCCTGGAACACCAGCGCCATCTCCTGCGGCGGACCGTCGATGGGGACGCCGTCGATCGCCGCCACACCGGCCGTGTACGGCTGCAGGCCGGTCAGGCACTTCAGCAGCGTCGTCTTGCCGATGCCGGACGGCCCGACGATGCAGGCGACCTCTCCGACGTGCACGTCGAACGTGAGGTCGGCGATGACCGGCACGTCCCCGCTCTTGGTGCGGTAGGTCTTGGCGAGACCCTGGACGCTCAGGCGCACGGGCGTGACGATGCTCATTCGCTCTTCTCCAATTGTTGCGAGGCGATGTACCAGCGCAGGATCGCGCGGCGGAACAGGGTGAACAGGGCGGTCGCGGCGTATCCGATGACGCCGAGGACGAGGATGCCCGCCCACATGTCGGTGATCGCGAACGACTGCTGCGCGAGCAGGGTCGCCGCGCCCAGACCGGTCGAGGAGCCCAGCATCTCGCTCGCGATCATGACGACGAACGCCGTGATCAGGCTCACCTGCATCCCGGAGAGGATGCGCGGGCTCGCCGCGGGCAGGACGAGCTGGAACACCCGCTCCGCGCGGCTGAGCCGGTAGACCCGCCCGACCATCTCGAGCGTCGGATCCCCGGCCCTGACGCCGTCGATCGTCGAGATGAGGATCGGGAACAGCGCGGCGAGCGAGATGGACAGGATGCGCGTCTCGTTCCCGAAGCCGATGATCGAGACGAAGATGGGGACGAGGGCGACCGGCGGGATCGCCCGGAAGAAGTGGATCGTCGGCTCGACGAACCAGCTCAGCCAGGCGATCAGGCCGAGCGCGCAGCCCAGCAGCACGCCGACGACGGTCGCGATCGCGAACGACAGGACGAGGTTCAGCACCGAGACCCCGATGTCGCCGAGGAACGCCGGTGTGGCCAGGAGCTGACCGAGGCGGCCGACGATGGCCGACAACGGCGGGAAGAACGTGTTGGTCGATCCGGCGGACACGATCCACCACAGCGCCACGAGGACGACGGGGACCGCGATCTCGGTGCCGATCAGCGCCCACCGCGGTGCGCCGCTCGTGCGGCGTCCGCGACGCAGCCGCGCGGTCGTCTGGACCGAGGACGTGAGGGTCATCAGTGCTGCTCCTTCCGGTACTGGGGGTGCCAGTGCAGCAGCGTGCGCTCTCCCCACTGGCTGAGCCCCTGGATGACGAGCCCGAGGACGCCGAGGATGAGCACGTAACCGAACAGCTGCGCCTGGTTCCCGGAGATCTGGGACATCAGCAGGCTCTGCCCGAGCCCGGGCCCACCGCCGAGCAGACCAGCGACGACGGCGATGACGAGCGACGTCGGCGCGGCCACCCGGATCGCCGTGCCGATGTACGGCAGCGCACTGGGGAGCACGATCCGGCCGAGGATCTCGGCCCGGCTCATGCCGTACGACGCGCCGGTCGCGCGGGTGACCGGGTCCGTGTCGAAGACGCCGGCCGAGCTCTGCACGGCGATCGCGATGAACGACCCGAAGAACACGAGGAACGTGCCCATGCCCGAGGTGGGGCCGAGAACCAGGACGACCACGGGCAGGATGACGATCGGCGGGATCGGCTTGAGGAACTCCAGGGGCACCCTCGTCGCATGCATCGCCAGCGGCGAGGATCCGATCGCGACCCCCAGCAGCACCCCGACGAAAGCGGCCGCGATGAGGCCCGTGAAGGCCATGACGAGGGTGTCGCCGGTCGCCTGCCACAGTCCGGGGGTGCCGAGGAGGCCTCCCGCCGCCTCCAGCGCCTGCAGCGCCGAGGGCAGCGGGGCCCGGGAGAGCGGCCCGACGGTGGCCACGAACTGCCACATCGCCAGCGCGACCAGCACACCCGCAGCCCCGGTGAGGGTGGGCAGCGTCCTCGAACGTGTCATCGCCGTCATTTCGCGACGATGACGCCCGTGAGGTCGACCGGCTTCGGCAGGAAGCCGAGGTCGACCATCTTCGTGTCCGGTCGCTGCAGATCCTCCTGGGCGACCACGGTGGGCCAGAACGGCACCTTCACCTGGTCGAGGGTCAGCGTGGACTTCGTGTAGGCGAGGCCGGCCTTGATGGCCTCGTCGGGATGCGCGGTCGCGTACTCGTTCGACTTCACGATCGCGCGCTGGAAGGCGCGGATCACGTCCTTCTTCGCCTGAACCGTGGACGAACCGGACGTCCACAGGCCGGTGGCGCCCTGCTCGAAGAAGCCGACGGACGGCGCGGACAGCTGCGTGGAGCCGTTCGCGAGCGCCTGCGCGGTGAACGGGCTCACCAGGCCGGCCGCGTCGACGGTGCCGTTCTTGAGCGCGGCGACCGCCGAGGTGAAATCGAGCACGACCCACTTGACGCCGCTCGCCGGATCGACGCCGGCCTTCTTCAGCTCCTCGGAGATCACGACCTCGAGCTGGGCCTTGCGCGCGGGGATCGCGATGGTCTTGCCGGCCAGGTCCTTCACCGAGGTCACCCCGCCCTTGGCGCTCGCGAACAGCCCGGTGTCGTCCAGCTTGGCCGGGTCGGCGGCGGTGGACGCGCCCTGCGGGTAGCCGTCGGCGGCTCCGACCACCTTGATCGGCACGCCCTGGTTCAGCGCGTTCAGCAGCGGGATGCTCGGGGCGTAGGCCACGTCGACCTGACCGCTCTGCACCGCCGCGAGGCCCGCCGGCGGGTTCGCGACGATCGACGTCTCGATCTTCAGGCCCTCGTCGGCGAAGAAGCCCTTGGCCATGCCGGTGAGCAGGCTGCCGTCCGAGGTGAGTCCGATCGTGGCGACCTTCACCGTCGTGAGCTGGCCGCCGTGGCCGGGCTCGGCCGATCCGGAGGAGGACGAGCAGCCGGCGAGGGCGACGGCGGCGCCGACCGCGGCCAGGGCGGCGACGGCACGGAGTGCGCGGGTGATTTCCATGGGGTGCTTCCTGTCTTGGCGCTTCTCTGCGGGATCGGACGGAGGGCCTCTTGGCGCGACATCCTCGTCTTTAATCACCACTTGGTCACTCAAAGAATACTCAGGCGACTAGTGTTGTCAAGGGATTCTCACGTTTTAGTCTCCAATTGGTTATCTTTCCGCGGAGACCTGGGCGAGCACGGCTCCCCCTAGGATCGACAGCATCAGGAGGGGGAACACGTGCCCAAGATCGTCGACCACAACGAGCGGCGCGAGCACATCGCCGACGCCGCGACGCAGGTGATCATCCGCGAGGGCTTCGAGCGGCTCACCATGCGCGAGATCGCCGCGGCGGCCGGGTACAGCCACGGCGCGATCGCCCGCTACTTCCCCACCAAGGAGAGCCTGCTCACCGCCTCCTTCGTGCGGCTCCACGTGGAGGCCAACGGACGGATCCTGACCGAGGTCGCGGGCAAGCGCGGCCTCGACGCGCTGGAGCAGATGTGCCGCGAGATCCTCCCGTTCGGGGAACTCGGTCCCAAGTACGCCCGCGTCGTCATCGCGTTCTGGGACCACGCCTCGCAGGACACGAGGATCACCCAGATCCACCGCGAGAACAATCAGCGCTGGCGGGACCAGTTCCGCCGCTTCCTCGTCGAGGCGCGGGAGGACGGGGAACTCGCCGCGCACATCGACATCGACACGGCGGTCGGCGAGGTCGCCTCGCGCAACGCCGGTTGGCAGATGGTGTCGGTGCTGCTGCCGGAGGCCGCCGGGGACGAGCGCATCGAGGCCGGACTGCAGGCCCTGCTCGCGGAGCTGCGCGGCCGGACCCCTGACGAGCCCGGCCGCGCGGCCTCCTAGTCCGCGTCCTCCAGAACGAGCCGCGCGCCGATCTCGCCGATCACGGCGGCCGGGGCGTTGGTGTTGCCCGTCGTGATCGTGGGCATCACCGACGCGTCGATCACGCGCAGGCCGGCGATGCCGCGGACGCGCAGACGCGGATCCACGACCGCCCGGTCGTCAGAGCCCATCCGGCAGGTGCCGACCTGGTGGTGGTAGGTGATCGAGGTCCGGCGGACCCAGTCCTCCACGTCCTCATCGGCCACCTCGGGTCCCGGATACGCCTCGGTCGCGCCCCAGGCCTCGGCGAGCGCCGGGCGGGCGCCGATGCGGCGGGCCTGACGCACGGAGGCGGCGAGAGCGGCCACGTCGCGCTCGTCCTCGAGGGCTGCGAGGTCGATGAGCAGCGGATCCGCGAGCCCCGCGCCGGACAGGCGCAGGCTGCCGCGGCTGTGCGGCGTCACGAGTCCCGCCATGAGCGAGAAGCCGTCGCCGGGGCCGTGGGTGCCGGGACGCGGCTCCAGCTCGCCCCACATCGGCACGGAGAAGTGGATCGGCTGGGTGTCCGGCTCCGCCAGGTCGTCCCGGCTGCGCCAGAACAGGTGCGTCTGCGTGACCGAGACGCCGGGCTGCGGCGGACCGACCGGTTCGCGGGTCGTGAAGATCACCGGGGAGAGCAGGTGGTCGTGCAGGTCGGCGCCCACAGCGGGCGCATCCCGGACGACGTCGATGCCGAGGGTCTCCAGATCCGCGCGGGGGCCGATGCCGCTGCGCAGCAGGATCGCCGGGCTGCCCAGCGCACCTGCGGCCAGGACCACCTCGTCGGCCCGCAGGTCCCGCTGTTCCGAGCCCTCGCCGAGGCGCACGCCCACCGCGCGGCCGTCCTCGACGATCACGGAGTGCACCTCCGCGTCGGTGACGACCCGCAGGTTCGCGGCGTCCTCGACGGGCCGCACGTACGCCATCCAGGTGTTCACCCGGCGCCCGTCGCGCATCGTCACCTGCTCCTGGGAGATCCCGTCGAGCGTGCCGCCGTTGTAGTCGGGGTTGCGCTCGAGGCCCTCCTCGACGGCGGCGTCGACGATGGACCGCTGGATCGGGGTCAGCGGGTAGTCGTCGGTCACCGGCAGCAGGTCGTTCTCGATCGCCTCGAACACGGGCGCCACCGCCGACCAGCCCCAGCCGGTCGCGCCGGAGCGCTCCCAGCCGTCGTAGTCGCTCGCGGCGCAGCGCACCCAGATCATCGCGTTCAGCGCATGGGATCCTCCGGTCACCCTGCCGCGAGGAAGGTGCAGCCGACGGCCGGCCGCATGCTCCTGCGGCACCGTGTACAGGTCCCAGTCCTCGGCGGCGTGCCACAGCTCCCCCGCACGGGCGGGATCGTGGATCGCGGGGTTCGTGTCGTAGCCGCCGGCCTCGACGAGCGTGACGTCGTATCCGGCATCGACGAGCCGGCGGGTCACGATGCTGCCGGACGTGCCGGCGCCGACGACGACGACCGAGCGCGGCACGGTTCAGCCCTTCCGGCCCGGGCCCGAGACGACCTGCGTCACCGAGACCGACTTGAGCCCCTCCACGCCGAACTCGAGGCCGTAGCCCGAGGCCTTCACGCCGCCGAACGGCACCATCGGGTGGATCCCGCCGTGCGTGTTGATCCACACCGTGCCGGACTGCATCCGCGTGGCGGCCTCGCGGGCGGCCTCCGGATCGCTCGACCAGACCGAGGCGCCGAGACCCGCGTCGATCCCGTTGGCCCACGCGAACGCCTGGTCCACGTCGGAATAGCGGATGACCGGCAGCGCGGGGCCGAACTGCTCCTCCTGCACGAGGTCGGCGTCGTTGGAGATGTCCGCGACGATCGTGGGACGGTAGAAGAGCTCCCCCAGCTCGGGCGCCGCCTCGCCACCGGTGACGATCCGGGCGCCGCGGGCCCTCGCGTCCTCGACGAGGCGCGAGACGATGTCGAACTGCGGCCTGTTCTGCAGCGGCCCGAGCACATTGTTCTCGTCCAGGCCGTTGCCCATCGGCATGCTCGCGGCGATCCCGGCGAGCGCTTCCACGACCTGGTCGTAGACCGAGTCGTGCACGTAGAGGCGCTTCAGCGCCGCGCAGGTCTGGCCGGTGTTCAGGAACGCGCCCCAGAACAGATCCTCGGCGATGGCGGCGGGATCCGTGCCCGGGAGCACGATGCCCGCGTCGTTGCCGCCCATCTCGAGCGTGAGCCGGGCGAGGTTGCCCGCGGAGGCCTCGATGATCTTGCGGCCGGTCGCGGTGGATCCGGTGAACATGATCTTCGCGATGTCGGGGTGCGAGCTCAGCCGGGCGCCGACCTCGCGGTCGCCCGAGATGCCGGTCAGCACGTCGGCGGGCAGCACGTCGTTCATGACCGCGAGCATCGCGAGCACGCTCAGCGGCGTGTACTCGCTGGGCTTGACGACGACCGTGTTGCCCATCCGCAGCGACGGTCCGATCTGCCAGATCGTGATCATCAGAGGCCAGTTCCACGGGCCGATCGCGCCGACGACTCCCGCCGCCTTGTAGACGAGTTCGGCGTGCATGCTCTCGTCGTCGATCAGCACCTCGGGCTCGAGCACGGTGGTCGCGTTGGTGCGCAGCCACGCGGTGCACGCGCCCAGCTCGAAGCGCGCGTTCGGGCCGTTCAGCGGCTTGCCCTGCTCGCGGGACAGGATGTGCGCGAGCGCCTCGGCGTTCGCGTCGATCGCGTCGGCGGCGGCGAGCAGCAGCTCGCTGCGCTCGGCGTGCCCGAGCCCCTCCCACGCCGGCTGGGCCGCCTTCGCACGCGCGATCGCGTCATCGAGGTCGGCGACGGTGTGCACCGGGGCGCGGCCGATCGTCTCCCGCGTCGCGGCGTCCGGGATCTCGCGGCCGGATCCCTCCGGAGCCTGGATGCGGTCGAGCAGGGCTGCTGCGGACGTGTCGGTCATCGGTCTCTCCTTCGAGCGTGCGGGCGACGAGTCGTCCCCTCCATTCTCGGCACGAGCTCCGCCGGCCGGTTGTCGTCGAGCGCGCCGCACATGTCGTGGCGCGAAGGATCTCGGCCTCGGGCGGCCTGGCCGCCGACACCGGACGTCAGTGCACCGCGACGAAGTCCGCGTAGCGGCGCAGGGCGGCGGCGACCTGCTCGAGATCGAGCGCGGCGTCGAAAAGCTCGGGGATCGGGTGCTCGCGGTGCCGGCCGACGGCGGCCGAGTGCGTCCAGGCACCGGCGATCCTGCCGGCGGCGAGCAGGCTCGCGCGGACCATGCCGTTCTTCCCGGGGCCGATCAGCGCCATGCTCTCGGCGGACGCGACCGCGGACCGGTCGGCGTAGGAGATGTAGTACTCGTCGAACATCGGCAGCGCGAGGACCCGCGTGTCGTCGGATCCCGCGGCCCGGCGTGGATGCGAGGCCGCGACGTATACGCCGTCCGCGGTCTCGGTCACACGGTGCCGTCCGCGCTCGACCGCCTCGCGGGCGGCGGTGATCGGCAGCCCCGACCACCACGCGAAGTCGTCCACGGTCGCGGGGCCGTGCCCGTCGACGTAGCGGACGAAGAACTCGGCGAGCGGATCCGCCGGCGCTGCGGTCTCGGGGATCCATTGTTCGGCGAGCACGAAGAGCTGCTCGCGGGAGACCGCGCCGTCGCGGCGCACGACCGGACCCTGCACCAGGATCCCGCGCACGTTCAGCGCGTAGATGAGGTGCACGCCGCGCTGTCCGCCCGGGTCGATGCCGAGGTCGGTGAGATCGTCGAACAGCTGCGCCCTGTTGCGGCCGCCGTCGGCGAGGCGATCGCGGAACGCCGCCTCGACACGCGCGATCAGGGCGTCGTCGATGCCGAGCTGGCGCTGCCGGGTCGCATCCTGGCGCAGCTGCCTCTCCCCCGTGACCGAGAGCACCCAGCGCACGTCCTCGGCCGGGACGGTGTGCAGAGTGCCGCGCATCGTGTGCGTGCGGACGAGCTCTCCGCGGTCGAACGCGGCGTCGACCGCCGCGAGCGTCGCGGATCCGGCCGCGCGGATGCCGAGGGCCCAGCGCCCGGCGAGGAAGTCCTGGCTCTGCACGGCGAGCATGTGCCGCGCGGCCTCGACCGGGGTGCGCGCGGGTGCGGTGAGCCGGTGCGAGCGGAGCCGTTCCTTCAGCAGAGCCGTCATGGAGCCCATCCTGCCGGGTGCCGCCGACATCCCCGCGCACCGCGACCGGCTCACGGACGGGACGGGCTCCGTCCGGGTCCGCCGCGAACCCGATGGATACCCCCATCCCCCGCGCACCGCGACCGGCTCACGGACGGGACAGGCCCCGTCCGGGTCCGCCGCGAACCCGATGGATTCCCTATGACCCCGCTCAAGGGGGCCGATTCTTGGCCTTCTCTGTCAAACCGGCGCGGACGATGGTGCCATGGCCTCGCTCACCTCCCTCGCCCCGGCGCCGCGACCGCTCCTCGCGTCGACGCCGCGCAGGGGCCCGCTGCTGTGGCGGCTGACCGCGGTGACGCTGATCTGGGCGACCAGCCTGTTCGTGCTCGCGCTGTGGGTGAGCGGGGGCGGCATCCAGTCGACCTTCGCCTTCGACGGCGACACGTTCACGACACTCGGGCGCGTGACCGGACTCGGCTCGGCCAACCTGCTGCTGTACCAGGTGCTGCTCATGGCGCGGGTGCCGGTGTTCGAGCGCGGCTTCGGCCGCGACGGCATCACCCGGATGCACCGCCTCGTCGGCTTCTGGTCGTTCTGGCTGCTGATGGCCCACCTCGTGCTCATCACGATCGGCTACGCGATCACGTCCTCGACGAACGTGTTCGTGCAGGCGTGGGACTTCGTCTGGGACTACCCGGGCATGCTCCTGGCCACCGCCGGCACCGGCCTGCTGATCCTGGTCGTGGTGACCTCGATCCGCCGTGCCCGCCGCCGGCTCCGCTACGAGTCGTGGCACCTGCTGCACCTGTACGGCTACCTCGGCGCCGGCCTCGCGATCCCGCACATGCTCTGGACCGGGGCGGACTTCACCGCCTCCGTCGGCGCGACCGTGTACTGGTGGGCGCTGTGGGCCGTGACCGCCGCGTGCGTGCTGTGGTTCCGGATCGCGCTGCCGCTCATCCGCAGCGCCCGGCACCGGCTGCGGGTGATCGCGGTCGAGGCCGACGGGCCGGACGGGATCTGCGTCCACATCGCCGGGCGGCAGGTGCACCGCCTCGGCGCGCAGGCCGGCCAGTTCTTCGTCTGGCGCTTCCTCGACGGACCCGGCTGGTCGCGCGGCCACCCTTTCTCGCTCGCGGCCGCCCCGCTCGGTGAGGAGCTCGTGCTCTCCGCGCGCCGGGTCGGCGACGGCACCGAGCGCCTCGCCGGGCTGCGCCCCGGCACGCGCGTCATGATCGAGGGCCCCTACGGCTCGATGACCGGCGAACGGCGCACGGGATCCAAACTGCTCATGCTCGGCGCCGGCGCCGGCGTCGCCCCCCTCGTCGCGCTCCTGCAGGCCGAGCCCTACGCGCCGGGAGAGGCGATCCTGATCACGCGCGACCACTCCGCCGCGCACGGCCTGCGCCGCGCCGACATCGACCGGCTGGCCGCCTCGCGCGGGCTCGTGCACTACACCCTGAACGGGCGGCGCGCGGCCTCGGGGGCGAGTTGGCTGCCCGCCAGCCACGCGCAGTGGGACGGCGTCGGGCTGCTGCGCCACGTCGCCCCCGATCTCGAGGAGTACGACGTCTACCTGTGCGGACCGACCCCGTGGATGCGGAGCATCCACCGCGATCTGCGCACCGCGGGTCTGGGCCCCGACCGCATCCACAGCGAGGCGTTCGCCGTCTGACGGCCCCCGACCGGGAGGAATCATCATGAAGAGGATCGTCTACGCGGTGCTGGCCACCGTGGCCGGGCTCGTGCTGCTGTTCAGCTACCGCACCTCCCTCGAGGGCGAAGCCGCTCCGCTCGCGGGCGGGACAGGCGCGACGACGTCGGGCGCGACGGGATCGACCGGATCCGGATCCGCGGGATCGTCGTCGGGATCGTCGTCGTCCGGATCGTCGTCATCGTCCGGGTCGTCCGGATCCTCGTCGTCCGGGTCGTCCGGATCCGCCTCCTCGTCGAGCACCCTCAAGGACGGCACGTTCACCGGGCGGGCGGCGGACACCCGCTACGGGCCGGTGCAGGTCAGGATCACGGTGTCCGGCGGGAGGATCACGAACGTCTCGGTGCCGCAGTACCCGAACACCGAGCGCCGCGATCAGCAGATCAACTCGTACGCCGTCCCGCAGCTGATCTCGGAGACGATCAGCGCGCAGTCGGCGAAGGTCGACATGATCTCCGGCGCCACGTTCACCTCGGACGGCTACCAGCAGTCGTTGCAGAGCGCCCTCGACCAGGCGAAGGCATGAGCGCGGGCCCGCACCGGCACGTCCGCACGGCCGCGCTCATGGGGACGGTCGCGAGCGTGCACGTGCTCGCCGCCGAGTCCGAGCCCGGGGCCGGGACGTCCGCACGGATCACCGCGGCGATGACGGCCGCGCTCGACGAGCTGCACGAACTCGACCGGCTGTTCTCCCCGTTCCGCCACGACTCGCAGATCTCCGCGCTGCGCGACGGCCGGATCGGCTGGGACGACGCGGATCCACGGATCCTCGAGGTCGCGGACGCCTGCGCCCGGCTCACGACCGTCTCGGCCGGTCGCTTCGACGCGCGCCGGCAGGGCTGGTTCGACCCGACCGGTCTGGTCAAGGGCTGGGCGGTCGAGCGCGCGGCGATGCACCACCTCGCCCCGCTGGTCGCCGAGGCGGGCACCGTCGCGGCCGGCCTCTCCGCGGGCGGCGACATGCAGCTGCTCACCGCGCCGGACGCCGCCTGGACCTGGAACGTGGGGATCGCGGATCCGCTCTCCCCCGGCGCCCTGCGCGCGACCGTGCCGGTGCGGGACGGGGCCGTTGCGACGTCCGGCGCTGCAGAACGCGGGGCGCACATCGTCGATCCGCGGACCGGGAGCGCGGTCGTCGACCCGGCGACCGCGACCGTCCTCGCTCCCCGGCTGAGCGATGCCGACGCCTGGGCCACGATCGCGGTCGTGGCCGGATTCGACGACCTCACCTGGCTGCGCAGCGCCCCGGACACCTCGGGGATGCTGATCGCCTCAGACGGCCGGATCCGGCGCTGGGCGCACGGCGTCGAGATCGCGGAGGCCGCGGACCTGCTCGTGCCGGGTCGTTGAGCGAGCACGGCGACGTCGCGTCGACGGGCTCAGGGACCGGTCGTGGCGGCGGGCAGCCGGAGCAGGAACGTCGTCCCCTCCGCGGAGGTGCGCTCGATGCCGACCGCGCCGCCGTACCGCGTCGCCACGTCCCTCACGAGCGCGAGCCCGAGCCCGAATCCGCGCCGGCGGCCGGTCTCCGGCCCGCGGGCGAAGCGCGTGAAGATCCGCTCCCGGTCCTCCGGGCGCACGCCGGGGCCGCGGTCGGCGACCCGGATCTCGACGTACCCGGCCGGGCCGGAGCCTGCCGCGATGGTCACGGCGGATCCGGCCGGCGCGTGCTGCACGGCGTTGTCGAGCAGCGCCGTGCACAGCCGGGTCAGGGTGACCGCCGGCGCCGCGACCGCGAGGCCGGCACCGGCCCTCTGCTCGAGCACGACTCCCGCGCCCTCGGCGATCGGCTGCAGCAGCTCGACCGCGGCGCGCACCGCCTCGGCCGCGTCGGTGCTCCCAGCCTCCACGGGCGCCCCGTCGGCCACCGCCTGATCCGCCTGCGCGGCCAGCAGCAGCTCCGTGAGGATGTCGTCCATCGTCGCCGTGTCCCGGCGCAGCCGCTCGAGCGCGTCGTCGATCGGCTCGCCGCGGCGCAGGCGGCGCTGCAGGATCTGCACCCGGCTCGACATCGCGGTGAGCGGGGTGCGCAGCTCGTGGCTCGCGTCGGCGACGAAGTCCCGCTGGGCCCGCAGCGCCACCTCGAGCGGGGCGACCGCCCGCCGCGCCGTGGCCCAGGCGATCAGCCCCAGCACGGCGACCCCGACCACGCCGAGCACGACCACCCAGGGCAGCACCCGGTCCACGTCCACGACGATGTGGTCGGGGTTGGCCGGCAGCCCGGCCGGCCCGCCGAAGCCCGGCCCCTGCGGACGCGAGGTGCTGAGGATCACCGCGATGAGGATCCCGACGCCCGCCGCGATCACGACGGCCGAGGCGACACCGGTCCACAGCCCGATCTGCCGGGCGGACCGGCGCACCCGGTCCCGGTCGGCGGATCCGCTCATGCCGGCATCCCCGCCCGGTAGCCGCGCCCGCGCACCGTGTCGATCATGTCGGTCGTGGTCTTGCGGCGGATGTAGTGCACGTAGGTGTCGACAGTGCCCACGCCGTCGGCCGAGCCGAAGACGGCGCGGAGGATCTCCTCGCGGCTGAACACCCGCTCCGGGCTCGCGGAGAGGAACTCCAGGAACGCTGCCTCGGTCGCGGTCAGGGCGACCCGCAGCCCGTTCGGTGCGTACAGCGCCCAGGAGTCGGGGACGAACACCCACTCCCCGATCGCGCGCCGGCGTCCCTCGGCCTGGAATCCGCGGCGCAGCGCGCGCAGCCGGGCGAGCAGTTCGTCGAAGTCGAACGGCTTGGTCAGATAGTCGTTCGCGCCGGCGTCGAGGCCCTCGACCCGGTCCGGCACGGCGCCGAGGGCGGTGAGCATGAGCACGGGCGTGGTGATCCGCGCGGTCCGGATCGCCTCGACCAGGCTCGCGCCGTCCATGCCGGGCAGGCGCCGATCGACCACCATGACGTCGTACCGCTCGTCCAGCGCCCGGCGGAGGGCCGCCGCGCCGTCGGCGACGTGGTCGACGTCGTACGCCTCGGAGAGCACCTCGACGGTCATCTCGGCGATGTCGGCGTCGTCCTCGACGTAGAGCAGCCGCGCCCGGGTGTCGGCCATGGGACCTCCTGTCCCCAGGATTCCATCACACGGCCTCCAAGACGGCGCCCAGGATCCCGGATCCCCCGCCGAAAACGACGCTCGCTGGTCGCGACACGCCCTCAAATCGCGGGCCTGTGGGGGGGGGGCGGCCCGCGCGGCGGGGTGGGTCGGAGCCGGGGGCCGGGGGCGCCGGGACGGAGGGGCCGGGCCGGAGAGCCGGGGGCGCCGGGCCGGAGAGCCGGGGGCGCTGGGCCGGAGAGCCGGGGGCGACGCGCCGGAGAGCCGGGGGCTCAGGCCTGGAGCGTCACCTCGCGGCGGGCCGGGAGCACGACGGGGTGCGAGCCGGCCATGACCTCGAGCACGCGGATGACCTGGCTCGAGTAGCCGAACTCGTTGTCGTACCAGACGTAGAGGATCACGTCGGTCGCGTTCGCGATCGTGGCGAGGCCGTCGACGATGCCGGCGCGGTGCGAGCCGACGAAGTCGGTCGAGACGACCTCGGGCGACTCGACGTAGTCGATCTGCTGGCGCAGCTTCGAGTGCAGCGAGACGCGGCGCAGGTAGTCGTTGATCTCGGCCTTCTCCGCCGGGCGCTCGAGCGTCAGGTGCAGCACCGCGAGCGAGACGTCCGGGGTGGGCACGCGGATCGCGGATCCGGTCAGCTTGCCGGCGAGCTCGGGCAGCGCCCGGGCCACGGCCTTGGCGGCGCCGGTCTCGGTGATGACCATGTTCAGCACGGCGGAGCGGCCGCGGCGGTCGCCCTTGTGGAAGTTGTCGATGAGGTTCTGGTCGTTCGTGAACGAGTGCACCGTCTCGACGTGGCCGCGCACGATGCCGTAGGCCTCGTCGACGGCCTTGAGCACCGGGGTGATCGCGTTGGTCGTGCAGGACGCTGCGGACAGGATCCGGTCGGAGTCGTCGATCGTGTCGTGGTTGATCCCGTGCACGATGTTCTTCAGCTCGCCCTTGCCGGGCGCGGTGAGCAGCACGCGGGCGACGCCGGTGGACTCGAGGTGGCGGCTGAGGCCGGCCTCGTCGCGCCAGCGGCCCGTGTTGTCGACGACGATCGCGTCGTGGATGCCGTAGGCGGTGTAGTCGATGGTGCCGGGGTCGTCGGAGTAGATGACCTGGATCCGGGTGCCGTTGGCGACGATCTGCGAGTTCTCCTCGTCGACGTCGACGGACCCCTCGAAGCGGCCGTGCACGGAGTCGCGCAGCAGCAGCGAGGCGCGCTTGACGAGGTCGTTCTCGGCGCCCTTGCGCACGACGATCGCACGCAGGCGCAGGCCGCTGCCGCCGCCGGTGTGCGCGATGAGGATGCGGGCGAGCAGGCGCCCGATGCGGCCGAAGCCGTAGAGCACCACGTCGGTCGGCTCGGCCGCGGCGGCGTCGCCGAGGGCCGGGGCGAGCTCGGAGCGCAGGCGCTCGACGAGGTCGGCGCCCTGCGCGAACTCGACCAGGCGGCCGATGTCGAGGGAGGACGCGGAGGGGGCGAGCTCGCGCAGCGCCTCGAGCACGGCGAGCGTGTCCTCGAGCTCCAGGGCGTCGTGGCCGAGCGAGGCAACGCGCTCGTGCACCTCGAGGATCTCGTTGGTGGACAGGCCCAGCAGGCGGTGACCGTGCAGCGACGTCACGACGTCCCTGTCGCGGTTCAGTCCGCCGATCAGCGGGATCATCCGCTCGGCGAGTTCTTCTCGGGCCTTCCAGTCGTCGCGGCGCGCGGCGAAATCGTTCATCAGCGTCCTTGGTGCACAGGCGCGCCGAGGAGATGGCGGCGCGGGATCGAGAGGGCGGATCTGCCCACTACCAGCGTAAAGCCGCGCAGGGGGCGTTCTGAGCCGTTCCGGGTCGCAAGAATCCCGAAACTTATCTTTCAGTATAAGAGATAGAACTTCCGCGATGAGAAATATGCCGACGCGCCATGCGAATCCTCAGGAAAGCGCGGCGATCGCGTCCCTCAGGATGCCGTCGGCGTCGGCGAGCGCCGGGGCGGCCGCCTGCGCGGATGCCCCGGTGAACAGCATCAGCAGGGCGAGCTTGACCGATCCGTCCGCCTCGACGAGGGCGCGCACCGCATCGTCCTGCGCGGCACCGGTGAGCTGGATCAGGGTGCGCACCGAGCGGGCGTGCAGCTTCTCGTTCGTGGCACGCAGGTCGACCATCACGCCGCGATAGGTCTTGCCGAGCCGGATCATCGACAGCGTCGAGAGCATGTTCACCACGAGCTTCTGCGCGGTGCCGGCCTTGAGCCGGGTCGAGCCGGTGACGAACTCGGGGCCGACCACGACCTCGATCGGGATCTCGGCGGCGGCGCCGATCGCGGAGCCCGCGTTCGCGGCGATCGCGACCGTCAGGGCGCCGATCCCCCGCGCGTAGGTCAGCCCGCCGACGACGTACGGCGTGCGGCCGGAGGCGGAGATCCCGACCACGGTGTCCGCCTCGGTGAGGCCGAGCTCGCGCAGCGACGCGACGGCGGCGTCGGCGTCGTCCTCGGCGTTCTCCACGGCCGAGCGGATCGCGGTGTCGCCGCCGGCGATCAGCCCGACGACCATGCTCGGGTCGGTGCCGAACGTGGGCGGGCACTCCGAGGCGTCGAGCACGCCCACGCGCCCGGCCGTGCCGGCGCCGATGTAGATGAGTCGCCCGCCGCGGCGGAACCGCGCGGTGATGCCGTCGACGGCCAGGGCGATGTTCCCGGCCTGGGCGGCCACGGCCTCGGGCACGCGCCGGTCCTCGGCGTTCATGGCCGTGACCAGGTCGATCGTCGACAGCAGGTCGAGGTCGCCCCGGTCGGTGTTCGCCTGCTCGGTGGAGAGCCCGGCGAGCACGTCGATCAGGCCGGAGAGCCGGGAGGGGTCTTCGAAGGCGGACTCATTCGGCACGGTGCACGAACCTTTCGTGAAGAGGGGCGCGCCCCTCGGCGATCATGGCCGCGCCGTCCAGCGCGTCCCCTCGGGAGTCGCGGGCGTCGAGCCCGCGGGCGGAGAGCGCGGCTTCCACGGTGGCGCGGAAGCCGGGGTGCGACATCAGGCCGCCGTGCAGGGCGACGGCGGTGGAGTCGCCCGCGGCGGCGCGCGCGGTGTCGGCCAGGAGGCCGGCGGCCTCGTCGCGGATCGCGACCGAGACCGGATCGCCCTGATCGGCGCCGTCGAGGACCGCGGGGGCGAAGGTGGCGAGCAGGCGGGCGGGGGCCGCGGCCTGCCCGACCCAGGAGATCGGGGATTCGGCGTCGCCCATGAGCAGCACGAGCGCGTCGGAGAGCGGAGTCGCGGCGCCCAGGCCGTCCCGGGCGCGGAGCACCGCCCGCACGCCCTCGCGGCCGAGCCAGGATCCGCTGCCTAGGTCGCCGAGATCCGGCCCCCAGCCGTCGACGCTGCGATGCCCGTGCGCGGTGATCCCGAGCGCGACCGCGCCGGTCCCGGCGATGAGCAGCACCCCCGCGTCTCCGCCGAGGGCCCCGACGTGGGCCGAGACCACGTCCGAGGCGACCGCGGCCGGGGCCCGCACGGCGTCGGCGAGGGCTCGGGCGAGCTCCGCGGCGGGCCCGGCGGCGTACAGCGCTCCGGCGGCGCCGACCCCGACGCGCTCGGGGCGGACGTCGGCGAGCAGCGGCAGGATCGCGTCGAGCGCGAGCTGCACCCCGTCGCGGGCGGCGAGGCCGGGGGCGCCGGCCCCCTCGCGCCGCAGCGGCCGGTCGGAAACGGTGCCGCGCACGCGGCAGAGGGACTTGCCGAGATCGACCGCGAGGGTCCCGGAGGAAGGCATGTTAATAATTTACACGATCGGCCGAGATTGAGGAAGTAGGAATCAAGACATTCCCCTCCGCATGCCAGGGCGTGACGAACTCGCCGGATCCGGCGAGGCGCTCGGCGGTCGCGATGATCGTGTCGCGCAGGGCCGCCGCGGCTCGGGTCGGCGCCATGTCGGCGCGGTGGGTGAGGCTCACGGTGCGGGTCATCCGCGGCGTGGCCAGCGGCACCGCGCGGAGACCCGGTCTGCCGAGGGCGACCATCGCGGGCACGATCGCGACACCGACGCCCCGCTCGACGAAGCGCAGCACGGTGTCCATCTCCGGCCCCTCCACGACCACCTCGGCGGCGAGCCCGGCGGCGGCGAACGCCGCGTCGGTCGCCGCGCGCAGCTCGTAACTGCGCGGGAACGCGATGAGCGGCAGGTCGGCGACCGCGGCGAGCGCGATCGCCCGGCCGGAGCAGATCGCGGGCCGCTCGGCCGAGGAGATCACGACGAGATCCTCGGTGAGCAGGGGGGTGCGGGTGAGACTCACGGGGGAGGCCGCGGCGGCATCCGAGGAGGCGAGCAGGGCGAGATCCAGCCCGCCCTCGGCGAGCGCCGCGACCAGCCGCCGGGATCCGCGTTCGGTGATCTCCAGCTCGATGCCGGGGTGCGCCTCGCGGAACGCGCTCACGACGTCGGAGACGATGCTCGCGCACAGCGACGGCGGCGCCCCCAGGCGCACCCGTCCGCGGCTGAGCCCGGCGATCTCGGCCATCTCCCGACGCACGGATGCGGCATCGGCGAGCATCCGCCGGGCGTACGGCAGCAGCAGCTCCCCCGCGGCGGTGAGCGAGATGTTGCCGCGGGCGCGGTGGAACAGGTCGGAGCCGAGCTCGCGCTCGAGCGTCGAGATCTGCCGGCTCAACGACGGCTGCGCGAGATGCAGCTCCTCCGCGGCACGCGTGAAGTTGCCGAGACGGGCGATCTCGACGAATCCGCGCAGCTGCTCGAGGTTCATGGCCATAGGGTACGTCTATTCAGATGATCTCGACGATGCCGTGGCGTCATCGTCGGCGGATTCCTAGCCGATATCGCGCGGGCACCCGACGGCCGCGCGTGCACCCGCGCTGCGACGCCCGCCGGATACACTCTGTGCAGACCTGGGGTTACCAAGGGGATAGCGAGGTTGGCATGCCAGAGGCAGCGGAGGGGCAGCACGCCCCGGTGGACGCCGACCAGGACACCGCTCTCGACGTCCTCGCCTACGAGTGGATCCGGGACAGGATCATCGACGGCACCATGCTGCACGGCAGCCGCGTGCGCGAACGCGACATCGCCGCGCAGCTCAACGTCTCGCGCAACCCGATCCGCGAGGCCCTGCCCCGACTCGAGGCCGAGGGCTACATCCGCACCCTGCACCGCCGCGGTGCCGTGGTCACCCCGATGCGGATGCAGGAGGTCGCCGAGCTGTTCACGGTGCGCTCGGTCCTCGAGCCCCTCACGGCGCGCGAAGCGGCGATGCGCTGCGCCGAGGGCGCCTCGCCGGCGCGGCTGCTGGAGAGCCTCGAGGCCGAGGAGCGCGCGATGCGCTCGGGCGACGCACGCACCGTCGCCAACGCGACCGCGGACTTCCACGACGAGATCGTCGAGCTCAGCGGCAACGTGCTGCTGCAGCAGATCATGATGCCGATCCGCGGGCGGGTGAAGCGGTTCTTCAACATCATCACCCAGGAGGGCAGCGACAACACGCACTCCGAGCACAGCACGTTGTGCAAGGCCATCGTGCAGGGCCACGTCGACTGGGCGGGCTCTCTGGCGGCGGCCCATCTCGAACACGGTCGGCTGAGTTCGCTCGCGGTTGTGGAGAGCCTGTTCGAGCGCTAAGATGGTATACCAAAAGTAGCTTTCGGCGATCAGGGCCCGCACCTCCGCACCCGCGTGCGAAGGAGGACCGGAGACAGATGACCGCCGAGAACGTCGACCCGAGCCCGCCCACCCCGGGAGTCCGGCTGTCCGCAGCCCTGCTGCGCCCCTTCAGCTCCCTGCACGGCAACCGCGACTTCTCCGCCCTCCTCGTCTCCAACGTCCTGTTCTTCGGCGGCGTGTGGACGCTCTCGTTCGTTCTCGGCTGGATGGTGTTCGCGCAGACCGGATCCGAGGTCCTCGTCGCCGTGTTCACGACCGTGCGCCTGCTGCCGCTCCTGCTCGGGCCCGTCGCCGGGGCGATCACCGACCGGATGGATCGCCGACGGCTGCTCGTGATCGCCTGCATCATGGCGGCGGTCGCGGTCGTCGTGGTGGCCGCGCTGGCCACGGCCGGTCTGGCGTCGTTCTGGGTGCTCACCGCCGCCGGGCTGCTGCTGGGGCTCGCGCACTCCCCCTCGCAGCCGGCCCGTGCCGCTCTCGTCGCCGAGCGCGTGCCCGCCGAGCACCTGAGCAACGCCAACGCGCTCAACGCGCTCACCTTCAGCGTCACGCTGATGATCGGCCCCGCGATCGGCGGGGTCGCGGTGAGCACCCTGGGAGCACCCGCGGCGCTGTGGCTGTGCGTGGCCTGGTTCCTGGGCTCGCTGATCGCGCTGCGCTGGACCCGCGGCGGGTACACCCCGCCTGAGGAGCCGCACGGCTCGATCTGGCGGATGCTGTGGGACGGCTTCCACGCGATCGTGCGGCTGCGCGTCGTGCTCGCCGTGCTGCTCGTGACGATCGCCACGAACGCCCTGGTCTGGACGATCCTGCAGGGCTTCATGCCGGTGTTCGCCCGGGAGCAGGGCCTGGATGCGGCGGGGCTCGGCCTGCTGCTGACCGTCTACGGCCTGGGCGGGATCGTCGGTTCCTTCACGATCGCCGCGCTCGGCGACATCCGCTGGAAGGGCGCGGTCTTCGTCATCGGCACCGCGACGATGGCCTTCTTCTGGATCCTGTTCGCCGTGCTCCATCCGCCGGTGCTCTCCGCCGTCGCGTTCACGATCGCCGGGCTGATCTCCGCGACCTTCGGCGTGATGCAGACCACCCTCATGCTGTCCGCGACCCCGCCGGAGCTGCAGGGCCGCGCGATGGGCCTGCAGGAGCTCGCGATAGGCGCGCAGCCGATCTCGGCGATGGTGATCGGCGTGGTCGCGCAGCTCATCGGGATCTCACTGACGACGGTGATCAGCGCGTCCCTGGAGATCGTCCTGCTCATCGTGATCGCCGTCGCGGTGCCGGCGCTGATGCGCTACCACGGCACGGCGCCCGAGGACGCCGTGCCGCGGCGGTGAGCGCGCCGGACCGCTACTTGAGCCCCGACCGGACGAAGGCGTCCACGACGTAGCGCTGCAGGAACACGTAGATCAGCAGCACCGGCACGCAGGCGAGGCCGGCGGCGGCCATCGTCGCGCCCCAGTTGTTGCCCTCCGCCGTGAGGAAGCTGCGCACGCCGACCTGGATCAGCGCGTCGCCCTGCCGCATGATCAGCGACGGCCACAGGTACTCGTTCCACGCCGAGATGAACGCCATGATGCCGAGAGCGGCGAGCGCCGGCTTCATGTTCGGCACGACGACGGTCCACAGCGTCGACCAGCTCGAGCGGCCGTCCAGCTGCGACGCCTCGAGCAGCTCCCGGGGGAACGCCCGCATGTGCTGCACCATCAGCAGCACCGCGAACGCGCCCGCGAGCTGCGGGACGACCACGCCGCCGACCGTGCCGAGCAGCCCCATCTGCGAGACGAGCACGTAGTTCGGGATCATCGTCACCTGGAACGGCACGAGCCAGGATCCGATGAACAGGAACATCAGGAGCTTCCGTCCGGCGAACTCCCACATCGCGAACCCGTACGCGGCGAGCACGGCGATCAGCAGCTGGGCGCCCGCGAGCAGGACCGACATCCCGAACGTGTTCAGCAGCATGCTGCCGATCGGGATCGTCTTCCACACGTAGGCGAAGTTGTCGAAGCTGATCGGCCACGGCAGCAGCGACTGGTCCAGCGCGTGGTCCGGCGAACGCAGCGCGGTCGCGAACATCCAGTACACGGGGAACATGCTGAACAGCGCCAGCAGGGCGAGGACCACGTGCCCGACGATCACGCCGCCGCGGCGACGCGATCCGACCGCGAGATCCTCGGACTTCGACTGCACGCGGTTCACGGAGCCGGAGACGGCGGCCGGGGCGGCGACGGTCACGAAGGCCATGTCACACCTCTCAGTTGTCGTAGAAGCTCAGGCGATCCTGCAGCTCCAGGAAGAGCAGCGCGATCACCCCGAACCCGAGGAAGAAGATCACTCCGGCGGCCGACGAGGTGCCGGCGTCGAAGTTCTGGAAACCGAACTGGTACAGCAGGTAGTAGATGTTCGTCGTGGCGTTCGTCGGCCCGCCCTGGGTGAGCAGGTCGATGATCGGGTACGTCCACTGCGCCGAGAGCAGGATCGTCATGAGCGCGAGGAAGACGATCGTCGGCGACAGCAGCGGCATCGTGATCGTGCGGAGGATCCGGCCGAAGCCGGCGCCGTCGAGCGCCGCCGCCTGACCGTACTCCGGGCTGATCCCGGCGAAGCCCGCCGCGACCACCAGCACACCGAAGCCGAGCATCTGCCAGCCGACGATCACGATGACCGCCCAGATCGCGAACGCCGGGTCGCGGAACACGTTCGACAGGTGCACGCCGAACTGCGCCAGCACCACCGAGAACGCGCCCTGATCGGCGAACAGCCAGCGCCACACGGCACTCGTGGCCACCGGGGTGATCAGGAACGGCACGAAGATCAGCGCCTGGTAGAACGTGCGCGCCCGGCCCTGCACCTGCCGTGACATCAGCGCGACGAGGATCGGCAGCACGAGCGAGAACACCAGGAACGCGCCGATGTAGACGACCGTGTTGAGGATCGCGGTGTGCAGCTCGGGCAGCTGCACGACGTCGACGTAGTTCTTCACCCCGACGAACGTCTTCGGGCTGGTCGGCAGCAGGTTCCACTCGAAGAACGACAGCAGGAAGGTCTGCACGAGCGGGCTGTACGTCCACACCAGCAGGAACGCGACGCCGGGCAGGACGTAGAGGTAGGGCACGAGCGTCCGGGGACGGAGGCCGCGCCGCGCGCGCGGAGCGGCCTCCGTCCCCGCCGCCGCGGCCGTGGCCGCGGGGGCGGTGACTGCGACGAACACGACTACGCCCGCATCGAGGCGTCGGCCGCCTCGAGCCGCTGCTGCGCGCTCATCGCGAGGTAGCCGGCGAGCATCTCCGGCGTCATCTCGTACGTGGTCGGGTACTGGCCGAGCGGCACGATCGAGTGCAGCACCCGGTCGCCGTAGACGTGCACGAGGTTGTACGACTGGCCGCCGTCCTGCCCGCGCGCGGCAGGGTAGACGACGTTCAGGTCCTGCGTGTAGCAGGTGGCCGACGCGACCGACACGGGCACGCCCGCGAACATGCTGTGCGTCGAGTAGTGCAGGTGACCGCCGAGGATCCCGCGCACGTCGGTGCCGCGGATCACCTCGGCCAGGCGCTCCTGATCCTGCAGCTCGACGAGCGCGAGCAGACCGAGCGGGCTCGGCACGGGCGGGTGGTGCAGCGCGATGAGCGTGCCGTCGGGCGCGGGAGTGGCGAGCTCGGCGGCGAGCCAGGCGAGCTGCTCCTCGCTGATCTCGCCGTGGTGGTGGCCGGGGACCGTCGAGTCGAGGGCGATGATCCGCAGGCCGTTCACGTCGAACACCCGGTCCACGGGCGCGGTGTCGTCCATCTCCTGGTCGAGCAGGCCGCGGCGGAACGCGACGCGCTCGTCGTGGTTGCCCATCACCCAGATCACCTGGGCGCCAAGGCGCTCGGCGGCGGGCTCGACGAGCTCGCGGAGCCGGCGGTAGGCGTCGGGGCGGCCGGTGTCGGCCAGGTCGCCGGTGAACACGATCGCCTCGGGGCGGGCGTTCACGCGCTCGAGGCCCTCGAACAGCTCGGCGAGGTTCTTGTCGGGGTCGACCCGGTCGTACAGCAGGGCGCTGTCGGCCACGAAGTGCGTGTCGGAGATGTGCAGGATGAAGTGCTCGGGGGCGGGGAACTGCCCGGGGTAGTCGGTCATGGAAGGTCCTTTCGGGGTTGTCAGCGGACCAGCGCCGCGGTCAGGCGGTCGAGCTCGTCCTCGGTCATGCCGTGGGCGGCGAGGTAGGCGCGCACGGACCCGTGCTCGCGGTCGACGCGCTCCAGCAGCGCCGCCAGCACCGGAGCCGGGCTCGCGGTGACGAGCTCCACGACCTCGGGGGTGAGCTCGGCGCCGCTGTCGCGGAAGCCGGCCAGCATCGCGTCGGCCCACTCCCCCTGCAGGTTCGCCGCGGTCTGGGCGTAGTCGGCCACGACCTCGTCGCGGTCGACGCCGGCGGCGCTCAAGGCGAACGCCACCACGAGCCCGGTGCGGTCCTTGCCCGCGGTACAGTGCACGAGCACCGCCTCGTCGTCGCCGGCCAGGGCGATCACCCGGATCGCGTCGGCCAGGTTCGCGCCGCGCTCGTCGACCATGTGGTCGTAGATCGGGGCGAGCCCGACCTGCAGGCCGGCCCGCGACGCCGGGGCCGCGTCGTCGAACACGGGCAGGTGGTGCACCTGCACGGCGAGCCCGTCGAGGCTGCTCGGCGCGGTGCGCAGCTCGTCCGCACCGCGCAGATCGACGATGTGGGCGACGCCCAGCTCGCCGAGCAGGTCGCGGCCCGAGGCGTCCAGCCGGTGCAGCGCATCGGAGCGGAGCAGCTTGCCCCACCGCGAGGTGCGGGTCCCGGCGCGGTAGCCGCCGGTGTCGCGCAGGTTGTAGACGCCCGGTGTCTCGTGCCGGCGGTTCGCGGCCGAGGTCGTGGATCCGGGGGTCACTTGATCATCCCCTGGGCGCGCTGGGCGGCGTCCTTCATGGTCGCGGACGGGTCCTTGCCGTAGTACACCGAGTTCTCGATCGCGGTGGCGAGCACCTGGTCGATCTGCACGTAGCTGTTGCCCGGGTAGGACACCCACGGCTGCAGCGCGTCGAGCTGCTTCAGGTTGGGCTTGACGAGCGGGTTCTGCTCGACCCAGTCGTACAGCGGGCCGCCCTTCTGCGTCATCGAGCTGCGCAGCGGCAGGTAGCCGATCTTGGTCGAGATGGACTCGTACGCGTGCGAGCTGGTCATCCACTGCATCAGCTCCCAGGCGGCGGCCTGCTTCTTCGGGTCCTTGGAGAACATCGCGAGGAAGGATCCGGAGTTCGTGGGCACGACGGCCTTGCTGCCGAAGGACGGCAGGGGGCGGGCGTCGAGCGTCCAGTTGCCGGCCTTCGCGCCGGCCATGAACGCGCCCTGCAGCGCCGAGGTGTTCACGTGGATCGCGGTCTGGCCCTTCGCGAAGGACTCGTACTGCGTCGTGCCGTCCTGGTTGGCCAGCACGCCCGCCTCGAACATGTCGCGGAACGTCTTGACGGTCGAGACGGCTTCGGCGGATCCGAACCCGATCTTCTTGCGGTCGTCGCTGAGCACCTGCGCGCCGTTGGAGCGGAACAGGCTCTGCATGCACCAGTTGCCGCCGGTCACCGTGCAGGTGACGCTCACGGACGGCTTGCCGGTGGCGGCGCTGATCTTCTTGCCCGCGGCCTCGACCGCGTCCCAGGTGGACAGGTCGACCGTGGCCGGGTCCAGGCCCGCCTGGGTGAACATCGCCTTGTTGATCCAGAGCACCGGGGTGGAGAAGACGTAGGGCAGGCCGTAGGTCGCGCCCTTCCAGTCGGCGAGCACCTTGGCGCGGGGGTTGTACGGGTACTTGCCGCCGAACTCGTCGTCGAGGGCGGTCTTGCCGACCACCGAGGTGAGGTTCTGCGCGCCGAGAGTGGTGGCCGCGAAGTCGAGCTCGCCGAACGTGATCTGCGCGACGTCGGGGGCGCCGCCGGCGAGGATCTCCTTCTGCACGCTGCCCGCGGTCGACGAGGAGTCGGACGGCTGGGCCTTGACCGTGATGTTCGGGTGCTCCTTCTGGAACTCGTCGAGCAGCGTCGTGATCGTGTTCGACCAGATGCCTGCGTTCGACAGGTTGTACGACTCGAACGTGATCGCCACCTTGTCGGACGGCGACAGCGTGGCCATGCTGCCGGCGACGGGCGTCGTGCTGGCGTTCGCGCTGGCGCAGCCGGCGAGGGCGATCACGGTCAGGGCGGCGAGACCGGCGATGCCGGCGCCGCGGGTGCGGAGGTTCATGGGTTCTCTCTCTTGTTCGGGATGCTTCGGGTTCGGGAGGGGGCGGAGGGAGGGGGCGGGGTCAGGCGGCGAGCGCGCGCTTGGCGGCGCGGACGTTCACGCCGGGCTCGTCGGTGCCGTCGTCGGGCACCCACTCGAGCCGGCGGCCGCTCGAGCGCTCGAAGAGGTGCACGTGCTCGGGAGCGGCGCGCAGGGTGAGCTCGGCGCCCTCGGCGATGCGCACCGCGCGGGAGGTGCGCATGTGCACGCGCCCGGCGCCGCTCGTGCAGGTGAGGATCTGCTCGCCGCCGAGGTTCTCCACGATGTCGACGGTGACCGCGATGCTGACGCCCGCCCGGGGGCCCGCGGCGTCCGCGATCTCGAGGTGCTCGGGGCGGATCCCCAGCACGACGTCGAGGGCGTCGGTGCTTCCGGCCCACAGGTCGCCGGCGAGACCCTCGGCGGCGACCGAGATGCGGCCGCCGGCGCCGACGACGCGGGCGTCGAGGAGGTTCATCGCGGGGCTGCCGAGGAACCCGGCGACGAACACCGACTCGGGGCGGTCGTAGACCTCTTCGGGCGTGCCGTACTGCTCGATGCGGCCCGCATTGAGCACGACGATCCGGGTGGCCATGGTCATCGCCTCGACCTGGTCGTGCGTCACGTAGACGAAGGTCGCGCCGAGGCGGCGGTGCAGGGCGGTGAGCTCCTGCCGGGTCTGGGTGCGCAGCTTGGCGTCGAGGTTCGAGAGCGGCTCGTCCATGAGGAACGCCTTGGGGTCGCGCACGAGGGCGCGGCCGACGGCGACGCGCTGGCGCTGGCCGCCGGAGAGCTCCTTCGGCTTGCGGTCGAGGAGGTGGTCGATCTCGAGCGACGCCGCGACGTCCTGCACGCGGCGCTCGATCTCGTCCTTGCCGAGCTTCTGCACGCGCAGCGGGAAGGCGAGGTTCCTGCGGACGCTGAGGTGCGGGTAGAGCGCGTAGCTCTGGAACACCATCGCGAGATCGCGCTTCTTCGACGGCAGGTCGGTGATGTCCTCGCCGTCGAGCTCGATGCGCCCGGTGGTGGGCTCGAGCAGGCCCGCGATCATGCGCAGCAGAGTGGTCTTGCCACACCCGGACGGGCCGAGCAGGACCAGGAAGTCGCCGTCGTCGATGGTCAGGGTGATGTCGCGGACCGCGGCGGTGCTCTTGAAGCTGCGCCCGATCCCGCTGAGCCGGATGGTGCCCATGGGTCGCCTCCTGCAAGCGACCTGTGCAGCGGGACCCTCCCGCGTAATTCGCTTACATGAGGAGTTTCAGTGCCGTAAGTAAATTGCGGGGAAACGCCGGGTCAACGGCCGCCGCTGCGAGCGCGAACGTTTCCGCCGTCGGCGTCGCCGCCGTCCGCGTCGTCCGCGTCACCGCCGCCGTCCGCGTCATCCGGGTCGTCCGCGTCATCCGCGTCATCCGCGTCATCCGCGTGAGTCTCGGCGACGATCCCGACGAGCTCCTCGCGCACCGCCCCCCTGGCCCGCTCCGCCGCGTCGGACATCCGCTCGGCGACCGCCATCTGCAGCGACGACAGCAGCAGGGTCTGCGCGAGGCCGATCGCGAGCCCGCCCTGATCCCAGGACTGGAAGCGCGCGCCGGCGACGAGGAGCAGATCGGCGTGCTCGGCGAGCGCGGACCGCGAGAAGCTGGTGACGCCGATCACCGTCGCCCCGGCCTCCTCGGCCGCGGCGGCGGAGGAGAGCGTGACGCCGTTCGCGCCGCTGGAGCTGACGACGAGGCAGACGTCGCCGGGAGACAGCACGCGCGCGGTGAGCTGCTGCGCGACGCCGTCGACGGGAGCCTCGCACGGGCGCCCGTTCATCGTGAGCTTGAAGGCGAAGGACTGCGCGGCGGGACCGGATCCCCCCGTTCCCGCGACGAGCACGCGCGGAGCGGCGACGATCGCGTCGGCCGCCGCGTCGAAGGCGGCCGGATTCACCGAGGCCAGGGAGGTCTGGATGATCTCGGCGGATCCGTCCGCGATCATCTGCAGCCAGCCGGAGGTGCCGGTCACCTGGGGACCTGCCGCGCGCGCGGCGGCGCCGAGGTCGCGCACGAGCAGCATGCGCAGATGCTGGAACCCCTGGAAGCCGAGCGCCTGGCACGTGCGGCTCACGGTTGCGGCCGACGTGTCGGCGGCGGTGGCCAGGTCGGCGCCGGACATCTCCACGACCTCCTCGGGCCGCTCCGCGCAGATGCGGGCGACGCGCTGGGCGCTCGGGATGAGCGAGGGCAGCACGGAGAGGATGTGATCGATCGTGCCGCCGATCGGCGGCTCGGCGATGGGCGCATTCATGGTTTTCGGTCTATCACGTGTCGATGCCCGTGCCGTGACGCCGCGGTGAACGGGCGCCACGGCACGGGCGGGCGGATCGGGCGAGGGGCTTGACCAGGGATCTCAGGCGGGGAGCACGACGCCCATCGCGTCCAGCGCGATGCGAGCCTGCTCGACCTCGAGGAACTCCGGCTCGACGATTCCGAGCGGGGCGCGGAACAGCGGCAGCACGCGCTCGTCGAGCTCGTACTCCACGACGCCGAGCTGGGTGAGGCCGGGGCCGATCACATCCGCCGACACGGCGCTGCGGTGCACGAACGCGGTCGAGGGTGCGGAGACGACGACGGCGCCGTCGCGCTCGGTGACGGCGTAGCGATGCAGGTGGCCGCTGCCGAAGGCGCGCACGTCGAGCTCGGCGAGCACGGCCTCGAGCCGCGGCAGCGAGTCGGGTCCGACCGTCAGGTGGGTGTTCTGGTGCTCCGGCGTGTGCGCCCAGATCGGCTTGTGGGTGAACAGTGCGACGGGGCGGGGGCCGACCAGCTCGGGCAGGGTCTCGATCCACGCCCACTGCTCCTCCTCCTCCGGAAGGCCGGAGTCGAACAGCTCGCTGTTCAGGCCCACGACCGCCCAGCCGTCCACGATCTCGACGAAGCGGTCGATGCCGAAGTGCGCGCGGAACGCCGCGATCCTCTCGCTCGTGACCGGGCGGTCTCCGAACGGGTCATCGCCGGGCTCGCCGACGTCGTGGTTGCCGGGGAGCACCCGCATCGGGGCGGAGATGCCGGCGAGGATCTCCTTCGCCGCGACCCGATCGCGATCCTCGTCCGGGTCGAGGATCGTCACGTCGCCGGTGTGCACGACGATGTCGGGGGCGAGCTCGTCGATGAACTGCACGAAGAGCCGCGCGTTCTCGGACGGGCTGCCGCCCAGGTGACTGATGTGGGTGTCGGTGATCTGGACGAGCTTCATCGAGGGCTCCGCTTCTGCGAGGGGATGCCGCGGGCGCGACGCCGCCACGCTAGACGGGCCGGATGACGGCCGTTCCAACGTCAGGTGAACGATGCGTTCACTCGACGTCGAGTTGGTGGAACTCCGTTACTTCGCGCACTGCAGCGGCAGCCCGACGCCGTTCGAGCTCGACGTCCCACGGTCCGTGGTCGACGCTGGCCGCGCGCAGGAACACGATGATCCAGCTGAGGATCAGCACGCCCGCGATGAGCTCGACCACGGTGAGGTTGTAGTAGCCGGTAGCGAAGAACACGCCGAGCAGCGCGATCACGAGCACGTACGCCCAGCCCAGCGCCACGAAGACCCGCGAGATCCGGCGCAGCAGCCACGGCAGCCCGACGACGATCCCCGCGAACACCACGGCCATCCCGGTCGCGACGGTGTTGTGCAGCACGAAGAACGCATCGACGGGGAACACGCCGACGCACGCGAGGAGCACGCCGATCAGCACCAGGCCGATCCGCACGAGGTCGCGCCCCCGGCGGTCGCGCGGCTCGGGGATCGGCACCGACGCGGTGGCGTACCGGGCGATCGTGGTGACCATGATCCCGGCCACGATGAGCGTGCCGTTGAACGCGGGCGCCGACGCGTTGGCCGCCATGCCCAGCGCCGACAGGTTGTCGCGCCACCAATGCGGATCCGTCGCCTCGAGCATCGCGGTGAGCGCGCCGATGACGAGGAAGACCGCGAGGATCAGAGAGATCGACGAGGGGCTGAGCGCCGCCGCGCTGAGATGGCAGACGTAGGCGGTCAGGGCGAGCGCGACGCCCACGAGCACCGCGCCGGGGAACGGGAAGACCGGGGCGTCGCGGAATCCCGCCGCGAGCAGCTCCGCGAGTCCGAACAGGGCGAGCAGGGCGACGGCGGCGTGCGCCAGGCCGATCGCCGCGAGCTCGTACCAGCGCAGGCGCTGACCCGGCTCCGGGAAGCCGTCGCGCGGGTCCACCGGATCCGGATCCCTGCGCGCGTCCCTCACCTCGAGCCGCAGCGCGACCCGCCCCAGCGCGAAGCTCAGCGCGGCGACGACGGCGCCGCCCGCAGCGGCGACGACGCCCACCGACCACGGGCCGGCGATCGACAGCGTCCGGTGCCAGAACAGCGCGAGCGCGACCAGGAAGCCGAGCACGAAGGCCGCGATGCCCACGAGCAGCGCGTCCGTCTCGTGGATCTCCTGGGGCGAGGCCGTGGCGCGCGCCCGGCGCATGCGCTCCACGAGCCGGTTCCACTGCGTCCTCATCCGCCCTCCGAGTCCCACCCTAGGTGGCCCCGGCGCGCGCGTGCCCGTCGCGCCCGTCCCCGGGCGCGCCCGCGGGTACCCTGGGGACGTGCCCCAGACCTTCCGCGCTCGCGCCGCCCTGCTCGACATGGACGGCACCCTCGTCGACTCGTCGACCGTCGTGGAACGGCTGTGGCTGGAGTGGGCGGAGCCGCACGGACTCGACCCGGAGTACGTGCTCAGCGTGATCCACGGCCGCCAGGGCCACCTGAGCATGGCGATCATGCTGCCGGACCGCCCGCACGAGCAGAACATCACGGAGAACCGGTCGATGCTGCGCGCCGAGAGCGCCGACGTCGACGGCGTCGTCGAGATCCCCGGCGCCGGCGCGTTCCTGGCCGCGATCGCCCCGTTCCCGCACGCGATCGTCACCTCGGCCGACGACCGGCTGCTGCGCGTGCGCATGGACGCCGCGCGGCTCGCGGTGCCCGGGTCTCCGGTCACGGCCGAGCACGTCCACGCCTCCAAGCCGGATCCGGAGGGCTTCCTGCTCGGCGCCGAGCGGCTCGGAGTGGATCCGGCAGACTGCATCGTCTTCGAGGACTCCAGCGCGGGCATCGCGGCCGCCCGCGCCGCCGGGATGCGCGTGATCGGCGTGGGAGCCGGATCGGCCGCGCACTCCCCCGACGCCGTGGTGCCCGACTTCACGCACGTGCGGGTCGAGGCCGACGGCGACGGATTCCTGCTCGCGCTCGACTGACGCCCGCACCTCTGACGCCCGCGGCGTCGGCCCGGGGCGTGCCCGTCCGGTCAGGCCGTGGGCGGCAGGCCCAGGTCCTCTTCGCGCACGGTGCCCTTGGCCGACCAGGGGAAGTCGATCCAGCGATCGGTGTCCTTCCACGCGTAGTCGGGCTGGATGATCGTGGTCGGCTTGGTGTAGATCGTCACCGAGCGGACGTCGGCGCCCTTGTCGCGCAGCAGCTGCACGGCGAGCGCGAGGGTGCGCCCGGAGTCGGCGACGTCGTCCACGAGCAGAACGCGGCGGCCGTTCAAGTACTCCATGTCGAGCGCCGGGGGCAGCACCTCGGGGGCGTCCAGCACCGTGCCGATGCCGGTGTAGAACTCGACGTTGATCGCGCCGCAGTTCTTCGCGCCGAGGCCGTACGAGATCGCGCCGGCCGGCAGCAGACCGCCGCGGGCGATCGCGACGACCACCTCGGTGTCGAAGCCCGAATCGAGGATCCTCCGCGCGAGATCGCGCATCGCTTCGCCGAAACCGTCCCAGGTGAGCACTTCGCGCTCGATCACCGCATCCGTCATGGGTACATTCTGCCGTGCGGCGCGGCGCGGGAGAACCACGGATCCGGTCGGATTCAGTGCTGCGCGAAGTCCTCGAAGATCAGGGTGGTGCGGGTGGACCGCACGGCCGGGATCGCCTGGATGTCCTCGAGCACGATGCGGCGCAGATCGCGGGCGTCGCCCGCACGCACGAGCAGGATCACGTCGAAGTCGCCTCCGACGAGCGCCATGTGCTCGACCTCGGGGATCTCCCGCAGCCGGTCCCGCACCTCCTGCCACGCCGGCTGCTCGAGCGACAGCATGACGTACGCCGAGGCGTGGTGGCCGAGCAGCACCGGATCCGTGCGCACGGTGTAGCCCGTGATGATCCCGGCGTCGGTGAGGCGCTTGATCCGCGCGTGCGCCCCCGCTCGGGAGATGTGCACGACGTCGGCGATCGCCGTCATGGACACCCTGGCATCGCGTCGCAGCTCCTCCAGGATCGCGCGGTCGACGTCGTCGAGGCTCGTCACGGGCACTCCTTCCGATGAGGGTTCTGGATGACACTTTGCACCATCACCACGGATAATGCGAGCAATCATCCATACTCGCCTCGATCTGGTTGGACGACTGCTGCCCCGGGCGCACACTGGACTCATCCCGTTCGGCAAGGAAGGCGGACCCGATGCAGCAGACGACGTCCTCACCCGCGCATGGCGCAGATCCTCGTGATCTGCTGCCCCGCGACGTCCCCGTGCGACTGATCGACGAGACCGGCGCCGTCACCGTCGACGACGGCTACCCGATGCCCGGCGACGATCTGCTCGGCCGCGCGTACCAGGGGCTCGTCGAGGGCCGCCGGATCAACGACCAGGCGAACGCGCTGGTCCGTCAGGGCCGCCTCGCCGTCTACCCGTCCTCGCACGGGCAGGAGGCCTGCCAGGTCGCCGCCTCCCTCGTGCTCGGCGCGCACGACTGGCTGTTCCCGACCTACCGCGACTCGGTCGCCGTGATCGCGCGCGGCGTCTCCCCCGCCGACGCCATGGTGCTGCTCAAGGGCGACTGGCACTCCGGTTACGACCCGCGCGAGCACCGCGTCGCCCCGCAGACCACGCCGCTCGCGACCCAGCTGCTGCATGCGGTCGGCTTCGCGCAGGCCGCGAAGCACCGCGGGGAGGACACCGTCGTGCTCGCGATGTGCGGCGACGGATCCACGAGCGAGGGCGACTTCCACGAGGCGATGAACTTCGCCGCCGTCTTCCACCTGCCCGTCGTCTTCTTCGTGCAGAACAACGAGTTCGCGATCTCGGTCCCGCTCTCCCGGCAGACCGCGGCGCCGTCGCTCGCGCACAAGGCGATCGGCTACGGCATGCCCGGCCAGCGCGTCGACGGCAACGACGTCGCGGCCCTGCTCGCGGTGCTCGGCGAGGCCGTCGACCGCGCCCGCTCGGGCGGCGGCCCGACCCTGATCGAGGCGCACACCTACCGGATGCAGGCGCACACGAACGCCGACGACGACACCCGCTACCGGGAGCGCGCCGAGGTTCAGGCGTGGGCGGAGCGGGATCCGCTGCTGCGGCTGCGCGCCCATCTCACCTCTCGCGGACTCCTCGACGAGGCCCGCGAGCAGGAGCTCGCCGACGGTGCGGAGACGATCGCCGCGGCCCTCCGCGACGCGCTCAACGCCGACGCCGACCTCGACCCCGAAGACCTGTTCCGCCACGTCCGCAGCACCCGTTCGCCGCAGCTCGACGAACAGTGGCACCAGCTGCGCGACGAAATCGAACGATCCGGATCCGCGACCGCAGGAGGCCACCGATGACCATCGCGCACGACGACGTCCGCGTCGACACCCCCGCCCCGACCACGCAGACCATGACGATGGCCGCGGCGCTGAACCGCGCCCTGGCCGACGCGATCGAGGCCGATCCCGAGGTCGTCGTCTTCGGCGAGGACGTCGGCGCGCTCGGCGGCGTCTTCCGCATCACCGACGGCCTCACCGCGCGCTACGGCGAGGACCGTTGCTTCGACACCCCGCTCGCCGAGTCCGGCATCGTCGGCACCGCGGTCGGCATGGCCATGAACGGCATGCGGCCGGTCGTCGAGATGCAGTTCGACGCCTTCGCCCTGCCGGCGTTCGAGCAGGTGGTCAGCCACGTCGCGAAGATGGGCAACCGCACCCGCGGCGCCCTCGCCCTGCCGATGGTGATCCGGATCCCGACCGGCGGCGGCATCGGCGGCGTCGAGCACCACTGCGACTCCTCCGAGGCGTACTACGCGCACACCCCCGGGCTCACCGTGCTCTGCCCGTCGACCCCGCAGGACGCGTACTCGCTGCTGCGGGCGGCGATCGCGTCGCCGGATCCGGTGGTCTTCCTCGAGCCGAAGAAGCTGTACTGGACCAGGGGCGAGGTCGACACCTCGCTCGTCGCCGAGATCGGATCCGCCCGGGTCGTCCGCGAGGGCACCGACGTCACCCTCCTCTCCTACGGATCCTCCGTGGCGACCTGCCTGGAGGCGGCGGAGATCGCCGCCTCGGAGGGTCGCAGCGTGCAGGTCGTCGACGTGCGCTCGCTCTCCCCGATCGACGACGCCACGATCACCGCCGCCGTGCGCTCGACCGGCCGGGCCGTGGTGGTCGCCGAGGCGCCCGGGTACGTGAGCGTCGCGAGCGAGATCCAGTCCCGCGTGTTCGAGCGCTGCTTCGAGTACCTCGAGGCGCCGGTACGCAGGGTGACCGGGTTCGACACCCCGTATGCGCCGCCGAAGTTCGAGCACTGGTACCTGCCCGACGCCGACCGCGTGCTGGACGCGATCGACTCCCTGCACTTCGAGGACGAGCGATGACGGCGGCGACGAAGGTGTTCCGCCTGCCGGACCTCGGCGAGGGCCTCACCGAGGCCGGGCTCGTGCAGTGGCTGGTGCAGGTGGGCGACACGATCCGCACCGACCAGCCGATCGCCGAGGTCGAGACCGCGAAGAGCGTCGTCGAGCTGCCCTCCCCGTTCGCGGGCGTCGTGACGGCGCTGCACGGCGAGCCGGGCGAGACGATCGACGTCGACGCTCCGGTGCTCGAGGTCGCCGATCCCGACGCCGCGGCATCGGGTCCCGTCCCGGTCGCCGAGGCGGCGTCCCCGGCGGTGGAGAAGGAGGCGTACCGCACCGAGGAGCGGGCAGGATCCGGCAACGTGCTGATCGGGTACGGCACCTCCGAGCGGGCGGGCTCCGGCCGCCGTCGGGTGCGCCGCGTGCCCGCGGTCGCCGCGGCCTCTGCAGCCCCGGCCTCGGTCGCCCCGCGGGACGAGGTCCGCCCGGTCCCGGAGGCGCCCGTCGCCCGGGTCCCCGTCGCCGTGCGCTCCCCGCTCGTGCGCCGACTCGCCCGCGATCTGCACCTCGACGTGCGCACGATCACCCCGACCGGCGCCGACGGCGCGATCACCCGGGCCGACGTGCTCCGTGCCGCGGTGGACCAGGCCGTGGACGGCGTCGCGCTGCACACGCTCGCGTCCGCTCCGATCCCTGACGCCGCCGCTTCGGTCCCCGGGCCTGTCGATCGGACCGCGCCCCCGCGGGTCGCTGCGGTCGGCTCCGACACGGTCGACGGCCTGCGGATCCTGCACCGCGAACGGATGTCGCCGCTGCGCAAGGCCGTCAGCGCGAAGCTCACCCGCAGCCGCTCCGAGATCCCCGAGGCGACGGTCTGGGTCGATGTCGACGTCACCGACCTGTGGAACCTGCGCGCCGCCATGGCGCCCGCGGGCGGCCGCGCCCCCTCTCTCACCGCCCTGGTCGCGCGGTTCGTGCTGATCGCGCTCTCCGAGCACCCGCTGCTCGCGTCGCGGCTCAGCGACGACGCGAGCGAGATCCTCTCCTTCGACGGGATCAACCTGGGCGTCGCCGCCGACACCGACCGCGGCCTCCTGGTGCCGGTGATCCCGCGCGCGCACGAACTGAACGTCGAGGAGCTCGACATCGCCCTCCGCGAGCTCGCGGCGACGGCCCGCGCCGGCACCATGCCGCCCGAGCGGCTGCGCGGCTCGACGTTCACGCTGAACAACTACGGCGGCCTCGGCGTCGATGGGTCGGCGGCGATCATCAACCACCCCGACGTCGCGATCCTCGGCATCGGCCGGATGATCGAGCGCCCCTGGGTCGTCGACGGCGAGATCGTGGTGCGCCGGATCGCGCAGCTGTCGCTCGTGTTCGATCACCGGGTGTGCGACGGCGGCTACGCGGCCGGGTTCCTGCGGCGGGTGATGGAGCTCCTGGAGCACCCCGCCCGCGCGTTCGGCCGGGTGCGCTGACCGGCCCAGACGTGAGAAGGCCCCGGACGTCGGGTCGTCCGGGGCCTTCCTCCTGCGCCGCGGGGACGGATCAGCGCGGGTCGAGGGGCACGCGTGCCCGCCAGGGCGCCGCCTGCTCGTAGCGCTCGGCGAGGGCGAGGATCTCGGCGTCCCCGTTCCACCGTCCGAGCAGATGCATCCCGACCGGGCCCGCCTCCACCTCCCCACAGGCGACACTGAGCCCGGGCAGCCCGGTGAGGTTCGCCGCGCAGAGCATGCGCAGGGCGCTGCCGAGGGACTCCGCATCGCCTGCGCTGGTCAGCTCGGCGGCCATGCCCGCGAGCCGCGGCGCGCCGGCGGGCAGCGTCGGACTGACGATCGCGACGAGGCCCCGGGCGGCGAGGAGCTCCTCGAGGCGCCGCCTCAGGGCGCCCCGCAGGCGCCGCGCGAGCTCGACGTCGTCCGCCCGGAGCAGGGCGCCGGACGCGATCATCACCCGGGTCTCGGGGAGATAGTCGCCGGCGGCCGCCTGCAGACGGTGCCGATGCAGCTCGGCGGCCTCCGAGAGCGAGACCAGGAGCCCCGCCGTGAGTGCGAGGTCGAGGTCGGAGGCGTCCACCTCGACGATCTCGACGCCGTTCCGCTCCAGCACGACGATCGCCTCGTCCACGGCGGCGCGGACGGGGCCCGCGACGCCCCAGCGCTCCCACTGCGCGCGGTCGACGCCGACACGCGTGGCCACGGCGCGGTCGGCGGCGCCGACGACCGAGCCGCCGAAGTGCGTGGCGAGTGCGGCCGGCTCGGCGATCGCATCGAGGACCAGCGCGGCCCCGCGCACCGATGCGGCGATCGGCCCGATCGCGTCCATCGTGCCGCTCACGGTCATCGATCCCGTCCTGGAGACGAGCCCGGAGGAGGGCTTGAGCCCGACGAGACCATTGATCGAGGCGGGGTTGCGCACGGAACCGCCGGTGTCGGTGCCCAGGGTGGCCGGCACGGATCCCACGGCGACGGCGACACCCGATCCGATGCTCGATCCGCCCGCGTAGCGCTCCGGGTCGCGCGGATTCCGCGTGGGCGGCCGGCCCTGGCCGAACGCGAACTCATAGGTCACGGTCTTGCCGAGCAGCACGCCGCCCGCTGCGCGGAAGCGACCCACGGCGACGGCGTCGTGTCGCGCCGGCATCGCGTCCCGGAAGACTTCCGATCCGCCCCGCGTCGGCATGCCGGCGACGTCGATGACGTCCTTCACGCCGATCGGGACGCCGTCCAGGGGTCCGCGGGGCCTTCCCGCGCTCCGGCGCTCGTCGCTGGCCCGCGCGGCGGCCAGCGCGCCTGCGGCGTCCAGGTGCGCCCAGGCGTGCACGCGGTCCTCGGTGGCCCGGATCCGCTCGAGCGCCGCGGCCACGAGCTGCGCGCTCGTGACCTCGCCGTCTGCAAGCGCGGCGGCGGCCTCGGGCACGCCCCAGCGCCAGGTCTCGGTGATCGCGCCGGTTCCGGTCATCGGGCCGCCTCCTCGGCGAGCACACGCGCGGCGTCCCGGCGGAACGCCGGCAGACCGGCGCGAAGATCCTCGATCGCGGAGGCCACGGCCGCCTCATCCTGATCGGCGAGCATCTCGCCGATCAGGGTCCGCACGAGCGCCCGATCCCGCGCATCCAGACCCGTCATGCGTGCACTCCCGCGAGGACCTGCCCGTGCCGCACGACGTCCTCGCCGCCGACCAGGACCGCGCGCACGTCGCGCAGATCGTCCCGGCGCGCGATCACGACATCGGCGGGAGCGCCGCGGCGGAGCATCGCGCCGCCGTCGACGAGCCCGGGGATGAGCGCGGCGGGAACCGAGGTGGCCATCTCCACGGCCTGCGCGAGCGTGCGGTGCCCGGCGTCGATGAGGTCCTGCACGCCCGCGATGAGCGGGTCGTGCCGGCCGTCGTGGCCGTAGTCGGTGGCGAGCACGTCGACCAGGCCGGGCGCCGAAAGAAGCGCGTCCCAGTGCTCCCGGGTGCGCACCGTCTCGCGCCCCTCGAGCAGGTCGAAGACGCTGGCCTCACCGTGCCATCCGGCGTCCCGCCCGGCCTCGGCCAGCCGCATGGCCTCCTCGACCGTGTGCGAGGTGTGGTTCACATGCCCGGCGATCACGGTCCCGCGCGCCCGGGGAAGAGACAGGAGGCTCCGGATCAGGTCCGCCGAGGCGGCGGCCGAATGCACGAGCGCGGGCACGCCGAACCGCACCGCGGCCTCGATGCCTTCGCGGATCCCGTCCCTGGCGTGCCCCACCGAGGGCATCACCGTGCCGACCACGAGGGCGCGGAGCTCGTCCCGCGGGACGTCGCCGAGGCCCGCCTCCGCCGCCCGCGCCGCGAACAGCTCCGCGTCGCCCGAGCCCTCGTCCATGAATCGGCCGAGCACGGCCTCCTTGAGCCCCCTGGCCTGCTCCTGCGTGACCGTTCGCCCCGTGAGCCTGCGGATCGCCGCCGGAAGGTAGACGAGATCCTGCCCGCCCCCGCCCAGGGTCTGCCCTCCGCCGAGTTCGCCGATCGCGACCGCGCCGTCCTCGAGCATGCGCTCGACGGTCGACGCGCGATGCGCGGGGCCGAGCCCCGCGCCGTCGGCGGCGAGGGCCGCGGCGAGCGCCCCCGGCGTGTGCGCCGTCGCGCCTCGCACGTGCACGGCGTGCCGGCGGTCCGCTTCGCGGATCTCCGCCATCGTGCCGAGCCCGCAGGTGCTGAGCACCGTTGTCGTGCCCGCCGCGAGGTGGCGATCGAGATGGCCGAGCCAGCGCTCCTCGGGAAGCGCGGCGGCGCCGCTCGGGAACAGCGGAGACGGGCTCACTCCGTGCGTGTGGATGTTCACGAGGCCGGGGATCACGGCGCAGTCGGGCACGTCCACGATCCGTCCGGCGAACGGCTCCCCGGCGGTGCGCGCACCCAGCACATCGAGGATGCGCCCGTTCTCGATGACGACGCCGCCGTTCTCCACGGTCCTCCCGCCCGTCGCGGGAACCACCACCCCGGCTCGGATCAGCGTCCTCATCGCGCTTCCTCTCGACGCCGGCCTCTTCACCGGATAGATTCATCATATCGAAGCATCTTCACTATAACCAGGAGGATCGATGACGGCCTTCCCCCTCCCCCGGGATCTCCGCGGCTACGGCGAGACCCCGCCGGACGTGCGCTGGCCCGGCGGCGCCCGGGTCGCGGTGTCCCTCGTCGTGAACATCGAGGACGGCGCGGAGCGGAGCGTCGCCCGCGGCGGCGTCGCCGACGACCTCGGCGGGCACTGGATGCAGCACCGGGCGCTCCCCGGCCAGCGCAACCTCGACCTGGAGTCCGCGTTCGAGTACGGCGCGCGCAGCGGCATCTGGCGCGTGCTGCGCACCCTGCGCCGTCACGACGCCAAGGCCACGGCCTTCTGCTGCGCGACCGCGCTCGAGGCGAACCCCGCGATCGCCGAGGCGCTCGCACGGGACGGGCATGAGATCGCCGATCACGGCCTGGGCTGGGACGCGCACTCGCAGCTCGCCCCCGAGGTCGAGGCCGACCTCATGCACCGCTCCCGCACGATCATCGAGGACCTCACCGGCGCCCGTCCGACGACCTGGTATTCGCGGGACGGCCTCACCCTGCACTCCCGGAGCGCGATGATCGACGAGGGGTTCGGCTACGACTCGAACAGCTTCGACGACGACCTGCCGCACCCCGGCGCCGACGGTCTGCCGCTGCTCGTGATCCCCTACGCGGGCGACACGAACGACTCGGCCCTGCTCTCCCAGTACCCGACGGCCGACGCGTTCGCCTCGTTCCTCTGCGGCGCACTGGAGATGCTGCAGACCGAGGGCCGGCACGGTCCGTCGGTGCTGAGCGTCGGCCTGCACCCGCGGATCATCGGGCGGCCTGCCTACATCGGCGCGCTGGACGCCTTCCTCGACCGCGCCGCGGAGGCCGAGGCCTGGATCGCCACACGCCAGGAGATCGCCGACGCCTGGCAGGCGGTCACCGCCGTCTGAGGCGGATCACGCCTGCAGCAGCGCGCCCCACCCGGCGATCGGGCGCGCTGCGCCGGCGAGGCGCAGCAACTGCCACAGCGTCGCGGTCGCACTGTCGATCACGGGAACCCCGAACTCGGCCTCGAACGCGCTGACGCGGTACGCCGAGCGCAGGTTCGTCCCGATGCACACGACGCCGTCGACGTCGCCCTGGAACGCCGGGCGCAGGAGGGCGTCGATCCAGTCCTCGCCGACCCGGGCGATCTCCGCATTGGCGAGCTCGACCTCGGGGGCGGAGATCACCGGCATCGCCACGCCGTCGGCGGCGTACTGCACGGCGATCTGCTCGGCGATCGGGCGCGGACCGGGGAAGACCAGCCCCACCCGGCGCAGGCCGAGCGCGTCGAGGGCGGCACGCACGGCGAGCGTCGCGGTCGTCGCGGGAGCACCCACGACCACCTCCAGCTGCGCGCACAGCTCGCGCTCGCCCGCGAACCCGGTCCAGGATCCGGAGGTCCCGTGGAAGGCGATCGCGTCGGGCTCGACGTCGGCGAGCATCGCCGGGGCGTCCCCGAGCACGCCGGCGTCGATGCGGTCGCCCAGGTCGGGCGGCAGCCGGAACCGGCTGAAGTGCGCTGCCACGTCGGCCTCGCCGGCCAGCATCCGCAGAATCGAGGACTCGGCGTTGGAGTTCGACGACGGGACGAGCACGCCCAGGCGGCGCCGAGGCCCGGGCGCCGAGCCGGTCGGCCGCTCGACGGCCGCAGCGGCAGTCGCGGGCGCAGCGCCCGTGGTCACGGCGTCAGTGCGCACGGCCGAGCGACGGCGGCGTCGAGATGGCGAGCATCACGGCGGCGGATCCCGTGCGGTTGCTCCACCAGTGCGGCAGGGACGCGTCGTAGGTGAGGCTGTCGCCGGCCTCGAGCTCGACCTCACGGCCCGCCACCGAGGCGACCAGGCTTCCGGCCGTGACCAGCACGCACTCCTCGCCCTCGTGGGAGTGCGGAGTGCTCGCACCCTCGAAGCTGGCCGGGATCGTCATGCTCACGACACCGAGTTTGCGCTCGGAGTCGGGAACGATGAGCTCCATGATGATGCCCTGCGACGGGATCTCCATGCGCCGGCGGTCCGCACGGCGCACCACCATGTGGTCGCTGCCGACGACCGGATCCGCGAACATGCTCGCCAGCGGCAGGTCGAGGGAGCTCGCCAGGCGCAGCAGCGTCGCGAACGACGGATTGCCGATTCCGCGCTCGATCTGACTGATGAGGCCCGCGCTGACGCCGGCGCGCTCCGCCAGCTCCTCCACCGTGAACCGCCCGGTGCGCTGCTCGCGCAGCTGCGCTCCGAGATGAGCGATCCAGAAGTCGCGGTCGAGTCCCTCGTCCGCCGTCTTCGCTGCTGCTGCCGTGCCGTCCACAGGCCGTCCTTCTTCGTTCGCTTGGAGGAGCGTCATTCTATCCGCCCGCGGGTCCATTCTCGTCCGCACCATCGTCATCCCCCGGAGATCCGTGTGCAGGTTCCGCGTGTCCCGGTCATCGGCCCGCGGGCCCGTGTGGGCCCTCGCCCGCCTCGTGCAGGGTGCGCAGGGTCAGGGCGACCTCGCGCTCCCAGTAGATCGCCGCGCGATCGGCGCCACGGGAGTGCACGTCGCCTGCCCGGGCCGCACTGGGCGCCGGCATGCCGATGCGATGCCCCGCGCCCGCCACGGCGTCGATGATGCGCTGCACCGCCGCGTCCACGGACTCGTCCCGCCCGTGCCGCTGCAGGTCGTCGACGAGATCGGTCGGCCCGATCCACCCGCCCTGGAACAGCGGGTGCCGGACGAACTCGTCGACGCCGTCCAACGCGTCCACGGTCTCGAACAGCACGGAGAGCACCGGGACGTGCTCGTACCGGGTGCCGTAGCGGGACGCCGGCGACACCTGACGCGGCCGCTCGCCGACCGGCGGGAAGCGGGTCGCGCGATGCGCGGCCTCCAGCTCGGCCGTCGTGCGCACACGGGGAAGTACGAGCTCGTCCACCCCGGTGTTCGCGAAGGTGAGCAGGCAGTCGGCCTCGAGCGAGGGCACCCGCACGCCGACGGCGACCCCGCTGCCGCGAAGCCGGTGCACCGCCTCGGCGCACTGAGCCGGTCCCAGCCCGGTCTGCTCGGCATCGATCACGATCGACCCGATGCCGACGACCTCGAGGAGTCCCAGCAGCGTCGGCGTCGGATCCGCGGTGATGAGCCCGACCTCGGGACGGCGGGCGGTCTGCGCGCTCATTCGTCCGACACGAATTCCCAGTCGGCGGGCTTGCTCATCCCGACCACGAGCTCGACGTTCTCGTCGGTGTCGTTCGTGATGCCGTGGCTCGTGCCCCGCGGGATGTAGATGCCGTCCCCCGGCCGGGCGCGGTAGTCGCTGCCGTCCAGGTGCACGAGCGGCGTGCCCGCGATCACGACATAGAACTCCGACGCATCCGGATGGTGGTGGCAGAGGTGGTGCTGACCGGGCAGGATCCGGCCGAGGCTCACGTTGAGGTCGTCGGACCCGCTGAGGTCCCGCGAGATCAGGTTGCACACCTGCCCCTGATCCTGTTGCCCCTTCAGCCCGGTCTTCGCGAGGTCGGAGAATCCGATGTCGTGCGCGTTGTGCACGAGACGGTCGAGATCGGCCGGCGGACGGCTCATCGGCTCGCCCCTTCCATCTCGGTCGCGGGCGCGGTCGCCGGCGCGTTCTGCAGCCACCAGCGCGCGATCTCCTCGCGGGTTCCGAACCAGACGCCCTGCTGAGCCTGGGCGTACTCGATGAAGCGGCGCACCGCCATCGCGACGCTCGGCCGGCCGCCGATGCGCAGGTGGACGCCCACCGACATCATCCGAGGCACTTCGTCGGCCTCGAGCAGCAGGCAGTCCAGGGAGTCCTTGAGCACGGAGAAGAAGTCGTCGGGGCTGCCCAGACTGCCCGTGCCCCAGAACCTCGCGTCGTTCGTGTCGCCCGCGTAGGGCACGACGAGGTGCGGCCCCTCGGCGGTGTCGACGTAGTACGGGAGGTCGTCGGAGTACGAGTTCGAGTCGTACAGGAAGCCCTCCTGCACGAGCACGGCCCTGGTCTCCTCGGTGATGCCCTCGCGGACGTACCAGCCGGACGGGCGGACGCCCGCGGTCTGCTCGATCGCGGCGACGCAGCGGCGGATCTCGGCACGCTGCTCCTCCGCCGTCATCCCGACCAGGCCCTGCCATTTGTAGCCGTGCCCGCAGATCTCGTGGCCGTCGCGGGCGATGGCCTTGGCGGCCTCGGGATTGCGCTCGAGCGCGATGCCGCAGGCCATGACCGTGGAACGGACGCCGTACTCCCGGAACAGGCCGAGGTAGCGCCAGATGCCGACGCGGCTGCCGTACTCGAAGAAGGACTCCTTCATGAGGCTGCGCCGGGTCGGATCCGCCGACCAGCCGCCGAAGATCGAGATGTCCTCGTCCCGTGCGTCGCCCGCCTCGATCGAACTCTCGGCCCCCTCCTCGAAGTTGAGCACGAGCGACACCGCGACGCGCGCGTCGCCGGGCCAGCCGACGACCGGCGGATGCTCTCCATAGCCGATGAGATCACGCATTGTCTCCGCCTGCTTCCTTGCCGGGATCCCGACGCATCCTCGCGTCCCGATCCGCCCTGTATTTCATCATTTCAAAACTGTCTTCATTATAGTGAACGTCTAGCCGACGGCGCTTCCCTGATACACCGCGCGGTGCGCGGCGAGCGAGGTGCGCAGCATCCCGTCGACGTCGTCGATGACGTTGCCGTGCGCGGGGCCGATGAACGACGTCGGATGGGAGTCCAGGATCCGCTCGATCGCCGTGAACGCATCGCTCACGTCCACGAACTTGGTCCAGTACAGGGCCCGTCCCGTGCCGTACGCGGCCTGCGCCACGCTCGGCGGCTCCGGCATCTCGCCGGAGAAGAGCCGGCACTGCCCCGGACGGTGCACGGGCTCGTCCTCGTCGTCGGGGCCCGGGACGTCATGGATGAAGGAGAAGCCGTCCGAGACGAACAGCACCCCGGCCCCCGAATCCCATGCCCACGTCGTGTTCTCCAGATCGCGGATGTGCGCGGGCAGGAGCTCGAGCTCGCGCCCGCCGAGGTCGATCGACTCGCCCGCCGCGAGCGGGCGCAGCCGGTGCGCATGCTCGGGGAAGTGCAGGTGGTAGTCGCGCGTCTCTCCGACCACCACGGCGTCCGGATAGCGCTCCAGCAGGGCGGGCAGATTGCCCGCGTGCGGGATCTCCGGGTGGGTCGGGACCAGGTAGTCGAGCGGACGCCCGGCGAGCGCCTCCTCCAGCTGGGCGAGCACCACCGCGCGGTGCGCGGGGTCCCCCGTGTCGACGAGGGCGGTGCGCTCCTGCCCGATCACCAGGTATGCGTTGACGTGGTAGTGCACCTCCTCGCCGTGGCCGAAGGCGGACAGGCATCCGCCGAGCCAGAACACGCCGTCGGCGATCCGCCGGGCGCTCTCGAATGCGGTGCTCATGCGATCCCGATCCTCTCGATCTCGTCCGCGACCGCCCGCGTCGCGGACGGCACCTCGTCCTCCGTGAACGGGCGGCCGTATCCGGGCCCGAGCGTGCGGATCCCGCGCTCGCCGACCACCGTGCGCACGTGCGCCGCGATCGGCCGGGTGTCGGCGAGCGTGAACCAGCGGAACTTGCTCAGCCCGTCCGCGGGGGCGGCGTCGCCGTGCGTGAATGCGTCCGAGGTGAGCAGCCAGCCGGTGTCCGGCTCGTGCACCCACAGCGTCGGCAGCAGCCGCAGCAGGGGCGAGATCAGCTCGATCCTCATGCCCGGATAGGGCTCGATCCACTGCGCCGTCCCCGGTTCGACGCTCACGCGACGCACCTCGGCGGTGCTGCGCGGCACGGTGATGCCTCCGGTGTACCAGACCGCGTCGAGGCCGAAGCGCTCCTCGATCGCGGGCAGGTTCAGGCAGCACTCCATCTCGGTGCGGGTCAACAGCACCGAGAGCGGCGTCCCGTCCTCGAGCAGCGCGTCCAGGCCCTCCAGCACCGCGGTCTCGTGCACGCGCAGGCCCGTGTCGACGAGCAGGGCGCCGTGCGCACCGCGGATCAGATAGCAGTTCACCGGCTGCGTGGTGCGCGTGCCGGGAGGGCACCAGCTCACCCGCTCGTCGAGGTCGATCTCCCCGCCCAGGCGGTGGATGCTCGTGATTGACATCCCGGTGCCCCCAGCCCGCCTCAGCGGGTGGCGCCTTCCCAGACGGAGATGGCCTCGTCCAGCGAGCAGTGATCGTGCCGCGCGCGCATCACGGTGAGCGCCGCGTCGTGCACGGTCTCGTCGTAGGCGCCGACGGCGTCGTCGAGGAGGACCGCGTAGAAGTCGTTGGAGCCCGCGTCGCGCAGCGTCGCCTCGACGCAGCCGCCCGTGGAGACGCCCACGATCGCGACCGACTCGATGCCCTGGCTGCGCAGCAGCAGCGCGAGCTCGGTGCCGACGAAGGCGCTCTGCCGGCGCTTGCGGATGACGACCTCGTCACCCTCCGGAGCGCAGGACTCGGTGAACTCGGTGAGCGGGTCGCCCTTCGCGCTGAGCCGGCCGAGGTCGGTGGAGCGGCCGTGGCCCACCGTGTAGAGCGCGCGCAGCCACGCCGCCGTGGAGCTCTTGCCGTCGGGAAGGTTCTCCACGCAGATGTGGAAGACGGGCACGCCGTTCTCGCGTGCAGCTCGGATCGCCCTCGCGCACTGATCCACGATGCGCGGCATCATGCTCATGTCGTGACCGGAGTCGGCGATCGCGCCGCCCTTCGAGACCGCGCCCTTCTGCATGTCGATCACGACGAGCGCGGTCGAAGTCGGGTCGAGCAGCTCGGCGAACGTGTCGCGCACCTGCTTGCCGCAGATCTCGATCATGGGATTCTCCTTTCAGCCCCGCGACGGGGCGGGTTCGTCAGTAGCGGTAGGCCTGCTTGTGACCTGCGCGGATGATGGGCTCGACGTCGCGGACGTTCGTGATGACGTTCCCGTGGGTGGGAGCGACGAGCTCGACACCGAGCTCGTCGACCAGCGCGAGCACACGGTCGTAGACCTGGTCGGCGTCGTCGTTGAAGCGCGCCCAGTACAGTGCGCTCCCGGTGAAGAAAGCGGCGTTCTCCACCGCGATCGGCGTGGACAGCTCGTCCGTGGTGAGCGCGCACTCCCCCGGAAGGTGCAGCGGATCCTCGTCATCCAGCTCTGGACGATGCATGTAGCAGAACCCGTCGGCGGTGAAGAGGACCTTCTCCCGTCGGGCGAACGCCCACTGCGTGTTCGGAAGGTCGCGGATCATCGCCTCGACGATGAGGACCTCCTGGCCACCGCCCAGATCGATCACGTCCCCGGGGACCCGCGAGTGCAGGTTGGGCACGATCTGCGGATAGAACAGGTGGTAGTCGTGCATGTCGCCGACGACCTGGACATCGGGGTACTTCTCGACGAGTCGAGGCAGGTTCCCGGTGTGCGGAAGCTCGGGATGCGTCGGGAAGACGTAGGTGAGCGGCTCGTCGCCGAGCAGTTCGTCGAGCTTGGCGGAGATCGTGGTCCAGCTCGACGGGTTGCCCGTGTCGACGATCATCGAGCTCTCACTGCCCTTGATCACATAGGCCGAGTTGTGGCCGTGGATGACGCGGTCGGCGAGGTGGAACGGCAGGCACGCACCCATCCAGAAGACGCCGTCCCGGATCTCCCGCGGAAACTCGGCCGCCATCGTCTCGGTGATGATGTTCTCCATGCGAGGTCTCCTATGCGGCGTCGTCGGCCAGAGCGGCCAGCATGAGGTCGAGGTGGTGGCGGACGCTGGCGCGTCCGCGGATGACGGATCCGCGCGAAGGCGCGATGATCTCAGGATCGAAACGGTCGAAGGTCTCCACGAGCCAGTCGCGCAGCGGATGCTTGGTCGCACGCGGCAGCCACTCGTACTTGGCGAACAGGTGCGCCGCGACCTGCTCGGGCGTCGTGTCGTCCTCGACGGATCCGTCGATCACCCGCGGGCCGTCAGGCCGCTCCATCACGCCGTGCGTGAAGGTGTCGGAGGTGAACAGCGCACCGGTCTTGCCATCCCACCCCCAGAAGGTGGGCAGGAGACGCAGCAGAGGCGATTGCACGTCGAGGATCCGCCCCGGAGCGATCTCGATGCTCATCGAGCGCTCGAGGGCATCCCCCTCGACGGTACGGGTGCCGTCGATCTGCTCGCGGCGGCCGCGCAGCGCGAACCGGCTGACGTCGTCGAACGCGTCGAAAGGATTGATCACGCCACCGGTGAAGAGACGGAGGATGTCGAAGCGGCGGGAGATCGGCTCGAGGTTGGAGACGCAGTCCATCTCGGGACGGGTGAAGAAGATCGACACCCCGCCGCCCTCTCCGATCAGCTCGGCGAGATCGTCGAGGATCTCGCCGCCGTGCACCGCCATTCCGGAGTCGACGAGAAGATGCGCATCACCCTCGGTCAGCAGATAGCAGTTGGATGCCTGATACCCGGTCGAGCCGCGTGGTACCCAGCTCACTCTGTCCTCGAGCTCGTACGCGCCGCCAAGGACCGTCAAGCCATCGGTAAGCTTATTGAACATATCTTCATTCTATTGAATCTCAGTGAGCGAGTCAACTGCCGACCTCGGCGCAGTCTCCCTCAAAACAACCAGCATCCGCGGCAATCGAGACATCCTCGCTCGACAACAGCACTGCCACGAAACTTCATTATGATGATGCACCCGCCTGTGAGATGAAGGTGGCGCCTAGTCCGAACGCGAGGCGGCGGCGCGATCGATGTCGACGATGATCTCCGTGTTGTACTCGGCCCGCGGACCCGGCCGGTACTCGACCGACTCCAGTGCGCCCGTGCAGCGGAACGGGCCGCGCCGCTCGTGCAGCTCCGCGTCCACCGGGCTTCCGCGGTCGACGCCCACGCTGATGCCGGTGAAGGGCGCGGCTCCCGCCATCTGCAGGACCGGCCCGAGGTCGAGCGCGCGCGCACCGTCGATCGTCGCCGAGATCCCCCACCGGATCCCGGGTTCCGCGGTGAACGTCACTCGGATGACCTCGGGGAACCGCGCACCCAGGGGCGCCGAAGCTCGGTGCATGCGTCCGTACTCGTTGTAGCTGATGCAGAACCGGTCGTCTTCGATGAAGGCGACGTAGCCTCCGCCCTGGTCGCCGTGGGCGAACAGCACTCCTTCACCGTCCGGTCCGGCGACGAAGCGGACGATCACCTCGAACGACCTCAGCCGGATCAGCCGATTGGATCGGAAGCGCTCCAGCGTCGGCGATGCCGGCCGCAGGACGGTCGGTCGCTCCAGACGCAGATCGGACGACGGGCGGGTCCTCGTCAGGGTGCCGTCGTCGTTGAGCGGGAAGACGGTGTTGCGCCAGGCCTCCTCGCGCCAGCGCGCCGCGAGACGCGCGACGAGCTCGGGGTTCCCCGGCGCGAGGTCGACGGTCTCGCAGGGATCCTCCTCCATGTCGTACAGCCGCCACTCGGCATCGGAGAACTCCTCGCCGGCACGGTGTTCGGTGAGGATCTTCCATCGGCCGCTGCTGAACGCGCGACTGCCTGCGAACTCGGCATACTGCTCGGCATGCGGGCTTGCCGCCCGAGGGTCGCGGAGCACGTCGTCGAACCTCACACCGTCGACGGACGGAACCTCCCGCCCGTTCCAGCGCGGGAGCGCGACGACGCCGGCGAGCGCGAGCAGGGTCTGCCCGAGATCGGACACGTAGGCGTACTGGGCGCGCAGCCCCTGGTCGTCGGCCCGTCGCGGCAGCCCGCGAGGCCAGGACACGATCAGAGGAGCCCGGATGCCGCCCTCCATCATGAATCGCTTGTACTTCGCGAACGGCGTGTTCGACACCGAGGCCCACCCGCGCGGGTAGTGCATCATCGAGCGCGGACCACCGACCTCGTCCAGGTCCATCGGAGAACCGGCCTCGCCGAGCGCGAGATCCGTCGGAGCTCCCATCGACGCCAGATACGTCGCCGTCCCGTGGTCTCCGCCCTCACCGCTCGCGCCGTTGTCGGAGGTGAAGGCGATGATCGTGTTGTCGTACTCCCCCATCGCCTTGAGCTGAGCCACGATTCTGCCCAGACTCTGGTCCACCGTGTCGACGATCGCGGCGTAGACCTCCATGCACCGCGCGAACCAGCGCTGCTGCGCCTCGGTCAGCTCGTCCCAGGCCGTCAGCTCCGCATCGCGCGGCGACGGCCGGCCGCCGTCCGGGAACAGCCCTTCCTCGCGCTGCCGGGCTTCTCGTCGGGCCCGGACGACATCCCAGCCCGCCTCGTACCGGCCGCGGTACTTCTGAATGTCGTCCGCCTTCGCCTGCAACGGAGCGTGCGCGGCCTGATGCGCGAAATAGAGGAAGAACGGCTTGGTCGGGTCGTTGGCGCGCAGCCCCGCGATCATCGACTCGGCCTCGGCGGTGAGCGCGTCCGTCAGATAGAAGGAGCTGTCGTATTCGTCGACGGTGATCGGACTGTTGTCACGCATGAGGCGGTGCGGCTGGAACAGCGTGGTGTACGCGTCCATGCAGCCGTAATAGCGGTCGAACCCGCGCTGGACCGGCCACGACGACTTCTCGGCGCCGTCGTGGAGCTTGTTCGAGGGCGTCAGGTGCCACTTGCCGACCATGAAGGTGGCATAACCGGCCGCCCGGAAGGACTCCGCGAGCGTTGGGGCGTCCGAAGGAAGCTCCGCGCTGAACCCGGGGTATCCCGGGCTCGACCCCGCGACCGTCGCGAATCCCGCCCTGTGCGGGTTCAGTCCGGTCAGCAGGGAAGCCCGAGCCGGCGCGCAGACCGTCGACGTGTGATAGTTCGTGAACCGATACCCCGCCTCCGCGATCTCCCGCAGGTGGGGCGTGTCGATCTCGCCCCCGAACGGCGAGATGTCACTGAAGCCCAGATCGTCGACCAGTACGAGGACGACGTTCGGCGCGTCATCGGGCGCGCGAACCTCGGCCGGCCAGGACGGCGTCGACTGCGAAGCGAGCTCTCGGACCACACCGGAGAACCGTTCGTATCCGCGCGCGCCGACCGGATATCCCGGCGTCGTGGAGGCATCCATCGGCGACCCTCCCCGTCTTCATCATCATGATGTCTCTTCAAAATATTGGGATCATCGCGATGGTACCCGCGAAGCCGGCCCAAGGGAACAGGATCCCCTCTTCTCGGGGCGGTCGGGCATCAGGAAGGACCAGAAGACGAGCGAGATGGGGCATCATCGCCCGCGGAAGAATGATTGACATACTGATGACGTCTTCAGTAGAGTGAAGACTCCTTGAGTCACAGTGTGGTGCTCGACTGAAGCACCCCGAAAAAGGGGCAGCATGATGAAATCACAGAGAACGATCGGAATCGTCGCCGCGACCGTGGCCGCGGTCCTTGGACTGGCAGGCTGCGGCGCAGGGCAAGCCGCTTCATCCACGAGCCAGAAGCCGGTCCGCGATTCCGCGGTCATGGTACTCCCGAGCCTTCCCGATAATCTCACCATCTTCCCGTACGGCGGCAATGCATCGCAGGCCGTCCTCTCGGGACTGGGCTCGCAGCTGGGCTCGTACGAGGTGTCCTGCAAGAACCCCGTGCCGGGGAAGGTGACGGGAAAGCTCGCGGAGAGCATCGCGCTCAGCAAGGACCTCAAGTCGATCGAGGTCAAGCTTCGCCCGCTGAAGAGCCAGACCGGCCACACGCTGAGCACCGACGACGTGATGTGGAGCTTCAGCAAGTACGGCTTCGTCATCCAGCCGGTACTGAAGGCGTCCTTCGCCCAGGCGGGGTACGACGTCGACAATCTGATCACCAAGATCGACGACCACACCTTCAAGTTCAATCTGAAGTCCTTCTCCTCCACCGCGCTGGATGTCCTGCAGAACCCGCTCGGCTACATCTACGACTCCGTCGAGGCCCAGTCGCACGCGACCTCCGACGACCCGGTCGCCCAGAAGTGGCTCTTCACGCACCTCGCCGACTACAGCGGCTGGAAGCTCGACAACTTCAGCCCGCGGGAGTCGCTCGCCGTCACGGCGGACCCGAACTGGGGCGGCCCCAAGCGCGCTGTGAAGAAGGTCGCCGTGCAGAGCGTCCCCGACGACACCACGCGCCAGCAGCTCCTGGAGACCGGCGAGGCTCAGGTCGCGGTGGGCTTCCAGCCGAGCCAGTACCGCGCCCTCGTCGGCAAGCCCGGCATCAACGTCACCGACTGCGCCAGCCTCAACATGGACAACCTGATGTTCTCCACCCGTGACGCGCCTCTGAACGACGTGCGGGTGCGTACGGCGGTGTCGATGGCCATCAACCGGGACGAACTCGCCAAGGGCGCCTACGCCGGCTACGCGACTCCCGCCGTGTCCTCGTTCAACAAGGCCTTCAACTTCGGCCAGACCGGAGACGCCTACAAGTTCGACCCGGCGAAGGCCAAGAAGCTGCTCGCCGATGCCGGATACCCGAACGGCTTCGACCTGACCCTGACCTACAGCCCGACTCGACCCGGTCCCGTGACCTCGAAGAGCTCGGTGCTGGTCCAGTCGATGCTCGCCGCCGTGGGCATCCGCGTCAAGCTCGAGGTCATCTCCGGCCCGACCCAGTTCACCGACGTGATGTACACGACCCACCTGTATCAGAGCGCGCTCTACGGCGAGCCCATCGCGATCGCCGACCCCGCCTGGCTCACGTACGTGAAGTTCGGCAAGTCCCCGAACAACAGCGGCACGTTCTGGAGCAGCCCCGCCCTGCTCGACCTGCTGTCCCAGGTGTCGGCGACCCCGGCCTCCGACACGAAGACCCGCAGCGATCTGTTCCATCAGATCGCGAAGATCGGCGACACCGAGCTGCCTCTGATCGAACTCGTCGAGACTCCGTACGTGATCGCGACGAACGGCATCGCCACCGGAAACCCGCTGCCCAACGGCCAGCTGGCCTTCTCGGACTTCGGCAAGTAGTCGCACGCGGGGAGGCGGCATGATCCGTCGCCTCCCCGCCCCCTCACCCGCATCCCTCGAAACCCCCGGTGAAGCCATGAAGTTCGCGGAGTACAACACCGCGGCCACGACCGCAGTGGCCGCCCGACCGACGACGACCTCGGTCATCGCCTCCAGCAGATTCCCCCGCCTCAAGCGGGCGCAGCTCTTCGCCCGCAAGCACAGGAGCAGCATCACGATCGCCGTCGCGCTCGTGTTCCTCGTCGCGTTCATGCTCTCGGGCGTGCTCTTCCCTCTGCCGTTCAGCCCGACCAAGCCCGATGTCGAGGCGATCGGACTCGCGCCGAGCGCGACGCACTTCTTCGGTACCGACGGTTTCGGCTTCGACGTCTACTCCCGCGTCCTCGACGCCGGCGGACGCGACATCCCCATCGCACTCGCGGGTGCCCTCGTCGCGCTCGCCCTCGGCGTCCCCGTGGGGATCGCCGCGTCGGGGGGAAAGCTGGGGGACATCCTCATGCGCGGCCTCGACGGCTTCTCGGCGCTGCCGATCCTCATCCTCGTGATCGTCGCGATCAGGCTCATGGGCGGAAGCGCGTTCGACATCGTCGTGGCGATCGCGATCGTCAACACCCCGAGATTCGCCCGCCTGGTACGCGCCGAGGCGGTGGCATTGCGCTCGAAGCGATTCGTCGAGGCCGCCGTCGCCGCGGGCGCCTCTCCGCTGCGCATCGCCGTTCAGCACATCGTCCGCAACGCGTACGGCATCGTGCTCGTGCAGACCACTCTCGCGGCCGCGAACGCCATCGGCGTGATCGCCGCCCTCAACTTCCTCGGCGTCGGCACCACCCCGCCGACCCCCACCTGGGGCGGCATGATCCGAGACGGGATGACGCTGCTGATCGACGGCAGATGGTGGGCATCCGCCTTCCCCACAGTGGCGATCTTCCTCGTGGTCGTCGCGTTCAACGCGATCGCGGACGGCATCGAGGCCCGCGCCGAGGCGACAGGAGGACACTCGTGATGACGAACCCGCTACTGGAGATCTCCGATCTCAGCGTCGAGTTCGGCGCCCACGGTCAGACCCGCCAGATCATCAATGGGATCTCCTTCACGGTCGAGCGGAACGAGATCATCGGACTCGTCGGAGAGTCCGGATCCGGGAAGTCGACGACCGCGCGATCCGTCATCGGACTGCTGCCGCCGACAGGGCGCAGTTTCGGCAGGATCGTCTTCGACGGCAACGAGATCAGCATGGCCTCCGCGAAGGAGATCCGGTCCGTCCGGGGCAGGCAGATCGGATTCGTCGCGCAGAATCCGTTCGACGCGCTGAACCCGATTCTCACGATCGAACGACAGTTCTTCAACGTCATGCGCGCGCACGAGAAGATCAGCAGAAAGGACTCCCGGGCGCGTGCCGAGGAGCTTCTGCGCTCGGTCGGGATCAACGACACGCAACGCGTTCTCGCGGGCCACGCCCACGAGCTCAGCGGCGGAATGGCGCAGCGCGTCGTGATCGCGATCGCACTGAGCCTCGATCCGAAACTGCTCATCGCCGATGAGCCCACCACCGCGCTGGACATGACCGTGCAGCGGCGCGTGCTCGATCTCATGCGCGAGATCATCCTGTCGACGGGGCGCTCGATGCTTCTGGTGACTCACGACCTGACCGTCGTCGCCACCTACTGCGATCGCGTCGCCGTCATGTTCCGGGGGGACATTCTCGAGGTCGGAGACGTGCAGTCGGTCTTCACCGATCCCCAGCACGAGTACACGCGCGCGCTGCTGAATGCCGCAGCCGGCAAGGGCTTGACCACGGACGGGCTTCGCGAACGAGGGCCTTCTGCCGAAACAGCAAGGGTGTCGTGAGATGACCAGGGAAACAGGCGCGCAGGACATGCCGATCCTCCGTGCGGAGCATCTGAGCAAGACGTTCGCCGCACAGGGCAGGGGAAGCGCCGTCTACGCGGTGAACGACGTGAGTCTCACCCTGCAGCACGGGGACACCCTCGGTCTCGTCGGCGAGAGCGGATCCGGCAAGTCGACGCTGGGCCGGTTGCTCGCGCGACTCGTCGAGCCCGACGAGGGAACAGTCGTCCTCGACGGCGAAGACCTCACCGCCCTCCGCGGCCGGAGGCTGCGGCGCGCGAGGTCGAAGTTCCAGGTCGTGTTCCAGGAGCCCTATGCGTCCCTCGATCCGCGCATGACGATCCTGCAGATCATCGAGGAACCTCTCGTCGCGACCAAGCTCGTGAGATCGGCGAAGGAACGCCGGGAACGAGTGCTCGCGATGCTCGACGAAGTCGGGCTGCCGCGGGAGTTCCTCACCCGGAAGCCCGGCGCTCTGAGCGGCGGGCAGCAGCAGCGTGTCGGGATCGCCCGCGCGCTGATCAGCGAGCCGACCTTCGTCGTGCTGGACGAGCCCACCTCGTCGCTGGACCAGACCGTGCGCGCCAGCATCCTCCAGCTGCTGGTCCACCTGCAGCGCACCAAGTCGCTGACATTCGTCTTCATCTCCCACGACATCCACACCGTCCGGCGGCTCTGCAACCGCACTGCGGTGATGCACCTCGGCAGCATCGTGGAGATCGGTCCGACCGAGAACGTCATGCAGCGCCCGCAGCATCCGTACACCAGGTCGCTGCTCTCGGCCGAACTCTCGCTGACCCCGGGGGTCCCGACGAGAGACCTCGCTCCCGCGGATCCGCTGCCGACCGACCTCCCGACGGGAGCCGCCGCGGACGCGCCGGGCTCCGTCCGGCCAGGCGGTCTCGAGTCCGGGGCGCCGGAACTCGCCGTGGAAAGGAACAACCGATGATCCGCTTCGTGCTGGGCCGCCTGGTGCTGGCGGCCGTTCTGCTGGTGGCCGTGATCTCGGCCTCCTTCGCCATCGTGTCGCTGATGCCGGGGGACCCGGCGCACGCGGTGCTCGGGGAGTTCGCGACCCCTCAGCAGGTGGCCGACCTCAACGCGAAACTGGGGTTGAATCAGCCCGTCCTCACCCAGTGGTGGCACTACCTGACGTCGGTGCTGTCGGGCGACCTCGGCACCTCGTTCTTCTCCGGTGCCCCTGTCTCGCAAGAGATCATGGTGCGCCTGCTCCCCAGCCTGCTGGTCGTGATCCCCGGTCTCCTCCTCGCCGTGACTCTCGGAACGGCCATGGGCGCGGTCAGCGCCTACCGCCGGGGCGGTCATCTCGATCGGGCGCTCTCGGGGTACACGTCCGCCACGCTGGCCCTGCCGGAGTTCGCCCTCGCGCTCATCATCATCTACGTCTTCTTCCAGGTGCTGCGGATCGCACCGGCACCGCTCGGCATGCTGTCGCCGCTCGATCCGGTGCCGCCGAAGATCACGGGATCCGTGCTCATCGACGCAGCCCTGTCGGGCTCGTGGCAGACGATCGGCGGTGCGCTGGCCCATGCGGTCCTCCCGATCGTCACTCTCGGGATCTTCTTCTCCGCCTTCTTCGCCCGTGTGGTCAGGACGGGACTCTCGGCGGCGCTGCTCTCCCCGCAGGTCGAGTTCGCACGGGCCTGCGGGCTCAGCGAGTGGATGGTGTTCCGGTACGCGATGGGCGACATCCGGCGCACCCTGCTCACCTTCCTGGTGATCCTCACCGGAGCGGCACTCAGCGGCGCTGTGATCCTCGAGACGGTGTTCTCCTGGCCGGGGATCGGCACCTGGGCGCTCAAGGGCATCCTTCAGGTCGACATTCCGGTGATCCAGGGATTCGTCCTCATCATCGCCTCGACTCTGCTGTTCGCGTATGTGGCCGTCGACATCCTGATCGCCTTCATCGATCCCCGGGTGCGTGCGCAGGTCACGGCCAGGAAGGCGACGCGCACGCACCACCAGAGGCCCGCGCCGGTGGTCCCCATCGTGAACGACGTCGGACCGGCCTGACACCCCTCGCCCACGCGAGTCATCACTTTATTGAAGGTGCCGTCGGGGTCACCCCGCCCGGCGCTCGCAGCGATTCCGGGTCGATACGAGGTTTTTCGGGCCACGCGCCCGCCCACTCCTCGCAGCTTCTTCATCGCGGATTGACATGCAGGCCGAATTTCTTCATTATTATGATGACAACCTTCTTTAAATGAAGACAGACAGGATGGTTCACGACGATGTCGACCTCTTCCGCCCCGGTCCGATACCTGCTGCACGACGGCGAGCTCATCGAGTACGCCGACGCCCGGCTGCACGTCCTCTCCACGACGGCGAAGTACGGCGTCGGGGTGTTCGAGGGCTTCCGCGCGTACTGGAGCGAGGAGGACGGCGAGCTGTACGCCTTCCGGGTCGCCGACCACATGCGCCGCCTGGTCGATTCGATGCGCGTCGTCGAGATCGACGGCCCCACCGACATCGAGGAGCTCTCCGGCCAGCTCCTCGGCCTGATCCGCGCCAACGAGCTGCGGTCGAACCTGCACATGCGCACCCAGGTGTTCGTCGACTCCGCCGACGGCAAGCCCGACGACACCGGCCCCTCCACCGTCTACATGGCCGCGATCCCGATGGGCAACTACTTCGGTGCCACGGGACTCGCCGTGCAGATCTCCAGCTGGGCGCGCCTCTCCGACCGCGCGATGCCGCCGCGCATCAAGTCGATCGCGAACTATCAGAACGGCCGCCTCGCCCTGCTCGAGGCCCGCCGCAACGGCTACGGAGCGGCGCTCCTGCTCACCGAGAGCGGGCACGTCGCCGAAGGCGCGGGGTACAACGTGTTCATCGTGCGGCAGGGCCGGCTCTGCACGCCCCCCTCCACCGAGAGCATCCTCGAGGGCATCACGCGTGACAGCGTGCTGCAGCTCGCCGCGACCCAGCTCGGGCTCGAGGTCGACCTGCGGCCGATCGACCGCACCGAGCTCTACTCGGCCGACGAGATCTTCGTGTGCGGCAGCGCGGCCGAGGTCAACCACGTCACCTCCGTCGACCGCACCCCGATCGGTGACGGCACGAACCCGGGCCCGATCACGCAGCAGCTGCAGGATCTGTACCAGCGCGCCGTGCGCGGCCGGATCCCCGGTCTCGAGCACTGGGTGACTCCCGTGTACGGCACCGCGGGCGCGTGATGCCCACCGCCACGGCGCACGCCGGCTTCCTGCACGCCCGCACCGAGTTCGACCCGGAGGCCGAGCCGGTCCTGCGGGTCGCCCCGGGCGAGCACTTCGTGCTCGACGCACGGAGCCTGCTCACGGATCCGGCGTTCGAGACCGCGGACGACTACACCCGCTTCTCGATCCCGGTCACCGGCCCCGTCGTGATCGAAGACGTGCAGCCCGGCGACCTCCTCCGCATCGACGTGCACGCGATCCGGCTCGCAGACCGTGGAGGCATGGTCACCCTGCCCGGGCGCGGCGGCTTCGGAGCGCCGCTGCGCATGGACGGACTCGTCGTGCCGGTGCACGACGGCCACGCGCACTTCCCCGATGACGTCCGGGTGCCGATCCGCCCGATGATCGGCAAGATCGGCGTCGCGCCGGCCGGCGAGAGCCCGAACTCGTCGACGGTCGGCCGTTACGGCGGGAACATGGACTGCCGCGACATCGTCGCCGGCGCGTCCCTGTTCGTCACCGCCCAGGTCGTCGGCGGCCTCCTGTACGCCGGCGACCTGCACGCGGTCCAGGGGGACGGCGAGTGCTCGCTGACCGCCGTCGAGATGGAGGGCTCGGTCGAGCTGTCGGTCCACGTCGTCGCACCGGGCCCCGTGCGCGGTCCCGTCGTGTTCGCCGAGGGACGGATGATCGTCCTCGGCGACGGCGAGACCCTGGACGAGGCCGCGACCCTCGCCCTCGACGAGACCATGGCGATCGTGCGCGCCGACCGCGGCTGGAGCCGGGAGCGCACCGCGATGCTGCTCTCCGCCGCCGCCGACGTCGCCGTGTCCCAGCTCGTCAACGCCCGCAAGAGCATCAAGGTCTCGCTCGACGAGCGCTATCTGCTCGCCTCCCCCTTCGAACGGAAAGAGGACTGACATGTACGACCTCCTCATCACCGGCGGCCTCGTCGTCACCCCTTCCGGGCCCGCGCGCCTCGACATCGCGATCGCCGACGGGAGGATCGCCGCGCTCGCCCTCGCCGGCACCACGCCGCACGACGCCGCGAACCGCGTCGTCGACGTCGCCGGCAAGCTGGTCGTGCCCGGTGGGATCGACCCGCACGTGCACACCAACTCCGTCCTCCCGACGGCGGCGGAGAGCGGCATCAAGTGCTTCGGGTCCGATCGGGTCTCGGAGGGTGCGGTGTATGGCGGCACCACGACGCTCGTCGACTTCGCGCACTGGCAGCCCGGCGACGACCTCGAGGACTCCTTCCGGCGCAAGGCGACGGAGTGGAACGGGATCAGCTACACCGACTTCGCCCTGCACGGCACCTTCAAGGAGCCGGAGATCCCGTTCTCCGTGCTGGAGCAGATCCCGGATGCGGTCAGGAACGGCCACGGCAGCTGGAAGGTGTGGATGACGAACACCACGCCCACCCGCCCGCACCAGAAGACCGACCTCGGCAACATGTGGGGGATCATGGAGCAGACGGCCGCGGCCGGCGCCATGCTCGCGGTGCACGCCGAGGACGACGACATCGTCATGTACTCCTACCGTCGCCTGAAGCACCAGGGCGCGATCGGCCTGGAGAACATGCACCACGCGCACAACGTGCTCTCCGAGCGGCTGTCCTTCCAGCGCGCGATCACGCTCGCCCGGCACGTGGGCGCCGCGATCTACCTCATGCACGTGAGTGCGAACGACGGCATCGAGGCGATCCGCCAGGCCCGCGGAGAGGGCGCGCCGATCTACGGCGAGATCCTCCCCCACTACGCGTACTTCTCCGCCGCGGACTACCGGCAGCCGCACGGCGCCATCTACCACACGTACCCGTCGCTCAAGGATGCGCCCGACCGCGACCGCATGTGGCCGGCGCTCATCGACGGCACGCTGAGCACGCTCGCGACCGATGGCGTGTGCACCGACTTCGACGTGAAGACCCGCGGAAAGACGATCTTCGACGCGACGGGCGGGTTCGCCGGCGTGGAGATGCGGATGGCCGTGGCGTACACCGAGGGCGTGGTGGACCGGGGGCTCGACCTCGTCCGGTTCGTCGACCTCACCTCGGCGAACGCGGCGAAGATCCTCGGCCTGTATCCGCGCAAGGGCGCGATCGCCGTCGGCAGCGACGCGGATCTCGCCGTGCTCGACATCGACGTGGACAAGCGGGTCAGCGCCGCCGACCTGCACGAGGCCGACTACACGGCGTGGGAGGGCTACCGCACCCGCGCCTGGAACACGATGACCCTGCTCCGCGGAACCGTGATCGTCGAGGACCGGACCATGATGACCGGGCCCCTCGGCGAGCTGCAGGAGCAGCGCGTGGCGTCCGACGTGCTCAACCGTCCCGCCTGCTGAGGCACGCGATGCCGCGCCGTTCCGCCCGCTGCGGGTCCGGCTCGGTGCGGCTGCTCGTGCTGAGCCTGATGGCGTCGCTGCTGGTCCTCGAGCGGCGTCCGCTCGCCGAAGGATCCCCCACGGGTGCTCCCGCGGGCGACCGGGTCAGCCGCGCAGCGCGAGCGCGAACGGAAGGACGGCCGTCGCGCCGGCCGCGCGGAGCACGCGCGCGCCGACCGTGAGCGTCCACCGGCTGTCGGCCAGATCGTCCACGAGGAGCACGGGCCCTGCCGGGACGTCGAGGCCCGCCGCGGTGAAGCGGTCCCAGATCCCGGCGAGGCGGAAGGCGCTGTTCCCGCTCGGCTGTCCGCCGGGCCGGCCGCCCGCGGATCCGAGCTCGCCGAGATACGGCAGCCGCCCGATCTCGGCGATGCCCTGCGCGAGCGACGAGACGAGAAGGGGCCGCGAGCGCGACGGCATCGACACGACCGCGACGGGGCGCTCGTCCCAGCCCCATTCGGCGAGCACGCGCACGCACGCGTCGCGCACCCGCGGGGGCACCGGCTGGTCCACGGCACCGGCGGCGAAGAGCTCGCGAAGGGTTCCGCCCCAGCCGAGATCCGTGAGGCGCGCGAGCGCCCGCCCCTCGCTCGCCTGCTCGCCGGCCGGGATGCGCCCCTTGACGGGCACGCCGAGCCGGTCCGCGCCTGTCGGCCACTGCCGGCGCGGCTCGATCGGGACACCGACCCGGTCGAGGGACGCGGTGGCGGCGGCGCTCGCGGCGGATCCGACCTCGGTCGGGAACCAGACGCCGGCGCAGTTGTCGCACCGCCCGCACGGCGCCGCGGTGTCGTCGTCGAGCGAGCGCTGCAGGAACTCCATCCGGCACGCGCCGCTGCGCTCGTAGTCGATCATGTGCTGCTGCTCGGCGAGACGCTCCGCGGCGATGCGCGAATAGCGCTCCGCGTCGTAGACCCACGGCGCGCCCGTGGCGACCCATCCGCCCTGCACGCGACGCACGGCCCCGTCGACGTCGAGCACCTTGAGCAGCAGCTCGAGCGGCGTGCGCCGGATGTCGACCACGGCCTCGAGCGCGGGCGTCGACATCGGCGCGTCGCCGAGCGCGGCGATGACCCGCTCGGCGCGCTCGCGGTCGGGCATCGATGTCGTGGCGAAGTAGTGCCAGATGTCGCGGTCCTCCGCCCCCGGCAGCAGCAGCACGTCCGCGCTCTCGCTCGCCCGGCCCGCACGCCCGACCTGCTGGTAGTAGGCGACGGGCGAGGACGGCGCGCCCAGGTGCAGCACGAAGCCGAGATCTGGCTTGTCGAAGCCCATGCCGAGCGCGCTCGTCGCCACCAGCGCCTTCACCTCGTTGCGCTTGAGCATGCCCTCCGACTCCGCGCGCTCGTCGGGGTCGGTCTGCCCGGTGTACGCGCGCACCTCATGCCCGCGCTCGCGGAGCAGGCGCGCCGTGTCGACCGCCGCGGCGACGGTGAGCGTGTAGATGATGCCGGATCCGGGCAGTGCGTCGAGATGGCTGAGCAGCCAGGCCAGCCGGCTCGCGGAGTCGGGCAGGCGCAGCACGCCGAGGCGCAGGGAGGAGCGTGCGAGCGGACCGCGGATCGTGAGCACCGCGGATCCGTCCCTCTCGGCCGCCTCCCGCGCTTCCGGGCTGGCGAGCGCGCCGAGCCTTCCTGCCTCGCGTGCGTCCTCGCCTGCGCCGGCGAGCGCGCCGAGCTGCTCGGCGACGTCGGCGACGACCCTGCTGTTCGCCGTCGCGGTCGTGGCGAGCACCGGCACCGCGGCGGGCATCTGCGCGATGAGGTCGCGCAGGCGCCGGTAGTCGGGGCGGAAGTCGTGCCCCCAGTCGCTGATGCAGTGCGCCTCGTCGACCACGAGCATGCCGATGCGGCGCACGAGCGCCGGCAGCTGCTCCTCGCGGAACGACGGATTGTTCAGCCGCTCCGGTGAGACCAGCAGCACGTCGACCTCGTCGTGGTCGAGCCGGTCGAGCACGTCGCCCCACTCGTGCGGGTTGGTGGAGTTGATCGCGACCGCCCGTACTCCCGCGCGCTCGGCGGCCGCGATCTGATCGCGCATGAGCGCCAGCAGGGGTGAGACGAGCACGGTGGGGCCGGCGCCCGCACGACGGAGCAGCAGGGTCGCGACGAAGTACACCGCCGACTTCCCCCAGCCGGTGCGCTGCACGACGAGCGCCCGGCGCCGCCCCGCGACGAGGGCCTCGATCGCCTCGTACTGCCCGTCGTGGAAATCCGCGTCCGGACGGCCCACGAGCTCGCGCAGCGCGCCCAGGGCGTCGTCCCGGATGCCGGCGGCCGCTGCGTTCGACGTCACAGCTCCACCCTGCCGCATGCCGCCGACATCGATCGATGCCTCCCGCCGACGGGTGTTCGCACAATAGGCTCGACCGACGAACAGGGGGTGGCATGATCACGCGCGAACTCGCTCTCGCGCTGCGGGACGCCGGCCTCGTCTGGCATCCCGCCGAGGGCGACCGCTTCCAGCTCGACCTCCCGGACGACGTCGAGCTCGAGGCCGAGGCCGACGTCTTCACGATCAGCGGGATGACGATCGAGGCGCGGCGCACTCCGAGCGGCACGATCCTCTCGTTCAACGGCACGACCGAGTGGGCGCTCGACGCGGTGATGATCGGCGATGCGGTGTGGCTGCCGCGCGAGGACCAGCTCCGGGATCTGCTGCGCCGGACCTTCCGCAGCCTCGTCCGCCTCGATGACGCGTTCCGGGTCGAGATCGAGATCCGCGGTGAGCGGCTCGTGTTCGAGCACCCGGATCCGTCCGAGGCCTACGGGCAGGCGCTGCTCGCGCTCGTGTCGCGGTCGCGCTGAGCGGGTCCGGATCGGGATCCGGACCCTCCCTCCCGCCGCGATGTCGGAGGCCGGTGCGAGAATGCGGGGATGAGGCTCCACGAGCTCGTCACCGCGACCGGGGAGGCCGCCGCCACCTCGTCGCGGCTGGCCAAGATCGATGCGCTCGCGCGACTGCTGCGCAGCGCTTCGCGGGATGAGATCGTCCCCCTGGTCGGGCTGCTCCTCGCCTCACCGCGGCAGGGCCGGCTCGGCGTCGGCTGGCGCGGGATCACCGCGATCGAGGCCGCACCGGCGAGCGAGGCGACGCTGACGATCGAGGACGTCGACGCGGCGTTGGACGACCTCGCGGGCACGGCCGGATCCGGCTCCGCGGCCGCGCGCACCGCGCTGCTGACCGGCCTTGCGGCTCGGGCGACGGCCGAGGAGTGGGACTTCCTGGCCCGGGCGATGCTGGGCGAGCTGCGCACGGGTGCGCTGGCCGGAGTGCTGCTCGACGCGATCGCCCGTGCCTCGGATCGCCCTCCGGCCGCCGTCCGCCGGGCGGCGATGCTCTCCGGCGACCTCGGCGAGACCGCGCTGATCGCGCTCACCGGCACCCCGCAGGAGCTGGACGCGGTCGGCCTCGTGGTCGGCCGGCCGGTGCTGCCGATGCTCGCCGCGACCGCCGCGACCCCGACCGCGGCACTCGAGATCACCGGCGAGGCCTCGGTCGAGTACAAGCTCGACGGCGCGCGGATCCAGGTGCACCGGCACGGCGACGAGGTCGGCGTCTTCACACGCAGTCTCGCCGACGTCACGCACCGGCTGCCCGAGATCGTCGAGATCGTGCGGGCCCTCCCCGCGCACGACCTCATCCTCGACGGCGAGACGCTCTCGCTCGACGAGGACGGGGGCCCGCGGCCGTTCCAGGAGACGATGTCACGGTTCGGCGCCGACGTGGCCCGCGAGCTGGTCCTGCGGCCGTGGTTCTTCGACCTGCTGCACGTCGACGGCCGCGACCTCATCGACGAGCCGCTCGCCGTCCGGCTGGCCGAGCTCGACCGGGTCGCCGGCGCGTGGCGGATGCCCGGCGTCGTGACGGACGACCCGGACGCGGCCGAGCGGCTCTCCCGGGAGGCTCTCACCGCCGGGCACGAGGGCGTCGTCGTCAAGGCGATCGACGCGCCCTACGCCGCGGGCCGGCGCGGGAAGTCGTGGGTCAAGGTCAAGCCGGTGCTCACCTACGACCTCGTCGTGCTCGGCGCCGAATGGGGGTCCGGCCGGCGCCGCGGCTGGCTGTCGAATCTGCACCTCGGCGCTCGGGACCCCGACGGCGAGTTCGGCGAACCCGGCGGGTTCGTCATGGTCGGCAAGACCTTCAAGGGCCTCACCGACGAGCTGCTGCGCTGGCAGACCGAGACCTTCCCCGCGCACGAGGCGGACCGTACGGAGTGGGCGGTGCACCTGCGCCCGGAGCTCGTCGTCGAGATCGCGATCGACGGCGTGCAGCGCTCGCCCCGCTACCCGGGCGGGATCGCGCTGCGCTTCGCCCGGGTGAAGCACTACCGGCCCGACAAGACCGCGGCCGAGGCCGACACCATCCAGACCCTGCGCGCGCTGCTGCGGGGCTGAGCCCGCCGGATTCCCGGACTTCGCCCCGCAAGCGCCACCGCGGGCCGAAAGCGCACCCACGGGACGCAAGCGCGCCCGGCCCGAAGACATTCGCAAGCTCGGAGATGTGCAGCCTGTTCTGACAGATCCGGCGAATCCGTCCGAAGATCGCGTACAACTCCGAGCGATCAGCTCGCACACGACGGTCGGCCGGGCCCCGCCACCGTCGCCCACCGGCCTTCCCCTGCGGCCGACCGTCGATAGAATGAACGCGTCCGGCGCCCCGCGCGTCACCCGCTCCCGTGCGCCGGTGCTCGAAAAAGGGGCACGAAGCCCGCAGCGCACGACGCCGAAGACGGCGGCGGCACGCTCCGGCGAGACACATACGGATCCTTCTTCCGTTGTCGTCTCGAAAGGACGTTTCGCATGCCCTCCGTCTCCGCGCACGTCGCGCTCACCCTCGCCCAGCACATCGACGCCGTCTTCGGCGTGATGGGCAACGGCAACGCCTACTTCCTCGACGCGATCGAGAAGCAGACCGACTCCGCCTTCACCGCCGTCCGGCACGAGCAGGGCGCGGTCGTCGCGGCCGACGCCCACTTCCGCGCCTCCGGCCGGATCGCCGCCGCCACGAGCACCTACGGCGCCGGCTTCACGAACACCCTCACCGCCCTCGCCGAATCGGTGCAGGCGCACATCCCGCTCGTCCTCGTCGTCGGCGACGAGCCCACCTCCGGCCCGCGCCCCTGGGACGTCGACCAGATCGCGCTCGCCTCCGGCGTCGGCGCGCGCACGTACACGGTGGGCCGGGCGGACGCCGCGGCGACCACGATCATCGCGATCGAGCACGCGCTGACCTACCGCGTGCCGGTCGTCCTGGCGATCCCCTACGACGTCGCCGCGCTCGAGGCGGGCGAGGTCCCGGTGGCGCCGAAGCCGCGCGTCCCCGCGCCGCTCGAGGCGAAGGGCGAGTTCGCCGAGGGCATGCTGGACCGGATCGCCGCGGCGCTGCGCTCCGCGAAGCGTCCGGTCCTGCTCGCGGGCCGCGGTGCGTGGCTCGCCGGCGCGGGCGAGGCCCTCGGCGCGCTGGCCGAGGCCACGGGCGCCCTCACCTCCTCCTCCGCGCTCGGTCGCGGGGTCTTCCCGGACGCGCGGTACGACCTCGGCGTGACCGGCGGCTTCGGCGCCGAGGGCGCCATGGACCTCATCCGCACCGCCGACGTCGCGGTCGTGTTCGGCGCCTCGCTGAACCAGTTCACGATGCGCTTCGGCGCGCTGTTCGCGCCGGACACGCAGGTGTTCCAGATCGACGTCGCACCCGCCGCGACCCATGCGCACGTGGGCGGCTTCGTCCGCGCCGACGCCCGGATCGCCGCCGAGGCGCTGGTGTCGCGGCTCGTCGGGAACGCCGGATCCGGCTGGCGCGAGAGCGTCGACGTCGCCGCCGCGCGCGCCTACGAGCCCGGCGACGAGCTCGCCGCGGACGGCCGCCTCGACCCGCGTTCCGCCGCGCGCCGCATCGCCGAGCTGCTGCCGGAGGACCGCGTCGTCGTCTCGGACGGCGGGCACTTCATCGGCTGGGCGAACATGTACTGGCCGGTGGCGTCTCCCGACCGGATGATGATGATCGGCACGGCGTTCCAGGCGATCGGCCAGGGCTGGCCGAGCGTCGTGGGCGCCGCTCGCGCGCGGCCCGAGGCCACGGTCGTGCTCACCTCGGGCGACGGCGGAGGCCTGATGGCGATCGCCGACCTGGAGTCCGCGGTGCGCTCCGCCGGCGGCCGCGGCGTCGCCGTGATCTGGAACGACGCCGCGTACGGCGCCGAGGTCAACCTCTACGGCCTCAAGGGCCTCGCCCGCGAGCCCATGCTCATCCCGCAGGTCGACTTCGCCGCGTTCGCCGGCGCGGTCGGCGCCGAGGGCATCGTCGTGCGCACGCTCGCCGACCTCGACCGCCTCAGGACCTGGGCGCAGGAGGATCCGATCACCCGGCGCTTCCTCGTGCTGGACCTGCGGATCTCCGGCGACGTCATCGCGCCCTACCAGCAGGAGATCATCCGGGTGAACTCCTGACGGGCCCGCGCCCGCCTCGGAAAACGGAGAGCTCCGTCGGCGTGTCGCTCTCTGGCGGGAACGACACGCCGCCGATCCGTCTCCCCCTCTCCGTTTTCCGACGGTAGGCGGGCGGCCGGACGGGCGGACGGACAGGAGCACCCCTCGGGCTCAGGACGGGCGGGGCAAGGCGGCGGGGATTCCGAGGGGTCCGGCCCGACGCGGCAGAGGCCGAGGCGATCCCGTCCCCGCGGCGACCGCGCGCCAGGCCCGCCAGGTCTCCGGCAGCGGGGACAGATGGGTCTCGGCTCCGAGGAACCGGACCAGGCTGCCCTCCCCCTCCAGCTGGAGGACGGGAAGACCCGGCGCGCCGGACTCCGCTGGCTCGTCGTCCGCCCGCCGCCCGTAGAGCGCGATCGCGTCGAGTACGCGGTGCTCGCCGAGCACGCCGGGGGTCCCCTCGCCGCCGCCGATCCGAAGCTCCTCGACGAGGAGCGGCCGGCCCTCGGCGACGACGCGCGACCGGTTCGTCAGCCGTCCGCCGGTCTCACCGTGCCGGCCGAGCACGAGCGTCTCCCGCAGGCACGCCACCGCCCCCGCACCGAGCCGGATCCGCGACTCCCGCGTCACATCGGATCCGTCGGCGGCGATGAACGGCAGCCCGGCCCAGAGCAGCCTCGCCCCGGCTTCGACGACGATGTCGGCGGTCCAGGACGACGCCCGCCCGTCCGCGTCGTAGGCGACGGTGCCGCCGACGTCCTCGAGCTCGAGCGTGCAGCCCTCCCCCACGTGGATCTCCACGCGCACGTGATCGCCGCCGAGCAGCAGGGCGCCGCCCGCGACGAGCACGACCCTGGCGCGGTCCGCACCCCGCTCCACGGCCCGGGGCGCGAGGTGCCCGGTCCGCAGGTCGAGGGCGGCCCGGTCGGGGCGCCGCTCGATGCGCACGACGGTGGTCTGCATGGGTGCTTCGGCGGTCAGTGCGCGTGCGGGGCGTGCCCGACGTGGTCGGATCCGGCGTGGTCGGGTTCGGCATGGTCGTGCGAGTGCGCCGCGCCGGCCTCGCCGTGGCTGTGCACGTACCCGCCGTTCTCGTCGGCGTGGAAGTGCGGCGCCATCGGGCCTGGATCCTGCGGGGCGTGCTCCCCGGCCCGGTGCGCGGCGAGCAGCGTCCGCACCCAGTCCGCGAGCCGGGCGACCGAGTCCGCGTCGTGGCGGGACAGCGCGAGCACCGCGCCGCCCTCCCGCGCGTGCTCGGCGTCGGCGACCATCTGGGCGACGTCGACCTCGACATAGGGCGCGAGATCGGTCTTGTTGACGACCAGCAGATCGGCGCGGGCGATCCCGGGCCCGCCCTTGCGCGCGACGTCGCCGCCGCCTGCGACGTCGAGCACGAAGATCTGCGCGTCCACGAGCGCCGGCGAGAAGGTCGCCGTGAGGTTGTCGCCGCCGCTCTCCACGAGCACGACGTCGAGCGGGGAGAAGTCGCGCTCGAGGTCCTCGACGGCGAGGAGGTTCATCGTGACGTCGTCGCGGATCGCGGTGTGCGGGCACGCGCCGGTCTCGACGGCCCGGATCCGCTCGGGATCCAGCACCCCTGCGGAGCGCAGGAAGCGAGCATCCTCGTCGGTGTAGATGTCGTTCGTGATCACGCCCAGGCGCAGCTCGTCGGCGAGGGTGCGGCAGATCGTCGCGATAAGCGAGCTCTTGCCGGTGCCGACGGGCCCGGCGACGCCGAGACGGAGGGAACGGGCGGGCCCCTCGACCGGCTGCTGAGCCTGTCGAAGCACGGGGACCGATGTGACGGGGTTCTCAGGCACGGAACAACCTCCGGGTCGTGGCGGCGTGGGATTCTGCCCACTCCTCCGATTGCGGGCAGCCGTTCGCCGGGATGGCGGACGGCTCGGTGATCTCGGTCAGGCGGGCCACGCGCGGCTCGGCCGCGGCGCACGCCTCGAACGCCCACGATGCGGTGACCAGCGGATCCATCGGCGCGAGTTTGAGGAGAGCGGCGACCACGGCCTGCGCCTCGTCGTAGAGGACGAGGCGGACGGCGGCGTCCGCGGGCATGCCGGTGGCGGCGGCGACCGCGCCGACGACGACGCCCCTCGAGGGCGCGATCGGTGCGAGGAAGGCGAGGAACGCGCTCGGCCACACCGCCCCCGCCATCCGCTGCAATCCGCGGGCGAGCAGCCGCGAGGACGCGCGCTGCGCCGGGCTCGGCGTCCGAGCCGCCCACTCGTCCTCGATCTCGGCGACCGCCGACGCCCACTCCGCCGGATCCCGCTCGAGCGCCACGGCCCGCGTCACCACCGCGACCGCGGCCTCGATCTCGGCGACCGTGCGCAGCCGGCCGTGCAGGTAGGCCCTGGCCCGGTCGGCCGGCATCCCGCCCTGCAGCGCAGGCTCGAGGCCGCCCGAGTTCACGAGTCCGCCGATCGGGGTCCGCGAGTCCGCGAGCATGAGCGCCACGACGGGCCAGTGTTTGTCAGCCTCGGGCCGGCCGGGCCGGTGCCTGTCGGCCTCGGGCCGGCCGGGCCGGGCAGCAGATTCCGCATCCATGGTCACGCCGCTCAGAACATCGTGTAGAGCTGGGCGAGGGGCAGGACCGACACCGGGGCCGGCTCCACGCGCTCGCCGTCGATCGAGATGTCGAAGGTGTCCGGCCGGATGTCGATCGCGGGCAGGGCGTCGTTATTGCGCATCTGCGCCTTGCCGACGCCGCGGGTCGCAGCGAGCGGCAGCAGCCGCCGGCGCAGCCCGAGCCGCCCGGCGAGACCGTCGTCGAGGGCGGCCGGCGAGACGAAGGTCACGGAGCGCTCCGCCCCGATCGCGTCGCCGAACGCGGGGCGCATCAGCACCGGCTGCGGGGTCGGGATCGACGCGTTCGGATCGCCGAGCGCCGCCCACGCGATCGTGCCGCCCTTGATCACGAGCGACGGACGGATCCCGAAGAACCGTGGATCCCAGAGCACCAGGTCCGCCAGCCTGCCCGGCTCGACGGATCCGATCTCGTGATCCACCCCGTGCGCGATCGCCGGGTTGATCGTGTACTTCGCGACGTACCGGCGGGCCCGGTCGTTGTCGGCCCGCTCCGATGCGGAGAGCTTGCCGCGGCGCGCCTTCATCACGTGCGCGACCTGCCAGGTGCGCGCGATGACCTCGCCGATCCGCCCCATCGCCTGCGCGTCGGAGGAGGTGATCGAGATCGCGCCGAGGTCGTGCAGCACGTCCTCCGCCGCGATCGTGGTGGCCCGGATCCGGGACTCCGCGAACGCGAGGTCCTCGGGCACGGAGGGGTTCAGGTGGTGGCACACCATGAGCATGTCGAGGTGTTCGGCGACCGTGTTGACCGTGTGCGGCAGGGTCGGGTTCGTGGATCCGGGGATCACGTGCGGCAGCCCGGCGAGGCGCAGGATGTCCGGCGCGTGCCCGCCGCCCGCACCCTCGACGTGGAAGGCGTGGATCGACCGCCCGCCGATCGCGGCGATCGTGCTCTCCACGAAGCCCGATTCGTTGAGCGAGTCGGAGTGCAGCGCGACCTGCAGCCCGTGCTCGTCGGCGGCGCGCAGCGCGGCGTCGATCGCGGCGGGTGTGGACCCCCAGTCCTCGTGCACCTTGTAGCCGGCGGCCCCGGCGAGCGCCTGCTCGCGAAGCCCCTCGGCCGAGACCGTATTGCCCTTGCCGAGCAGCAGCACATTGACCGGCAGGGCGTCGAGAGCCCGGTGCATCCGCTCGAGGTGCCAGGCGCCCGGGGTGACGGTCGTGGCCTTGGATCCCTCGGACGGCCCCGTTCCACCGCCGACGATCGTCGTGATGCCGGTCGCAAGCGCCTCGTGGATCTGCGACGGCGAGAGCAGGTGCACGTGCGAATCGATCGCGCCGGCGGTGAGGATCCGGCCCTCGCCGGAGATCACGTCGGTCGACGGGCCGATGCGCAGGTCGGGATGCACGCCGTCCGCGATGTCGGGGTTGCCGGCCCGACCGAGGGCGACGATCCGCCCGTCCCGGATGCCGACATCGGCGCGGATGATCCCCCACCAGTCCAGCACGACGACGTTGGTGATAACGGTGTCGGGTGCGCCCTCGCGGCGGGTCGTGGTGCCCTGCGCCATGGACTCGCGGATCGACTTGCCGCCGCCGAACACGGCCTCCTCGCCGCCGAACGTGCGATCCTCCTCGATCTCGATCCAGAGGTCGGTGTCGGCGAGGCGCAGCTGGTCGCCGACCGTCGGTCCGTACAGGGCCGCGTAGGCGGCGCGGGAGATCTCGACCATGTCAGCGCCCCTCTGCCGGAGAGGGCACGGGGCGGATCGCGATGCCGGGGACCCGGCGGGCGCCGCGCAGGGCGACCGCGGCGAGCTCGCGGCTCGCCCCCGGTTCGAAACGCTGCGACGTGCCCGAGGGGATGTCGAGCCGGAAGCCCTGCGCGCGCTCCCGGTCGAACTCGAGCGCCGGGTTCACGTCGGGGAGGTGGATGTGCGAGCCGATCTGGATCGGCCGGTCGCCGGTGTTGCGGAAGACCAGGACGATCCGCTCGTCGGGGCCGCGATCCGCATTCAGTACGTGCACGCCCTCGGCGACGCGGATCGCGCCGGGGCCGTTCGCTCCTGCCAGCATGCGGGCTCCTTCAGGCGATCGGGTCGTGGATCGTGACGAGCTTGCGGCCGTCGGGGAACATCGCCTCGACCTGCACGTCGGGGATCATCTCGGCGACGCCGTCCATCACCTGGTCCCGGGTGAGCACGCGCCGGCCCTCGGCCATGAGGTCGCTGACGAGGGCGCCCTCGCGGGCCCGCTCGACGACCCAGGTGGCGAGCAGGGCGACGGCCTCGGGGTGATTCAGGCGCACGCCGCGGGACAGCCGGTCGCGGGCGACCATGCCGGCGACCGCGAGCAGCAGCTTCTCCGTGTCGGACGGGGTCAGGTTCATCGGCGTGCCTCTCCGCGACCAGTATCTTCAGGCCGCGTCACCGGCCCGTTTCTGCCATGTGTCCAGTGTGTTTCCTGGGTCTGGGGATCGTCTAGGTCTCCGGCCCGCCCCGCGCGGGATCCGCAGCCCTAGGCTCGAGCCATGACCGCCGCGCCCGCACCCGAGATCCTCCGCTACGCCGCCTTCGCCGCCTCGCCGGACGGCGGCAACCCGGCCGGGATCGTCCTCGATGCCGGGGCGCTCGACGACGCCGGGATGCTGCGGATCGCGGCGGAGATCGGCTACCCGGAGACCGCGTTCCTGCTCGGCCGCGAGGACGGCGACGGATCCGGCGACGGATCCGCCGATAGCGACCGGCGCTACCGGATCCGGTACTGGTCGCCCGCCGCGGAGGTCCCGTTCTGCGGGCACGCCACGGTGGCCACCGCCGTCGTGCTCGCCGAGCGCGAGGGGCCCGGCGCGATGGTCTTCGACACCCCGGTCGGCGAGATCGCCCTCACCGCGACCACGACGGCGGAGGGCACCGCGGTCGCGTTCACGAGCGTCGAGCCGGCGCAGCGGGAGCTGGATCCGGACGTCCTCGCCCGCCTGCTCGACCTGCTGGGGCTCGTCCCCGAGGACCTGGACCCCGCCTACCCGCCCCGGGAGTCGTTCGCCGGCAACTGGCACCCCGTGCTCGTGCTGCACGACGCCACGGTCTTCCACCAGTTCCGCTTCGCCCCGGCTCCGGTCGCGGCGCTGATGCGCGAGCGGGGCTGGACCGGCACCGTCACGGTGCTGCACGCGGTCGGCGACGGCGAGCTGCTCGCGCGCAACCTCTTCCCGGTCGGCCGGATCACCGAGGATCCCGCGACGGGCTCGGCGGCCGCCTCGACGGGCGCCTACCTGCGCGGGATCGACCGCGTTCCCGCCGACCGCACCGTGCGGATCCACCAGGGCGCGCACGTCGGCCGCCCGAGCCTGCTCACGGTGAGGATCCCGGAGTCCGGCGGCATCGTCGTCTCCGGCGGCGCGACGCCGATCCCCGGCTGAGACCCGGGTCTCTCCCCGTTCTCCGGCTCCTCACCCAGACCTGCGCCTCCGACCGTGTCCCACTTTCGGTCGTGATCTGCCCTGTTTCAGAGCAGAAAGTGGGACACGGTACGGAGAAAACGGGACACACGGTACGGAGAAGACGGGACACGGTCGGTGGCGGCGTGACCTCACGCCTCCAGGAACGCGCCCTCGAGGAACGCGCCGAGCTCGTCCACCGCTCCCAGCGGCAGGATCGCGGCGACGTACTGGTCGGGCCGGACGATCACGACGACGCCGTCGCGGGACAGGCCGCGGTCGGCGAAGATGTCCGCGGCGGTCCACTTCGACGGGCCGGCGGCGTACACCTTCTCCCAGTCGGTCAGCCCGAGCGGTCCGGTCTTCGGCTGGAACAGTGCCGGTGCGGTCGTGACGTCGAGTTCCTCGTACGACTGCTGGTAGATCGCCTTCACGTCGAACACCGCGTCCACGTCGCCGGCTGCCGGGGTGTACCGGGCGAACAGCGGTGCGGTCCGGGCCGCCCAGTCGTTCAGCCCCGCACCCGAGGCATCGCCGAACGCGTACACGCGCCAGCGCCCGTCGGCGCGGGCGTGGTGGCCGAGGTGCACGACGTTGCCGTCGCCGACCCGCACGACCTCGGCGCTCTTGAACCGCTTGCCGAGCGGGAAGCCCGTCGCAAGATCCTGGTGCGCCTCGGATCCGATGATCATCGACGACGTGTACCGGGTCATGAACCCGGACGGGAACTCGGCCGTGGCCAGGTAGTAGGTCGCGAGCTCCTGCGGGTCGGAGATCTCCTCGGGCTTGCGGGCCATCAGCGACGACCACTCCCGGTCGAAGTCGATGAGCTGCTGCGCGACCGGGTGCCGCTCCGAGCCGTAGGTAGACAGGAGCTCCTGCGGGCTGCGGCCGGTGAGCACGGATCCGAGCTTCCAGCCGAGGTTGAAGCCGTCCTGCATGGACACGTTCATGCCCTGGCCGGCCTTCGCGCTGTGCGTGTGGCAGGCGTCCCCGGTCAGGAACACGCGCGGGTGGCGCGTCACGTCCTCGTCGACGTCGTCGAAGCCGTCGGTGATCCGGTGGCCGACCTCGTAGACGCTGTGCCAGGCGACCTGCTTCACGTCGATCGAGTACGGGTGCAGGATCTCGTTGGCCTTCGCGATGACGGCCTCGATCGGGGTGTGCTTGACCTGGCGGTTGTCCCCCGCGGCGACCTCGCCGAGGTCGATGTACATCCGGCTGAGGTAGCCGCCCTCGCGCGGGATGTGCAGGATGTTGCCGGCCTCGGCGTTGATCGCGCACTTGGTGCGCCAGTCCGGGAAGTCGGTGTTCACGAGCACGTCCATGACGCCCCAGGCGTGCGCGGCCATCTCGCCGACGTGCTTGCGGCCGATCGCCTCGCGCACACCGCTGCGCGCGCCGTCGCAGCCGACCACGTACTTCGCGCGGATGGTGCGCTCCTCGCCCGCGCGCTCACCCGCGACGTAGCGGACCTGCACCTCGACCGGGTACTCGCCCTCGTCGTGGATCGTGAGCCCGGCGAACTCCACCCCGTAGTCGGGCCGGATCCGTCCGGGGCCGTCGGCCGCGGCCTCGGCGAAGTAGTCGAGCACGCGCGCCTGGTTCACGATGAGGTGCGGGAACTCGCAGATGTCGTAGGCGTAGTCGGCCGTGCGGGCGGTGCGGATGATGTTCTGCTTGTTCTCCGGGTCGGGCCCCCAGAAGTTCATCCAGCCGATGTTGTACGCCTCGGCCATGATCCGCTCGGCGAAGCCGAACGCCTGGAACGTCTCGACGCTGCGCGGCTGGATGCCGTCGGCCTGGCCGAGCACGAGCCGGCCGTCGCGGCGCTCGATGATGCGCGTACTGAGGCCCGGGTACTGCGACATCTGCGCGGCGAGGAGCATACCGGCGGGGCCGGATCCGACGATGAGGACGTCCATCTCGTCGGGGAGCTCGGCGGGCCGGTCGATACCGGTGCCGTCGGCGGGGAGCACCCGCGGGTCGTGGGAGACGTATCCGTGGTGGTGGAACTGCATCGTCGTCGATTCCTTCCTGACGGCGCCGTCGGGTTCTGTTGCGCTTCGCTCCGCTGTGTTCTATATTCGAACACAACGTTCTACTATTGAACACAGACTATCCGAGGTCGCGTGCGCGATCAAGATCGAGACCCCGAGGAGGATCCATGGCGGAGGCGCCGGCATCGCAGACCCTCAGTCGCGGGGTCCGGATCCTGGAGATCCTCGCCGACGCCCGCGGCCCGCTCTCGATCGACGACGTCGCCGGACGGCTCGGTGTGCACCGCTCGATCGCCTACCGCCTCGTGCGCACACTCGAGGACCACCGTCTCGTCGGGCGGGACGCCGCCGGGCTCGTCGCGCTCGGGCCGCGCATGGCCGCGCTCGCGGCCGGGGTCGCGTACGACCTGCAGGCCGAGGCCCTCCCCGAGCTCACCGCGGTCGCGAACGAGCTCGGCATGACCTGCTTCCTCGCAGTCCTCGACGGCGACGAGTGCATCACCCTGGTCAGCGTCGAGCCGCGGCACACGGTCGCGAGCGTCGCCCAGCGCCCCGGCGCCCGGCACCCCGTCGTCGTCGGGGCCCCGGGCAAGGCGATCCTCGCGCAGCTGCCGGACGCGGGGTGGCCGGAGGGGGCCCCGGACCCGCTGCACGCCGAGGTCGCCCTCGTCCGCGCCAACGGTTACGCGACGAGCCACGACGAGGTCATCCCGACCGTGCAGTCCGTGGCCGTGCCACTCGCCCTGCGCGCCCAGCGCCCCGCCGCGATCGCCGTCGTGCACGTCGCGACGAGCCGCACGAACGCGGAGATCGCCACCCGCCTGCAGCATTCCGCCACGACGATCCGCGAGGCCCTCGGGGCCTGAGCCCACCCACCCGTGGCGCTGAGCGAGGACCCCATCCCCCGGAGTGGTTGGCGAGGACCCCATCCCCCGGGGTCGTTGAGCGAGGACGCCGGAGGCGACCGAGACGAAACGCGGCGATCCGCCGGAGACCGCGTTTCGTCTCGCTCCGACTCCGCCGGAGACCGCGTTTCGTCTCCCTCCGACTCCGCCGGAGACCGCGTTTCGTCTCGCTCCGACTCCGTCGGTGCTCGCTCAACGACCCCGGGGAAGCTCGCTCAACGACCCCGGGGAGGCCTGCTCAAAGACCCCGGGGAGGCCTGCTCAACGACCCCGAGGGAGCCTGATCTACGACCCCGGGGAGGCCTGCTCAACGAACCCCGAGGGAGCCTGATCTACGACCCCGGGGGAGCCCGATCAACGGCCCGCACCGGGATCAGACCTTCGACATCCCCCGGATCGGGCTGACCGCCTGTTCCGCCTCGGCCTCGGGGCCGAGCGGGATGCCGCTGCGGTCGCGCAGCAGCAGGGTCGCGAGCAGGCCGATCGCCGTCATACCGGCGAGGTACCAGGTGATGCCGACCGTCGAGTGCGTGTTCTGGAAGATCGCCTGCGCGATGAGCGGGGCGAACGCGCCGCCGAGGATCGCGCCGATCGCGTACGAGATCGAGACGCCGGAGAAGCGGATCGACGCGGGGAACAGCTCGGCGTACAGCGCCGCCTGCGGCCCGTAGGTGAGCCCGAGCCCGACCGTCAGGATCACGAGCGCCGCGGCCAGCGAGCCGGTGGTCGCCATGTCCGTCAGAGGGAACAGCAGCACCACGCCGACGAGCTGCAGGATCCAGCCGATGACGTACGTCGTGCGCCGGCCCAGGCGGTCGGACAGCCAGCCGCCGAGCCCGGTGAAGATCAGCCAGGTGACGCCGGAGAGCGCGACCACCCAGAACACCGGGCCCGTGCCCAGCTTGACCGGGCCGGCAGGATCCGTCGCGTAGTGCTGCACGTAGCCGCCGGTCGTCATGTACCCGACGGCGTTGTTGCCGGCGAAGACGAGCGCGGCGACGATCACCAGCAGCAGGTGGTGACGCAGCAGCTGCACGATCGGCATCCGCGTCTCCTCCTTGCGCTCGGAGATCTCGGTGAACACCGGGCTCTCCGACACCCGGCGGCGCACCCAGTAGCCGACGCCGATCAGCACGATCGAGAGCAGGAACGGCACGCGCCAGCCCCACGCGTCGAACGCCGCGCCCGGGGCGATCTGCGCCATCAGCGCGAGCACCATCGAGGCGAGCAGCAGGCCGATCGGCACGCCGATCTGCGGCGCGGCGCCGAACAGTCCGCGCTTCTTCCGCGGCGCGTGCTCGACGGCCATCAGCACCGCCCCGCCCCACTCTCCGCCGGCCGAGACGCCCTGCACGACGCGCAGGAGGATGAGCAGGATCGGCGCCCACACGCCGATCACGGCGTGCGTGGGCAGCAGGCCGACGAGCGTGGTCGAGGCGCCCATGAGCAGCAGTGTGATCACGAGCATCGGGCGGCGGCCGAGCTTGTCGCCGAAGTGCCCGGCGAGGAACGCGCCGAGCGGACGGAACAGGAAGCTCACGCCGACGCTGAAGAACGACACGATCTGCGCGAAGTCCTTGCCCATCGGCTGGAAGAACAGGTTGGCGAACACGACCCCGGCCGCGAACGCGTAGATGAAGAAGTCGTACCACTCGACGGTGGTGCCGATGACGGTGGCGACGACCACGCGGCGCCGGTCGATCGACGAGGCGATGGTGCCGGTGGGGGTGAAGCCCGGTGAGGATTCCGCGGACATGCTGTCTCCTTTGCGTGCGACGACGTTGTCGGCCCGCGGTCTCGGATCCGCCCCGCCTGCGTCGAGGCGGCGATCGAACGGATCCGGATCCGGTGCTTGCCGGGCCCGTTGAGATAATATACGATTTCGGATACGACGCCGACGACTCCGGTCCGAGGCACCCGAAAGCGCGAGGAGGCGCCGTCCATGACCGATCCGTCCGTACCGATCCCCCGGCCCGGCAAGATCATCGCCATCCACCTCAACTACCGCTCCCGCGCGGACCAGCGCGGACGCACCCCCGCCGCCCCCTCCTACTTCTTCAAGCCGTCCTCGTCGCTGGCGGGCACCGACGCCGTCGTCGAGCGCCCCGCCGGCACCGAGCTGCTCGCCTTCGAGGGCGAGATCGCGCTCGTGATCGGCACGGCCGCCCGGCACGTGCGCGTCGAGGACGCCTGGTCGCACGTCGCCTGGGTGACCGCGGCGAACGACCTCGGCCTGTACGACCTGCGCGCGAACGACAAGGGATCCAACGTCCGCTCCAAGGGCGGCGACGGCTACACGCCCCTCGGGCCCGAGCTCATCGAGGCCGCCACGGTCGACCCGACGCAGCTGCGGGTGCGCGCCTGGGTGAACGGCGACCTGCGCCAGGACGACGAGACCTCCGGGCTGCTCTTCCCGCTCCCCCAGCTCGTCGCCGACCTGTCGCAGCACTTCACGCTCGAACCCGGTGATGTGATCCTCACCGGTACGCCGGCGGGATCCAGCGTGATCGTCCCCGGCGACGTCGTCGTGATCGAGGTGGACGCCCCGACGGTGCACGGCAATCCGTCGTCCGGTGGGCTGCGCACCACGGTCTCGCAGGGATCCGTGGCCTTCGACCCGGCGCTCGGCTCGCTGCCGGCGGTCGACGACCTGCAGCGCGCCGAAGCCTGGGGTTCGCGCGAGGAGGCGGGCCTCGCGGATGAGGCGCCTGCCGAAGAGTCGGGGGGCCCTTCGGCAGGCTCCGGCCGGGGCGGGCTCTCCGCCGGGCTGCGCGCCAAGCTCGAGGCCGCGCCCACCGCGGGCCTGTCCGCCCAGCTGCGCAAGCGCGGGCTGCACTCCTGCTTCATCGACGGCGTCTCGGCCAATCTGCCCGGCACCAAGATCGTCGGTACCGCCAAGACGCTGCGCTTCGTCCCCGCCCGCGAGGACCTGTTCCAGAGCCACGGCGGCGGCTACAACGCCCAGAAGCGCGCGTTCGACGCGGTGGACGAGGGCGAGATCATCGTGATCGAGGCCCGTGGCGAGGCCGGCACCGGCACGCTCGGCGACATCCTCGCCCTGCGCGCGAAGGCCCGCGGCGCGGCCGGCGTCGTCACCGACGGCGGCGTGCGCGACTTCGACGCGGTCGCCGAGATCGGACTGCCCGTGTTCTCGCAGGGCGCGCACCCCTCGGTGCTCGGTCGCCGGCACGTCCCGTGGGACGTCGACGTGACGATCGCCTGCGGCGGCGCGGCCGTGCAGCCGGGCGACGTGATCGTGGGCGACGGCGACGGCGTGATCGTCATCCCCGCGGCCCTCGCCGAGGAGGTCGCCGACGCCGCCCTCGCCCAGGAGGAGGAGGACGCCTGGATCGCCGATCAGGTGACCGCCGGGCACCGGGTCGACGGGCTGTTCCCGATGAACGCCGAGTGGCGCGCGAAGTACGACGCCGCGAAAGGCTCGGGCTCTTCGCAGGGCTCGGTGACCGGCGCATGACCACAGCCCTCGCCGCGAGCAAGTCGGAGCAGGCGTACGCCTGGATCCGCTCCCGCATCGCCTCGCAGGCCTTCGGGCCCGGCTTCCGCCTCGTGCTCGGTCCGATCGCGGACGAGCTGGGCATGAGCGTGGTGCCCGTGCGCGAGGCGATCCGCCGGCTCGAGGCCGAAGGGCTGGTGACGTTCGAACGCAACGTCGGCGCCCGCGTCTCGCTCGTCGACGAGAGCGAGTACGCGCACACGATGCAGACGCTCGGGCTCGTCGAGGGCGCGGCCACCGCGCTCAGCGCCCCCTTCCTCGACGAGGACGCGCTCGTCCGCGCCGAGGAGATCAACGCGCGGATGATCCGGCTGCTGGACAGCTTCGACGCGCACCGGTTCACCGAGCTGAACCGGCAGTTCCACTCCGTGCTGTACGAGCCCTGCCCGAATCCGCACGTGCTGGACCTCGTGCACCGGGGTTGGGCGCGCCTGAGCGGGATCCGCGACTCCACGTTCGCGTTCGTGCCCGGCCGCGCCGGCCACTCCGTCGAGGAGCACGTGCAGATCCTCGACCTCATCCGCACCGGGGCCGATCCGCTCGAGATCGAACTCGCCGCCCGCAACCACCGCTGGCGCACGATGGACGCGTTCCTCGCCGCCCGCCACCCCGAGACCGCCCTGCAGACCCCTCTCCGCTGACCTCTCTCCGCTGACCTCTCTCCGCTGACCATCCGACGACATCGAAGGACGATGATGACTGAATCCCAGACTCCCGCCGACCTGCCCGCCAAGCTGCTGCACTACATCGACGGCGAGTTCGTCGATTCGATCGACGGCGACACGTTCGACGTGCTCGAGCCCGTGTCGAACCAGACGTACGTGCAGGCCGCGTCCGCTCGCGAGGCCGACGTCGACCGTGCGGTCGCCGCCGCCAAGCGCGCGTTCGACGAGGGTCCGTGGCCGCGCATGCTCCCCCGTGAGCGCTCGCGCGTGCTGCACCGGATCGCCGACATCGTGGAATCGCGCGACGCCCGCCTCGCCGAGCTCGAGGCCTTCGACTCCGGTCTGCCGATCACGCAGGCCCTCGGCCAGGCCCGCCGCGCCGCCGAGAACTTCCGCTTCTTCGCCGACCTCATCGTCGCCCAGGTGGACAACGCGTTCAAGGTCCCCGGCAGCCAGATGAACTACGTCAACCGCAAGCCGATCGGCGTCGCCGGCCTCATCACGCCGTGGAACGTGCCGTTCATGCAGGAGTCGTGGAAGCTCGCCCCGGCGATCGCCACGGGCAACACGGTCGTCCTGAAGCCCGCGAGCTACACCCCGCTGTCCGCGGTGCTGTGGCCGGAGATCTTCCGCGAGGCGGGCCTGCCCGACGGCGTCTTCAACCTGATCTTCGGATCCGGCGGCGTCGCGGGCGACCACCTCGTCCGTCACCCCGACGTGCCGATCATCTCGTTCACCGGCGACAGCTCGACCGGCGCGACGATCTCGACCGCCGCGGCCCCGCAGTTCAAGAGCCTCTCGCTCGAGCTGGGCGGCAAGAGCCCGGCCGTCGTCTTCGCCGACGCCGACCTCGAGTCGGCCCTCGACGCCACCGTGTTCGGCGTGTTCAGCCTGAACGGCGAGCGCTGCACGGCCGGATCGCGCGTGCTCGTCGAGCGCAGCATCTACGACGACTTCATCGCCCGGTTCGCCGAGCGCGCGAAGAAGATCGTCGTGGGCCTGCCGGGCGACCACCGCACCGAGGTCGGCGCGCTCGTGCACCCGAACCACTTCGAGAAGGTCATGAGCTACATCGAGATCGGCAAGGGCGAGGGCCGTCTGCTCGCCGGCGGCGGCCGCCCCGAGGGCTTCCCCACCGGCAACTACGTCGCCCCGACCGTCTTCGTCGACGTCGCGCCCGACGCGCGGATCTTCCAGGAGGAGATCTTCGGCCCGGTCGTCGCGATCACCCCCTTCGACACCGAGGAGGAGGCGCTCGCGCTGGCGAACAACACGAAGTACGGCCTCGCCGCGTACCTGTGGACCTCCGACCTGCGCCGCGGGCACAACTTCGCGCAGGGCATCGAGTCGGGCATGGTCTGGCTGAACTCGAACAACGTGCGCGACCTGCGCACCCCGTTCGGCGGCGTGAAGGCGTCGGGTCTCGGGCGCGAGGGCGGCTACCGCTCGATCGACTTCTACACGACCCAACAGTCGGTGCAGATCACGCTGGGGACGGCGCACACGCCGTCCTTCGGCAAGCAGCAGCCGCCGGTCGCGCAGGGCCTGGACGACCCGGACCCCCGCTGACCCGACCCCACTCACCCACCCCGGTCGTTGAGCGAGCGCAGCGAGACGAAACGCGGCGATCCACCGAAGCTGCGTTTCGTCTCGTCGCTTCGCTCCTCGCTCAACGACCGGAAGAAAGCAAGGACGCTGATATGACCAACCGCGCAGACATGACGCTCACCTCCTCCGGCTTCTACGTGTCGCAGGAGGCGCCGATCCACCCCGACAACCCCATCGCCACCCCGACCGCGACGCCGCCGGACGTGCTGCGCTGCGCGTACATGGAGCTCGTCGTCACCGACCTCGCCGCCTCGCGCGTGTTCTACGTCGACGTGCTCGGCCTGTACGTGACCGAGGAGGACGAGGACACGATCTACCTCCGCTCCACCGAGGAGTTCATCCACCACAACCTCGTGCTGCGGCGCGGGCCGATCGCCGCCGTGGCGGCGTTCTCGTACCGCGTGCGCACCCCCGAGGACCTCGACCGCGCGGTCGCCTTCTACACCGAGCTCGGCTGCGACGTGCGCCGCTCCGCGGACGGCTTCGTGAAGGGGATTGGCGACGCGGTGCGCGTCGTGGATCCGCTCGGCTTCCCGTACGAGTTCTTCCACCAGGCCGAGCACGTCGAGCGGATGAGCTGGCGCTACGACCTGCACATCCCCGGCGAACTCGTGCGCCTCGACCACTTCAACCAGGTCACCCCCGACGTGCCGCGCGCCGTGAAGTACATGCAGGATCTCGGCTTCCGGGTCACCGAGGACATCCAGGACGAGGAGGGCACGGTCTACGCCGCGTGGATGCGCCGCAAGCCCACCGTGCACGACACCGCGATGACCGGCGGCGACGGCCCGCGCATGCACCACGTGTGCTTCGCGACCCACGAGAAGCACAACATCCTCGCGATCTGCGACAAGCTCGGGGCGCTGCGCCGCTCCGACGCGATCGAGCGCGGCCCGGGTCGCCACGGCGTGAGCAACGCGTTCTACCTCTACCTGCGCGACCCGGACGGCCACCGCGTCGAGGTGTACACGCAGGACTACTACACCGGCGACCCGGACAACCCGGTCATCACCTGGGACGTGCACGACAATCAGCGCCGCGACTGGTGGGGCAACCCCGTCGTGCCGTCCTGGTACACGGACGCGTCTCTCGTGCTCGACCTGGACGGCAACCCGCAGCCCGTGCTCGCCCGCACCGACACGAGCGAGATGGCGGTCACGATCGGCGCCGACGGGTTCAGCTACACCCGCGCCCCCGAGGACGGCGCCGCCGCCGAGGAGATGCCGGAGTGGAAGCAGGGCGAGTACAAGCTCGGCCACCAGCTCTGAGCCCCTTCGGGGTCCTCTCTCGGGGTCGTTGAGCGAGGACGCCGAAGGCGACCGAGACGAAACGCGGTGATCCGCGGAGAACCGCGTTTCGTCTCACGCCGGCTTCGCCGGTGCTCGCTCAACGACCCCTGACTTCGAGAGGATGTACCCATGCTCCCCGCAGAAACGATCGCCGAGCTCGCCGACGAGCTCGCCGAGGCGGACCGCACGCACGGCGTGATCCCGCGCATCACCGCGCGGCACCCGGAGGCGACCGTCGAGGACTCGTACGCGATCCAGGGCGTCTGGCGCGACCGGCAGGTCGCCGCGGGCCGCCGGCTGGTGGGGCGCAAGATCGGGCTCACCTCGAAGGCGATGCAGCAGGCGACCGGGATCACCGAGCCGGACTACGGCGTCATGTTCGACGACACCGTGTACCCGTCCGGATCCGAGATCCCGACGAGCCACTTCTCGAACGTGCGGATCGAGGTCGAGCTGGCCTTCGTCCTGAAGCAACCGCTCGAAGGCCCCGACTGCACGCTCGAGGACGCGCTCGCCGCGATCGACTACGCCGTACCCGCCCTCGAGGTGCTGAACTCGCACATCGAGCTCGAGGGCCGCACGATCGTCGACACGATCAGCGACAACGCGGCGTACGGCGCGATGGTGCTCGGCACCGTGCACAAGCGCCCGGACGAGATCGACCTGCGCTGGGTGCCCGGGGTGCTCGCCAAGAACGGCGAGATCGAGGAGACCGGGGTCGCCGCCGGCGTCCTCGGCCACCCCGCGACCGGCGTCGCGTGGCTCGCGAACAAGTTCCACCAGCACGGCGCGCGCCTCGAGGCGGGTGAGATCATCCTGGCAGGATCGTTCACGCGCCCGATGTGGGTGTCCGCCGGCGACGAGGTGCTGTGCGACTACGGACCGATGGGAACCATCACATGCCGCTTCGTCTGACCCCCACCTTCCGCGATGTCCTGGCCGGCGCCGACCGCCCCCTGATCGGCATGTGGCTGTGCACCGGCTCGCCGGTCGCGGCCGAGCTCTGCGCCGGGTCGGGCGTGGACTGGCTGCTCATCGACATGGAGCACGCCCCGAACACGCTGCCGTCCGTGCAACTGCAGCTACAGGTCGTCGCCGCTTACCCGGTGACGACCGTGGTGCGGGTGCCGTTCAACGACCCGGTGATCATCAAGCAGGTGCTCGACACCGGCGCGCAGAACCTGCTCGTGCCGATGGTCGGCACCGCCGACGAGGCCGGCGCCGCCGTGTCGGCCGTGCGGTACCCGCCCGAGGGGATCCGCGGGGTTGGATCCGCTCTCGCGCGCTCCGGTCGATGGGGTCGCGTCGCCGGTTACGTGTCCGAGGCGTCGCAGCACGTGTCGCTGCTCGTGCAGATCGAATCGGGCGACGCCGTGGAGCACGCCGCCGAGATCGCCGCGGTCGAGGGCGTGGACGGCGTGCTCGTGGGCCCGGCCGATCTCGCCGCGTCGATGGGCCTGCCCGGTCAGCAGACGCATCCCGACGTGCTCGCCGCGGTCCGCCGCGTGTTCGCCGCGGTCACCGCCGCCGGCAAGAAGGTCGGCGTGAACGCGTTCGACCCGGCCGCCGCCGACGCCTACCTCACCGACGGCGCGCACTTCCTGTCGGCGAGCGCCGACGTGACGATCCTGGCCCGAGGTTCGGAGACCCTGGCGGCCCGGTTCATCCCGGCCGCGCCCGACGGCTCGACCGACACGTACTGAGGTCGGTCTGGGCGTCCCCTTTTCCCGTTTCGAGGAGCGATGTTTGCTCTTGGACTGCGCGTTTGAGAGCAAACATCGCTCCTCGAAAATGGATCTGCAGGCCGCTGCTGTGGATAACTCGGGCGACGGGGAGGGCGCAGAACGCAGAGTAGGGGCATGCCTTCCCATCTCCCCCTGCCCGACGGCCTCGGATCCTCCTTCGCCGTCCGGCTCGCGCGCCGCAACGGAGTCGGAAACGGTCGGCTGCGCGGATCCGATCTACGCGCCCCCTTTCCCGGGGTGCGCGTGCAGACGGATCCCATCGATCTGACAGAGATCGCAGATCCGTATGAGAGACAACGTCAGGCCCGCATCGCGCGCGCCGCGGACTACGCGCCCCGTCTGCACTCGGGACACTTCTTCAGCCATCACACGGCCGCTTCGATCTGGGGAGCGCCCCTCCCGCTCGTTGTCGACGAGCACGGCCGTCCCGCACACGACGCCGACCTCGCTCTGCACGTCTGCGCCCTCGGCTCGGTGCCGCTGCCCCGCGCTGGCGGTGTGACGCGCCACCGCACGCTGCTCAGCATGACGGCGACGACCACGTACAACGGGTTTCGGGTGTCGTCGCCGGCCGCAACCTGGGCCTCGCTCGGGGAGCTGCGGGTGGTCGACATCGTGGCGCTCGGCGACTACTTCTGCCGGCAGTGGAAACCGGGCGCGGGGCGTCGTGATGTCGGCAGGCCACCGCTCGCGACGATCGAAGAACTCGAGGAGCTCATGGAGGCGGGTAGGCGCCGCGGTATCGCGAAGCTGAGAGAGGCGATCGGCCTCATCCGTGTCGATTCCTGGTCGCCGCGAGAGTCCCATCTGCGCTGGCTTCTCGTCGATTCGGGTCTTCCCGAGCCCGAGCTCAACGCCGATGTCTTCGATGAGCACGGCGCCTTCCTCGGTTGCGTCGACTTGGTCTATCCCGCGCAGAAGGTCGCCATCGAGTATCACGGGCTGCAGCATTCGAGTCAGTGGGCGCGCGACGTCGAGCGCGCGAACGCCCTGCGGGCTGCCGGATGGACGGTCATCGAGGTGACCGCATCGCTCCTCAACGACCCGACCGAACTGCTGCGACGGATCCGCGCCGCGTTGGCCCGGTGATCAAGACCTGTTCGAGGAGCGATGTTTGCTCCTATTTCGCCCTTTTGAGAGCAAACATCGCTCCTCGAAACGGATCTAGCGGCCGGCCAGCCTCAGTGGGCCGTCCAGGCGTCGACGCCGCCCACGAGGTTGCGCAGCGGGGTTCCCGACGGCGCCGTGGCGGCGAGGGCGTCGATCGCGCGGGCGGAGCGGATCCCGACCTGGCAGGTCACGACGATGTCGCGGCCGTCGGTCGCGGCGTCGCCGAGCTCCGCGGCGATCGCGGGCCAGCCCTCGGCGAGGATCCGGTCCAGAGGCACATGCCGGGACCCGGGGATCGCGGACACCGCGCGCTCGGCGGCGGTGCGCACGTCCACGACGACGAGCCCGCTCTGATCCGACGCGAGCCGCGCCGCGACCTCGCCGACGGAGATGTCGTCGGCCCGGCCCGCCGGGGCGACCGCCCGGCACACCGCGGCGACCTCCTCGAGGGACGTCACCGGCGGCCGATCCGGATCCGCCGCGAAGCGCAGCTCGCCCCAGCGGGCGGCGAGCGCGTCGTACCGGGCGAGCCGGCCGAGCAGCGGTTCGCCGATCCCGCAGATGAGCTTCAGCGCCTCGGCGGCCATCGCCGATCCGACCGCGCCGCAGAGCACCCCGAACACGCCGCCCGTCGCGCAGTCCTCGATCGAATCGGCGTCGGGGATGTCCGGGAACAGATCGCGCAGCATCGGCCCGCGCCCGGGCCAGAACACGCTGAGCTGGCCGTCGAACCGGTGGATGCTGCCCCAGATCAGGGGCGTCCCGGTGAGCTCGGCGGCGTCGTTGGAGAGGTAGCGCGTGGCGAAGTTGTCGCTGCCGTCCAGCACGAGGTCGTGCGCGGAGAACAGCTCGAGCGCGTTGCCGGGGTGCAGCCGCTCGACGAGGGCGGTGACCTGCACCGCGCCGTCCCGCAGTCCGACGGCGTCGCGCGCGGATTCGGCCTTGGGCCGGCCGACATCCCCCTCGGTGTGCAGCACCTGACGCTGCAGGTTGGTGCGCTCGACCCGGTCGTCGTCGATCACGGTGATCCGGCCGACACCGGCCGCGGCGAGGTACTGGATCGCCGGGGCGCCCAGTCCGCCGGCCCCGATCACGAGCACCCGCGCGTGCGCGAGCCGGCGCTGCCCCTCGACCCCCACACCGGGCAGAGTCAGGTGCCGGGCGAACCGGGCGGCGCGCTCGGGCTCCAGCTCCGGCCCCGGCTCGACGAGCGGCGGCAGGCCGACGAGCCGCGGCCGGCCCGTGCGCGATGACGGACCCGGAGCCCGCCCGACGAGCGGCGGCCGGCCCGTGCGCGATGACGGACCCGGAGCCCGCCCGACGAGCGGCGAGAGCCCGCCCCCGAGACCAGGCGCACCGCTCACAGATCCGCCTCGGAGGGCCGCGCCGCGATCCGCCCGTCCATCGCCGACGACGCGAGCGCGAGCGGCCGCTTCGGGATCCGCCCCGCCGCGCGCGCGAGCCGCCCGGCGATCACCGCACCGCGCATCGCGGTCGCCATCGCCACCGGGTCGTGCGCACGGGTGACGGCGCTCGCGAGCAGCACCGCGTCGACACCGAGCTCCATCGCGCGCGCGGCGTCCGAGGCCGTCCCGACGCCGGCGTCGAGCACGATCGGGACCGCGGCGCGGGCGACGATCGTCTCGATGTTGTGTGGATTGAGGATCCCCAGTCCGCTCCCGATCGGGGATCCGGCGGGCATCACGGCCGCGACGCCGACGTCCTCGAGCCGACGGGCGAGAGCCGGGTCGTCGTTCGTGTACGCGAAGACGCGGAAGCCGTCAGCCGTGAGCTCCTCGGCGGCGCGGAACAGCTCGACCGGATCAGGCAGCAGCGTCTCCTCGTCGGCGATCACCTCGAGCTTGACCCAGTCCGTCTCGAGCGCGTCGCGGGCCAGCTGTGCGGTGAGCACGGCGTCGCGCGCCGTGTAGCACCCGGCCGTGTTCGGCAGCGCCCGCACGCCGAGCCGCTCGAGCATCGCGAAGACGGAGTCGCGCCCCTCGGGCGAGAACCGGCGGATCGCGACGGTCGTGATCTCGGTTCCCGAGGCGACGAGCGCGTCCTCGAGCAGGGTGAGGCTGCTCGCGCCGCCCGTGCCCATGATGAGGCGGGAGCCGAAGCTCTCGCCCGCGACGAGGAAGGGGTCGGCCGCGGGCCGGAGGGCGGTTGTCCCGCCGGTGATCGTGGTCATGCGTCAGCCTCCCTGCACCGCGGTGACGACCTCGATCTCGTCCCCCGCGGCGAGCGCGCGGGCGGACCAGCGGCTGCGCGGGACGACGGTCCCGTCGACCGCGGCGGCGACGCCGAGGCGCCCGCCGTCGGCGCGGGATCCGTCCGGCCGCAGCGCATGACCGGTGAGGCGCACGACGAGGTCGAGCAGGGTCGCGCCCGACGCGACGGCGTGCTCGTCGCCGTTCACGCGGACGGTGAGGGTGTCGGTCATCATCGGCCTTCCTGGAGGGTGAGGAGAAGGGGCGCCGCTTCGACGGCGGGCGGATCGGCCGTCAGCGCGGGCGGAACCGGATCGGCCGTCAGCGCGGGCGGATCGGCCGTCAGCGCGGACGGCGCCGGTGCGGCCACGTCGCGAGCGGGCACTGTCGGCGACGCCGCGTCGGGTGCGGAGGCGAACGCCGGGAGCGGCCCGAACCGGAACGGATCCACCGCCGCGGCACGAGCGGGATCCACCGGGATCCCCTCGACGAGATCCGCGCCGACCTCTGCGGCGAGCGGGGTGAGCAGCACCCCGTGCCGGTCGTACCCGGTCGAGACCACGAGGCCGGGCTCGACGACGCCGAGCAGCGGTGCCGCGTCGGGGCTGCCGGGGCGCGGGCGGGCGAGCATCTCGACGATCTCGCACTCGTCGATGCCGGGCAGGATCCGCTCCGCGTCGCGCAGCAGGGCGAGGACGCCCCCGGCCTGCACGCCGGCGACGCCGCCCTCGCGGACCGTCGCCCCGAGGACGACGGTGCCGTCCTCGCGCGGGACGAGGTAGACGGCGCGTCCGTGCACGAGCGCACGGATCGTACGGGTGAGCAGCGGCCGCAGCGCGGCGGGCACGCGCAGCCGCAGGATGTCGCCCCACACCGGCCGCAGCGGCAGCACCGGAACCCCGGCGATGCCGGAGGTGGCGAGCCCGGCGGCGGCCACGACGACATCCGCCGCCACGCGCTCGCCCGAGGCCAGCCGCACGCCGGAGACGCGGCCTGCGTCGCGCAGCACCTCCGCGACCCGTTCCCGACGCACCCGCTCCCCGAGCAGCTCGAGCAGCGCGGCGGTGACCTGGCGCGGGTCGATCTGGTGGTCGTCGGCGACGAGCACGGCGGCGCTGACCGCGGGAGCGAGCGCGGGCTCGAGCTCACGGGCGCGGGATCCGGTCACGCGCCCGGCCGACGGGCCCTGCAGCGCGGCGAGCTGCGCAAGGGTCTCACGATCCGCCGCGTCCACGGCGACGGACAGGGTCTCGGTCACGCGATGGCCGACAGCGCGGCCGGCGTCGGCCTCCAGCCGCGCGACGAAATCCGGGTAGCGCGCGGCGGAGTCCGCCATGAGCGGGTGCAGGGCGTCCTGGGCCCAGGCGATCTCGGTCACGGCGGCGAGCATCCCGGCCGCCGCGAGGCTCGCCCCGGACGCGGGCGCCGGGTCGAAGACGACCACCTCGTGCCCGCGCCGATCCAGCTCGACGGCGGTGGCCAGGCCGATGATCCCGGCGCCGGCGACGGCGATGCGCATGCGTGCCCCTTCCTACGACGGCATGACCCGTTTCAGGTTCGGCGGTCGGCACAAGGCCCTCTCAGCCCTCTTGGGCTCCCGCGGACCCCTCTACCCTAGGGCTTATGCCCGCACCGCTGAACCCCTTCCCGACACGAACCGACTCGGAAGCCGCGCCCGCCGCCCTGGGTGCCCGGCGCAGGGAGCTCCTCGCCGACGCCCGGCTGTACCTGTGCACGACCGCGCGCACGGCCACCGGCGATCTGGAGGAGTTCCTCGATGCGGCCTACGCGGGTGGCGTCGACATCGTGCAGCTGCGCGACAAGGGGCTCGAGGCGCGGGCCGAGATCGAGGCGCTGGAGATCCTCGCCGCCGTCGCCCGACGCCACGGCAAGCTCTTCTCCGTGAACGACCGCGCCGACGTCGCGGCCCTCGTCGGTGCGGACGTGTTCCACGTCGGCCAGGGCGACCTCACCACCGCCCAGGCCCGCCGGCTGCTCGGCGACGACGTGATCCTCGGCCGTTCCACGCACTCCGCGGGGCAGGCCGCCGAGGCGGACGCCGACCCCGGCCTGGACTACTTCTGCGTCGGCCCGGTCTGGGAGACCCCGACCAAGCCGGGCCGCGCCGCGGTCGGCCTCGACCCGCTGCGAGCGGTCGCCGCGACCGGCACCGCCAAGCCGTGGTTCGCGATCGGCGGCGTCGCGGCGGGCGCCCGGCTGGACGAGGTGCGGTCTGCGGGTGCGACCCGGGTGGTCGTCGTCCGCGCGATCACCGAGGCGGAGGATCCCCGGTCCGCCGCCGTGGCCCTCCGCGCCCAGCTCGGCTGAGGGATCCCCTCCCGCCGCCGAGCCCCCGTTTCGGGGAGCGATGTTCGTCGTCGAAACGCCATCCGCACAGCGAACATCGCTCCTCGAAACGCCGAGAGACGACGCGCCCCGAGTGGCGCATTCATAGCCCGGGACGGCAGGATGAAAACATGACGTTCCCCGCCCTCGCGCCCCTCGCCGACCGCGCGGCCCTGTTCGCCGCCCTCCGTCAGGACCAGCTGGTCGCCGCGACCGCCGCCCTGGGCGAGCACCGCTGGGATGCGGATCTGGCCGCCGGGACGCTCACCTTCACCTCCGAGACGGACCCTTCCCGCCAGCTCGTCGCCCGTGCCTCGCTCGTCGCGACCATCGCGCCCGGACCGCGCTCGCTGATGTGGGCGTGGGCGCACCCGCAGGGCGGCGCCGACCCGTCGATCGCCGCGCTGCGCGACTACGGCACGACCTACGCCCTGACCGAGCTGGCGCAGCCCGAGCTGCCGTTCCCGGCCGAGGCCGACGCGGATGTCGACGCCTGGATCGCCGCAGCCGCGCACCAGATCGGCGCGATCGCGGAGGAGATCACCGGCCGTTCCCCGTACTACTCCGCGCCGGTCGGCAGCGGCACCCGCGCGGTGTTCCTGCTCGACGCCCCGCTCGCGCCGCTCACGGTGGCCGACGCGGTGACCGCCCTCCCCCGGATCCTCTCCGAGCTCACCCTCTCCGACCCGCGCTCCTCGGTGTGGGACCTCGCCCGGCTCGCGGGCTGGAGCATGCAGTGGACGGACGAGGCGTACTCCGGCGCGGTCGTGGGCGATGCCAGCGGCAGCGCGACGTTCCACTTCGACGAGTACGCCCGGATCTCGGGCGTCGAGTCGCAGCTGGGCGCCCCCCGGGCCTGACCCGCGCTCGACCGAGCCCTTTCCGGACCCCCGATGCGCGCCGCCCCGCGCCTCGGCGTCGTCCTGGCCCTCGTCGCGGCCGCTCTGCTGCTCGTCGCAGCCCCCGCCGACGCGCACGTGACCACGGTTGCCTACGCCGATCTCACGGCGGCGAACCCGACCGACGTGCGCGTCGAGTTCGACCTGCAGTACGAGCTGCTCAGCGCCTCCGCCGCGAAGGCGCAGAACGATCCGTCGCTCTTCGAACAGGCTGTCGGGGATCCGCAGCCGGGCGCCGAGAACCAGGTCCTCGCCGATCACGCCGCCGCGATCCTCGCGTACACGACCGCCCGGTTCACGGTCTCCGCCGAGGACGGCACCCCCTGCCGGCCGCAGCCCGACGGGCCCGCCGGCTTCCACAACCGCGACGCGACCGACTACGCGCGCTTCGCGGTCCGCTACGTCTGCGGATCCGCGCACGGCGGGGCGTACCTGGTGCGCAGTGCGCTGTTCCCGGACTCCGAGGGCCAGGTGAAGGACACGAAGACGATCGTGACCTACACCCTCGACGGGCGCAGAGGCAGCGCCGCCCTGGACGCCGCGCATCCGCAGTTCTCCACCGCGCAGCCGTGGACGGACCGGTTCGCCGAGTTCTTCCTGCTCGGCGCGGAGCACCTGCTCACCGGGCTCGACCACATCCTGTTCCTCGTCGCGCTCATCGTCGGTTCGCGCCGGCTCCGCGACGTCGTGTTCGCCGCGACCGCCTTCACGGTCGCGCACTCGGTGACGTTCCTGCTCGCCGCACTCGGCCTCGTGCACGTGCCGTCGCGGGTCGTCGAGCCGGCGATCGCCCTGTCGATCGCCGCCGTCGCCGGCTGGTTCCTGTGGACCGCCCGCCGGCGGACGCCCACGCAGGTGCTGGATCCGACGAGGCCGGCGGGTCCGCGGATCCCCTCCCGGGCGGCGACGGCCGTGCGACTGGGGATCGTGTTCTCGTTCGGGCTCGTGCACGGGCTCGGCTTCGCGAGCGCCCTGAACATCCAGGAGCCGTGGTCGTGGACCCTGCTCTGGTCGCTGCTCGTGTTCAATCTCGGGATCGAGGCGGTGCAGCTCGCGATCATCGCGATCCTGTTCCCGCCGCTCTCTCTGCTGCGCCGGCGGGCGCCGCGCACGGCGACGGTGCTCAGCGTGATCGTCGCCGCGGTCGTGCTGGTGTTCGGCCTGGTCTGGCTCGTGCAGCGCGCTCTCGGCCTCGGCTGAGCGGAGACCTGCCGCGGCCTCAGCCCGCGAGCCGCTCCGCCGCCTCGACGACGTTCGTCATCAGCAGTGCGACCGTCATCGGGCCGACACCGCCGGGGTTCGGCGAGATCCAGCCGGCGACCTCGGCGACGTCGGGGTGCACGTCGCCGTAGACCTTGGACTTGCCCGTCTCCCGGTCGTCCTCGCGAGTCACACCCACGTCGAGCACGGCGGCGCCGGGCTTCACGTCCTCGGCGCGGATGAGGTGCTTCACACCCGCGCCGGCGACGATGACGTCGGCCTCGCGCAGGTAGGGCGCCATGTCCGGCGTGCCGGTGTGCACCTGGGTGACCGTGGCGTTGATGTCGCGGCGGGTGAGCAGCAGCCCCATCGGGCGGCCGATGGTGACGCCGCGGCCGACGACGACCACGTGCTTGCCCTTGAGGTCGTAGTCGTTGCGCAGCAGCAACTCGATCACGCCGCGCGGCGTGCACGGCAGCGGGGTGCGGATCGGCGCGTTCACATTCAGCACGAGCCGGCCGAGGTTGGTCGGGTGCAGGCCGTCGGCGTCCTTGGCGGGGTCGATCCGCTCCAGGATCGCGTCCGTGTCGAGGTGCTTCGGCAGCGGCAGCTGGACGATGTAGCCGTGGCAGGACGGATCCGCGTTCAGCTCGTCGATGAGCGCCTCGACCTCGGCCTGGGTGGCGTCGGCGGGCAGCTCGCGCTGGATGGAGTTCATCCCGATCGCCTCGGACTGCTTGTGCTTCATGCCCACGTACAGCTGCGAGGCGGGGTCGGCGCCGACGAGCACCGTGGCGATGCCGGGGACGATGCCCTTCTCCCGCAGCGCGGCGACCCGCTCGGCGAGCTCGGCCTTGATCGCGGCGGACGCCGCCTTGCCGTCAAGAATCTTCGCGGTCATGTCGCTTCCTTTCATGCCTACGTGTTTTCGCTCCACCGACCCGCGAGAAACCACTATGGGCATGAGAAACCGCGTGTGGGGTGGTGTCTCATGCGGGAAGTGGTTTCTCGCGGATCAGGATCCGGATCCGCGCGCGGACCGGGATCCGCCGGGCCTACTGCTGCAGGTCGGGGTACAGCGGGAAGGCTCCGGCGAGCGCGTCGACGCGGGCGCGCAGGGCCTCGACGTCGGCGTTCGGCTGCAGCGCGAGCGCGATCACGTCGGCGACCTCGGTGAACTCGGCATCGCCGAAGCCGCGGGTCGCGAGCGCCGGCGTGCCGATGCGCAGGCCCGAGGTGACCATCGGCGGGCGCGGGTCGTTCGGGACCGCGTTGCGGTTCACGGTGATGTGGATGTCGTGCAGGAGGTCCTCGGCCTGCTTGCCGTCGATCTCGGCGTCGCGCAGGTCGACGAGCACGAGGTGCACGTCGGTGCCGCCCGAGCGGACGGCGATGCCGGCGGCCGCCACGTCGGGCTGCAGGAGGCGGTCGGCGATGATCGCGGCGCCGCGGAGCACGCGCTCCTGGCGCTCCTTGAACTCCGGGGTTCCGGCGATCTTGAACGCGGTCGCCTTGGCGGCGATCACGTGCATGAGCGGTCCGCCCTGCTGGCCCGGGAAGACAGCGGAGTTGATCTTCTTCGCGATCTCGGCGTCGTTCGTGAGGATGAAGCCCGAGCGGGGGCCGCCGATGGTCTTGTGCACCGTGGAGGAGACGACGTGCGCGTGCGGCACCGGGTTCGGGTGCAGGCCCGCGGCGACGAGGCCGGCGAAGTGCGCCATGTCGACCCAGAGGAGGGCGCCGACCTCGTCGGCGATCTCACGGAACGCGGCGAAGTCGAGGGTGCGCGGGTAGGCCGACCAGCCGGCGATGATGACCTTCGGCTTGTGCTCGATGGCGAGGCGGCGGACCTCGTCCATGTCGATGGTCGACGTCTCCGGGTTCACGCCGTAGGCGACGATGTCGTAGAGACGGCCGGAGAAGTTGATCTTCATGCCGTGCGTGAGGTGGCCGCCCTGGTCGAGGGAGAGGCCGAGCAGGGTGTCGCCGGGACGGGCGATCGCGTGCAGCACGGCGGCGTTCGCGGTCGCGCCGGAGTGCGGCTGGACGTTCGCGAACTCGGCGCCGAACAGCTCCTTGGCGCGGGCGATCGCGAGCTCCTCGGCGACGTCGACCTCCTCGCAGCCGCCGTAGTAGCGGCGGCCCGGGTAGCCCTCGGCGTACTTGTTGGTCAGCACCGAGCCCTGCGACTGCAGGACCGAGACCGGCACGAAGTTCTCCGAGGCGATCATCTCGAGGAACGTCTGCTGGCGCTTCAGCTCACGGTCGAGGACCTGGGCGATCTCCGGGTCGACCTCGGCGAGCGGGGCGTTGAAAAAGCGGTCGGTCAAAGCGTCCTCCTGCATTGGGGGGTGTGTACGGATGGCTGATGCATCGGCCCAGGCGCGCGGTCGAATCCGTATCGGTCGCTCCCCGGTGGTGACCCACCCAGACGCCAGTCGCGACATCCAAGAGCCTACCGGATCGCGAGGAGGATCCGGTGGGTGTGTCCGGAGGTGACGACCGGATCCGCCCGCAAGGATCCCGGCCCGTCGGAAGGGGCGAACAGTTGCGCTCCTAAATCATTCGGTACTATATGTTTTATTGGTGGTCGCACCGGATGCGGTCGAAGAGGCACCCCGGACTCCAGGTCCGCACGCCGCTTCCGTGCACCCTTCCCCCGACAGCGCAACGACGCGCGAAAGGAAGACGATGTCCCGCAACTCCGAGAAGCAGACCGTCCTGGAGGACGGCGAGCACCTCAGCGTCCTCGGCTATGAGGACCACTTCAACCGGTCGATGAGCTTCTGGGCCAACTTCGCCCTGGGCTTCACCTACCTCTCCCCGCTCGTCGGCGTCTACTCGCTGTTCGCCACGGCCCTGGCCGTCGGCGGACCGCCGTCGATCTTCTGGATCTTCATCGTCGGCGCGGGGCAGCTGCTCGTCTCGCTCGTGTTCGGCGAGGTCGTCTCGCAGTACCCGATCCATGGCGGCATCTATCCGTGGGCGCGGCGCCTCTGGGGCCGCCGATACGCCTGGATGGCGGCCTGGGTGTACATCTGGGCGATGATCGTGACGATCACTGCGGTCGCGGAGTACGGATCCGGCTTCCTGGCCAGCCTGTTCGGCATCGAGGTCACCCCGCTGTCGACGCTGCTGCTCACCCTCGTCCTGCTGCTCGTCGCACTGCTGCTGAACTTCTCCGGCACGAAGACGATGGCGCGGGTCGCTCAGATCGGTCTCGCCGCCGAACTCCTGGGCGTCATCGGCGTCGGGCTCTATCTGCTGATCTTCCAGCGCAAGCAGCCGTTCAGCGTGTTCTTCGACACGATGGGGGTGCAGGGCGACGGCGGCTACGCGACGGCGTTCTTCGGCGCGGCCCTGGCCGGCCTGTTCCTGTTCTACGGCTTCGAGGCGTGCGGCGACGTCGCCGAGGAGGTCGAGCGCCCGGCGCACCGGATCCCGCGTGCGATGATCCTGACGATCCTCGTCGGCGGCGTCTCTGCACTGTTCTCGTTCGGCGGCTACGTGCTCGCGGCTCCGGATCTGTCCGCGATCGTCGCCGGCAAGGACGCCGACCCGATCCCGCACATCCTCGAACTGACGCTCGGACCGATCGGCGCGAAGGTGTTCCTCGTCGTCGCCGTGACGGCGTTCCTGTCCTGCGTGCTCAGTCTGCAGGCCGCGGCCAGCCGGCTGCTGTACTCGTTCGCCCGGGACGGGATGCTGCCCGGCCACCGCTGGCTGTCGAAGGTGACACCGCGCACGAAGGTGCCGGCGAACGCGCTCGTCGTGGCCTGCACGGTGCCGGTGCTGCTCGCGCTGCTGATCTTCGTGAACGAGGATCTGCTCAACTCGGTCACGGCGTTCGCGGTGCTCGGGATCTACGTCGCGTTCCAGATGGTGGTGCTCGCCGCCCTCCGTCAGCGGATCAAGGGCTGGCGGCCGGCCGGACCGTTCTCGCTCGGCCGCTGGGGCATCGTCGTGAACGCCCTCGCGCTCGCCTACGGCCTGTTCGCGATGTACCTGCTCGCGAAGCCCGGATCCTCCGGCAACCCGTTCACCGACGGGATCGTCCTCATCGGCCTCGGGATCGTGCTCGTCACGGGCCTGCTCTACCTCTTCCTCGCCCGCCCCGACCGCAAGTCCACCGCCGCCGCGGGAGATGCCATCGCGGTCGCCGAGGAGATCCGCGCCCGGACCGGATCGGTGCGCACGCTGTCCTGACCGCGCGCAGGGCCGGGCGCAGGAGGATCCTGCGCCCGGGCCAGCGCGGGAAACTCTCCGATCGCTCGGCGCTCTGGGCCGCCGCGAGTCCGTCAGCGCTCGGGGTGTCCCGGATGCCAGAGCAGCGGTCCGCCCCCGCCCTCGTACGCCTTGCCCTGCGGGAAGCTGACCAGTTCGAACTGCAGACCCCACGGGCTGCGGAAGTAGATCCACCGCTGCCCCTCGGCGGACTGCTTGCTCGCGGTCGGCTCGCCCATCACCTCGACGTCGTGCGCGCGCAGGTGCGCGACGGCCGCGTCCAGGTCGTCGACGTAGAAGGCGATGTGGTAGCCGCCGATGTCGCTGTTGCGCGGCTGCGGGTTCTGCCCATCGGCGGACTCGTACAGGAACACCTCGAAGTTGGCGCCGTTGCCGAGCCGGTAGAAGCGGATCTCGCGGATCACGGTGTCGGGATGCACGCCGAGGTGCGTGCGCATCCAGTCGTCGTCGGCCTGCTTGGCGCCGAGCGTGTAGATCGGCTCGAAGCCGATCACGTCGACGAGGAAGGCGTGTGCCGCGTCGAGATCGGGCACCGTGAACCCGATGTGGTCGGTGCCGCGCAGGCCGGGGATGCCTCGACTCATGTTTCTGTCTTCCGTCCTTGATTGGATCCGAACAGCTTCTTCCGTCACGTAGATCCTCCTCCAACGTCATGCAAACGGTTGTATTGGATCCAATCTTCCCGTATCTTCGGAGCGCAGGGAACGACACCCGGGACGATCCGGGAAGAGAGGTGGCATGCGATGCCGGCGAAGAAGCGGCTGGAGACGGGAGTCGACTGGATCGAGCTCTCGACCACCGACGAGGACTGGGCCGCGGCCGATCCCGCCCTGCTGGGATCCATGCTCGGTCAGCTGCACCTGATCCGCGCCTTCGAGGAGACCGTGCTCGAGCTGGCCGGCGACGGGCTCGTGCACGGGCCCGCGCACTCCAGCATCGGACAGGAGGGCGGCGCGGTCGGCTCGATCATCGGCCTGCGCTCCGCCGACGGCGTGAACGGCTCGCATCGCGGACACCACCAGTTCCTCGCCAAGGCGCTGACGCACGTCACCGGCGGAGTGATCGACCCCGCCGCGCCGATCGACGCGGCGGTGCAGGAGGTGCTCGACCGCACGCTCGCCGAGATCCTCGGCCTCGCCCCGGGCTACTGCCGCGGACGCGGCGGCTCGATGCACCTGCAGTGGTTCGAGGCCGGCGCCCTCGGCACCAACGCGATCGTCGGCGGCGGCGCCCCGATGGCGACCGGCAACGCGTGGGCGCAGAAGCGCAGCGGCACCACCGACCTGACGATCAACTACTTCGGCGACGGCGCGGCGCAGATCGGATCCGTCCTGGAGTCGATGAACCTCGCCGCCGCCTGGCGACTGCCGGTCTGCTTCTTCGTCGAGAACAACCTCTACGCGGTCTCCACCCGCGCCGACGAGGCCACCGCCGACACCCGGTTCTCGGTGCGCGGTCAGGGCTTCGGGATCCCGTCGTGGCGCGTCGACGGCATGGACCCGCTCGCGGTGCACCTCGCCATGCAGGAGGTCGCCGCGCACCTGCGTTCCGGCGCCGGTCCCGCGGTCGTCGAGGCCGAGGTCTACCGCTTCTTCCACCAGAACGGCTCGTACCCGGGCAGTGCGTTCGGCTACCGCAGCAAGGAGGAGGAGGCGCAGTGGCGAGCCCGCGATCCGCTCGACCTCGTCGCGAGCCGGATGATCGCCCGGGGCCTCATCACCGAGGGCGAGGTCGCCCGGCTCCGCGAGGCCGCGCAGGCCGCGATGGCCCGCGCGGCCGACGCCCTGCTCGAGGAGGACCCCGAGCACGCCGGCCGACGCCGCATCCGTCCCGAGCTGTGGCCCGACCCCGGCTTCGTGAACGTCGGCGTCCGCGGCGACGCGTCCGAGCTGGAGGGGCTCCCCCGGCTCGACCCCGGCGCCGGGACGCGGCCGGTGAAGTTCGTCGACGCGGTCGCGCAGGTGATGGACCGGCGGATGACCGAGGATCCGCGCATCGTCGTGATGGGCGAGGACGTGCACCACCTCAGCGGCGGCACCAACGGGGCGACGAAGAACCTCGTGAAGCACCACGGCGAGGGCCGGGTGCTGGGCACGCCGATCAGCGAGAACGCGTTCACGGGTCTCGCCGGGGGCATGGCGCTGGACGGGCGCTTCCGTCCCGTCGTCGAGTTCATGTACCCCGACTTCGTCTGGGTGGCCGCGGATCAGGTCTTCAACCAGATCGGCAAGGCCCGCCACATGTTCGGCGGAGACAACCCCGTGCCGCTCGTGCTGCGCACGAAGGTCGCGATGGGATCCGGCTACGGATCGCAGCACCTGATGGATCCGGCGGGCATCTTCGCGACGCACCCGGGATGGCGGATCGTGGCCCCGTCGAACGCGACCGACTACGTCGGGCTGATGAACGCAGCGCTCGCGCTGGAGGACCCGGTGCTGGTGATCGAGCACGTCGACCTGTACAGCCGCGCCGACGAGGTGCCGGCCGGGGATCTCGACTACGTGCTCCCGCCCGGCCGGGCCGCGGTGGTGCGCGCCGGCGCCGACGTCACCGTGCTCAGCTACCTGTCCATGGTGGAGCAGTCCCGCACGGCGATCGAGCGCACAGGCATCGACGCCGAGCTCGTCGACCTGCGCTGGCTCGACCGCGCGTCGATCGACTGGGACACCATCGGCGAGAGCATCCGCAAGACCAACGCCGTGCTCATCGTGGAACAGGGCGCGCGCGGCACCTCGTACGGGGCCTGGCTGGCCGACGAGATCCAGCGCCGCTTCTTCGACTGGCTCGATCAGCCGGTCGCCCGCGTCACCGGCGGCGAGGCCTCGCCGTCCATCTCGCGCGTGCTGGAACAGGCCGCGATCGCCGGCGTCGACGACATCGCGGCCGGCCTCGAGGCCGTGCGCACCGGATTCGGAGGCTGACATGGTGGAGCTGATCCGCATGCCCGAGGTCCTGGCGGGCGCCCGCGAGGCCGCCGTGCAGTCCTGGCTGGTGGCGCACGGCGATCACGTCGCGATCGGCCAGCCGCTGGCCGAGCTCGAGACCGACAAGGCCGTGGTCGAATACCTCTCCGAGCAGGACGGCGTGATCGGCCGGCTGCTGCTCGACGAGGGCGGCAGTGCCACGGTCGGCGACCCGATCGTGGCTCTGCTCTCCGACGGCGAGGGCGACGCGGATATCGACTCCGCTCTCGCGACCGCCGGGTTCGCGCCGGTCGCGGACGGGCGGACCCCCGGCGCCGACCCGACCGCGGCGAGCGCCGCCACCCCGACCGGTGCCGATGCCGAGCGCGGGACACCCCCCGACCCCGACCCGGCATCGGCACCCCGGCGCCTGTTCGCGAGCCCCCTCGTCCGCCGGCTCGCGGCCGAGCACGGGGTGGATCCCGCGGACATCGCCGGATCCGGTCCGCACAGCCGCGTCGTGCGCCGCGATCTGGAGCGTCACCTCGCCGCTCGGCAGGTGACAGCAGCCGCCGCGCCCGCACGCCCCGAGGCCGCCGCGCCCATGCGCCCCGAGGCCGCTCCCGCCGTCCCGGCGACCGACGCCGGTTTCGTCGACGTCCCGGTGGATCGGATGCGCGCCGCGATCGCCCGCCGGCTCACCGAGAGCAAGAGCACCGTGCCCCACTTCTACCTCGTCGCGGACTGCCGCGTCGACGAGCTGCTCCGCCTGCGCACGAGGATCAACGAGCTCTCCGAGCGGCGCGTCTCGATCAACGACCTCGTGGTGAAGGCCCTCGCCGGCGCGCTGCGCGAGGTCCCCGAGGCGAATGCGGTGTGGCGGGGCGACAGCATCCGTCGTTTCGCGGCCGTCGACATCGCCGTCGCCGTCTCGATCGAGGGCGGACTGACCACCCCGGTGATCCGCGATGTCGCCGGCAAGGCCCTCGCCGCCGTCAGCGCCGAGATCGCCGACGCGGCGGAGCGGGCGCGCGCGGGACGACTCCGTCAGCACGAGCTCGAGGGAGGCAGCTTCTCCGTGTCGAACCTCGGCATGTACGGCACGGCGGAGTTCAGCGCGATCCTCAATCCGCCGCACGCCGGCATCCTCGCCGTCGGCGCGGTGCGGCGCGTGCCCGTGGTCGGCGACGATGACACCCTCGGGGTCGGCTCGGTGATGACCGTCACGCTCTCGGCCGACCACCGGGTGCTCGACGGCGCCCTCGCCGCCCGGCTGCTCGCCGCGTTCCAGCACCGCATCGAGAATCCCCTCTCGACCCTGCTCTGAGCCCTGCGCTCACCATCCATCCGACCCCGAGGAGCGACGTGTCCCGCATCCGCAGCATCGACCCCACCACCGGATCCGTGATCGAGGAGTTCGACGAGGATTCCCCCGAGGTCGTCGACCAGCGCCTCGCCGCGGCGGCCACCGCGCAGCGGATGCTTGCCGCGGCCGGGTTCGCACGCCGCGCGGAGTGGATGCGGGCGGCGGCCGACCTCCTCGAGGCCGAGACCGACGAGGTCGCGGGCATGATCACCGCCGAGATGGGCAAGCCGATCGCGCAGTCCCGCGCGGAGGTGTCGAAGTCGGCCGCGACGATGCGGTTCTACGCCGACAACGCCGAGTCTTTCCTCACCGGGACCGCACTCGCGGAGCCGGACCGCGTCGGAGCCTCGGCCGCCCGCACGCGCTTCGACCCCCTGGGCGTGATCCTCGCGGTCATGCCGTGGAACTACCCGATCTGGCAGGTCGCCCGTTTCGCCGCCCCGGCGCTGATGGCCGGAAACGCGGGTGTCCTGAAGCACGCGTCCAACGTGCCGCGCGCGGCCCTCTACCTCGGCGAGCTGTTCACGCGCGCCGGGTTCCCCGCGGGCGCCTTCGCGACGCTGCTGATCGGATCGGCCAGGGTCGAGGGCGTGATCCGCGACCGGCGCGTCGCCGCCGTGACGCTGACCGGATCGGAGGGCGCAGGCCGCTCGATCGCCGCGGCCGCGGGCGATGCGCTGAAGAAGAGCGTGCTCGAACTCGGCGGATCGGATCCGTTCATCGTGATGCCGTCCGCCGATCTGGACGCGGCGGTCGAGACGGCCGTGCGCGCACGGGTCACGAACAACGGCCAGGCCTGCATCAACGCGAAGCGATTCATCGTGCACGCAGACGTCTACGACGCGTTCGCGGCGCGCTTCACCGAGCGCATGGCCGCCCTGACGATCGGCGACCCCGCACGGGAGAGCACCGATCTCGGCCCGCTCGCCTCCGAACGGGGCCGGGAGGACGTCGAGGAGCTCGTCGACGACGCGCGCTCCCGCGGCGCCCGGATCCTCACCGGCGGCTCCCGGCAGGACGGAGACGGCTGGTTCTACCGCCCGACGGTCGTGGCCGAACTGACCCCGGACATGCGGCTGTGGTCGGAGGAGGCGTTCGGCCCGGTCGCCTCGCTGTACCGCGCCGAGTCGCTCGATGACGCCCTGCGGATCGCGAACGACAACGACTTCGGCCTGGGTTCGGCGTTCTGGAGCACCGACGACACGGAGATCGACCACGCGGTCGCCGCCCTCGAGGCGGGGGCGGTGTTCGTGAACGGCATGACCGTCTCCTATCCGGATCTTCCCTTCGGCGGTGTCAAGCGCTCGGGCTACGGCCGCGAGCTCTCCGCCGAGGGCATCCGCGAGTTCTGCAACCTGAAAACGGTCTGGGTCGCCTGATGGGGGCGATCCTGATCCGCGGCGCCACGGTGCTCACCGGCGACGCATCGATGCCGGTGCGTCGCCACCACGACGTGCTGATCGACGGGAACAGGATCGCCGCCGTCGGCGCGGGGTTCGCCGCACCCACCGGCGCCGAGGTGATCGACGGGACCGGCGCCCTCGTGATGCCTGGTCTCATCGACACGCACAACCACGCCTGGCAGTACGCGGCGCGGGGCATCGGCATGCGATTGTGGGGGCACCGGATCTATCAGGAGCGCATCGCGTCCCTGCGGGAGCGCTACGCCCCGCAGGACGTCTACGAGAGCATCCACGCCGCGGGGCTCGACATGATCGAGCGGGGCATCACCGGCAGCCTCGACTTCTTCCATGCCGCGGTCACCGAGGAGCACGGGTTCTCCGCTCTGCAGGCGCACGAGGCGACGGGCCAGCGGGTGCTGCTCGCCTACGGCATGGGCCTCGGCTACCCGTTCCACGGCCAGAAGCACTTCGCCCCGCCCGTCGACGAGCGGCTCGCCCGCGTCGCGCGCCTGCGCGCTCGTGCCACGGGCGCACGCGTCGAGGTCGGCATCGGCGCCTCCGGCGTGGCCACGAGCGACGACTTCTGGACGGAGCTCGATTTCGCCCGGTCGATCGGCGCCCGCACGAGCATGCACCAGAACGGCGCCAGGGAGATCGCCCGGATCGGCGAGCGCGGCGCGCTGGGCCCGGATTTCGTGCCGGTGCACTGCAACGCCCTCTCCGACCGGGAGCTGGATCTGCTCGCCGAGGCGGACGTGCCGATCTCGGTCACCCCGGAGTGCGAGTGCTCGGTGGGCCGCTCGCTCACCGTGATCGGCCGCGCGTTCCGCCACGGTGTGCGGATCTCCTTCGGCATCGACACCGCCGGCAGCGCCCACATCGACCTCCTGCAGCAGCTGCGGATCGGCTACCGCCTGATGCAGTACCTCGACGCCGGGGCGGCCCGAGACGGCGCCCGCCTGCCGATCTTCGACGACACCGACCCGCCGTCGGCGGGACCGGACGACTTCCTGCGCGCCGCCACGGCGAACGCCGCCCACGCGCTCGGCCGCGCGGACCTCGGCCGCATCGAGGCGGGCTGCCTCGCGGACGTGGTGCTGGTGCGACCGACCGACCGCGACGCGGCGGAGACGGATCCGGTGGGTCACCTGGTGCTCGTCGGCGCCGAGAGGCGGGAGATCGACACGGTGATCATCGACGGCGTCGTGCGCAAGCGCGACGGTGTGCTCGTGGGCGTGGCCGACGCCGCCGAGCGGGCCGCGCGTCTGAGCGCCACCCGGTCGAGGATCCTCGCCGCAGGCGACTGAGGGCTGTCGTCGCAGATGACGAAGGAGGGAGGGGAGCGCGCTCCCCTCCCTCCTTCGTCATCCGTCGCTCAGGACTGGCGGGCGACGGTGCCGTCGTCGTGCACGACGTCGCCGTCGAGCAGTGTCAACCGCGACGCGAGGTGCGGGATCTCGTCGACCGGGATGGTGAAGAAGTCGTCCGTGAGCACCGCGATGTCGGCCGCGAACCCGGGCACGAGCTGCCCGCGCTCCTCCTCCTCGAACGTGAACCACGCCCCGCCCTGGGTGTAGCCGCGCAGCGCCCGCTCGCGGCTGAGCAGGTGCTCGTCGGCGAGGGTGCGGTTGCCCTGGATCGTGCGGCCGGTGAGGAACCAGTGCAGGCTCACCCACGGGTTGTACGACGCGACGCGCATCGCGTCGGAGCCGAGGCCGATCTGCACCCCGGCGTCCCACATCAGGTTCAGCTCGGGCGCGTGCGCGACGCGCTCGGCGCCCCAGACCGCGATGGCCTCCTCGCCGTTGAGGCGCAGCAGGCTCTGGAACAGTGCCCCCGCGCCGAGGCGCTTGAGCCGCTCCGCATCGCCCGCGCCCAGCAGTTCGCCGTGCACGAAGCCCCAGCGCAGATCGGTGATCGGGAACTCCTCGTTGATCTCCTCCCAGGCCGTCATCACCTTGTCCATGAACTCGCGCTGGTGGGCGTGCACCTGCACCGGCCAGCCGTGCTTGGCCGCCTCGCGCATCACGGCCTTGTTCTCGGCCATCGCCTCGTCCGAGTAGTCCGCGGGGTCGGCGATCCGATCGTGCGAGCGGTACATGATGATCTCGCCGATCCCCGAGAACCGCAGCATGTCGTCGCCGAACCCGGGGCTGTCGAAGCGGTAATAGCCGGAGAAGTCCTCGTCCTCCATGCCCGGGCGGGTGGCGTGCTTGAACAGCCGCACCTTCGTCTTCAGACCGCCGTCGAAGTTCGCCTTGGCGATCGCCCGGTAGGCCTCGGGACCGGTGGACAGGCCGCCGCCGTCGATCGCGCCGGTCATGCCGAGCCGCGCGAACTCCTTCGACAGCGAGACGGTGCCCGCCGCCTGCTCGTCCACCGTCGGCATCGGCAGCTGCCGGTAGAACCAGGTCATCAGCGGCCCGCCGCCGGCACGTCCGGTCAGCGCCCCCGACTCGTCCCGCTGGAACCCCTGCGGGAACTGCGAGTCCCGCACGCGGTCCTCGGCGCCGTCGCCGTGCAGACCGACCTCGGTCATCCCGCGCGAGTTCAGCACGACGTAGGTGTACTGCATCTGCACGTACACCGGATGGTTCGGCGCCGCGGCGTCGAGCTCCTCCCGCGTCGGCCCGCGCTTCTCCGAGAACTGCTTCTCGTCCCAGCCTCCGATCACGCGGATCCAGCGACCCTCCGGGACGTCCTCGGCGCGTGCGGCGAGCGAGGCGAGAGCGTCGGCCAGCGAGTACATGTCCTCCCAGCGCACCTCGTCGTCCCACGTGCGTCCGGCGCGAACGAAGTGCACGTGCGAGTCGATCAGACCGGGGACCGCCAGCTTGCCGTCGAGGTCGTAGACGACCGTCGCAGGGCCCGCCGCCGGCAGATCGGCCTCGGCGCCGATCGCCACGACCTTCCCCCCGCGGACGGCGAGCGCCTCCACGAACTCGGGCGCCGTCCCGTCCTTGGCCAGGGTCGCGATGCGACCGTTCCGCAGGATCAGATCCGGTGTGCTCATCAGGTTCCCTTTCTGCGCAATCGTGTGCGTCATCACACCGACTGCATGTCGTCACTGACCTATGTGTCCGACGTGACCCCTTGTGTAGACTGGTTCTCACGGGATACTCGGCGAACTTCTGACATCGTAGCCAGAATTGCACACGTTTGCATCTAGAATCTCAACCAACGACAACGCAGTCTTCATGGAGGGAGAACCGATGGCGCGGTATCTGCTGATGCGCTTCGGTCAGGCACTGATCACTCTCGTGCTCGCCGTGGTGGTGATCTTCATCGGCGTGCGCATGCTCCCCGGAGACGCCGCAGACGTCCTGGTCTCCCAGGACACGTCCGGACGGCTCGACGTGAATCAGGTACGTGAGGCGCTGGGCCTCAACGCGCCGCTGCCGGTGCAGTTCGTCCGCTATGTCGGCGGTCTGCTGCACGGCAACTGGGGGATGTCGATCTCCACCGGCCAGCCGGTCACCGTCGCCATCGGCCAGACGCTCCCCCTGACCCTGCAGCTCACCTTCATGGCCCTTTTCGTGGCCACGATCTGCGGCATCCTGTTCGGCATCGTCGCCTCCCTGCGCAAGGGCCGCATCGAGGAGTGGGCGACGAACGGCGTCGCCCTGTTCTTCCTCTCGGTCCCGAGCTTCTGGCTCGGCATGATCCTCATCCTGGTCTTCGCCGTCACCCTGCACTGGCTGCCTGCCTCCGGCTTCACCCCCTTCTTCACCGATCCGGTCAAGAACCTCGTCGGCATGATCATGCCGGTGTTCGTGCTCAGCACCGGCCTGTCCGCGGTCACCATGCGCCAGACCAGGGCCGGCATGCTCGAGACGCTCGGCTCCGACTTCATCCGCAGCGCCCGGGCGCACGGCCTGCCCCGTCACCAGGTGATCTGGGGCCACGCCGTGCGCAACAGCGTCATCGCGGTCGTGACGATCGTGAACCTGCAGCTCGGCTTCCTCATCGCCGGCGCCGTCGTCACCGAGCAGGTGTTCGTGCTGCCCGGTTTCGGCAAGCTCATGCTCGGCGCGATCGCGAGCCGCGACTACGCGGTCGTGCAGGGCGTCGTGATCGTGATCGCGCTGCTCTACGTGACCATCAACCTCCTCACCGACGTCGTCTACACCCTGATCGATCCGCGCGTGCGCATCTCCGGAAGGAAGCACTGATGACCACCATGACCGTCCTGGTGCGACGCATGCGCACGAGCGACCGCCGTGTCCTCACCGTGATCGGCGACGTGTTCGCGAGCCCCGGCGGCGTCGTCGGCGTCACCTTCGTCGTCGTGATGCTGCTCGCCGGGATCATCGGCCCGATGCTCACCCCGTTCTCACCCACCGCCCCCGACGTGCTGCACACGAGCCAGTCGCCCAGCGAGCTGCACTGGCTGGGCACCGACTCGCTGGGCCGCGACGTGCTCTCCCGCACTCTCAGCGGCATCGCCGTCTCGCTGCGGATCGGCGTCTTCTCGGTGCTGATCGCCGCGTGCATCGGCATCCCGCTCGGACTGCTCGCCGGCTACTACCGCCCCGTGCAGGTGGTCATGGCACGCGTCGTCGAGGTCCTCATGGTGTTCCCCGGCCTGGTGCTCGCTCTCGGCCTCGCAGCGATCCTCGGGGGCGGGTCGGAGCGCAACCTGACGATCGCGCTCATCGTGTCGACCCTCGTGCCGTTCATCCAGGTGACCCGTGCCGAGGTCATGCGCATGCGCAATCTCGAGTTCGTCGAGGCCGCGCAGACCACCGGCGCCTCGGGCGCGCGCATCCTCGGCCTGCACCTGTTCCCGAACGCGATCAGCGCGATCCTCGTCCAGCTCACCGTGCACGTGCCCTCCGCCGTGTTGGGCGAGGCCGCGCTGTCCTTCCTCGGCCTGGGCGTGCAGCCCCCGCAGCCGTCACTCGGCATCATGCTGTCCGAGGCGCAGGCGGAGCTCATCCGCGGCGGATGGTGGATGGCACTGTTCCCGGGTCTGGCGATCCTGGCGATCACGATCGGCTTCAACCTGTTCGGCGACGCCCTGCGCGATGCCATGGATCCGAAGTCCCGGCGGGTCTGATCATGCGGACGACCGGAAGATGCGCCGAGTGTGTAAGTTGGCGCCAACGAAATCTGCAACTGCGAGGGGGACACGATGGGGCGCAAGGCGACATTGCGTGATGTGGCGACGCTCGCCGGCGTCCATTACGGGACGGCGTCGCGTGCTCTGCGTGAGGACACCGCCCACCTGGTCAGCCCGGAGACGGTCGAGCGCGTGCGCTCCGCCGCGACCAAGCTGCGCTACACGCCCGACCTGATCGCGCAGAGCCTGCGCACCAACCGCACCTCGACCGTCGGCGTCGTCGTGCCCGACATCGCCAATCCGATCGCGGCCGCGCTCACCCGCGGTGTGCAGGACGTCCTGCGCGGTGCCGGCTACGTGGGCCTCGTCGTCAGCACCGACGCCAATCAGGCCCACGAGCGCTCCGAGATCGCTGCGCTGGTGTCCCGCCAGGTCGACGGGCTCATCGTCGCGAGCACCAAGACGCCGTCGCTGTACTCCGAGATCGCCGCGTCCGGCACGCCGGTCGTGCTGGCGAACCGCCGGGTCGAGACGGATCTTCCGACGGTCACGGCATCGGTCGGCGATGGCATCGAGCAGGCGATCGACCACCTCCTCTCCCTCGGGCACCGCGAGATCGCCTACATCGGCGCGGCCGGCGACGCGAACACCGGCCTCGACCGTCACGTCGCGTTCGAGCGGGTCATGCGCGCCCGCGGCCTCGACTCCTCGGACCGCGCCGTGCGTCTGTCCCCCGGATACGGTCAGCACGACGGCGCCGAGCTCTTCGAGCGGCTGCTCGAGGAGGGCGGGCGGCCGACCGCGGTGATCGCGGGCAACGACATGATGGCCGTGGGCGTGCTCTCCGTGCTGCGCCGCATGGACATGAGCTGCCCCGAGGACGTCAGCATCATCGGCTGCAACGACCTGCCGTTCATGGAGTTCCTCAACCCGCCGCTCACCACGATCCACGTCCCGCACGCGGAGATCGGCAGCGCCGCGGCCGAGGCGCTGCTGGCCATCCTGCGCGGTGAGGATCCGGAATCCACCGAGCTGCCGGTCGAGTTCGTCACCCGCGCGTCGACCGCTCCGCCGTCGCACTGACGCCGTCGCACTGACGCCCGGCCATGCCGCGCGGCGCGACGAGAAGAGGCCTCGTCCAGCGGGTGACGAGGCCTCTCCTGTGTGCGCGGGGTCAGTACTCGTTGGCCACGAACAGCTCCTGCGCCGGGAACTTCGTCAGGATCTCGACGCCCTTCTCGGTGATCACGACCTCCTCCTCGATCCGCGCCGCCGAGACGCCGTCCGACGCCGGGCAGTAGGTCTCCATCGCGAAGACCATGCCGACCTGCAGCTCGACCGGGTTCTCCAGCGAGTTCAGCCGCGAGATGATCGGACGCTCGTGCAGGCCGAGACCGAGCCCGTGCGCGAACTGCAGTCCGAACGCCGACAGCTCGTCGTCGAACCCGAAGTCCTCGGCCTTCGGCAGAGTGCGCGCGACGACATCGGTCGTGGTCCCCGGCCTGATCGCGTCGATCGCAGAGTCCATCCACTCCCTCGCCTGCTTGTAGGCGTCGCGCTGGGACGTGGTGGCGCTGCCGACCCCGAACGTGCGGTAGTAGCACGTGCGGTAACCGTTGTACGAGTGGATGATGTCGAAGAACGCCTGGTCGCCGGGACGGATGATGCGGTCCGTGAAGTTGTGCGGATGCGGGTTGCACCGCTCCCCCGAGATCGCGTTGATCGCCTCGACCTGATCGCTGCCCAGCTCGTACAGCCGCTTGTTCGCGAGCGCGACGATCTCGTTCTCCCGGATCCCTGGCTTGAGCACGTCCACGATGTCCTGGTAGACCCCGTCGACCATGGCCGCGGCCTGGTTGAGGAGCATGATCTCGTCGACCGACTTGATCACGCGGGCGTCCAGCATCGACTGCTGCGCGTCGCGCACGGTGATGCCCTGACGCTCGAGCTCGAACAGGAACGGCGGCTCGACGATGTCCAGCCCCAGCGGGGCGTCCGCGAGCCCCTCCTCCTTCAGGATCGCCTTGATCTCGCTCACCGCATTGCGCATCAGCCCCGCTTCCGGCGCGACGGCGCCCCGGAAGCCCAGGAACCCGGCCTTGTAGTTCTCCTCCGCGATCCACGGCGAGTACAGCTTGTGGTGGCGCACCGCGGATCCGAAGTCCCAGAGGATCGGCTCCCGATCCGGGAACACGAGCGCGTACCGGATCATCTTGTCGCCGAGGGCGCCGCCGATCCAGGTCTGCGTCGTGTACCGGATGTTGTAGAAGTCGAAGAGCAGGAACGCGCCGCACCCGCTCGCGCGGATCGCGTCCTGCGCCCGCCCGAGCCGATACCGGCGCAACCGGTCGAAGTCGACGCGCTGCTCGTAGTCGACACCGGTGTGGCCCGGTGCGGCGAGTCGCCCCGCCGCATCGAGCGTGCGGTGCTCGCTCACGCGGACGCCTCAGGCGCGAGGCCGTCGTCGAACGGGACGGTCTCGGCGACGAGCTCGTAGCCCGAGCGGCGCGCCTGCTCGAGCAGCAGCGTGGCGAAGTCCTGCTCGACGTGTCCGGCGCCGATCGCCTCGGCCACGAGCATGTCGGTCGCGGCGGCGAGCGGCATCGGCACGCCGAGCTCCTTGCCCGCGCTGAGGCCGAGCTGCATGTCCTTGCGCAGCAGGATGTTGGTGAACGTCGGGTGGAAGTCGAGGTTGACCAGGGCCGGGGACTTGTAGCGGCTGAAGATCGATCCCATCACCGAGTCGTTCAGGAACTCCATGAAGGCGCCCCGCTCGACGCCGCCCCGCTCGACGAGCGTCGTGATCTCGGCGAGCGACTGGGTCACCACGCCGAGGTAGACGTTGTGGGCGATCTTGACGAGTCGGGCGACCTCGCCCTCGCCGACGTAGGTGGTGCCGCGGCCGAACAGCGCGAGCAGCGGCTGCACCTCGTCGAACACGGCGCGCGGGCCGGAGACCGCGACCGTGAGCTTGCCGGCGGCGATCACCTTCGGGTTGCCGCTCACGGGCGCGGCGAGGAACTCGGTGCCGCGCGCGGCGGCGCCCTCGCGGGCCTTGGCGGAGGCGTCGGTCGAGACGGTCGACGAGTCGACGATGATGCGCGGGGTGCGGTCGGGGTCCGTGAGCAGGCCGCCGTCGCCGAACAGCACGTGGTGCAGATCGTCCGAGGTCGACACCATGATGAAGACGATGTCACGGTCGGCCAGGTCGATCGGGCGGTCGACGATCTTCGCGCCCTTCTCGGTGAGCGGCTCGGCCTTCGCGCGGGTGCGGTTGTAGACGGCCACGTCGTGCCCGCCGTTGAGCAGCCGTGTCGCGAGCTGGTAGCCCATCCGGCCGGCGCCGATCCATCCGATGGCAGGTGCGGTCATGGTGTTTCTCCTCTGATACGTCGCCCGGGTGTCCGGGCAGGGGGTGAAGTTCTGATCCGATTCATCCGATCCCGGACGGTCGACCGGGGTGGAAGCGCGTGTATGGGGTGCGACTGGATACAATCGCGGGAGCGAAGCGGAAGGGGAGCCGGGAGTGGCGCGAGGTTCGGCGGGGCACGGGGCGACCGGCGCGATGCTCGCGGACGCGCTGCGGGAGGCGATCCTCGACGGGCGCTACGCCCCCGGAGAGCGGATCCGCCAGGACGAGCTGGCCGAGTCGCACGGCATCAGCCGGCTCCCGGTGCGCGAGGCGCTGCGCATGCTCGAGAGCGAGGGGCTCGTGACGGTCGTCGCCAACACCGGCGCCTGGGTGAGCGAGCTCAGCCTCGCGGAGTGCGAGGAGATGTACCGCATGCGCGAGCGGCTCGAGCCGCTCCTGCTCGGTCTCAACGTGCCCCTTCTGGACGAGGCGCTCATCGACCGTCTCGCCGAGCTCGCCGAACTCATGGAGCGCACCGATGACGTCGAGGAGTTCCTCCGGCTGGACTGGGAGTTCCACCTCTCGTCGGTGTCGGTCGCGCCGACGAGCGTGCTCGGGGACACCGTCGTGTCGCTGTGGAACCGCACCCAGCACTACCGGCGCGCGGTGTCCCGGCTGTTCTCCGCCGAAGGCGATCGCCGGATCCATTACGACCACCGGCTCATCGTCGGCGCACTGCGCGGCCGCGATGCCGTCGAGGCCGAGCAGATGCTCGCCGCGCACGTCCGCCGCAGCCGCCTGGAGCTGCTGCAGCACCCGGAGGTCTTCTCCCGGCGCTAGGACGTCCGCCCGCGTCATCCGCCCGGCCATGTCCGCACTCAGCCTTCCACGATGCGCATCACGCGCTCGCGGCAGTGCGCGTTGACCGCCGCCAGGTCGAGACGGTCGGCGTCGGTGAGCACGCCGTCGCGCTTGCGCACGACGCCGCCGATGATCACGTGGCTGACCTCGTGCGAGCTCGGCGTCGACATGACGACGTAGGCCGCCGGGTCCTCGAGCACGACGTCGCCCGGCTCGGGCCGGACGACGATGACGTCGGCGAGCTGCCCCGGCGCGATCCGTCCGAGGTTCTCGTAGCCGAGCGCGAGGGCGCCGTTGTACGTGCCCGCCTCGACCACCTCGTCGAGCGTGAGGGTGTGCGGATCCAGCGCGTACGGACCGCCGAACCGGCCGCCCTCGCGGGCGTCGAGCCGGTCGAACACGTTGAGCACCGCCCAGAACTGCCGCATCTGCGCGAACTCGCTGATCGGGATGATGCCCGGGGGCACGTCGACGCTCAGTGCGAGCCGGACTCCGGCCCGCACCGCGCGGTTCCACATGGCCGGGGACTTGCCCGAGCTCACCTCGGAGTACGGCGAGACCGACAGGACGACGTCGTGCTCGGCGAGCGCCTTCAGCTCGATCTCGGAGGCGCGGTTGCCGTGCGAGGGGACGATGTCGCTGCCGAGGAGACCGGCCTGGTCCATCCTGTGGAACTCGCCGATCTCGTTCGCGTGGAACGTCATGCGCGCGCCCATGTCGCGGCTCGCGCCGATGTCCTGCACGAACTGCTCCCAGAGCCGTCCGCCGTCCGGCGTCACCAGCGCGACACCCGGATCGATCAGCGCGTCGCCCCGCGTCGCCTCGCGCAGCCGCGCGACATCCGCGATCCGTGCGGCGCGGGCCGCGTCGAACTCCGCCGCGGGGGCGGTGTAGGGCTTGCGCGAGCCGACCGCCAGCATGACCCGCTGGCCGGTCTCACGGTATGCGCTCACCGCGCCGTCGGTGTGCGCGTCGGTGGTGTTCGCGCCGTGCATGAAGTCGAGCACACCGGTGACGCCGTTGTTGATCCCGTCCATGCTCGCGCCGAGCGTGGACTCGTACGTGTCGACGCTCTGGTAGCCGGCGCCCGTCTTCCAGAGCAGCTCGATGTAGTCGTACTTCGTGTTCTTGCGCATCATGATGCCGCGCCAGCCGTACTCCCACACGTGCAGGTGGGTGTCGACCAGCCCGGGCATCACGATCGAGCCGCGGGCGTCGATAACCTCCGCGCCTGTGATGTCGGCGTCCGGGCCGACAGAGACGATCGTGTCGTCCTCGATCACGACGTCGACGCCGTGCCGCAGGGGCTGCGCCGGATCGGCGGTGAGCACGGCTCCCCCGGTGATGACGATGCGGGTCATCGGATCCTCCTCACCGGTCCTCGATCATGGCGAGCACCCGCTCCTGCGAGCGCGCGTTCATGGCGGGGATGTCGATCGAGTCCGCGGCGACGAGACGCCCGCCGCGCTTGCGCACGGTTCCGCCGATGATCACCTCGGACACCTCGCTCGCGTGCGGCGTCGCGCGCACCACGTAGGCCGCGGGGTCGCGCAGTGCGATCGCATCGGTGGGCCGGACGACGATGACGTCGGCGAGCTGCCCGGGCGCGATCCGCCCCAGGTTGTCGTAGCCGAGCGCCACCGCCCCGTTCACGGTCGCCGCCTGGACCGCGTCCTCGAGGGTGAAGGACTGCGGGTCGAGGTCGAAGTCGAGCTCGTAACGGCCGCCCTCGCGGGCGTCCAGCCGGTCGAAGGTCGTCACCGAGGCCCACAGCTGGGTGAGCTGGGCGAACTCGCTGAGCGGCATGATGCTCGGCGGCGTGTCGATGCTGATCGCCACCTTCACGCCCTGCTCGACGGCGCGGATGAACACCCCCGGCGACTTGCCGGAGTTGATCTCGGTGTGCGGCGAGACCGAGAGCACGACGCCGTGTTCGGCCAGAGCCTTCAGCTCGTGGCGCGAGGCGCGGTTGCCGTGCGACGGGACGATGTCGCTGCCGAGCAGGCCGGAGCGCTCCATCTCTCGGAACTCGCCGACCTCGTTCGCGTGGAAGGTCATGCGGGCGCCGATCTCGCGGCTCTCCGTGACATCGGCCACGAACATCTCCCAGAGCGGGCCTGGGCGCGGTGTGATCAGGGCCGTGCCCACGTCGATGAGCCCGTCGTCCCGTGTCGCGTCCCGCAGACGGGCGACATCGGCGATCCGCGCCGCGCGCGACTGCGAGAAGTCCTCGTCCGACGCGCTGTTGGCGCGGAGAGCGCCGATCTCGAGCAGCGCGCGCTGTCCGGTCACGCGATAGGCCTCGACGGCAGCGTCGGTGTGCTCCGCCGTGCCGGTCGCTCCGTGCATGAAGTCGAGCACGCCGGTCACGCCGTTGGCGATCGTCTCCAGGCCGGCTCCGACGATCGAGTCATGCACGTCCTGCGGCGAGTATCCGGCGCTGGTCTGGAAGAGCAGCTTCATGTAGTCGACGGGGCCGTTCTTGCGCATCACGGTCCCGCGCCAGCCGTACTCCCACGCGTGCAGGTGCGTGTCGATGAGACCGGGCATGACGATGGATCCCGAGGCGTCGATCACCTCGGCGCCGGTGGTTTCGGCGCCAGGGGCGATCGAGACGATCGTGTCGTCCTCGATCACGACGTCGACGTCCCGCAGCACGGGACTGTCGTCGTCTGCCGTCAGCACCACTCCGCCGGTGATCACGATGCGGCTCATGAGTCGTTCCTCTCTCCGTCCACGACGCGGCGTCGCACGGCGCTGTTCTTCCTCTTCAGTTCCTCGGCGTCCACGTCGACGAGCGCGAAGTCGCGCTTGCGCACGACGCCGTCGACCACGACGGCCTCGACCTGCGACCCGGAGCCGTACTGCACGAGGTAGGGGGCGGGATCCGCGAGAGCGATGTCCGGGTCATCCGGGCGCACGACGATGACGTCGGCGAGGGCGCCGGGCTCGAGGATCCCCAGCCGGGCATCCTTCCCGGCGAGCGAGTACGCGCCGCCTCGGGTCGCCACGCGCAGCGCGCCCTCGTACTCCAGGGTCGACCGTTCCAGCGTCGAGTCCACCGGATAGCGGCCGAGCCGCCGCGCCTCTTCGGCGTCCAGTGCCTTCATCAGGAGCATGAGCACGCGGATCTGCTGCCACAGGTTGACCGGATCGGTGCTCGGGGTGTCGATGCCGATGCCGACCGGGATGCCCCGGCGCAGGGCCCGGCGCATGATGTGCGGCGACCATCCCGCGCCGACTTCGGACTCCGGGGTCGCCGACAGCGCCGTCCGGGAGGCGACGAGCATGTCCACCTCGTCGCTGTTCGCGGTGTTGGAGTGCACCACGATGAGGTCCGGGCCGAGCCGGTCGTTCTCGGCCAGCAGGGCGATCTCGCCCGGGCGGTTCTGGTGGAAGGTGAGCTGGAGCCCGAGCGAGCGGCCGAAGTCGATCTCGCTGAGCACGCGCTGCTCGCGACCGGGCGCCGGCGTGAGCAGACCGAGCGCGACGGTGACGAGCGGGTCGGTCTCGGACGCGACGAGCTGCGCGAGCTCGGTCACCGTGTCCAGGCGCTCCTGCCGCGCCGCTTCGAACCGCTCCGGGTCGGCCGCCTCCTCCACGTCCGAGGTGCTGCCGACCGCGAACAGCGTGCGCTGCCCCGTCGACCGGTGGGCATCGAAGGCGGCGCGGACGTGCGCGGGCGTGTCGTTCGCGCCGTGCGCGAAGTCGAGCACGCCGGTGATCCCCAGGTCGAGCTGGGCGAGGCTGCAGCCGCGGACGGCGTCGTACGTGTCCTCGGGGGTGAAGCGGTGACGGTACAGCTCGAACTTCTTGACGTAGTCGAGGAATCCGTGCCCGCGCACGAGGGCCCCACGGATGCCGAACTGCCAGGAGTGCGTGTGCGTGTCGATCAGACCCGGCATCACCAGGGCGCCGGTCGCGTCGAGGATCTCGGCGCCCTCCGCGTCGAGGTCGGTGCCGATCGCCGCGATCCGATTGCCCTCGATGAGGACGTCCGAGGTGGTGGGAACGGCGCCGTCTTCGGCGGTGACGACGACACCGCCCTTGATCAGGAGTGACATGGGGACCTTTCGTAGGAGTCGGCACCGGGTGGGATGCCTGTCCGCCTGGTGGGTTGGTTCAGGGGGCGACCGGCGCGCATCGGGCCGAAGCCGCCGATCGGTTCACGGGGCGTGCCCGCGGTGATCTTCTGCGCGCCGTGGGGCGAAGCGCCGTGCTGCGGGCTCCACGGCGGGCGGGGCACAGGATCCCCGCCCGCCCGGGAGGCGTCCTCAGGAGGTGAGGCCGGCGCGCATCGCGTAGATGCCGCCCGTGGGGCCGTACTGCACGCCCGCCACGCTCTTGCCCGCGCCGTGGATCACCGCGGTGCGCACGAGGTACATGAGCGGAAGATCCTCGTTGATGAGGGTCTGGACCTGCCCGTACAGCGCCTTCTGCTTCGTCGGGTCGGCGGTCTTGCGCAGCTGGTCGACGAGAGCGTTCATCTTCGGGTTGTCGTAGCCGCGCTGGTTCAGGAAGGCGCCGGGGTCGAGCTGGATGTTGCCCGCGGGATCGGCCACGCCGGTCCACTGCCCGATCGAGAGGTCGTTCTTGCCCGCCTTGGTGTCGGCCGTGTTCGTGGTGGTGTCGGTGGGCTTGAGCTGGATGTCGAAACCGGTCTCCTTGCCCATCGCCTGGACGAGGGTCGCGATCTGGGAGAACTCGGTACTGGACGAGAACTCGAGCACGACCGGGACCGGCGTCTTCGCGCCCGCCTTCTTCAGGTCGGCCTTCGCCGCCTTCGGGTCGTACGTGATGCACGCCTGCGCCTCGGGGCTCGACAGCGGGCTCTTCTCGTTCATGAAGGAGCAGGTCGGCGGGAACAGGCTCGCGTACACCGTGTCTGAGATCACCTTCCGGTCGATGCTCTCCACCAGGGCGCGGCGCACGAGCGGGTCGGAGAGGGTCTTGGTGTTCATCGACAGGTTGACGAAGCCGCGGCCGGGGTAGCTGATCAGGGACAGGTCGCTGTTGCCCTTGAGCGCCGCGATGTCCTTGGGCGAGAGCTGCTGGATGACGTTGAACTGCCCGGACTGAAGGTTCGTGAACCGCACGCTCGGGTCGGCCACCACCTTGAACTCGATCGCGTCGAGGTGCAGCGACTTCTCGTCGTAGAAGTTCTTGCCGGGGTCCCGCTCGATCCGCACCGTGTCCGTGGTCTGCGTCTTCAGCACGAAGCCGCCCGCGCACACCGGCGCCGTCCCGAACGCGTCGCCCATCTTCTGCACCGCCGTCGGCGAGACCGGGTAGCCGGAACGGCCGGTGAACACGTCGCTGAACGCGGCGGGCGTCGTCGGACCGGCGAAGTCGATCTTGACCGTCTTCGGGTCGACGACCGTCATCGCCGTCACCGAGGAGAGGTCGCCGGCGCGCTGACTGCCCTTCATGGTCTTGTTGCGGTCGTACGTGAACTTGACGGCAGCGGCGTCGATCGGCGTGCCGTCGGTGAACTTCAGCCCGTCGCGCAGGGTGACCGTCGCCGACGAGCTGTCCGAGTTGAACTTCGGCGCCGAGGCGGCGAGGGCCGGCTGCAGCTTGCCGTCGACCGACTCACGATAGAGCGGCTCGCACAGGGTGCTGAGAATGCTGGACGACACGAGGGTCTGCGAGAGAGACGGATCCACGGAACCGATCGACGTGCCGGCCAGGCCGATCGTCAGAGTTCCGCCGTCCTTGATCTTCGCGCTCGCGGACGATGCCGGCGTCGACGCGGGCACCGATCCTCCCGAGCAGGCCGACAGGACCAGACCGGTGACGATCGCCGTCGCGGCGAGCGCGATTCCCCGAGTCCCGATCCGCGAGACCTTCCTGCGCATCATCTCTTGCTCCTTTGCTTCGGTGATGCAAACGTTTGTTGTCTCCCATACTGCCCGAGACGTCGATGGTTCCGCAAGGGCCATATTGCGGCGGGAATCACATTATCGGGACGGTGAGCCATGACAGCACACGTTTGCAGGACGAGACGGAGGGGCGGGCGCGCCGTCGCGCACCCGCCCCTCCGCACGGCGCTCGCTACTTCGCGAACCCGGCGTGCATGGCGGAGAAGCCGTCCGACGCCGTGAGGTTCAGTCCCTTCACGGCCTTCTTGATCCCATGGATGAGCGCGTTGTGGGCGATGTACACGACGGGCACCTCGGTGTTCAGGATCTCCTGGATCTGGTCGTACAGCGGCTTCGCCTGGGCCGGATCGGGTGTGACCAGGATCTTGTCGTACAGCGCGTTCACGCGGTCGTCGTTCCACGGGTACGAGTTCAGGAACGCACCCGGGGTGAGCATCAGGTTGCTGATCGGATCCGCACCGCCCGTGTACGAGTTGATCCCGGCGTCGTTCCGGCCGGCTCGCGTGTCGGCGAGCACCGAGGCGGTGTCGGTCGGCTTGAGCGACACCTCGAAGCCGGTCTGCTTCGCCATCGCCTGCACCAGAGTGGCGAGCTGCGATCGCTCCGGTGTGGACGAGTACTCCAGGACCACCTTGACCGGCGTCGTCACCCCGGCGGCGGCCAGGTCCTTCTTGGCCTGAGCGGGGTCGTAGGGGATGCAGGCCTGGTTCTTGGGATCGGCCATCGGGCTCTGCGGCTGGATGAAGGTGCACGCCGGCGTGTAGACGCCTTCCCACACGGCCTTCGAGATCGCCTTGCGGTCGATGCTCTCGGCGAAGGCCTTGCGCACGAGCGGCTGGGCCATCGTCTTCGGATTCAGCAGGATGTTGACGTAGCCGCGCCCGGGGTACTGCGTCACGTCGATCGAGGAGTCGGACTTCGCCGTCGAGAGGTCCTTGGGCGACAGGTCCTGGATGACGTCGAACTGCCCGGACTGCAGGTTCGCGTAGCGGACGCTCGGGTCGGCGACGACCTTGAACACGATCGAGTCCAGGTGCAGCGACTTCTGGTCGTAGTAGGTCTTCGCCGGGTCGCGCTTGAGCGTCACCGTGTCGGTCGTCTGGGAGTCCAGCACGAAGCCCCCGACGCAGACGGGGTGGGTGGCGAACTCGGCCCCCATCGAGGTGAAGGCCTTGGGCGACAGCGGATAGGCCGCGCGGCTCACGAAGGCGTCCTGGAACGCGCCGTCCGAGGTCGGCCCGTCGAAGACGAACTTCAACGTCGTGGGATCGACGACCTGGATGTCCTTGATGATCTCGAGGTCGCCGGCCCGCTGGCTGCCCTTGAGCGTCTTGTTCCGTTCGAACGTCTGCTTGACCGCGTCCGCGTCCATGGCGGTGCCGTCCGTGAAGGTCACTCCGCTGCGGATCTTCACGGTCGCCGTGGTCCGATCGGACGAGAACTGCGGCCGCTCGGCGAGCTGGGGGACGAGCTTGCCGTCCACGCTCTCGTCGTAGAGCGGATCGCACAGGGCGGCGATCACGCTCACCGAGACGAGGGTGTTGGCCAGGGTGGGATCCAGCGACCCGGTCGAGGTCCCGTTGAGCGCGATCGTCAGAGTGCCGCCTTCCGCCCATGCCGTCCTCCCGGCGGGGGAGGTCCCGGGCTGTGGTGCCGCACCGGAACACGAGGTCAGCGCCACGGCGGCCGCGAGCACGGCGCCCGCGGTCGCGCTCCGGACCGCCCTCCGCGGCGAACGAGTATGAGTCATCATTGAGCTCCTTCGGGTATCACGAATTGCAAACGATTGCGTCGAAGTTTCTATCGCGGACCCGCAATCCCCGCAAGAGCCCGGAGGCACATCGTTATCCATTGGATCCGATTGACAACACACGATTGCACCGCCTACTTTCGAGAGCATGATCCCTGCCGCATCGGGAGCAGTGCCGCTCCTCAGCATCGAGAACCTCTCGATCCACTTCGAAACGGTTCGAGGCACCGTCAGCGCCGTCAAGGACGTCACGTTCCAACTCGAAGCCGGGCGACGTCTCGCGGTCGTCGGCGAGTCCGGGTCCGGGAAGTCGACCACCGCCTCCGCCGTGCACCGCCTGCTCCCGCCGAACGCCAAGGTCGAGGGTTCGATCCGCCTCGACGGCGAGGAGATCACGACGATGTCCACGTCGCGGATCCTTCGGCTGCGCGGACGGGAGGTCGGATACGTCCCGCAGGATCCGCTGTCCAATCTCAACCCCGTCCAGCGCATCGGCAAGCAGCTGATGCACGCGATCCGCGTGGGCAGCCCCTCCCTCTCCCACGACGAGCTGCGCACGCAGGCCATCGACGCCCTCGACCGGGTGGGCATCCCGCAGCCCGCTCGGCGCATCGACCAGTTCCCGCACGAGTTCTCCGGTGGCATGCGCCAGCGCGCGCTCATCGCGATGGGGATGGCCTGCCGTCCGCGGCTGCTCATCGCCGACGAGCCGACCTCGGCTCTCGATGTCACCGTGCAGCGCCGGGTCCTGGACCTCATCGACGACCTGACCCGGGAGCAGGGCACAGCGCTGCTGTTCATCACGCACGACCTGGGCCTGGCCGCCGAGCGCGCCGACGACGTCGTCGTGATGAAGCTCGGCGAGGTCGTCGAGCGCGGCACGGCCGAGCAGGTGCTCTCCGCCCCGAAGGGCGCGTACACCCGCGAGCTCCTCGCCGCCGCCCCCAACCTCACCTCCGCGCGTCTGGTCGACGCCGCACCGCCTGAGGCGGCGCCCATCCTCGAACTGGAGGCGGCGACCAAGATCTTCGGCCACCGCACGCTCACCGGCAAGGACAACCGGATCATCGCCGCCGAGGGCGTGTCACTGACGGTCTCCCCCGGCGAGACGGTCGCGATCGTGGGCGAATCCGGATCCGGCAAGTCGACGACCGCACGGATGATCCTCGGCCTCGAGGTGCCCACCTCCGGAACCGTCCGGTTCGACGGGGCCTCCCTCGCCCGTCTCGGCCATGCCGGCAGGTTCGCCTACCGCGCCGAGGTCCAGCCGGTGTTCCAGAACCCCTACGCGTCGCTCGATCCGCGGTTCACGATCGGCCAGAGCATTCGCGAGCCTCTCGACGTGCACCGTCGCGGGACCCCCGCAGAGCGCAAGGCCCGGGTCGCGGAACTGCTCGGCCTGGTCTCGCTGGATCCGCAGGTGGCCACACGATTCCCGCACGAACTCTCCGGCGGGCAGCGGCAGCGCGTCGCCATCGCGCGCGCGCTCGCGCTCTCGCCGAAGGTCATCGTGCTGGACGAGGCCGTGTCGGCCCTCGACGTGGTCGTGCAGGCGCAGATCCTGAAGCTGCTCGTCTCGCTGCAGCGCGAGCTCGGACTGGCGTACATCTTCGTCAGCCACGACCTCGCCGTCGTCCGGCAGATCTCCCACCGCGTGCACGTGATGAGCGCAGGCCGGATCGTCGAGTCCGGCTCCCCGGAGGAGCTGTTCGCCGCGCCCAAGGACCCGTACACCGCGGCGCTCATCGAGGCGATCCCCGGCTACGCGGTCGCGCCGGGAGTCTGAGCGCGCTCCCGAAGGCCCCGCCCGGCTCTCACGTGGCCACCTGTACAACCCCGACGACCGCAAGAGCGCAGGCAGCGACCCCCATACCGACCGCGCAGACACCAACGACCGCCGCCCAGAACGCCGGATGCGCGTGTTGCATGATGTCGCCGATGGCCTGCCCGAACAAGATTCGCGCGAAGTTCTCCTGTCCCCGCCCGAACTTTTTGCGAAACTTGACCATTAGAACTCCGGCAACGATGACAATCGGCCCTGCAATCGCATTCGCCGTGATCTGCTCCCACCCCACGACCTCATCATGCCGGACATCGTTGCGGTCGTCATGACTTCGCCGGGAGTGCGCTCAGCCCCCGAGTCAGGCGATCACCACGCTCACCGCACGGTAGGTTTTGTTCATGGTCCTGCATGATGCGCCGGCGCTCATCCCGTTCCCCTCCTCCGTCCGCGTCGGCGAGGGATCCGTCCCGCTCGCGTCCGTGCGGATCACGGGAGAACCGAACGCGGCCGCCCTGCTGCGCGACGACCTCGCGGAGCGGATCGGCGCGGACGCGATCCACGACGGCGGAACGACGCTGATCGCACTCGCGATCGATCCCGCCATCGGCGAGACCGAGGGCTACGCGCTCGAGGCCTCCGGCGACGCGATCCGGGTCGCGGGGCACGATGCGGCGGGCCTCCGCAACGGCACACGCACGCTCCTCCAGCTGCTGCGCCGCGACGACGCCGGCTGGTCCGTCCCGGCCGTGAGCATCGCCGACGCTCCGCGCTTCGCCTACCGGGGGGTCATGCTCGACGTCGCCCGGCACTTCTTCGGCGTCGACGACGTGAAGCGGTTCATCGACCGCGCCGCCGGGCTGAAGTTCAACCATCTGCACGTGCATCTCACCGACGACCAGGGCTGGCGCATCCAGGTCGACGCCTGGCCGCTGCTCGCCGACCGCGGCGGCGCGAGCGATGCGAGCGGCGGATCCGGCGGCTTCTTCACGAAGGACGACTACCGCGAGATCGTCGCCTACGCCGCCGCCCGGCACGTGACGGTCGTCCCCGAGATCGATCTGCCGGGGCACACCCACGCCGCCGGGGTCGCCTATCCCGACCTCGTCGAGGAACCGTGGATCAGCGAGAAGACGATCACCGAGTCGGAGCAGCTCGGCCAGCCGCTCCCCGCGCACGGCGTGCCATACGCGGGCTGGGCCGTCGGGCACTCGTCGGTGCGGATCCACGAGGAGCGCACCTACGGCTTCATCCAGGACGTGCTCAGCGAGCTCGCCGAGCTCACCCCGGGCCCGTACCTGCACATCGGCGGGGACGAGTGCCTGGGCACGCCGGCCCCGGACTTCGCGCTGTTCTTCCGCCGGGTGAGCAGGATCGCCGCCGCGACGGGCAAGACGCCGATCGCCTGGCACGAGGCGGGCGCCGCCGAGGACCTCGCGGAGGGGATGATCGGGCAGTACTGGGCGGGCGTCGAGCCCGAGGGCGCGCATGGCGAGCACGCCGCGCATTTCGCGGAGCGGGGCGGCGCGCTGATCCTCTCCCCCTCCGACCGCGCGTACCTCGACATGAAACCGTCCGCCGACTTCCCCCTCGGCCTCGCCTGGGCTGGGACCGTGCCGCTGCGCACCGCCTACGACTGGGAGCCCACGGCGGTGCTCGACGGCGTCCCGGCGAGCGCGATCCTCGGCATCGAGGCGCCGCTGTGGACCGAGACCGTGACGACGCTCGCGGAGGCCGACCGGCTGATGTTCCCGCGCATCGCGGCGCACGCCGAGATCGGGTGGTCCGCGCCCGGCGGCCCGCAGCGCACCTGGGACTCGTTCCATGCGAGAGTCGCGCAGCTCGCCCCGGCGTGGGAGGCTTCCGGCATCGCCGTCGACCGCGCCACCCTGGATGTGGGCGATCACGACGTCCTTCCCCCGACCGCCACCGCTGCGACCAGCACCGAGGAGAACGCATGAGCACGACCGAGAGCTCCGAGCGCGGGACGCTCGTCATCCACTCCGCCCGGATCGCGTCCGGCGGATCCGTCGTCGAGGACGGCTGGGTCCGCTTCGAGGACGGCGTCGTCGCGGCGCGCGGGACGGGCGATGGCTGGGCTCCCGCCGACGTCGTGGTGGACGCGACCGAGGCCGCAGGCGCCGGTGCGATCCTCACGCCCGGATTCCTCGACATCCACGGGCACGGCGGCGGCGGCGCCGCGTTCGACGACGGCGCCGCGGCGATCCGCACGGCCCGGGCCATGCACCGCGCGCACGGCACCACCCGTGCGGTCGTGTCGCTCGTGACCTCGACCCTGGACCTGCTCGCCGACCGCGTCTCGGCGATCGCGGATCTGATGGAGACGGATCAGGATCTGCTCGGCTCGCACCTGGAGGGGCCGTTCCTCGACGTGGGCCACAAGGGCGCGCACGACCCCGAGCTGCTGCGCGCACCGGACGCCGACGCCGTCCGCCGCCTGCTCGACGCCGGCCGCGGCACGGTCCGGCAGGTGACGCTCGCGCCCGAGCTGGAGGGCGGGCTGGACGCCATCCGGATGGTCGTCGCGGCGGGAGCCGCGGCGGCCGTCGGGCACACCGACGCAGACGACGACACCCTGCGCGCGGCGTTCGATGCCGGCGCCACGATCCTCACGCACGCGTTCAACGCGATGCGGCCGGTGCACCACCGCGAGCCCGGTCCGGTGCTCACCGCCGCGCACGACGAACGCGTCACACTCGAGGCGATCGCCGACAACATCCACCTGCACCCGCACATCATCAAGCTCGTGTTCGACGAGGCACCGGGACGGGTCGCGCTCATCACGGACGCCATGGCCGCAGCCGGGTCGGCCGACGGCGAGTACCTGCTCGGCGCGCTGCGGGTCACCGTCACCGACGGCGTCGCACGGGTGGACAGCGGCTCGATCGCCGGATCGACCCTCACCCAGGACGTCGCGCTCCGGCGCGCGCTCGAGGCCGGCGTCGCGCTGCCCGACGCGGTCGACGCGCTGACCCGCACGCCGGCGCGCGCGATCGGCGTCGCAGACCGGCTCGGCGTGCTCGAGCCCGGGTTCCTCGCCGACGCGGTGCTGCTGAGTGCCGACGCGACGGTCGCGCGGGTCTGGACGGGCGGCGCCCTGCGCTGAACGACAGCGGGGCGGCGTCGACCGACGCCGCCTCGTGGCGCGTGGGAGGCCGCCGCGCTTCTGGCGCGGCGACCTCGCGCGGCCCCGCGGTTCACCAGCCCGGCTGGATCCCCGGCGCGTCCTCCGGTTGCGGAGCAGGCGGCCCGGGAACTCCTCCCCCGAGGCTCCCGGACCGACCTGGCCGGCGGATCCCGGTCCGCCGAAAGCCTGCGCGCACCGCCCCCCGGTGGCCCGCGCAGACCGTCTCCGATGGTGGAGACGGCGATCGGCACGATCCATTACGCGGGTTCCGGGATCTTCTTCCGAACTTCTCCCGCGTCCGGCGACGTCCCTCACCCGGAGGACGCTCGCACGTGTGACGCATCGATGCGGGCGCATCGATTTCCGGATCGGCCTGGCGGGTTCCCGCGCGAAGGTGAAGAATGGGGAACTCCGCGTGACGAGAAACCCAGAGTCCGCGTCTTCCCGGATGACACCGCATCCGCCCATGAGAACCGATCGATGACCGACCAGACCCCCACCGCCCCGATCGACGCCGGCGAGGCGCCGGCACGCAGTGACGCCGATCTCGTCCTGCGTTCCCGGTCCGGCGACGCCGAGGCGTACGGCGAGTTGTGGCGACGGCACTACGGTGCGGGGATCGGCGTGGCGCGCGCGATCACGAGCACGTTCGACGCGGACGACCTCGTGCAGGAGTCCTTCGCCCGCATCTACCAGGCGATCCGGAAGGGCGGGGGCCCGACCGGATCGTTCCGCGCCTACCTCTTCACGAGCATCCGCAACACCGCGGCCGGCTGGGGCAGAGCCCGCCGGGAGACCGCGGTCGACGAGCTCGACGCCGTCGCCGACCCCGCCTCCACCGATCAGGCGGCCGACGAGGCCCTCGACAACAGCCTGTCGGCACAGGCCTTTCGCAGTCTCCCGTCGCGCTGGCAGGAGGTGCTCTGGTACACCGAGATCGAGCAGATGAAGCCGGCCGAGGTCGGCGTGCTGCTCGGCTTGAACGCGGGGGCGACCGCGCAGCTGGCGTTCCGGGCCCGTGAGGGCCTCCGCGAGGCGTGGATCCAGGCGCACCTCGGCACGGCCGAGGTCGGATCGGTCCACGAGTGGACGATCGAGCGCCTCGGCGCGTACGCCCGCGGCAACCTGGGCGTCCGCGACCGCGCCAAGCTGGAGGACCACCTCGGCGACTGCGCGCGCTGCCTGATCGTCGCGGCGGAGGCCGAGGAGGTCTCGCACCGGCTCGCGCTCGTGCTGCTGCCGCTCGTGCTCGGCGTCGGCGGATCCGGTGCCTACCTGGCGATGCTGCAGAGCGGCGCCGCTCCCGTGGTCGCCCTCGCCGCCATGCCGTCGAGCGTCGTCCACGGAGCCGTCCTGGTCGGATCCGGGACGGTCGGCGCGGCGAGCGGATCGGCCGGCGGGACGGGTTCGGGTGCCACGGGATCCGCAAGCGCCTCGGGCGGATCCGGATCCGCTCTCGTCACCGGGATCGGGGCGCTCGTGGGTGCGGGATCGGCCGCCCTCGTGATCGCGGGAGCCATCGTCGCGTCCGCCGTCGTGCCCGGCCTGACCGCGAACCCCTCCTCCACGTCGGCGCCTTCGGCGAGCGACCTGGCCGAGTCGAGCATCGTCGCCCAGGTGACGCCGCCGAAGGACGTCCCGGCGCCGCCGCAGCCCGCGCCGCCCGCGCCGCCCCTGCCCGCTCCGCCCGTCGACCCTCCGCCCGCGCCGGTGCCCGCTCCCGCGCCCGTCCCGCCGCCCGCCCCGCCCGTCGCCGCTCCGGCGCCGCTCGCCGACAGCGCGGCCGCGGCCCCTCCCACCGCGTCGAAGCCGGCGGGCCCCGGCACGACCGGCCCCGGAACGACCAATCCCGGTACGACCAATCCCGGTACGACCAACACGGGCACGACCAACTCCGGCACGACCAACTCCGGCACGACCAACTCCGGCACGACCAACTCCGGCACGACCGACCCCGGCACGACCAACCCCGGCACGACCAACCCCGGAACGACCGCCCCGGGCACTCCGCCGTCGACCGCCCTCGCGCTCGGCACCGTCTCGATGACGTGCGCACCCGCCTCGCCCGGCGGTCACCACGTCCTGGTGACCGTACCGCTCACCGGCGCACCGGGAGCGACCGTCCAAGCCACGATCTCCGGCGTCACCGGCACCGCGGAGAGCGTCCTGGGTCCCTCCGGATCGGGCGTCTTCGTCCTTCCGCTGCTGACCGGCCAGGTCGACCGCGGTGCGTCGGTGACCTTCTCCTACGCGCTCGGGGCACAGCTCGGCGCCCCCGCGACGCTCGATCTGAACTCGACGGGCCCCGCGCACTGTTAGGACGTGCACTGCGAGGAACGGGGCCCCCGGCCCCCGGCGGTCCCCACCGCCCGGCCGCGTAGAATTGCAGGCATGTCCGCCGACACGCCTGCCTCCGAGACCCCCGGCGCGACGCCGTCGCTGCCCCGTCCGCAGGGGGTCCTGCCCCGCGCGACGCCCCTCGACATCATCCGCGTCGTCATCCTGGTCGTCGCGCTCGCCTCGCTCGCGCTCTGGGGCTTCGTCGCCTGGACGATGCCGTGGAACATCGTCGCCGCGATCGGCGCCCCGCTGATCACCCTGCTGCTGTGGGCGCTGTTCCTGTCCCCGCGGCCCGTGCTCACGGTGCACCCGTTCCTTCGCGCCGCGGTCGAGCTGCTCATCTACGCCGGCGTCACGATCGCCTGGTGGACCATGGGCCAGGCCTGGATCGGCCTCGGCTTCGCGGTGGTCGCCGTGGCCGCGGGAGTCGTCGCCGGGCGTCGCACGCTGTCCCGATGACGCACGCCGTCGTCGACCGGCTCCGCGCCGCCCTCGGAGACCGGGTCGACACCGCACCCGCGACCCTCGAGGATGCGCGGGCCGACCGCTCCGGCCATTCCTCCTCCGGCGCCCCGCTCGCCGTCGTGCACGCCGCCTCGGTCGAGGACGTGCAGGCGACGCTGCGGATCGCGCACGCGACCGGCACGCCCGTCGTGGCCCGCGGCGCGGGCACCGGCCTGGCCGGGGCCGCCAACGCCGGCCCGGGCGAGATCGTGCTCTCCACGATGAACCTGCGCCGGGTGCTCGAGATCCGCCCCGACGACCTTCTCGCGGTCGTCGAACCCGGCGTCCTGAACGGCGAGCTCGACGCGATCCTCGCCCCGCACGGCCTGTGGTGGCCGCCGGATCCGGCCAGCCGCGACATCTCCACGGTCGGCGGCAACATCGCGACCGGCGCCGGCGGACTGCTGTGCGCGAAGTACGGCGTGGTGCGCGACGCCGTCCTCGGCGTGGACCTCGTGCTCGCCGACGGACGGCTGCTGCACCTCGGGCACCGCAGCGTGAAGGGCGTCACGGGCCTGGATCTGACCTCGCTCGTGATCGGCTCCGAGGGGCGCCTCGGCATCATCGTGGGCGCGACGCTGAAGCTGCGCCGGATCGTGCCCGGCACCCCCTGCACGATCGTCGCGACCTTCCCGGACGTGCGCTCGGCCGCGGGCGGATCCGCCGCGGTCACCGCGAGTGGTGCGCAGCCCGCGATCATGGAGCTCATGGATGCGCGCTCGCTCGCGGCCGTGCACGCCCTGCTCGAGCTGGATCCGCCCGCCGAGGGCCTCGCTCAGCTGACGATCCGGACCGACGGCCCCCTGGCCGCGGCCGAGGCCGCGCAGATCGCCGAGGTGCTGCGCACCGCCGGCGGCGCGGTGACCGTCACCGACGACGCCGCCGAGGGCGAGCGGCTGTTGCGGATCCGCCGCTCCATGCACGCCGCGATGCTCACGCTCGGCACCACCCTCATCGAGGACGTGTCGGTGCCGCGCAGCGCGCTGCCGGACATGTTCGACGAGATCGCCCGGATCGAGCGCGAGTTCGGCGTGCCGATCCCGACCGTCGCGCACGCCGGCGACGGCAACCTGCACCCGAACTTCGTCACGGACGAACCGGAGATCCCCGACGTGATCTGGCGCGCCGCAGAGGAGCTGTTCCGCGCGGCGATCCGGCTCGGCGGCACGCTGACCGGCGAGCACGGGATCGGCGTGCTGAAGAGCCGCTGGCTGGCCGAGGAGCTCGGCGAGGACCAGTGGGACCTGCAGCAGCGGATCGTCCGCGCGTTCGACCCCACCGGGATCCTGAACCCCGGGAAGGTCTTCGAGGAGGGGCCGGCCTTCGAGACGGGGCCGGAGGGATCCGATGCCTGACATCCACGTCTCGGCCGCGATCATCACCGACCGGACCGGCCGCGTGCTCGTGGTGCGCAAACAGGGCACCGAGCGGTTCATGCAGCCCGGCGGCAAACCGGAGCCGGGCGAGACCGCCGCACAGACGCTCGTCCGCGAACTGCACGAGGAGCTCGGACTTCACGTCGACGAGGCCGACCTGCGTGCGCTGGGCGTGTTCGTGTCGGCCGCCGCGAACGAGCCCGGCCATCGTGTCGTCGCGACGGCGTTCGCGATGACCGCCGAGCCCGGCGACGTGCAGGTTCAGGCCGAGCTCGCCGAGCTGCGCTGGATCACCGCCGGCGACGTCGACGGCCTCCCGCTCGCCCCGCTCAGCGAGGAGCACCTGCTCCCGATCGCGTGGCCCCGCGCCTGATCCGTCAGATCCCCTGCCAGGCGGGCTTGTTCGCGAACGTGTACCGGTAGTAGCCGGCGAGCTTCAGCTTCGACGCGGCGGCCTCGTCGACGACCACGGTCGCGTGCGGGTGCAGCTGGATCGCGGAGGCCGGCATGAACGCCGACAGCGGGCCCTCGACGGCGTCGGCGATCGCCTGCGCCTTGCCCTCGCCGTACGCCAGCAGCACGAGGTGCCGCGCCTCCAGGATCGTGCCGAGCCCCTGCGTGATGCAGTGCCGCGGCACCTGCTCGAGCGAGTCGAAGAACCGGGCGTTGTCCTCACGGGTCTGCTCGGTGAGCGTCTTCACGCGGGTGCGGGAGGCGAACGAGGATCCCGGCTCGTTGAAGCCGATGTGCCCGTCGGTGCCGATTCCGAGCAGCTGCAGGTCGACGCCGCCGGCCGCGTGGATCCGCGCGTCGTACTCCGCGCCGGCGTGCTCGATGCCGGCCTCCGCGCCGTCCGGCACGTGCACGAGGGACGGCGTGAGCCCGAGCGGCTCGACGACCTCGCGGGTGATCACGGAGCGGTAGCTCTCCGGGTGGGCCGGGTCGAGGCCGACGTACTCGTCGAGCGCGAAACCGCGCACGCGCGACACGTCGGTGCCGGCGAGCTGCTCGCGCAGGGCGGCGTAGACCGGCAGCGGGGTGGATCCGGTGGCGAGGCCCAGCACCGCGTCCGAGCGACGGGCGATCAGCCGCGCGATCTCGGCGGCGACCAGCTCGCCGGCGGCCTGGGAGTTCTCGACGATGACGACTTCAGCCATGCACGGCCCCTTCCGGTTCGATATCGGCTCCGGCCGTATCGGCTTCGATGTTCACGTGGTCCGTGTGCGGGTTCTCGCCGTGCAGCAGGGCCGCGCCCACGAGGGCGGCGCCGAGCGACGCCGCCGGCGACCCGGCCGGCAGCAGCTCGATCCTCTCCTCCACGCGCAGGGATGCCAGGAACGGCGACTCCGCGGCATCGCGCCGCAGACGGTCCCGCAGGTCGTCGAGCAGGCGGTCGCCGAGCGCGGTGACCCCGCCGCCGAGCACGACGGTCTCCACGTCCGCGCTCAGCACGAGGCTGCGCACCGCGGCGGCCGCGCCGAACGCGATCCCTTCGCGCAGTTCGACCGCGAGCGGATCCCCCTTCTCCGCGAGATCGAAGACGTCGCGCAGCGGAAGCTCGCCTCCGCGCCCCCACGCCTTCATGACGGCGCCGCCGCCGCAGAACGTCTCGATGCAGCCGTGCTGGCCGCAGCCGCAGACCCGACCGCGGGGGTCGATCGAGATGTGCCCGACCTCGCCCGCGGTGCCCCGCGCGCCGCGCCACAGCATGCCGCCGATCACGACGCCTGCCGCCACCCCGGTGCCGAGGTTGAGGTACGCCATCGAGTGCGCGTCGCCGCGGAGGGACCCGGCGCCGACCGCCGCGGCCTTGACGTCGTTCTCGATCGCGACCGGCACGGGGATCCGTGCCCGCACGGCCGAGGCGAGGTCGAGTTCGTCGACCCCGAGGTTGACCGCATGCAGGACCCGGCCGCCGGGGGCGTCGACGAGTCCGGGGATGCCGATCCCGATCGAGACGACGTCGGCCACGGCGAATCCGCCGGCGGCCGCGAGCGCCTCGATCGCGTCGTGCACGGCGGCGATCACGGCCTCGTCGCCCCAGCCGGTGGGGATCCGGGTGCGCGCGAGGATCGTGTCGTCCTCGCCGAGCCCGAGTGCCTCGATCTTCGTCCCGCCGACGTCCAGTCCGACCCGCACGGCGGTCACGAGACCCCCAGCTGTCCGGAGAGCACCATCACGGCGGCGCCGCGCAGCACGATGTCGTCCTGCGTGGTGAGCCGGATCACGACGTCGTCGTAGACGCCCTCCAGGGTGCGCGCGGTGAGCGCGGCGATGGCGGCGTCGATGAGCGTGCCGTCGAGCAGATCGGCGGGGCCGGCGAGCACGATCTCGGCGAGGTCGAGCGCCGCGACGACCGGCGCGATCGCGACGCCGAGGCGGGTGCCGGCCTCGCGCAGCACGTCCTCGGCCTCCTCCTCGGTCGCGTCGGCCAGTCGTCCGCGCAGGTTCGAGGCGCTCAGCCAGGCCTCGAGGCAGCCGTTCTTGCCGCACGCGCAGCGCGGGCCGCCATCGGTGCCGACCACGACGTGCCCGATCTCACCCGCGGCGAACCGGCTGCCGACGAGCGGCTGATTGTCGGAGATGAGCCCGGCGCCGACGCCGCGGCCGATCTTGATGAGCAGCATGTCCGCGCGGGCCTGGCCGAACGTGTACTCGGCGAGCACCGCGGCGTTCGCGTCGTTGCGCACCATCACCGGCAGGTCGAGGGCGGCGCCGAGCATCCGCTGGAGCGGGAAGTCGGTCCAGTCCAGATTCGGCGAGCTCAGGACGACACCGTCCGGGCGGACGATGCCGGGGGCGCCGACGCCGACGCCGAGCACCGGCACGGGCGACAGCGCGACGAGCTCCCGGGCCATGTCGCGGACGACCTCGAACGCGGCCGTGCCTCCGCTCGGCCGCGGCGCCTCGCGCCGTTCCAGCACCTCGCCGTCGAGGCTCATCAGGGCCCCCTCGAACACGCCGGGGCCGGAGAGGTCGATGCCGACGATGCGATGGCCGGAGCGATCGATGTCGATGAGGATCGGCGGTTTGCCCGGCCCGGTGGTCTCGCGGACCCCCTTCTCCACGACGATGCCGTCGTCGATGAACTCGGCGACGAGGTCGGAGATCGTGACGCGCGTGAGCCCCGTCTCGCGGGACAGGTCCGCCCGGCTCATCGCCCCGGAGTGGTACAGCGTCTGCAGCACGAGCGAGCGGTTGTGCCCCCTGGCCTGCTCGGGCAGCACCTTCCCGCGGGAGCGCAGATGACGCGCAGACCCGAACGAGTGCGGGTTGGGTGCACCGGTGCTCATCGGGCGCCGCCGCTCATCCGTGGGACCATGTTTGTTAGTACACCTTACGAATCGGGTGAAGCGCAACCTCCGGCCCGCACAGCGATGCACGGGTTACCAGAACGTTAGCGGATCCTCGCGGCATCCGGCACGGCTCAGGCGGAGTGCGCGGGCGCCTTGCGCAGCGCGTGCCCCGGGGTCTCCCCCGTGACCGCGCCGCCGGAGACGACGGGAACGCCGTCGACGAGCACCTCCACGACTCCGGTCGGCTCCCGGCGCGGATCCTCGAACGTCGCGCCCGCGGCGATCCGCTCCGGGTCGAACAGCACCAGGTCGGCCGTCGCGCCATCCCGGATCACGCCGCGCGGGGCGTCGCCGCGGTCCAGTCCGAGCCGGGCCGCCGGCGAGCCGGAGAGGTGGCGCACGGCCTCCTCCAGCGTGAGCACGCCGAGCTCGCGGACGTAGTGGCCGAGGTAGCGCGGGAACGCGCCGAACCCGCGCGGATGCGGCTTGGCGCCGATCAGGATCCCGTCACTGCCGCCGGTGTGCCGGGGGTGGCGCATGATCTCCTGCACGTTCGCCTCGTCGCCGATGTGCATGAGCACCCCGGTCGCGCCGCGGTCGGCGACCACGGTGTCCAGGACGACGTCGATCGTCGCGCGCCCCTCGGCGGCCGCGATGTCGGCGATGGTCCGGCCCACGAGGCCGCCCAGGGCCTCGGATCCGGTGCCCGAGACCTCGATCACCGACCAGTCCGCGGGCTCACCGTGGAAACCGTCGCAGCCCTCCTCCTCGAGCTCGACGCGCACCCGCTCCCGCCCCGCGGCGTCCAGCGCCGCCACCGCCGCGACGACGTCGCCGCTCGCGGAGAGATGGCTGGGCAGCAGTGCCGCCAGGGTCGTCGCCCCGGGCAGGTACGGGTAGGTGTCCAGGGTCACGTCCACGCCGTCGGCGAGGGCGGCGTCGACGAGGGCGAGCAGCTCCGCGGCACGGCCGCGGTTCGGCGCGAAGTTCATCGTCGCGTGCGTGAGGTGGATCGGGCAGCCGGTGCGCCGGCCGATGTCGAGCGCCTCGGCGTACGCCTCGAGCGCCGCTCCGCCGTAGCTGCGGGTGTGCGGCGCCCAATAGCCGCCGTGCGCGGTGACCACCCGGCACAGCTCTTCGAGCTCGGCCGTGTCGGCGAACATGCCGGGGGCGTAGGTCAGCCCGCTGGACATGCCGAAGGCGCCGGCGTCGAGGGCCTCGGCGAGGATCTCGCCCATCCGGCGCAGCTCGTCCGCGGTCGCGGGACGGTTCTCGTGGCCGACCGTCATCATGCGCAGGTTCCCCTGCGGCACGAGCACGGCGACGCCGCCCGCGGTGGCCGGGTCGATCCGGCGCAGGAACTCGTCCATCGAGCGCCAGTCGAGAGCGACCGGGGTGCCGTTCCATCCGGCGATCCGCTCGGCGATCACGGGAGCCGACGCGTCGTCCAGCGGGGCGTAGCCGATGCCGTCCTGCCCGATCACCTCGGTCGTCACCCCCTGCAGCAGCTTGGGACGGTGCGCCGCGCCCTGCAGCACGGCGAGGTCGCTGTGCGCGTGCATGTCGATGAACCCGGGGGCGAGCACGAGGCCGCGCGCGTCGACCTCGACGACGCCGACCGGGAGCGGATCGGGCAGTCCCTCGCCGATCGCGACCACGCGGGATCCCTCGACCGTCACGTCGGCGACGAAGCGCGGGGATCCGGTGCCGTCGACGACGGTCGCCCCTCGGTAGACGCGGATCCGCCCGGCGGCGGCGAGGGAGGGGCTGAGAGCGATCATGGCGTCCATCGGGTCGAGGCGGGCCTGCGGCTGGGGGACGCCGCATGTCCACGTTATCCGCTCGTGCGCCGCCCGTCCTCCCGGTGCGGGGCGGGCGATCGGCGCGAAATAAACTGGGGGCATGTCCGAGAAGATCCGCGTCTCCACCGACGCCGCCCCCGCCCCCGCCCACACGTTCTCCCAGGGGGTGCGCAAGGGCCCGTTCGTGCAGGTCTCCGGGCAGGGCCCGGTCGACCCGGTGACCAACGAGTACCTCTTCCCGGGCGACGTGGCCGCGCAGACCACCCGCACGCTGGAGAACGTGAAGGCGATCGTCGAGGCGTCCGGCGCGACCTTCGACGACGTCGTGATGCTCCGCGTCTACCTCACCAAGCGCGAAGACTTCTCGATCATGAACGACGCCTACGGCGCCTTCGTCACCGCGCACACCACGAGCGGCGTGCTGCCGTCGCGCACGACGGTGTTCACCGGCCTGCCCCGCGAGGAGATGCTCGTCGAGATCGACGGCATCGCGATCGTCGACCCGGCCTGACCGCGCCGCATTCGCTCCGCACCGACCTGGCAGCGCGGCCCCGGATCCTCCTGGACGGCGCTGCCAGGTCGGCCTGCTTGGATGTGAGGCCCGCCGCCGATCGCCCTGGAGGAAGTCCGTCATGATCCGCCGTCCGACCCTCGCCGCGCTGACCCTCGCCGCCGCCCTCGGCCTGACCGCCTGTGCCACCGGCGCCGTTGCGCCCGGCTCCTCGAGCGCCCCTTCTCGTCCCGACACCCAGTCCGCCGCGGACGCCTGCGCCGCCGTCACGGCGGTGCTCACCACGGTGGGACAGGACGTCGCCTCGATCGACCCCACGGCTGCAGCGAAAGATCCGAATGGCACCATGGCGCGTGTCACCGCGGACGTGGACAAGGTCCGCACCGCTGTCGACGGTCTTGGCAACGGCGAGATCCGCACCGCCGCGCTGAAGGTCCAAGGCGTGTACGAGAAGTACGGGGACACCCTGACCCGCGCCGTCCAGGATCACGATCCGAGCGCGGCGTTCGCGCTGCTGCAGGCCCCGAAGGACCTCGCAGACGCCACCCAGGGGCTCAGCCGGGTCTGCGCTGCGAAGTAGCGCCGCGGACCTCTCTTTATGCCCCTGAACAGGCATGATCCCGCCAAAGGTGCGTCCGTTGCCGTTTTGTGATATGGCATCCCGTATCCTGAGAGGTGGATTTTCAACGCTGAGGGCAGGGGGGTGTGGACGTGACGGATCTGGCAATGGCAGCGGGGGCTCCGACGGAGGAGACGACCATCGTCGACGGTGCGCAACAGGTCGCGGACGCAGAGCCCACGGCCGACACGGCGGTCGTGGCGGACCAGGTCGCCTCGGGCGATGACGGATCCGGCGCGCGCCCGGTGGAGTGGGCTCCGGCCGACGGCGCACCGAGGAAGAAGCGCCGCATCGGCCGCTGGATCGCGATCGGCATCGGCGTTCTCGCGCTCGGCGCGGGTGCCGCCTCGACCGTGCTGATCGCCCCCGGCACCGCCATCGCCGGTGTCCCGGTGGGCGGGATGACCGTCGGCGCCGCCGCAGAGGCCGTGAGCGGCCATCTCTCCGGCATGAGGATCACGCTGACCGGATCGGGATCCGGCACCGCGGTGACCGGATCCGACCTGGGTGCGCACATCGACGCCACCAGGCTCGCCGAGCAGGCCTTCGCCCAGCGCCCGATGTGGAACATCACGAGCTGGCTGGGCGCGCCGATCACCGGCACGATCGCCCTCGACGACCGCGCCGCGGACCACGCGCTGCGCGCGCAGGTGCCGTCGGTCTACAAGGACGCCGCCGACGCGACCGTGACCTTCGACAAGGCGACCGGCAAGTACGTGACGACCCCGGCCAAGGACGGCACCGGCGTCGACCTCGCCAGGCTCACCGCCGCGATCACCCGCGCCTCCGAGCAGGGCCGAAGCACGGTGTCGTTCCGGGCGGAGGCCACGCCGGTCTCCGCCGCGATCACCGACAAGACCGCGGGCGACACCACGACCCGGCTGAACTCCCTGCTCTCCACGATCGGCTTCTACGTCGGCAGCGAACGCACCGTCCCGGTCGACCCGGCGACAGCCGCCTCGTGGATCACGGTGACCCCCGACGCCGGCGCCCTGACGATCAAGGCCGATCAGGCGGCGATCCAGAAGGCCGTCGCCGGTCTGCCCGCCGCGGTCAACCGCGCCCCGGTCAACGCCACGAGCATCGTGAACTCCGCCGGCGAGGTGCTCCAGGACGTCACCGGCGGTGTGACCGGACGCCAGCTCGGCGACGTCACCGGCGTCGCCGCCGCGTTCGCCGCACAGATCGGGAACGGCAACGGCGTCTACGTGCTGCCGGTGAAGGACTCCCCGTTCGCCACCACCTCGCTGCTGCGCAAGATCGACGTGAACCTCAGCACCGAGGTGCTCACGGTCACCGAGAACGGCAATGTCGTCGACTCGTGGGAGATCTCCTCCGGTCGTGAGGGCTTCGCCACGCACACCGGCACGTTCGCGGTGAACTGGAAGCTCGCCACCCAGGACATGGGCAACGTCGACACCTCGGTCGCGCCGTACTACTTCCAGCCCGCCGTGAAGTGGATCATGTACTTCAACGGCGACGAGGCCCTGCACGGCGTGTACTGGCACGACAACTGGGGCACGCCGATGAGCCACGGCTGCGTCGGCATGCCGGAGTACCGCGCGCAGTGGCTGTTCTACTGGAGCCCCAAGGGCACCGAGGTCACCGTCCACTACTGATCCGGATCCGTTCCGCCCGCTGAGGGCCCGTCGCAACCGCGGCGGGCCCTCTCTCGTTGCAGGCTGTTCTGTTCCGCTCGCGCTGTCCCTTCCTGCCGGCGCGGCCGCTCTTTCCGCTGTTATGTCTCAGGACATCGGTGACGGTTCTGTATCAGGACATCGGTGACAGTTCTGGGGGTCTTGGTGGTGACACTTCTCGGCTCAGATTGAGCGGTGTCGAAGAATGAACCTGTTGATGCGCGTGTCCGTCTCGCGATCTCTTGAACCTGTTGATGCGCGTGTCCGTCTCGCGATCTCTCGTTGGCCTGCGGATGCTCCGCGTGGGGCGGTGACGTCGTTTTGTCGAGAGCACGAGATCTCGCGGAAGACGTTCTATGTGCTGCTCGCTCGTGCGCGGGAGAAGGGCCCGGCGGCGGTGCTGGAGCCGCAGTCTCGTCGTCCGTCCGCGTCGCCGGCGAAGATCGGCGAGGAGGTGAAGCGGAGCGCGCTGGACGTGCGGGCAGCGCTGGAGCGATCCGGGCTCGACTACGGGCCGATCAGCGTGCACGACAAGATGACATCGATGGGATTCACGACCCCGTCGATCGCCTCACTCGCACGGATCTTCCGCGAAGCGGGCGTCGCCCGGGTGGAGCCAAAGAAGAAGCCGCGGTCCGCGTTCCGACGGTTCGTGTATCCCGCTCCGAACGCGTGCTGGCAACTCGATGCGACCGAGTACGTCCTCGCGGGCGGACGGACCTGCGTGATCTTCCAGCTCACCGATGATCATGCTCGTCTCGCGGTCGCGTCGCATGTCGCGAGGGCGGAGACGAGCAAGGGCGCGGTCACGGTGATGGAGAAGGGGATCGCCCGGCATGGGGTCCCGCAGCGGCTCCTCACGGATAACGGTGCCGCATTGAACCCGCACCGCCGCGGCATCGTCAGTCAGCTCGTCGCCTACGTGAGCACGCTCGGCGTCGTCGCGATCACCGGGAAGCCCGGGCACCCCATGACCCAGGGCAAGAACGAGCGATTCCACCAGACCCTGTTCCGATGGTTGGACAAGCAGCCCCTCGCCGGGACGATCGAGGAACTCCAACATCTCGTGGACCGGTTCGACGTGATCTACAACACCGAGCGCCCGCACCAGGCGCTTCCCGGTCGGAGCACCCCGCAACAGGCCTGGGACGCGACACCGAAAGCTCCCGCGCCAGAGCCAGACCCTGACGCTGCCACCCATCCCGGGGCGACTGGAGATGCCGTCCGGATCGTCCGCACGCACGGCGACATCAGCATCCGCGGCACCACATTCCAACTCGGGAACGAGTTCGCCGGCACTCAAGTCCACGCGATCTGGAACCCCGCCCTGATCATGATCTTCGACGAGCGCGGCACCCTCATCATCGAACACCCCTGGCCACAACCCGGCACCCGCTACGTCGGCAACGGCAGACCCCGAGGATCGGCCCCCAGAAGACGCCCACTGTCACCGATGTCCTGAGACACCAACTGTCACCGATGTCCTGA
>NZ_JAVFCB010000007.1:0-57663 GCF_030865425.1 Microbacterium capsulatum
TCGGTGACGGTTCTGTATCAGGACATCGGTGACAGTTCTGGGGGTCTTGGTGGTGACACTTCTCGGCTCAGATTGAGCGGTGTCGAAGAATGAACCTGTTGATGCGCGTGTCCGTCTCGCGATCTCTCGTTGGCCTGCGGATGCTCCGCGTGGGGCGGTGACGTCGTTTTGTCGAGAGCACGAGATCTCGCGGAAGACGTTCTATGTGCTGCTCGCTCGTGCGCGGGAGAAGGGCCCGGCGGCGGTGCTGGAGCCGCAGTCTCGTCGTCCGTCCGCGTCGCCGGCGAAGATCGGCGAGGAGGTGAAGCGGAGCGCGCTGGACGTGCGGGCAGCGCTGGAGCGATCCGGGCTCGACTACGGGCCGATCAGCGTGCACGACAAGATGACATCGATGGGATTCACGACCCCGTCGATCGCCTCACTCGCACGGATCTTCCGCGAAGCGGGCGTCGCCCGGGTGGAGCCAAAGAAGAAGCCGCGGTCCGCGTTCCGACGGTTCGTGTATCCCGCTCCGAACGCGTGCTGGCAACTCGATGCGACCGAGTACGTCCTCGCGGGCGGACGGACCTGCGTGATCTTCCAGCTCACCGATGATCATGCTCGTCTCGCGGTCGCGTCGCATGTCGCGAGGGCGGAGACGAGCAAGGGCGCGGTCACGGTGATGGAGAAGGGGATCGCCCGGCATGGGGTCCCGCAGCGGCTCCTCACGGATAACGGTGCCGCATTGAACCCGCACCGCCGCGGCATCGTCAGTCAGCTCGTCGCCTACGTGAGCACGCTCGGCGTCGTCGCGATCACCGGGAAGCCCGGGCACCCCATGACCCAGGGCAAGAACGAGCGATTCCACCAGACCCTGTTCCGATGGTTGGACAAGCAGCCCCTCGCCGGGACGATCGAGGAACTCCAACATCTCGTGGACCGGTTCGACGTGATCTACAACACCGAGCGCCCGCACCAGGCGCTTCCCGGTCGGAGCACCCCGCAACAGGCCTGGGACGCGACACCGAAAGCTCCCGCGCCAGAGCCAGACCCTGACGCTGCCACCCATCCCGGGGCGACTGGAGATGCCGTCCGGATCGTCCGCACGCACGGCGACATCAGCATCCGCGGCACCACATTCCAACTCGGGAACGAGTTCGCCGGCACTCAAGTCCACGCGATCTGGAACCCCGCCCTGATCATGATCTTCGACGAGCGCGGCACCCTCATCATCGAACACCCCTGGCCACAACCCGGCACCCGCTACGTCGGCAACGGCAGACCCCGAGGATCGGCCCCCAGAAGACGCCCACTGTCACCGATGTCCTGAGACACCAACTGTCACCGATGTCCTGATACAGAACCGTCACCGAAGTCCTGAGACATCACACCGGAAAGCGGTGCCGCGTCGACAGGATTCCGCAGCCCGAACGCCGGCCGGGGACTCCGCCCGCGGGACGCGCCGCGGATCCTTGTCGGCCGATCCGAACGGGTCCAGACTGATCACGCATCCGTCCCGGCGAAGGGAGTGCGCGTGTACAGCAAGACCCTCTACGCGGGCTGGTCCGACATGGACTTCAACGCGCACATGAAGAACACCGCCTACCTGGACAAGGCGGCGGATGTGCGGCAGATGTACCTGATGGAGCACGGTTTCCCGGTCGAGGAGTTCCAGCGACGCCGGTTCGGGCCCGTCGTGCGCAAGGACGAGGTCGAGTACTTCAGCGAGATCCATCTGCAGCAGCAGATCGTGGTCACCTACGCCCTGGCCGGGCAGTCGGCGGACGGGAGCCGGTTCCTGCTCCGCCACGAGATCTACCGCCCGGACGGCCGGCTCAGCGCGACCGTCACGAGCGCCGGCGGATGGCTGCACCTCGACGAGCGGCGCCTGATCGCGCCGCCCGCGGAGCTGCTCGCCGTGATGAACTCGCTCGACCGCACGGCCGACTTCGCCGAACTGCCGTCGAGCCTGCGACCGCCGGTCGGGTGATCCCCTTCAGATAACTTGCACACTGCTGTGCATGTTACGCGCTACACTGGAGGGGTGAACGAGACCTCCGCACCCCGGCGGCTGCGCCGCGACGCCGCCGAGAACCGGGCGGGCATCCTCGCCGCCGCCTCGCAGACCCTCGCGGCGGATCCGCACGCCTCGGTCGACCAGATCGCCCGAGCCGCCGGGCTCAGCCGCCGCGCCCTCTACGGCCACTTCGACGATCGCACCGCGCTCGTGCGGGAGCTCATCGCGGCCGGCGCGCAGCGGTTCAACGCCATCGCCGCGCGCGTCGACGACGCCGACAGCCGGATCGCGCTCGCGCGGCTCACCGCGACCCTCTGGCACGAGGCCGCACTCGTGCAGGTCGCCGCCGCGATCGCGCTGGACGAAGCCCACGTCGAGGAGACCGCGGCCGCACTCGCCCCGCTGCGGCGGGTGCTCGCGGCGATCGTCCGCCGTGGTCAGGACGCCGACGAGCTGCGCGCAGACATGGCCGCCCCCACGCTCGCCCGCCTCATCGAGGAGAGCGCCCGCACGGTCGTCACCCGCACCGACGCCTCCTCCCCCGCCGCGGCGGACATCGCCGTGCGCGCGGTGCTCAGCATCGCCGGCCTGTCCTGGCGCGAGACCGACGCGCTGCTCGCCGCCCACCCCGACCTGCTCGCGCCGCGCGAGGCCGGCGGATCGCGGGCGGATACGCTGGCGACGATTCCCGCCGAGGAGGACCACGCATGAGGATCGCACTCCATGAGGTCACGAAGGGCAAGAAGGGCCACGCGCTGCCGGCGACGTCGCTCGAGATCGAGACCGGGCACGCGCGCTTCGTGCTCGTCGAGACCGAACTGCGCCCCACCGTGCTGGGGCTCATCGCGACCGGCAGGATGCGGCCCGACTCCGGTGAGGTCACGATCGACGGCGCGAGGAACGCCAAGGAGCTGCGTCGCCGCACCGCCCTCGTCGACGCGCCCGAGGTCAGCGACCCGCATCCCGGCGTCACCCTCGCCGCAGTGGTCGGCGAGGAGCTCATGTTCGCAGGGCTGCCCGCGACCCCGGTGCACGCCCGCCGCTGGCTGAACGACATCGGCTTCGGCGAGCTCGCCGCGCAGCCGATCGGCACGATCAAGCCGTCCGTGCGCGTGCGCGTGATGGCCGAGCTGGCCGTGCTCCGCGACGACGTCGAGGGCTTCGTCCTCGTCTCGCCGGATCGCCATGGCGGACGCCCGGAGGGCTGGTGGCGGATCGCGACCGAGTTCGCGGACCGGGGCTTCGCCGTGCTCGTGATCGTGGGCGGATCCGCGGCGGCCGTGATCGAGCGGCTTCCGGAGGCGCTGGAGACGGACTACCCGTCGAACGCGACGGTGCCCGTGCGCCCGCTGGCGGACGTGACGGGCCAGACGGCGCTGCTGCCGCAGGCGGATCCGGTCGCCGAGCCCGCGGAGGACCCGGTCGCTGAGCCTGTCGAAGCGCCCGAGCCCGACGGCGACCAGGATTCGGTCGTTGAGCGAGCGGAGCGAGACGAAACGCCGCGGTCCGAGGAGCCCGGAGAGCCCGATCCCGCAGGGGACCGCGTTTCGTCTCGGTCGCCTTCGGCGTCCTCGCTCAACGACCCCGGGGAGGCATCCGACGAGCCCGACCCGGCCGCAGAACCCCCGGTCGTAGACACCGACACTGGCCCCCACGCCGACACCGACACCGACCCCACGAACGGAGCAGAGCGATGAAGGTCCCCGCGATGATCGCCGCGGAGCTGCGCCGGCTGACGGCCAGCCCGATGGCCGTGATCGCCCTGATCGCGCTCATGTGCGTGCCGGTGCTCTACGGCGGGCTGTACCTCTGGGCGAACCAGGATCCGTACGGGAAGTTCACCGAGGTCCCCGTCGCACTCGTCGTCCAGGACGAGGGCGTCACGACCGACGGCACGACCACGAACTACGGCGAGAAGGTCGCCGGCAACCTCCTCGACGGGCACGCGTTCGACTGGCGCCGGATGAGCGGATCCGAGGCGGTCGGCGCCCTCAAGGCCGGCGACGTCGACTTCACCGTGACGATCCCGAAGACGTTCTCCGCCGCGCTCACGTCGGCCGCGGGCGACAACCCGCACCAGGCCCGGATCGAGCTCGAAACCAACGACGCGAACAACTACCTCGCGTCGTCGATCGGATCCGGTGCGGTCGAGAAGATCCGCCGCTCGGTCGCCGAGATGGTCGGCACCGAGGCGGCCGACCGGCTGCTCACCGGGCTCAGCGACGTGCGCGACAAGCTGTCCGAGGCGACCGACGGCGCGGCGAAGCTGCTCGACGGGGCGAACACCGCGGTCGCCGGCAGCGCGCGGCTCGCCGACGGCACCGCGCAGCTCGCGGACGGGGCCGCCCAGCTCGCGAGCGGCACCGCGCAGCTCGCCGACGGGTCCCAGCAGCTCGCGAACGGTGCGGCCCAGCTCTCCGACGGCGCGCAGCGGGTCAGCGCCGGCAACCAGCAGCTCGCACAGTACGCCGACCAGGCCGGATCCCTCGTGCAGCAGGCGACCGACGCCCTCCCTCAGGTGCGCAGCGACATCGCCACCGCGCTCGCGAACCGCGGCCTCTCCCCCGCCGAGATCGACGCCGTCCTCGCGAAGCTGGATCCGCTCGCCGACAAGGTGCGCAGCGGCAACGACGCCGTCCAGGGCGCGGTCGGGCAGGTCGACCAGCTCGCGGCCGGCAGCGCGCAGGTCGCATCCGGCAGCGCGACCCTCGCGGACAAGTCCCAGCAGCTCGCCTACGGCGCGAGCACGGCCGCGTCGGGCGCCGCAGCCCTGAGCGCGGGCGCCGCGTCCGCCCGCGACGGCGCGAAGAGCCTGCACGACGGTCTCGGAACGCTCGCCGCCGGCATCTCGCAGCTGCACGACGGCCTCGCCGCCGGGGTGCAGGCGATCCCCGCGTCCACCGCCGACCTGCGCGAGAAGCAGGCGCAGACGATCGCGAACCCGGTCGACGTGCGAAGCGACAAGGTCGCGGCCGCGAAGGACTACGGCCAGGGCCTGGCGCCGTTCTTCGCCGCGCTCGCGGGCTGGATCGGCATCTACGCCCTGTTCCTCATCGTGAAGCCGATCTCACGGCGCGCGGTCACGGCGCTGCACTCGCCGATCCGGATCACGCTGGCCGGCTGGCTCACCCCCGCCGCGTTCGGCGCGCTGCAGATGGTGGGCCTGCTCGGCGTGCTCGCCTGGGCGCTCGGGTTCACGTTCCAGAACGGCTGGGGCGCACTCGGGATCATGGTGCTCGCCTCGGCGACGTACGCGGCGATCATCCTCGCGCTCAACGTCTGGCTGGGATCCGTCGGCCAGTTCATGGGCCTCGTGCTCATGGTGCTGCAGCTCGTCACCGCGGGCGGCACGTTCCCCTGGCAGACCCTGCCCGGGCCGCTCGCCGCGCTGCACCACGTGCTGCCGATGGGCTACGTCGTCGACGCGATGCGCCAGCTCATGTACGGCGGCCAGGTGTCGCGCGCGATCGCCGACATCGGCGTGCTCGGGATCTGGCTGGTCGGCGCGCTGATCCTCGCGATGCTCGGCGTGACCCGGATGACGCACACGCGCACCCTGCGCGACCTGCAGCCCAGCCTGATCGGCTGAGGGCCGGGCCGGATCCCGTCCCTCCTTCCCGCGAGACCGAACCTGCGTCGCGAGACCGCGGGATTCCGCGGCGGTCTCGCGACGTGGTTTCGGTCTCGCGGTCATGTCGGCCCGGGGAGCCGGCGAGGTCGGCGCGCGGGGGAGCAGCCGGATCCGCGGGGAGCTTAGGCTGTCGACATGTGCGTCGAGCGGGAGATGATCGCCGGGATCGCGGGGATTCTCCGGGATCGGATCGCACGGCGATGAGTCTCCGCGCCGCACCCGCGGGACGGTTCGACCGGCGCCTGCTCGCGCCGATGATGGTCGGGTCGATCCTGAACCCGATCAACACCGCGATCATCGCGGTCGCGCTGACTCCGATCGGGGTGGCGCTGGGCGCGCCGGCGAGCGAGACGGTGTGGCTGGTGTCGAGCCTGTACCTGGCCACCGCGGTCGGTCAGCCGCTGGTCGGTCGGCTGGTCGACATCTTCGGCGTCAAGCCGCTGTTCCTGCTCGGAGCGGCGCTCGTGACCGTCGCCGGCGCGATCGGACTGCTCGCCCCGGAGTCGCGGGAGAGCATCTGGTGGCTCGTCGCGGCGCGCGTGATCCTCGGCCTCGGCACCTGCGCCGGCTACCCGGCCGCGATGCACCTGATCCGCGCGGAGGCCGATCGCACCGGGCTCGCGTCCCCCGCGGGGATCCTGACCCTGCTGTCGGTGACGACGCAGACCGTCGCGGTCGTCGCCCCGGCCCTCGGCGGACTGCTCATCGGCGGCTGGGGCTGGCGCGCCACGTTCGCCGTGAACGTCCCGCTGGGGATCGGGTCGCTCGTGCTCGGTGCGCTGTTCTTCCCACATCGGACCGGCCTGGAACCCGCCCCCGAGGACCGTCCGCGCATCGACGGCATCGGCATCGTCCTGTTCGCCGTGGCGATGCTCGCCCTCCTCGTGTTCCTGCAGAACGTCTCCCCCGGGCTGGTCTGGCTGCTCGTCGTCACGGCTGCCGCCGGCACCGCCTTCGTGTGGTGGGAGCGGCGGATCCCGGATCCGTTCATCGACGTCCGGGTGCTCTCCGGGAACCTGCCGCTGCTGCTCAGCTACACGCGGTCGTTGCTCACGGCGACGATCTCGTACACGTTCGTGTACGGCTTCACGCAGTGGCTCGAGGACGGGCGCGGCCTCACCCCGACCACCGCCGGGCTCGTGCTGCTGCCGGTGTTCGCGGCGGGAGTGGCCGTGGCACTGGCCTTCGGCCGACGCCCCGAGGTCGTGTGGAAGCTGCTCGTCGGCTCGACCGCGCAGCTCACCGCAGGGATCCTCGTGCTCTTCATGACCGGATCCTCGCCGGTGTGGTTCCTCGTGCTCGCGATGCTCGTCCTCGGCATCCCGCAGGGCCTGAACAACCTCGCGATCCAGAACGCGCTGTACTTCCAGGCGGAGCCCGAGCGCATCGCCTCCTCCGCGGGCCTGCTGCGCACCTTCTTCTACCTCGGCGCGATCGTGTCGGCCGTGATCTACGGCAACGCGTACGGCGCCCGGGCGACGACCGCGGGCTTGCACGTTCTCGGCTGGGTCGTGGTCGGGATCTCGGTGGTGTTCCTGCTGATCACGGTGCTCGACCGGTCGCTCGCGCAGATCGGGCGGGTGCCGGCGGCGCCCGCGTCCCAGGGTCCCTCGCCCTCGGATCCCACCGATCCCGCCGCGACCTGACCCTCCGCTCGCTGGTCGCGAAACGTCGCCGCGACGCCGGAATGAGGGCGTGTCGCGACCAGCGAGCACAGAGTTCAGCGGCCACACCCCGCTCGCTGGGCGCGAAACGTCGCCACGGCACCCGAACGAGGGCGTGTCGCGACCAGCGAGCGGGGGAAGGATCCGACCCTCAGCCGCCCGAGGCGGGCGGGGTCTCCTTCGATTCGGCGAGCTCGTCGACGACCAGCGACCGCTCGTCGATCGTGCCGTTGCGGTACGCCTGGCGGCCGACCATGTGCGCGGCGAGCGGCACCGTCGCGAACTGCATCAGCACCACGGGCACGACCAGGAGCACGCCCAGCACGATCCCGACCACGGAGCGCTGCGACAGCGCGATCGCGACGCAGATGAGCAGCAGCCCGAGCACCTGCGGCTTGGTCGCGGCGTGCAGGCGGGTCGGCACGTCGCGGAACCGGAGCAGCCCGATCGCGGCGGTGAGGCAGAGCAGGGCGCCGATCAGCACGAGCACCCACACGGCCGTGTCGACGACCGCGTCCGGGATCCGGAGATCGAACACGTTCATGAGGGCGTGTTGTCCCTTCGGGCGACATACCGGGCCACCGCGATCGACCCGAACACGCCGACCGCGGCCACGACGATGAGCACGGGGAGAGTGCGCGTGTGGTGGTTGATCGCCATGTCGGCGCCGAGCACGCACATCACCTCGGTGAGCAGCACATCGGCGGCGACCACGCGGTCGAGGATCGACGGCCCGACCGCGATCCGGATCACCGCGAGGATCGCGGCGATCGCGAACACGACCATGATCACCAGCAGGAGCGGATTCATCGGCGCCCGTCCCTTCTCCTGCCGACCGTGCCTCGGGTTGCGGCGTCCCGGTCCGCCCGGAGCGCCTTCACCTGGGAGGGGTTGCCGAGCGCGCGCACGATCCGGCGCTCCCAGCGCAGCACGCCCGCGCGCTGGCGGTCGACGTCGTCCATCGACCGTACGCCGATCACGTGCAGGTACAGCGTGCGGGTGTCGCGGTCGGCCTCGACGATGAGCGATCCGGGGATCAGCGACGCGGTGACGGCGACGTGCGTCATCACCAGGTCGTCGGCGTAGCGCAGCGGCACCGCGATGATCGCCGCACCCGGCTGGCGGCGCAGATCGAGCACCTGCGCCGCGACGCTGAGGGATCCGTGCACGACCGCGGCGAGGAACTGCACGACGAGGATCGCCGTCCACCACAGGTTGATCCGCCCGGGCAGCTCGATCGTCGGCAGCCGGAACACGCGCGTCACGATGAGCGCGACCGCGATCCCCGTCGCCGCGGACAGCACGGTGAACTGGCCCCAGAGCAGCATCCACAGCACGATCAGCCAGATCAGGAACGGCAGCTGCGCGACGGTCGCCCGCCACAGGCTGCGCTTGGCGTCCGGGGTCATGTGCCGCTCCCGCCGCCGCCGGTCTCGAGCGTCTCCAGGTGCACGGGCTGCAGCAGGGTGGATCCGATCCGCTCGCACAGCCCGAAGATCGGGCCCGCGAAGACCGTCAGCGAGACCGTGACCGCGACCATGCCCGCCGTGGCATATGTCATGATGCCCGGGATCCGGCGGCGCTCCTGCTGCTCGTCCGCGGCGGGCGCGGTGCTCAGGTGCACGATGCGCTCGTTGTCCTCCGGCGTCTCCTTGTCCTCCTTCTCGCGCCAGAACGCCAGGTTCCAGGCGCGCATGAGGGCATACAGGGTGAGCAGCGAGGTGAGCACGCCGCCGACGATCAACGTCCAGATGAGCGGCGTCGCGACCTGCGCCGCCGCCTGGAACAGAGCGAACTTGCCGATGAAGCCCGAGAACGGCGGCAGTCCGCCGAGGTTGATCGCCGACACGAAGTACAGTACGGCGATCAGCGGGGCGGCCTTCATCAGTCCGCGCACCTTCAGGATCGACGTGCTGCCGGCCCGGCGCTCCACGAGTCCGACCGCGAGGAACAGGGTCGTCTGCACGATGATGTGGTGCACGATGTAGTACACCGTGGCGCCGATCGCCGTGGTCGTCGCGATCGCGAGACCGAACACCATGTACCCGACGTGGCTGACCAGGGTGAAGGAGAGGATCCTCTTCAGCTCCGCCTGCGCGACCGCGCCGAGGATCCCGATCACCATCGTCGCGAGCGCCACGACCATGAGCAGGGTGTTGATCCCGTCGGTGGCGAACAGCTGCGTCTCGGTGCGGATCAGCGCGTACACGCCGACCTTGGTGAGCAGGCCCGCGAACACCGCGGTGACCGGCGCAGGCGCGGTCGGATACGAGTCGGGCAGCCAGAACGACATCGGGAACACGGCCGCCTTGATCCCGAACGCCACCACGAGCATGAGGTGCAGCACCAGCTGCGTGCTCGGCGGGATCTCCCCCATCCGCTCCGCGATCTGCGCCATGTTCACCGTGCCGAGCGCGGCATATATCAGCGCGATCGCGACGAGGAACAGCACCGACGAAACGAGCGAGACGACGATGTACACCGCGCCGGTGCGGATCCGGGACTCCGTGCTGCCGAGCGTGATCAGCACGTACGACGCGACGAGCAGGATCTCGAAGCCGACGTAGAGGTTGAACAGATCGCCCGCGATGAACGCGTTGAAGATGCCGGCGGCGAGGATCAGGTAAGACGGGTTGAAGATCGAGATCGGCGTCTCGTCCGTGCCGTCGGCCGCGCCCTGACCGATGGAGAACAGGAGGACCGCGACGAGCACGATGCTCGAGACGAGCACGAGCAGGGCGGCGAGCCGGTCGACGTAGAGCACGATCCCGAACGGCGCGGGCCATCCGCCCACCATGACCGCGATGGCATGTGTCCGGTCGACGATCACGAGCAGGGTCGCGGCGATCACCGAGACCGCGGCCAGGGTCGCCACCGTGACGACGACCTGCACCCGGGTGTTCCGGCCGAACACGAGGGTGATCGCGGCCCCCAGCAACGGGAGCGCGACGAGCAGCGGGACGAGCGCGCTCACGGGCGGTCCTCCCCTTCCTCGGTCTCTCTGTCGGCTCGCCGCGGTTCGTCTCGGTCGGCTTCGTCGTCCTCGCTCGACGACCGCGAAGAGCGTCCGCTCTCGGTCGTTGAGCGAGCGGAGCGAGACGAAACGCCGCCCGCATCGAGCGGCCTGTCCACCGGCGCGTCGTCGACGACGCCCTCGAACTCCCCGGCGTGCAGCACCCGGATCGGCGCGGTGACGACGCCCACGAAGTCCGTGGTCGCGTCCTCCCCCTCGAGGTCGACCTCGTCGTCGATGAGGTCCTCCTCGATCTCCGTGCGCTCGCGCAGCGCGATGTCGGCCTCGTCGTCCTCGACGGTGTCGGCCTTGCCCAGCTGCCAGGAGCGGTAGATGAGCGCGAGCAGGAACGCCGAGACGGCGAACGTGATGACGATCGCCGTGAGGGTGAGCGCCTGGGGCAGCGGATCGCTGAGAGCGCCCTCGACGCCGAAGAACGGCGCCTTCCCCGGGCGTCCCATGACGATGAGCAGGAGCAGGTTCGCCGCGTTGCCCAGCAGCAGGAAGCCGATGAGCACGCGCGTCAGGCTGCGCTCGAGCATCGCGTACACGCCGCAGCCGAAGAGCACGGCCATGATCACGATGAGGGTGAGGGAGACGTCCATCAGATGTCCACCCCCCGCGCGCGCATCTCGATCGTCTGCCGGTCGACCTCCGCACCGAGGCTGCGCAGCACGTCCAGTACGAGGCCGATCACGACGAGGTAGACGCCGATGTCGAAGATCGTCGAGCTGACGAACTCGATGTGCCCGATGACGGGGATCTCCGCCTCCCACACCGTGCTCGACAGCGGCGCGAGCCCGAACAGCAGCGGCACGACGGCGGACCCGACGGCGAGGATCAGCCCCGCCCCGAGCAGGCGGCCGGCGTCGGTGGGCGCGGCGGCGCCGAGCTCCCAGCGGCCGCCGGCGATGTAGCGCATGACCAGGGCCATTCCGGCGACCAGTCCCCCGGCGAAGCCGCCGCCCGGTGCGTTGTGACCGGCGAACAGCAGGTAGATCGAGACCACGATGATGGTGTGGAAGAGGATCCGCACGATCACCTCGAGCAGGATCGAGCGGTTCTCCGGCTTCACGTTCCGGCCGCCGACGAGCCAGGCGCGCGGCCCGGTGTCGCCCGCGGTCTGCACCCTGATGCCCTCCGTCGTCTCGACGAGCGGTCGGCGACGGACCTGGCGGGATCCCTCCGGCAGCGCCTTCGTGGCGGAGAGCCGGTCGGCCCGGTGTGTCACGAACACGAGCGAGGCCACACCGGTCGCGGCGAGCACGAGCACCGACAGCTCCCCCATCGTGTCCCAGCCGCGCAGGTCGACGAGCGCCACGTTCACGACGTTCCGGCCGTGGCCCAGTTCGTACGCGAGCTTCGGGAACTGCTCGGAGACGGGCGCGGCGACGCGGGATCCGGTGGCGACGATCGCGACGAGCGCCATCATGACGCCCGCGGCGACGCCGAGGATCGCGCGCGGCACCCGGCCGACCGAGGCGTTGTGCTCCCCCATCCGCGCGGGAAGGCGGCGCAGCACGAGCGCGAATGTCACGAGGGTGACGGTCTCGACGAGGATCTGCGTGAGGGCGAGGTCGGGTGCGCCGCTCGTGCCGAACAGGACCACCATGCCGAGGCCGGTGACCGAGACGAGCACGACCCCGGTGTATCGCTTCTGCGCGCGGATCGCGAGGACCCCGGCGGCGATCATGATCGGCGCGACGACGAGCTGGATCGGCGTGTGCCAGGCGCTCAGCTGCGCGTTCGCCGGGCCGCCGGCGAGGAGGGCGGCGGCTTCGGCGGAGATCACGACGACGAAGATCGTGCCGACGTACACGGGCAGCGAACCGCGCTGGGTGACGGTGGTCGTCGCGACGGACAGCCGGTCCACGCTCCGCATCACGAAGTAGTACGCATCCTGCGCGGTGGCGCGGATCAGGCGGGGGCGGCGATCCCAGCCGGTCCGCTGCAGCAGCGCGAACAGCCCGAGCCCGAGCACCACCGCGCCGAGCGAGAGGAACAGCGCCGGGGCGAAGCCGTGCCAGAGCGCCAGGTGACCGGGCGAGAGGTCCTGGCCGTCGAAGCCGGGCGCCTTCGCATCGTCCGCGTAGCCGTAGAGCATGGCGTCGACCGCCGGGGCGATGGCGCCGAACACGACCGTCCCCGCCGCGAGCACGAACGGCGACACGAGGAACCCGAACGGCGGACGTGGCCATTCCGTCTCCGGCATGTAGTCGCCGCGGGCGTCCTTCTTCCGCCAGAACGCGCCCCAGAGGAAGCGTGCGCCGTATGCCGTGGTGAGAATGGATCCGAGGATCACGCCCGCGAGGGCCGCGATCCCCCAGGGAGAGCCGCGGAGCGACTCGTCGAAGAGCGAGGCGAGCGTCGCCTCCTTCGCCACGAAGCCGATCGTCGGCGGGATCCCCATCATCGACGCCACGGCGAGGAACCCGATGGCCGCGAGCACCGGGGCCTGCCGCCCGAGCCCGGAGATCTCCGTCACGTCGCGTGTGGAGAGCTGACGGTCGATGATGCCGACGATGAGGAACAACGCCGACTTGAACAGCGCGTGGCTGATCACGAGCGCCAGTCCCGCGAGGATCGCGTCGGACGTGCCGTAGCCGAGCACCACGGTGAAGAAGCCGAGCTGGCTCACCGTGCCGAACGCGAGGATCCGCTTCAGGTCCGTCTCGCGCAGCGCCTGGATCCCGCCCAGCAGCATCGTGAACACGCCGAGCGCGATCGTGATCGGCCGCCACGGCCCGGACAGCGCGAACACCGGAGCGAACCGCGCGATGAGGTAGATGCCGGCCTTCACCATGGCCGCGGCGTGCAGGTATGCGCTCACCGGAGTGGGCGCGGCCATCGCGCCGGGCAACCAGAAGTGGAACGGGAAGATCGCGGACTTGCTCAGCGCGCCGACGAGCAGCAGCACGATCGCGGCGTCGACGAGCGGCCCGGTCGGGTGCAGATCGAGGATCCGGGTGATGCTCGACGTCCCCGCGTCGACGGCCAGGAAGACGACGCCGACGAACATCGCCAGGCCCCCCAGCGTCGTCACGAGCAGCGCCTGCAGAGCGGCACGACGGCTCGCACCGCGTCGGTGGTAGTGCCCGATGAGCAGGTAGGACAGGATGCTCGTGGCCTCCCAGAACATCACCAGCAGCACCAGGTCGTCGGTCGTGACCAGGCCGTACATCGCCCCCGCGAACGCGAGCAGCACCGCAGCGAACTGCCCGATCCCGCCCTTCGAGTCGCGGAAGTACCAACGGCAGTACAGCAGGACGAGCGCCCCGACGCCGGTGACGATGAGCGCGAGCAGCCAGCTGAGCTCGTCCAGCCGGAAGGAGAGCGACAGTCCGAGTTGCGGGATCCACGGCGTCGACTCCTGCGGGGTCAGACGGGGATCCGACGCGCCCTCCAGCACCACGGGCGTGAGCGCGGCCGCGTGCACGAAGGCCGTAGCCGGCACGAGCGCCGCGACCGCGAAGGCGCGCGCCCCGATCCTGGCGACGAGCAACGGCAGCAGCAGCGAGGCGAGGGCGAACACGCAGAGGAGGATCAGCATGGCTCGACTCCTCTGGCTCGTCGGTCTCAGCGACTCAGGCGGGCGGGTTCCCCCTCATTTTAGGGTGCGCGGGTTTCCGCGCCCGTGACCGGCCCCGTCGTCGTCCCCTCGCGGAACGTGCAGGTGAACCGGATCGATGCGGGCTGCTCCCCCGCGAGCATGCGCGCCACGGCATCCCCCGCGGCGCGGCCCTTCTCCGCGGCGGGCTGTACGGCGGTGGTCAGCACGTGCTCGCCGATGCCGTCCACGGCGATCCCGTCGAACCCGGCGACGCTGACGTCCTCGGGCACCCTCAGCCCCGCCTCCTCGGCCGCGCGGATCACCCCGGCGGCGAGCAGGTCGCTCTGCGCGATGACCGCGGTCGGGCGGGATCGCGGATCTGCGAACAGCGTACGTCCAGCGATCACGCCCTCGTCGATGAGGCTGGCGCCGGCCGAGACGACGCGGGCGTCCGGGAACACCTCGAGCGTGCTCTGCAGGCGGATCCGGGTCACCGGCAGCACGATCTGCGCGATCCGCTCCGGCGTCGCGTCGCCGCGTTCGCGCTCGGCGTCGAACGGCAGCGTGACGACGGCCACCCTGCGGTGTCCGAGCGCGCGCACATGGTGGGCGAGCTGCGCGGCCGCCTCGCCGTTGTCCAGCTCGATCCGCGGCACCTCGTCGCCGGCGTCCCCCTCGATCACCACGACCGGCAGGCCCCGCGCGAGGACCGCGTCGAGGGACTCGCGCATCCGGCCGCTGCAACCGATCAGCACGGCGGCGTCGATCGGCGCGGTCGCGAGCGTCGGGGCGTCGGGCCCGAGACCCGGCTCGTCGCGCAGCAGCAGCACGCCGGAGCCGAGCTCGGCGAGGCCGTCGGTGAGGCCGTCCATCATCGCCGTCTTCACGGGATCCAGGAATGCGGTGCGCAGGTGCTCCTCGAAGGCGACCGCGACGATGCCGCTCCTCCCCCGGCGCAGCGAGGCGGCACGCGGATCCGGTCCGGTGTAGCCGAGCTCCCCCGCGGCCGCCAGGACGCGCTCCCTGGTGGCCTCGGCGACGGGCGCCTTGCCGCTGAACACCACGGATGCGGTGGACATCGAGACCCCGGCGGCGCGGGCGACGTCGGAGATCGTCGCCCGTCGATGCCGGCCGGCGGGTTCCGCGTCGGAGCTCATGTCTCGACAATAACATCGTTGGGATCACAGAGATCGAATCGATTCGATAAGGTGGCCGCATGGACTCCGCTCTGACCCGTTCCCAGTTCGTCCGCTGGCGCGCCGCGATCTTCGCGATCTTCCTCGTCAGCGGCATGACCATGGCGACCTGGGCGTCGCGGGTCCCCGCGATCAAGCAGGACCTGGGGATCGACAAGGCGCAGCTCGGCATCGTGCTACTCGGCATGGGGATCTCGTCGATCGTCGGAATCTCCACGAGCCCGGCCGTGCTGGCCCGCACGGGGGGCCGCCGCGGCATGCTGGTCACGCTCCTCGCGACGGCGGCCGGCACGGCGCTCATCGGCGTCGGCGCCGAGGTGCTCCACGCCGTCCCGGTGGTCGTCGTCGGCCTCGTCCTGTTCGGGCTCGGCGGCGGCAGCCTCGACGTGATGATGAACGTCGAGGCGACGGCGATCGAGCAGCATGCGGGGAGGACGATCCTGCCGGTGTTCCACGCCTTCTTCAGCTTCGGCACCGTGATCGGCGCAGGCCTCGGCGGGGGAGCGGCCCTGCTCGGGATCGGCGTCGGCCCGCACACGGCGGTCGTCGCCGTCGTGATCGTCGTCGTCGCGGTGGTCGGCGTCGCGAACGTGCCGCGCCGCGAAGAGACGCTGGATCCGACGGTCGACGCCCCGAAGCCGTCGTGGAGCGAGCGCATGCACACGGCCCTGGCCGCCTGGCGCGAGCCGCGCACCTATGCGCTCGGCGTCGTCATGCTCGGCATGTCCTTCGCGGAGGGCGGCGCGAACGACTGGCTCGCACTCGGCGTCGTCGAGGGCCACGGCGCCCAGGACGCGGTGGGCGCCGCCGGCCTGGCCACGTTCTCCGTCGCGATGACGCTCGTGCGGCTGTTCGGAGGCCCGCTCGTGGACCGGTTCGGCCGGGTCATCGTGCTCCGGATCCTCGCGATCACCGCCGCGGGCGGGATCCTGCTCTTCATCCTGGCGCCGAGCCTGCCGCTCATGTTCGCCGGCGCGGCGCTCTGGGGGATCGGGGCCTCGCTCGGCTTCCCGCTCGGCATGTCGGCCGCGGCGGACGACCCCGCCAAGGCCGCCGCCCGCGTGAGCGCGGCCGCCACGATCGGCTACATCGCCTTCCTCGGCGGCCCGCCGATCCTCGGGGTCATCAGCAACCACGTGGGCCTGTTGAACACCCTGTTCATCCTCGTCGTGCTCGCCGCGCTCTCCGGCCTGTTCTCCGGCGCCGCCCGCCCGCTCCGCGAGGACGAGAAGGTGCCGGTGGCCTGAGGCTCCGGCCGCCCGCGCGCTCCGGCCCGCCGGTCCTGCGACGGCTGCACGACCGTGCGACGGCTGCACGACCGTGCGACGGCTGCACGACGGATCCGAGGATCCCGTCGTGCATCCGTCCCCTCATCGTGCAGGCGTCGCAGCCGTTCGCGCCCTCTGCGGGCTTCGGTCCCGGATAGGCTCTTCGGGTGCGTCTCGTCATCGCCCGCTGCGCCGTGGACTACACCGGCCGGCTCAATGCCCATCTGCCTCTGGCCACGCGGCTGCTCGTGCACAAGGGCGACGGCAGCCTGCTCGTGCACTCCGACGGCGGCAGCTACAAGCCGCTGAACTGGATGAGCCCGCCGTGCCGCCTCGAGTCCGAGGAGCCGGGGGAGGAGGAGGCGTCGGCCGGCGTCGCCGAGGTCTGGCGGGTCACCCACCAGAAGACCGGCGACGCGCTGCGCGTGCAGATCTACGAGATCCTGCACGACACGAACCACGACCTGGGCGTCGACCCCGGCCTGCAGAAGGACGGCGTCGAGGCGGACCTGCAGCGCCTCCTCGCCGAGCAGGTCGACCTCATCGCCGAGGGCGCGACCCTGATGCGCCGCGAGTACCCCACCGCGATCGGCCCCGTCGACCTGATGGTGCGCGACGCGGACGGCGTCGCGATCGCCGTCGAGGTCAAGCGCCGCGGCGACATCGACGGCGTCGAGCAGCTCACCCGCTACCTCGAGCTGCTCGGCCGCGACCCGCACCTCGCGCCCGTGCAGGGCGTGTTCGCCGCGCAGGAGATCAAGCCGCAGGCGCGCGTGCTCGCCGAGGATCGGGGGATCCGCTGCCTCGTCCTCGACTACGAGGACATGAAGGGCATCGAGTCTGGCGCGCCGCGGCTGTTCTGACGCGCGGTCCGGCCTGCGCGCGCCCGTAGGCTGAGAGCATGCCCGCGTCCCCGTACTCCTGCGTCCTCTGGGACGTCGACGGCACCATCGCCGACGCCTCGGCGGGGATCCTGCCGCGCCTGGCCGAGGTGCTCACCGCGTTCGGCAGGCAGGCGCCGAGCGCCGACGAGCTGCCGCGGTGGATCGGGCCGCCGCTGTTCGACTCCTTCCAGGAGCACAGCGGCATGAGCGCCGACGAGGCGTCGCAGGCGTCGCAGATGTACCGCGAGCTCGCCGCGCGCGACGGCTACGCCACCTCGGTGCGGATTTACCCGGGCGTCGCCGAGGTACTGCAGGCGGTGAAGGCCGCGGGGATCCCGCAGGCCACCGCGAGTTCGAAGCCGGAGAACCAGGTCGTCGCGATCCTCGGGCACTACGGCCTGTCGCGGGACTTCGTCGCGATCGCCGGCGCCCTCCCCGACGCCTCCGGGCGGCACGAGGGCAAGCCGGCGGTGATCCGGCGGGCGCTCGCCCTGCTCGACGAGGCCGGCGTGGACACGAGCCGGCCCGTGCTCATCGGCGACCGCAGCCACGACGTCGAGGGCGCGGAGCCGTTCGGGATCCCGGTGATCTTCGTGGACTGGGGCTTCGGCGAGCCGGGGGAGTCCACCGGCGCCTTCGCCGTGGTCTCCTCGCCCGAGGAGCTGCAGCGGATCCTGCTGCCCAGCCCGTGACGGATCAGCGAGACCGAATCCGCGTCGCGAGACCCCGCGTCGCATCCTCGGTCTCGCGACGCGGGTTCGGTCTCGCGGTCAATTGAGCGCAAAAGAAAACTCCCCGAGGCCGAGGCCCCGGGGAGTTCAGTCCGTTGAGTCGCTCAGAGCGGACGGATGTTCTCGGCCTGCAGGCCCTTGGGGCCCTGCGCCACATCGAACTCGACGCGCTGGTTCTCGTCGAGCGAGCGGTAACCGGACGTCGCAATGGCGGAGTAGTGCGCGAACACGTCAGCTCCACCGTCATCGGGGGAGATGAAGCCGAAGCCCTTCTCCGAGTTGAACCACTTAACCGTGCCCTGAGTCATGTACTGCCTTCTTGCTTGGGCCTACGTCGGCGCAGACGCACCGACGATGCCAAACCTATCCGAGAGAAGCTGTATAGCAATACCCCGGGAGACAAGGTGACATAAACGTTGCACGGACCGGCGGAGCGGATCCGGGGCCGATCGCCCGGGAGGAGACCCGCGGGATGGGGCCGCGCTCCGGGGAATTGGACGGGCCCCCACCGCGGGGGGAGCGATGGGGGCCCAAGGACGACCGGAGGGTGCGTCTGAGATCAGCATAACGGACGATCTTATGATTTGTCCCCCAAAAGGGGGACAAATCTCGAGAACCCGGATATCATCCTGGTATCGCGAAATACTGAGAATGAAGTGACCCCCTCGGGCCATCCACTTGGGGACTGGACGCGGCCGAGGGGGCCCTGCGCGCACTGTGCCGATTGGTCCTGGGGAAGACCACCCGCCCTCACTGGGGAATTCAGACAGGGTTCGACAATCTTCTCGTGCGCGGAACAACCTTAGGCGAGCGCTTGGGGGCTTGTCCAGGGGTGGGGGAGCGGTTCACGGCAAACCGAAATCGGCCGCCGATCGGGCGCGGGGGAGCGTCCGACCGACGGCCGAGTGCCGGCTCGCGGCGGGTACGTGCCACGGATGGGCACGGAGGGGGACTCCTCCGGCCGGTTCCTCGCCTGTTCGGCCGGGATCCGAGGCGGCTCAGGCCCTGACCGGACCCCGATCAGGATCCGGTGCGAGCCCCCGGGGGCGGCGGGCGTCAGCCCTGCGCGGCCCGCCACTCGTCGGCGAGCAGGCCGTAGGCCATGCCGTCCATCCACTCGCCGCTGCGGTGCAGGGCGGTGGCGCGGCTGTGCTCCTCCCGACGCATGCCGAGGCGCTCCATCATCCGCCACGACGGCTCGTTCGCGGCGAAGCAGCCCGCCCAGACCCGGCGCAGCCCGAGCTGCTCGAAGCAGGCGGCGATCACGGCGCGGACGGCCTCCGTCGCGTAGCCGTGGCCCTGCGCCGCCGGATCCATCGTCCATCCGAGCACCGCCTGCACGGCCTTGGCGTCCGCGCTCACCTCGGCCTGCGACCAGGCGTCCTGGATCCGCAGCATCACGTCACCGATCACACCGGCGCCCTCGCGCTCGACGATCAGCGACACCGCGAGACGATCCGGCTCGGTGAAGTGCGCGCGGAACGCCTCGGCGTCCTCCGGTGCAGCGGTGATCCACTCCGCGACCTCCGGCAGCTGCCGGAACCGCCACACCGCCTCGACGTCGTCCGGGGTGGCGCGACGCACGACCAGCCGCTCGGTGCGCAGCGGCCAGGCGACGCGAGCGAGCGGATCGGCGAGGGGAGCGGGGGAGACGGTCACGCGTTCAGCGTAGGGGCCGGATCCGCCATCCGCGCACCGCGCACCCCGATGAGGCCGTCGACGGCGGCGAGCAGTCGCTCCGCACCGGGACGGTCCGGGGCGGATCCGGTGTACACCAGCACGTTCAGCGCCGCGAGCACGAGAGAGACGGCCCGCACCGCCTCGTCGCGATCGGCCGCGCGGCGCTCGGCGAGCTCGATGAACTGCTCGCGCGCCGCGCCCATCCACTGCGAGAGCGCCGGCATCAGCTCGGGGCGGAGCTTGATCAGCTGCTTCAGCCGCACGCGATCCATGCCGTCATCCATCGAGGCGCCGACGACCTCGCACAGCGCCGGCACGATCTCGCCGGGCATCGCCAGGAACCGCTCCACGACATCGGCGGCCACCCCCGACTCCGGCAGGTTCAGGGCCGCGGCGGCCTTCGACGGGAAGTAGTTGAAGAACGTGCGCGGCGACACGTCCACGGCCTGACAGATCTGCTCGATCGTCGTGCCGTCCAGCCCCTGCTCCTCGACGAGGCGCAGGGCGGCCTCGTGCAGCGCCTGACGGGTCTGCTGCTTCTTGCGCTCCCGACGGCCCTCGCCGCCGTCTCGCACGGTTTCCACGATGCTCATGTTGCTCTCCTCGGGCGGAGAGCCGGGGCGGATCGGATCCGCCCCGGCTCGGCGCTCAGGCCTCTTGCGCCTTGATGGTACCGGTCTCGGTGATACCGGCGGCGTCGGCCTGCTCCTGCAGCGCGGAGGTGCGCCGCAGCGGCGGGGCCTTGAAGAACCAGCTCAGCACGAACGCCAGCATCAGCACGCCGAACCCGACCCAGTAGATGACGACGATCGCCTCCGTGAAGCCGTTCATGAACGGCCGGGTGAGGGCGGCGTCGGCGCCGTTGAGGAACGAGGTATCGCTGACCGAGCTGGTCGATCCGCTCGACGCCTTGGAGCCGTTCTTGTTGATCTGCGTGGTGATGTCGGGCACGAGCTTGTCGACCCAGTAGGAGCGCTGGTCCTTGTTCGCCCAGTCCACGGTCAGTGCGCCGTCCTTGACCGTGGCGTGCGCCTGGGTCGCGGCGGCCTGCAGGGCCTGGTCCTCGGCGGCCGGCTTGGCCGCGGCGACCTGCTGGGCGATCACGGCGGGGGCGGCCGCGGCGGGGACCTGGCCGGCGGCGACCGCGGCGTTCACGCCCTGCGTCACCTTCGCGGTCACGGCCGCGTCGACGGCGGCCTTCGCCTGGGCGGTGCCCTTGTCGAGACCGTCCTGGATGTTCTTCTGGATCGGATCCACGATGGGCGTCCAGAGCTGCTTCATGACGGCCGTGTTGTTCGCCTTGCCGGCGACGGCCGGATCCAGCGCGGCGTTCAGAGCCGCCGTGAGGGTCGGCTTGTCCGCCATGTTGTGCGTGATGTTGGTCGGCAGCAGCGTGAACAGCACCGACAGCATGATCGCGGTGCCCAGCGTTCCGCCGATCTGGCGGAAGAAGGTCGCGGCGCTCGTGGCGACGCCCATGTCCCGGGCATCCACCGCGTTCTGGCTCGCCATGGTGAGCGACTGCATGAGCTGACCGAGGCCGAGGCCGACCACGAACATGCTGATCAGCATGTACCAGAGCGGGCTGTCGGCGTGGATGAACGCCAGCAGCAGGAAGCCCATCGCCATGACGAACGTGCCGGTGCGCGGGAAGAACCCGTACTTGCCGGTGCGAGCGGTGATCTGGCCCGCGCCCATGGACGAGGTCATCAGGCCGAGCACCATCGGCAGCATCGCGAAGCCCGACTCGGTCGGGTTCAGCCCGACGACGATCTGCATGTACAGCGGGATGGTCATCATCGCGCCGAACATGCCGAAGCCGACGAGCACGCCGATGCCGGTGGCCCAGGAGAACGGGCGCGAGTGGAACAGCCGGATCGGGATGATCGCGTCGTTCTTCATCGCGATCTCGATGAGCACGAAGGCGATGATGCCCACGCCGCCGATGATGTAACAGGCGAGCGCGCCGACCGAGGCCCAGCCCCACTCGCGGCCCTGCTCGGCGACGAGCAGCAGCGGCACCAGTGCGACGATCACGGCCGTGGCGCCCCACCAGTCGATCCGCGGGTTGGCGTGCTTGCCGATCTTCGGCAGGTGCAGGAACGCGATCACCATGCCGAGGGCGATGATGCCGATCGGCACGTTGACGAGGAACACCCAGCGCCAGCCGTCGATCCAGAGGATCTGGTGCGCGCCCGCGAACAGGCCGCCGACGAGCGGGCCGATGAGGGAGGAGACGCCGAAGACCGCGAAGAAGTAGCCCTGGTACTTCGCGCGCTCGCGCGGCGCGAGGATGTCGGCCATGATCGCGAGCGGCAGCGACATCAGCGCGCCGGCGCCGATGCCCTGCACCCCGCGGAACGCGGCGAGCATCAGCATCGACCCCGAGAAGGAGGCGAGGACCGACCCGAGGATGAACACCGAGATGCCGAAGAGGAACAGCGGACGGCGCCCGAAGATGTCGCTGAGCTTGCCGTAGATCGGCACCGAGATGGTCGACGTGATCAGGTAGGCCGTGGTCACCCACGCCTGCTGGTCGAGGCCGTGCAGGTCGTCGCCGATCGTGCGGATCGCGGTGCCCACGATGGTCTGGTCGAGCGACGACAGGAACATGCCGGCCATGAGGCCGTAGATGACGAGCAGGATCTGCCTGTGCGTCATGATCGGGGCGGACTGCTTGCGCTCTGAGCGCGTCGCCCCGGGTGCGGTGGTTGCGGTGGACATGGGGGCCCTTCTCGGGTGGAAAGAGACGTCGCGCTCGGTCGACACCCGTCGGCTCGGAGCGCCCACGTTGGCGGCAAAATGTTGCAGCCCTGCAAGATTACTCTCCGAGAAAGGTTGCGCAAGTGCACTTTCGCTATGAGGTTGCTGGGATCTGCGTGTTCAGCCGCATGACCCGGGCCCTGGGCCTGCGACGCACCGGTCCCTGAGCTTGTCGAAGGGTCCGGCGCCCCGGCCTCGGTCCCCTCAGTCCGCCGCGCGCATCCGCTGCGAGCGCGCGGCGACGAGCGCGTCGACACCCTCGAGCAGACGCTCTGCCCCCGGGCGCTCGCCCGCGGCGGAGGAGTCGTGCACGAGCACGCTCATCGCGGCCATCGTCAGCGCGACCGCGGTGAACGCCTCGTCCGCGCCGGCGCGCTCGCTGACGAGGGCGACGTACTGATCGCGGATCCCGCCCATCCACTGCGCGAAGGCGGGCAGCAGCTCGGGCCGGCGCATCACCAGCTCCTTCATCCGCTTGCGCTGCTGGGAGTGGTCGATCGACGAGCCGATCAGGGCGCACAGCGCCGGGATCAGCTCGCCCTGCGCCGTGCGGAACTCCTCCGCGGCCTCCGGCGAGATCGCCGCGTCGGGCAGGTCGAGGGCGGCGGCGGCCTTCGACGGGAAGTAGTTGAAGAACGTGCGCGGCGACACGTCCACGGCCTGGCAGATCTGCTCGACGGTGGTGCCGTCGAGGCCCTGCTCCTCGACGAGGCGCAGGGCGGCCTCGTGCAGCGCCTCGCGGGTCTGCTGCTTCTTGCGCTCCCGGCGCCCGCAGGCGACGGCGTGCGGATCCTCGATGCTCGTCATCTCGTTCTCCTCCGACGGGAGCCGGGACGGGGTCCGAACCCCGCCCCGGACTCGCTCACGCCTGATGGGTCCTGATGCTTCCGGTCGCGGTGACGCCGGCCTTGTCGGCCTGCTCCTGCAGCGCCGACCGGGCGCGCAGCGGCGGGACCTTGAAGAACCAGGTCAGCACGAACGCGAGCAGGATCACGCCGAAGCCGACCCAGTACAGCACCACGAGCCCGTCGATGAAGCCGACCATGAACGGCTTCGTGAGGCGGGCGTCCGCGCCGGTGAGGAACGAGGTGTCGTTCACCTGAGCGGTGGAGGATCCGTTGCCACCGGACTCCTTCTTCTTGAGCTCGGTCTGCAGCGTCGGCACGAGCTGGTCGACCCAGTACCCGCGCTGATCGGCGTCCGCCCAGTTCACGGCGACCGTGTCGCCCTGCACGGTGGCGTGCGCCTTGTCGGCAACGGCGGTCAGCACGGCCTGGTGCGCCGCGGCCTGCGCGGCCGGAGTGGCCTCGGCGACCTTCTGCGCGATCACGGCCGGAGCGGCGGCCGTGGGGAGCTGCCCGGCCGCGACCGCGGCGTTCACGCCCGCGGTGACCTTGGCGGTGACGGCCTCGACCGCTGCGGCCTTCGCCTTCGCGTCGCCCTCGGCCACGCCCTTGTCCAGCTGCTCCTGGATGTTCTTCTGGATCGGGCCGACGATCGGCGTCCAGAGCTGCTTCATGATGCCCGCGTTCTCGGCCTTGCCGGCCTCGGACGGATCCATCGCGGTCGACAGCGCCGAGGTCAGCGTCGCCTCGTCCTCGGTGGCGTGCAGGATCCCCGCCGGCAGCATCGAGAACAGCAGCGACAGCATGATCGCGGTACCCAGCGTTCCGCCGATCTGGCGGAAGAAGGTGGCCGCGCTCGAGGCGACGCCCATCTCGTTCGGGGCGACCGAGTTCTGGCTGGCGAGGGTCAGCGGCTGCATGAGCTGGCCGAGGCCGAGGCCCAGCACGAACATGCCGATGAAGATCTGCCACAGCGGCGTCTCGTACCGGATGAAAGTGAGCGAGACGAAGCCGATCGCGGTGAACAGCGTGCCCAGCACCGGGAAGACGCGGTACTTGCCGGTTCGGGCGGTGATCTGACCCGAGGCGAGCGAGGCGATCATCAGGCCGACGATGAGCGGCAGCATGGACAGACCCGACTGGGTCGGGTTCATGCCGACGACGATCTGCATGTAGAGCGGGATGGTCATCATCGCGCCGAACATCGCGAAGCCGACCATGAAGCCGAGGACCGTCGCCATGGAGAAGGTGCCCGAGCGGAACAGCTTCAGCGGGATGATCGCGTCGTCCTTCATCAGGCCCTCGATGACGATGAACGCGATGAGGCCGACCACGCCGGTGACGTAGCAGGCGATCGACGCGACCGAGGTCCAGCCCCAGGTGCGACCCTGCTCGACCACGATGAGCAGCGGCACGAGCGCGACGACGACCGCGGCCGCGCCCCACCAGTCGATCCGCGGGCCCTTGTGCTTGCCGACCTTCGGCAGGTGCAGGAACGTGACGACCATGAACAGCGCGAACAGGCCGAGCGGGATGTTGATGAGGAACACCCATCGCCAGCCGTCGATCCAGAGGATCTGCTTCGCACCGGCGAACAGGCCGCCGACGAGCGGGCCGATCACGGTCGCGATGCCGAACACCGCGAAGAAGTAGCCCTGGTACTTGGCGCGCTCGCGCGGGGCGAGGATGTCGCCCATGATCGCGAGCGGCAGCGCCATGAGCGCGCCGGCGCCGATGCCCTGGAACGCGCGGAACGCGGCGAGCATCATCATCGAGGTGGAGAACGCGGAGAGCGTGGATCCCAGCACGAAGATCACGATGCCGAGGATGAACAGCGGCCGGCGGCCGAAGATGTCGGAGAGCTTGCCGTAGATGGGCACGGCGATGGTCGACGTGATGAGGAACGCGGTGGTCACCCATGCCTGCTGGTCGAGGCCGTGCAGGTCGTCGCCGATCGTGCGGATCGCGGTGCCGAACACGGTCTGCGCGAGGGACGACAGGAACATGCCGGACATCAGGCCGTAGATCACGAGCATGATCTGCCGGTGGGTCATGATCGGCTTCGACGCGCGCTCGACGGCCGGTGTGACGGCCTCGAGGGTGTCTGTGGCGGTGGACATAGAGGTCCTTCCGGGGGATGGGGTGGAACGGTGCGGGTCCTGCCCGCGGACCCGATCGATCGACGCGGGCGCCGACGCCGGCGCAAATCTTGCAACCCTGCAATGTTACACCCTTGCAAGCTTTCATGCACGCATGGATTTGGGACCCGGCCGGATGGCGCACTTCCGCACGAGCGCTCGGCTCGGAGAAGTGCGCCACCTTCGGACCGGATCCCGGAATTCCTCCGAAGTTCGCGCCCATCTCCGTGACTGGCGCCCCCGCGCCCCGCGCCCTGAGCCCCGCGCCCCGCGCCCTGAGCCCCGCGCCCCGCGCCCTGAGCCCTCGAAGGGACTGCTACTCCGGCAGGTGCGCGCAGTCCGGGGTCGCCGGAGCGCCGGCCCAGCGGTCGAGGGTCCACTTCTCCAGCTGCGGCGTGAGCGGCGAGTCCGGGCCGACGAGCTCGACATGCCCGAGCCCGGGGTAGGTCCGGTAGTCGATCGGCACGCCGGCGGCGCACCGCGCCTGCACCCACGCGTGCTGCAGCGCGGGCTTCACGAGCGGGTCGGCGAGCCCCTGTGCGACGAGCACGGGCGCGGGGAACGGACCGGTGGGCTCCTGCTCCTTGAGCGTGTCGCCGAACGGGCCGTCCATCAGCGCGTCGGGGAAGACCTGGTTCGGCACCTGGCTGCCGCGCAGGATCGCGGCGAGGCCGTCCTTGCCGTTGAAGCACAGTCCGCTGATCCGCTGCACCGGGCCGGCGGATCCGGGGGTGAGGTGCGACGAGACCTCGAGGTCCGGGAACACCCTGTCCCAGGTCGCCGCGATGTAGGCGGAGACCGTCTTGCCCGCGGTCTCGGTCTTGATCGCCTCGGCCAGGCCGTACAGGTCGGACGCCGGCGCGAACGCCGCGACGCCCTTGACGGTGAACTCGGGCGCGTACGAGCCGGCGATCTGCCCGGTCCAGAGCGACCCCTGGCCGCCCTGCGAGTGACCCCAGATCACGGTGTCGGTGGAGACCTTCAGCCCCGGGAAGCCCAGCGCGGCGCGGGAGGCATCCCAGACGTTGCGCGCCTCAGCGTCGCCGACGAGGTACGGGTGCGGGCCCGTCGTGCCGAGCCCGATGTAGTCGGAGGTGACGGCGATCCAGCCGTGCTCGGTGACCATGTCGGCCATCGCCGTGCCGGCGCCGTCCGCGAACGGGGCGTCGCTGAGCGACGGCGCGCAGCCCGGCACGACGCCGACCGTGCCGTGCGCGACCGTCAGCAGGGGGCGCGGATCCGGTCCGGGATCGGCAGGTGCGAGGATCGTGCCGCTGGAGATCGCGGGGGAGCCGTCCGGGTGGGTGGTCGTGTACAGGATCCGCCACGCCTTCGCGCCGTCGGGCACGCCGACGGTGAGCGGCTCGGAGCGGATCAGCGTGCCGGGCTTCGACGGCACTTCGGCGGGCGGGGTGTAGAAGGCGTCGGGCACGGGCAGCGGCGTACCGCCGAGCAGGGACCCGCTGCCGGCGGCGACCGCGACCGCGAGCACGAGCGAGACGGTCGCGCCGATCGTGCGCAGCCAGCGCTGCCACGGCCGCCGGCTCGTCGAGGGTCGCCCCGATCGGCGGCGGACGAACGCCCGCACGATCAGCTGCAGTCCGACGAACACGAACCAGGCGCCCACGCCGAGCCGGAACACGACGAGCGTCAGCACGGGCCAGAAGACGGTGATCGCGGCGACGGCGAGAGTCGCGGCTGCGGCGATCAGGGCGGTGGTGCGCTGGTCCGCGCCGGGGCGGACGGCGCGCGCCGCGGTCGCGACGGCGAAGCCGACCAGCGCGATCCCGATCAGGGCGGACAGTAGCGGCGCGCCCGCCGCCGGCCACAGCGCCATCCCGGCGCCGAGCAGCGCGAGCAGCCCGCCGAGCACCCGGCCGACGACGGACGCGGCGTGCCCGCCGTCCTGCTCCTCACCCGCCGTGTCGCCCGACGTGAGCAGCAGCGCGATCCCGATCAGCAGGATCCCGATCCCGGCGACCAGCGCGACCGTCTGCACGGACATCGACACGAGGAGGAAGACGACACCGACCGCCGCGATCCCGAGCCCCAGCACGATGCGGATCGGCATGGCCTGCCGCCCGATCGCCGCCGAGAGCCGGTGGAACGGGCCCGATCCCGTGCGGCGCGAAGCGGGAGCCGGTGCGGATTCGTTCGAGACCACGGTGCCCCCTTCGCGCCGCGACCCGCGACTGAGGCCACCCTAGCGGGCAGCGCGTCGGCACACAGAGGGATTCCGCGACCGATATTCTGCTCTCACCCGAACCCCCTCGGAGCCCGAACCGAGAGTCCTGCTTGAACATGTCGCTGCTCACTCGCGCCCGCGCGCTCACGATCTCCGCCGTCGCCGTCGCCGCCGTGCTGTCCGCCCTCGGCGCGCCCACGGTCGCGAACGCCGCCGATGTTCCCGTCGCTCCGGTGGCGGTGTCCGGATCCGCCGCCGATGTGCTCGCGACCCTGCCCGTGAAGGGCAAGGCCGCCGTCACCGGATACGCACGCACCGCGCAGTTCGGGCGTGCGTGGCTCGACGTCGACCGCAACGGCTGCGACACCCGTGACGACATCCTCGCGCGCGATCTCAGCAACCTGACCCGCCGCGGATCCTGCGTCGTGCTGACCGGCCGGCTCACGGACCCGTACACGGGCGCCACCCTCCTGTTCACTCGCGGGCCGAAGACCTCGGACGTGGTCCAGATCGACCACATCGTGGCGCTGGAGAACGCCTGGGTCACAGGGGCGCAGAGACTGTCGAGCCAGCAGCGCACACTCCTCGCGAACGACCCCCTGAATCTGCTCGCGGTCGACGGGAGGAGCAACGCGAAGAAGGGTGCCGGCGACGCCGCGACCTGGCTCCCGGCGAACAAGTCCTTCCGCTGCGAGTACGTCTCGCGGCAGATCGCCGTCAAGGCGGCGTACGGGCTGTGGGTCACGCGCGCCGAGCACGATGCCATGGCCCGCGTACTCACCGCCTGCCCGGGTCAGGCCGTGAAGAGCTCGGCGTTCGCCGGGGGAGCCGCACCGTCGAGCCCGGCCGCGCCCGTCCCGACGTCGACGCTCGTGCCCGTCGCACCCGCTCCGGCGCCTGCGGACCCGCCCCCGGCGCCCGCCGCGCCCGCTCCGGCACCGGTCGCACCCGCGCCCGCTCCGGCCCCGGTCGCGCCCGCGCCCGCGCCGGCCCCGGTCGCACCCGTGCCCGCTCCGGCACAGGCCGGCGGCGCGACCGCGCTGTGCAGCGATGGCACGCTCTCGTACGCGGCGAGCCACCGTGGCGCCTGCTCCCACCACGGCGGCGTCGCGGCCTGGTACAAGTAGCGACCTGCCCCGCGGGGCGGCCCGATACGGTCGCCCCTGGCCAGGCCTGCACCCGACCGTCCCGCCGACACCAGCGAGGCCCGGTTCCTGACGGATCCGGGCCTCGGTGCTGCGGCGCGCTCCGCTGTCCCCACAGCGGCCGCCGCCGCGGCGCGTCCCCAGCGCTCGCGTGCTTCTGATGTCCCGCCCTCGTGTCGGGCGTCACAAGGGCGACGATCCACGGTAGGACGCCGCGTGACCGCACCCCGGTCGGACGCCGAAGCCTGGTATCAACTACTCGGTTCCCGGGCTCTCCCGGCCGATCTCAGCCGCGCAGCTCGCGCCGCGAACGCAGGCCGAGCTTCGCGAGCACCCGCCCCATGTGACCGCCCACGGTGCGTGCGCTGAGCCCGAGCTCGTCGGCGATCTCGGCGTCGGTGAGCTCGCGCGCGGCGAGTTCCGCGACCTCGCGCTCGCGCCGGCTCAGCGGCGCCCACGGATCGTCCCCGGCGCCGCCGGGAGCCGTCCCCGGTCCGGTCGAGGGCACAGGGCCGCGCAGCTGGCGCCGGGAGCTCAGTCCGAGCGTGTGCAGCACGTTGCCCATGTGGAACGCGGCGGTCTTCTCCTCGACACCGAGCGCGGCGGCGATCTCGGCGTTCGTCCGCCCGGCCGCGGCGAGTCCGGCGACCTCGCGCTCCCGTGCGGTGAGCGACTCGAAGCCCGCCATCCGCCGGGGCTCCGCGGAATCGGATCCGGATCCGTGACCCGATCCGTCCGGCGCCCGCTCGGCGGGAACCGGATGCCGGGTGGCGTCGATCAGCGCGGTCGCCTCCGCCGCGGCGAGCGGACGACCCAGCCCGAGGAACCGCTGCTGCGCAGCGCGCAGGTGCCGGCGGGCCGTGCTCAGCCCGCCTCCGGTCGCGAGTGTCAGCCGTCCCGCGTCGAGCGCGGCCTGGGCGAGCACGGCGGGTAGCCGCTCGCCGGGACCTTCCGGATCGGCGGCGGCGCGGTAGGCGCGCAGGGCCCGCTTGGTCAGCCCGTACGCCTCGTGCACCCGCCCCTCGAGCCACTCGATCGACGCGTACACCGGCTGGAACCCGGGCTGCGGAAGTGCCTTGAGCCGCGCGAGCTCGCGATCCGCCTCCTCCGCCCTGCCGAGCGCGGCGAGGGCGTCGACCTTGTACGCGTACAGGTTCTGGCTGCGCAGCAGCCGCCCGGCGAGCGGACCGCCGGGGTCGAACGCGGCCAGCTGGGCCTCGGGATCGCGATGCAGACGGGCCAGGGCGATGTGCGCGAGCAGCTCGTACTCGACGCCGACGGTGTCGTAGCCGCGCTGAGCGAACTGCGCCACGGCCTCCATGTCGGCCCGCCAGGCGTCCTCGTCCCCGGCCTCGGCGGCGCGCACCGCACGCAGAGCGCAGAGCACCGGGCGCCCCACCGCGTCCATGTCGTCGAACATCGTCGCCGCGGCCTCGGCGAGCGCATCGGCGACCTCGTCGACGTCCCCGAGCAGATGACGGCAGTAGATGTGGAGCGCCCGCGCCGTGCCGGTGCCCCAGCCACCGGTGCCCTCTCGCAGCATCCGCATGCACACGGCGAGGTCCGCCGCAGCCATGCCGATGTACCCGACCGCCGAGAACATGCCGGCCCGGATCACGAGGGCGTCGAACAGGGTCGCGGTCTCGGCGGGGGCGATCGCGATCGCCCGGCTGAGCGCGGCGAGCTCGATCGGCACCCGTTCGGCGGGGCCGATCGCGCTGAGGCCGAACACCTGCATCCCGATCGAGCGCATCAGCACGTCGTGCGCGCTGGGCAGCCCCTCGAAGCGCCGGTCCAGGCGCCCCCATGCCGCCCGCCAGGACTCGGGATCCGCGTGCTGCACGGCGATCATCCACTCCGCGCCCGCGCGGGCCTCCGCGAATCTCTCCATCCCGAAGTCCCCCGGCCGGGCCTGCGGAGCCATGATCCCGAGCACGATCACGACCTGCAGCCGCACGACCAGGCCGCCGAGCGCCTCGGGTTCGAGCAGCTCCGCGATCGCGGCGACGTCCTCCGCCGACTGCGGAAGCACATCCGGGAAGCGCGGCAGTCGCAGCAGCAGCCCGTCCGCGAACTCGCGCGCCCACGCGTAGTCGCCGCGGAACTCGCGCACGTGCAGCAGGGCGAGATCGCGCAGCGGACCGGTGGGCGCCTGCTCCAGCTGCGGGATCCACTCGATCATGCGCGGCAGCGCCGAGAGCGCCACAGCCGCGCAGTACAGCCCGACGACGAGCTCACCGGCGAGCTCGGGCTGGGCGGTCCCGGCCAGCCCGATGCCGCGCCGGCACGCCGCGAACACGTGCTCCACGCGCCGGGCCCGCACGCTCTCCTCGACCGACGCGTCGAAGCGCGCTCGCAGGTCGCCGACGAGCGGCTCCCCGCACAGGATCGCGGCCTCCATCCGCCACATCAGGGCGCGATGCCGCGTGCTCTCGTCCGCGCCGGGGACGGCTTCGGCGCCCGCCGCCAGGATCTGCGCGCGCCGCCGGGTGCCGAGGTGCGCGACGACGTCGGCGGCGTAGAGATCGTGGAAAACCGTCCACTCGCGCTCCTCCTCGCCGGCCTCGGGGGCCGGGTCCCGGGTGCTCAGCAGGCTCTGCGCGGCGGCCTCGGCGAGGTCCACGGTCTCGCCGAGGATCGCCGCGGTGCGCCGCAGCTCTGCCTCGCGCAGCGGACTGCCGAGCACGGCCGCGATCTCGACGATCGCCTGCACCGGGCGGGGCAGGTCGGCGCCCAGCTCTCCGAACGGGTTCACTGCGGTGAATCCACGGGCGATGTCGGCGTCCGTGACGTCCTGGTCGAAGCGCGCCGGCCGTTCCGCACCGTCTGCGGCACGGGCGGCGAGGATCGGCCCGATGCCGGCGACGACCTGGTCCGTGAGCAGCGGGGTGCCGCCGGAGACACGACGGATCCGCTCGGCGAGGTCGAGCGACACCTCGACCCCGTGCACAGCGGAGACGTAGCGGCGCACGCCCGCGGCGTCGAGGACGTCGATCGGCAGCCGCCGGTGCGCGCACCATGCCGAGCGGTCGACCGCGACGACGGACTCGGCGAGCGCCGCCGTCGCCGGATCCCGGCCCGCCAGCACGACGACGACCCCGGTGGGCGCCAGCCTGCCGAGCACGAGACGCAGCACGTGCGTCGAGGCGTCGTCGATCCATTGCGCATCGTCGACCACGAGCAGCAGGCGCCGCCGCGAGGACAGCCCCCGCAGGAGTGCGCTCAGCATCCGCTCGGCGACGCCGAGGAGCGTGGGCGCGCCCGCGCGGGCGCCGGCTGCGGCGTCCTCGCCCCCGGGATCGGTCCGCGCGCCGGCGGCCCGGATCAGCTGGCCGGCGACGGCGTACGGGGTGCTGATCCGCTCGCGTTCGGCGATCGCCGCGACCACACGCCACCGCACCGCGCCCGGGCGACGGGCCTCGTCGACGAGCTGGCGCACCCAGGTGCTCTTGCCCGCGCCCGAGGGGCCGGTGACGGCGAACATCCCGGTGCGCGCGGCGAGCGCCTCCGACAGGACCGCCGCCGGATGATCCTCGACGGCCAGCGACGGCAGCGCGGTCGTCATCGCGGCCGGCGAAGGGCGCGCGACAGGACCCGGCGAGCGTGACGCGAGCGCGTGGACGGACGTCTGCTCGGTCATGGCACACAGTCTGCCCGTGCGCGGCGAGTGCCGCCAGAGGACATCCCGCCACCTGTATCAGGGGGCGGTCTCGTGCCCTCCTCCCAGAAGGAGGGCAGTCTGCCCGTCTCGGGGGAGTGGAGACGAAAGGAAGGGAAGCGATGTCAACCATCGACGAGTTGGTCGCCATCAAAGAGAAGGTCGAGGCGCAGTGGCTTGCGCAGCCCGGTGTGACGGGCATCGACGTCGGCTACAAGGTGGTCGGCGGGGTCCAGACCGAGCAGATCGCGATCCGCGTGCACGTTCGGAAGAAGAGGGCGGACGTGCCCGAGGATCAGCGGGTTCCCGCGGAGATCGAGGGGGTCGTCACCGATGTCCTCGAACGCTCGTACGAACCGCAGGTCCTGGGTAAGCAGCTCGACGTCAGTCTGCAGGCGGACACCACGCACTACGCGACCCTCGAGGGCGGCATCAGCATGGGGCCGAGCAGAGCTGTCGGCGGATACATCTTCGCCGGCACCCTCGGGGTGATCGTCATCGACAAGACGACCGGAAACAGGGCTGCGCTGACGAACTTCCACGTGGCGTGCGTGGACTCGGGCTGGAGTGTCGGAGATCGGCAGGTCCAACCGAGCCGGATCGACACGGGCGTCGTGCCGACCGACGAGTTCGGCGCGATCGCCCGCGCCACGTTGTCTTCGGCGGTGGACGGTGCCGTCATCACGATCGATACGGGCAGGGCCACCACCGCGGCGATCGCCGACATCGGCACCGTGATGGGCACGAAGGCCGCCACCCTCGGCATGGCCGTCCGCAAGCGCGGCCGCACGACCGGCCTGACGTACGGGTCGGTCGACGGGCTGGCACTGTCGGTCAACATCGACTACGGCGATGGGATCGGCGTCCACACGTTGACCAACCAGGTCAGCATCGCCGCCGATACGAGCCGTAACCCGCTGTTCTCAGATCACGGAGACTCCGGCTCGGCCATCGTCGACGGATCCGGCTACGTGGTCGCTCTCCTGTTCGCCGGTGCCGGGACAGGGACGGTGGGCAACCCCATCGCCAGCGTGCTGTCCGAACTGAACATCGACATCGCCGTCGGCAAGTCGATCATCAAGGACATCAAGGACGGCCACAAGGACATCTTCAAGGACAAGGACAAGGAGCTCCGCAAGGACATCCTGAAGGACAAGGAACTGCGTAAAGACCTGATCAAAGATAAGGAACTGCGCAAAGACCTGATCAAGGACAAGGAGCTCCTCACGGACGGCAAAGGGCTCAAAGACATCCGAGACATCCACAAGCGGGTCCCGGACAACATTCCGTTCGATCCAGGAGGGCCTGTCGAGAACCCGGGCGGTGCGGGTTCGGGGGAGTTCGCAGCCCGCCTTGCCGAGCTCGAGGAGCGCCTCGAGCAGCTGGTGAGCTTCGTCTCTCCGGAACTGCGCCCGGATCTGTCCACGAGCGCTCTGGGGGCGGAAGCGGATCTCTCCGCAGAGGCGCTTTCCGGTCTGCGCGCCGAGGCCGAGCGGCAGGCCGCAGAGGCTGCCGCGACGAAGGCCGACCTCGACAACCTCGGGATGTAGCCCGCGGCATGGGCTGGTCGGGCACACCGACCAGCCCATGCCGATCACTCAGTTCGAAGGAGGCCTCGTGATCCTTGTCCTCAGTGACCTCGGCGATGACAGCGCCTTGTGGTTGCTCGCGCGGCTGCGAGATGCGGGCGCAGAGTGCGCGCTCATGACCTCGGAGCTGCTGTCGTTCGCCCGGCGGCGTTCGCAACGGCTCGGACGCGACGGCGCACGGGCCGTCGTCGAGGTCGGTCCGCTGACGATCGAGCGTCCGGCGCTCGTGATCAACCGGATGACGACACCCCCGGATGCCGCATGGCGCTCGGCCGTGCCGGGCGAGCGGGAGTACGCCGCCGCAGAGCTGACGGCATTCGTGCTGAGTTGGCTGCGTGCGCTCGACTGCCCTGTCCGCAACCGTCCCGAGCCGGTGTGCCTCGCAGGGCCCGCACCGCATCCGCAGCTGGCGCAGCTGTTCGCTCAGCGGAGCGGGCTCGCGTGCGGGGAGGGCATCCGCTCGGGGACCTACGCCCAGCTCGTCGTCCTCGATGGGGAGATCCTCAACCCTGAGGAGATCGCCCAGCGAGCCGGTACGGCGATGCCTCGCGGTTTCGCGGCGTCGGTGTCGTCCTTCGCTCATGCGGTCGGCGCCGACACGGCTCTGATCGGGATCGACATGATCGTGGGCGAAGGACAGTGGCTGTTCCAGGGCGTGACGCCGCTCCCCGCCCTCCCCGCGGCAGGATCGTTCCTCGTCGACGGGTTGATCGCGCTGGCCGAATCGCACCGGTCCGCCGCGCCGCGGGAAGGGGTGCAGGCATGAACGTCGTGGTCTGGGGGGTCCCCAGTGAGAGTCCGGTCGCGCTGCTGCTGAACGCGCTTCGCGACCGCAACGCCGAGGTCACGGTGCTCCATCCCCGTCGATTCGCCGAACAGACCGTGGACGTGCGTGTCGAGGCGGGAGAGTTGCGCGGAAGGATCGTGGATCAGGGACGGAGTATCGACGTGCGCACGGTCGGAGGCGTCTACGTCCGCCCGATCGAACCCGAACTCCTCCCCGAGCTGACCGGGCTCCCGGCCGATCACCCCCAGCGCCGGCGCGCTCGGGCGGTGTTCGAGGGCCTGCGTGCCTTCTCGGAGACCGCCCCCTCCGCAGCGGACGTCCGGGTCGCGAATCGTCTCTCATCGATGGCGTCCAACATGTCGAAGCCGTTCCAGGCCCAGACGATCCGGCGCCACGGGTTCGACACACCCGAGACCCTGCTGACGGACGATCCGGAGGAGGCATCCGAATTCCTCGCCGCGCACCCGGGGGCGATCTACAAGTCGGCGAGCGGCATCCGGTCGATCGTCAGCCCTTTCGACCCGGATGCGGACGGCGAGCGCCTGCGACGCATCCGCTGGTGCCCCGTGCAGTTCCAGGAGAACGTGCGGGGGAGGGATGTCCGGGTACACGTCATCGGCGACGAGACGTACGCCGCAGCCGTCACCTCGGAAGCCACCGACTACCGCTACGCCCGCGCCCAGACCGGCGAAGACGCGACCCTGTCCGCCTTCGCCCTGCCCGAGGACATCGTCGAGCGGTGCATGTCGCTCGCCACCGACCTCGACCTGCCGTTCGCCGGTGTCGACCTCAAGCTCGCCGACGACGGTCGCGTCGTGTGCTTCGAGGTGAACCCGTCTCCGGGTTACCCCTGGTACGAGACCGCTGCGGGACTGCCGATCTCCGACGCGATCGCGCGCTGGCTGATGGCCGCTCGCTGACACGACGAAGGTCCCGGATCCTTCCGGACCCGGGACCTTCACCGTTCTGTGCGCCTCCTGCGCTCCCACTCCAATCGGGAGCGCGAGACCGCCCACCTGCGGTCACTGTTGGCTCGAGCCCTGAATGATGATGTCACGCGGCCAGCCTGTCCCGTGACGCCGCGAACTGGGCCGAAGCAGTTAAGCGCCGACGTCAACGCTGCCATCGTGGCGGACTACAAGGCCGGGATGCGAGCCACCCAGATCGCCCGGAAGTACAGGATCAACGAAAGCACCGTCCACCACCGGCTCAAGCATGCGGGCGTCGAGAAGCGCCCGAACTCGATGAGCGAGGAACAGATCGATGTTGCTCGGGCGCTTCGTGCCGATGGGCTGTCCTACGACCGGATCTCTGAGCGAGTTGGGTTCTCGTCAACGACAGTGCGGAACATGCTGAAGCGCGACCGGACACAGACCGTCCCTCAGCCATTGTTTCCTTCCTCGCGGCCACTCCGCTGACCCTGGGACAATGACAGCGTGAGCATCTCTCGTCACACGCCAACTTCACCTGATGACCTTGCTTCGATCGTCTCCCGTGCCGACACGGTCAGGGTCAACGCTGCAACTTGCGACAACGGTCAAGGCCAGTGGCGGTTACGCATGCTGGAGATCGTCATCGGCGGAGGTCGGGATGGGTCTGCGGCAACGCGACGATGGGTGTATCCCGCTGTTGACCTCGTCTCGTTCGATGCGCCGGGCGAGTCCGTCGCGGGCTGGCTCCGAGAGCGGAGGGTTGCGCTGCCAGAACGAGCTGCCGAACATGACGCCTTCATGGAGCCGCTCTACTGGGAGCGGCGTGAGAGTTTCGCCCAGACCGGGTACAAGGTGGTCGACTGGCCGACGGACGAGGCCAGACTCATCAGCAACCTTCAGGCGAACGAGCCAGCGGTGCCGCTCATCTCGGCCGAAGACGCTCCCAGCTTCGCCAGCTTCTACAATGCTGCAGCCTCCTTCTTCGGGCTCGGAACCAAGACCGTTGGCAGGTCGCTGCCAACCTCCGGCGTATTCCGTTGGATCGACACACGGGCCCGCATCAACCGAGTGAACATAGACGATGATGAAGTACGAGTAGAGGTTGAGGGCGACTCACTCGACGGCCTGATTGTCGAACTGGCGGGCGACACGCCAGGAACTGCCATCACAATGCCCGAGTCGACCGACAACATCCGCACGGTGACCTTTCCCGTTACTGACGGACTACCCACTGGCGCTTGGGTGGTTGTTCGCTCAGGTGCGGAATGGCTGGATCGTCGGTTCCTCTCCAGGCCCTCGGGCTTCGTTGAGGAGCCTGGCGTCAACGTGGAAATCACACCCAAGGCCCGACTTGATGGCTACATCGCAGGTCGCGAGAACGATACCGTCGAGTTCAAGCGAGAGATCCCCGCGAGTGAAGACTCTAAAGCCCGCGTCATGAAGACCGTTTGCGCCTTCGCAAACGGCGCCGGTGGTTCTCTGTTGTTTGGGATCAACGACGAGTACGAGATCGTGGGACTGCCGGCCACAAAGGCCAACAGGTACATCGACCAGCTTTCAGAACTCGTTGACGCGTGGGTCGAGCCGTCGCCGACTTGTTCCTTCGATGTTCTCCAAATTGACGATGCCAGCACCGTGGTCATCGAGCTGGTGGTCAGCCCAGGGGCCGCGCTCCATGGCTCGTCAAAGCCCAACGAGCCGCGCAAGGTCTACGTACGTCACCACTCAAGGAGCGTGCCTGCCCGCGTCAGAGAGATCGAAGACATCGTGCGCAATCGTACGGCCGCGTATCGATTCCCCCAGTGACGCCCAAAGCGCAGATCTGACATCGAACTATTCCGCCCTGCGGATGGCGTGCTTACGCCTTGGGGTCGGCCAGTCGATCAATCTGATCTACCACGTCGAGATGCCCTTCACGCGCGAAGCTGTCCATGAGCGACCGCGCTCTGGTCACCGCGTCTTGATTCGATGACTTCAATGCTGCCACGACGATGGGGGCCGCGTGCTGCATCAGGTCGTAGCGCTGCCAGTACTCACCGTCGCCGAGGAGTCGCTCGTACACCTCGATCGTGGTTGACGCGTCTTCTGCCGCTGCGCCTTCGAGTGCGTCGCCGATGAACGTCTTGTCGAGCGTCACGCCTTCTCGGGTGATCTCCGCGAGAATCGGCAGCCACCAGCTGATCTCAAACGCTCCGGATTTGACCCACCAGTGGAACTGGCGAAGTTCATCGAACGTCCCGATCCCTTGCCGAGCAGCGGCCAGACGCCATTCAATGAGGGCCTGCGATCTTTCGACAAATTCGATCGGAGGATCGCTGGAATCATCGTTTGCAACGATGTGCATCAGTTGCCAGCCATGGTGTCCGATTACCTCCGCAAGTGCATCCGCATCAGCAGACCCGCTGAAAAGCGCAGTGACGAGGGGGTCATCGAGTGAGAGCACTCCGAGAGCTACGCACCAAACCACGTGAGATGCAGCGCTCTGGACAGTGGATAGACGTTCACGCCAACCATCGACGTGATCCTCTTGGCTATACTCGTGTGAAAGGACAGCCTCGATGGCAGGTCGTAGCATGCGCATGACCACTGCGTTGGCCGGATACCGACGTACGGCAACGGAAACGACAACATCAGCCCACGCCCGCTCGGTACTTTGCGTCGACGCGACAGATGTGATGAGCGGGTTCATCCGATCGGTCACCCAGGATTCGTCGACGCTCCAGATGCGCCCTAGGCCTTCTCCGAACACTGCTGCGACCGCCAAGCTTGAGTCAGCGGACGGTCCAACGTGCGGTGCGAGCTGTGACAACACTTCGGAACGCTGCGTCGCAGCCGCCTCAGGGTCTGAGACTTGCTCAAGGGCGGTTAGCAGGTGGATGCTACCTCGGATGGCGTCGGGACGCACCGTGTTGAGCGACAACGTCAGCGGGTCCATATTGCTTCCGCCGTAGCGAGCTTCATGCTCGGGAGTCGGATCGATGTGATTAGTGAGCGGCTTGAGCACCCGCCACGCCGCTTCGAGTTGATCGATGTTCTCGACGGCGTCTACGACGGCCATGGCCAACCTCACCAGCGCCTGATGGACAGGTCGCCATCTCGGGTCATCATCGATGTTGATCTCCGCCTCGTGTACAGCCCCGACGGGTTCGTGCTCCGCAAGGTCGGCCAAGGTCTGCCATAACTCCGTGCTCGGCCTGAATCCGCCGGAGACCGCCTTCGTCCATCCCGAAACAATGGATCTCACATACGGCGGTTTGAGGCTCGCTAACCTGTCACGGAGAACGTCGAACCGTCCGGGCGCTTCGGCGACGACGCCCTCCAAGACACTCGCCAGGCCGTCTACGGATGGACCGATGTGTCCCATGGGGTCGGGACTCCATCCCGCGAGATACTCAGCAACATCCTCCGCTGACATTGCCGACAACTCGTCCGTCGACAACGGACTTCTCGTCCCACTAAATGACTCGAAGTAGCTCGTGAACCGAGGATGCTGAACCGGGCCAAACTCGCCCGAAAGTGTTGCAAACGTGTCGGCGAGTCGCGAGCGAAGGCCGGTGCTGAAGGCGCTGAGCAGCCGGTGAGTCAGCCGTCGCCGTTGTTGGTCAATTTCGGCTTGACTCACTGCGTCGGGATCGCCATCGGGCCACGCAGCCATCCGCCGGAGGCGATCCTCGTCCGGCAACCAAGTGCCGCCGACAATCAGGTCCGTCCAGTTATCCAACTGCTTGTCGGACAGATGAGGCATAACCGCCTCCGCCAGGCGCCCATACTCGGGGCGCGCATCGTGATCTAGCAGGCTGGCGTCGCAGAGCAGAGCCGCAGCAGCCGCGACGAGTTCATCCGAGTTGAAGTCGAAAGCGGTTGCCGCGACTTCAACTGCGACACGGCGGACGAGGAAACAGCTTCTTTCATTCAGGAAATCGACTGCCTCTCGTGAACCAGATGCTTGGGTCACAGCCACACCGACGTCGCGGACCAGGTTGATTAACGCGTCGTCAATGTCATGTATGCCATTGTTCTGATTATGTGGCGCGATCGAGGGTCGCCGAATGCCAAAGACGCGACCCGCTTCTTCGCCCAAGCGGATCTCAACGGCCCGCATGAGCCAACCGGTTGCGAGTTTGAGGCCTTCAAGGCCAAGCTCAGCGATCCTCGGCGCGAGCCGTACCGCCAACTCTTTGTACCAATAGTCGTCGATCGCAGACGAGATACGTGTCCGCGACCCGAACACGCTCTCTTCGTCATCGCCAGGCACCGGACTAAACAGCGCGGTGAGTACCTTCCTGGCGTCTTTTCGCTTACCAGCGCCAATCAGCCGCTCCGTGATTACCGCAATGCGGACCTCATCAACCCGAGATGCCCCTCCTTGGATGATCAGAATGACTCCAGGGACAAGTTGCACGAGCTGGTCGATGGGTAGCTCGGCCGCAATGTCGACCAGTGTTCGAAGAACCCATGGATTCCGGCTGCCTCCTAGGTCGACCAACACGTCAGCGACTTCGGCAGGGCGTGCCACCGCAATCGTGCGGAGGTAGTCACCCTCCGGCCAAGGCCTCACCATAATGCCCTCGTCTGTCTCCGCGACGCCGGGATCGGAAAAGGCTTTGAGCCTCGTCAAAGGTGCGAGCCACTCAGGATTCTCGAGTTCCTGAAAGAACAAGCGACGTAGAGCCGGTTCACCAACTGCGGACAGCGTCCTTTCGACCTCGCCGTCGTCCGGAACCTCGTAGATACTCATTGCCCCGCCTCGTCGCGCTTGCGATTCGCGTTCGCCAGCAACTCACGAACTGTCTTCGCCCGGTCTGCCATATTTGTCATACGGTTCATGAGGGCTTCTTCGATGATTTCAAGCTCCCTAATTACGCGGTCCACTTTCGGCACAGGCTTTGCTGGTTGGGTGTAATCCCTGGCATGAGCAAGTCCTCGGAAGAATTCGATCGATTTGTGCACACGGGCCACCGATGCTGTGTCTACTTCACTCGCAAAACCCGTGACGATTATCGCCGTGAGCTCGCGCGAGTTCTTTGAACCATCCGCTCCAGCTATGGCAGCATCCCGAGCGGCCACGAATACCTCAGACGGTACTGAGACAGCAGCTGCCTCGATAGCCTGTTCCGCGTCAAGTTGCAACGACGCTGCTACCCAGTGCCGATGGAGTTCTCGTGCTGATCTACTCGCATCCGCTCGTTCAACAACGGGGTAACCGAGGATTACTGGAAGCACCTTGATCAGTTCGCGAACGCAGTGGCTGATCACCATCAGAGACGCCCTTGTCAGCGGCGAGACCAATCTCTGAATTGCGGTCTCATACAGTTCGGCGGCGTCCTGATCTCGACTCTTGAGGTTTACTGCGAGTTCTCTCCGCACGTTCGTCCAAACAGTTGCGCCCGTCCCCCAAGCAGTCAGATCGGACTGCTGACGTCCGGTGTCCGTCTCGAAATCGGAGTGACCGGTACTCACGCCTGCTTGCCTCTTGAACCTGCAAACAGCTCCGCCTGCTGCAGTACGAGTTCGACCGCCTTCTCCTCATGGTCAGGCGGGTAGTCATACTTGGCGAGAAGGCGGCGGACTTTGGAGCGCATGGCCGCACGAACAGAGTGCTTGAGCGACCAGTCGATCGTGGCGCTCTGCTGCACGGCCCAGACAAGGTCGACGGCGATCTTCTTGAGTGTATCGTCGCCCATTTCGAGGATCGCGGCGTCGTTCTGGACGATTGCGTCGTAGAAAGCTGCCTCGGCGACGGACAGCCCGAGCTGGTTGTGGCGATCGTTCTGGTGCCGCATCTCCTTGGCTAGCTTGACCAGTTCTGCGACGATCTCGGCGGTCGTGAGTGCCCGGTTGGTGTACCGATTGATCGCCTCGTCGAGTTGCTCGGAGAACTTCCGCGCCTGAACAATGTTGGTGCGCTGCACCGTACGGATCTGGTCGTTGATCAGCCGCCGCAGCAGACCCATCTGGAGGTTGGGCTTGTCTTTGCCCGCGATACTGTCGAGGAACTCGTCGGACAGGATCGACAGTTCCGGGGTCTCGATTCCGGCGAGTTTATAGATGTCTACGACCTCGTCCGCGGCCACTGCCTCGTTGACGAGCTGCCCGATCGCGGTGTCCATCTCGACGGCGCCGCTGCCTGCGCGACCGGAATCGGGGTTCTGGATCTTGACGATCGCGGCGCGGACGTCCGTGAACATGCGCACGTCGTTACGGATCACGGCCGCCTCATCCCGGGCGCCGCACAGGGCGAACGCCTTGGCCAATGCGAGCACCTGGTCTAGGTATCGGGCAGTCCGATCAGGGTCAGCCATCACGAAGTCAAGGACGAGGGCGTGCTGTGCGAGCCGGTCCGCTGCCGACAAGAGCGGCGAAGAGTCGTAGGTGCAGCCGTGCAGGAGGCCGCGCACGATGTCGTGCTTCTCCAGCATCTGGGCGACGATCTCTTCGATTGGGACGCCGGCCTGGTCACGGTCGCTCGGCGAGTACTCCGCGAGTGCCTGCCGCAGGTTGGTGGCGACGCCGATGTAGTCGACGATGAGCCCACCAGGCTTGTCGCGGAACGTGCGGTTCACGCGGGCGATGGCCTGCATCAGCCCGGCACCTTGCATCGGCTTGTCCACGTACATCGTGTGCATGGCAGGCGCATCGAAGCCGGTGAGCCACATGTCGCGGACAATGACGATCTCCAGCGGGTCGTTCGGGTCCTTTGCGCGAGCCTTGAGGTCCTTGCGGGTCTTCTTGTCGTAGATGTGTGGCTGGAACGGCTGCGGGTCAGCTGCAGAGCCAGTCATGACCACCTTGATCGTCCCGGTCGCCGGGTCGTCGCTGTGCCACTCGGGCTTGAGTTTGACGATCTTGGTGTAGAGGTCAACGGCAATCCGCCGCGACATCGTGACGATCATCGCCTTGCCGAGCATCTCGCCCCGGCGCTTCTCCCAGTGGTCAACGATGTCGCCCGCAATCAGGTCAAGCCGGTCGTTCGCACCGACGACGGCTTCCAGACGCGCCCATTTGGACTTCGCCCGGGTCGCCTCGTCCTGCTCGACCGTCTCGGTGATCTCATCGGCGAGCTCGTCGATAGCCGCGTGCACGTCCGTGTCGAGCGACACCTTAGCCAGGCGGGACTCGTAGAAGATGCGAACGGTCGCGCCGTCCTCGACCGCGCGAGTCAGGTCGTAGATATCGATGTAGTCACCGAACACCGACCGCGTCGACTTGTCGTTCGACTCGATGGGTGTGCCGGTGAATCCGAGATAGGTCGCATTCGGCAAGGCGTCGCGCATGTGCTTCGCCAGGCCGGACTTGATCTGGCCGGTCGTGAGATCGACCGACTCGGCGAAGCCATACTGCGATCGGTGCGCTTCGTCCGCCACCACGACAACGTTGCGCCGGTCAGTTAGTACCAGGTTGGAGTCGCCGCCAGCCTCGGGAGCGAACTTCTGCAGCGTGGTGAAGATAATCCCGCCCGAGGCGCGCCGCAACAGTTGGCGCAGGTCGCCGCGGTTGTCGGCCTGGACAGGCTTCTCGGGCAGGATCTCGGCCGGAGCGAACACCTCACCGAATAGCTGGTCGTCAAGGTCATTGCGGTCCGTGATGAACACCAGCGTCGGATTACCCATCCGCGGGTCGCGCATGATCTTGGCTGCGTAGAGCAGCATCTCGATCGACTTGCCGCTGCCCTGGGTGTGCCAGACCACGCCTCCGCGCCGATCGCCATCAGGCCCGGCTGCCTCGATGGTCGACTCGACCGCGGAGTTGACCGCCCAGTACTGGTGATACTTCGCGACCCGCTTCACCAGTCCCTTGGACTCGTCGCTGAACACGATGAAGTTCTGCAGGATGTCCAGGAAGCGTCTCTGGTCGAATACGCCCTTGATCAGGACCTCAATAGCAGGCAGGTTCGTGACCACCTCACGCCCATCGATGGTCTTCCACGGCGCGTAGTGCTCGAATCCGCCAGTGAACGAGGACATCGCAGCGCTGATGCCATCGCTGATGACCGTCGCCGCGTTCGGAACGAAAAGCGAGGGGATGTCGTGGCGATAGGTCTGGATCTGGTTCCAGGCACCCTTGAGCGTCGCATGCTCGTCGGCCAGGTTCTTCAACTCCAGTAAGCCGAGCGGGATGCCATTCAGGAAAATCACGACGTCGGGTCGCCGGTTCTTCCCGTTCTCGACGATCGTGAACTGGTTAACTGCCAGCCAGTCGTTGTTGGCGGGAAGCTCGAAGTCGACGAGACGGACGCGCGTCGTCCGCACAGCCCCCTCGGCGTCACGGTGCTCGACCGGCACGCCCTCGACCAGCAACGTGTGCACACGGAAGTTCTCGGCCACCGGATTCTGTGACTCCGCCCTACCAAGGCGCTTGATGGCCTCCTCGACCAGCGATGAGTCGAGACCTGCGTTGATCCGCAGAGCGGCGGATCGCAGGCGATCGAGCAGATAGACCTGCTCGTAGGTCGTGCGCTCAGCAGCGGGTGCCTCTGGGGCGATGTCCGGACCGAAAGCCGTCGCGTAGCCGAGCTCGCGTAGGTACTGGAGAACTGCGAGCTCGACCGTCGACTCGTTCAGAACAGTCATGCGATTGCTCCCTCCACAGCCCGCGCGGCCTCGGGCACCCGGATGCGACCTGAGAGCAACTCGGGCAGTAGCGCGTCACGGAGTGTGGCTAGCTTGAGCATCTCCTGCTCGGCGACAAGCAGACGCCGCCACAGCGGACCGAGGTCCTCATCGAGTCGTTCGATGGCGCCGCTGGTCGGTAGGTCAACGAGGGTCGAGTCCAGATGGCCGCGCTGGATATGTCCCATGGTTGTCGCCTTGTCCTTTGCAATCCCTTGGAAGATCTCGATCACCGCCTCAACACGATCGAACACAAGCCACGCCGGATATCCGCTCGGGATCACCTTGAAGATGTGCTGATTGACAATCGCCTCGTCGCGTGCCCAGCGGTATACGCCGAGCGAACCAGACCAAGACATAAGGATGTCACCGGCGCGAACTGTCTTGTCTTCGGGAACCTCGAGATCGTTGTAGACGGTCGATGGTCCAGGACCGGAGTTGAGGTCCGCAATCCGGATGACCATGCGACCAGTGCCAGTCGCACCCTTGGTGAAAGCACCGCCATTAACAAACGTCGCCAGGCGAGAAGCCGGGACGAGCTTCGTCTCGATCAGTAGAAGCGCATTGACCCTTGAACGGATCAACTGCGGAATGAGACTGATCAGTCGCCGGTTCGAATTGATTTTGTCGTCGAGCGCGCCGAGCAAGCAGACGAGACTATTCCGCTCATCCGATGGGGCCGGGAAGCTAAAGGAGAAGAAGTCATCACGCGGCAGACCGAGGTTCGTGGTTCCAGTCGCGTGCGCCCGGCAGTATGCACGGTATTGCGGTGTCCGCATGACCCAGTACAAGTAATCGGCCTCAACTACACCAGTGAGGTCCAAACGTACGGTGTCTTGCGTAAGGCGTCCCACTGGGCCGTCAACGGGCACCCGAGCAACAGCGCCCAGCAGATCAGCTGACTGAGTCACATCCTTCAACGACGCGTACAGCTCACCCGGTCGGACAAGAAGCTTGTCTGGCGACTCGCCGCCATATGTGCGTAGCGAGTCGCCACGGAATCCGCCGTTGCGCTGAATTGTCCCGAGTCCAAGGAGTACAGGCCCTGGCTCTCCGATCAGCCCGCTTTTGTACGTGGTGCCGCGCTCGACGGTCACAGCGTCACCAATCGTGATGTTCTGCGTCATGCGGTCAGGTCCCCGAGACGAGACCGGATTTCGACTTCGAGCGTGGCTCCATAGTCAAACTCGGCATACAGCTCTTTGGTCAGCCGACCGATCTTCTCGTCGACCGGTTCGTCGTCGGCCTCGGCTTCTTCTGCTCCGACGTAACGGCCGGGTGTAAGCACGAAGTCGTGCTCCTTGATCTCATCCAGCGTTGCTGCCCTGACGAATCCCGGGACGTCCTCGTAGTCGCCGTCGTGGTTTCTCCAAGCGTGGTACGCGCCCGCGATCTTGGCGATATCCTCGTCGTTGAGTACCCGCAGGCGCCGTGTCTCCATGCGGCCGAGCTTGCGCGCGTCGATGAATAGCACTTCGCCATCGCGCTTGCGGTGGCCGTTGCCCAAACGGTCCTTCGAAACGAACCAGAGGCTGACCGGGATACCCGTGTTGAAGAACAGCTTGTCGGGCATCGCTACGATGCAGTCAACCAGGCCGGCTTCGACAAGCTTCTGCCGGATTTCTCCTTCACCACTGTTCTTGGAGGACAGCGACCCGTTCGCCAGAACGAATCCGGCCGTGCCCCTGGGGCTCAAGTGGTAGAGGAAGTGCTGTACCCAGGCGAAGTTGGCGTTACCTTCGGGCGGGGTTCCGTACTTCCAGCGCGGATCATCGGCAAGCTTCGCATCCCACCAGTTCGAGACGTTGAACGGCGGGTTGGCGATCACGAAGTCAGCGCGCAGGTCAGGGTGAAGATCCTGACCGAATGAGTCGGCGGAGCGGTCGCCGAGGTCGGCTTCGATACCTCTCAGGGCGAGGTTCATCTTGGCCAGCTTCCAGGTGGTATCAGTGAACTCCTGGCCGTAGACGGAGATGTCCGTGCGCTTACCACCGTGGGCTTTCACAAACTCGGCAGACTGCACGAACATGCCGCCGGAGCCGCAAGCGGGGTCGTAGACGCGGCCGTGGAACGGCTCCAGCATCTCGACGAGAGTCTTTACGATGCTGCGCGGTGTATAGAAAGCGCCAGCGTCCTTGCCAGTCTCCTTGCCGGCGAACTGGCCAAGGAAGTACTCGTAGACGCGGCCGAGCACGTCGTCCGATCCGTGGTCGTCACTCTCAGTGAAGCCAATGGATCCGATGAGGTCGACGAGCTGACCGAGACGGCCTTTGTCGAGGCCTTCGCGGCCGTAGTTGCGCGGCAACACACCACGGATGCTCAGGTTCTCCTTCTCGAGCAGATCCATCGCGTGGTCGATATCCTGGCCGATGGTAGGGAGCTTGGCGCGGGCCTGGATCGCCTCCCAGCGCGCGTCGGCAGGCACCCAGAAAACGTTGTGGCTGGCATACTCGTCGCGGTCCTCAAGGAAGGTCTGGCGCCGGGCCTCGTTGGGGATGTAGTCGTCAGAGTGCGGGTCGCTCAGGGTCGTCTCAATGGCCCGGTAGCGCTCCTCGAACCGGTCGGAGATGTACTTCAGGAAGACGAGACCAAGCACGACGTGCTTGTACTCGGACGGCTCCTGGTTGCCACGGAGTGCATCGGCGGCATCCCAGAGACGCTGCTCCAGCGACTTGACCTGGGTCTTCTTTGCCAGGCGCGCCATCAGGAAACCCCTCCGTCGAGGGTGCCGCAAGTTGAAGATGGCTGACGGCCACGTTCCATGTATCCTCCATTGTACCACGCTATCGAACACATGTTCGAGTATGGATCGTCCGCTCGACGATCTGCTTCGATTCAGGATGTCATGCGCGACTGACAGAACCAGCGAACTCCAACCCCTCGAGGAGGCCGTGGCGGCGATTGCAACCAACACGGGTTGCCTTCACCCTTTCGTCCGCACGGTTCGGCGGCAGCGACCCTTCCGTCGCGCGAGTACCGCTTTCCGGGTTACACGGGTTGTCACCCCCCAAGAAATTGAAGAAGGCGATGACCGCCCGGCTCGGTGCGCTATGCACTCAGAGCTGGACGGTCACCGCCTGTGAGAGGAGGTTGGGACGCCGACACATCAGATCGTGCCGTCGCATGTGACGAGTTCGATGGGCAAAGCGGGAACGTCTCCGACCACCAAAAGAACGACGATCCCCCTCACCACGACCGACCTCCATTCGGAGCCTCTCGGTGGATGGTGGAATCGCTCTACACTGTCGACGTGATCCGGAAACCTGGCCCGGGTCGCACGGTGCTCGCGACGAGCATGCACCACTGGATGGCGTCGAAGATGTTATCGAAGCACACAGGAGTGTTCCGCCACAGCTCGTCGCCCTCGAGACTGACCTGTATCACGAACTCGTGAGGGGTCAGCATGCCTTGGATGATGTCGTCGGGTACCTCTGCGCCAACCTCGCCGTTATCGTCGCCGGTCAAGACGACGTCGCCGAGAATGAAGCGCTGCCGATGCATGCGGGTGCTGTAGAACCACCACAGTGCGGTGGCACGAGAGTTGAACCTGCTTCGATCTCGCTCGGACGCCTCGTTCACCCAAATGGTGACGGCGAGGGCCGGAAGATCGATCGGCTCCAGCCAGCCGCCCGTGACTTTCTGGAAGTCACGGATGCCGTCAAGCTCCTGGATTCGCGGGGTGCCATTTCCGTCCCGCGGAATGACAATGCATCGCACCATCTGTCCCACCTCCTTACTGTTGTCGCGGCCGAGAACCCCTGGTGAGGTTCCCTGACAAGCCGCGGGGCAGCAACGAGGCATAGGCATCGTTGATGTTCGAGTGGCCGACCGGGAGCGGAACGCGAATCGCGTCCCAAAGCCCGATCGACCACTCACCCCTCCCATGAGATGGGAGAGCATCCAGTCAGGCGGAAGCGCCGCGACTACGTGGCGGTTTAGCCCCGCTGCTGCCGAAGATCGCCTCGATCGCGCTCTGCTTGGTCTTCGCTTCGCGTTCGATCTCAGCTCGGACAGTTTCGGCCCGAGCGAGCACCTTCGGATCCGACTTGCTGGTCTGGACCCAGGACTCGAGAGCGATCCGGATCTCTTCGGTGACACTGCGGTCATTGAGCTGAGCGATGACGTCCAGCTGGGCCCGCAGTTCATCAGCGATGCGTACGGCGAGGGTCCGCACCGGACTGGGTGCCGCCGATGTGCTGGCGGCGGGCGTGTTCTCACTCATCGTGAGGCCTCCTCATCAGGAGCGGCCGACGAACTCGGGATGAGTTCATCACGGAGACCGCAGGCTGATGAGGAGCGAAGACCAGTATGAACCGATGGCTGAGGGAGTCAATCTTCTGATCGGCGGCGTTGTGAAATCTACGGCAGATTATGCATTTACGGGATTGCGCTTGCGGTTCATGGTGGGCGACAGATATGACCAAGAAGAAGCGAGCATATGTCTGCAGGGAGGTCTGACGCTCAGGGCTTCAGCGGCGCCAGCGCGATCGTGAAGTCGGCGACGCCTGAAGGGTCGCCGCCGTTCACCTGCATTCCGAAAGACTTGAGGCTCGATGGATCGCCAGTCGGGTGACTCGGTGACTGGTAGTTCGGGACGGCGATCACGAACGGCACGCTCCAGGACGCTGTGGAGCTGTTCTTCAGATCCGACGCGATCACGGTCGAGCTGAGCACCTGGTCGCAGCTCGCCCCGGTCAAGTAATCGACGCCGATGCCGAGGGTGCTGCTTGGGTTGAGCCCGGCGCCCCAGTTCTTCGCCGGGAAGGAGGGCGTGTTGTTGACAAAGGTGATCGTCCCGTAGGCGAAGCCGGTGACGTCCGGAGTCGCCGTGTACGGGAAGGTGCCGAGCTGCTTGCCCAGGCACGGGATCGGGTCACTGCCGCCGGAGACGGCAGCCCAGGCAGCAGTCAGTGTCGCGGCGTCCGTTCCGGCGATGACCTTGCCCATCTTGACGGTGACGGTCTGCTTGTACCCGCCGGTGCCGGTCACGACCTGGGTTGAGGTCTGCAGCTGGTAGTTCACCGGCGGCGCGTACGGCGTAGGAGTGGAAGTAGGCGCTGGCGACGGCGCGGCGCTCGAGGACGTCGACGTCGCCGGTGCGGCAGCCTGGTCGGTGCTGTTGGCTGCCGCGCAGCCGGTCAGCGAGGCCAGCAGCATGCCGGTGACGAGGGCTGTCTGGATAGTTCGATTCATGTGATCTCTCCCCCTGGGCGAATGTTTACGAGCGCTCGTTGATTTTGGCATGTATACATGCGCAAGTCGAACGAGGCGCCCGGAGACGCTGGAATGGTGCCAATTCGTCCCAGCTCCGATCCGTGGGTGCTCTACGCCCGCGAGCTGGGCCTCCGCGTCGGGAAGGCGCGAGCCGCGTCCGGCCTGACGCAGGAGCGAGCGGCGCACGCGGCCGGGATCACGACGTTCACCTACCGGAAGCTCGAAAAGGGCGAGTCGAACCCGGGAACACCAGCCAACCCTCGGCTCAGCACGCTGGTCGCCCTGGCCGAGGTGTTCGACGTCTCGGTGGCGTCGCTGTTGCCGGAGGAGAAGCCAGGGATCGCGGTCGGGCGGTAGATGACGGGCACGAGGTTCTCATGCTGCGCACGGACCTGTCCCCTCCTAACCTGTCGTGGCGTCGTTCTCCTGAGTCGGTACAACCGACGAGAGCATTACGCGAGCCATGTACCTCAGCACGGGCAACCCTTTCAGAACTGTCACGAGGTCGGCGTAAACATCGGCACTGAAGGGATCTTCGTTGAAGTCCATGTGTGCGATGTTGTTCCGAAGGCTGTCCCGGAGGTCGTCGCGTACGTCCGTGAACTTGCGTCCCAGGTACGGCGTGAAGGCCCCCAGTTGGAGCGCCGCGTCGTGGGGATGTAGGTGCGCGGTCATGTCTTCGGGAATTCTCTCGCTTTCGCGATCCGGCGTCTCACCCCGTTGGCGCATCTCGGCATCTTCGCGCTTCCGCATGGAGAACACGCCCTCGACTACCTTGAAAAAGGACAGCACCTGGTAGAGAGGCTCGGACGCGCTAAGGCCTTCTCGGTAGCTGGCCAACAGTCTGCGCTGCTCCGGGGTCAGCACCCCGAGGCTCGACCCCGTCATCTTGACAGCTCCTGCGACGGTCTGGGAAAGCTGCCGCGCTTCGGTGGCAACCTCGATGATCTCGCGGCCCGTCGTTGTGATCGCGACTTCGTGAGTGAACGCCAGTTGGCTGAGGAACGGCATCACCAGGTCGTGTGCATACGCCGCCGCGTCGTCGAAGTTCTCAGCGTGACACCGAACCGAAACTGAAGCGAGACGATGCTCGGCGTTGACACCAAGTTCCAGCTTGTGATCCGCGGGAGCGTCGGGAGACGCCATGAACTCAACCATGCCCGCGACGGCGTCGGGATGTGCCTGGATCAGGCTGTCGCCGATGGCCGCGAGGGTACCGAAGTTGAATTCGGTGGCGACATTGTTGATTCCAGGAACTCCGAGGCGGTAGATCACCAGATACTCGCCAACGGCTCCGATCGGTCCGTTGCCTAATTTGGAGCGAGGATCAGCAACGGGGAATCGCGGGACAACCGTGTACATCATTTCCTGGGTCACAATTGGTCTCGCGGTCTGCAACGGCTGTCCAATCGGCGCGCTGTTGGCAATCTCGTCCTTCTTGCGTGAGCGTGATGTCAGTCGCTGTCCAGATTGCCTGTGTGCCCTGGCTCGCCTTCCGCTCGTCACGGTGTCCTCCTCCGGCTTGGAACTTCATGACACCGTCGCGGGCCACAGCTCCATTTTGCGGCCCGTGTTTTGCATTCACGACGAACAACACCACCGACCTCACCTCACCCCGAAGCAGCCGCTGGTCCGACCACTCTCCCTTCACACCTGGCACAACAGTCGATCTCGCCATTCCGGAAGACAGCCCTCAGCCGACAAATTTCGGGCGATCTCATCGCGGCTCGTCGCCTGGTAGGACTCAACCTTGACGCCACGGAGTTCCGCGTGGTTCAGCCAGTCGGATGTGCGAACTCGTCGCGGATGGAGCAGACCGACGACGTCGCTAGACGTCTTCGATGCCCACGCCGCGAGATCCACAAGTACGTCGAGATCCAGCAATTCCCCCGCCGCGAACTCCAGCGCGATCGGGAGCGTCGGCTCCACCTGGCCATCCGCCCAGCCGCTTGGATCGCTTGCGAGAACCGCTCTCAGGGCCGCGTCCTGCTGGGCCGCGAGTACCCGATACAGGGCATGGTCGACGGTCTTCACGACGGAGGCGCGCGCGGCGCCAACGTCACCACACCTGCGCGGCAACCGCAGGAGCTGCCGGTACACCTCGAGCACCACGTTGATGTTGGTCAGTTCATACGAATGGCGAACCCAGACAACGGCTGCCCGAAGGAGCGGTAGCAGATCGGCTGGATCCAGCTTGCTGTTCGGGTCCTCGGTGAGCGCCCGCATAGCGTGAGCAAGCTCAGCAGCGGATGGCGGCGACACCTCGACATCTCGTTCAGGGTGTTCCAGGGTGTGGAGCCAGTCTCCGATGATCGCCCAGGGCAACAATTCGATCTTCGGCTGGTTCTCGGTCGAGAGCTTCTGGGCGATTTCGCAGGCCGCCGAAGAACCGAAGACCCCGCGAAGCGCCGCCTCCGGACGTTCGGCGGCCTCCAGTTCCGCTTCGAAGTTGTCGAAGTCGAAGACGATGGGCTCCACTTCATGCACGAGGGGTTGGTTATCGAGCCAGGGGTGGGCCTTGATGTGCTGCCGAAGGTCGACCCCGGTGTAGGAGACGAAGCGGACGAACTCCAGTTGCGCCGCCTCTTCCGCGTCGGCCAGCGCATTGAGCGCGGTCGAAACCGCCGCAGGTGAATAGCGCCGAGGAGCGACCTCAAGCTCGGGTCGACTGCCGCAAGGGCCCCATCTCAGGAGCTCCGCGTAGAACCAGAGATCGATGTTCGGCTGGTTGCCCCATAGCGAGCGAATTGTGCTCACCCAGGCGTTGTCGCTGGCCGCTAGTGCGCGCCTGACCGCTGCACGCAGGGATTTTCCCAGTTCTTCACTCTCGGCGGCTTTGACGAACGAGGTGAAGCCGAGTGCCGGGAACCGCTGCGAACCGTTGTCGAGCCGGTGGCGTAGCAGTCGGTGCCATGTCCGCTCGTCGATGCGGAACGCACCGTCCCAGTCTTCGGCCTGAACGAAGAGACCTGCCAGCCGCTGCCGGAACAACGATCCCGGAGACGTCATCTCGGCCATCGACCGCGCCGTCCCCCGTATGACCCGGCCGGGGTCTCCGGCAGAGGCAAACGCTTCGATGGTGCGGAACACCTCATCGTGATCTCGCTCATCGAGAGACGTCATCATGAACTCGAGCGGCACTGCCCACGCGGACGTGAGCTGGAGCGCATAGGTGAAGTGGGCCTCCCAGGCGCTCCGGTCTGTTCTGAAGAGTCGGGCGAGGTAGCTACCCACGAGGAACTCATGGACCGTCTTGTGCAGCCATCGCACCGGTTGAGCTCGTTCGTATCGATGCTGTCCGTGCGGTACAAGGATTCCGTCGATCGCGAGCATCTCCTCGAGCAGGGGCCGCTCTTCATCGGTGACGGCAACGTAGAGATCGGCTTTGATCGCGACGTCCTGCGAACCACCGGACACGCCGAAACCTGCTCCACGCATCATCGCGAACGCGATCCGTTCGGCGACCGCCAGTCGACGGTCGATCTCGGGTCCCGTGAGGCGCTGGTTGGGATGCATCCTCTGCCAGCTCCGCTGGAAGAATCGCTCAAGGTACATCTCGTAGAGCTGCCCCGACCTATCCGGGACCTCGCCGTCTGACGCCACGTCCGCCACGATCCCGAGGAGAACGGGAATCTCGCCGATCGATGTTCGTCGATGGGCGCCGGAGAGCGACCGGCGGCCGAGACCGATCGCTTGCAACGCACGTCGATGCCCGTCAGGGTTCTCGTCTCCGAACCACTGGCCGAGGAAATCCCTCGCCTGCTCAGAGGTCAGCCGGTCGGTGTTGAACTCTGTCCAGTCTCGTTCCAGCCGTTCGTAGCCGACATGGCGCGAGGTGATGAGGATGCTGGATTCGATCGGCTCGATCTTGCGGATGAGCTCAGCGACGAGGTGACGCTTCTCCGCGGGAACTTCGTCCAGCCCATCCAGAGCGATCAGCCCTTCGGGTTTCGTCCGAAGCGCTTCTGCAAGAGCAGTTGGTTCGAAAGCGTTTCCCGAGGCGTAGTGGTCGACACTAACCTCGACGAGATACTCGAGTATCTGGCTGATCTCTCGATTGAGCAGCTCGCGGGAGAGCTTCGCGGCCACCGCTGAGAGCGGACACGCAATGGTGATCGGAGAACCTTCGTCCCGGATCCGCCGGATCGCGGCGGCCGCCAGGATGGTCGACTTGCCGCTTCCCGGGTCGCCGAGGAGAACGGCACGACGCGTTTGGCGGAGGACGTCGAGTGCTGGTTGTCCTCCCGACGTTCGCGGGCCGCCATACATTGAGCCTGGTGTGGCCGATGCGCCCCGCTCTCCCGGCCACCTCGAGAGGGTCATCGTAGAGGCCAAGACACTCGGCGTCAGATGGGATGGATAGCGAGGTGCGGGCTTATCAAGCCGATCCGCGAATGCGGCGGCGAAGAGCCCGGCCTGTTCAGGCTGTTCTTCTGCAAGACGGTCAGCGAACAAGCTCAGTTCAGCTTGCTCTTCCCCTTCCGTGAGACCATGAAGGTACACTTTGAGATCGTCGACGAGCTGAACACAGAACGCGTTCAGGTGCTTACGCCCCAACACCACGAAGCTACCCGGCTCCGTATTTGCCTTCCCTGCCGCGTTGTTCCACCGGAGGCCGGCCCAGCGGCGAGCATCTTGAATATCGGAGCGCCGCGACCCCTTACTGTAGACGAGGTACCGCTCTTCCGCCGATGGGTACCTCGACCCATCATCTTCGCGGTCCGTGCGGGGAAGCCAGAACGTTCCGCGAGCGCCTTCCCGCCACGCCCGTGCCTTACGCGCTTCGTCGCGCTCCTTCGGCGACTGACCGTCCGCTGTCCTCGAATCACCATAGGCAAGCGCTCTAGTGAAGAGCCTGGTGAGGTGCACATGCGTCGGCGACGCTCCGCGCGTGATGCCCTCCGGCAGCAGGGCAACGAGCCCAGGCAGCAGCTCGACGTTCCCGATCAGGAGGGGCTGAGCGAACAGGCCGCGCAGCTCGATCTCCCAGGGAGCGCGATCCTCCCACCCCTCGACTACGGGCAGCTTTGCCATAACCCCAGCTTAGTTTGTCTTGACATATTCGAACATATGTTCTATAATGCGAGAGTCCTTCATTGAGACGAGGGCAGCGCACCTGACTGGAACTCCGTCCAGCCCAGTGCGCCGTCCTCAACTCACTTTGTTGTGTTGAGCCCGTCGGCATCCGACACAATCGAAGGGACGTGGCGATGCCTACGACCGATGAAATGGACAACGGTTCCCCGCTGAACCGTGGCGCAAGACTTCTAATCGAGGCCTTCGCCGAGCGGAGGTACAGCTACACGATCGGTGCTTTGCACACCTTCGCGACCTGCTCAGAAGGTAACCCGATCGAAGCCCTAGAAGCGCTGATCAACGCGATCGGCGAGCATGCGGACGCGCACCTCAACGAGGATCCCGCCTATGGGTAGACCCTCTTTCGCCCCGTTTCACGCGGCGTGACAATGCTCCCGTTGAGCCCCACAAGGCTCACGGTCGCAGCACCGTCACTTTCGTGAGCGGGGCATTGTCATGCCCCCACTCATCTGGCTCCGCTTCGGCGGAGCCATTGCCATTTCTGGCCCCGTTGCGCTCTGCGTTGCGTCTTGCGCTCACCGTTACGTTCCCTCTTGCGCTCACACGCTCCCGGCACCTCGCCCAACCCCATGACTGCATGTTCCGGTGGATTCATGACCACCAACGAGCTCTCCCGTCAGGCGCTGCAGCTTCCTGCGCAGCACCACGCGAAGCTCATCAGCGCCGCCTACCTCACGGCGGACGAGATCACGATGCGCTGCGAGGAGCGGCTTCCCGGAACCAACCAGCTGTTCCGCACGCAGGCGCTGGTCGTGGTCGGCGGCAAGGCCCGCGGCCCGCTCGGGACGTTCACCGCTGAGAAGTGGGAACACGATGGACAGCGCCTCCACGAGATCCATCTCAACGCTGACCGACGGTGCGGTCACGCGACCGCGACGACGGGCGAGGACGCTACCGTCACGATCGCTCATGAGCTCGCGCATCTCTACGCCCACGCGCACGGTATCCAGGACACTTCAAACCGCGGCCGGTACCACTCCAACCGCTTCGCACGCATCGCCGGCGAGCTCGGTTGCAACACGGTCCGACCGGCGAATGCGCCCTACGGGATCATCACCGACCGTCTCAGCGACTGGGGCCGGGACGTATTCGCTGACCTCGTTGGTCTGATGGACGAGGCGCTGCGTCTGAACGCCGCACCCAACAACGAACGTGCCTTCGCGCCAGCTGTAGCGCCCGCCGAACCAGTACAGGCCAATAGCAAGTACGTCTTCGCTTCTTGCCAGTGCATCGTCGCCGGTCGCCCCCGCACGTTCCGGATGTCCGTGCGTCAGTGGACACTCGGGCCGGTCTGGTGCGGACGCTGCTGCCAGCCATTCACCGACGGCACCGAGCACCCGGCGGAGTCTCAACCGTTCTGGTCAAGTTTCCCGGTCGGCGCGAGCACCCTTCCGCTTCCCGCAAGAGCTCTTAGCCCGTTCGTCTCGAAGGAGATCTGACATGTGCCCCGAACCCGTCACCCTGTGGACCGTCGAGACCTTCTACGGGCTCTTCGAGCCCCGGCGCATCCTCACCCTCGAGGCATCCAGCTTGTACGGCGCTGAGTGCGCCGCCGATGAGCTTCTTACCGACGGGGAGTGGTTTCCCTCATTCACCGCGACGCGGATCGAAGGTCCGCTCACCCAGCCCCGAAACGTTCCGGCGGGTCCACCCTCAGGGTTCCAGTTCGCCCTCATCTCGCCCGCCGACGGTCAGCATGTCGGCGGCGGCTGGGTCATCGCACCATCTGCCGTTGCCGCGAAGCGGTTCGCCGAGAACACACTCGCCGGTACGAACACGGTCGAGATCCTGGCTCCGTCTCCCTAAGTCTTCGGGGTCCTTACGAAGGACCCCGAACCCCCAGAGCAGGAGGTGGCCCGCTCACGAGGCGGGCGCCTCCTGCTCCTCTTCACCCCTATATCCAAGACAAGGAGAACCCCTGATGTCTTCTGAACTGCTCCCCTTCGGGAGCCTGAACAACGCCGCCCTCACTCGTGCAGAGCAACGCGACCGGGCCGTGGTCGTCCGCCAGACCCGCCAGTCCCTCGACCGCGTCAACGCGACTGCCGTCGTGGCGACGGCAACGGAACGCACCAGAGCTTCGCTCACCGAGGAAGCCCTCCTCAACGCCGGTGCGCTGTCGGCACTGGAAGGGCACCTCATCAGCATCGCGCCCCTCGGCGAAGCCCGGTACAAAGCCATCGTCGACGGCTACGCCATCGGCGCCGCCCAGGCTATCGGGCGGTGGGGACGATGAACAACGGCGGGGAACTGTTCGTTCTCGGCCTCCTCTCAGCAGCGCTGCTCGTCACGATCGCCTACCTGGCCTGGGTACTCGTCGGCGACTGGCTGCTCCGCCGTCGAGCGGCGCCGCAACGTGCCGAGCTCGACGGCGCGCTGGCCGATCTGGCGAGCGCGGAAGCCGAGGCCCGCACCGCACTTCGCCTCGGCAGCCTCCGAGCCAGGCGGCTCCTGATCGAAGCCTCCTACGAGTACGGCAGCCACGTCGCGGACGCCGACGATACAGCCGAGTCTCTCTGAGTTTCCGCCACGACGCCAGAGCCGCGCGCTCGTTGTCGCGGCGGGCCAGGCCTCGCTTTGCGCGGGGAACACAACCGAATAGGCAGCACTCGCTGCCACAACCTCAGGAAAGGAGGCGACATGGCCAACAACACAAACACCGAGGACGAGAGGAGGACGGCCTGCGCGCTCCTCTGGCGTCAGGGAATGACCGAGCGGGCACCGCTCCGACTGGGGTTCCGGACTGTCGATGAGCAGCAGCGCCGGATCGCGGCATGTGCCACATGGATGGGCATGACGATCGTCGAGCAGTTCACCGGCACGATCCGATACCGGGTTGAAGCAGGCGACCGGCTCAACGGTCTGACTCGGATGCTCGACAAGCACCACGTCGACTGCGTCATCGTCACTCGTGCCTGCTTACGAGGCATCGACGGCGACGACCTGATCGCGCTCACCGTCCGACTGGCGAATCGCGGTATCGACCTGGTCCTGGCCGACTGAGGTCCCAGGTCGTGGGCGCCCGGCGTTTGGGGCGCCCCCGCCCCCCCAACTCGTCCTACCGTGGGTGTTGTGGTTTTAGCAACCA
>NZ_JAVFCB010000007.1:57673-265234 GCF_030865425.1 Microbacterium capsulatum
GGGGGGGCCGCGGGGGTGCGGTGGGGGGCCGGGCGGGGTTTGGGGGGCCCCCACGACCCCCAATCTCGTCATCGCTTGCTTGTTGTGGTTTTCGCAACGACCCCGAACAGACGATTGACGACTTCCTGCTCTTAGCCCATAACCGATCCTCGCCACCTGCTCGCCGTGAAGTCGTGAGCCGGGAGAAAGGAGTTCCTTCACATGACCAGCACCGCCGAGAACGCACCTGCGGCGTTCAGGAGCACCAAGAAGTTCAAGGTCTGCTACGGCGACCCGCCCTGGATGCGTGCCCAGCTTGGCAAAAGGGGCGCGATCAACCACTACAACCTCATGTCCACCGAAGCGATCAAGTCGATGCCGATCGCCGACCTCATGGATGACAACTCGACCCTGCTGCTGTGGACGACGAACGCCGCGCTACCGGAGGCCCTCGAAGTCATGAGGGCGTGGGGCTTCGAATACAAGGGCAACGCAGTGTGGGACAAGTACTTCATGGGCCTTGGGAACTATTTCCGCGGCTCTCATGAACTGCTACTTCACGGCATTCGGGGCAGCGCGCCGTGGAAGTTTCATGGCCAGCGCTCGACGCTCCTGCTCCCTCGTACCACCCATTCGACCAAGCCAGCCGAAATGATCCCGCTGATCGAAAGAGTCCTCGATGGCCCGTACTTGGAGCTCTTTGCCCGTCAGCGTCCCAACAGCCACAAGGACTGGTCCGTGTGGGGGAATGAAGCGCCCGGCGGAAGCGACATCCGGATTCCCGGCTATCCAGTACCGGAGTACTCCGTTCGGGCAGGTATCGCGGATCACGGCCACGTCGACGGAGACCAGGACGATGCGTGATGGCTACCGATCCGTCTCCCAAGACCCTCGCCGAACAATTCTTCCGCGCCTGCACCTTGATCCTCGGCGGCGTCGGCGCGCTATGGCTGGCCTTCTGCCTCCTCGAGAAGATCTGGATCTGGCTCCTCATCGCCGGGACCGTCGCGGTTCTCTTGTGTGCCGGCGTGTGGGCGTACCGCCGCTGGTGGGGTCAGCGATTCTAACCATGAGCACCTTCACCCCTGTCGGGTTGTTGCGGAATACACAACGCCGGCGCATTCCGCTTGACAACTTGCGTCTCCGAGTTCATAACAAGCGCCCCAGATGGGCAGCCCCCTTTCTCGTCAGCGGCCGAGGCGCGAATTCAACCCTTATGAAGGGAGTTTCGTCATGACTAACGCACGCAGCGGCCGTCGCCGGTATCGCAAATCCCCAGGCCGTCGGGTGTGGGTGTTCTCCGAGCTGAACCATGATCTGCGGCCCGAGCAGATCGCCCGCATCATCACGAACGCCGGGCTCGAACAGGCCCGCTTGGAAGCAGAAGCCCGTGTCAGCGACGGTTCTCGGCACGAACCAGACGAGGAGGGCAACGATGCGTAACCCGCTTGTCTTCACTCGTCTGCACCCGCCCCGCCCGATCGAGGCAACGGAGGTAACGACCTTCCTCATGCGGCTCAGTGCGAGCGATGTTGTTCGTCCCGTGGTGTTCGAGGTGCGCGCCAGCGCGACCGGGATCGCCTACGCCGTCGGCTGCGCGCCGGAGGCGACGTCTCGGCTGCAGCGTCTCTTTCGGGCACACCTCCCAGGTATTGGGTTTGAGGCCGCCACACGGGCGCACGTGGCCTCGGTTGCCCGCTTGGTGGCCCAACCTGCGGGGCTTCCCTTGTCCGATACCGACCCTGCGGCCGCCGTCCATGCCCTGTACGCGGCGTTGGCTGCTCGTCGGGGCGACGAGACACTGGCCGTTCAGGTAGTGCTCGGGACGGCACGGCGTCCAGCACCAGTTCAGGACAGACCCCTCGATCCGCTGCAGCCGCTTGGCTCCAAACTTCTCGACGGCACACGTAACGCTTCGGCCGAGACCCTGAGGAGGATGCGCACCCACGCAGGTCAGATCCGTTTCGACGCCACGATCCGTATCGCAGTGAGTGCGGACACGCCGATCCGCCAACGCGCTCTCGTGTTCGAGGTGTTCGGTGCGCTGCAGCAGTTGGAGAGTCCCGGTGTGCGCCTCACCTTGCTCAAGGACACCGTCGCGCACTGGAACGCGACCGATGGCCGAGGCAGCAAACTCACTCTGACCGTGACCGATACGGTGCCGCTGTTGGGCTGGCCGCTCGGACACCGTGACTACCCGGGCGTGCCAGGCACACATCCCCGGCTGCTGCCGGTACCGGAGATCGTCTCCCGGACCGAGAGTGTGTTCGCGATAGGGACCGCGCCGGGGCCAGAACGCACCATCGGAATCGACCCCACGAGCAGATTGCATCACCTCGTAGCACTCGGACCGACCGGATCTGGGAAGTCCACTCTCCTCGAGCACCTTGTCCTCTCGGACATCCAAGCGGGGCGCGCCTGCTGCGTGATCGAACCGAAGTCCCAGCTTGTGGACCGCATCCTCGATATCACGTCCGCCAAGTACGCCGACCGAATCGTTGTGCTCGATGCCACGGACCAATTTTTCCCTGTCGGGTTCAATCCACTCGACGTCGGTGACCGTGATCCGGACATTGTCGTCGATGGCATCCTGGCATCGCTGGCCGCCGTGTTCCGGGACAGCTGGGGACCACGCACGGAGTACCTCGTCCAAGGTGCGTTGTTGTCCCTCGCTCGCGCGGGACAACAACGGGACAAGCCGCATACCCTGATCGACCTTCCACACATCTTCACCGACGACGCTTTCCGCCGTCCGATCATCGCAGCAGTCCAGAACGATCCAACGCTTGCGGCATTTTGGGCTGAGTTCGAAGCACTGTCCCCAGGTCAGCGCGCCGCGCAGATCGCCTCCCCGCTAAACAAGCTCCGCAAGATCGTCATGCGGAAACCCCTCGTCGCCGTACTAGGGCAATCGAGACCACGCTTCCGGTTGCGCGACATCTTTCGGGAACGTAGGACCGTTCTCGTGCCGCTCAACGACGCGCAGCTCGGGACTGGAGCTTCCCGACTGCTTGGCAGCCTCGTCGTCGCAGAGCTGTGGATGGCCACTCTCGAGCGAGCTGCCGAGAAGGAGCCGATGAAACGCCCCGGCATGGTCTTCGTCGATGAGGTGCAGAACTACCTACACCTGCCGACACCGATTGCCGATGTCCTCGCGACCAGCCGTTCCTATGGCGTCGCCTGGCACTTGGCCCATCAGTACCGGGACCAGCTTCCGAGCCAGATTCGCTCGGCTCTAGACGTTAACGCGCGGTCGAAGATCTGCTTCGCCCTGCAACCGGACGACGCCCGCGATCTCGCACGGCAGGCGCCCGAACTCACCGCTGACGACTTCCAAACGCTTCCCGTCCACCACGTCTACGCCCACCTAATGGCACATGGCACCCGAGCAGGCTGGTGCTCGGGGAAGACGCTCCCGCCCGCCGAATCCGCCGGTGCAGCGCAGCTGATCCGTGATGTCAGCCGCGACCGCTACGGCCGAGTCCCAGATGCCGAGCCGGTGAAAAGCACTCACGCAGTCGACCACGTCAACGACGGCGATCCCGCGAGCTCGCGTCACTCACACCAGAGAGCGAGGCGCTCGTGATGATGCAGACCTATTCCAGTCACTGTTCCGGTCCGTATTCCGGTCACGACGAACACCCGCCGCCACGATCCGGCGCAGGTTGCCAGGTTCGGCCGTCTTCGGCGGGGGACTCCCCGCCCAGTGAGGCGCACCACCTTGCCCGCCGAAGGAGGTACCACCGATGACGGCTCTGCGGACCAAGGACCTCAGCGGGCACCTCACTGATCGAGACATTCGGATCCTTGAAGATCTCGAAAATCACCGGCTTCTCACCACCAGGCAGGTCCAGCGTCTGCACTTCCCGGCGCAACCGCTCGGGCCGCACACCACGACATCGTCGGGCACTCGGGGAACGACTCGGGTACTGACACGGCTGGAAGGGCTAGGAACCATCCGTCGCCTTGCACGGCGAATCGGGGGAACGAAACACGGCTCATCCGTAACCATCTGGCAGCTGGGTGCAAGCGGCGAGCGATTCCTTCGCCAACGGGCCGGACGAGCCACACGCAAGTACTACGAAGAACCCCGCTTGCCCTTCATAGAGCACACGCTCGCCGTCGCCGATGTCGCCGTCGCCCTCATCGAGCAGGCCAACGCCAGTCACTTCGAACTGCTGGACCTGCAACCGGAACCCAGCTGCTGGCGCACCTTCACCGGTCCCGGCGGAACCGTGACCTCGCTGAATCCTGACCTGTTTGTCGTCACCGCCGACCCGTCGACCGAGACCCATTCGTTCGTGGAAGTCGACTGTGAAACGGAACACGGACCAGATATCCGCCGCAAGTGCAGCACCTACCAGCAGTACTTCCACACCGGCGCCGAACAACAGGCCCGCGGGCTGTTCCCAGCCGTCGTCTGGATCGTCCCGACCACCAGGCGAGCGAACGCTCTGCAAGACGTCATCCGCGGGGACCAGACGCTCAACCCGAGCCTGTTCTGGGTCATCACGACCGAGCAGACGCTCGGGCAGCTCGCTCCATACGGAGCATCCACCACCTAACTGAAGAAGGGAGGAAATCCTTATGCACTCACCAACAATCACCGCCGCGCCCGACGAATCCGCAAAGGCACGACAACTCATCGAGATCGGACTCGCCCTGGACCCAGAAGCCCGTTCCCACACTCTGGCCAGGCTCATCGCCTCAGGCCTCCATGACGGGCCCGGCACCGCCCTGGAGCGCTTCGCCTCTACCGGAGAACTCGACCCCCAAGCAGCCATCGAGGAACTCAATTACCTCCGCGTGCCAATCGAACAAGAAGCATGGGTCGACGCCCTCGGACGGTATGTGCTCGCAACCGGAGGCCGATCATGAACGAGCGCACCTCAACTCACTCCTCACCCGAGACCGACGATCAGGCGTCCACGCTGGAGACACCCAGGCCGCCTGAATCGATCATCGAGGCTGGAATCGCCGCAGCACGGGAACAGGGACGTGAAATCGATCTCGACACCGCAATGCGTATCGGCGAGGCGCTCGCACGAGCAGTGGACGAAGATGGCGCGCTCGCCCGCTTTGGCAACACCGGCGTCGGCAGCTACCCCGCACTCCGTGAGGAATACCTCGAAATCTACGGTGAGCCAGAAACCCCAGCCGAGGCGAAGCGCTGGATCGACTGGCTTGGCACTTTTCTCGTACAGCGCGAGAACACCGGCACCGGCAAACGCTTCATGAACGAACACACCGACCCCGTCCTTGAGCGACTGCTCGTTCGAACCAAGCTCCCGATGCAAGGTGGTGACCAAAGGGCCTACGTGCCAGCCAGCCTTGACGCGAAGAAGATCATCGGCCTCGCTGACCGGATCGAAGCGATGGAGGAGTACCACGATTCTGCATTCCGCGCCTTCCTCACCCTGAGCGACGTCAACGCTGCCGCTCCAAACCTCATTGAGTCCTTCCATGAAAGCTACGTCGACAGCTGGAGCTACATGGAAGACGCCGTCCGGGAGCTCTGCGAACTCGAGGGCCTCGAAGATGAGTTGAAACGCGTCACCGGCGAGCGCGGACTCCCAGAAGAGGCAGTCACCATCGACTATGAGGTCATCCGCGACCACGTGCAGGAGGCCTACGACATCGTCAGCGAAGGGTGGCAGGTCCATGCGTTCAGCAAGTAGCGCAGCGACCAAGTCATGGCAAGAACACGCAGATCAACGACGCAAAAACTACAACTGCCGACCGACCCCGGTGGAAGGCCCTCAATTCGGCCTGGACGCCCCGAAAGGCCTGGACTTCCCGGCCAGAACGAGCGTTAATCCGGACAGCCAACCGAAGGAGGGCAGCCCATGAGCACAACACCCGCGCCGTTCGCTTTCGCAACGGCTCCTCCCGAACTCCGCCCTGTGGTCACAGAGGCCGACGAGGACGATCTGACAGAGATCGTCCAAGCCGATCCATTCGCCGGGATCGATGCGCCTCCCGGCACCAGGGCCGTGACCTACCTTCGCGTCTCCAGCAAGGGCCAGGTCAACACGGACTATGACCCCGAGGGAATCTCCATCCCTGCACAGCGCATCGCCTGCGTACGCAAGGCAGAGCAACTCGGACTCACCCTCGTCGGTGAATACATCGAGCCCGGCCGCAGCGGCACCGAGATGACCAAGCGCATTGCGTTCCAACAGATGCTTGAACGCATCCGCCACGACCGTGATGTGGAATACGTGATCGTCTACAAGCTCTCGAGGTTCGCTCGGAACCGGATCGATGACGCGGTCGTCATGGCCGACCTGCAGAAGCGCGGCGTCACCCTCATCTCCGCCACTGAATCGATCGACGCAACCCCGGTCGGTCAACTGATGCACGGCATCCTGGCGGCGTTCAACGAGTACCGCTCCCGCGAAGACGGCGCGGACATCGCCTACAAGATGGGTCAGAAGGCCAAGAATGGCGGCACGCTCGGTAAAGCGCCCGTCGGCTACCTCAACACCCTGGAACGAGTCGAGGGCCGCGAAATCCGCTCCGTCGCCACCGACCCCGAACGAGCACCCTTCGTGAAACTCGCGTTCGAGCTGTACGCGACCGGGAAATACACCCTCGCAGACGTTACGGCCGAACTCGCCGATCGCGGCCTCACCTCGCGACCCACCGCCGCACGACCAGCCGCACCGATCGCGGTATCCAAGGTGCAGCGCATGCTTCGCGACCGTTATTACCTCGGCGAGATTGAGTACAAAGGCGAGACATACGACGGACGCCACGAGGCACTGATCAGCGAAGAGCTCTTCGAAAAAGTGCAGGCACTCCTCGACGCCAACAACCGGGTCGGGGAGCGTCGGATCCGCAACGACCACTACCTCAAGAGCACGATCTGGTGCGGGCGCTGCCGCCTCGAAGACCACATCATCAAGCGAATGATCCTCCAACGCGCCACCGGCCGACGAGGAAACGAATACAACTACTTCTTCTGCCGTGGCGTCCAGGACCACATCTGCGATGCCCCGTACTCCAACGTCGAACGGGTTGAGCGCGCCGTCGAAGACCACTACAAGACGATCCAACTCAGCAGCGAGTTCATCGCCGCCGTCAGGGAGCAGCACGAGGAGGCCGTCGCGGACAAGGCACGAGCCCAGCACCTCCTCCGGCAGCAACTCGATGCCCAAATCCGGCAGCTGACCATTAAGGAAGAGAACCTGCTCGACCTTGCTGCCGACGGCGAGATCCCCACCGCGAGGATCAAGGTCAAACTACGCGAGATCACGCGGCAACGAGACAAGATCGTCGCTCAACTCGCCACTGTCGATGACGACCTCACCAGCGGACTGGCATACATCGAAGCCCACCTCGACCTGCTGGCCAACCCGTACGAGCTTTACCGACGAGCCGCGGATCAGACTCGCCGACAGCTCAACCAAGCCTTCTTCCATCGGGTCTACGTGATCAACGATGAGGTAGTCGGTGACGAACTCACGTCGCCGCTGGCAGAGTTGTTGGCCGCAGAGCGCGGCTGGAGGGCCCTGGAGGCCGGGCAAGGCCCGGAAGCGGCGTTGGATGCCGCCAGGGCCGAATTGGCCCGCAGAAGCCCGGAAATACGCGAACAGGCCACCCCGAAGGGTGACCTGTTCGACCAAACCGTAGGAGACCTGCTTACTGCCCTGCATTCGCAGGGCGATTGCAGTAAGCCTCCTATGGTGCGCGAGGGGGGACTTGAACCCCCACGCCCTTGCAGGCACTGGCACCTGAAGCCAGCGCGTCTACCTATTCCGCCACTCGCGCATGTCGGCTCTCGCGAACCAACCTCCCGAGAATATCACGGCCGCGACCCCGCTCCGAACCACGCCCCCGGGCGACTCCTCCGCCGCGAGACCGATCCTGCCGCCCGAGACCGACGATCCTGATGCCGGTCTCGAATGAGAGCATCGGTCTCGCGGACAGAGACGCCCGGGACACGGCACCACGGGCGTCATCTGGCCCCGCAATACCGCGCCGCCCGGGGGATCATTCAGCGCGGGTGGCTACGATGGCCGTACCGATCGGTGAGCCATGGGAGCCCAGTGGGACTACTAGACAGCTTTGAGAAGGGTCTCGAGCGTGCTGTGAACAGCGCGTTCGCGAGGACCTTCCGCAGCGGTATCCAGCCCGTGGAGATCGCGTCGGCCCTGCGCCGCGAGATCGACACGAAGGCGGCGGTGGTGAGCCGTGACCGGATCATCGTGCCCAGCACCTTCCTCGTGCACCTGAGCACCGAGGACGCGGCCGCCATGCACGGACTCGGGTCCGCGCTCATCGACGAACTGAACACCCTCGTCCGCAAGCACGCCGCGGATCAGGGCTACAGCTTCGCCGGCCCCCTGAACATCGACCTCGAGGCCGACGACCGCATCGCGACCGGCACCGTCCGGGTCGAGTCCAGCAGTACGCCGCAGGGCCGGGTGACCTGGCAGGCGGTCATCACGACCGGCGGCCAGCGCCACCTGCTCACCGGCGCCCGCACCGTGATCGGGCGCGGCAGCGACGCCGACATCACGATCGCCGACGCGGGATCCAGCCGGAAGCACGCCGAGGTCCTCTGGGACGGCGAGCACGCCATGCTCCGCGACCTCGGGTCGACCAACGGCACGAAGCTGAACGGCCAGCGGATCCGCGAGGCGCAGCTGCAGAGCGGCATGGTCATCACGATCGGCCGCACCGATCTGTCGTTCCAGGTCGTCCCCGTGTCGCAGGGACCCCGCGGCGGCGGTGGAGGCGACGTCCCCACCCGCATGTTCGGGGCGATGCCATGAGCGCCCTTCGACCGGTTGCTGAGCCTGTCGAAGCACAGGGACCGGCGAGGAGCCTTAGGCATGAGTGAACTCACCCTTCTCCTTCTGCGCATCGGCTTCCTCGTGCTGATGTGGTTCTTCGTGTTCTCGGTCGTCTACTCGCTGCGCGCCGACCTGTTCGGCGTGCGCGCCCGCAAGCTCCCCGAGGCCGGCGCCGCTGCCGCCCCCGCGGCACGCGCGCAGAGCACCGCACCCGTCGCGCCGGTCGTCCCGAAGGCCGCGCCCCGGGCCAAGGCCGGCGGACCGGCGACCACGGCGACCGTGTCCAAGCTCGTGATCACCTCCGGCCCCAAGGCGGGTCTGGAGATCCCGCTCGGCACCGAGCCGATGTCGATCGGCCGCTCCAGCGAGTCCGGCCTCGTGATCCGCGACGACTACACCTCCAGCCACCACGCCCGCCTGCTGCTGTGGGGCGAGCAGTGGATGATCCAGGATCTCGACTCCACGAACGGCACCTTCCTCGGCGGCGAGCGCGTGGGCGCCCCCGTCGCGGTCACCATCGGCGCGGCGATCAAGGTCGGCGCCACGACGTTCGAGCTGCGGGCGTAACCGGCTGACCATGGTCTTCGAGGGCTCGAGCGCCGCGATCTCCCATACCGGGAAGGTCCGCTCCAACAACCAGGACTCCGGCTATGCCGGCGCGAACCTGTTCGTCGTCGCCGACGGCATGGGCGGGCACGCCGGCGGCGACGTCGCGTCGAGCATCGCGATCCATCGGCTGGAGAACCTCGACCACGCCTACCCCTCCACGATGGACGCGCAGGCGTCGCTGCAGGCGGCCGCCACGACCGCGGCGGGCGACATGATCCGCGCCGTGAAGGACCGCCCGGAGCTGGCGGGCCTCGGCACCACGCTCGACGCGATCATCATGGTCGAGGACTACGCGGTGATCGGCCACATCGGCGACTCGCGCATCTACCTCTACCGCGACGAGGCGCTCACCCAGATCACCACCGACCACACGTTCGTGCAGCGCCTGGTCGACTCCGGCCGGATCACCCCCGAGGAGGCGCGCTACCACCCGCGCCGCTCGGTGCTCATGCGCGTGCTCAGCGACATGGACGCGGATCCCGAGCTCGACATGTTCGTCATGCCGACCCAGCCCGGCGACCGCTGGCTGCTGTGCTCGGACGGTCTGTCCGGCGTGGTCGACGAGGCGCACATGCTCAAGACGCTGCGCCTGGGCATGGCCCCCGGCCGCACCGCCGACGGACTGCTCCGGTTCGCGCTCGACGGCGGCGCCCCCGACAACGTGACGATCGTGATCGTCGACGTCGGCGGGCAGCACCCGGTGCTCTCCGGATCCGCCACGATCGTCGGCGCGGCGGCGAACCCGCAGGGCATCGTCATCCCGGCCGCGCGCCCCGCCCGGCCCAGCTGGCTGCACCCGGTGCGACAGGCCGCGAACGAGCCCACCCACTTCGAGCCCGCCGCGCAGTACCTCGAGGAGCTCATCGAGGAGGACCACCGCCGCGCCGTGCGCCGCCGCCTGGGCTGGCTCGCCGGTCTCGTCGTGGTCATCGCGCTCATGGTGGCCGCCCTGTTCGGCGGCTACGCGTGGACGCAGACCCGCTACTTCGTCGGATCCGACGACGACACCGTGGTGATCTACCAGGGCATCCAGCAGAATCTCGGACCGATCTCGCTGTCGCACGTGTACGAGGACACCGGGGTCCGCCTGACCGACCTGCCCAGCTTCGACCGGTCGGTCGTGTCGAGCAGGTCCGCCGGGTTCGGGTCGCTCGAGGAGGCGCAGAAGATGGTCGACCGACTGCGCAGCTCGGCAGAGACGGGGAAGAAGCCGTGACCTCCACCACCCCCGATCTGAACTCCGGCGTGAGCGCCGACACGAGCGTGCTGCGCGCCCTGCGGAAGATCCGCGGACCGCAGACCCAGCGCAACCGCGAGTTCTGGCTGCTCGTGTTCGCCGTCGTCATCGCCGGCGTCGCGCTGACTCTCGTCCAGCTCGGCGCGCTGCACACGATCGACCCGATGATCCTGATCATCGGCGGCGGCCTGGCCGTGCTCGTCTTCGTGCTGCACATCGTGCTGCGCTTCGTGGCGCGGGATGCGGATCCGTTCGTCCTGCCGATCGCGACCGCACTGACGGGCATCGGCATCGCGGAGATCTACCGGATCGACATCGCCCAGGCCAACACCGGCTGGGAGGCCTACTCCAACAAGCAGCTGACGTGGATGGCGCTGTCGGTGATCGGCGCGATCGCGCTCGTGATCCTGCTGCGCAACTACCGGGTGCTGTACCGGTTCACGTATCTGTCCGGACTCGCGGGCATCGTCCTGCTGGTGCTGCCGTTCGTGCCGGGCCTGCGGATCCCGGGCGCCGCGGCCGACGTGTGGATCTCGGTCGGCGGGATCGTTCAGCTCCAGCCCGGCGAGCTGGCCAAGATCTTCCTCGGGATCTTCTTCGCCGGCTACCTCGTGCGCACGCGGGAGAGCCTGTCCTCGGTCGGCAAGCGGTTCCTCGGCATCACCTGGCCGCGGATGCGCGAGCTCGGCCCCGTGATCGTCGTCTGGGCCGTGTCGATGGGGATCATCGCGCTCGAGCACGACCTCGGCATGGGCGTCCTCATCTTCGGCATGTTCATCGCGATGCTCTATGTCGCGACGAGCAAGACCAGCTGGGTGCTGATCGGGCTCGTGATGACCGCGCTGGGCGTCCTCGCCGCATCGCAGGTGCTCACGTACGTGCAGGGCCGTTTCGACTCCTGGCTGAACGCGTTCGACCCGAAGCTCATCACCGCGCGGGGCGGCAGCTACCAGCTCGTGCAGGGCATCTTCGGCCTCGCGCACGGCGGACTGCTCGGCACCGGCCTCGGCCAGGGCCGCCCGAACATCACCCCGCTGCCGGAGAGCGACTTCATCATCACCAGCCTCGGCGAGGAGCTCGGCCTCATCGGGCTGTTCGCGATCCTCTGCCTGTACATGGTGTTCGTCAGCCGAGGCCTGCGCATCGGCGTCGCCGGCCAGGACGACTTCGGCAAGCTGCTCGCGGTCGGACTGTCCTTCACCCTCGGCCTGCAGGTGTTCATCATGGTCGGCGGCGTCACCCGGGTGATCCCGCTGACCGGCCTCACCACGCCGTTCCTCGCCGCCGGAGGTTCCTCGCTGATCGCGAACTGGCTGATCGTCGCCGTCCTGCTGCGCATCGCGGACGGCGTGCGCCGCCAGCCCCGGGTGGTGATCGGATGACGACCCTTCGACTCGCTCCGCTCGCTCAGGGACCGACTGTGCCGGCACCTCGGGGAGGTGCCGCATGACCAAAGAGCTCCGTCGCCTCAGCCTGCTCGTGCTGCTGATGTTCCTGTCCCTGTTCGCGTCGGTGAGCTGGATCCAGGTCGTGCAGGCCGACTCCCTCGCCCAGAACGACGCGAACACGCGCACGCGCCTGGACAGCTACGAGATCCAGCGCGGGTCGATCCTCGCCGGCAACGCCACGATCGCCACGTCGACCCCCACGAACGACATGTTCTCGTTCCAGCGGGTGTACACGGATCCGCAGATGTGGGCGCCGGTCACCGGCTACTACAACCCGGCTCTGGGCAGCTCCACCGGCATCGAGAGGGCCATGAACGGCGAGCTGAGCGGCACCGGCGGTTCGCAGTTCCTGTCCTCGATCGAGCGGATCGTCTCGGGTCAGCCGCACAAGGGCGCGAACGTCCGGCTCAGCCTCGACCCCGCCGTGCAGAAGGCCGCCTTCGACGCACTCCAGGGCTATCAGGGCTCCGTCGTCGCGATCGAGCCGAAGACCGGGCGGATCCTCGCCCTCGTCTCCACGCCCGGCTACGACACCAACGGTCTCGCCGTGCACAACGCGGAGAAGGCCAACGCGGCCTACGACGCGCTCACGAACGCCCCGGGCGACCCGCTGAGCAACCGCGGCATCGGCGGCAACATGAACCCGCCCGGATCCACGTTCAAGCTCGTCGTCGCGGCGGCCGCGCTCGACTCGGGCAAGTACACGATGCAGTCCACGCTGCCCAACCCGGCCGCGTTCCAGCTGCCCGGCTCGAGCGCGCTCGTGCACAACGCCTGGGGCGGCACCTGCGGCGACGGCCCGACCGTGGCGATCGCGGACGCGATCCGGCTCAGCTGCAACATCCCGATGGCGGAGCTCGCGGCGCAGCTCGGCAACAGCACGATCCACGCGATGGCCCAGAAGTTCGGCTTCAACCAGAGCTTCCAGACACCGCTGAAGTCCACGCCGTCCAGCTACCCGACCGCGCTCGACGCGGCCCAGACCGCGCTGACCGGCTTCGGCCAGGGCAAGGTCATCGCGACCCCCCTGCAGATGGCGATGGTCTCCGCCGGGATCGCGAACGACGGCGTCGTGATGAATCCGCGCATGGTCGACCAGATCATCGGCGACGACCTGTCCGTCCAGAAGCAGTTCGACAACACCCCGTTCGGCCAGGCGATGACCGCGGATCAGGCCAAGGCGATCTCCGCGGCCATGCAGGCGTCCGTCTCAAGCGGCGCTGCGCAGGGTGCAAGAATAGACGGAGTCGACGTGGCCGGTAAGACGGGCACCGCGGAGAACGGTGACAGCAACCCGTACACGCTGTGGTTCACCGGCTTCGCGCCCGCCACCAACCCGGAGATCGCCGTGGCGGTCGTGGTCGAAAACGGCGGTGGTAAGGGTCAATCCGGCTCCGGTGACGCGATCGCGTCGCCGATTGCCAAGAAGGTCATGGAGGCGGTGCTGAACAGATGAGGCCGACGCAGGGTGTGTATTTCGGCGGTCGCTACGAGCTGCAGTCTCGGATCGCGATCGGCGGCATGGGCGAGGTGTGGGAGGCGACCGATCACGTCATCGGACGCACCGTCGCGATCAAGATCCTCAAGGACGAGTACATGGGGGACCCGGGCTTCCTGGAGCGCTTCCGCGCCGAGGCCCGTCACGCCGCCCTGGTCAACCACGAGGGCATCGCCAGCGTGTTCGACTACGGCGAGGAGAACGGATCCGCGTACCTCGTCATGGAGCTCGTGCCCGGCGAGGCGCTCTCCACGATCCTCGAGCGCGAGGGATCCCTCAGCGCCGACAAGACCCTCGACGTCGTCGCGCAGACCGCCTCCGCCCTGCAGGCCGCGCACGCCGCCGGCCTCGTGCACCGCGACATCAAGCCCGGCAACCTGCTGATCACGCCGGACGGCCGGGTCAAGATCACCGACTTCGGCATCGCCCGGATCGCCGATCAGGTCCCGCTGACCGCCACCGGCCAGGTCATGGGCACCGTGCAGTACCTCTCCCCGGAGCAGGCCTCGGGGCACGCCGCCTCGCCCGCCACCGACATCTACTCGCTCGGCATCGTCGCGTACGAGAGCCTGGCCGGGAAGCGCCCGTTCACGGGCGAGTCGCAGGTCGCCATCGCGATGGCGCAGATCAACGACACCCCGCCGCCGCTGCCCGCGACCGTGCCGCAGCCGGTGCAGAACCTGGTCATGGCGATGATCGCCAAGAAGCCGGCGGACCGCCCGACCTCGGCCGCCACCGTGGCCCGCGCCGCCCAGGCCCTGCGCCGGGGCGACCTGAACTCCGCCGCGATCGCCGTGCCCGCCATCATCGCGGGCGTGGTCGGCGACGTGGCCGCGCGCGGCGACGACGCGATGACGCAGCTGCTCGGCGCGACGCAGGGCGCGACGACGATCCTGCCGACGACCGCGCAGATCCCGACCGACGCGGAGCAGCCGGAGCAGCCGAAGAAGAAGCGCAGCCCGTGGACGTGGCCGCTGATCGCGCTCATCGCGCTTCTCCTGATCGTGCTCGCGGGCACGGTGTTCGCGCTGCTGTCGAACCAGAAGGCGCCGGACACGCCTCCGACGACCACGTCGGCCTCGACGCCGACACCGACGCCTCCGAAGCCGACGCCCACCCCGACGCCCACGCGCGTCAACGTCGACGGCCTCGGGCTGGTCGGACTCACCTGCGACCAGGCGCGCCAGAAGGCGCAGAGCGCCGGCCTCGACGCGAACTGCACGACCGGCGACCCGGCCACCCAGACCGGCGACGTGGGCAAGGTGTACAAGGTGCAGCCGACCGGCACCGCGGCACCGGGGTCCATCCTCGCGCTCACGCTGTGGGGCGACCGCACGCAGCCGAAGCAGCCGACCCCGCCCACCGTCACGGGTCCGCTCGTGGCCGGAGGCCTCGTGACCGTGGGCTGGGGTGCGAACTACCAGTGCCCGAGCGGCTCCGAGCTGAAGGGCTACACGGTCAACCTGAACGGCGGATCGTTCATGTCCGGCGGGCCGACCTTCCCGGCCGGCACGACGAGCACCCAGGTGCGTCTCGCGCAGAGCGGCAGCTTCTCCGTGACCTACTCGGTGACCTGCAGCGACCAGCAGAGCCCGAACTCGGACGCTGCCGGCGGCCCGATCATCGGGGCGCCGGTCTCGCCGCCCGCGACGCCGGCGCACTGACCCGGAGTCGATGGCACGAGCGTGGTAGAACGGGAACGAGGGGGGTCATCCGTGTCGACGACAACGCGCGTCATGGCCGGGCGCTACCGGGTCGATGACCTCATCGGCCGCGGCGGCATGGCCCAGGTGTACCGGGGCTACGACCTGACCCTCGGCCGCGACGTCGCGATCAAGATCCTCGACCGCGAACTCGCCCGCGACACCGCGTTCCGCACCCGGTTCCGGATGGAGGCGCAGGCCGCATCGCGGATGTCGCACCCCACGATCGTGCGCGTGTTCGACGCGGGCGAGGACTCCTCGACCGAGGCCGGCGGGACGGCCGCGGAGCCCGTGCCGTTCATCGTCATGGAGCTCGTGCAGGGCCGGCTGCTGAAGGAGATCATCGCGACGGGCCCGCTGCCCGCGTCCGTCGCGGTGAAGTACGCGGACGGGATCCTCGAAGCTCTGGAGTACTCGCACCGTGCCGGTGTCGTGCACCGCGACATCAAGCCGGGCAACGTGATGATCACCTCCTCCGGCTCCGTGAAGGTGATGGACTTCGGGATCGCCCGCGCGATCTCGGACTCGTCGTCGACCGTCGCGGAGACCACGCAGATCATCGGCACCGCCGCGTACTTCTCCCCGGAGCAGGCCAAGGGCGAGCAGGTCGACGCCCGCACCGACCTGTACTCCGCGGGTGTGGTGCTGTACGAGATGCTCACCGGACGCCAGCCGTTCCGCGGCGAGTCCCCGGTCGCGGTCGCGTACCAGCACGTCAGCGAGGCGCCCACGCCGCCGAGCGAGGTGCGCGACGACGTGCACGACACCCCCGAGGCGGAGCGCATCCGCGGACTGGATCCCGTCGTCCTCCGGGCCATGGCGAAGGATCCGTACCAGCGCTTCGGCGACGCCGCGACCTTCCGTGCGGCGCTGCGCGAGTCCGGCACCGGGGCCGTGCCCACGAAGAAGCAGCTCGGCGCGCTCACCAGCGAGCTGTACGGCCCGAATCCGCGTCACGCGCAGGAGACGGCGCGGACGCTGCGTCAGCTGTCCAGCGACACCACCATGTCCCGCACCCAGTCGGGGCCGCCGGTCGCCTGGATCTGGGCCGGCGTGGCCCTGCTCGCCGTGCTGCTCGCGTCCGTGCTGATCTGGGTCCTGGCGATGCGGTCGAACCCCGACCTGCCGACCTCGGCGCGGACCGTGCCGGGGCTCGCGGGCATGACGTTCGAGCGCGCGCAGGATCAGCTGAGCAAGCAGGGCCTGCGTGCGGTTCGCATCGACCAGGCCGATGCGAGCGTTCCGGTCGACAAGGTGATCAGCACCGATCCCGCTGCCGGCACCCAGATCGAGAAGGGCCAGTCGATCACGGTGTACGTGTCGACGGGCGCCAAGCTGGTCAAGGTGCCGTCGCTCGTCGGGATGAGCGAATCCGCCGCGAAGGACGCGCTGACCAAGAACGGCCTGCAACTCGGGTCGGTGCTGCAGAAGAACGACATCCAGACCCAGAAGGACATCGTGCTGGCGATGGGAGTCCCCGCGGACACCGAAGTCCAGCCCGGGACCGCGATCGATCTCACCGTGGCCAGCGGCGTCGTGACGCTGAACGACCTCACCGGCTGGACGCTGGACACCGCGACCCAGGCCCTGAAGGCGCTCGGCCTGACGGCGAATCCGGTGGCGAACCCGTCCTGCAAGGCAACGGATCCGAAGACGGTCGCCTCGATGTCGGTCGCCCCCGGCGACGTGCCCGTGCAGTCCACCGTCGACCTCTCCTACTGCACCGGCAAGTAGTCCGGATCCGGTCCGGCCCGCTCCGGTCCCTGAGCCGTCGAAGGGGCCTCGCCCGCTCCTCAGCTCGGCGTCGGCCCCGGCTCGATGCTCACGTCGCCGGGCGAGATCAGCGGGCTCACCCACGGGAACACGTAGAAGAACAGCCCGTACAGGACCGCAGTGAGCAGGCCGATCAGGATGATCAGCCGCACCCACCACGGGCCCGGAAGGATCCGCCACAGCGCGGCGTACATCAGCTCACCGCCTTCAGTGACGCCGGAGCGCCCAGGGCGCGCGGCTGGAAGCTCTCGAACACCCCGTAGGCGATGATCCGCTCGGCGAGCGAGTACAAGGGGGAGCAGGCCGTGAGCGTGATGTACTTCTCGCCGGCCTGCCCGCGGGCCGCCTCGGCCGAGGACAGGGCGGGATCCTGCGGCACCGGATCCAGCACGTCCACGCTGTCCGGCGCGACGTACTCCAGGGTGCGGAACCGGTAGGTGTACCAGCCTTGCGACGTCTCGATCACGATCGCATCGTTCAGCCGCAGCTTGTCGAGCTGGTTGAACGGCTTGCCCCAGGTGGTGCGGTGCGCGGCCATCGAGAAGTTGCCCGGCTGCCCCGGCAGACCGGACTCCGGATACACGCCGATCCAGCCGTGATCGAGGGTGTCCGGCCGGGACACCCCGCCGGCGATCGTCACGTTGTAGTCCCTGCCGAACCGCGGCACGCGCATCTGCGCCCCCCACGGGACGCCGTTCGCCGGCTGCGCCATCACCGGGGGGGTGTACTGGGCCGGGACGCCGGGCACGCCCGTGCCGTCCTCGATCGGCGGGGGGCTGGGCGCCGGCTGCTTCGCCCAGGCCTGGCTGATCGCGTGGCCGCTGCCGTTCTCCTCCGCGCTCATGATCGCGTCGCCGATCCACATCTGCCAGACCACGTACAGCAGCACGACGACTCCGGCGGTGAGCAGCAGTTCGCCGAGCACGCCCGTGAACGATGCCCCGCGCCGCGGCCGACGCGGGTCGCCGAGGCGGCGCGGTGCTGCTCCGGCGGCGTCGGTCATCCCGCGATACTACCGACCAGGGCGCGACTCGGCGTGATGAGTAGACTGGGGTCATGGCACGATCCCGCAAGACCGATGAAGCCGCCGTCGAGAAGGTCGACGGCGACTCCGCCCCCAACGCAGTGTGGTTCAAGCCCGTCATGGTCGGCTTCATGCTGCTCGGACTGGCCTGGATCCTGGTCTTCTACATCACCGGTATGCAGTACCCGATCCCGGGCCTGCAGTCGTGGAACCTGCTGATCGGCCTGGGCATCGCCCTGATCGGCTTCCTGATGACGACCCGCTGGCGCTGACCCGCACCAGCACTCCGAAAGAACGCCTCTGCTCGCGCGGGGGCGTTTTTTCATGCGGTTATCCACGGTTTCGGGGAGTTATCCCCATTCTGGGGATGGATATGCACAGGCCCTCCCCCGGGTTATCCACAGATCTATCCCCACCTGGGGAGAATTACACGGGTGTTATTCACAAGGCCGCCGACCCGCGCACCGCTCTCCGGACCCCACCGCCCGACAGCACCCCACCCCTACAGCACCCACCCCATCCGCTCGCTGGTCGCGACGCGCCCTCATTCCGGCGCGATGGCGACGATTCGCGACCAGCGAGCACGGGAAAGGTCGGTCGAGCGGGGTGAAGGAGGCGGCGACGGAGAGGCGGCGCCCGGATCCGTCAGTGGCCGGCGGTGATGAGGATCGGCGGGACGATCGCGACGACGGCCAGCAGCACGAGCGTCAGGGCCGTGGTCAGGCCGATCCACCAGAACCGGGCGTTGGCGCGACGGCTCGTGCGCGTGAGGATGAAGCCGATCAGCCCGCCGACGACGATGCCGCCGACGTGCGCCTCCCAGGCGATGTTGAAGCCCATCGCGAAGCCGGCGACGAGGTTGATCGCGAGCACGATGATCATCCCGGTGACGTTCGCGCCGAGGTGGCGGCCGATCACGATGAGCGCGGCGAACAGGCCGAAGATCGCGCCCGAGGCGCCCACGGTCGGCGTACCCGGCGCGATCAGCGCCATGGCGACGGATCCGCCCAGCGCGCTCACGAGGTACAGCGTGAGGAACTTCGCCCGGCCGATCAGGGGCTCGAGGCTCTGCCCGATCATCCACAGGGCGAGCATGTTGAGGCCCAGGTGGATGAAGCCGCCGTGCACGAGCACGACCGTCAGCATCCGCCACGGCTCGAAGGGCTGACCGGACAGCGGCGGGTACAGATAACCCGCCCAGAACTGCAGCGCGTCCGTGATGAGGGGGCCGAGGCCCGGAAGGAACTGCAGCAGCCCGATCGCGGTGGTGATCCCGAGGATCCAGTACGTCACGAGCGGACGGCCCCCGACGGCCGTCATCGAACGGGAGCCCCAGCTCCGCCGCGCGCGACGCTGCGCGGGCGACTCGTTGCGGCGCTGCTCGGCCATGCACTCCGGGCAGATCACGCCGACGGCCGCCTGCGTCTGGCACTCCGGGCAGATCGTGCGCATGCAGCGCTGGCACAGCACGAAGCTCTGCCGACCGGGATGGCGGTAGCAGAAATTGTCGGGATTCGCGTGGAACTCCGAAGTCGTCATCGGTGCGCTCCGGAGCCCAGGCGCGACGTCAGTTCGCGACGATGTCGACGGACTGCAGCACGACGTCCTCGACGGGACGGTCGCCGGCACCCGTGCGCACCGCGGCGATCTCGTCGACGACGGCCTTCGAGGCCTCGTCCGCGACCTCGCCGAAGATCGTGTGCTTGCCCTGGAGCCACGGGGTCGGGTCGGTGGTGATGAAGAACTGCGAGCCGTTGGTGCCCTCGATCTGCCCGGTGATGGCGTTGCGGCGCAGGCCGGCGTTGGCCATCGCGAGGATGTAAGGCTCGTTGAAGTTCAGCTCGCCGTGGATCTCGTCGTTGAAGGTGTAGCCGGGGCCGCCGACGCCCTGGCCGAGCGGGTCGCCGCCCTGGATCATGAAGTTCGGGATGATCCGGTGGAAGATGACGTCCTTGTACAGGGGGCCCTCGCCCGCCTGGCCGGTCGCCGGGTGCGTCCAGGATCCGGTGCCGTCGGAGAGGCCGACGAAGTTCTTCACGGTGCGGGGAGCATGGTCACCGAAGAGGTTGATGACGATGTCTCCGTGGTTGGTGTGCAGCGTGGCGACGTGAGTGGCGTGAGGCATGGACCCATTCTCGCAGAGGTTCCCCAGGAGTTCTCCGCCGTACATCGGCCATTCAGGGGAGGGTCTGGCAAGATGGTGAGTCCGAACCCCGTTTCGATTGGGAGGGCATCGTGGGCCTCAGCCGCAAGCGTCAGAAGGAACTCCGTCAGCTCCAGGGCGAAGCCGCCAAGCTCTGGGCCGCCCAGCAGGTCCTCGTCGGGGATGCCGCGCACGTCGCCCGTGAGGCCGGCCGCCAGCTCGACCACTTCCGTCGCGAGCAGGTCGCTCCCGCGGTGCAGGACGTCTACGAGCATCGCGTGCTCCCCGCCGTCGACCGCGGCGTGCGGTACTCCCGCGACGTCGTCGACAACCGCGTCGTCCCCGCCGTCGGCGGCGTGATCGGATCCGCGCTGACCGCGTGGGACATCGCGAACGCGAAGCGCACCGGATCCCCGCGCCCCGTCGCGTCGGTCTCCCCGTCGCAGAAGAGCGGCCCGGGCATCGGCACCGTCATCGCCGTCGTCCTCGGCATCGGCGCCGCGATCGGCGTGCTCGTGGCCGCCTGGCAGACCCTGCGCGCCGACGACGAGCTCTGGGTCGCGGACGACCCGCTGAGCGCCCCCGAGGCGTGAGCGACTCGTCGTCATCGGTCCCCGAGGCCACCGCGGGGACCGATCCTCATGCGCGCGTCCGCCACGCCGCCGCGGAGCACGGTCTCGAGATCGAAATCCGCGAGCGCCCCGCCGCGCGCAGTCTGCATGAGGCCGCAGCCCTCCTCGGCCTGGATCCGTCCGGGATCGTGAAGACGCTCGTGGTCAAGCGCAGCGATGACACCTTCCTCTTCGCGCTCATCCCCGGCGGGCGCAAGATCTCCTGGCCGAAGCTGCGCGCCCTCGTCGGCGTGAACCGGCTGAAGCTGCCGGATCCTGAGGTCGCCCTCGCCGCGACGGGCTACGAACGCGGCACGATCGTGCCGATCGGCAGCAGCACGGCCTGGCCCGTGTACGCCGACGAGTCGATCCGCGGTGAGCGCATCGCCATGGGCGCGGGTGCGCACGGCTACAGCCTGTTCGTCGACGCCGATGCGCTGATCGCGGCGTACGACGCGGTCGTGGCGGACATCTCCGAGCCGGAGTAGGCGGAACCGAGAGGGTTCAGGCGGTCAGGCCGGCCATGCGCAGCGCGATGTCGACGAGGCGCACCCGGTGCAGTGCGCCGATCTCGTCCAGGCGGAACCACCCCGCCATGTCGGTGGAGCCGTTCTTCTCGAACCGCAGCTTTCCGCCGGAGATCCGCGCGCGGTACACGATCCGCAGGGTGTGCAGCGGATCCGCCGCGCCGGGAGTGACCCGCTGCCGGGCCGGGATCACCCGGGAGTGGATCCCGAGCAGGTCGTCGATCACGACGCGGTAGCCGGTCTCCTCGTGCACCTCGCGCCGGGCCGCCACCTCGGGATCCTCGCCGGGCTCGAGGCCCCCGCCGGGCAGGGTCCAGGAGACGCGTCGGCCCTCGGTCCAGCGCGCCAGCAGGATCCGCGAGTCATCGCCGACGATGACCGCATATGCGGCGACGCGCATGTCCATGCGGAACACGATAGTGAGCACGCCTCAGGATCGGGGCCGCGAAGCTGAGAACCGCGGTCCGCGGATCGATCAGTTCTGAAGAAGCACCGGCTCGACGGGCCGACCTACGCTGGCATCATCGCCCGGCGCACGGCCGGCCCGACGAGGAGGATTTCGAGATGGCGAAGGAAGACGGCCCCACGTTCAGCGCCGAGGAGCGCGCAGCGATGCAGGCCACCGTGAAGGAGCGCACCGCGGCGCGCTCACGCAAGAAGGCCGACCCGGAGACGATCCGCCGCGAGGGCGAGGCGGAGGTGCTGGCCAAGATCGCGGAGCTGGAGGGATCCGACCGCGAGCTCGCGCACGCCGTGCACGAGCTGGTCATGGACAATGCGGGCCACCTGCTGCCGCGCACGTACTACGGCATGCCGGGCTACGCGAACGCCGACGGCAAGATCGTGCTGTTCTTCAAGCCGAAGGCGAAGTTCAAGGTGCGCTACGCGACGATCGAGTTCGAGTGGGCGGCGCAGCTCGACGACGGCCACGTCTGGCCGACCCGGTACGCGATCACGGCCCTGACCGACGAGGATCGGGACTTCCTTGCGGACCGGATCCGCACGGCGGCGCCCGCGGAGTGACGTCCTTCGACGGGCTCGGGGACCGTCGGCCGGGCTCACTCGCCGCGCAGGTGCGCGGCGGTGAGCTCGGCCATCTCCTCGTCGCTCAGCTCGTCGAGCTTGCGGGACTCGCGCTTGTCGCTGCGGATCCACCGCATCATCAGGATGACGAGGATCGGCACGTCGACGACCTCGGCGATGAACCAGAGGAAGTCTCCGGACAGGTGCTGATCGTGCAACGGGTTCGGGAACCACACCGGCAGCGCGCCCGGCCACAGCCCCGCGTGGTCGAGCACGGTGTCGTTCAGGCGCAGCAGGATGCCGGGGATCGCGTCGAGCACGAGTTCGACGAACGCGAACAGGAACTCCGCCACGATGAACAGGCTGGTGCGGGCGACCGTGTGCGCGGCCATCGGCAGGATCATCATCGTGCCCATGAGCGGCACGAGCAGGGAGATCAGGCCCTCGGAGACGGGGTTCATCCGCAGCACCGCGGACAGCGGAGTGAAGAACACCGCGAACACGAGGCAGGTGAACACCGGCGCCATGATCGCGTTGCCGAGGAACTTCGCGAGCCATGACCGCAGGAATCCGTCGACGCGGGCGCGCGGACGCTCCGACAGCACGGCCCGCGCGAGTGACACCGGCCGGCCGAGGGTGATCAGCACCGGCACGACGAACATGAGCAGCGCGATCCGGGTCGTGAACGCCCAGCGGATCTGCATGCTCCAGGTGCCGAGGAACCCGAACGACACCCACGCGTACGAACCGAGGCCGAGCAGCAGATAGAGGAGTGTCAGCCGCAGCGGCCAGCGGTGCCCGCGGCGGCGCAGCACCCACACGCCGCCGAGGTAGAGCCCGGCCGCGACCAGGAGCACCGCGAGCCCGGCGGGATCCAGGCTCCAGGTGCTCAGGAATTCGGGGATGGGGGGCGTGACGGGCTCCGATCTGCGGGTACGGCCGCGGCGATTTTACGCCCTGCGGCCATGTGCCGGATGGGGGTCGGTCACGACGCCGGTCCTCGCGCGCGCACGGACGAGCGCTCTCGGACGATACGCGGCGATCCGGCCGGTCCGGACCCGTTACGTCTCGATCTCGGCGGGCCGCGCGCTCGGGCGCCGGACGGATTTCGGCGTCTCTGGCGCGGGGCGGTGGCCCGGCCTAGCGTGGAGGCGTGACCACCCCCTTCCCGGCCGACGTCTACGCGGCCCGCCTCGACCGTGCCCGTGCCCTGACCCTGGAGGCCGGCCTGGACGCGATCGTCGTGGGGCCAGGCCCCGACCTGGCCTATCTGCTGGGCGTGGAGGGCGACACGATCGAGCGCCTCACCGCGCTGGTGATCCGCGCAGTGGGCGAGCCGACCGTGGTCGTGCCGCGGATGGAGCTCGCCAAGGTGCGCGACACCGCCGTCGGCACCTTGGGCCTGGCCGTGTCGGACTGGGTGGACGGCGAGGATCCGTACGCGCTGGTCGCCGCCGCGATGCCCGCCGCGCCCGCCCGGGTCGGCGTCTCGGACGCCCTGCCGGCACTGCACGTGATCCCGATCGCCGACCGTCTCGGTGTGCGCGCCGAGCTCGCGACGCCGGTGCTGCGCGAGGGCCGGATGATCAAGGACGCCGCCGAGATCGCCGAGCTGCGCCGTGCCGGCGCCGCGATCGACGCCGTGCACCGCCGGGTGCCCGGGCTGCTGCGCGCCGGCCGCACCGAGCGCGAGGTGGCCGCCGACATCGCCGCCGCGATCGTCGAGGAGGGACACCGCACGGTCGAGTTCGTCATCGTCGGATCGGGCCCGAACGGAGCGGATCCGCACCACGAGGTGTCGGATCGCGTGATCCGGGATGGCGAGATCGTGGTCGTCGACATCGGCGGCGCGGTGCCGGCCGGGTACAACTCCGACAGCACGCGCACGTACGTCGTCGGCGCGCCGGATCCCGAGGCCGCCCGCCGCATCGCCGCGCTGGTACAGGCGCAGCAGGCAGCGGTCGATGCGGTCCGCCCCGGCGTCACCGCCGAGGAGGTCGACGCCGCCGCCCGGACCGTGCTCGCCGAGGCGGGCCTCGGCGAGGCGTTCCTGCACCGCACCGGCCACGGCATCGGCGTCTCGGTGCACGAGGAGCCCTACATCGCGCCGGGCAACGCCCTGCCGCTGCGCGAGGGCATGGCGTTCAGCATCGAACCCGGCATCTACTTCCCCGGCGAGTGGGGTTCGCGGATCGAGGACATCGTCGTCGTCACGGCCGACGGCTGCGAGCGCCTGAATCTCGCCCCGCACGGTCTGACGCCCGCCGGGGCCTGACCGGCGCAGCCTCCTGCTCCGCCGCCTCCGGATCCGCGCCGTCGCCCCCGTCCCCACCTCGGAAAACGGAGAGGCGGACGGGTCGCCACGGCGTGTCGACGCGGATCCGGACGGGGCGCGCCGCATCCCTCTCCGTTTTCCGGCTTGCGACGGAGATGGGGACGGGCGACGTCCCGCCTCAGTGCACCCGGTCCAGGGCCTCGGGGATGTCGATCGACCAGGACGACGGCGCCTCGGACGCGGGGGCGGCGGGCAGCTCGCCCTCGCCGTCGGGGTGCGGGATCGCGGCGAGCAGTGCCTCTGTATAGGGGTGCACCGGGTTCGCCCACACGAGCGGGGTCGCTCCGGACTCCACTATCCGGCCCTTGTACATCACCGCGACGCGGTCGGCCATGAGTCGCACCACGGACAGGTCGTGCGAGATGAACAGCATCGCGGCGCCCGAGGCGACGCACAACTCGCGCATCATGGCGGCGACCGAGGCCTGCGCCGAGGCGTCGAGGGCCGAGATCGGCTCGTCGGCGACGATCAGGTCGGGCTTGGCCGCGAGCGCCCGCGCGATCGCGACGCGCTGCCGCTGCCCGCCGGACAGCTGGTACGGGTAGCGGTTCTCCAGGGCGGGGGAAAGGCCGACCGCCTTCAGCCAGTGCGACGGCGCCTCGGTGTCGAGGCCGCGGGCACGGGCCGCACGGGATCCCTCCGCGATCTGCTGGGCGACGCGGATCCGCGGGTTCAGTGAGGAGTTCGGATCCTGGAACACCATCTGGATCGCGGTGAGCTCCTTGGGCCGGGTGCGCAGGCCGAGCGGCTGCACCGGGCGGTCGCGGTAGAGCACCGAGCCGTCACGGGGCTTCTCCATGCCGATCACCGCGCGTGCGGTCGACGACTTGCCGCAGCCGCTCTCGCCGACGAGGGCGAGCACCTCGCCGGGGCGGATGTCGAACGAGACCCCGTCGACGGCACGGAACGCGATGCGGCCGCCGTATTCGACGACGAGGCCGTCGACGTGCAGCACGGGCTTCTGGTCGGTCATCGCGTCTCCTCGGGGTCGACGTCGGAGCCGGCGCCGGAGCCCGGCTCATCCACGAGCGAGTCCTGCGCGTCCGGCATCGCGTCGAGCAGCTCGCGGGTGTAGGCGTGCTGCGGATCCTGGAAGATCTGCCGGCGGGACCCTGCCTCGACGATGAGGCCGCCGCGCATGACCGCGACCTCGTCGGCCACGGCGCTCATCACGCCGAGGTCGTGCGTCACGAGCAGCACCGCGAGGTCGCGCTCGGTGGCCAGGTCGCGGAGCAGGTGCAGAATGCCCGCCTGAACGGTCACGTCGAGCGCGGTCGTCGGCTCGTCGGCGAGCAGCACCTCGGGCTCGCAGGCCAGAGCGATCGCGATCGCGATGCGCTGGCGCTGCCCGCCGGAGAACTGGTGAGGATACTTCTGCAGCGCCTCCTCCGGGTTCGGTACCCGGACCAGGGCGAGCAGCTCGGCTGCCTTGGCGCGCGCCGCGGACCGCGACAGCCCGAGGTGGGCGCGCATGCCGTCGGCGAGCTGGGATCCGACGGTGATCTGCGGGTGCAGGCTGGCCGACGGATCCTGGAACACCATGCCGATGCGCTTGCCGCGCACCCTCCGGTACGCGCTGCCGGCCATCCCGACGAGCTCGGTGTCGCCGCCGAGGACGATCGAGCCCGACGCCGTGCCGCCCGCGGGCAGCAGGCCGAGGATCGCCATGGCGGTCATGCTCTTGCCGGATCCCGACTCACCGGCGAGGCCCTGGATCCGTCCCGGCACGAGGTCGAGCGAGATGCCCTTGACGACCTCGGTGCGATGGTTCCGGCTCTGCCCGAGCTCGACACGCAGGTCGCGGATCGAAAGCGCGGCGGTCATGCGGCCACCTCCCCGGTCGCGGCGGCGGCCGACACCGCGGTCGGCGCCTCGGCCTCGCGCTCGCGCGCGGCGAGCGGGTCGAGGGCGTCGCGGAGCGAGTCGCCGATGAAGTTGAACGCCATCACGATGCTGAGGATCGCAAGTCCCGGGAACAGGCCCAGCCACCAGGCCGAGGTGTTCTGCATGGCCGCGGCGATCATCGTGCCCCATTCCGGAGTCGGCGGCTGCGCGCCGAGACCGAGGAAGGACAGGCCGGAGAGGAGCAGGATCGCGGTGCCGATGTCGAGCGAGGCGAGCACGAGCACGGGACCGGCGATGTTCGGCAGCACGTCGCGTGCGAGCGATCGGATCGGGGAGGATCCGAGCAGGCGTCCCGCGATCACGTAGTTCTGCGTGCGCAGGCCGAGCACGAGCGACCGGGTGATGCGGGCGTAGGGCGGCCAGGCGACGATGATGCCGGCGATGACCGCGTTCATGATGGACGGGCCGAGCGACGCCGCGATCACCATGGCGAGGATCACTGTCGGGAAGGCCATCACCATGTCGGTGATGCGCATCAGCACCTCGTCGACCCAGCCGCCGAGGTATCCGGCGACGGCGCCGACGATCGTCCCGACGATCATCGCGCAGACGACGAGCATGAGGGCGAGCGGGATCGTGGTCTGCGCGCCGACGAGCAGGCGCGAGAACACGTCGCGGCCGTTCACGTCGGTGCCCATGATCGCATCGGCGCTCGGCGGCGCGAGGCGTGGCAGGTTCTGCGCGAGCGGGTCGTGCGGGGCGATCCACGGGGCGAGGATCGCGACGACGATCCAGGCCAGCGCGATCACGGTGCCGACGAGGGCGAGCGGGGTGCGCCAGGCGCGCGGCAACCAGGGCCGCCGGCGCTTCGACGCGAACTTGGAAGGGACGACGAGGTTCACGACAGCCTCACTCGCGGGTCCAGGACGCCGTACAGCACGTCGACGACGAGGTTGATGATGAGGTAGATGACGCCGACGACGAGGCCGACGCCGGTGACGGCGAGCAGATCGAGGTTCTTCGACGCGTTGTAGGCGTAGGTGCCCAGGCCCGGCCAGGCGAACACGGCCTCGACGAGCACGGTGCCGGAGAGCAGGCTGCCGAAGGCGATCCCGACGAGCGTGAGGATCGGCAGAGCCGCGCCGCGCAGCACGTACCCGATGACGACGCGGCGTCCGCTGAGGCCCTTGGCGCGGGCGGCGCGGGCGTAGTCCATGTCGAGCACCTCGAGCACCGAGGTGCGCACGAACCGGGTGAGGGTGGCGATCGTGAACAGGCTCAGCACGAGCACCGGCAGGGCGAGGTGGCTGGTCGCGTCGAAGAAGCCGACCGAGTCGCCGTTGAGCAGGAAGTCGATCGTGTAGAAGCCGGTGATCCGCGGGGGCGGGGTGATCGTCGGCGAGATCCGGCCGGATCCGCTCACCCAGTGCAGGTTCATGAAGAACAGCTGGTAGGTGAGGATCGCCATCCAGAAGGTGGGGATGCTCAGGCCGATCAGGGTGACCACGCGCACGACCTGGTCGGTGACCTTGCCGCGGCGATAGGCGGCGAGCGTGCCCAGAACGATCGCGACCGCGAGGCTGACGATGATGGCGTAGAAGGCGATCTCGCCGGTCGCGGGCACGGCCTTGGCGAGGTCGTCGACGACGGGGCGACCGGTCGTCATCGAGGTGCCGAGGTCGCCCTGGAAGAGGTTGCCGACGTAGCGGAAGAAGCGGATCCAGACCGGCTGGTCGAGTCCGTACTTCTCCCGGAACGCGGCGACGGTGGCCGGGTTCGACGAGGCGCCCTCGCCGAGGGCCGCGCGCACCGGATCGCCGGGGACGATCACGGTGAGCGAGAAGGTGACCAGCAGGATCCCGAACAGGAGGATCACGCTCGTCACGGCACGGCGGGCGAGGAACCGCAGCAGGGTGTGCTGCGACGTCCGCACCGTGCGGGTGGCGATGGCTTGGGTCTGCGTCAACGTCGGCGCTTCCGTCTCGGGGGATCAGGGGACGGCGGGGCCGGGACCCGAAGGCCCGACCCCGCCGCGGGAGTCACTTCGCGGGGTGCAGCGTGCGCAGGTCGAGGGTCCAGGTCACGTTGTACTCGAGACCGGCCACCTTGGTGGAGCTCGCGAGGTTGATGCCGGGGACGATCAGCGGCACGAACGGACCGGAGTCCTGCATGGCCTTCGCGTAGTCGCTGAACGCGGAGTTGCGCGCGTCGACCGTGGTCGCGTTCTGCGCCTTCGTGACGAGGCCCGCGATCGTGCTGTCGGCGGTCGTCGGCCACCCGGCGCGCAGGCCGACCTTCTGACCCGGGCCGAACGGCAGGAACGAGGACGAGTCGGCGTAGTCGGGGCCCCAGTACCAGAGCGAGAACGCCTCCTGGGCCTTCACGTAGGGCTGGACCTCGGTGGCGAACGGCGCGGGGGCGAGGCTCGCGTTGATGCCGACGGCCTTCAGCTGCTCCTGCACGCGCTCGGCGACCGGGGTGAACTCCACGCCGCCGACCGGGTTGTCGTTCGGGAACTGCAGCTTGATCGCCTCGCCCTTGTAGCCCGACGCGGCCAGAGCGTCCTTGGCCTTCGCGAGATCCTGCGCGGCACCGGTCTTGTTCGCGCCGGGGAACATCGGCGGGATGACGCCGGTGGCCTGCACGGCGCCGGATCCGGCGAGCTCGAGGAGCTTCTTGTAGTCGAGCGCGTAGCGGACGGCCTCGGCGAACTTCGGGCTCGCGGTCACGCCGCCGACGTTCTTGTCCTGGTTGATGAGCAGGAACAGGGTCTCGGCGGAGGGAGCCGAGTTCACCGTAAAGCCGCTGCCGAGGTTCTTCACCTGGTCGCCGGAGAGGTCGACCGCCACGTTCGAGTCGCCGCCCTTGAGGTTGGTGAGCTGAGTGGACGACTGCGAGATGTTGCGGACCACGATCTTGTCGTAGGCCGGCTTGTCGGTGCCGTCGTACTTGTCGTTCTTCACCAGCACGACCTGCGTGTTGAGGTCGAGGGACTGCAGCTTATAGGGACCGGAGCCGGCGGAGTTGGCGTCGAGCCACGACTTCGCGGCATCGGAGTTGTCGGTCTTGCCGCCGTTCTTCTCGACGGCCTTCGAGTTCAGGATCGCGAGCGACGGGTTGGTGACGATCGCGGGCAGCTGCAGCGACGGGGTCTTGGTCGTCAGCTTGACCGTCTTGTCGTCGACCTTCGCGACCGTGATCCCGGCCATCAGGAAGTTCGCCTTGGAGTCCGTGATGCCGGCGACGCGGTCGAGCGAGAAGACGACGTCGTCCGCGGTGACCGGGGTGCCGTCGGAGAACTTGCGGCCGTCCTGGATCGTGAAGGTGAACTCGGTGGCGTCCGCGTTCTGCTTCATGGTCGCGAGGTCCGGCTTCGGGGTGCTCGAGTCGGCGCCCTGGAAGGTGAGCAGCGTGTCGTAGACGGCGTGCAGCACCATGTTGCCGGTCGGCACGTAGTTGCGGCCCGGGTCGCCGGTCTCGAGCGAGAACGCGGTGTCGACGACGAGCGTACCGCCCCCGGAGGAGCTGTTCGAGTTGTTCGCGGAGTTGCCTCCGGAGCAGCCGGCAAGCGCGATGGCGGCCACGGCGATGAGCGCAGCGGCGGCGTGGCGATGGGAACGAGCCACAGCTCTCCTCCTCATTGAGATGGACAGGTCAAACGACCTGATCGGGTTTTCCGGCACTATATCCGAGGGATCGACCCAGTTTCGAGAATTCGATTGTCACGCTTCCATCACTACGGCAATATGTCCAGCATGACTGACGATCTCCCGTCCACATCTGGACGATCCGCACCCGTGATCGACGAAATCGCGTACGACATCCTCCGCGCGCTGCGCCGGAACGGACGGATCTCGATCGCCGCCCTCGCTCAGGAGGTCGGGATCTCGCGTGCCAGCGCCTACTCGCGGATCGAGTCGCTGACCCGCGCCGGCATCATCACGGGCTACACCGCCGAGGTCGACACCACCCGCCTCGGCCTCGGCGTCAGCGCACTCGTGTTCTGCACGATCCAGCCGCAGTCGTGGACGTCGTTCCTGCAGGCGATCGGCGAGATGCCCGACGTCGAGTCGGCGCGGGTGATGACCGGCGAGCACGACGTCATGCTCATCGTGCGCAGCGTCGACATGGAGTCCATGCAATCGCTCGTGATCGGCACGATCGCGGACCGCCCCGAGGTCATGAAGGTCGAGACCGCGATCGTGATGGGCGAGCTGTTCAGTCGGCCGTTCGTGCTGCCCGGCGACATTCCGCGGCGCGATCCGATCGGCGTGGACAGCGGTCTGATGCGGTTCACGCGCACCGACCAGAGCCGGGGAACCAGGATCTGACGATCCCGCAACCCGGATCAGACCTGCAGGCAGACGCTCACGTGGTCCACGCCGTCGACGGCGAAGTCCTCGATGAGCCGGATCCGGCCGTCCTCGGCGCGCTCGGCACGGCTGACCGCGTCGCCGCGCACGACGGATCCGTCGCTCGCGAGGGCGTGCGCGAACGAGACGCGCACCTCGGCGTCGACGACCTCCCCGACGAACCGGCCCTCGGTGACGGTGTCGCCGGTGTACTCACCCCAGATCAGCCTGCCGTCCTGGTGGTACGCGAAGGTCGTCGGGGCGTCCGGATCGACGGCGCTGGCCGTCGAGGAGACCATGGCGAAGCGCAGCCCGTCGAGGCAGAGGGAGGAAGGCATGACGACGAGTATGGACCCACGCTGCCCGGTCGGCGCAAATCCGGATGCCGTCGCATGCCTCTCGCATGCCGCCACCGGGACGCGAATCGACGGCGTCGGAATGACATTCCTCCGGCCGCGGAAATCTATTAACAGGTTCATCCACATGTGGATTACTTGACTCGGGTCCGATTGATCCGATATACCGCCGCGATCAGGGGGTTCTCGTACGGGAGCCGTGTCCCGGTTTCTGCTGCGGAACCGCCCTTCCCGCGACCGGAATCGGGACACGGTGGTGCCGATTCCGGGACACGGTCGGAAGGCCGGGCCGCGGGGCCGCCCGTCAGGAGATCCGGCGGAAGACCCGGTTGCCCGCGGCGGCCAGCCCACTGCCCACCGCGAGGATCGCCGCGCTGCCGCCCGCGTAGGCGATCGTGCGGTGGCTGCCGTGCTGCTCGACGGTGACGTAGATCACGACGAAGGCGATCAGCGCGACGACGCCGCTCCCGACCGCGATCCACCACACCGCCGGGAGCGAGCGTGCCGGGCGGGATGCTCTCGGCACTCGCCAGACGACGAGGGCGAGGCCGCCCACGCAGCCGCAGGCGCCGACGAGAACGAAGGCGGCGACGACGTCGCTCGGACGATGCCATTGGTGGATCAGCAACAGGATCCCGGTGAGCACCGCGAAGGCACCGCCCAGGACCGCCGCCAGGGGGCGCCAGCGCGGCGGGGAGACCAGGAAGACCGCGAACGCCGCGGCGGCCGCGACCGTTGCATGCCCGGATGGGAATGAATTGCTGAGGAGGTCCGTCGCGCCGGTCTGCGCCCGGGTCAGGAACACGTGCTTGGCGAGCTCGGCGAGCACCGAGGCGATGGCTCCCACCCCGAGCGCGACCACGATGTGCTTGGGCCGCCGGGTGGCGGCGCCGATGACCAGCGTGAGCAGGATGCCGCCGCCGAGCGCGACGTACGGGACGTTGCCGAGCACAGCGCCGGACAACCGATAGATCAGGTCGTGCTGATCAGCGGCGCCGGCGAACGCGCGCTCGTCGACGACCTGCCCGACGTAGGTGCGGACGAAGAGGAAGTACGTCGCCACGAACGCGACGACGAGCGCTGCGCCGCCCGCGACGAGCGGCCACGTCTCTCGATGTGCCGGCACGGCATCATCATGCCATCCGCGGCTGTGCGTCGCGTCCGGAGGGGACCGCGACCGTCGTCCGCGCCGGAAGGCTATGCCGGATCGACCGCCGTCTCGGGGGCGGGCTGTGCCGCAGGCGACATCCGCGGGGCGCGCGCCGTGTCGAACAGCGGCAGCGCGATGTGGACGAGCGGGCCGATGCCCGCGGCGAAGACCACCGTGCCGATCCCGACCGTTCCGCCGAGCAGCCAGCCGACGAGCAGCACTGTCAGCTCGACCGACAGACGCGATACCCAGATCGGCCAGCCCAGCCGCGCGTTCATGCCGGTCATCAGCCCGTCACGCGGGCCGGCGCCGAACCGCGAGCCGATGTAGAGGCCGCTCGCCAGGGCGACGGCGAGCAGCCCCACGACGAACAGCAGGATCCGCGGGAGCAGGTCGTGCACGGGCGGCAGCACGGCGAGAGTGCCCTGGATCGCGGTGCCGACCAGCAGGATGTTCGCGATCGTGCCGATGCCCGGGCGCTGGCGGAGCGGGATCCACAGCAGCAGGACGAGCAGGCCGACGATGTTGGTGATCCATCCGATCCCGACGCCGGTGCGCACGGCGAGGCCCTGCGCGAAGACGGTCCACGGGTCGAGCCCGAAGCCGGCCGCGATCATCAGCGCGTCGCCCACGCCGTAGAGCGGCAGTCCGATCAGCAGCTGGATCACCCGTCGAGTCATGGATCCATGATCCCCTAAAAGTGGTCCTGTCAGAACAGTCCAATTCGCGTACGCTGGCCCGATGGACTCCCGGCTCTCCGCTCGCGCCCTCGTCGAGCTGCTCGGCCTCTGGCGCACGAGCGAGCCCGCCTACGACGCCCTTGCCGACGGGATCCGGCTGCTCTGCCTGGACAACCGGATCGCGCCGGGGACCGCACTTCCCGCCGAACGCGAACTGGCGGGCGCGCTGGGCGTGAGCCGCACGACGGTCGCTGCGGCGTATCGCACGCTGCGCGGCACCGGGCACATCGTCAGCCGACAGGGGTCCGGCAGCATCACCCGGCCGCTCGGCCGCACGACGTCGGCCCGCTGGTTCGACCACGGCGGCATCGATCTGCAGCAGGCGAGCCCGCCGGCCTGGCCGGGCCTGCCCGGGGTGATCGCCGAGGTGGCGGGATCGGCGACCGCCCTCGTCTCCCGCGCCGGCTACGACATCCTCGGGCACCTGGAGCTCCGCACGGCCATCGCCGAGAGGTATTCCCGTCACGGCATGCACACGGATCCGACCCAGATCATGGTGACGAACGGCGCTCAGCACGCTCTGAACCTCATCGCCTCGACGCTGCTGCACTGTGCCGACCGCGTGCTCATCGAGACGCCGACATATCCGCACGCGGCGGAGACCTTCCGCCGCGCCGGCTCGCGTCTCGTCGGAGTCCCGGTGACGACCGAGGACGGCTGGGACGTCGACCGCGCCGCGCAGGCGTTCGCCCGCGCCCGGCCCGTGCTCGCCTATCTCATGCCCGAGTTCCAGAACCCGACCGGTCGCTCGATGACGCCGGCGGAGAGCCACGCGTTCGAACGGGCCGCGCACGACGCGGGATCGACCCTGCTCATCGACGAGACCACGGCCGAGCTGACGATCGACGAGACCGAGCGCCCCACCCCGCTCGGCGCGGCGGGGCCCGCGATCCGTGTCGGCTCCCTGGGCAAGGCGGTCTGGGGCGGACTGAGGGTCGGCTGGATCCGCGCCGAGGAGGAGGTGATCCGGCGCCTGCGCGCGGCCCGCGCCGCGCACGACCTGGGCACGCCGGACCTCGAGCAGGCGATCGCGACCCGTGTCGTGTCCCGGCTCGACGAGATCCTGCCGCAGCGCTCCACCCTGCTCCGTTCGGGCCGGGACGCCCTGGTCGCCGCGCTCGCGCGCACAGTGCCGGAGTGGTCGGTGCCGGAGGTGCGCGGCGGGGTCGCGCTCTGGGTGGGCCTCGGGGCGCCGCTCAGCTCGGCACTCGTGATCGACGCCGCCGCCCACGGGCTGCACCTCAGCGCGGGCCCCCGGTTCGCGGTGGAGGGCGGCCACGAGCGGCACCTCAGGATCCCGTTCACGGCCGAACCGCGCGAGCTCGAGCGCGCGGTCGAGGTCCTTGCGGCATCGTGGTCGCGGGTCACCGCGGGCACACCTCGCACATCACCCGTCACGGCCCTGGCCGAGGCGGTCGTCTGAGCCGATCCGGGCGGCGCCGGCGCGCCGGCACGTGCCGAGGGCAGCAGGTCCTCCCGAACGACCGAACGGTCCGAGAAGGTCGCGGAGACGAAGAAGAGCCCCGGGGTGCACCCGGGGCTCTTCGTCTGAAATCCGTGGAGCCTAGGAGATTCGAACTCCTGACATCTTGCTTGCAAAGCAAGCGCTCTACCAACTGAGCTAAGGCCCCGCTCTCGACGACGGAGAGGATCCGATTTCTCGGATCCTCTCAGCGTGTCGGTGGGGCTACCAGGACTTGAACCTGGGACCTCTTCATTATCAGTGAAGCGCTCTAACCGCCTGAGCTATAGCCCCGTATCAACCTCCAAGACTTTACCCGACGTGGGCACGATTCACGAAATCGAGGGGATCAGCTCCCGCTGCGGAGGCTGATCGATCCGGCGGAGAGGTCGACCTGCACCCGGTGGTCGGACGAGGAGTCGGTCGGGATCCGGGCGTCCAGGCTTCCGGCCGAGACGTCCTTGGACAGGGCGTACGAGCCCGAGGGCACCGTGACGTCCATGGCGCCGGCGCTCACGTCGAGCTTCACGCTGTCGGGCTGCGACCCGGTCAGCGTCGCGTCGAGCCGGCCGGCCGACATGGTCAGATCGGCCGTCGCGACGTCGCTCAGATGCAGGGTCGCTGCGCCCGCGTCGACCCGGGCGGTCACGTCGCGTGCGGATCCGTCCAGCGTCATCATGCCCGCGCTGAGCTTCGCCTTCAGCGTGCCGAAGTCGCCCTGTGCGTCGAGGGCCCCGGCCTCGAGCGTGAGGTCGGCGTCGAGCCGGCCGGAGAGGTCGTCCGGCAGGGTCAGCGTCGTCGACGGGCCGTCCTGGAACCACCCGTCGACCCACCAGCCGAGCACGGCTCGAGGGCTCTCGACGACGAGCGTGCCCCCCTCCCGGTGCATGGTCCAGTTGCCGCTGCCGCGTCCGGTGCTGCGCAGCGTCGCCTCGGGGACGTCGGCGTAGCGGATCGTCACGGATCCGCCGCCGGCGTCGAGGGTGAGCTTCGTGACACCGGTCACGTCGAGCGAGGTGCCCTGCGCGACCGGTCCGTCGACGCCGGTGAACTGTCCCGTCGCTGCGATCGCCGCGTTCCCGCCCGTGGCGGCGAGCGCGAGGGCGCCGATGATGAGGGCGCTGACGGTGATGCTCGTCACGGCGCCGGCGCGCGGTGTGCGGGCCGGCGACGCCGACGGGGCGGAGGGCTGAGGATCCCGGGGATCCGGGGGAGTGGGGTTCGTCATCGGTTCGTTCCGTTCTGCGTGCGGGGGAGGCCGGTGCTCTCGAGGTGCGCGATGGCGGCGAGCACCCGGCGGTTGCCGGATTCGTCGGGCTCGAGGCCGAGCTTCTGGAAGATGGCGGTGATGTGCTTCTCGACGCTCGCCTCGGAGAGGAAGAGCGTCGACGCGATGGCCTGGTTCGACCGGCCCTCGGCGATCATCGCGAGCACGGAGCGCTCGCGATCGGTGAGGCTCTGCATCCGGTCGTCCTGGTTGCGCCGGGTGAGCAGCTGCGCGACCACCTCCGGGTCCAGGACGGTGGATCCCGACGCGATCCGCTCGACGGACTCGATGAACTCGGCCACGTCGGCGACGCGGTCCTTGAGCAGGTAGCCGAGCGGGCCTGCGGACCCCTGCGCCGATCCGGTCTGAGCCGCGATGAGGTCGCTCGCGTAGCGCTCCTCGACGTACTGCGACAGGACCAGGAGGGGCAGCTGCGGGATCCGCTTGCGCAGAGCCAGCGCCGCGCGGATCCCCTCGTCCACGAACGTGGGCGGCAGGCGGACGTCGAGGATGCACAGCGCGGGAGCGGTCGCGTCGACGGTCGCGTCGAGATCCGAGGCGTCGGGGAGGGCGGCGACCACCGTGTGGTCGGCGTCCTCGAGCAGGCGGACCAAGCCCTCCCGCAGGAGGACCGAGTCTTCGACGATCAGGATCCTCATGACACGCCCTCCGCCGCTCCGGTGCCGCACTGCTGGTTGAGATGCCGGACGATCAGGATGCGCACGGGACACTCACCTCCAGGCTGGTCGGGCCGCCCACGGGGCTGTCCAGGCGGATCGTGCCGCCGGCCGCGAGCACGCGGTTTCCGATACCGTCCAGGCCGCCGCCGGGGACGACGGTCGCTCCGCCGACGCCGTTGTCCTCGACGCGGGCCCACAGCGTGCCGCCGTCGCGCACCCGCACGACCACGCGGCATTCGCCGGCGCGGGAGTGCTTGGCGGCGTTGGTGAGGGATTCGGCGATCGAGAAGTAGACGGCGGCCTCGGCGTCGCGGGAGCAGCGGCCGTCGAGCCGCACGTCGAGGACGACCGGCACGGGGGAGCGCCCGGCGAGGGCGGAGAGCGCCGCGTCCAGTCCGCGGTCGTCGAGCACTGATGCGTGGATCCCTCGGGCGAGCTGGCGCAGCTCGGTGATCGCGGCCTTGGTCGACGTGTGCGCCTCGGCGATGAGCGCCTTCGCGGCCTCCGGGTCCGTGTCGATCTTCTGCTGTGCCATGCCCAGGGTCATGCCGACCGAGACGAGACGGGGCTGGACGCCGTCGTGCAGGTCGCGCTCGATCCGGGTGCGCTCGACATCTGCGGCGCGCACGGCGCCGGCGCGCTGCGCGGTGGTGGTGCGGACCTGTTCGGTGAGCTCCCTGTTGCGGTCGGGAGTGGCCACGATGCCGCGGGAGATCACCCGGTGCAGCAGTGCGAGCCCGACGATGCCGACGATCGACGCGGCCACGCCGAGGCCGCCGAACAGCGGCGCCCACGCGATCGGATACGTCGTCCCCCAGCCGGTGTCGGCGTCGCCCGTGCTGAACAGGGGCGCGAACGCGGTCACCGCCGACCAGCCGAGCCAGCCGAACAGTCGCAGCACGAGGCCGCCGAACGCGCACGCGATCGCGAAGTTCGCCAGGGCCCGCCACATCCGGCCGTTGTACGCCTGCCGCCACACCGACAGCAGCCACCCGCCGAATCCGGGGCGCTCCCGGGGGCGCCACTGCACCGCCGGAAGCTCGAACCGGTACAGCCCGTCCAGCCGGGCGATCTCGAACCAGGCCACGCCGAACAGCGCGTACACGAGCCCGACGAGGAACACCACGCCGACGCCCACGAAGAGCAGTCCGAAGCTCAGCCCGAGCAGGCCTCCGAGCAGGCCCACCGCGGCGGAGCCGACGACGCCGAGCGCGGCGAGCTCGAGCACCGTCAGAAGGATGCGCAACGGGGTGCGGGTCGTCGGTCGCGCCGCGGGATCCTCCGCGGGCGGCGGGACGTAGGCCTGTGCTGTGGTCATGGCTCCACGCTACGGCGGCGCTCGGACCGGCGGAACGGAGGGATCCCGAGGATCGGTTTCGGGATATCCGTAAGGCGACGGGGCTTATGCATGCCTTGCCTCTGTGGACGGCGGCGGTCCGCAGTGCTTTCGTGGTCACATGAGCACCGAGCACTCGGGGGAACCCCACTCCAAGAACGTCAACGGGCGGCTGAACTGGCTGCGCGCCGGGGTGCTCGGCGCGAACGACGGCATCGTCTCGGTCGCCTCGCTCGTCGTCGGCGTCGCCGGGGCCACGTCGAGCAACGCCGCCCTGCTGGTCGCCGGACTCGCCGGTCTCATCGGCGGAGCGATCTCGATGGCGCTCGGCGAGTACGTGTCGGTGTCGAGCCAGCGCGACAGCGAGCACGCGCTCATCGAGAAGGAGCGCCACGAGCTGAAGACCATGCCGGAGGAGGAGTTCGCCGAACTGGTCGGCCTCTACCGCGCCCGTGGACTCACCGACGAGACCGCGCACAAGGTCGCCGCCGAGCTCACCGCGCACGACGCCCTCGCCGCGCACCTGGAGGTCGAGCTCGGCATCGACCAGGACGACCTGGTGCGCCCCTGGCACGCCGCGATCTCGTCCGCGATCGCGTTCACCTGCGGAGCGGTGCTGCCTCTGCTCGCGATCCTGCTCCCGCCCGCCGGCATGCGCGTGCCGATCACCTTCGTCGCGGTGCTCTTCGCGCTCGCGGCGACCGGTTGGATCTCGGCGCGGATCGGCGGATCCGATCCCGTGCGCGCCTCGATCCGCCTCCTCGTCGGCGGCGCGCTCGCCCTCGCCGCGACCTGGCTCATCGGCACTCTGCTCGGTTCCACCGGGGTGGTCTGAGTAAGGTCCCGCCGCCCGCCTCTCGGGGTCGTTGAGCGAGCCCCGCCGGAGGCGGAGCGAGACGAAACGCGGCGATCCGCAGGTAACCGCGTTTCGTCTCGGTCGCTGCGCGTCCTCGCTCAACGACCGAGGAACGCCGAAGGCCCGGCCCACGCGGGGACCGGGCCTTCCAGAAAGCGTCAGTTCGAGGTGAAGCCGACGAGCAGGCCGCCGGTCACCTTCACCGCGACGTTGTAGATGCCGGCGATGATCGCGCCGAGCACCGTGAACACGATGAGGTTCAGGATCGCGACGACCGAGCCGAACGCGAGCACCTGCGGCAGGCCGACGATCGAGCTCAGCTTCACGGCGCCGTCGGTGAATCCGCCGACGAACTCGTCACCCTTGGCGATGAGACCGGTCGCCGCCATCACCAGGTAGATCAGCAGGAACGACACCAGGGTGACGATCGCGATCGCGATCGCGCCGAGGAAGGACAGCTTCACGGCGGACCAGAAGTCGATGTACACGAGGCGCAGGCGGACCTGCTTGCTCGACGTCTTGCGCGACGATTTCTTGGCGAGCTTGTCGGCTACCGTGCTCATTCGTCAGTTCCTTCGGGGGTCGGGGTCTCGGGGGCCGCAGCGGAGTCCTCGGACTCTTCGCTCTCGGCCAGGCCGCGCTCGGTGTTGCGGGCGATCGCAAGGATCCGATCCTCATCGTCGGTCCGGGCGAAAACCACGCCCATGGTGTTGCGACCCTTCGCCGGCACCTCGGCCACGGCAGAGCGTACCACCTTGCCACTGGCAAGAACCACAAGGACCTCATCGTCCTCCTGGACGATCAGACCGCCCGCGAGGATGCCCCTGTCATCGTTCAGTTTGGCGACCTTGATGCCCTGGCCGCCACGGCCCTGCACACGGTACTCGTCCACGGAGGTGCGCTTCGCGTACCCGCCGTCGGTGACGACGAACACGAATCCGCCCTCGGTGACGAGCGACGCGGACAGCAGGCTGTCGTCGCCCGCGAACTTCATGCCCTTGACGCCCTCGGTGGCCCGGCCCATCGGGCGCAGCGCGTCGTCGGTCGCGTGGAAGCGCACCGACATGCCGTGCCTGCTGATGAGCAGGACGTCGTCGGCCGCGTCGGCGAGGAATGCGCTGACCAGCTCGTCCTCCTCGCGCAGGCGGATCGCGATGACGCCGCCCTGACGGTTCGTGTCGTAGTCGCCGAGGCGGCTCTTCTTCACGAGTCCGCCGCGGGTCGCCAGCACGAGGTACTGCGCGGCCTCGTAGTCGCGGATGTCGAGGATCTGGGCGATCTTCTCCTCCGGCTGCAGGGCGAGCAGGTTCGCGACGTGCTGGCCCTTGGCGTCGCGGCCGGCCTCGGGGATCTCGTACGTCTTGGCGCGGTAGACCCGGCCCTTGTCGGTGAAGAACAGCAGCCAGTGGTGCGTGGTCGTCACGAAGAAGTGCTCGACGAGGTCGTCGGCGCGCAGCTGCGCGCCCTTCACGCCCTTGCCGCCGCGGTGCTGCGAGCGGTAGTTGTCGCTACGGGTCCGCTTGATGTAACCCTCACGGGTGACCGTGACGACCATCTCCTCCTCGGCGATGAGGTCCTCGATCGAGACGTCGCCGTCGAAGCCGTGCAGGATGTGCGTGCGGCGGTCGTCGCCGAAGCGGTCGACGATCGCGGTGAGCTCCTCGCGGATGATCGCGCGCTGGCGGAGCGGATCCGCGATGATCGCCTTGTACTCGACGATCTGGGCCTCGAGCTCGGTGGCCTCGTCGATGATCTTCTGACGCTCGAGGGCGGCGAGGCGGCGCAGCTGCATCTGCAGGATCGCGTCGGCCTGGACCTCGTCGATGTCGAGGAGCTTCTGCAGTCCCTCGCTCGCCTCCTGCACGGTGGGCGACCGGCGGATCAGCGCGATGACCTCGTCCAGCGCGTCGAGCGCCTTGAGATAGCCGCGCAGGATGTGCATCCGCGCCTCGGCCTTGGCCAGGCGGAACTTCGTGCGCCGCACGATGACGTCGATCTGGTGGTCGAGCCAGTTCGTGATGAAGCCGTCGAGGGCGAGCGTGCGCGGCACCCCGTCCACGATCGCGAGCATGTTCGCGCCGAAGTTCTCCTGCAGCGAGGTGTGCTTGTACAGGTTGTTCAGCACGACCTTCGCGACCGCGTCGCGCTTGAGCACGATGACCAGGCGCTGGCCGGTGCGGTCGCTGGTCTCGTCGCGGATGTCCGCGATCCCGGTGATCTTGCCCTCGCGGGCCAGGTCGCCGATCTTCACCGCGAGGTTGTCCGGGTTCACCTGGTACGGCAGCTCGGTGATCACGAGGCAGGTGCGTCCCTGGATCTCCTCGACGCCGACCACCGCGCGCATCGTGATGGATCCGCGGCCGGTGCGGTACGCCTCGTGGATCCCCTTCGTGCCGAGGATCTGCGCGCCGGTCGGGAAGTCCGGGCCGGGCACGCGCTGGATGAGGCCCTCGAGCAGCTCCTCACGGGGCAGGTCCGGGTTCTCCAGCGCCCACAGCGCCGCCTCGGACACCTCACGGAGGTTGTGCGGCGGGATGTTCGTCGCCATGCCGACCGCGATGCCGACGGATCCGTTCACCAGCAGGTTCGGGAACCGGGCCGGCAGGACGTCGGGCTCCTGGGTCTGACCGTCGTAGTTGTCCGAGAAGTCGACGGTCTCCTCTTCGATGTCCCGCACCATCTCGAGCGCGAGCGGGGCCATCTTCGTCTCGGTGTAGCGCGGGGCGGCGGCGCCCATGTTGCCGGGGGAGCCGAAGTTGCCCTGGCCGAGCGCGAGCGGGTAGCGCAGCGACCACGGCTGCACGAGGCGGACGAGGGCGTCGTAGATCGCCGAGTCGCCGTGCGGGTGGTACTGACCCATGACCTCGCCGACGACGCGGGCGCACTTCGAGAACGACTTGTCGGGGCGGAAGCCGCCGTCGTACATGCCGTAGATCACGCGGCGGTGCACGGGCTTGAGGCCGTCGCGCACATCGGGCAGCGCGCGCCCGACGATGACCGCCATGGCGTAGTCGAGGTACGACCGCTGCATCTCCGACTGCAGGTCGACCTGGTCGATCTTGCCGTGGTTGTGCTCGGCTTCGGGGCGGCTCTCGTCAGTCATGTCTTCTTCTCGTCTTGCCGTTCGTGCCTGTTCGTGGGCCGGGCTCCGGGACGGGATCCCGAGAGATCAGCGGGTTCCTTCCCGCTTCGCGGGCCCCTCCCGATATCTCTCGGGATCCCGTCCCTGCGCCCTCCGTCATTCATGGGGCGCGGCCCGAGTCTTCGCTTGTGTGGTGGGTGTGGTGTGAGGGTCAGATGTCCAGGAAGCGGACGTCCTTGGCGTTGCGCTGGATGAAGCTGCGGCGGGACTCGACGTCCTCGCCCATCAGCACGCTGAAGATCTCGTCGGCGGCCGCGGCGTCGTCGATGGTCACCTGGCGGAGGGTCCGCGTGGTGTGATCCATCGTGGTCTCCCACAGCTCCTTGGCGTTCATCTCGCCGAGACCCTTGTACCGCTGCACCGGCGCGTCCTTCGGGAGGCGCTTGCCGTTCGCCGCACCGTCCTTGAGCAGCGCGTCCCGCTCCGCGTCCGAGTACACGTACTCGTGCGGCGCGTTCGACCACTTCAGCCGGTACAGCGGCGGCATCGCGAGGAAGACGAAACCCGCCTCGATGAGCCCGCGCATGTACCGGAACAGCAGCGTGAGCAGCAGCGTCGTGATGTGCTGGCCGTCCACGTCGGCATCCGCCATCAGCACGATCTTGTGATAGCGGGCCTTCTCCAGGTCGAAGTCCTCGCCGATGCCCGTGCCGAAGGCCTGAATCATCGCCTGGACCTCCTTGTTGGCGAGAGCCTTGTCGAGACGCGCGCGCTCGACGTTCAGGATCTTGCCGCGGAGCGCGAGAATCGCCTGGGTGTGCGGGTCGCGGCCCTGCACGGCGGAGCCGCCGGCCGAGTCGCCCTCCACGAGGAAGATCTCCGAGATGGACGGATCCTTGCTCGTGCAGTCCTTGAGCTTGTCCGGCATCGCGGCCGACTCGAACACGCTCTTGCGGCGAGCGGTCTCGCGCGCCTTGCGGGCGGCGAGGCGTGCGGTCGCGGCGTCGATCGCCTTGCGGATGACGTTCTTCGCCTGGGCGGGGTTCCGGTCGAACCAGTCGCCGAGCTGGTCGCCGACCACCTTCTGCGTGAACGCCTTCGCCTCGGTGTTGCCGAGCTTGGTCTTGGTCTGTCCCTCGAACTGGGGCTCGCCGAGCTTGATCGAGATGACCGCGGTGAGACCCTCGCGCACGTCGTCGCCGGAGAGGTTGTCGTCCTTCTCCTTGAGCAGGTTGTTCGCCCTGGCGTAGCGGTTCACGAGCGTGGTGAGCGCCGCGCGGAAGCCCTCCTCGTGCGTGCCGCCCTCGTGCGTGTTGATCGTGTTCGCGTAGGTGAACACGTTCTCCGTGTAGCCGGTGGTCCACTGCATCGCGACCTCGAGGGAGATCTTGCGCTCGGAGTCCTCGGACTCGAACGCGATGATCTCCTCGGTCACGACCTCGGCGCGGCGCACGTGGTTGAGGTACTCGACGTAGTCGACGAGACCGCGCTCGTAGAAGAATACGTCCGCACGCTGCTTCGTGACGATCGCGCCGTCGACCTCCTCGTCGACCGTCGCCTCGGCGCGCTCGTCCCGCAGCTCGATCCGCAGCCCCTTGTTCAGGAACGCCATCTGCTGGAAGCGGGTGCGCAGGGTGTCGTAGTCGAAGTCGACGGTCTCGGTGAAGATCGTGGCGTCGGGCCAGAACGTGATGGTCGTCCCGGTCTCGGAGGTCGCCTCGCCCTTCTCGAGCTGCTGCTGCGGGGTGCCGCCGTCGGCGAAGCTGTGCCGCCAGACGTGGCCCTTCTGCTTGACCTCGACCTCGAACCGCGTCGAGAGGGCGTTCACGACCGAGGATCCGACGCCGTGCAGACCGCCGGAGACGGCGTAGGCGCCGCCGCCGAACTTGCCGCCGGCGTGCAGGATCGTGAGCACGACCTCGACCGTGGACTTCGTCGGGTCGGAGGAGTGCGGGTCGACCGGGATGCCGCGGCCGTTGTCGACCACGCGGACGCCGCCGTCGTCGAGCAGGGTGACGAGGATCGTGTCGGCGTAACCGGCGAGCGCCTCGTCGACGGAGTTGTCGACGATCTCGTACACGAGGTGGTGGAGCCCGCGCGGACCCGTCGAGCCGATGTACATGCCCGGGCGCTTGCGGACCGCTTCGAGGCCCTCGAGGATCTGGATCGAGTCGGCGCCGTACTCCGTCGTCGGCGCGCCGGACGCACCGGCCGGCTTCGTCGCAGAGCCGGAAGCCTCTGGAGCCCCCGACGCCTGGGTCGATTCGTTCTCGGTCGATTCGTTCGCGTCAGAGGGGTTTTCAGGTGTCATCTGAGAGGAGGCTCCACATCGAAGATCTAGGCGCCCAGTCTATCGGAAACCGCTCTCAATGTCGCGTTGTGTGCCGTTCTGCGCGCCTTAACACCTGCGGAACGAGATGGATCTTGTCCTAACCGTAGGTATCGCGCGGGCCCCGCCCTGGAGCGACTCTGGGGCCCCATTTCCAGGAGGGGACGTCCGGGCCGACGAAGCGCAGGTTCTGCACACCGGCCTCGGGATACCTCCGGCCGATCTCGGTGATGATCACGGCGCGCATGTACTGCAGGTTCTTCGCCCACGCCGTCGAGTCGCACTTGACGGTCAGCATTCCGCCCTCGAGCGACACCGGCTCGGAGTGCTTGGCCGTGTCGGGGCCCGCGAGCTCGGCCCACTGCAGCACGAGGTCCTCCCGGCTGAGCGCGGCCTCCCAGCCCGAGTCGCGGGTGAGCTTCGCGAGCACGTCGCCGAGCACACCCGGATCCCGCCCCGGGGTGAACGGCGCGTTCTCGTCGTCGACGATGCGCTTCTTGCGCTTCCAGTTCTTCGAGCTCGGCTTCAGCCCGCGCAGCCGCAGGTAGGTCGAGACGGTCTCCGGGACGTCGGGGAGGTCAGGATCGGTCATCGGTCGCCTCCTCGGCCTCGGTCGGTCCGCCCCGCGGAGTCGTTTCGGGGCGTGTTTCTGCGTTTTGGGGCGCATCCTGCCGGGATTCCTGGTCGTTCTGCGCCCCAAACGACGATTCCGCGCCCCGAATCTCCCGCTCGTCGATGATCGTGCCGGCGGAGATCCGCACGACGTGCCGGTGCAGCACCTCGGGGATGTCCTCCTCGACCGCCGCGGTGACGAGCACCTGCTCGTATCCCGCGGTGATCCCGGCGAGCCGGCGGCGGCGCTCGGCATCGAGCTCCGCGAACACGTCGTCGAGGATCAGGACCGGATCCCCGGCCGGCGACTCCCGCCGCAGCAGCTCTGCCGACGCGAGCCGCAGCGCGAGCGCGACCGACCAGGACTCGCCGTGCGATGCGTAGCCCTTCACCGGGAGGTCGCGCACCCGCAGCACGAGGTCGTCGCGGTGCGGACCGACGAGAGTGAGCCCGCGCTCGAGCTCCGAGGAGCGCTTCGCCGCGAGCGCCGCGCGGAACAGGTCCGCGGTCGTGCCGCCGGATCCGTCCGCGCCCTCGGCGTCGTCGCCTTCCTCGGGATCCCCGCCGCGGATCGACTGCGCCCAGTGCATGCGCGGGTCATGGTCGGCGCCGGCGATCGACGCGTACGCCTCGGCGAGCCCGGGCTGCAGGTCGGCTGCGAGCCGGGAGCGCGCGTCGATGATCTCGGATCCGAGGGCGATGAGCTTGTCGTCCCAGACGTCGAGAGTGGTCAGCGCCTCGGCCTTCATGCCACGGGCACGGGCGGATTTCAGCAGCGCGGTGCGCTGCCGGAGCACCCTGTCGTAATCGCCGAGAACGGCCGACATCCGCGGGGCGCGCTGGATCAGCAGCTGATCCGCGAACCGGCGACGGGAGGACGGATCCCCCCGCACGATCTGCAGATCCTCCGGCGCGAACAGCACGACGTGCGCATAACGGGGCAGGTCGGCGGTGCGGCCCGGGGCGCCGTTGATCCGCGCCTTGTTGGATCCCTGCCTGTTGATCTGCACCTCGATCAGCACTTTTCTCTGGCCGTGCGCGAGCCGGGCGCGGACGATCGCGGCGTCGAAGCCGTCGCGCACCATCGGCGCGTCCGATGAGACCCGGTGCGAGCCGAGTGTGGCGAGGAACACGATGGCCTCGGCGAGGTTCGTCTTGCCCTGTCCGTTCCGGCCGACAAGCACGTTCGGGCCGCGGTGGAGCGCGAGTTCCGCGGTCGCGTAATTGCGGAAGTCCACGAGGCTGAGGTGCTCCACAATCACCCGAGCAACCTTACCCGCGGGCTCCGACACGCACCGGGCCCGCCCCTGTCGTTCGCTGGTCGCGACACGCCGCATCCGGCGCCGCAAGAGGGCGTGTCGCGACCAGCGAACCGAGGGGATCGGGCTCAGAGGGTGCGGGCGACGTAGACCATGCCGTTGGAGCGGCGGATCTCGGTCATCCCGGCTCGAGCGAGGACCGCGAGGGAGGCGGCGTTGGTCTCCTCGGTGTCCGCGACCGCCCGCACCGCGCCGTGCGCGGCCGCGATCCGCAGCCCTTCGCGCACGGCCGCGGTCGCGAGGCCCCGCCCACGCGCCGACGGGATCAGCCCGTACCCGAACTCGACAGCCCCTGACGCGTCCGGAGGGCCGAAGAACCCGAATCCGCCGACCGCGACGCCGTCGTCGTCGCGGATCGCGTAGAGCGTGAACACCGGATCCGCGTTCTGCGCCGCGGCGAGCATCCGCAGCGGCACGAGCTCGTCCTCGAAGGGATACTCCGGATGCCAGTGGTCGCCGTCGCGTTCGTCGCGGGCGACGATCCGGGCCGCGAGCGCAGGATCGATCCGATCCAGCGTCATCCGGGTCAGCGCAGCAGCAGGTTCGGCTGGAGCAGGTACTTGAACGAGTCCAGGCCCGCCTGGTCGACCGAGGTCTGGCTCGTGACGAGCACCGGGCTGAGCTTGTTCGCGTTGTCGGAGGACGTGAACGTCACCCGGACGAACTCGCTGCGGACGGCGCCGAGGGCCTCGAGCAGGTACTGCGGGTTGAGGCCGAGCGTGACGTCCTCGCCGTTCAGGTGCGCGTCGACCGACTCGGAGGCCCGAGCCTGCTCGCCGCCCGAGGCGTCCATCGTGACGGCTGCGGTGTCGAACGTGAAGCGCAGCGGGGCGGAACGGTCCAGCACGAGCGCGACACGGCGCACGGCCTCGGTGAGATCGGCGGTGTTGACGACCGCGTGGTGATCCGTCTGCTCGGGGAACAGCCGGCGCACAGGCGGGAAATTGCCCTTGATCAGGAGAGAAGTGACGGTCTTGTTGCCCGCGGTGAACGCGATGATCTCGCGGTCGCCGGCGCCGGAGAACGAGATCTGGATCGTGCCGGCGTGGCCGAAGGTCTTGCCGACCTCCTGCAGGGTGCGGGCGGGGACCAGCGCGGTCTGCTCGGCGGACTCACCGTCCCACGGCACGTCGCGCAGCGAGACCCGGTAGCGGTCGGTTGCGACGAGGCTCAACGTCGTTCCGCTGACCTCGAGCTGCACGCCGGTGAGCACAGGGGTGACGTCGTCGCGGGAGGCCGCGAATCCGACCTGCGCGATCGCGGTGCTGAAGTCCTCGGCGGGCACGAGTCCGGAGGTACCGGACACCTCGGGGATCGAGGGATATTCCTCGACCGGCATGGCCGCGAGGGTGAAACGGGCGGATCCGCAGCGCACGGCGATCCCGCCGTCCTCCTCGACCGCGATCTCGATCGGCGCGTTCGGCAGTCGGCTGGCGATGTCCGAGAGCAGCCGGCCGTGCACGAGGATCGTGCCCGCCTCGTCGACCGTCGCCTCGATGGTCGTCCGGGCGGAGGCCTCGTAGTCGAACGCCGAGAGGGTGAGCCCGTTCTCGCCGGCCTCGATCAGGACGCCGGCCAGGATCGGCTGGGGGTTCCGCTGGGGGAGGAGCTTGACGACGAAGGACACTGCTTCGCTGAAGACATCGCGATTGACCTGGAACCTCACCGGCGCTCCTTCGTCGTTGATCCGCGGGAGGACGCGAATGACATCCTTCCGGCCGCATGGCAGACGCCACGGGCTCCCATGCTAATGCCACGGTCCACCCCAGGACATGCGCACGCCCTCGAATCCGGTCCGGTGACCGGATCCATCCCCAGATCCGCCCTCGGAGGTGATCGACGGACCTGGATCTCCAAAGAGTTCTTAACGGTGTTAACGCTTGTGGATACTGTGGATAACTCTGGGGATGCTTTGCGAGACAAGGGAACTACAGGGATGTGACTTGTGGAGTCCCTGCGGAAACAGTGGGGTCTCGAGGCATCGGGCGGATTCACTGTTCCTGTAGTTATCCACAGGTTGTCCCGATTTCTGGGGATTCCGGCGGGGGTGCGAGCCGAGATATCCCCAACTTATCCACATGTGGACATCGGCATGGGAAACGTGCCAATATATTGGCCCCACTCGACGGGGATCGAGCTGCGGTCAGCGCCGGCTGAGCTGCGCGGTGATCTCGGTGACCTGGTTGAAGATCGCGCGGCGCTCCTTCATGAGCTCGCTGATCTTCTTGTACGCGTACATCACGGTGGTGTGGTCGCGGTTGCCGAACAGCTGGCCGATCTTCGGCAGGGACAGGCTCGTCCGCTCGCGACACAGGTACATCGCGATCTGCCGTGCCGTGGCGATCTGCTGCGACCGACTGGATCCGTAGAGGTCGTCCTCGGTGAGTTTGAAGTAGTTCGCCGTCGTCGTGATGATGTCGGTCGGCGAGACGATGCTGTCCTCGTCCTGGTCGACGATGTCGCGCAGCGCGGTCTGGGCGGTCGCGATGTCGAGCGCGGAGCGGTTCAGGTTCGCGAAGGCGGTCGCGCGGATCAGCGCGCCCTCGAGCTCGCGGATGTTCGAGGAGACCTTGGTGGCGATGTACTCGAGCACGTCGTCGGGCACGTGCAGCTGCTCGCTCTGCGCCTTCTTGCGGAGGATCGCGATACGCGTCTCCAGGTCGGGGGCCTGCACGTCCGTGATGAGGCCCCACTCGAACCGGCTGCGCATCCGCTCCTCGAAGCCGGTGAGGTGCTTCGGCGGCACGTCGCTCGTGATCACGACCTGCTTGTTGTGGTCGTGCAGCTGGTTGAACGTGTGGAAGAACGCCTCCTGCGTCTCCGCCCGGCCCTGCAGGAACTGGATGTCGTCGATGAGGAGGATGTCGACCTCGCGGTAGCGCGCCTGGAACGCGTTGCCGCGGTTGTTCGCGATCGAGTTGATGAAGTCGTTCGTGAACTCCTCGCTCGACACGTAGCGGACCTTGACACCCGCGTAGAGGGACTGCGCGTAGTCGCCGATCGCGTGCAGGAGGTGGGTCTTGCCGAGTCCGGGGCCGCCGTAGATGAACAGCGGGTTGTAGGCCTTCGCCGGCGCCTCGGCCACGGCGACCGCGGCCGCGTGCGCGAACCGGTTGGACTGCCCGATGACGAAGTTGTCGAACACGTACTTCGGGTTCAGCCGCGATTCGTGGCGGATCGGGGTGGGCTGCTCCATGGGCGATTCGATGCGCGCCGGTTCCGGGCGGGCGGAGACGAAGTCCGCGATCGGCATCGGGGGGGTCTGCTGGTCGGCCATGTCGTGGTTGACGGTGACCCGGAACGAGGTGACCTCGTCGCCGATGCGCGCGAGGGCCTCCATGATGGGCAGGCGCAGCCGCTTGTTGATCTGCCCGGCGGTCAGATCGTTGGGCACGTCGAGGTACAGGGTCGCGGTCATCACGCCGGCGGGCACGGCGAGATTCAGGAACCCCTGCAGCTGCGGGGTGACCCGGTCGTCGTCGGACAGCGCGTCGAGGAGCTCGTCCCAGATGGGAACCTCGGACTGTGCGGCTGATGACATGGATCCCCCGGGCGATTCGGCGCGGCGGCGGAGATCATCACGCTGCCTGTGGATAACTGCTTGTGCCACGGTAGTCAGCCGGGGCCGCGAGAGCAACCTGCGACTGGGATCCGGGGAGGGCGTGTCCCTGTGGGCGGATCCGTCCACAGATGTGGATAATGAGTGTCTCCCCCGCTCGGTTTGCGATGTCGGGGCGGACGTCGTAGCCTTAATCGGTTGACTTATGCCTTTTTGGCAGTCTTTTGTCCGCCCGTCTCCGGCAGCACACGATCCCGGTGACAGCACTCCCGGAGAAATCATGAGCAAGCGCACTTTCCAGCCCAACAACCGTCGTCGCGCCAAGAAGCACGGCTTCCGCGCCCGCATGCGCACCCGCGCCGGCCGCGCCATCCTCTCGGCCCGCCGCTCGAAGGGTCGCGTCGAGCTCTCGGCGTAATCCGTGCTCGCCCGCCCGCATCGCATCACCCGCGGGTCCGACTACCGCACGGTGGTCCGGCGCGGGCGGCGATACGGCGGGGCCCGGCTGATCCTCTCCGTGCTCGACACGGGGGAACCCCGTCCGGCACGGTTCGGCTTCATCGTGAGCAAGCAGGTGGGGAACGCAGTGACCCGCAACACCGTCCGACGACGTCTCAAGGACGTCTGCGCACGCCAGCTTCCCTTGCGCGAGGGAGTGGACATCGTGATCCGTGCCCTCCCGGCGGCGGCCGACGCGCCGTTCGCCGATCTGCTCGCCGACGTCGACCGCGCCCTGAGCAGAGGTGTGCGATGAGCGTGCTGCCCGCCTACTCCCGCGGGACCGCCCATCTGCATGCGCACGACGCCGCCCGGGCGATCCCGCTGGTCCCGCGGAACCTGGTGCTGGCGTTCCTCACCGCCTACCGCGCGGTGGTCTCCCCGCTCTACGGGGATGTGTGCAGGTACTACCCATCGTGTTCCGCCTACGCTGTAGGTGCGGTGCAGCAGCACGGCGCGGTGAAGGGCGCGGGTCTTTCGGCGTGGCGGATCCTGCGCTGCAATCCCTGGAGCCACGGCGGTGTGGATGACGTACCGCTGCACAAGAACTTCCGACACGCCCTCACGCCCCGAGGATTCGTCGTACCCTCCCGAAAGGACTGATCAGTGGGTTCCGACCTCCTGCTTGCCGCGGCTACGCCGACACCCGCCTCGTCGGGCGGCTTCGACCTCCTCGGCACCGTCATGTGGCCGTTCAAGGCCCTGGTCGAGGCGATCCTCGTCGCCTGGCACTGGCTGTTCACCGCCCTGGGAATGCAGGGCTCGGCGGGTCTCACCTGGGTGCTGTCCATCGTCGGTCTCGTGATCGTCATCCGCGCGGCGGTGTTCCCGCTCTTCGTGCGGCAGATCAAGAGCCAGCGCAAGATGATGGAAATCGCCCCTGAACTGCGAAAAGTTCAGGACAAGTACAAGGGCAAGCGGGATCAGCTCAGCCGCGAGGCGATGAGCCGCGAGACCATGGCGCTGTACAAGAGGCATGGCACGACGCCGCTGTCGAGCTGCCTGCCGCTGCTGGTGCAGATGCCCTTCCTGCTCGGGATGTTCTACACGCTGAGCGACGTCAAGAAGCACGCCCTGGCCGGCGAGGGCGGCGTCTGGCTGCTGACCAAGCAACTGACCAAGCAGTTCTACGACGCGACCCTGTTCGGGGTCGCCCCGCTGCACACCAGCCTCACCGACGCCGTGGGGCAGAAGCCGGACGGCTGGCAGGCGACGGTCGCGATCCTCATCGTCCTCGTGGTCCTGATGATCGGGTCCCAGTTCTTCACGCAGCTTCAGATCATCTCGAAAAACCTCTCGCCCGAGGCGAAGACCGGCCAGGCCTACCAGATGCAGCGCATCATGCTCTACATCCTGCCGCTCGGCTTCATCTTCTCCGGTCTGTTCTTCCCGCTCGGCGTGGTCATCTACTGGTTCATCAGCAACCTGTGGACGATGGGCCAGCAGTTCCTCGTGCTCCGCGAGATGCCGACCCCCGGATCCGACGCTGCGAAGGCTCGTGAGGAGCGGCTGGCGCGCAAGGGCAAGGCAATCGGCTCCGACGGCAAGGTCGTCCCGGTCGCCGTGTACGAGGCGGAGCAGCAGAAGATGCTCGAGGATGCCGACCGCTTGCGCGCGCAGCAGCCGAAGCGGCAGCAGCCCAAGAGCGCCAAGCGCGCCAAGAAGGACGGGGAGAGGGCATGACCGAGCAGGAGATCGTCGAGCCCACGGTGTCCGACCTCGAGCATGAGGGAGATGTCGCGGCCGACTTCATCGAGGGTCTCCTCGACATCGCCGACATCGACGGCGACCTGACGCTCGACGTCAAGCAGGGCCGAGCCTACGTCTCTGTCGAGGCGGAGGGCGACGCGCTGCGGCTCATCTCCGCGCCCGACACCGTGCAGGCGCTGCAGGAACTCACCCGTCTCGCGGTTCAGAACCAGACCGGATCCTTCTCCCGGCTGATCCTCGACGTGGCCGGTTCACGGGATGCACGTCGTCACCAGCTCGAGCGTCTCGTCGATTCGGCGGTCGCGAAGCTGGACGACGGCGCCTCGCAGGCCTCCCTGCCGTCGATGTCCAGCTACGAGCGCAAGCTCGTGCACGACATCGTCGCCGAGCGCGGGCTCGTGTCCGAATCCTACGGTGAGGGCCCGACCCGTCACACCGTGATCCGCCGGCGCTGAGCCACGGCACACGTCGACGTTTCACGTGAAACATGTCTGATTCCGGAGTCGTCACGGCCGAACTCGAGCCGGAACCCGAAGCCGCCGTCGCGCTGTTCGGCGACCGGATCGAACAGGCTCGTTCCTTCACCGCCGCCCTGGCGCGGGAAGGGGAGGAGCGCGGACTGATCGGGCCACTGGAGCTGCCCCGACTGTGGACGCGGCACATCCTGAACAGTGCGATCGCAGCGCCGCTGTTCTCCGGATCCGTCGCAGACGTGGGATCCGGGGCGGGGCTGCCCGGAATCGTCCTGGCGATCGCGCGGCCCGACGTGTCCTGGACGCTCATCGAGCCGATGGAGCGACGGGTGACCTGGCTCGACGAGCAGGTCGCCGCTCTGGATCTCTCCAATGTCACGGTCGTGCGTGGTCGTGCGGAAGAGGTCGGCCTCAGCGCGACGTTCGACATGGTGACCGCCCGCGCCGTCAGTGCACTGCGTACCCTCATCCCGTGGACGGCGCCGCTCGTGCGCAACGGGGGAGAGCTGGCGCTGTTGAAGGGGCTCAACGCGGAGAACGAGATCTCTGCGGCGCAGAAGGCGATCAAGAAGTATCTGCTGTCCGACGTGCGCGTCGAGACGTTGGGTGAAGGCGGCCTGTCCGAGACGACGCGAGTGCTGCGGGCCACCGTCCGGGGCTGACCTCGGTTCCGGGTCGACCGCTGGTCGGTGTGATGTTCCCGACCGTTGGTCGGTGTGATGCTCTGACTCTCGTCACCGGGAGGGTATCCGGTGACGGTCGTCTCGGTTCGGTTCCGGAGGGTGTTCCAGGTGGGCGCTTCGAGGACCGTCGACAGTGCTGGTTCCCCCACGTTTCCCATCTGCGGCATGCATGTCGCTCGGTTGGCTTTGACAGCTGAGCGCCCTTGGGCCGCCCGCTGCACCCGCCGCGCTTCATCGCCGTCACCGTGTCTTCCCGCCATTGGTTCGCGGGGGCGTCGGGTTCAGGGTGCAGCGGCAGATGTTTCACGTGAAACGGTAGACAGGCATCTAACGACCTAGCCACCGAGCGGCCATTGGGTGCTCCTCCTTGGCTTCACGCTGTCCATTCAGTGCTACTGCGTGGGATGGAGAGTTCTGGCACCTGGACCGACATCACCTCTGTCGTGGAGCCGGCACCTGGCCATCGCAGCTTGATAGCGGCGAATCGATCGTCATTGGCTCTTGGCCACCAGGACGATGTTCGCGATGGTGCGCCTGATTCGGCGGGCGGGCTCCTCCTATCGCGTGAACGTTTCACGTGAAACCGCCAGAAGGCCGGCCGCGTAGACGCCTCATCCGCGCAAGGTCCTCCTGCCCCTGGCACGCCAAGGGATGATCGGCGATGCCACCGCAATGCCCTCCGCGCCCCGTGCATCCCGGTCGGGTGCGGTGATCTGCCTGGCCGACGTTTCACGTGAAACATCGGGGCCGCCCCGGACGACGCTCTGCGTCCCGACTCCACCAGACCGACCGGGGCAGGTTCGACGACCATCTGAGTCGGGAGTGCGGCGGTCGCCGGCCGAGGTCTCACGCGTGCGACACCGCTAACCGGCGGCGAGAGCAGCACCTGGCCGGAATTGGCGCCCTGACGGAAAGCGCGGCACCCGGCCGGTTCGGCCCCCCGACAGAAAGTGCGGCACCAGGACGGTCTCCCTGGACTGCGGCCGCGCGAGGAGTCCTTCCACTTCTGGTCGGGGACCGGTGAGCACTTGACGGGAAGACGAGGGATCACCAGGCGGGGGTCACCCACCTCACCCTGGTCTCGCCCGCCTCTGTCGCTCGGCCGCCTGGCCAGGGAGCGCAGGCTGCACGACGACGCCCTCCACATCCATGTTTCACGTGAAACATCGCACAGATCCGTCGATCCGGCACGGGATTGTCTGGCGCACAAGTTAGAGTGGAGATTCCGCCGTTTCCGGTCGGAGATCGTCGAAAGGAGTGGATGTTTCACGTGAAACAGTCCCCGAGCACCTCGACAGCCGAATACGGGGCGGATACTCCTCTCGCCCGTGAAATCGCGGATCTCACCGCCCGCCGTCGGGCTTTGGAACACGTGAACGTCCGATTCGACGGACCGACGCGCGTCTTCACGATCTCCAACCAGAAGGGTGGGGTCGGCAAGACCACCACAGCGGTCAACGTCGCCTCGGCGCTCGCCGAACTGGGGGCAAAGGTCCTCGTGATCGACCTGGATCCGCAGGGGAACGCGTCCACGGCCCTTGGGGTCGCACACACCTCCGATGTGCAGAGCATCTACGACGTCCTGGTCGGGGATGCCCCTCTCGCCGAGATCGTGCAGCCCAGCCCGGAGTCCTCGAATCTGTTCTGTGCCCCGAGCACCATCCACCTCGCCGGCGCGGAGATCGAACTCGTGTCGCAGGTCGCACGCGAGCACCGTCTGCGCACCGCCCTCAACGACTATCTCGCAGTGCATCCCACGGACGTCGTCATCATCGACTGCCCTCCGTCCTTGGGGCTGCTCACGATCAACGCGTTCACCGCCGCCACCGAGGTGCTCATCCCGATCCAGTGCGAGTACTACGCACTGGAGGGTCTGAGCCAGCTGCTCGGCAACATCCGGATGATCCAGAAGCACCTGAATCCCGAGCTGCAGCTGTCGACCATCCTGCTCACGATGTTCGACGGGCGGACGCGCCTCGCCCAGCAGGTCGCAGAGGAAGTACGCGAACACTTCCCGCATGAGGTCCTGGACACCGTGATTCCACGATCCGTGCGTGTGTCGGAAGCTCCGAGCTTCGGACAGACCGTGATCACGTACGACGGGCAGTCGGTGGGCGCGGTCGCGTACCGGGAAGCAGCAGTGGAGATCGCCGGACGGGCGATGACGGACAACGAGAAGGGGCACTGATGGCGAAACGCACGGGTCTGGGGCGGGGGATCGGGGCACTCATCCCGACATCGGACAGCGCAGAGCGTCCCGTCGACGTGTTCTTTCCCGGGGCGAAGATCGCCGAGGTGACGCCGATCGGCGAGGCGCCGAGTGCGGAGGAGACGGAACAGCTCGTCGCCGTTCCCGGTGCCCGGCTCGTCCATATCGACCCGCACGACATCGTGCCCAACCCGCGCCAGCCGCGAACGCACTTCAAGGAGGACGACCTCGCGGAGCTCGTGCACTCCGTCCGCGAGTTCGGCGTGCTGCAGCCCGTCGTCGTCCGGCAGAACGAAGGGGGTGCGTACGAACTCATCATGGGCGAGCGACGCACCCGCGCCGCGCGCGAAGCCGGCCTCGACTCGATCCCCGCGATCCTCCGCGACACCGCGGACGAGGATCTGCTGCGCGACGCCCTGCTCGAGAACCTGCACCGTTCGCAGCTGAACCCGCTCGAAGAGGCGTCGGCCTATCAGCAGCTGCTCGAGGACTTCGGGATCACCCAGGAGGCGCTGGCCACGCGGATCGGCCGCTCCCGTCCGCAGGTGAGCAACACGATCCGTCTGCTCCGCCTGCCGGTACCCGTGCAGCAGCGCGTCGCTGCAGGGGTGCTGACCGCCGGCCATGCCCGCGCCATCTTGTCGCTCGACGATGTCGACCTGATGCAGCGCCTGGCCGACAAGGTCGTGAACGAGGATCTCTCCGTCCGCGCCACTGAGGAGGCCGCGAAGAGCATCGGCGCGTCGGGCAGCGCGACGATGTCCTCGAAGCCGCACGCCGGCGCCCGGCGGGCCTACCTCGACGACGTCGCGGGCAAGCTCGGGGATCGGCTGAACACGCGCGTCCAGATCGCTCTCGGCGCACGGAAAGGCCAGGTCAAGATCGAGTTCGCGTCCATCCAGGACCTGAACCGCATCCTCTCCGAACTCGGCGAGGACAGCTACGGCACGAATTGAGCCGATCTCCGGACATCGAGGCCCGGATCTTCCGCAGCGCGGGAGGTCCGGGTTTCGTCGTCGTACGGAACGCGTAGGCTTGTCGAGTGACCGAATCCCCGACGACGAGACGCGCGAGCCTCGAGGTTCTGCGCGCGGAGGCGGCCGATGAGCTGGCCGTGCTCGTCCAGGAGCGCCTGCTCGGGGGAGAGGACCCCTGGGAGTTCATGGAGGAGCTCCCGCGTGTCGACGAGCTCGTCGTGTTCCTGCTTCGCGCCGATGAGATCGTGGAGAGCGGCGGTGTCCGTCCGGACGAGGCGCGCAACTTCGAGGTCCTCCGTCGCATCGCGATCGACTACCCGGAGCTCACCCGGATCGTGTGGGGTCTCCTGGGCGACGGTCCCAAGTACCGCCGCTGGGATCTCCTGACCGACGACGCTCACTCCTGAGCACCTTTGCGCGGACGTTCCCCGGTCGGTCCCCGGTCGCGTCCCGTTCGATCCCTGAGACGCTATCCTCCGTCCCTGAGCCACCATCCCCGGTCCCTGAGCCTGTCGAAGGGCCCTGTTCTCTTCTCGTGTTCGCACCCTGTGCTCTGTTCATCGGGACGGTCTGGTCGAGAGCGTTTCACGTGAAACGTCGGTCAGTCGGAGTGTGACGCGGGCCAGGAGACGATGTTTCACGTGAAACGTCGTGAGAAGCGAATCCGCTTACGCCGCGGGTGTGGATCTGACGGCGAGGACGGGGCGTCCCTCCGGCAGGCTCAGGGACCAGGAAGCGTGAAGAGGGCGGCTGAAGTCCCTTCGATGGGCTCGGGGACCGGACAACAGGTCCTGATGCACAGAGCGAAGGGCCCCCTCCCGGAGCGGGCGCCACCACCAGGGACCGGACAGGCCCCTTCGACGAGCTCAGTGACCGTGCCACGCACGAACCAGGAACGAGCGCAGCCAGGGAACGAGTGACCCCTGGGAACGACGAAGCCCGCCCTCCGTGGGGGAGAGCGGGCTTCGAGGAGAGCGTGTGGAATCAGCCGAGGAAGGCGGCCAGGTCCTGCTCGAGGGCGAACTTCGGCTTGGCGCCGATGATCGTGGTCTTGACCTCTCCGCCCTGGAAGACCTTCATCGCCGGGATCGACGTGATCTGGTACTTCATCGCCAGGTCGGGGTTCTCATCCACGTTGAGCTTGAGGATGGTGATCTTGTCGGCGTTCTCGGACTGGATCTCGTCCAGAACGGGCGCGACCATGCGACACGGACCGCACCACGCAGCCCAGAAGTCGACCAGAACGGGGCCGTCGGCCTGAAGGACGTCCTGCTCCCAGGTCGCCTGGCTGGTTGCCTTGGCAGTCATGAATTCTCCTTGATTGTGAAAGACGCTGAGATAGGTGAACGCCCGAGGGCGTGGATCTGTTCCCTCGAGGGACTCAGGCGACCGCGGCCGCGGCGGGTGCGCCGTCCGCGAGGGCCGCGAGGAAGTGCTCGACATCCAGAGCCGCGACCGTGCCGGATCCGGCGGCCGTGACCGCCTGGCGGTAGGTCGGGTCGATGACGTCGCCGGCCGCGAAGACACCGGGGACCGAGGTGCGCGAGGAGCGCCCGTCGACCCAGATCGTGCCCTCGGCGGTCAGGTCGAGCTTGCCGTGCACGAGGTGGGTGCGCGGGTCGTTGCCGATCGCGATGAACAGACCGTCCACGGCGAGGTCCGTGACGGACCCGTCGACCGTGTTGCGCAGGCGGACACCGGTGGTCGCGTCGTCGCCGAGGATCTCCTCGACGGCGCTGTTCCAGATGAACTCGATCTTGTCGTTCGCGAAGGCGCGGTCCTGCATGATCTTCGACGCGCGCAGGGTGTCCTTGCGGTGGATGACGTAGACCTTCGAGGCGAACTTCGTGAGGAAGGTGGCCTCCTCCATCGCGGAGTCGCCGCCGCCGACGACGGCGATCGTGCGCTCGCGGAAGAAGAATCCGTCGCAGGTGGCGCACCAGGAGACGCCGTGGCCGGAGAGACGGTCCTCGCCGGGGATGCCGAGCGTGCGGTAGGCGGACCCGGTCGCGTAGATCACGGAGGCCGCCTCGAGCACGGTGCCGCTGCCGAGCGTGACCTTCTTGACCTCGCCGTCCAGGTCGAGCTCGGTGACGTCGTCGTACAGCACCTCGGTGCCGAACCTCTCCGCCTGCTCCTGCATCTTGGCCATGAGGTCGGGGCCCTGGATCGCCTCGGGGAAGCCGGGGAAGTTCTCGACATCCGTCGTCTTCATCAGCTCACCGCCGACCTCGACCGAGCTCGCCACGAGCACGGGATTCAGATTCGCGCGCGCCGCATAGATCGCGGCGGTGAAACCCGCGGGACCGGAGCCGATGATGATGACCTGTCGCATTGCTTCTCCTTGCTTCCACGGGCCTCAACACATGCTACCGGCGCGGCATTCCGCAGGCCTGGGAGCGTGACATGCCCGAGGGTGCACTCCGCGGTCGTCCCGGGTGGCCGGGGGCGCGGGCTCCCCGGGTCGATCAGAGGGCCGCGGGCAGGTCGACGACGCGGGTCGCTCCGAAGACGGGGGAGAGGGATCCCGCCGAGAGCGCGGCCAGATCGTCGACGAGAGGGTCCTGCTCCGCGGGAGGGATCCAGAGCGTGAAGGTCGCCGAGGATCCGTACGTGACGTCGCCGAAGGAGGACCCGTGCACGGTCGCCCATTCGCGCAAGGCGTTGTCGATGCGGCCGGCGTCGGCGTGCGGGACGTCGATGCGCGCCTCGCGCAGCGGGACGCGATGCAGCAGCCGCGCGTCGTCGAGCGCCTCCGAGACGGCCGTGGAGTAGGCGCGGACGAGACCGCCGGCGCCGAGCTTCACGCCGCCGAAGTAGCGCGTGACCACCGCGACCACGTCAGTGAGGCCGCGCCGGCGCAGCATCTCGAGCATCGGGATGCCCGCGGTGCCGGAGGGCTCGCCGTCGTCGGAGGAGCGCGCCTGGTCGCCGGTGATCCCGGTGACCATCGCCGTGCAGTTGTGCCGCGCGTCCCAGTACTGCTTGCGGATGACGGCGATGACGGACTCCGCCTCCTCGACGGATCCGGCCGGCGCGAGGTGCGCGATGAAGCGCGACTTCTTGACGACGAGTTCGCGCGAGACAGGGGCCGCGATCGTGTCGGGGTACGGCGAGGACATGAGGACCGGATCAGCGCGACGGCACGAAGCGCCGGATGAGACCCTTGACCGCATCGAGCTCGGGCGTGCGCATCAGGAACAGGGCGCCGAGGTAGACCGCGAGCGTCGTGATCCCGACGATCGCTGCGCCCACGGCTCCGAGGTAGATGTTCGAGGTCATCCAGCTCTTCGCACCGCCGAGCAGCAGATAGGCGCCCCATCCGGCCCCACCGGCGGGGACGGCGGCGACCAGGAAACGAAGGAGGCCGAGCAGCCAGGTGCGGGTGTGGATCCCGCCCAGACGACGATGCAGCAGCCAGGTCGCGACGATGGTCTGCAACGTTCCGGAGATGGATTGGCCCAGGGCGATCGCGGCAGCCAACCAGGCGAGCGGAATCGCCCGGGCATCGACGAGTGCGCCTGCGGCCAGCGCGCTGACGACGATCAGCACGCACTGGAACAGCGTGAAGAGCAGCGGGGTGCGGGTGTCGCCATACGCGTAGAAGGTCCGCTGGATGATGAACAGCACGGCCAGCGGGACGAGCCCGGCCAGGTAGCAGAGGAGCACCTGGCCGGCCGCCACCGCGTCCGGGCCGGAGTTCGTGAAGATCCGCGATGCGGGAACGGCTGCCGCCGCGACCGCCGCCATCGCACCCATCAGGAAGAAGCCGAGCGTGCGGATGCTGCGCGAGATGTCGTTGCGGACCTCGTCGTCCCGGCCCGCGTGGGCGTGCTCGCTCAGCTGGGTGAAGTACGGAGTCCCGATCGAGTGCACGATCACGGAGTAGGGGAGCATGAACACCAGCCAGGCATTCATCATCACGGCGACGGACGGGTACTCGCCGGACGCCTGATAGGCGATGCGGGTCTGGACGAAGCCTGCGACCACGCTGATCACGGCCATGAGCAGTGTCCAGCCCGCGAGCTTGCCGACCTTGCCCAGGCCCACACCCCGCCAGCGGAAGTCGGGCTTGAGGGCGAGGCGGGTCCTCGGCCAGAAGAGCAGCAGGATCCCCGCCTGGATCGCGATCCCCAGCGTCGCGGTGCCGCCGAGCAGTGCGATCCGATCAGGGGTCCATGCGCCCGTGGCCTTCAGCGGGCCGCCGAACAGCGCCTGGATGACGAGGAAGCCGGCGATGGAGATCACGTTGTTGGCGACCGGTGCCCAGGTGAACGGTCCGAAGATCCGCCGTGCGTTCAGCGTCTCGCCGATGAGCGCGTAGAGCCCGTAGAAGAGGATCTGCGGCAGACACCAGTACGCGAACGCGGTCGCCAGGGCGATCTTGTCCGGGCTCGTCGTGGGCGACACGTTCACGAGGATCAGCAGGGGCGCGGCGAGCATCGCGATCCCGGTCGCAGCGAGGAGCACGACGGTGCCGAGGGTGAACAGTTTCGAGATGAAGGCGGAGCCTGCGTCGTCGTGAGAGGCCGCCTGCACGATCTGCGGCACGAGCACGGCGGTGAGCACACCCACCGAGATCAGCGAGAACACGTCGTTCGGCAGCTGGTTGGCGAGGCCGAACGCATCGGCGGCGGCGGAGGCGTTCGCGCCGATGACCGACACCAGCACGATCGTGCGCAGCAGCCCCGTGACTCGCGACACCATCGTCCCGGCGGCGAGCAGGGCGCTCGCGCGGCCGAGGCTACTCACTCGAACCTTCATCGGAGTCGGCGGCGGACTCGCCCCCGCCCTCGCCGGATCCATCCATGCCGACCGCGGCATACTTCGCCGCGGCCGCCCTGCGCCGCCGGACCGTGCGGAAGATCCCTCCGCCGATCAGCAGCACGGCGATGGACCCGAGCACGATGAGGCCGATGGTCTCCCACTCCGCGCGAATGGTGAGCTGCGCGGTCTGCGAGGCGCCGATGGCGACGCCGCTCGTGCTGGTGAGCCTCATGGTCAGACCGACTTCGGCGTTCGAGAGGCGCACCTCGACCGGGATCTTCACCCGGGTCGTGCTCGACGGCTGCGCGTCGATCTCGGTGAGCGCCGGCAACTGTATGCGCCCGTCGTTCGCGGTGATGTGCAGCTGCACGCGCACCGGGTACGGCAGGTCGTTGCGCACCCAGACCGGCACGTCGACCTTGGCGCTGATCAGGATCGGGTTCGACGGCTGGATCGCGACGGCGTCGAGGGTCTTCTCGGTCGCGGCCCGCTGGGCCTTGAGGGCGGTGGCGAAGTCGGCCGTCGTGGTGTGCACGCCGACGCCGAGCAGCCGCAGCACGGAGATGCGCTGGCGGATGGTCAGATCGGCGGGCTGCGCGAGGATGCTCGCGAAGTCCAGGATGCGGGCCTCGTCGCTCTCGAGCGTCCGCACGGCGTTCGCTCGGTCCGCGGCCGAGCTCGTGGCGACGGTGAGGTCGACCGACGGGGCGGACAGCACCTGCGAGAGATGCCCGTCGATCCCGCCGCTGAACGTGCTGACGGCCGCGCTCAGCCCCTGGTCGGAACGCACGTCCGCACGGGACAGGCCGGCGAGGACGGTGGATCCGGGGGTCGCGAACCAGAGCATGGCGTTCGCCTCGGCCAGGGACCTGCCGCGACGGGTGGCATCCGGTTCCACCGCGGCGCTGCTCAGCGCGGCGGACACGGCGGCGTCGGTGACGAGCACGGACGCGCCGCCGACGGTGCCGTGCGCCGAGACCGGCCCGCTCTTCGCCCCGGACGAGAACGTCGTCGACGGCAGGATCGGGAACGCGGTCGTCGCAGGAGCGGAGGCGTAGTTCGCCATGGTGGCGATGTCCCCCGCCGACACCTCGCCGCGCGGCCAGAGGATGTCGTCCCGGGCGCCGGCGATCGTCATGACGTCGGCCGGAGCCGGGGCGGTCGACGCACCGGCTCCCGGAGAAGGGGTGGGGACCGGGGTCGCCGTGCCCGACGACGACAGGAAAGGATCGAGCGAGTCGACCGTCAGCGGGCTGCGCAGGCCCGCGGCGGCCTGGGCGGCCACGTCGGCATCGCCGAACTGGAGCACGAGCTTCTCGTTCGACAGCGCCTCGAGGCGCGACAGCCATGCGGTCGCGGACGGCGGAGCGGTCGTGCCGAGCACCCGGATCGCGGCGGGGATGGACGGATCGATCGCGAGCACCGCGGAGGTCCCGGTGACTCCGGTCAGCTGCGCGGTGAGGGCGCCGGTCGGCGCGGTGAGGGCGGTCAGCTCGGTCGCGGTCAGCAGATCGCCGGCGGCCGGGGCCGCGGTGATCGGAACGACCGTGAGGACGGACGGCGCGGCTCCGCGGGCGACCACCAGCACGCTCACCGACGACGCCGTGGACTGGTGCGGCGTTCCTGCCGCGGTCTGCGCCTGGATGGTCGCCCGCAGCGGGTACACCCCCGGGGTGAGCGCACCGACGTCGGCCGCAGGGACGACGACGGTCGTCCGGTAGCTGTCGCCGGCGCCCGTCGCGGAGGTGCTGGCATCGCCGATCCCGGTGAGGGCGGGGGAGGAGCCGGATCCGCGCAGCCAGGCGCTCACCGCGGAACGGTCCGCGAGGGGCGTCCGCCCGAGCTCGAGGTGCATGGTGCCGGGCGCGAGCCCGACCGTGTCGTCGTTGCGGACGGCGAGCGTGGTGGTGAGCGGGGATCCGGGCGTGTATGCGCCGTTCGCATCCGGCAGCAGGGTGAGCTGCAGCCCCGCGTGCGCCGGGGTGGGCGACGGCGAGGGCGCCGGCGTCGCGGCGAGGGCGGGGGCGACCGAGGACAGCGGCAGCAGCAGCCCGGCGGCGACCGCGAGCACCCGCGCGGCGCGGCGCAGGCGGTCGCGCAGAGGCGCCGGCGTGGAGGACGCCCGCGCGGAGGAGAGCGGTGCAGGGGAGACTGTCATGAAGGATCCGTCGGGCGCACGTCAGGCGGGCGCGGAGAGTACTGGCCCTGTGATTCTAGGCGGCGAGCCCGCGGGATCCCTGGAGGCGGGCGGCCGGGCAGGGGAACGCGCAGGCCGGGGCCGGTCGCCGGCGGAGCCCGCCGCGTAGAGTGACGCCGTGGTCCGTCACCTCGTCCCCCGTCCCGATCCCGTGCTCTGCGCCGCTCTCGCCGCCGACCTCGACGCCGCGGACTTCCGGTCCGAGCCGCTCCGCACGGCCTGGGGCGCGGAGGCCGATGACGCCCTCGGGCGAGGGATCCGCTCCCCACTGCTGCGCGCGGTCGAGGGCCGCACCGACCCGCTCGTCACCCTCGGCAGGCTGTTCGTGCTCGGCATGCCGCAACCGGAGGCGCCCGTCGCCGCTGCCCTGGCCCGTCTCGGGATCGACGGCCTGGAGAGCCTCGGTCTCGGTTACCGCGAGGACGGACGAGTCGTCCCGGCCGCGCTCATCCGGCCGCAGTCCTTCGTCGACGCGGACGGCGTCGGAGAGTGGTGGATCGCGAGTGACCTCGACGAGCTCGCGCTCGGCACCGCACTCCCGCCCGACCATGTGCTCGGGGTCGGCGGCGCCTCGCGCACGCTGGCCTCGCTCGTGATGCCGATCGAGGTCGATCGCGCCCTCGACCTCGGCACCGGCTGCGGGATCCAGGCGCTCCTCGTCGCCCGGCACGCCGGATCCGTCGTCGCGACCGACATCTCCGAGCGCGCTCTCGCCTACGCCGAACTGAACGCGCGGCTCGCCGGCGTCGGCAACATCGAGTTCCGTCGGGGCAGCATGTTCGAGCCGATCGCCGGCGAGAGCTTCGGGCTCATCGTTTCCAACCCGCCGTTCGTGATCACCCCGCGCGGTGCCGACGTTCCCGAGTACGAATACCGTGACGGCGGGCTCGTCGGCGACGCCCTCGTCGAGGCGTTCGTCCGCGAAGCCCCCGCACACCTGAGCCCCGGCGGATCCGCGCAGCTGCTCGGCAACTGGGAGTCCGTCGGGGCGACGCTGGGGCTGCGCCGCCTCGAGTCCTGGATCGCGCCGGAGCTCGACGCCTGGGCCGTGCAGCGCGAGACCCTGTCACCGCTGGGCTACGCCGAACTGTGGATCCGGGACGGCGGCACGACCCCTCGTGACGCCGGTTTCGAGCCGCTGCTGAACGCCTGGCTCGACGACTTCGCGGCCCGCGACGTCACCGAGATCGCCTTCGGGTACGTCCTCATCCGCCGCCCGGCGACCCCCGGCGATCCGGCCGCGCCGGACGCAGCGCTGCGTCGCTTCGAGACGCTCATGCAGCCGGTCACGAGCCCGGGCCGCGCGTTCCGCGACGGCCTGGCCGGACATGACGCGCTCGCCGACGGTGTCCCCGACGTGCTCCTCGTCGCGCCGGACGTCACCGAGGCCCGCCACCACCTGCCCGGCCAGGACGCGCCGAGCGTGATCGAGCTTCGTCAGGGCGGTGGCTTCGGGCGCACGGTGTCGGTCGACCCCGCCCTCGCCGGCTTCGTCGGCGCCTGCGACGGCGATCTCACCGTCACCCAGATCGTCGCGGCGCTCGCCGACCTGTTCGAGGTGCCGCTCGTGGAGCTCTGGGCCGACCTCGAGCCGCGGCTGCGCGCCCTCGTGACCGACGGATTCCTCATCCCCGGGGAACAAGGATCCTGATCCATGCGTTCGAATAGATCATGAAGGCTTTCGGATTCCTCTCCTTCGGGCACTACGCGAACGTGCCCGGATCCGTCACCCGCACCGCGGGGGAGATGCTGCACCAGAGCATCGAGATCGCGCAGGGCGCCGATGAGATCGGCGTGAACGGCGCCTACGTGCGCGTGCACCACTTCGCGCGCCAGGCCGCCTCGCCCATGCCGCTGCTGTCGGCCATGGCTGCGACCACGAAGCGGATCGAGGTGGGCACCGGCGTCATCGACATGCGCTACGAGAACCCGCTGTACTTCGCGGAGGAGGCCGCCGCGCTCGACTACATCGCCGACGGCCGGATCGCCCTCGGCGTCAGCCGCGGTTCACCCGAGACCGCGCTGCGCGGCTACGAGGCGTTCGGCTACACCGACGACGAGGACCGCGAACGGGGCAGCGTCCTCGCCCGGGAGAAGTTCGACCTCTTCCTCGAGGCGATCGACGGCGCCGGTATCGCCCCGGGCGACCCGCGCATGGTCGGCGCCGGCCGCTACCTGGCGGTCGAGCCACACGCGCCGTCGCTGCGCGATCGGATCTGGTGGGGATCCGGATCCCGCGCGACCGCCGAGGAGACCGGGCGCAAGGGCCTGAACATGATGAGCTCGACGCTCGTCACCGAGGCCACAGGGCAGCCGTTCCACGAGCTGCAGCGCGAGCAGATCGAGCTGTTCCGCGCCGCGTACAAGGAGGCCGGGCACACCGGCGCTCCCCGTGTCTCGGTGAGTCGCAGCGTCTTCCCGCTCGTCAGCGACCAGGACCGCGCCTACTTCGGCCTGCGCAGCGAGGACGGCGACGATCAGATCGGCATCATCGACGGCTACCGCTCCACGTTCGGCAAGACCTACGCGGCCGAACCCGACGTGCTCATCTCGCAGCTGAAGCAGGACGAGGCCGTGATGGCCGCGGACACGCTCATGCTGACGATCCCGAACCAGCTGGGACCCGAATACAACCTGCACGTGCTGCAGGCCTTCGCCGAGCACGTCGCCCCCGCGCTGGGCTGGAAGCCGAACACCGAGGGACCCGTCCAGGGCGACCCGGTCGCCTGAACCGGGTCCCAGACCGCGAGACCGAACTCGCGTCTCGAGACCGACGATGAAGAGCGCGGTCTCGGGACGGAGGTTCGGTCTCGCGGTCACTCGACGGTGTCGGACCCGGGGCCGGGACAACCGGCGCAAGGCCCGGAGCCCGGCCCCGGTACCCTGGAATCCATGCTCAACATGGCCGAGGGACTCGCCCGTCTGGGCGCACTCGCGGAGAACCCGGTCGTGCGGACCCTGGCGCTCGCCTTCGCGGACGCCGGGTTCGACCTCGCCGTCGTCGGCGGCCCGGTGCGCGACGCGCTGCTCGGGCGCGCCACGCACGACCTCGACTTCACCACGAACGCCCGCCCGGACGACATCCTGCGCGTCGTGAAGCCGATCTCGTCCACCCAGTGGGACATCGGCCGGGAGTTCGGCACGATCGGCGCCCGCGTGCAGGGCGAGCAGGTCGAGATCACGACCTACCGCGCCGACGCCTACGACGGCGTCACCCGCAAGCCCGTCGTCGAGTTCGGCGACGCGATCGACGGCGACCTCGTCCGCCGCGACTTCACCGTCAACTCCATGGCGCTGCTCGTCCCGCAGGTCAGACTGGTCGACCCGACCGGCGGCGTCGAGGACCTCGTGCAGGGCGTGCTGCGGACCCCGACGGATCCGCAGATCAGCTTCGGCGACGACCCGCTGCGGATGCTCCGCGCGGCCCGGTTCAGCGCCCAGCTCGGCTTCGGCATCGAGGACCGCACGCTCGACGCGATCGGGGAGCTGCGCGAGACGCTGCGGATCGTCAGCCCGGAGCGCATCCAGGCCGAGCTCGTGCGTCTGCTGCAGGCCGACGACCCGGTCCGCGGGATCCGCGTCCTCGTCGACACCGGGCTCATCGAGGAGTTCCTCCCCGAGGTGAGCGCGCTGCGGCTCGAGGTCGACGAGCACCACCACCACAAGGACGTCTACGAGCATTCGCTGACCGCCCTCGACCAGGCGATCGCGCTGGAGCGGTCGCGGCACCCCGGCGAGCCGGCCGACGCGATCCTGCGCCTCGCGGTGCTGCTGCACGACATCGGCAAGCCGCGCACCCGCAAGCTCGAGCCGGGGGGATCGGTCACCTTCCACCACCACGACGTCGTCGGATCCCGCCTCGCCCGCAAACGGCTGCAGGCGCTCCGGTTCGACAAGGAGACGACCGAGGCGGTGGCCAAGCTCATCGAGCTGCACCTGCGCTTCTTCGGCTACTCCGAGGGCGCCTGGACGGACTCGGCCGTGCGCCGGTACGTGCGCGACGCGGGCGACCAGCTCGAGCGGCTGCACATCCTCACCCGCGCCGACGTCACCACGCGCAACAGGCGCAAGGCGACCCGCCTGGCGACCGCGTACGACGACATCGAGGCCCGGATCATCGCCCTGCGCGAGCAGGAGGAGATCGACGCGATCCGGCCCGAGCTCGACGGCAACGACGTGCAGCGGATCCTCGGGATCGCCCCGGGGCGCGAGGTCGGCGAGGCCTACCGGTTCCTGCTCGAGCTGCGTCTGGACGAGGGCCTGATCGGCCCCGAGGCGGCGGAGAGGCGACTCCTCGACTGGTGGGCCGCCCGCGTCTGACCCGCCCGCCCGGGTGGTATTGGAATCCGCGGACGCTGAGATCACGTCTCAGTGTCGAAACGGTCGGCATCGTTTCGCAATGCGAAATCCCGTGCCTACAATCGGGTGTCCTGTGTGCCGTGACCCCGACGGCCACAGATTCGCGGCCGCGAGGAACTCCGGCCAGGGAACCGATACAGAGGTGTATATGTCATTCCACAGCACAAGAGGCCGCATCGGCCTCGCCATCGGCGCGCTCGGCGCCACCGCCCTCGTCCTCGCCGGCTGCGCCACCAGCAGCACCGGCGGCAACGGCGGCTCCGGAGGATCCTCCTCGACGATCACGGTCGGCACCACCGACAAGATCACGTCGCTCGACCCGGCCGGGTCCTACGACAACGGATCCTTCGCCGTCATGAACCAGATCTACCCGTTCCTGATGAGCAGCAAGCCCGGCTCCGCCGAGGTCACCCCGGACATCGCCGAGTCGGCGAAGTTCACCACGCCGACCGAGTTCACGGTCAAGCTCAAGAAGGGCCTCAAGTTCGCCAACGGCGACGCGCTCACCTCCGCCTCGGTCAAGTTCTCCTTCGACCGCATGGTGAAGATCAACGACCCCAATGGCCCGGCCTCGCTGCTCGGCAACCTCGCCAGCACCGCCGCCCCCGACGACACCACGGTCGTGTTCACGCTGAAGAACGGCAACGACCAGATCTGGCCGCTGATCCTCTCCAGCCCGGCCGGCCCGATCGTCGACGAGAAGGTGTTCTCGGCCGACAAGGTCACCACCGACGACGCGATCGTCAAGGGCAAGGCGTTCGCCGGCCAGTACCAGATCACCGACTACAAGCTGAACCAGCTCGTCGCCTACAAGCCGTACTCCGGCTACCAGGGCAACCTCGGCAAGCCGGCCAACGCGGGAGTCAACGTCAAGTACTACGCCGACGCGTCGAACCTGAAGCTGGCGATCGGCAAGGGCGACATCGACGTGGCGTACCGCAGCCTCTCCGCCACCGACATCGACGACCTGAGCAAGAACAAGAAGGTCAAGCTCGTCGAGGGCCCCGGCGGCGAGATCCGCTACATCGTGTTCAACTTCGACACGATGCCGTACGGCGCGAAGACGCCCGAGGCCGACAGCGCCAAGTCGCTGGCCGTGCGTCAGGCGGCGGCCGACCTGGTCGACCGCTCCGCGATCGCGAAGGACGTCTACAAGGACACCTACAGCCCGCTCTACTCCTACGTCGCGGACGGCATGACCGGTGCGACCACGGTGCTGAAGTCGATGTACGGCGACGGCAGCGGCAAGCCCTCGCTCGACAAGGCGAAGAAGGCGCTCGCGGACGCCGGCGTGCAGACCCCGGTCACGCTGAACCTGCAGTACAACGGCGACCACTACGGCCCGTCCTCGGGTGACGAGTACGCCGCGGTCAAGGCGCAGCTCGAGAACGGCGGCCTGTTCAAGGTGAACCTGCAGACCACCGAGTGGGTGCAGTACACCAAGGAGCGCACCGCCGACGTGTTCCCGGCGTACCAGCTCGGCTGGTTCCCGGACTACTCGGACGCCGACAACTACCTGTCCCCGTTCTTCACGACGGACAACTTCCTGCACAACCACTACGCGAACCAGGCTGTCAACGACCTGATCGTGAAGCAGGCGACGGAGACCGACAAGGACAAGCGCACCGCCGACATCCAGCAGATCCAGGACATGGTCGCCAAGGACCTGTCCACGCTGCCGCTGCTCCAGGGCAAGCAGATCGCGGTCGTCGGCTCCGGTGTCAACGGCACCACGCTCGACGCGTCGTTCAAGTTCCGCTACGCCTCGATCTCGAAGTAAAGCGATCCGGAGACGGGGCACCGCCGCACACGCGACGGTGCCCCGTCCTCTTTCCTGCTCCACCCCTGATCCTCACGAAGGTCCCCCTCCATGTCCGTTGACGCCCTGACCGCCGATCCCGCGGTCGCGACGCGCGCGAGTTCCTCCGCGGGACTCTGGCGCTACATCCTGATCCGCCTGGTGCTGATCATCCCGACGGTGCTCATCCTGATCACCACTGTGTTCTTCCTGATGCGGATCACCGGCGATCCCATCACCGCCGCCCTCGGCGGCCGCCTTCCTCCGGCGCAGCTCGCCCAGCGCGTGCACGAGGCCGGCTACGACCGGCCGCTGCTCACGCAGTACGCCGAGTACCTCGGCAACATCCTGCACGGCGACTTCGGCACCACCATCACCGACCGCCAGAAGGTCACCACGGTGCTGCTCACGTACGGATCCGCGACCCTCGAGCTCGCGATCTACGCGCTCATCGTCGCGTTCACCGTGAGCATCCCGCTCGGTCTGATCGCCGCGCACCGCCGCGACCGCTGGCAGGACGCTTCGCTGCGCATCATGGCGATCCTCGCCTACGCGACCCCGATCTTCTTCGTCGGCCTGCTGCTCAAGCTCGTGTTCTCGGTGTGGCTGGGCTGGCTGCCCGTCTCCGGGCGGGCCGGCACGCAGACAGAGCTCCTGATGAGCGGGGTGAACACCCCGACCGGGATCTACCTGCTCGACGCGATCCGGCTCGGCAACGGCCCCGCGATCCTCGACGTGCTGTGGCACGCGATCCTCCCGGCGCTCGCGCTCGGCATGCTCACCGCGGGCGTCTTCCTGCGCCTGATCCGCACGAACGTGATCGGCACGCTCGGCCAGCAGTACGTCACCTCGGGCCGTTCCCGCGGCGTGAGCGAGTTCCGCCTGGTCACCAAGCACGCGTTCCGCCCGGCGCTCATCCCGATCATCACGGTGATGGGCCTGCAGATCGCACTGCTGCTCGCCGGCGCCGTGCTCACCGAGACGACCTTCGAGTGGAAGGGGATCGGCTTCATGCTCGCCGAGTACCTGAAGGCCCGGGATTTCGTGGCCGTGCAGGGCATCGTCGTGATGATCGCCGTGATCGTCGCGGTCACCAACTTCATCGTCGACATCGTCGCGGCCATGATCGACCCGAGGGTGAGGTACTGAGATGACCATGGATCCCTCCATCGACCCGGTGATCGACCGGGACGACTCGCTTCGACAGGCTCAGGGAGCGGAGGCCGAGGCCCTCGCCGCACGGGCCCCGGAGATGGGCGCGCAGACGTCCGCGCTCGGGGCACAGGCGCCGCGCAAGCGCCGCTGGACCGAGAAGGTCCCCGTGATCTCGCAGCTGCGTCAGAGCGTCGGGCTGCAGCGCGGCATGCTCATCACCGGTCTCGTGATCACCGGCGTGTTCGTGCTCGTCGCGATTTTCGCGCCGTTCATCGCGCCGTACTCCTGGGCGCAGCAGGCCACCGCCTCCGGGGACAAGTTCGGCACGCAGCTGCCGCCGAACCCGCTGAACATCCTCGGCACCACGGTCAGCGGCTTCGACGTGTTCTCCCGCACGATCTGGGGTGCGCAGACCGCGCTGCTCGTGATCATCGCGGCGATCATCTGCTCGATCTTCCTGGGCATCGCGCTCGGGTTGCTGTCCGGCTACTTCGGCGGCTGGCTCGACCGGATCCTCGTCGTCATCGCCGACGCGATCTACGCGTTCCCGTCGCTGCTGCTCGCGATCGTCATGTCGATCGTGATCGGGCACGGCCAGTCCAGCCTCATCAACGGTGTAATGGCGACCGCGCTGTCGATCACGGTCGTCTTCGTGCCGCAGTACTTCCGGGTCATCCGCGCCGAGGTGGTGCGGGTGCGGGCCGAGCCGTTCGTCGAGTCGGCGAAGGTGATCGGCGTGCCGACCCGGCGGATCCTGCTCCGGCACGTGCTGCGCAACTCGACGCGGTCCCTCCCCGTCGTGATCACGCTGAACGCCTCCGAGGCGCTGCTGACCCTGGCCGGCCTCGGCTTCCTCGGCTTCGGCATCGAGGCGACCTCGGCCGCCGAATGGGGTTACGACCTGAACCGCTCGGTGGCCGACGTCACCAGCGGCATCTGGTGGACCTCGATCTTCCCCGGTCTCGCGATCGTGCTGGTGGTGCTCGGCATCACCCTCGTCGGCGAGAGCCTGAACGACCTGAGCGATCCGCGACTGCGCACCCGCCGTCGCGCGGGAGGTGCGGCATGACCAGTGTGATCCCAACCCAGGAGATCGCCGAGATCCGGGGGCTGTCGGTGCGGTTCGCGACCGACGCCGAGCCCGTCGACGCGATCAAGGGCATCGACATCCAGGCGCATGCGGGCGAGGTGCTCGCGATCGTCGGCGAATCGGGATCCGGCAAGACCGTCACCGCGAACGCGCTGCTCGGCCTGCTGCCCGAGACCGCGACGATGTCGGGCGCGGTGATCGTGCGCAGCCGCACCGGCGACGAGACCGACGTCGTGCACGCCTCGCCCGCGAAGCTGCAGGCGATGCGCGGACGCGACGCGGCCATGGTGTTCCAGGAGCCGTCCACGGCGCTGAACCCCGTCTACACCGTGGGCTGGCAGATCGCCGAGGGCCTGCGCGCGCACCACCACGGCGGGAAGCTGTCCAAGAAGGAGGCGAAGGCGAAGGCCGTCGAGATCCTCCGCAAGGTCGGCATCCCGGATCCGGATCACCGTGTCGACGACTACCCGCACCAGTTCTCCGGCGGGCAGAAGCAGCGCATCGTGATCGCGATGGCGCTCGTGCTGAACGCCGGGCTGATCATCGCGGACGAGCCCACGACGGCGCTCGACGTGACCGTGCAGGCCGAGATCCTCGAGCTGCTGCGCGCCTGCCGCGACGAGTTCGGCGCGACGATCGTGCTCATCACGCACAACATGGGCGTGGTCGCCGACCTCGCCGATCGGGTCGTCGTGATGCTGCGCGGCGACATCGTCGAGCAGGCGCCCGTGCGCGAGCTGTTCGCGAACCCGCGCGAGGCCTACACCCGCGAGCTGCTCGCGGCGGTCCCGCACGTCGGCCAGGGCAAGTCGGCGCTGGCTTCGATCCCGGAGCCTGCCGAAGGGACGTCCTCCGCGGCGCCGGCCGGCAGCCTCATCGTCGCGCGGGCGTGCGACATCGGCTACCCGGGCCGATTCGGCCGCGGCGGAGTCGTCGCGGTCAAGGGCGTGGACTTCCACGTCGGGCCGGGCGAGGTCGTGGGCCTCGTCGGCGAGTCGGGATCGGGCAAGACCACGATCGGGCGTGCGGTCGTCGGCCTCACCACGGTCGTCGGCGGATCGCTCACCGTGCTCGGGCAGGAGATGAAGGGCGTCAAGCCGCGCCAGCTCGCGCCGCTCCGGCCCGAGATCGGGTTCGTGTTCCAGGACCCGGCGACGAGCTTCAACCCGCTGCTGTCGATCGCGGAGTGCATCGCCGAGCCGCTCGTCGTGCACGGCCGCGCCTCGAGCGTCGCCGCCGCCCGCGCCCGGGTCGACGAGCTGCTCGACGCGGTGCGGCTGCCGACGAACTTCGGCGACCGGTTCCCGCACGAGCTGTCCGGCGGTCAGCGCCAGCGGGCCTCGCTCGCGCGGGCACTGGCCCTGGATCCGAAGCTGCTCATCGCGGACGAGCCGACGAGCGCGCTCGACGTCTCGGTGCAGGCGAAGGTGCTCGAACTGTTCGTGCAGCTGCAGGCCGAGCTCGGCTTCGCGTCGCTGTTCATCAGCCACGACCTCGCCGTGATCGACGCCGTGTCGGATCGGATCATCGTGCTGCAGCGCGGCACGATCCGCGAGCAGGGCACGACCGCGCAGGTGCTGAACGACCCGCGGGATCCGTACACGAAGGAGCTGCTGGCCGCGCTGCCCGTGCCGGATCCGGTGGAGCAGGCCGAGCGCCGCGCGCTCTGGCAGGCGGTGCGGCGGAGCTGACCCCGCGCAGGCTCGTCGAGCGCCCTTCGTCTCGTGGAGATGGAAAACGCCGCTGCAGTGTGGTCTGCAGCGGCGTTTTCCATCTCTGTCGTCGGCTCTTGACGCCGCGCAGATGGAATTCGTCGCTCCCGGCGCGCTTGCAGCGACGTTTTCCATCTCCGAGTGACCGGATCCCCCGCGCGCCGGGGGACGGGGCCGTCAGTGCGAGAACAGCGCCCCGATGACGCCTCCGAAGAAGTTGCCGAACACCCACACGATCACGACGACCCCGAAGATCAGCGCGCCCCAGGAGAAACTCCGTTTGAGTCGCCGTCCCGGCGCGGCCACGCCCGGCGGGGGAGCCCACCGCGACGCGCCGGGCATCGGCGTCGGCGCGGCCACGCCGGCGGGAAGGAAGCCCGGCGGCGCGACCGGCACGCCCGGCGCCCCCGGAGCCGAGGCCGCCGCTCCCGAAGCGACCCCCGAGGCGGCGAGCCGCTCGTCCCGCCACCGCGCCCATTGCGCGAGCTTGTCGATCACCGCGCCGACGGTCGCGAACATCCGCGCCCACACGGCCGGATCCACGGTCGACACCTCCTGCCGCTGCGCGTACAGGAACAGCCAGTCGTCGACGATCTCGACGTCGAACGCCGCCGCGTGGTCGAGGAACCGGGCCATGATGTCGGGCGTGAACAGGTACAGGGCGTCGCGCTCGTAGCCGACCGGGCAGTACAGCGCGAAGCGGCGGTCGAAGTCGCCCTCGAGCGACAGCCGCTGATGCCTGTCGTAGCGCGCGGGGAGGTTCGACCCGAGGAAGCCGTTGTTCGCGAGCGAGTCGAGCACGATGTTCGGCAGCGGCACGTCGAGCCTGATCGCGATGTAGCCCCATTCGTGCGTCTGGGCTTCCTTCCCGGATCCGGTCGTGTACTGGTAGTTCGCGAACTCGACGAAGCGCGGCGCGGTGCCGCGGACGAGGCTCTTCGCGATCCGTCCCCGTCCGAGGTCGAAGATCATGCCGGGCAGGGGCGGATCCTTCACCTCCGGCACGTACGTCATGCCGTTCGCGGCGGCGAAGGTCGCCAGTCGGTACTGCCGGATGCCCTGCCGGTGCCGCAGCACGACCAGCAGCGCGATCACGCCGCCCACCGCGAGGATGAGCAGGACCGGCACGAATGCGCTCAGCCCGAAGCTGCTCCCGCCACCGGCCGACACGATGACGCCCACCATCACCACGGCGACGATCAGGAACATGACGCCGACGAAGGCGAAGACGAGCACGGCGCCGACGGTCTTGGCGACATCGCCCCACGTCCGGGTCGTCCTCACGGAACGCCGGTACGCCGCCAGTGCCGCCGGATCGACGGGATCCGTCAGCGGCCGGGCGTCGAACGGGAAGGCCCGTGTGGGCGATTGAGGTGTGTCCACGCTCCTCAGAGTCGCACGCCATCGGTCGTCGAGCGAGCGCAGCGGACGAAACCCGGCGTCCGGAAGAGACGGCGTCTCGTCTCGGCCGCGCGGATCCGTCGCCTGAGGCGACCGGGATCGGATCAGCGGTTCACGTCGTCGGCGTCCCAGGAGAGGTCGGCGCCCTCGGCGATCGGCAGGGCTTCGATCCGCGGATCCGCGCACAGCGCCCGCACGAGCGCGGCGGACCCGCCGACGACCGTCGAGTCGAAGTCGATCTCGCTGACCAGTATCCAGGCGCGATCCGCCGGCCAGATCAGGCTCGGGTGCTGCGCGGTCGGCGGGAGGCCGTGGGCCTCGGCACCGGCCCCTGGGCCGGTCGAAGGGTCGCGCCACGGGGCGGAGAGCACCCAGGACGGATCGGCGAACGCGCGCGGCGGCGCCGCGAACAGCACGTGGTTGCGCTGCGGCAGCTCGAGGCGCGCTCCTTCGGAGATCTCCCGGGAGAGGATCCCGTCCTGCCAGACCGCCTTCGGATACGGGTTGTTGAACGGGTCGTGGAAGCTGCGGGCGAGCATCTCCGCGTGCGGACCCGCCGCGGGGTCGTCGTCATCGGCGGCCAGTAACACCCGCGCCGTCGACATGTGACCGCCGAGCAGCCCGCCCCAGCCCTCCCAGACGCCAGCCACGCCGTCGTCGGGCGTCGTGGTGTGCACGACGAGGTGCTCGGCGACGGGCGCGAGCTCCTCCGGCGGCAGGTCGCCCTCGATCGGCGCGGTGAACAGACGTCCGTCCGGAGCGCGCCGATGATGCCAGTCCTCGCCCTCGGGCGTCCGCACGATGCGGTTCCATTGCGCGAGCGGGTGCAGGGTCGTGCCGAACGCCTCGGCCGTCGTCGCCCAGGTCGCCGGCTCGTCGCGCGTCTGCGCCCTGAGCCGCTCGAACCCGTCGTCCGGCAGTGCACGCCAGGCCTCGGTCGTCACTGCCGGCCCGGACGCGCTGCGCACCGAAGCGCGGTGGAACACCCGCGCATACGCCTCGAACCCGTGCGGCACGACCGCGTGCATGCCGTCGGACCAGCCGCCCAGGCGATCCCGGATCCAGCTCCCGACCTCGGTGTCGTCCTGCCAGCGCATGCCGTCAGGCTACCCGCGCCGCTCAGTCCTTGATCGCGATGACCGTGAACGTGCAGGGCACGAGGTCGCGCTCCGCGCGCGGCCACTCGAAGTCCTCGCCGACCGGGGTCATCCGCGGGCTGAACCGCCAGGGCAGGGTCTTGCCCTCGTCCATCCGCACGATCCGCAGGCCCGCTCCGATGAGCGCGTTCACGACCTCGGAGAGGGGGTGCGGCCACTCGTACGTGCGGGTGTGCGTGACCGTGCCGTCGCCGACGTAGGTGCCCGGATCGTCCCACGCCTGCGCGGATCCGTCACCGAAGTAGGGGTAGCGCAGCACGAGCTCGTCGCGCTCCTCATCGAGGCTGTACACGAGGGGGTGCCCGTCGCGGATGTAGAAGGTGCCGCCGGGACGGAGCAGCCCGGCGATCTGCGTCGCCCAGCGATCCAGGTCCTTCAGCCACGTGATCGTGCCGATGCTCGTGTAGACGAGGTCGAAGTCGCCGGCCACGGCGGCCCGGGCGTCGAGCACGTCGGTCTGCACCCAGGTCGCCTCGAGACCCAGGCGGCCGGCGAGGGCCGCCGCCGCGTCGAGGGCGGGCCGGGAGAAGTCGACGCCGGTGACCCGGGCGCCGAGGCGCGCCAGGGAGAGCGTGTCGGTGCCGATGTGGCACTGCAGGTGGCAGACGTCGAGCCCGTCGAAGCCGTCCGCGAGGAACGGCGCGAGGGCTGCGGCATCGGCGCGCACGACCTCGGAGAGGTGGGTCGGGTCGTCGTACGCGTCCAGCCCGTACGCCTCGACGTGCAGGGCCGCGCGCTCGTCCCAGTTCTCCCGGTTCGCCTCGCGCGCCGGCTCCCATCCGATGTCGACCTGGTCCATGCCGGCCACGCTACCGATGTTCCCGAGCCGTCGCGCGGGAGCCGGACGTGCGACGCCCGCCCGACCATGCGACGCCCGCCCGACCGTGCGACGCCTGCACGACCCGTTCGCCGGATCCGTCGTGCATCCGTCGCGCGATCGTGCATCCGTCGCAGGGTCTCCCGCGCCTGTGCCTCCGCGGGATCCTGGTTCGCGACGGTCAGGCGGATCCGCTAAGCTGTGCAGGTTGCCTGGGCGCATCATGCCCCGGCACGTGCAACACACCCTCCTGCTTCCGGGAAAGTCCCGGAAGCCGTTCTAGTCCGAAGGAGGTGGGTAAGTGACGCACCAGTACGAGCTCATGGTCATTCTGACCCCCGAGCTGGACGAGCGCCAGGTCGCCCCGAACCTCGACAAGTTCCTGAAGGTCATCACCAACGATGGTGGCTCGATTGACAAGGTCGACATCTGGGGCAAGCGCCGTTTCGCCTACGAGATCAACAAGAAGACCGAGGGCATCTACGCCGTCGTGAACTTCACCGCGACCAGCGAGGCCACCAACGAACTCGACCGCCAGCTGAACCTCAGCGAGCTCGTGTTCCGCACCAAGGTGCTGCGTGCCGAGGAAGCGATCGCCCAGGTCGCCGCCGAGGCCAAGCGCGCCGAGGAGAAGGCCGCCCGCAAGCCCAAGGCCGCGAAGGTCTAAGGCACCATGGCCGGCGAGACCGTCATCACCGTGGTGGGGAACCTCACCGCCGACCCCGAGCTGCGCTACACGCAGAACGGGCTGCCGGTGGCGAACTTCACCATCGCCTCGACGCCCCGCACGTTCGACCGCCAGGCGAACGAGTGGAAGGACGGCGAAGCGCTGTTCCTCCGCGCGTCCGTGTGGCGCGAGTTCGCCGAGCACGTGGCGGGTTCCCTGACGAAGGGCATGCGGGTCATCGCATCCGGACGCCTGCGTCAGCGCTCCTACCAGGACCGCGACGGCAACAACCGCACCGCGATCGAGCTGGAGGTCGACGAGATCGGCCCCTCGCTGCGTTACGCGACCGCCCAGGTCACCCGTGCCGCCTCGACCGGCGGCGGCGGGAGCTTCCAGGGCGGCGGTCGTCCGCAGCAGCAGGTCTCGGAGGAGCCGTGGTCGACGCCCGGCTCTTCGAGCGCCGACGCGTGGAGCACTCCCGGCAGCTTCGGCGACGACACGCCTTTTTGAGGCGGGTCTCCGGTCCCTGAGAGGGGCCCGGCCGGACACAACAAGATTCCGGATCCTCACGGATCCGATCATCATTTCTCGTAAGGAAAACTCATGGCTGGAAAGTCGAGCGGCGACCGCCGCAAGCCGCGGAAGGGCGCGAAGAACGCCGCTCCCGCGAAGTCCATCCGCGTGGGTGTCATCGACTACAAGGACGTCGCGACCCTCCGCAAGTTCATCTCGGAGCGCGGCAAGATCCGCGCCCGTCGTATCACCGGTGTGTCCGTGCAGGAGCAGCGTCTGATCGCCAAGGCGATCAAGAACGCGCGCGAGATGGCTCTCCTGCCCTACGCCGGCGCCGGCCGCTAAGGAGCACCGACATGGCAAAGCTGATTCTCACGAATGAGGTCGCCGGGCTCGGTAGCGCCGGTGACGTGGTCGAGGTCAAGAACGGGTACGCCCGCAACTACCTCGTCCCGCAGGGTTTCGCCGTCGCGTGGTCGCGCGGTGGCGAGAAGCAGGTCGAGCAGATCCGCGCCGCCCGTCAGGCGCGCGCGATCCACGACCGTGACGACGCCGTGGCGCTGAAGAACGCGCTCGAGGCCGCCAAGATCCGCCTGGCCGTCAAGGCCGGTGCGGAGGGTCGCCTGTTCGGCTCGGTCAAGACCGCCGATGTCGCCGCCGCCGTCGAGGCCGCGGGCGTCGGTGCGATCGACAAGCGCAAGGTGCACATCACCTCGCCGATCAAGTCGGTCGGCGAGCACGAGGCCACCGTTCGTCTGCACGACGACGTGACCGCCGTGATCACGCTGCAGGTCGTCGCCGCCAAGTAAGGCTGCGCACGCCCTGAACGGGGCCGTCTCCTTCGGGAGACGGCCCCGTTCGCATGCGCTTCGTCAACGGAAGGGGCCGCTGGGGAAGGCGCTTCCGGACGCGCATGCGCTGGCCGGCGGGTCGCCACTGGGGACGGCGACCGGTCGGCGAGAACCGGGCATCAGCTCATGCGAGCCCGGTGGATCAGGGGGCCCGCGTCGGTCGACGCGAGCGGCAGTGCGAGCAGGAACCGAGGCGGTGGCGCGTCGCCGCGGCTGCCGGCGGTCGTGGCGCCGAGCGCGCCCCGGAGGGCATGCTTCACGGATGCGGGCATGATGATGCTCCTGACATCGAGTCGTTTCGGGTGATCGTGCGCGATCGCGCGTTATCCGCTGTCGTCGAGGACAGCCCGTCGGACTCAGTCAGGAGCGACGTCGGCGGGATACACCGGCGAGGAGGGGAGATCGTCGTCTTCAGGCGCGCCCGCAGCGCGCCCTGAGGGCGGGAGGGTGCCGGTCAAGGGGTGCTCGGCGGCGGAGGCGAGCGGTGCGGAGGCGGCGCCCGATCCGGAGGCGCCCGTCACCGCAGGACTCGCCAGGCCCCACCAGGGACCGGGCGACGGGGGAGCGGGCGGCGCGGAGGGCGGAGCACCGGGTGGTCGGGCGGCCGACGTATCCGAGTCGGAGGGCCCGCGGTCCAGCGGTGGGAAGACGGACTCCCCTCGCGCAACGGCACGCACCGCCCAGGGGGCGGGACCCCGTGGCTGAGCCGCGGCGACGAGGAGCGCGGGATCGCCCGAGTGCGTCACGGGTGCCGTCAGTGGCGGGCGAAGCGCGCCGACGGCAACGCCGTGGTGCAGCCTGTCGACGACGGGTGACGCGATCGACGTGACCGGTTCTGATCCGAGGGAGGCGGTGACGGGGCGTGCGACGTCGCGGGTCACGACGTCGATGGCGGTCGCCGCGAGGGCGTCGACGTGGCCCGTCGCTTCGTCGAGTGCCGGTGCGAGCGTCGCCCCGACCACGGGGGCGACCGCGCCCACCACCGGCGCAGTGACGGCGGGTGCCGGAGCGTCCTCGAGGATCGGGGCGGGATGCCCGCCGGGAGCCGGAGGGGCCGGCGTCGTCGGAGCGGCAACGGCGTTGACGGCCGCCGACGCGACCGTTCGCGCCGGTTCCGTCACGGTGTTCGTCACCGCGGTCCCGACAGGCGGGATCGCCGCGTCGACGGTGCGGACGAGCGAGGTGAGCACGGTGCCCTGTCCCGCTGCGTTCGGGTTGGACGGCTCGCTCGCGTGGGCCGGGCCCGAACCGAGCAGCACGGAGAGCGCCGCCCAGCCGAGCGCGAGGCACGCCCCGGCGAGCAGGCCGAATCCGGCCCGACGCATCGCGTCGCTGCTCCCGTCCACGTTCACCCCCGACAACACAGTCCGTCCCTAGACCGAGTGTTCTTTGGGGCTGACAGTACGCCGGTGCGCGGCATCCGTCCAGAGGAACCGAAATATTGCAGGCGAAGCGATAGAGCGGTATATTGCGCTCAAAGGTTGCGCGACTGGGGTGTGAAACCTGCCGGTGTGGGGCCGGAAACGACGATCCTTGGGGAAAAGGCGCGTCGCATCGTTCTTCACCGTGACCGGAGATGTCACTCCTCTTCCACGTGGTCTTCCATCGATCACATCGAATTCTGGGGAGGGACGATGTCCCGTTCGAAGGGGAGCGCTGGGGCGCTCCGACATGTCGCATCCGCCACGGGGACGCTCACGCTCGCAGGGGTCCTGATCATGGTCCCGGCCGCGTCCGCGGAGGGCACCGCAACGTCCGTGTCCGTGAAGCCGGTGTCCGAGACGTACGTGATGCAGATCGCCGCACCGAACGATCCGTACGCCGACGCGACCGCGGTGGGCGTCCTCGCGGGCGCGCTGGGTCTGATCGCACTGGGATCGGTGGCCGCCGCCGGCCTGATCTCGCGCGGTCACCGCCGCTGAAACCGTTGCGCCTCACGGCATGGATGTGCCGTCCCGGTGGTCCGGGACGGCTGGATCAGAGCGCTCGGACGGGCCGATCCGGATCCGGATCCGCGCGCGCCACACCCGCCGAAAAGACGACTTGACAAACGGGGGGCGGACCTGAGCGTCATCCCCAAGTTGTGCACATCTGAGCGGCGCCCTTACGAACCTTCAAGAAGTACTTGAGGCAGAATCCCATCCACAGGCTGGGGAAACGAAGAATCCCTGTTCCAAAGGAAATAATCGGGCTCATTCCCGAGTGTTCCCCACAGTTATCCCCAGGCGTTCTGCACAGACACTCCAGAGTTTCCCGCAGACTCTCCACAGAGTTATCCACAGGGGGTGTTGCACCCGTGGAGCGGCCCTTCTAGCGTGGTCGAGCAACCCCGATGTCGGACCCCCCTGGTGTGCTGTTGCACACGGGCATTGGTCCCGTCCGCGTGCGGATCCGACGGGGGTGCGCACGGCCAGGGGAGAGCAGAGAGGGGCGCGTGTGTCGATCGCGGACATCGCCGAAGAGCGGCTCGGTATGGAGCGCGGCCCCGAGCGGACCCCTCCGCACGACCTCATGGCCGAGCAGTCCACGCTCGGCGGCATGCTTCTCTCGAAGGACGCGGTCGCCGACGTCATCGAGTCGCTGCGCGGATCCGACTTCTACATCCCCAAGCACGAGCTGATCTTCGACGCGGTCCTCTCGCTGTACTCGCATGGCGAGCCGACCGACGTCATCGCGGTCACCGACGAGCTCATCAAGACGGGCAACCTGTCCCGCGCCGGCGGCGCCGACTACCTGCACTCGCTGACCTCGATCGTGCCGACCGCGGCCAACGCCGGCTTCTACGCCGGGATCGTGTCGGAGCGCGCGATCCTGCGCAAGCTCGTCGACGCCGGCACCCGCATCGTGCAGATGGGCTACGACGGTCAGGGCGACGCGGTCGACCTCGTCAACAGCGCCCAGGCCGAGATCTACTCCGTCACCGGCATGGAGCAGGCCGAGGACTACGTCCCGCTCACCGTCGCCGTCGATGCGGCCGTCGAGGAGATGGAGGCCGCAAGCGGCCGCGACGGATCCATGACCGGCGTGCCGACCGGGTTCCGCGAGCTCGACGAGCTCACCAACGGCCTGCACGGCGGGCAGATGATCGTCGTCGCGGCCCGTCCCGCGATGGGAAAGTCGACGCTCGCGCTCGACTTCGCCCGTGCCGCCTCGATCGGGCACAACCAGCCGTCGATCTTCTTCTCCCTCGAGATGGGCAAGGCCGAGATCGCCATGCGCCTGCTCAGCGCCGAAGGCGCCGTGCCGCTGCAGAACCTGCGCAAGGGCACGCTCGACCAGCGCGACTGGACCACGGTCGCCGCCACCCGTGGGCGCATCAACGACGCCCCCCTGTACATCGACGACAGCCCGAACATGACGCTCGTCGAGATCCGCGCGAAGTGCCGTCGGCTCAAGCAGCGCGTCGGCCTGAGGATGGTCGTCATCGATTACCTGCAGCTGATGACGAGCGGCAAGAAGGTCGAGTCGCGTCAGCAGGAGGTCTCGGAGTTCTCCCGTGCCCTGAAGCTGCTCGCGAAGGAGCTGCAGGTGCCGGTGATCGCGCTCTCGCAGCTGAACCGTGGCTCTGAGCAGCGGCAGGACAAGAAGCCCGCGATCAGCGACCTGCGCGAGTCGGGCTCGATCGAGCAGGACGCCGACATGGTGATCCTGCTGCACCGCGACTCCGTCTACGACAAGGACGTGCGCCCCGGCGAGGCGGACCTCATCGTGGCCAAGCACCGTAACGGCCCGACCGCGACGATCCAAGTCGCCTTCCAGGGCCACTTCTCCCGCTTCGCCGACATGGCGAGCGACTTCCAGGGCGGCGGCGACTTCCACTGACGCCGGGTGGCGATCAGACCCCGGGATCGGCGTCGATGCGTCGCCGCAGCGCCTCGCCGGCGGGGTGGCCCGCGACGAGGAGTTCGAGCGGTGCGATGAGCTCCGCCGCGCCCGGAAGGCCGTCGATCGCCTCGTACAGCGCATCCTCGACGGCCCGGGTCTCCTGCTCCTTGGCCATCCCCGTCGCCGTCAGCCGGAGGTGCACCCGGCGGCGGTCGCCCGGGTCCTCGATCCGTTCGATGAGGCCGGCCTGCACGAGCCGTTCGATGAGTCGGGAGGGGTTGGTGCCGCTGTCGCAGACGAGCATGCGGCCGACGCCGGAGACGGTGAGCTCACCGTTGTCGCCGAGGATGCGCAGCACCTCGGACTGTGCGGGGGAGAGCCCGAGCGGCTCGAGCGCGGCCGCGAGCCGGCGGTTGCCCTCGCGCTGCGCGGCGAGCAGGAGGTAGCGGATCTTCTCTGCCTGCCTCATCCCTTCACTCCAGGGTGCGATTCGCCGCGTCCAGCAGCCCCTGCGCCGCGGGGTCGTGAGCGGCGAGCACGACGAGGCCCGGATGGAGTTCGGCGAGGTGCGCCACGCGTCGGGTCGATGCGTGCAGGCCGGCCTTGTCGCCGACGCCGGGGATCACGTCCTGGCCGAGGAGGGCCACGTCGTAGGTGAGATCCCCGACCAGCAGGAGGGGAGGCGGATCGGCCCGCTGCACGAGGGCGGAGAGGGATCCCGGGGTGTGGCCCGGGGTCGGCAGCAGGGTGATGGCTCCGTCGCCGAAGAGGTCGAGCTCGCCGTGCACCGGGACCCAGTTCAGGCCCGGCAGGAAGATGTGCTTCGCCAGATAGCCGCCGAGCTCTGCGGAACGGCCGCGCGCGGCATCGAGCTCGGCCGCGCCGACGAGGATGCTCGCGTGCGTGAGCTCGGCGAGGCCGCCGATGTGGTCCTGGTGCAGGTGCGAGACGACCACGGTGCGGACGTCGGCGATGTCGTACCCGATCCGTGCCAGCTGCGCCGTCAGCGTCTCGTCGGGAGCGATCGCGAACCGGGCCAGGCGGCGATAGAAGAAGCCGTTGAGACCACGGGGGAAGTAGTCGGGATCCGTGACGGATGCCCGATCCTGGCCGGTGTCGAACAGGACGAGGCCCTTCTCGTGCTCGATCACGTAGACGTTGATCGGGCGAGGAGAAGTCCACCGGCGCGAGGTCGCGAGCCACCAGAGCAGGGGTGCGCCCGTGCGGGACACGTGCTCGGGACGGATCGCGACGCTGCCGGTGCTGACGACCGAGACCCTCCTGATGGGATTCATGTCACGACACTATATGTTGTGACACATAATATCGAGCTCCGGAGTGCGACTGTTCCGCTCGCCCCGTCCCCGGCCTAGACTCCCTCGCGAAGCCTCCGTGCGCGGATCTTCCGCGATACCGCGGAGAGCGGAGGAGAGGCACGCATGCAGACCCTGACGATCGACTTCATCTGCTCCCTGGACGGCTACGGCGCCGCCGAGGGCTGGCCGGGCCTGTGGGGGATGGGCGGGCCCGACTACTTCGAGTGGCTGAACACCGCGATCGACAAGGACGCCCCGATCCTGATGGGCGCCACGACGTACCGGCTGATGTCGGCGCTCGCGGCGGGCGGCGAGGAGGGCACGGACGTGCTCAACGCGATCCCGAAATACGTGTTCTCGTCGACGCTCGAGGATCCGCTGACCTGGGAGAACTCGATCCTCGTCCGCGAAGACGCCGTGACCTTCGTGCGCCGACTGAAGGAGGAATCGGATCGGCCGCTGCGCACGCTCGGCAGCGTCGCCCTCTGCCGGGCGCTGCTGAACGCCGGTCTCGTCGACCGGTACCGTGTCGTGCTGTTCCCGGTGATCACCGGAGCGACGGGGTCGGACCGGATCTTCGACGGCTACCCCGACGTCCGCCTCGAGCTGGTCGAGTCGCGCACGTTCGACCATCGGCTGCAGCTGCTCGAGTACGTCCCCACGGTGCTGGACGGGCCGCCGGGCCGCGACGGGAGCATCAGCTCCTGACCGCGGCCGGGATCCTCAGGGGCGGACCCGCACCGTGCGACCCCGGAACGCGACCAGATCCCCGTCGACGAGCTGGCGCCCGCGGCGACGCTCCTCCACGCCGTTGACATCGACGTAGCCGTCGATGATGGCCTCCTTGGCGTTGCCGCCGGAGTCGAGCAGCCCGGCGAACTTGAGGAACTGACCGAGGCGGATGGACTCGCCGCCGATGGAGATCTCGTCGATCGGATCGCTGCTCGTCATGCCTGAAATGCTAGACGCCGGAGCGGGCGTCAGGATCCTCCTGGTCGAGGATGCGCTGTTCCGCCTCCGCCGCGAGCAGCCCCTTCAGCTCGGCGATCTCGGCGCGTAGCGCGTCGATGTGGGCGACCGTGGCGGTCTGGCGGGACGCCTCCTGCGCATAGACCCGCTCGACGATCCACGACGCGAGCGTGGCGGTGACGACACCGAGGAGGGCGATGCCGCTGAACATCAGGCCGACGGCGATGACCCGGCCCTGGAACGTCACGGGGACGTAGTCGCCGTATCCGACGGTCGTGATCGTGGTGAAGGCCCACCAGATCGCCTCACCGAACGTCTGGATGCGGCCGGCGCCGCTGCGCTCGACATCGAGGACGGCCAGGGCAGCGACGTACACGAGCAGGATCGCGGATCCGGCGACGTAGATGACGATCCGGCCCCGCAGTGCCCGGCCCGCGGTCCGCTGCAGGACCGTCAGCAGGGTGACCACGCGCAGCGCCCGCAGCGGGCGGAGCATCGGGAGGACGACGGCGCCGAAGTCGAGCAGGTGCGTGTAGAACCAGTGCCACCGCCTCGGCGCGATGCTCAGGCACACGATGTAGTCGAGGAGGAACACCGCCCAGGTGACCCAGATCAGATCCTCGAGCAGCAGTCCGGGCGCCCCGGGCGGGTCGGAGATGGCCTGGACCGAATACGCGATGAGGAAGATCGCGGACGCGCCGATCAGCGGCCATTCGGCGATCTTCCGCCACCGCTCGAGCGTCATGCGCTCAGGCTATTCCTCTGCACGCCCGTATGGATCCGGGAATCCGCGCTGAACCGGGTGACGGGCGTACGCTGGCCTCACCGACGAGAGACAGGGACGGCGCATGGGGATCACCGCGGGCGCCCTGGTGGCCGTGTTCGTGACGCTCTTCATCGTGCTGGTGGTGCGCCGGCGGCGGTAGCTCAGGACACGTCGGCCGAGACCGGATCAGCGGCCGCTCGAGCGGTCCGTCGGACCAGAACCCCCTGGCTGACGAGGATCCCCGCGATCACGATCGCACCGCCGACCGGCTCGTACCAGTGGATCCCCTCGCCCAGCACGAGCACGCCGAGCGCGACGCCGATGACGGGCGCCAGGTAGGTCACCGTCGAGGCGCGCACCGGGCCCCAGGCGCGGATCACCCGGGTGAACCAGATGTAGGCGATGCCGGTGCCGAGTACCCCGAGCGCGGACACACTGAGCACGACCGGCAGGGTGAGCGAGACCGGGCCGCGCGTGGTGAACGGCGCGAGCAGCAGCACGACTCCGCTCGCCATGGTCAGCTGCACCGACGACAGGGTCACCGAGTCGTAGGGCAGGCCGCTCACGAACCGGCGCAGGTACAGACCCGCGAAACCGTAGCTGACGGTCGCGCCCAGGCAGGCGAGCTGCGCCGGAAGCGTCGTGCGCAGGTCTGCGGCGCCGATCAACTGCCACGGCCCGCTCAGCACGACCACGCCGACGATGCCGATGACGAGGCCCATCGTGCGGGAGCGGTCGAGCCGCTCCGACCGCAGCACGAGCGGCGTGAGCAGCAGCGTCATGATCGGCGTGGTCGCGTTGTAGATGCTGGCCAGGCTCGACGGGAGGAACTGCTCGGCCCAGGCGAACAGCGAGAACGGGATCGCGCAGAAGAACGCGCCCACGACGACCATGTGCGCCCACACCCGCGGCTCCCGCGGCCAGCGCCGGCGGGTGACGAGCATGATCACGGCGAGCGCGATCGCGCCGAGCAGGATCCGGCCGAGCACGACCTGCGCGGGGGAGAGGCCCTGCAGGCCGACCTTGATGAACAGGAAGCTGGCGCCCCAGACGAGCGACAGCGCGAGGAACACACCCACGGTGGCGGGGGACTTGCCGACGTTCTCCATGAGGCCTAGTCTCGGAGCCACCGGGGCATGAAGCAAATGCATCGCGCTCATCGACTCATGAGGAGATTGGATGTCCCTCACCCTCGCGCAGCTGCGGGCGCTCACGAGCGTCGCGGAGCACGGATCCTTCACGGCGGCGGCCGACCGCCTGGGTATCAGCCAGTCCGCCGTCTCGCACGCCGTCGCGGGCCTGGAGCGGGAGATCGGCGGACGCGTGCTGCAGCGCGACAACGGCGTCGCCCTCACCGCGATCGGGCAGCGCGTGCTCGAGCACGCCCGCGCCGTGCTCGCCTCCGTCTCGGCGCTGGAGAGCGCGGTGCACCAGGACGGCACGCTGACCGGATCCGTCCGGCTCGGCGCCGTCGCGACCGTCTGCCAGGGGCTGCTGCCGGATCTGCTGCCGCTGTGGGCGGCCCGGCTGCCGCACGTCGACGTGCAGATCTACGAAGGCGACGACGACGAGATGCCGGAGTGGCTGGAGGCCGGTGTGGTCGACGCCGCGATCCTGGTCGAGCCCTCGCCGACCCCGCCCGGCGGCAAGCTCGTCGCGACGGACGAGTTCGCCGCCGTCGTCCGGGCGGACCATCCGCTCGCCGGGCTCGACGGCATCCCGCTCGCCGAGCTGCAGGTCGACGGGCTCATCGTCTCGGCCGGCGGCTGTGAGGGCCACGTCCGCCGGATGCACGACGAGGAGGGTCTGGCGTTCACCTACTCGCACCGGGTGCGCGAGATGAGCACCCTGTTCCGGATGGTCGAGCAGGGCATGGGCGTCGCGATCGTGCCATCGCTCGGCCGGGGCATGCTGCCGGCGGACCTGGTGATGCGGCCGCTCGCAGCCCCCCGCCCGCGCCGGCTCGTGCTCGCGGGGCCCGCGTCGCGGCCGTGGCACCCGCTCGCGCAGGCGCTCGTCGACGCGGTCTGAGGCGCGGGCCGGCCGGGCTCCCGGGGCCGGACGCCGGGGGCAGGATCCGGGTGCGGACTCCCGGGCGCCGCCAAGGCCGCGGGCGTCTAATTTGATCTCATGACACTACGGCTCACGGGCACGACCGCCCTCGTCACCGGCGCCAGCTCCGGTCTCGGCACGGCCTACGCCAACGAGTTCGCGCGTCGCGGGATCGACGTCGTGCTGGTCGCCCGCCGCGAGGATCGGCTGAAAGCGCTCGCCGCGCAGCTCTCCGCCGACTTCGGGGTGACCGCGACCGCCATCGCCGCGGACCTCGCCGCACCGGGATCTGCCGCGGCGCTGCGCGCGGAGATCGACGCCCGGGGGATCCGGGTGGGTGCGCTCGTCAACAACGCCGGCTTCGGCCTGCACGACGACTTCCTCGACGCGGATCCGGCGCGCACCGCCGAGATGATCGACCTCAACGTGGCGGCGCTCGTCGCACTCACCCGGGAGTTCCTGCCGGGCATGGTCGCCGCGGGGCACGGCGTCGTCGTGAACCTCGGGAGCACCGGCTCGTTCCAGCCCTGCCCGAGCATGGCCGTCTACGGCGCGACCAAGGCGTTCGTGCTCTCCTTCACCGAGGCGGTGGCGTACGAGGTGCGCGGGCAGGGCGTGCAGGTGCTCGCGGTGTGCCCCGGCGCGACCGCGACCGAGTTCCGCGCGGTCTCCGGCCTGCACGCGGATCGAATGGAGACCGGGTCGCAGACGCCCGCGCAGGTCGTCGCCGAGACGTTCCGCGCCCTCGACCGCGGCCGGACCGGCAGCATGGTCTCCGGCCGGCGGAACAAGGTGCTGATCGCCCTGGGCCGGATCGCGCCGCGCCGGCTGGCGACCGCGGCCTCCGCACGCATGCTGTCCTGACCGGCCGGTGCCGGCGGATCCGGATCCGGATGTCGATCGGCGCCCCCTTCGATCGTCACCATGATGTCGATATCCTCACGAAAGGACGGATCATGCGTTACACGCTTCTGCTGCAGTACCCCGAGATGAGCGCCGAGGACCTCGGGGCGGAGGCCCTCGCCGAGGGCATGCGCGCCTTCGACGAGTACGCCAAGGCCCTCGACGAGGCCGGTGTCCTGCGCAGCGCCGAGGTGCTGCACCCCTCCGCCGTCACCACGACCGTGCGCGTCCGCGACGGGCAGCTCCTGGTGCAGGACGGCCCGTTCGCCGATACGAAGGAGCAGCTCGGCGGATCCTTCGTGATCGAGGTCGACGACCTCGACGCGGCGATCGCCTGGGCGGGCAGGGCCCCCTCCGTCGCCTGGGGCGCCGTCGAGGTGCGCCCGATCGCGACCCGGTTCGTCGACGGCGCCTGGCAGGGCGCCGCGCCGGTCCAGTAGCCGCCGATGGCCGCGACCGACGAGGTGCGCACCGCCGCCGAACGCGCGGTGCGGGCCTCGTACGGCCGGCTCGTCGCCCTGCTCGCGGCGAGCACCGGCGATCTCGCGCTCGCCGAGGACAGCCTCGCCGACGCGCTTGAACGGGCGCTCGTGACCTGGCCCGATGCCGGCGTGCCGGACAACCCGGAAGGATGGCTGCTCACCGTGGCACGCAACCGACTCCGCGACGTGCTCGGCTCGGCCGCGCACCGCACGAGCGTGCCGCTCGACGCTGCCGGGGAAGGCCCGGGCGGCTTCGACGTCGACGCGCTCGTCGAGTACGGGGACCGGATCCCGGATCGCCGGCTCGAACTGCTGTTCGCGTGCGCGCACCCGGCGATCGACCCCGCGATCCGCACGCCGCTCATGCTGCAGACCGTGCTCGGCTTCGACGCCGCTCGCGTCGCCCGGGCGTTCGACGTCGAGCCGGCCGCGATGGCGCAGCGGCTGGTGCGGGCGAAGCGGAAGATCCGTGACGCGGGGATCCGGTTCGCCCTGCCCACCCGCGCCGACATGCCTGCGCGCACGACCGCGGTGCTCGAGGCGATCTACGGCGCCTACGCGCTGGACTGGCTCGACCGGCACGACGACGTGCGCGCCTCGATCGCCGATGAGGCCCGCTGGCTCGCCGTCCTCACCGCGACCCTGCTCGAGACGGATCCGGAGGCGTGGGGCCTGGCCGCGCTGCTCACGCTCGCCCAGTCCCGGGCGCCCGCGCGGATCGGGGATCCCTGGCCTTCGCTGGACGAGCAGGATCCCGCCCTGTGGGACCGCGCGCTGATCGCCGAGGGCGAGGCGCTGCTGCACCGGGCCGCCCGGGAGGGCAGGGCCGCCCGGCTCAGCGGGGTCGCTGACAGCGGCGAGCCCGGCAGGTTCCAGCTCGAGGCCGCGATCCAGTCGGTGCACTGCGACCGCGCTCGCACGGGCGTCACCGACCGCGCCGCGCTGCGCAGGCTGTACCGGGCGCTCGTCCGGATCGCGCCGACCCGCGGTGCGCTCGACGCGCTCGCCGCGGTCGAGGCGGCGGATCCGTCAGAGCGGACATGATGTAATCTGGTTACATCATGAAGCTGACCCGGACCCAGATCTCCCTCAGCGACGACGACCGTCGCGTGCTCGACGCGGTCTCCCGCCGCACCGGCAGTTCGATGAGCGCTCTGATCCGGGAGGCGATCCACTCGACGTACGGTGACGTCGGCGATCCCGAGCGTCTTCGCGGGCTGATCGACGCGAGCTTCGGGACGATCGCGAGGGAGGTCTCCGGGGAGGAGCTGGTGGACGGTCTGCGCTCCGGTCGGCGACTGTCGGGTCTCGCATGAGCAGTCTCATCGACACCTCCGTGCTCATCGATCACAGCCGCGGCGTTCCCGCGGCCCGGAGGGCGCTGTTCGACGCGATCGATCGGGGCGCCCTCCATTCGAGTGAGGCCGTCCGCGCCGAGCTGCTCATCCTGATCCGCGACCGAGAGCTCCGGTTGATCGAGCCGCTGCTCGAGGCGATCACCTGGCATCCGGTCGATCGGAGGGTCGCCGAACTCGCGGGAGAGCTCGGGCGGCGCTGGCTCCCCGCGTACAACGGGATCGACGCGGCCGACTTCGTCATCGCGGCCACGGCGATCCATCTCGAAGCGCAGCTGCTCACCCGCAACGTGAAGCACTTCCCGATGTTCGAGGGCCTCGTCGCGCCGTACTGAGCCGCCGTCATCGATCGTCAGCGGCCGGCCCGGATCCCTCCGGACCGGCGGCCCCGACGTCAGCGCCGGTGCGCGTGGTAATACGCGAGCAGCGCGCGGGTGGACGGATCCTGCGCCGCGGTCGCGTCGGCGTCGCCCTCGATCGCGGGGGCGATCTGCAGGGCGAGCTGCTTGCCCAGTTCGACGCCCCACTGGTCGAACGAGTTGATGCCCCAGATCACGCCCTGCGTGAACGTGATGTGCTCGTACAGTGCGATGAGCTGGCCGAGCACGGCCGGGGTCAGTGCGGCGGCGAAGATCGACGTCGTCGGGCGGTTGCCCGCGAACGTGCGCGCCGCGACGAGGGGGCCGGTCGTGCCCTCGGCCTCGACCTCCTCCGCCGTCTTGCCGAAGGCGAGCGCCTTGGTCTGCGCGAGGAAGTTCGCGAGGAACAGGCCGTGCACGTCGCGGCCGTCGTCGGCGAGCGGATAGGCCGGGTTCGCGAAGGCGATGAAGTCGGCCGGGATCAGCCGGGTGCCCTGGTGGATGAGCTGGTAGAACGCGTGCTGCCCGTTGGTGCCCGGCTCGCCCCAGAAGACCTCGCCCGTCTCGGTCGTGACGGGGGATCCGTCCCAGCGCACCGACTTGCCGTTCGACTCCATCGTGAGCTGCTGCAGGTAGGCGGGGAACCGGCTGAGCTGCTGCGCGTAGGGCAGTACCGCGTGCGACTGCGCGCCGAGGAAGTTGCCGTACCAGACGTTGAGCAGGCCCATCAGGACCGGCACGTTGCGCTCGAGCGGCGTGGTGCGCACGTGCTCGTCGACGGCGTGGAAGCCGGCGAGCAGATCGGCGAACACGTCGGGCCCGAGCGCGATCGCGAGCGACGTGCCGATCGCGGAGTCGACCGAGTAGCGGCCGCCGACCCAGTCCCAGAACCCGAACGCGTTCTGCGGGTCGATCCCGAACGCGGCGACCTTGTCGAGCGCGGTCGACACGGCGATGAAGTGGTGCGCGACGGCGTCGTTCTTCGCGTCGTCGCCCGCGACGTCCACGCCCTGCGCGGCGAGCCGCTCCCAGAGCCAGTCCCGGGCGAGGCGGGCGTTGGTGAGGGTCTCGAGCGTCGTGAAGGTCTTCGACGCGACGATGAACAGGGTCGTCTCGGGATCCAGGCCCGTCGTCTTCTGCGCCAGGTCGGTCGGGTCGATGTTGGAGATGAAGCGGGCCTCGATGCCCGCGTCGGCGTAGGGCTTCAGAGCCTCGTAGACCATGACCGGGCCGAGGTCGGATCCGCCGATGCCGATGTTCACGACGTGCGTGACCTTCTTGCCGGTGATCCCGGTCCACTCGCCCGAGCGGACCCGGTCCGCGAACGCGGCGACCCGGTCGAGGACCTCGTGCACGTCGGCGTCGACCTGCTGGCCGTCGACGACGAGGGCGGGGAAGGCGTCGGCGGGGCGGCGCAGCGCCGTGTGCAGCACCGCGCGATCCTCGGTGGTATTGATGTGCGCGCCCGAGAGCATGGCCTCGAACCGCTCCGCGACGCCGGTCTGCGCAGCGAGGCGCACGAGCGAGGCGAGGATGTCGTGGGTCACCAGGTTCTTCGACAGGTCGACGTGCAGGTCGGCCAGCGGCAGGCTGAGCCGGTCCGCGCGACCCGGATCCTCCGCGAACCAGGTGCGCAGATCGGGCGCGAACACGATGTGGTGCGCGGTGAGCTCGGCCCAGGCCTGGGTGGTGGTGGCATCGATCGGTGCGGCGCTGTCGGTCATGTCGCCCACGCTAGCGGCCGACGCCCGGCGGCGCACACGGACCCGTCACCATCGCGGGCGGGGTCGGGACCTCGCCGGCGACGGGGCAGGATCCCGGAAGCCGGCCGGCTCAGGGGATGAGCAGGTAGGCGGCGCCGAGGACCGTCAGCATGAGCACGATCCGGTCGAACACCCCCTGGTGGATGCGGGGGATCAGCCATCGCCCGAACAGGGCGCCGAGGACAACCATCGGCACGAGCACGGCGTCCAGCAGCAGCACGGGCGCGGTGATGAGCCCGAGGCCGACGAGCACGGGCACCTTCACGAGGTTCACGATCGCGAAGAACCACGCCGCGGTGCCGAGGAACACGTTCACCGGCGTGCGCATCGCGAGGAAGTACAGCGACATGACCGGGCCGCCGGCGTTGGCGACCATGGTCGTGAAGCCCCCGAGGGTGCCGTAGCCGAGGGTCGTGTCGAGGTGCCCGTGCGGTTCGGCCGCGGTCGGGGCCCGGCGCCGGCGCCACAGCGTGATGCCGGTCATCGCGAGCAGGATCGCACCGATGACCGGCCGCACGACGCCGTTGCCGGCGAACGCGAGGAACACCGCCCCCAGGACGAGGCCCGCCGCCACCGCCGGTGCGAGGCGCAGCAGCGTGGGCCAGTGCGCGTGCCTCCGGTAGCTGAGCAGCGCGAACATGTCGCCGACGATCAGCAGCAGAAGGAGCGCGCCGGTGGACGTCCGCGCGGGCAGGATCGCGGCGAAGACGGCGATTGAGATCGTGTTCGCGCCCGGCAGGGCCGTCTTCGAGAGTCCGACGATCGTGCCCGCGAGGGCGAGCAGGATCCACGCCCCGGGGGCGAGGTCGATCAGGCGCTCCAGGGGAAGGGGCGCTCCTTGTCGTAACCAGTCATGCCGCCACGGTATCCCAGCCGTGTGTGAGGAAGGGCTGGATCCGTGACGACGCGGGGCGGGATGACGGGTACCGTCAGGCCCTCCCATCGCCCGGGGCGGCGGCGTAGCGTCGGAGGCATGGACCACCGCAGCGAAGTGCGCGAGTTCCTGTCCAGTCGTCGCGACAGGATCACGCCGGACCGGGCCGGGCTCCCGGCGTTCGGCGGCAACCGGCGCGTGCCCGGACTGCGCCGCGAGGAGGTCGCGCTGCTCGCGGGCGTCAGCGTCGACTACTACACCCGGCTCGAGCGCGGCGACCTCTCCGGCGCCTCCGACAGCGTGCTCGACGGGCTCGCCCGCGCGCTGCAGCTCGACGAGGCGGAGACGGCGCACCTGCACGACCTCGCCCGCACCGCGCAGGGTTCGCCGGTCGCACGCCGTCCGCGCACGCGCGCCGAGGCGATCCGCCCCAGCATCCAGCGCCTGCTCGACGCGATCTCCGACGCACCCGCGCTCATCCGCAGCTCCCACTTCGACTACCTCACGGCGAACCGTCTCGGGCGCGCGCTCTACTCCCCGGTGTTCGCCGATCCGGCGCCGAACAGCGCCCGGTTCGCGTTCCTCGATCCGGCGGCGCGCGACTTCTACCCGGAGTGGGACCGGGTCACGCAGGAGCTCGTCGCCACCATGCGCGGCGAGGCCGGACGCAACCCCTACGACCGACGGCTGACCGACCTCGTCGGCGAGCTGTCCACGCGCTCCGAGCGGTTCCGCACGCTCTGGGCCGCGCATGACGTCCGCTACCACCGCACCGGCCTGAAGAAGCTGCATCACCCGGTCGTCGGCGACCTCGAGCTGACGTACGAGGCGTTCGACCTGCCCGCCGATCCGGGGCTGATGCTGTCCACGTACACCGCGGAACCCGGATCCGCCTCGGCCGACGCCCTGCGGCTGCTTGCCAGCTGGGCCGCCACGCAGGATCTCCCCGCGCCGCGGCCGTCGCCTGCGCGCACCGAGAACTGACCCGCATCCTCGGCCGGCGAGTCGACTCTCTCGTCGTAGCCCCCGCGTACCGTCCGCGCCCCCTCCTGCCGACGTCGGTGCGAGGGGGCGCGGACGGTCAGAGGGGGCGACGATGCAGGGTCGCGTCGGCGGGACTCGCCGGCCGATCAGGTCGGCCCGGGCCCGCCGATGCTTCCGGCCCCGTGTCGCCGTCGGCGCCGCGGAGTAGGTTCGAGGGATGGCAGCGGACACGGGCCACCGGGCACTGGCCGAGGAGCTCCGACGGCGGGCGCGCGCCGGCGCGGATCCCGCCGCGACGTCCGCCGCGCTGCGGATCGGCGCGGACGAGCAGGCGGACGCGCGGGAGCCGTACGCCGATCTCGCGCGGACCATCGGCGAGGCCTCCTACCGCGTCACGGACGCGCAGGTCGCCGCGGTGCGGGACGCGGCAGGATCCGATCTGGGCGCGTTCGAGGTCGTCCTCGCGGCGGGCGTCGGCGCCGGGCTGCGTCGCTGGGATGCGGCGATCCGGGCGATCGAGGAGGCGCGGGATGCGGCTGGATGAGGTCGAGCGCGGCGACACGCTCCGGCACCGGCTGCTGATCCGGCTGATCTCCCGAGTCGCCGGCTACCGCCTGCCCGACGCCGCCCGGGTCGCGTTCTACGACCGCGGCTTCGCGGGCCCGGCGCTCGGCGCGTGGACGCAGAGGGCGATGCGCGCGCCGAGCCCGTGGACGGTGTCCGAGCGCGAACTCATGGCGGCGATGGTCGCGTCGTGGAACGACTGCCCGTTCTGCGTCGGCGCGCATCGCGCGATCTCGGTGCGCGGCATGGACGCGGCCGTCGCCGACGCCGTGCTGACCGACTACCGCACCGCGCCGATCGGCGAGCCGCTGCGCGCGACGCTCGCCTTCCTCGAGACGATGACGAAGGATCCCGACGGGCTGTCGGCCGCCGAGGCCCGGGAGGCCCTCGACGCCGGTGCCACCGCCGAGCAGCTCGAGGACGCGGCGGCGGTCGCGGCCGTGTTCGCCGTCATCACGCGCAACGCCAACGCGCTCGACTTCGCGATCCCCACGGCGGAGGAGTTCGACCGCGCCGCGGGGATGCTCCTGCGCCGCGGCTACTCCTGACCGGCCTGTCGACTGCTGACGGTCCGCTACTTCTTCTGCGGGGCGAACGGGGTGCCGAGCGCCGTCGCGATCCCGGTGAAGACGCGGGTCGCGGGGGAGCTGCACGGCAGGTCCGTCGGGTTGTCGGTGAGGGTGCGCGCCTCGCATTTGCCGGTGGGGATGTCGCTGTTCGACAGCACGATCACGGTCGTGTCGTCCTTGGTGCTGTAGAACATCGAGGTGTTGTAGCCGGGCAGCTCGCCGGTGTGGCCCACCCAGCCGTTCTGGCAGCCCCAGCCGATCCCGTAGCCGCCGGTGCCGGCTCCGGCGAACTCGCGGAACGAGGTGAGCCGCTCGGTCTGCAGCTTCGCCGGCAGCAGTCCGGCGCCGGTCGCCTCGGCACGACCGAAGCGGAGCAGGTCCTGCGCGCTCGAGATCAGCTCGCCGGCGCTCCACCCCCACGACGGGTTCCAGTCCGTCGCGTTCGCGGGGTTGTCCGGGGTGCCGTGGCCGCCCTGCAGGGTGAAGCCCTGGGCGTGCGGGTCGGGGAAGGCCGCGGATCCGCCAGGGAAGATCGTGTGCGTCATGCCGAGCGGAGTGGTGATCTTCTCGGCGAGCACGTCCTGGTAGCTCTTGCCGGTGACCTTCTCGATGACCTTGCCGAGCAGGATCGTGTTCGTGTTGGAGTAGTCGAACGCCGTGCCGGGTGCGAAGTCCTGCGGCTTGAGGGACAGGCCCGCCTTCAGCAGTTCGTCCGGGGTCCACACCTTGGTCGGCTCGGAGAAGAAGATCTTCTGCCAGCCGTCGTCCTTCGTGTAGCTCGTCACGGCGCTGGTCATGTCCGCGAGCATGCGGATCGTGACCTTGTCGCCGTTGGGCACGCCGTCGACGTACTTCGAGATCGGGTCATCCAGGCCGATCCTGCCGTCGGCGACGAGCTGCATCGTGAGCGTGCCGGTGAACGGCTTCGTGATGGATCCGACCCGCTGGTAGACGTCCGTCGTCATCGGCGCGCCGGTCGCCGGATCCGCGATGCCGTAGGCCTTGAGGAACAGCCCCTTCGGCGACTGCACCGCCACGACCGCGCCCTTCGCGGAGGCGGCGGAGAAGCCCGCCTGGGCGGCCTTGTCGATCGTCGCGGTGAGGTCGGCGGGCATGGCGCTGGTCGGAAGGTCGGCGGTGCGGGCGATCACGGCGGCGGGATCGGCGACGCAGGTCGAGACCGCGGGGACCACGATCGCGGGAGTCGGGCTGCCCGGGGAGGTCGGACCGGTCGAGGGCTGCCCCGAGCAACCCGCCAGCAGGAGGAGCGCGGCGGTGAGGGCGATCGGCGTGGCAAGGCGTGCGGAGACCATGGGTGTCCCTTCCTGCAGAGCTGTGTCACCAGAACTCTGGCACCGCCGTGCCGGACAAGGAATAGACGTAGACCCATTCCGCCGCGTCGGGTGTCTCGGGAGACTGGACGGCAGGGGAGCGGAGGGGTGACCGGAGGGCGTTCCGCCGCAGGGCGGGACGAGTGCGACGAGAAGAGGCCGGGCATGGTGACATCGGACGGGACCCGCCGGGGGTTCGCGGCCGCCGCGATCGTGGCCATCGGCCTGCTCGTCTCGGGCTGCACGGCCGGACCGGGCGGGTCCGGCCGTGTCGCGCCGTCTCCGTTTGCGGCGACCGTGACCGTCGACCCAGCGGCACTGCGCACCCGGTTCGCCGGCCTCGCGAAGGAGCTCGGGCAGCCCGGCGCGGCGATGCTCGTGCGCACGCCGCAGGGAGAGATCACCGCGACGTACGGCGTGACGACGCTCGGCGGATCCACTCCGGTGTCGCTCGACGACCACTTCCGGATCGGCTCGAACACGAAGACGATGACGGGCACCGTGATCCTGCAGCTCGTGCAGGAGGGGAAGCTCGCGCTCACCGACAAGGTGTCGAAGTACCGCCCCGACGTGCCGAACGGCGACCGGATCACCATCGAGCAGCTGCTCACGATGCGCAGCGGGCTGGCGAACTACACGACCACGCTCGCCCTCAACACGGCGCTCGACACGCAGCCGTCGCGCGCCTGGGATCCGGAGGAGCTCGCGGCCATGGGGCTCGCCGAGCCGCCCACGTTCGCCCCCGGCGACGGCTGGAACTACTCCAACACCAACACGGTGCTGCTCGGCCTCATCGCCGAGCAGATCGAGGGCAGGCCGCTCGCCGAGATCCTCCGGACCCGGCTGTTCGACCCGCTCGGGCTGCGCGAGACGTCGTTCCCGGCGATCACCGACGCGTCGCTTCCGGCACCGTACGCGCATGGCTACATGTACTCGAACAACGTCGACACGATCGAGACCAGCGCGCTCCCGCCCGACCAGCTCGCCCAGGCGAAGGCCGGCACGCTGCTGCCGAGCGACACGACCGACCTGAACCCGTCGTGGGCGTGGGCGGCCGGATCCGGTATCTCCACGATCCGCGACCTCGCCCACTGGGTGGAGGCGCTCGGCGACGGAGGCGCGCTCGGTGGCACGCTGCAGAGGGAGCGCCTGACGAGCGTGCAGCCCGTGAAGGTCGCGCTGCCCGACGCGAAGTACGGCTGGGGGATCGCCGAGATCGGGCCGCTCTACGGCCACACCGGCGAACTGCCCGGGTACAACTCGTTCATGGGCTACGACCCCGTGCACAGGGTGACGATCGTCGTCTGGTCGAACCTCGCCCCCGCTGCGGACGGCCGCCCGCCCGCCGCCACGATCGCCGTCGCACTCATGCAGAGCATCTACGGAGGATGAGATGAGATCGTCCCGCGTTCTTCGCGCGCTCGCCGTCTTCGCGGCGGCCGGAGCCCTCGTCCTGACCGCTTGTTCGCCGTCGGGCACGCCCTCCGGCACGCCCTCGCCGTCCGCTCCCGCCGCGAGCACCTGCGTCGCGGATCCGGCCAGGGCCGCCTCCGCCACCCCGGGTGCGCGCACGATGTCGGCGCTGCCGGCCGCGACCGCTGCGAAGCTCGACGCCGCCGCGAAGAGGGCGTTCGCGCTCGGCGCCTCGCCGGGGGCGATCGTCGGCGTGCGCACGCCCCAGGGCACCTGGATCACGGCCTACGGATCCGCGGATCCCGCCGCCGGCACGCCCATGCGGATCGGCATGCACACCCGCATCGGGTCGCTCACGAAGATGTACACGACGACGATCGTGCTGCAGCTCGCCGAGGAGGGGAAGCTGAAGCTCGACGACACGATCGGGCAGTACGTGCCGGGGATCCCGAACGGCGACACGATCACGCTCCGGCAGCTCGCCGACATGACCAGCGGCGTCGCGAGCTACACGATGAACGAGCGGCTCGTGGACGCCTACCTCGCCGATCCGTCGGTCGTGTACACCCCGGACCAGCTCATCGCGGCCGCCGTGCCGCTCTCGCCGCTGTTCGAGCCCGGCACGGGCTTCAGCTACTCGAACACCAACACCGTGCTGCTCGGGGAGGTGATCGAGAAGGTGACCGCACTGTCGTTCGGCCGCGAGCTGCAGCTGCGGATCATCGACCCGCTGCACCTGAAGAACACGTCCTGGCCGGACGGCTCCACCGCGATCCCGGCCCCGTACGCGCACGGCTACACGCTGAACGGACCGGACGCGACCCCGACCGCCCCCACCGACTCGACGAGCTGGAACCCGGCCTGGAGCTTCACCGCCGGGGAGATCATCTCCGACATCGACGACCTCCTCACGATGGGCCGGGCGCTCGGCACCGGGCAGGGCCTCGTCGACGCGCAGAGCCAGCAGATGCGGCTGACCTCGTTCTCGAAGATCGGCTACGGCTTCGGGATGAGCTGCTCGAACGGCTGGGTCGGGCACACCGGCGACATCTCCGGCTACAACAGCTCGCTGTACTACGACACCGCGACCGACACCACGGTCGCCGTGCAGACCAACAGCGACATCGCCTCGGGCGGCTGCAAGAACTCGCCCACCCTGGCCGACGACCCGGGTGACGCGATCTGCCAGACCCCGGCCGTGCGGCTCCTCGTCGCGCTGAGCGGCGAGCTCGGCACGGCGTACGCCCCGCCGCCGCGCTCGTAGCGCGGGCGGGATCCGGCCGCACGTGATCCGGTCGCTGAGCCTGTCGAAGCGGCCTCATCGTGCTCGGCCGGGCCCTTCGACAAGCTAAGGGACCGGCCGGACGTGGACCTGGTCGCTGAGCCTGTCGAAGCGGCCTCACCGTGCTCTGCCGGGCCCATCGACGAGCTCAGGGACCGGCCGAGGCGCTCACGGACCTGCAGAGGGGCTCGGTGACCGGTCCGGCCAGCGGTACTCCTCTGCGACCGACGCCAGGAACCGCAGCACGGCGAGCACGCGCCGGTGGTCGTCGCCGTCCACGGTCAGGCCCAGGGCCGAGTAGATGTGCGACGTGTGCTGCACGACCGCCTTCTCGGAGAGGAACAGGTCCGCGGCGATCCGCGCGTTGCTGCGGCCCTCCGCCATGAGCGAGAGCACCTCGAGCTGGCGCGGGGTGAGGGATCCGACCGCTCCGCTCGCCCGGCTGGCCCGGGTCACCAGCACCGCGACGACCTCGGGATCCAGGGCGGTGCCGCCCGCGGCGACCCGGCGCAGATCGGCGGTGAACGTGGTCACGTCGGCGATGCGCTGTTTGAGCAGATAGCCGAAGCCGCCGCCGTTCTGGTCGAGCAGCTCGGTCGCGTAGCGGCGCTGCACGTACTGCGAGAGGACGACGACGGGAAGCCCGGGATGCGCCTCGCGGATCCGCAGCGCGGCGATCAGTCCCTCGTCGGTGTGCGTCGGAGGCATCCGGATGTCGGTGATCACCAGGTCCGGTTGCAGCAGATCCACGTGTTCGCGCAGCGTCTCCGCGTCGCCGACGGCGGCCAGGACCTCGAACCCGTCCTGCGCGAGCAGGTGCCGCAGCCCCTCGCGGAGCAGCACCTCGTCCTCGCCGATGATCACGCGCATGGCAGCTCCACCCTCACCTCGGTGCCGTGTCCCGGATCGGAGCGCACCTGCAGCCGCCCGCCGAGGGCGTCCACGCGGTCGAGCAGGCCGTGCAGGCCGGCGCCGCGCCGGAGGTCGGCGCCGCCGATCCCGTTGTCGCGCACGTCGATGTGCAGCCTGCCGCGGTCGGCGTGCAGGGCCACGCGCACCCAGGACGCCTTCGAGTGCTTGACGGTGTTCGTCAGCGCCTCCGCGATGATGAAGTACGCCGTGTGCGCGGTCGTCGCCGAGATCGCGGCGTCGTCGACGTCGGTGTCGAGGGTCGCCGGGATCGACAGCCGGTCGACGAGGTCCTCCGCCGCCGCGGTGAGGCCGCGCTCCGTGAGCGTGACGGGCAGCACGTTGTGCACGAGGCGCCGCAGATCCGCCGCGGCCTGGTCGATCCCCTGTCGCAGCCGCGCCGAGGCCTCGCTCGTCTCCGGACTCGCGTCGGGGGCGTTCGCGATCGTCTGCGCGCCGAGCGCCAGCAGCACGAGCTGGACCTGGATCCCGTCGTGCAGATCCTGCGCGATACGCGAACGCTCCCGATCGGCGGTCTCGACGAGACGGATCCGGGACTGCATGAGCGCCTCGTTGGTCGCGAGCAGCTCGGTCGTCAGGCGCTCCCGGTCGACGGCGATCGCGAGCACGTCGCCGGCGCGGCGCACCGGACCCGGATCGGCCGTCATCCGGGTGTCGTAGACGATCGCGCCGACGAGACGCGACCCGACGTGCACCTCGTACCACCCGCGATCCGGGCCGCGCTCGGCGGGGTCGATCGGCACGCCATCCGCGTCGACGAACTCTTCGCGCTCCTCGGACCAGTAGACGACCCGCAGCGAGTCGTCGCCGAGGGTGGAGGCGAGCGCCCGGGCGACCGCGGTCCCACCCGCGCCGCTCGCGCCGAGCCACGCGCTCAGCGGCTCGAGGTCGCCGGTGCGCCGGAAGCCGCCGAGCAGCACGCCGAGCAGGAACGCGATCGGGATCGCCGCCGACACGAGAAGCTGCACGACGCCGCCGACGGCCGGATCGCCGCCGAGGGCCTGGACGACCGTGTGCGCGAAGGCGAGCACGAGCACGGCGACGATCCCGTAGCCGAACAGGGGCAGCAGCACGCGACGGTGCGCCGGATCCGCCGCGACGAGCCGGCGGGCCAGCACGATCGCCGTCAGGATCATCACCGAGATCCCGAGCGTCTTCTGCGCCGTCGCGACGATGTCGAACGCGGTGCGGGCGCTCACCGGGATGAGCACGAGCGCGAGCTGGAACACCGGGCAGGAGATCCAGCCCAGCACGACCGTCACGATCGACAGGCGTCCGCGCAGGCGCCCGGAGGGGAACGCGTGCAGCAGGTGCACGGTCATCGCGAGCGGGCTCGTCGCGAACACCGCACTGAGGATCGCGAGCGCCGGGACCTGCAGGTTGCCGAGTCCGGCGAGGAACAGGGCGATCCCGCCGACGACGATGAGCAGGCCCGTGCCGTTGGACGGCCGACGCCACCAGGCGAGCAGACCTGCGGCCACCCAGATCCAGAACACCCCGGTGAACAGCGCGACGACCCAGAGCGAGTCGGGCGTCATCGTTCCGGCGCCCAGTTCGACGGCGCCGAGCAGGAACGCGAACACCGCGATCATGACGAGAGCGGCGGAGAGCGCGCGGCGGGTGCTCGAGTGCAGACGTGCGACCGCGGGCGGGTCCGCGGGGCGGGGAGAGGCGGAGGTGCGGCGAAGGAGGGCCGGTGCGGGATCCGCGGCACCGGTGTGCTCGCCCGGCGTCGGGGATCCCGGTGCGGGGCGGCTCGTGAGATCCTGATCCGTCATCGCCGGTCCTCCCTCCTCCGATCGCGGGCGCGCCGGATGCGCACACACCCATGATCGTCCGCCGTGGGCATGGTGACCATGGGCCTGGGTCGCGTGCGCAGGTGTCGTTCTCAGGCGAAGCGCACGGTGTGCTGGATCCGGGTGCGCAGGTCGAACAGCTCGGTGCCGCCGATCGTGCGGGATCCGGGCACGCCCTCGCGGAGCAGGGTCCGCAGGGCGCTGCGCCGGACGACGACCACGGTGGTGCCGCGGATGCTGCCGAGCGGCACGATCGCCTGCGCCAGGTCGTCGTCGGGGAGGACGAGGATCGCGCCGCCGAACTTCACCCGTGCGGCCCGCGACACGACGCGGATCTGCGTGAGCAGCGCCGTGATCGGGGCGCGGTCCCCGGCCGGCCCGCCCGCCTCCGTGCCGATGACCTCGCCGCCGCGGAACCGCACGATCCCGCCGAAATCGGCCGACATCAGTCCGTACAGACCGGACGGCCCGAGCACGATGTGGGCGAGCTTGTCGAGCTCCTGCGCGGTGTTCGGGCCGGCGGCCGGCCCGGCGGGTACCGCCACGTCGTGCCAGGCCGTGAAGCCCATGCCCAGGTCGCCGACCGAGCGGGCGGTGTCCTCCTCGGCGAGGGCGTCGGCGAGCAGCCGGCGCAGCTCCCGCGGGACGGTGCGCACGAACGCGGGGTCGTAGGGATCCGGGACCGCGGATCCGGCCCACTCCTGCACGAGGGCGACGAACCTCCGGCGCTGCCGTCCGCCCGCCTCACCGGAGGACTTCGCCCGGGGCCGGGTGTCGGTGCGCGCGGACGGGGCGCGCCAGCCGTCCCAGGCGGTGTCGTCCTCGGCGAAGCCGTGCCCGCGGTCGTAGGCGGCGCGCAGCTCCGGGGTGCCGACCAGCTCCCATGCGCGCTGCACCTGGATGAACACGCTCGCGTCGCCGCCGGTGTCGGGGTGCGTGCGGCGCAGCTGCAGCCGGTAGGCGCGGCGGAGCTCCTCGTGGTCGACCGTCGCGGCCACCCCGAGCACCTCGTAGGCCGAGGCGGAGAGCGGGCTGTCGAACATCGCCGTCCCCTTCTTCCCGGCCGGATTCGCGGGAACCAGGCTATCCGGTCCGAGCCGGCGCGATCCGGGCGCGGGTAGCATTCCGGGGTGAGGACACCGCTCTCCCCGGATCAGCCGTTGCAGCAGGACTACGAGGTGCGCTTCGAATGGGCGCACGAGGGACTGCGCTCGATCGCGCCCGGAGCAGGCGTCGTGGTTCTGGTCGACGCCGTCTCGTTCAGCACCACCGTGGAGCGCGCCGTCGCCGAGGGCATCGAGGTGCAGCCCTTCGCAGGGGGCCGGGACGAGGCCGAGCGCCTGGCGGCCGAGGGAGCCTTCGGTGACGCCCGGCTGGCGGGACGGCGCGGGGACCCTGGCGTCTCGCTGTCCCCGTCCAGCCTCACGGCCGAGAACGTGGCGGCCTTCGGCGCCACCCGCGCGGTCGTCACCTCGTTCAACGGATCGCGGCTCGCGGCCGCAGCCGCCTCCTTCGGGGTGCCGGTGATCGCCGCATCGCTGCGCAACCGCACCGCCGTCGCGGAGTGGATCCTGGCGCACCAGCACGGCCTCGGCCGCCGGGCGCGCGTGGCGGTCGTCGCCGCCGGCGAGGTCCGCGACGACGAGACGGTGCGCTTCTCCGTCGAGGACATGCTCACCGCGGGCGCCGTGATCGACGCCCTGGGCACGCTCGGGATCGACGCCTGCTCGCCCGAGGCCGCCGCCGCGTGCGCCTCCTACACCGGCCTCTCCCGCGCGATCCGGCACCTCTTCACGGCCTCCACGAGCGGCGTGGAGCTGCGCGAGGACGGCGAGGGCGCCGACGTCGACCTCGCCGCGCAGGTCGACGTGTCGAGGACCGTGCCCGTGCTCGTGGACGGCGTGTTCCGGGTGATGGATCCGGTATCACCCGTGTACGGCTGACGCAGACGCCGTCGAGGCACGCCAACCGGCGCGTCCTTCGTCCGCGCCCCCTCATGTCGTCTGCGCCCCCTCACAGCGGCGTCCGGCAGAGGGGGCGTCGACGCCAAGAGGGGGCGCGGAGGACGATACTGGTCGGATCCCCCGAACCTCGTGCGAGGAGATCCCATGCCCGCCACCACGGTCCCTGAGCCTGTCGAACGGGCCCCGCTCGACGAGGCCGTGCTCGGCCCCGACGTGCGCATCGCATCCCGGACGATCGACCGGTTCGCCCGGGCGCACGACGCCTCGCATTACCTGCTCGTGCCCGATGCGGTGCTGGCCCCGCATGACGCCCCCGCGGTCGCACGGGTGTTCGACGCGGTGCGCGCGGCCGGCCGCAGCCTGACCTTCCGCTCGGGCGGCACGAGCCTGTCCGGGCAGGGCGTGACCGGCGATGTCATGGTCGACACCCGCTCGGCCTTCCGCGGCATCCGGGTCTCCGAGGACGGCCGCTCGGTCGCGGCCGAGCCCGGGGCGACGGTCCGTCAGGTGAACACCCGGCTGGCGCGGTTCGGGCGCAAGCTCGGGCCGGATCCGGCGAGCGAGATCGCCTGCACGATCGGCGGGGTCGTCGCGAACAACTCGAGCGGCATGGCGTGCGGCATCGTCGAGAACTCGTACCGCACGATCGAGTCCCTCCTGCTCGTGCTGCCGAGCGGCACGATCCTGGACACGGGCGCGCCCGACGCCGGCGAACAGCTGCGCCGCCGCGAGCCCGCGATCGCCGAGGGCCTGGCCGAGCTGCGCGACCGGCTCCGCGCCGACCCCGACGCGAGCGCCGAGGTCGCCCGGCAGTTCTCCCGCAAGAACACGATGGGCTACGGGCTGAACGCGCTGCTCGACTTCGACGACCCGGTCCGGATCCTCGAGCATCTCGTGATCGGATCCGAGGGCACGCTCGCCTTCGTGGCGGAGGCGCGGTTCCGCACGATCCCGATCCAGCCGGAGGCGTCGACAGGACTGCTCGTGTTCGACACGCTGTCCGACGCGATGGCGGCCCTGCCCGGGCTCACCGCGCTCGGCCTCGCCACGATCGAGCTGATGGACGCGGCCTCGCTCCGGGTCGCGCAGGGCCTCAGCACGGTGCCCGCCGCGATCGCCGACATCGACGTGCAGGGTCATGCGGCGCTGCTCGTCGAGGTGCACGCCGACGACCCCGCCACGCTGGCGCAGGGCACCGAGGCGGCGCTCGCGCACATCGCCACGCTGCCGCTGACGACGCCCGCACGCATGACCCAGGATCCTGCCGAGCGCGGCGAGCTGTGGCTGGTCCGCAAGGGGCTGTACACCGCGGTCGCCGGCGCGCGCCCGTCGGGCACGACCGCGCTGCTCGAGGACATCGCCGTGCCGGTCGAACGGCTGCTCGGCGTCTGCGAGGGGCTCACCGCGCTGTTCGAGAAGCACCGTTACGAGGGGTGCGTCATCTTCGGGCACGCCAAGGACGGCAACGTGCACTTCCTGATCAACGAGCGCTTCGAGGATCCCGCCAGCCTCGCCCGCTACGAGCGGTTCACCGAGGACCTCGTCGAGCTCGTGCTCGCGCAGGGCGGCACCCTCAAGGCCGAGCACGGCACCGGCCGGATCATGGCGCCGTTCGTGCGGCGGCAGTACGGCGACCTGCTCACCGATCTGATGTGGGACCTCAAGCGCCTGATCGACCCGGACGGGATCCTCAACCCGGGCGTCGTGCTCTCGGACGATGCCGCCTCGTACCTCGCCGACCTCAAGATCGTGCCGACCGTCGAGGGCGAGGTCGACCGCTGCGTCGAGTGCGGGTACTGCGAGCCGGTCTGCCCCAGCAAGGACGTCACCCTCACCCCGCGGCAGCGGATCGTGCTGCGCCGCGACATGGCGGCCGCCCGGGAGCGCGGAGACGAGGCGCTGGTCGCCGACATCGCCCGCGACTACGACTACGACGCGGTGCAGACGTGCGCCGTCGACGGGATGTGCAGCGTGGCCTGCCCGGTCGACATCAACACCGGCGACCTGGTGCGGCGGCTGCGGGCCGAGCAGGCCGGCCGGGTCGAGGAGCGGATCTGGGACGTCGCGGCGCGCGGATGGGGCGGCATCACCCGCGGCGGCGGGATGGCGCTGAGCGTCGCGAAGGCGCTGCCCGCGCCGCTCGTGGCCGGGGTGACCCGGGTGGGCCGGGCCGTGCTCGGCACCGACACGGTGCCGCTGTACGACCAGGGGCTGCCCGCGGGCGGATCCCGGGCGCCGCGGGCGGAGGATCCGGCCGACGCGCAGGCGGTGTTCTTCGGCGCCTGCATCGGCACGATGTTCGGTCCCGAGCCCGCTGCGCCGGGCGCGCACGGTGAGGGATCCCGCGACGCGGTGCGGGCACTGCTGGAGCGGGCGGGGATTGCGGTCGTCATCCCGGAGGGCGCCGGGTCGTTCTGCTGCGGCACGCCGTGGAAGTCGAAGGGCCACCTCGCCGGCTACGCGACCATGTCGGAGCGGGTCCTGCCCGCGCTCTGGGCCGCCAGTCGCGAGGGCGCGCTGCCCGTGGTGTGCGACGCCGCGTCCTGCACGGAGGGCCTGCACGTGATGCTCGCCAAGGCCGCTGCCGACCATCCCGAGTACGCAGGTCTGCGGATCGAGGACGCGACCACGTTCCTCGCCCGCGAGGCCCTGCCGAAACTCACCGTGCGGGAGCGGATCCGATCCGTCGCAGTGCACCCGACCTGCTCCACCACGCAGCTGGGCGCGAACGGGGCGCTGCGCGCGCTCGCCGCGGCGGTGGCCGACGAGGTGTTCGTGCCGGACGGCTGGGGCTGCTGCGCCTTCGCGGGCGACCGCGGCATGCTGCACCCCGAGCTGACCGCGAGCGCCACCGCGGTCGAGGCGGCCGAGATCTCCGCCGCCGACGAGGAGCGGGGCGGGTTCGACGCCTACGTCTCGGCGAACCGCACCTGCGAGCTCGGCATGACCCGCGCGACCGGACGACCGTACCGGCACGTCGTCGAGGTGCTCGAGGAGCTCACCCGGCCGTGACGGGCGGCTCGGCTCGTCTGGACGGGATCGCCGATCCGGCGGGGGGCCTGGTCAGACGGTGGGGCGCGTCCGGGAGCTTCGATCCGGGGCGCGGTATCGCGGACGCGCGGCGAACCAGGCGGTGGGTCCGGCGACCGGCAGCGCGAAGACGAGCACGACCCAGAGCAGGAACGCCAACGGCCGCATTGCCTTCGTGAGCATGAGCGAGATGAACGCCACGGCGGTGAACGCCATGGCGACGAGCGTGATCGCGGCCAGCACGAGGTCCGGGTCGGACGGGATGAGCGGGTTCATGGTCTCGGCTCACCCTAGCGCCGGGCTCGCCCACGCGGGACGGCCCGACAGGGCCTGTGGACAACCGGCGGAGGCCGACTCGCGAGGGAGCGCGGTCTTCCGGGAAGGGGAGGGCTCCTGACCCGCCCCTTCCCGGAGTGGTGCGGATCAGTGCAGCCCGAACCGCTTCATCCCGACGCCCGCGAGGAGCAGGAGCACGCCGGCGAGGAGCGGGAACGGGTTGCTGCCCGTTCCGGTCTGCGCCAGGCTGCCGCTCTTCCCGGTGAAGGCCGCGGTGCGCACAGCGTTCAAGCCGTGGTTCGCCTGCGTGACGACCTGACCGAGGAGGGAGCCGAGGTCGGTGACCCCGCCCGGGAGGGCGCCGATGCCGCCGTCGCCGGAGACGCCGCCCGTGTCACCTGCGCCACCGGTGTCGCCGCTGGCCGCCGCCAGGACATCCGACAGCCCCGGGAGGTCGGTCACGAGGTCCGGGAGATTCAGCACGTTCGGCAGTGCCGGCAGTGTCGGCAGCGCCGGGACCGGACCGCCCTGGAGGCCGAGGTTCGGCACGCCGAGGTTCGGTACGGCGAGGTTCGGCACGCCGAGGTTCGGCACGGCGAGGTTCGGCACGGCGAGGTTCGGCACGGCGAGGTTCGGCACGCCGAGGTTCGGCACGGCGAGGTTCGGCACGGCGAGGTTCGGTACGGCGAGGTTCGGCACGGCGAGGTTCGACAGACCGAGGTTCGGCAGGGCGAACGTGCGGGCTGTTCCGGTGGTGGGCACGGTCGCGTCGGCGAGGACACCGGCCGCGCCGGTGCCTGTGCCGGCGGCGCCGGTGGCCGCGACGCCCTGCGAGCCCGTCGTCAGGGCCAAGGCGTCCTTCGTGCCGGGGATGACGGCGCCTGTGCCGCCGTTCAGGCCGCCCAGAGCGACACCGGCGTCTGCCGTGCCGACTCCGGGGACCGGAACCGTGAGCGCACCGGGGGCGCCGGTTCCCGGCAGACCCGGAGTCGACGTGCCGGTGTCCGACAGGGTGACGGTCGCCTGCGGCGTCGTCGTGCCCGCGGTCGGGACGGCCGTGTCCGCGACGACATTGGCCGTGGCGATCCCGGTGCCGGTGCCGGTGCTATCGGTGGCGGTCGCCCCGAGGCCTCCGCCACCACTGGGGGTGCTTCCTACTGTGATGCCTCCGCCGGCAGCCGAGCCGGCCGGGGCGGATCCACCCGGTGCGGGCGCCTGCGGGGCGGCCACTCCGAGGGTGTCGGAGACGAGGGTGCCCACGTCCGTGGCGACCTGGGGAAGAGCGGCCGTGCTGCTCTGGACCGGCTGGCTGCTGCCGACCTGCGTCGGAGTGCAGGTCGCGGTCACCAGGTCGGTCACGGTCGTGAGAGTGGAACTGACGACGTTGCAGCCGACGGTGGAGGCGCTGGACGGCGCCTCCGCCGCATTGGCAGCCGTTGCGCCGGCGAGAGTGATCCCGCCCGCGATGAGCGTGCTCCACAGAGCACGCTTGACGAAGCGATTCATGGTCTTTTCCTTTTCTGATCCGGGGTTTGCGCGGATGCGCATTGACACGTGCCGTCAGGAAGACGGCCGCACCCCGATCAGTCGGGAGAGGAGTCGTGGTCCGCGACGGGCGAGGCCGGAAGGCGGTCGTCGCCCGCGGATCCACTGCGGACGGAAAGCAGGCGGTCGCCCGCGGACGTCGAGGAGACGGCTCCGAGGAGCCGGAGATCACCGGATCCGCCGCCGGCGGACGATCCCGCTCCGGGCGCGGTCAGCGCACCAGGGGGAGGGGACCCCGCAGGATCCTTCGCCGGCGCGGCCGGCGGGCTCAGCGCCGAGGCGGCGTCACCGGATGCGAGCACGGCGGCCCCGCCGTCGAGCACGCGCGGCAGGCCCCGATCCGTCCTGGGCGGCGAGGACGGCGATGCGGCGACAGGCGGCCCGGATCGGATCGGATCCGACGTCCCCGGGGGCGGAGTCACGAGCGCGGGGACGATCGCCGTCGTGTCGTGCACGGCCTCGGCCACGGTGCCCACGGCGCCGTCGAGGGAGCCTGCAACGCCGGGCAGGCCCGCGGTCACCGTGCCCAGTGCCGCCGGCACCTTCGTCAGCATTGCGTCGACGGGGGCAAGCGCGGGGGAGAAGGAGTCGGTCGTGGTCGCGACCGCCGTGATCGCCGTGTCGGCCCTGCCCGCCACCGTCTGCAGGATCGGGCGGACGGCCTCGACGAGCGGTGCAACCACGGGCGGGGCGGGCTGGTCGCCGGGCGCGAGTGTCACCTGCGGGACGGCGTCGGCGACGGGTGCGGGAAGCGCGTCGTGCACGGCCTGGACCGCGCCCTGGGCGGCGGTGTCCGGCGCGGCGGCGACGGCGCTCTGCACGGTGTTCTGGAGGGCGCCGATCGTGTCCGGGAGGGTGTTCCGGACGGCGCCGACCGCGGCCTGGACGGTGCCCTGCGCCGAGCTCAGGAGGCTCGGCGGCGGGGTCTCCGCGGCGCGCGCGGATCCGGATCCGAGGGTGATCGACAGCGCGACCCAGGCCAGCGCGAGGAATCCGCCCGCGACAGCTGCGGGGATGAAACCCCGCAGCTTTCGCGACCGACCCGGCATGTATACCCCCCGATATACCGTTCCACGGCTCAAGATAGGCGCCCGTCCGGGTTCTGTCCAGGGCGCCCGGAATGTTTCCGAAATCCCGCTGCGTCGATTCCCCGGTCGGCGGAGTCGGACGATCCGCGCCCTCCCGGCCCGCCGCTGACGTAGCGTTGAAGGGTGAGTACCGACGTTCTCGATGTCGCCGCCGTCCGCGCCGACTTCCCGCTCCTCGCCGAATCCGTGCACGGGGCGCCTCTCGCGTACCTGGATTCGGCCGCGACGAGTCAGAAGCCGCGGGCGGTGCTCGATGCGGAACGCGGCTTCCTGGAGCATTCCAACGCCGCGGTGCATCGCGGCGCGCACACCCTCGCGGCCGAGGCGACCGAGCTCTACGAGGACGCGCGCGCCGCCGTCGCGGGCTTCGTCGGCGCCGCCCAGGACGACCTCGTCTGGACCCATGGCGCGACCGAGGGGCTCAACCTCGTCGCCTACGCGATCGGAAACGCCACTCTCGGCCGCGGCGCCCCCGCGAGCGCCCGGTTCGCGCTGCAGCCCGGCGACGAGCTCGTCGTCACCGAGGCCGAGCACCACGCCAACATCGTCCCGTGGCAGGAGCTCGCTGCCCGCACCGGCGCGATCCTGCGCGTGATCAGGATCCACGACGACGGGTCCCTCGACCTCGACCACGCCGCCGAGGTCATCGGATCCCGCACCCGCGTGGTCGCGTTCACGCACGTCTCGAACGTGCTCGGCATCGTGAACCCGGTCGCCGAGATCGTCGCCCTCGCCCGTGAGGCCGGCGCGCTGACCGTTCTCGACGCCTGCCAGAGCGCCCCGCACCTGCCGCTCGACCTGCCCGCGCTCGGCGTCGACCTCGCCGTGTTCTCCGGGCACAAGCTGCAGGGGCCGTACGGGGTCGGCGGGCTGTACGGCCGCCGCGACGTGCTCGCCGCGCTGCCGCCGTTCCTCACCGGCGGGTCGATGATCACGCGCGTCACCTTCGAGCGGACCGAGTTCCTGCCGCCGCCCCAGCGCTTCGAGGCCGGCACGCAGCCGGTGTCGCAGGCGATCGCGCTCGCCGCGGCCGTCCGCTACCTGCAGGGTCTCGGGATGGACCGGATCCACGCGCACGAGCAGGTGCTCGAGCGGCGTCTGCGCGAGGGCCTCGGCGCGATCGACGGCGTCCGGCTGCTCGGCGCCGCGGAGGGGGCGGAGCGCGTCGCGCTGCAGTCGTTCGTCGTCGACGGCGTGCACGCGCACGACGTCGGCCAGTTCCTCGACTCCCGCGGGGTCGCCGTACGCGTCGGCCACCACTGCGCCGCGCCCGTGCACGCGCGCTTCGGCGTCACCGCCTCGGTGCGCGCGTCGGCCGCGCTCTACAACACCGAGGACGAGGTCGACCGCCTGCTCGACGCCGTCTCGGGCGTGCGCGCCTACTTCGGCGTGGAGAGGGCCGCCGAGAAGCAGGAGGCCGACGCATGAGCGGCCTCGACGACCTGTACCAGGAGCTGATCCTCGACCACTCCAAGCGCCCGCACGGCAAGGGGCTGCTCGGCGCCGAGGGCGATCCGCACACCGCGGAGTCGCACCAGCGCAACCCGATCTGCGGCGACGAGATCACGCTGCGCGCACACGTGGCGACCGCCCGCGGCGAGGAGCGCATCGCCGAGGTGAGCTGGGAGGGATCCGGCTGCTCGATCTCCCAGGCCTCCGCGTCGATGCTGACCGAGCTCGTCGTCGGATCGACGAGGGCCCAGGCCGCGGAGCTCATCCACGGGTTCCGCGAGGCGCTGCGCTCGCGCGGCGCGATCGACCTCGACGAGGACGTGTACGGGGATGCGGCCGCGCTCTCCGGCGTCTCCCGCTACGTCGCCCGGGTGAAGTGCGCGATGCTCGCCTGGGTCGCCCTCGAGGACGCCCTGCTGCGGGCCTGAGCCTCTCCCTCCGCCCGTCCTTGCCCGGCCCCTTCCCGTTTCGATGCGCGCGCAAAGTGTCGTCAGAACGGTCGATGTGCAGCACTTTGAGCGCCGCGAACGCTGAGGGGCTGTCGGTCACTCGGCCATCAGTACGTCGCGGACGATGATCGCGCGGCGCATGTCGGCCATGATCGGATCGAAGAACCGCTCCCGGTAGCGCGGCTCGCTCACCGCCGCGAACACGAACGGCAGTGAGGAGATGATCGACAGCAGGGCGGTCGTCTTCACGAGGTTGACGGTGACGGGCAGGGTCGCGCCGGCGATCACCAGCCGGTCGATGTGCCGCGGGTTCGCCGCTCCGCCCGGGCTCGTCCACTGCTCGATCACCTCGACCGGCACGGCGATGCTGCCGATGAGCATGAGCAGCGTCCACAGCAGCGCCACGAACAGCACCGCCTGCATCAGGTGCGCGATCGCCATGACCAGCAGAAGGTTGAGTCGCTCCGGCCAGCGCAGCCTCTGCGGGGCGACGGCGCCGGATCCGCGATGCTCGGCCGGGGTGCCGAAGAGCAACTCCGCGCGCTCCGCGTCGGTGTGCACCCGCCGGGTCTCGTCGATCTCCGAGGCGCACACCCGCAGCACCACGAGCAGCGCGAGCACGGCGACGACCGCCGCCACCAGGGCTATCGCCCCGCCGCGCAAGCCCGCGGTGACCTGCCAGATCGCGGCGGAGAACAGTGAGAACACCACCACCATCAGGATCACGGGGAGTGCGATCGACGCCATGTGGCCGACAGCGGCGGCGTTGCGCACCGCCAGCCGGGTCGCCCAGGAGACGAGCGCCCCGCCGCCCATGCCGGTGACGAGCGCGCACAGCACGACCACGACGACCGCGCCGATGACGGGCGCGGCCCCGGCCGCCGGGTTCAGCAGATAGCCGGTGAGCACGATGAGCACCGCGGAGCCGGCGATCACCGCGAGCGCGACGACCGTGCCCGCCCGCGCCGAGAGCCGCCGCAGCAGCAGCCGGACGAGCAGATGCGCGGTCCAGGCGATGCCGATGACCGCCGCGAGCAGCAGCACGATCACGAGGAAGACGATCCACTCCTCACCCGGGGTGACGTCGAGCGAGACGTCGATGTCGCGGCCGATCCCGTCGCCGAAGACGAGGTCCAGCACGGTGACCGCGGCGACGAGCGGCGCGACGCGGCGCGGGAGGTCGGTGAACCACCGGTGCAGTGGCACGAAGGCCGGCAGCCCCAGCTCGCGGAACCAGCGGTCCTCGGTGCGCTGCCGCGAGCGCACCCGGTCGCCGGCGTCGGCGGGTGACGGTGATGCGGTGGCCACGAAGCAGACACTACGGCACGGGTGGCCTCGCCCGACAGGGCCGGATCCGGATCCTCCTGAGACGTGCGGGAATACCCCCAGGGGGTATATGGTTGTCGATGTCGGATACCCGGATCGGGTATCGAGCGAAGGAGACGACATGACCACCACCGAGTACCGGGTGACCGGGATGACCTGCGGGCACTGCGAGGCGTCGGTCCGCCGCGAGGTCGGCAGGATCACCGGCGTCGGCGACATCGACGTGAGCGCGGCCACCGGCCGTCTCGTCGTCACCGCGACGACCGAGCTCGACGACGACGCGGTCTTCGCCGCGGTCGACGAGGCCGGGTACCGGGCGGTCCGCGCCTGATGAACACCGCGGGACGGCTCGGCCTGTACGGCGCGGCGCTCGTGGCGGCCTTCGCCGTCGCATTCGGCACCGCGGCCGCGGTCGCCCCGCGCGGCGCGGCGCCCGGGCAGGCGCACGGCCCGACCGCAGGACACGAGAAGCAGCAGGACGAGGAGGACGGCATGAACGGACACGACGCGCACCGATCCACGACCATGGACCACAGCGCCCACACCGCGAACGACACCCCGGCCGGGGTCGCGCTCGCCGCGGGCGGCTACACCCTCGCCCCCGTCTCGGCCCCGGCCACGGCAGGCGAGGCGGGCACGCTGAGCTTCCGGATCCTGGACGGATCCGGCACCCCGGTCACCGCCTATGAGCCGCAGCACGAGAAGGAGCTGCACCTCATCGTCGTCCGCACGGACGGCGCGCGGTTCCGGCACGTGCACCCGACGCTCGACCGGGCCACCGGCACCTGGAGCATCCCGTGGACGTGGGATGCCGGGGGCTCGTACCGGGTCTTCACGGACTTCGCCGCCCGGGGTGCGGATCCCGTCACACTCGCCCGCACGGTCGACGTGGCCGGACCCTTCGCACCGGCCGCCCCCGCGACGAGCGCGACCACCCGCGTCGACGGCTTCGACGCTGGGATCGCCGGCGACCTCGTACCCGGATCCGCCTCCGAGCTCACCGTGACCATCAGCCGCGACGGCGCCCCCGTCACGACCCTGCAGCCGTACCTGGGCGCGTTCGGGCACCTCGTCGCGCTGCGCGAGGGCGACCTCGCCTACCTGCATGTGCACCCCGAAGGGGCCCCGGTCGCGGAGCCGGGCGAAGCACCGGCGCCCGGCGCGACGTCCGGCCCGGACGTGCGCTTCGCGGCGCACGTGCCGACCGCCGGCCGCTACCTGCTGTACTTCGACTTCCAGGTGGACGGATCCGTGCACACCGCGGCGTTCGTGCTGGACGCGAAGGCCGCACACCACTGACGCACACTCTCCGGGGCGGCCCGAACCGCCCCGGATCCGACGGACAATCGATACGGGAGGAGACGCACCCATGACCGTGAGCGCGAACAGCGTGGAGCTCGAGATCGGCGGGATGACCTGCGCCTCCTGCGCGAACCGCATCGAGAAGACCCTGAACAAGCTCGACGGCGTCACCGCCACCGTGAACTACGCCACGGAGAAGGCGAAGGTCGAGCTGCCCGAGGGGTTCGACCCGACAGTGCTCATCGCTCAGGTCGAGGACATCGGGTACACGGCGGCCCTGCCGAAGCCCGTGACGCCGGACGTCCCGTCGACAGGCGCAGGGACCGGAGAGGCGGGCTCGGGGACCGGATCCGACGACCCGGAGCTGCGCTCCCTGCGCACCCGGCTCCTGATCGGCACCATCCTCACCGTGCCCGTCGTGGCGATGGCGATGATCCCGGCGCTGCAGTTCACGTACTGGCAGTGGGCGTCGCTCGCGCTCGCGGCCCCGGTCGTCGTCTGGGGCGCGTGGCCGTTCCACCGCGCCGCCTGGCTGAACCTGCGCCACGGCGCCGCGACCATGGACACGCTCATCTCGATGGGCACGCTGGCTGCGTTCGGCTGGTCGCTGTACGCACTGTTCCTCGGCACGGCCGGCATGCCGGGCATGCGGCACGCCTTCTCGTTCGCACTCGAGCCGGGCACCGGCGCGGGCAACATCTACCTCGAGGTGGGCGCCGGCGTGACCGTGTTCATCCTCGCCGGACGCTACTTCGAGAAGCGATCCAAGCGCCGCGCCGGTGCCGCACTGCGCGCGCTGCTGGAGCTCGGCGCGAAGGACGTCGCGGTGCTCCGCCCTTCGACGGGCTCAGGGACCGAGGAAGTGCGGATCCCGATCGGGCAGCTCGCGGCCGGCGACGAGTTCGTCGTGCGGCCGGGCGAGAAGATCGCCACGGACGGCGTCGTGGTCATGGGGAGTTCCGCAGTCGACGCGTCGATGCTCACCGGCGAATCCGTCCCGGTCGAGGTCGGGCCGGGAGACGCCGTGGCGGGCGCGACCGTGAACGCCGGCGGGCGACTGGTGGTCCGCGCGACGCGGGTCGGATCCGACACGCAGCTCGCGCAGATGGCGAAACTCGTCGAGGACGCGCAGACCGGCAAGGCCGAGGTGCAGCGCCTGGCCGACCGGATCTCCGGCGTCTTCGTGCCGATCGTCATCGCGATCGCCGTGATCGCGCTCGGCGCCTGGCTCGGCGCGGGCCTGCCCGCCACGGCGGCGTTCACCGCCGCCGTCGCGGTGCTCGTGATCGCCTGCCCGTGCGCCCTGGGCCTCGCGACACCGACCGCGCTGCTCGTCGGCACCGGCCGCGGCGCGCAGATGGGCATTCTGATCAAGGGCCCCGAGGTGCTCGAGTCCACCCGCAGGGTCGACACGATCGTGCTCGACAAGACCGGCACGGTCACCAGCGGACGGATGACGCTCGTCGACGTCATCGCCGAGGAGGGGACGGATCCGGCGGAGCTGCTCCGCCTCGCCGGCGCCCTCGAGCACGCCTCCGAGCACCCGATCGCCCAGGCGATCGCCCGGGCCGCGCTCGCCCCCTCGGGGTCGTCGAGCGAGGACACCGCAGGCGACCCCGCCCCCTCGGGGTCGTTGAGCGAGGACACCGCAGGCGACCCCGCCCCCTCGGGGTCGTTGAGCGAGGACGCCGCAGGCGACCGAGACGAAACGCGCTCCCTCCCGCCCGTCGAGTCGTTCCAGAACATCGAGGGTCGCGGCGTGCAGGGCGTCGTCGAGGGCCACGCGGTGCTCGTCGGCCGTGAGGCGCTGCTCGCCGACTGGGCACTGCACCTCAGCCCCGAGGTGGCGGCGGCGAAGGCCGAGGCCGAGGCCGGCGGCAAGACCGTGGTCGCGGTCGGCTGGGACGGATCCGTGCGCGGCCTCCTGGTGATCGCCGACACGGTGAAGCCGTCGAGCGCCGAGGCGGTCGCCGAGCTCAAGCGGCTCGGGCTCACGCCGATCCTGCTCACCGGCGACACCGAGGCGGTCGCCCGCCGGATCGCCGCCGAGGTCGGGATCGACGAGGTGTTCGCGGAGGTGCTCCCGCAGGACAAGGTCGACGTCGTCGCGCGGCTGCAGGCCGACGGACGCGTCGTCGCGATGGTCGGCGACGGCGTGAACGACGCCCCCGCGCTCGCGACGGCCGACCTCGGCATGGCGATGGGCACCGGCACGGACGTCGCGATCGAGGCGAGCGACATCACGCTCGTCCGGGGCGACCTGCGCACCGCGGCCGACGCGATCCGGCTCTCCCGGCGCACGCTCGGCACGATCAAGGCGAACCTGTTCTGGGCCTTCGCCTACAACGTGGCCGCGATCCCGATCGCCGCGCTGGGCCTGCTCAACCCGATGCTCGCGGGCGCCGCGATGGCGTTCTCCAGCGTGTTCGTGGTCGGCAACAGCCTGCGCCTCCGCCGGTTCCGCTGAGCGTCGACCCTCTCGCCCCTCGGGGTCGTTGAGCGAGCGCAGCGAGACGAAACGAGGCAACCCCTCGGAAGACCGCGTTTCGTCTCGCTGCGACTGCGTCGCTGCTCGCTCAACGACCCCGGGGAGGATCGCAGGACTCGCTCAACGACCCCGGGGAGGACCGCAAGGCTCGCTCAACGCCCTCGGATCGAGCCGGACGGCTCAGGCGGCGGCGGTCTTCCCGCCGTCCACCGGCAGGACCACCCCTGTCACGAACGACGCCGCGGGGGACGCGAGCCAGGCGATCGCCTCGGCGACCTCCTCCGGCTGCCCCATCCGCTGCATCGGGACGAACCGCCCGATCCGCTCGCGGACCTCCTCCGACTGCGCGAGCACACCGCCCGACGCGATCGGGCCGGGCGCCACGGCGTTGACGCGCACCCCGCGCGCGGCCTCGTCGAGCGCCGTGGTCCGGGTGAGCCCGACCACGCCGTGCTTCGCGGCCGAGTAGGCCGACATCCCCGGCGCCCCGCCGATCCCCGCCGTCGACGACACGTTCACGATCGCGCCGCCGTCGTGGATCACCGCGAGCTCGGCCCGCAGGCACCGGGCGAGGCCCAGCAGATCGACCGCGATCACGCGCTCCAGCTCGCTCTCGTCGAGGGCGGCGAGGGGCGTCGGGTAGTGCGAGACGCCGAGGTTGTTCACGGCGACGCCGATGCCGTCCGGCGCGTGCGCGGCGAGGAAGGATTCGAGCGCGCCGCGCACGGACGCGTCGAACGCCCCGGCGACGGCGTCGAAGCCCGCGTCGGCGAGGTCGGACTCGAGCGCGATGAGCGGATCCGACCTGCGCGCGACGAGGAGGAGACGGTGCCCGGCCTCGGCGAGCCGCCGAGAGACGGCCTCCCCGATCGCTCCGTTCGCACCGACGACGAGTGCAGTGGTCATGCGGTTGTCTCCGATCGGTCGCCCCCGTGCCACGTTGAACCCCTCCACGCCCCCTGTCAAGGGTGCGGGGAGGGCCTCGGGATCCCGGCCCTGACAGACCCTGGCAGCGCCGCGCCGATCGGAGTTGGCTGGATCACGTCCTCAGGAACCCGCCACAGAAGGAGCACACCGATGCACACTCGCACCCTCGGCCATGGCATCGACGGCGCCGGCCTCGCCGTCTCGGCGATCGGGCTCGGCGCCATGGGCATGTCGCAGAGCTACGGGCCGAACCCGGGCAGCCGTGACGACATGATCGCGGTGCTGCGGTCGGCTCTCGACCACGGCGTCACCCTCATCGACACGGCCGAGGTCTACGGCCCCTACGTCAACGAGGAGCTCGTCGGCGAGGCGGTCGAGCCGATCCGCGACCGAGTCGTGATCGCGACGAAGTTCGGCTGGCACATCGAGGCCGACGGCCGCTACACCGGCGTCGACAGCCGGCCCGAACAGATCCGCCGCGTCGCCGAGGCCTCGCTGAAGCGCCTGCGCACCGACGTGATCGACCTCTTCTACCAGCACCGCGTGGATCCGTCCGTGCCCATCGAGGACGTCGCCGGCACGGTCGGCGAGCTCGTCCGCGAGGGCAAGGTGCGCCATTTCGGCATGTCCGAGGCGTCGGCCGCGACCATCCGCCGTGCGCACGCGGTGTTCCCGGTGACCGCCGTGCAGAGCGAGTACTCGCTGTGGACGCGGGATCCCGAGGCCGAGGTGCTGCCGACGCTCGCCGAACTCGGGATCGGTTTCGTTCCGTTCAGTCCGCTCGGCAAGGGCTTCCTCACCGGCACGGTGAGCACGGACGCCGGGTTCGCGGACGGCGACATCCGCACGACGATCCCGCGCTTCACGGCCGAGAACCGCGCCGCGAACCAACGGCTCGTCGATCACGTCGCCGGGCTCGCGGAGGCCAAGGGCGCGACGCCCGGGCAGATCGCGCTCGCCTGGCTGCTCGCCCAGCAGCCGTGGATCGTGCCGATCCCTGGTACCCGTCGCACCTCACGGATCGTGGAGAACGCCGGATCCACCGCCGTCGCGCTGTCGGCCGACGAGAAGGCGGATCTCGACGGCCTGGCGCGCCGCCTCGGCGTCGCCGGCGATCGGTACAACGAGGTGCAGTTCTCCTACGTCGGGCACTGAGCCGCGAGGCCTCGGATCCTGGCACGGATCCGCCCCGCCCGACCGCGCCGGATCCCGATCCGGTTGGGCGCCGACCCGCACCCCCGACCGCGTCGGATCCTTCGCGCGGAGATGTGCGCGAACTTCGGACGGATTCCGGGAATCGCTCCGAGAAGGCCGTACATCTCCGCGCGAAGCGACCCGGGCCGCCGGGGCAACCCCGTCGAAGCATCCCCAGGCGTCGACAGCACTCGAATCGATTCGATAAGATAGGTCGGTTCCGCGCTCACCCCCATCCCCCGAAGAGCATCATGGCCACGATCCTCACCACCGGCCGCCCCTGGCGCGTCATCCTCGCCTTCGCCGTCCCCCTGCTGATCGGCAACGTCGTGCAGCAGCTGTACCAGTTCGCCGACGCCATCGTCGTCGGCCGGCACCTCGGCGTCGACGCGCTCGCCGCCGTCGGCGCGACCGGCAGCCTGATCTTCCTGCTCATCGGGTTCGCCTGGGGCCTCAGCAGCGGCTTCGCGATCCCGACCGCGCAGGCCTTCGGCGCCGGCGACCACGCCGCGGTCCGCCGCTCCGTCGCCACCGGCACCCTGCTCACCGGCGCCGCCGCGCTCGTCATCTCGATCGGCGGGCCGCTCATCGCCCGCCCTCTGCTCGAACTGCTGCAGACCCCGCCCGTGCTGCTCGATCAGGCAGCCGTGTTCACCGAGGTCACCTTCGCCGGCGGCAGCGCGGTCATGTTCTTCAACTACCTGTCCGCGGTGATCCGCTCGATCGGCGACTCGCGCAGCCCGCTCGTGTTCCTCGCGGTGTCGTGCGGGCTGAACATCGCCCTCGTGATCCTCATGGTCGGCGTCTTCGAGTGGGGCGTCGCCGGGGCCGCGCTGGCCACCGTCGTCGCCCAGGCCGTGTCGGTCGGGCTGTGCCTCGTCTACGTGTGGCGACGGCTCCCGGTGCTGCACGTGCACCGGGCGGACTGGCGGATCACCCGCGCCGACATCGCCGGGCACCTCCGCCTCGGACTGCCGATGGGCTTCCAGGCGTCGATCATCGCGATCGGCACGATCACGGTGCAGGTCGCCCTGAACACGCTCGGCCCCGACGCCGTCGCCGCCTACACGACCGCGTCCCGCGTCGACAGCCTGGCGATCGCGTTCCTCGCGTCGATCGGCCTCGCGGCGTCGATGTACACCGCGCAGAACCTCGGCGGTCGCCGCCCCGACCGGATCCGCCGCGGCGTCAAGGAGGCCGTCTGGATGGCGGTCGTCACCGCCGTCCTGCTCGGCGCGCTGCTCGTGCTGTTCGGATCCGTCATGGTGCGGCTGTTCATCGGATCCGGATCCGACGAGGTCGTCCACCTCGCGAGCCTGATGCTGCTGATCAACGGCCTCAGCTACGTCGCACTGGGCGTGCTGTTCGTGCTGCGCGGGGTGCTGCAGGGCCTCGGTCACACGCTCATCCCGACCGTGACCGGCGTGATCGAGCTCGTCATGCGCGTGGGCGCCGCGGTCCTGCTCGGCGCTCTGACCGGCTACGTCGGCGTCGTGCTGAGCAACCCGCTCGCCTGGATCGGCGCCGTCGCGCTGCTCATCCCCGCCTCCGTGAAGGCGCACCGCGCGCTCGCCCGGATGCCCGTGGATCCGGTCGAGGTCACCCCGACCACGGCGATCGCGGTGGTGGGCCCGACCGACGGATCCATGGTCGTCGACGCGGTCATCACCGCGCCGGTGCCGATCGTGCCCGCGCCGCAGGGAATCCGCGTCGGAGGTCGCTGAGGGGTTGCGCCCCGGCGCGGTGGCGCGCACGCTGGAGCCGGGGGAAGCCGCCACGCAAGGAGCGAGCCACGTCATGTCTCAGCGCATCATTCCGAACATCTGGTGCAACCGGAATGCGGAGGACGTCGGATCCTTCTACGCCTCGGTCTTCGAGAACGCCTCGTCCCGCGTCACGGCACGCTACCCGACCGAGGGGCTGCCCGACTTCCAGCAGTCCTTCGCGGGGGAGGCGGTCGTGGTGGACGTCGACATCGACGGCTACCGGATCTCCCTGATCAACGCCGGGAACGAGTTCCACCCGAACCCGGCGATCTCGTTCCTGGTGACGGTGGATCCGCTCCGCTTCGGCGGCGACGAGCACGCGGCGCGCGGGTGGATCAACCGCGCCTGGACCCTCCTCGGAGAGGAGGGGCTCGTGCTGATGGACATCGGCGAGTACTCGTTCAGCGGCCTGTACGGCTGGGTCGAGGACAAGTACGGCGTGAGCTGGCAGCTGAAGCTCGTGGATCCCGCCGCCGATCCGGTGCCGCCGATCACGCCCACGCTGCTGTTCGGCGGCGCGGTGCAGGGCAAGGGCGACGAGGCGATCGAGCTGTACACCTCGCTGCTTCCCGACTCGGGGGTGGGACGGGTCGTGCAGTACTCGGTCCAGGGGGAGGCCGACGCGCAGGGATCCATCCGGTTCGTCGAGTTCCGCCTCGCCGGGCAGGGGCTGGCCGCGATCGACTCGGACGTCGACCGCGACTTCTCGTTCACGCCCGGGCTGTCGCTGCAGGTCGATTGCGACGGCCAGGACGAGATCGACCGGCTCTGGGACGCGCTCAGCGCGGTGCCCTCGGCGGAGCAGTGCGGCTGGCTGATCGACCGGTTCGGGGTGAGCTGGCAGATCGTGCCGGCGAACATGGCCGAGCTCATGCAGCGCCCGCACGCCTACGAGCACATGATGCGGATGAAGAAGCTCGTGATCGCCGACTTCTGAGTCTGCGCCGAGGCGTCGCGCGGCTCTTCGCGCGGACCTCGTCGCGCGTATTGACCCCGCTCGGGGCCGGGTCTATGATCCCGACTGCTGGGGTACATGGGGGGCGGTCCGAGGGCTCCTCACAGTCGCGCGATCGCCCGTTCGAGTTCACATCGGGACAGCGGCCACTTCTCGTCCCGCCATCGGGACGGGTGCCTCAGCGTGTCTCGCGGTCCCTGATTCCGACAAGGGGCACGACATGATGAAGCAGTTGACCGGGCTCGGGGCGACGGCGCTCCTGGCTGCGGCGATGATCGTCGGCGCAGCGGCACCGGCGAGCGCGAACACGACGTCGACGACACACTCGAACACCATCAACGACGCCATCCCGGTGACATGCGACGGACCGGGATGGACCGCCTTCTGGGGTACCGGGAACATGGTCACCCATCTGACCGTCAACAACGCCGGCGACAGCTGGTTCACGACGACCCAGGAAGGCACGGTGACATTGACCACCATGTGGGGCGGATCGTCCGGCACATGGATGGGTCACGTCCAGGAGTGGTTCGGGTCCGAGGACAACAACAAGAGCAGCGTCCAGCACGCGACGTTCAACTTCCAGGGCGTGAACGTCTCGGACTCGTCGAAGACGCTGGCCATGCACGCCGCCTTCACGATGACGACCAACGCCAACGGAACGCTGGTGGTCAACAACCAGACCGTCAGCTGCGGTTAGCGGCGGGGAACGCGATCACGGTTCGAGGAGCGCGAAGTGCTGCTGGGGCGGGCGTTCCGCCACGCTTCGCGCTCCTCGAAACCTGAGTTCCCGCCGCCGTCGGTGCTCGCGCAACGACCGGGGCGGGCGCCGCCTCAGCGGTGGTCGCGGTCGTGGTGCTGGCCCGACTCGTCACCGGCGGCGATCCGCTCGACCTCGCGGGCGCGCAGATCGACCCGGCGGATCTTGCCCGAGATCGTCTTCGGCAACTCCGGCACGAACTCGATGATGCGCACCCACTGGTGCGACGACAGCCGCTCGCGGGCGTAGGCGAAGATCGAGCCGGCGGTCGCGTCGAGGTCGTCGTGCGCGGCCGCGGTCAGGCACACGTACGCCTTCGGCACGGCGAGGCGAGTCGGATCCGGGCTCGGCACGACGGCGGCCTCGACGACGTCGGGGTGCTCCAGCAGCACCGACTCGAGCTCGAACGGCGAGATCTTGTAGTCCGAGGCCTTGAACACGTCGTCGGCCCGGCCGATGTAGGTGAGGTAGCCGTCGGCGTCGCGCGTGGCGATGTCGCCGGTGTGGTGGAAGCCGCCCTCGCGCGAGCGCTCCGTCGCCTCGGGGTCGCCGTGGTAGCCGGCCATGAGCCCGAGCGGACCGCCGGCGAGGTCGAGGCAGATCTCGCCCTCCGCCTCCACGGAGTCCACGCGCTCGCCGGTGACCGGATCCACGAGCACCACCGGATAGCCCGGCAGCGGACGCCCCATGGATCCGTCCTTCACCACCTGCCCGGGGGAGTTGCCGACGCACGCGGTCATCTCGGTCTGCCCGAAACCGTCGCGGATCGTGCCGCCCCAGGCGTCGCGCACCCGCCCGATGACCTCGGGGTTCAGTGGTTCGCCGGCGCCGACGAGCTCGCGCGGCGGGTGCGGCAGGCGGCCGAGATCGGCCTGGATCAGCATGCGCCACACGGTCGGCGGCGCGCAGAACGTGGAGACGTGGTGCCGCTCCATGACCTCCATGAGGGTGTTCGCGTCGAACCGGTCGTAGTTGTAGACGAACACGGTCGCCTCGGCGAGGAACGGCGAGTAGAAGCTCGACCAGGCGTGCTTCGCCCAGCCCGGCGAGGAGATGTTCAGGTGCACGTCGCCCTCGCGCACCCCCAGCCACCACATCGTGGACAGATGCCCGACCGGGTACGACACGTGCGAGTGCTGCACGAGCTTCGGCCGGCTCGTCGTGCCGGAGGTGAAGTACAGCAGGCTCGTGTCGGTCGCCGGGGTCGGGCCGTCGGGCGTGAAGTCCGCCGACGCTGTCCGGGACGACGCGAAGTCGTGCCAGCCCGACGGGGCGTGATCGCCCTCGCCGACGACGGCGATCCGCAGCATCCGCTCCGGCAGCTCCGCCACGCGATCCGCGAGCGACGCCAGGGTGACGACCGTGCGGGCCTCGCCCTTCTCGGCGCGGTAGGCGAGGTCGGCGGGGGAGAGCAGGGTGGAGGTCGGGATCGCGACCGCGCCGAGCTTGGTGAGCGCGAGCATCGTCTCCCACAGGTCGATCGTGTTGCCGAGCATCACGATCACGTGGTCGCCGCGGTGCACGCCGAGGCTGCGCAGCCAGTGCGCGACCTGATCCGAACGGCGCGACAGCTCGCCGTACGACCAGCTGCGGCTGCTGAGGTCGGCAGACACGATCTGCACCGCGGGCCGGTCGGGGTTCTCGGCGGCGACGACGTCGAACCACTCGAGGGCGAAGTTGAACTCGCGCAGCGCGGGCCAGCGGAACGTGCGGCGCGCGCCCGCGTAGTCGGTCGCGTGCGCGAGCAGCAGATCGCGGGCGGAGCGGATCGCGGCGGTCGCCGCAGTGGCGGGACGGGGCTGGCTCATGGAGCCATCTTCGTCGCCTTGCGCCCCGTTCGCAGTTCGAGGAGCGATGTTTGCTCCCGAAACCGCGATTGTCGAGCAAACATCGCTCCTCGAACGGGGGCGCGGGCGTCGCCTAGGCTGGCGGGATGAGCACGCCCCCCACCCCGCTGTTCGTCGAGATCGGGAACGACCCGCGCGACTACGCGTGGGGGCGGATCGACGGGGTCGCCGAGGTGCTCGGGCGGCCCGGATCCGGCGGTCCGGAGGCGGAGCTGTGGCTCGGCGCGCATCCCGGATCGCCGACCCGCGCCGTCGCCGGCGCGCCCTGGCCGACGCTCCTGGGCTGGGAGCGGGAGAGCGGCGAGAGACTGCCGTTCCTGCTCAAGATCCTCTGCGCGGCCGGTCCGCTCTCGCTGCAGGCCCACCCCACGCCGGCGCAGGCCGCGGCGGGCTTCGCGGACGAGAACGAGCGCGGCATCCCGCTCGACGCCGCACACCGCAACTACAAGGACCCGTTCGCGAAGCCCGAGCTGATCGTCGCGCTCGCCGACGGCTTCGAGGCGCTGTGCGGCTTCCGCCCGGTCGCCGAGATCCTCGCGGACGTCGATGCCCTCGACGCGCGTGCCGCGGGGTCTGGATCCGCTGCGCTCGCGCCGTGGCGCGCGGTGCTCGCCGGATCCGACGGGCTGCGGGCCGGGTTCTCCTGGCTGCTCGCCGGCGGATCCGCGGTCGACGAGGCGGTCGCGGCGCTCGTCGCGGCGGCGGGATCCGACGCCCGATTCGAGCTCGTCACCCGGCTGGCAGCGGCGTACCCGGGCGACCCCGGCATCGCCGTCGCCCTCATGCTGCGCCACGTCACGCTCGCGGCGGGAGAGTCGCTCTGGCTGCCGGCGGGCAACATCCACGCCTACCTGCGCGGCTGCGGCGTCGAGCTCATGGGCCCGAGCGACAATGTGCTGCGCGGCGGTCTCACCCCCAAGCACGTCGACGTGCCCGAGCTCGAGCGCGTGCTGACCTTCGCCGCGAGCGACGACGATCACCTGCTGCCCCTGGTCCTGCCGGACGGCGTGCACAGCTACCGCCCGCGGATCCACACCTCCGGCGCCGAGGTGCCCTTCGAGCTGCTCGCAGTGACGGGCGACGCCTCGGTGGCCCTCGCCGGCCCGTCCATCGCGATCGCGACCGACGGATCCTTCGCGCTCGCCGCGATCGGGGCGGCCTTCGAGGCGCCCCGCGGCACCGCCGTCTTCGTCACCCGCGCGACCGAGCTGAGGGTCACCGGATCCGGCCGGCTCTGGATCGCGACCGCGGGCTGAGCCGGCACCGCCCCCGCACCCGGAGCGGGCTCTCCTGGGGATCTCCCCGTTTCGTCTCGCGCCTCGCTCCGCTCGGTGCTCGCTCAACGACCGAGACGACGACCGAGTAACGTATTACCGTGAACCCGCCCTCCTCCCGTCGCGTGATCGGGCTGTCCCGGCAGGAGTGGGCGCTCGTCGCGATCACCGTCGTCTGGGGCGGCACCTTCCTCGCGGTGCACACGGCGATGCAGCACACCGGGCCCTGGTTCTTCCTCGGTCTGCGGTTCTTCGCCGCGGGACTGGTGAGCGTGGCCATCTTCTGGAAGTCGCTGCGCGGGATCACCTGGCGCGAGATCGGCGCCGGCGTGCTGATCGGCGCCGCGATCTACGGCGGTTACGGACTGCAGCACGCCGGGCTCAAGACGATCGACTCGAGCACGAGCGCATTCATCACCGCGTTCTACGTTCCGCTGGTGCCGCTGCTGCAGTGGCTGGTGCTGCGCAAGCCGCCGCGCGCACTGACGCTGCTGGGCGCGGGCCTCGCCTTCGTCGGGCTGCTGCTCGTCGCGGGGCTCGGCTCGCGCAGCTTCTCGCTCGGCCAGGGCGAGCTGCTGACTCTCATCGCCACGGTTCCGATCGCCGGCGAGATCATCCTCATCAGCCTGTTCGCGGGGCGCTTCGACGTCGGCCGGCTCACGGTCGTGCAGCTGTTCACGCCCGCGCTGCTGGGCTTTCTCACCATGCCGTTCGTCGGTGAGTCGGTGCCGTCGTTCGACTGGATCTGGCTGATCGCCGGCGTCGCGCTCGGCGTCGCGAGCGGCGTGATCCAGCTCACCATGAACTGGGCCCAGCGCTCGGTGTCGGCGACCCGCGCCACCATCATCTACACCGGCGAGCCGGTCTGGGCCGGCGTCGTGGGCCGCATCGCGGGGGAGCGGATCCCGCCGCTCGCGATCCTCGGCGCCGCGCTGATCATCGCCGGAACCCTGCTCAGCGAGCTGCAGCCGCGCCGCCGCGACGGGAGGACCGCCGAGGATCCGGATCCGCAGGACCTCGCCGAGGCGGATCCCCATCCGGGCGGGCGCCTAGGATCCCGCGCGTAGACTGGCAGGGTACGCCCGCCCTCCCAGCGGTTGCCGAGCTCTCGAAGCACACGGACCGAGGATCCATCATGCCCGCCACCCGCACGTTCCAGCTGCGCCATGTGCAGCTCGCACGCGCCCTCTTCGCGGCGGTCGCGGCGCTGATGATCACGTTCACCGCCGATCACTCGGCGACCATCGGCCTGTCCGTGTTCAGCGGGTTCGCCCTCGTCACCGGTCTGATCTTCGCGATCTCAGCCTGGCTCGTCGCCACCCCCGGCTGGCGCTGGCCGTACGTGCTGATGACCGTCATCGCCGGGCTCACCGGCATGGCAGGAGGCGTCCCCGCCTGGCGCACCACGCCGCTGTTCTTCGTGGTCGTGATCGCCTGGGGCGTGCTCGGCGGCACGGTCGAGCTCATCGCCGGGATCCGCGGTCGTCGGGTCGCCCGAGCGGAGGGACGCGCGCCCTCGGAAGGCACCCGCGACGCGATCCTGATCGGCAGCCTCGGGCTCCTGCTCGCCGTCGCCCTGCTCTGCGTGCCGACCGGTTACGCCCTGAACTACACGATCGCCGAGGCGGGCACGTTCACCCTCACCGGCATCACCCTCGCCGTCGGCATCTTCGGCGCCTACGCCGCGATCGTCGCCGTGTTCCTGGGCATCGCAGGGCTCAGCCCGCGCGGCTCGGCACGGCCAGCCAACTCAGCGATCGACACCGCCGCCGTCTCTCCGACGCCGGCCGAGAACGAAGGATCCGCATGACCGAGAAGACCCGGCGCCGCGACCTGATGAAGCCGGTGCAGCTCGTCGGCCTGTCCCTGCTCTGCGGCGTGTTCGCCGGCGCGGTCACGCTCATCGGCACCGGCGCGTTCACCCAGGACGTGATGCGCAGCGTCGCGAACGGCACCTACGGCGCGATCCCGCCGTGGAACCTCGCGTTCATCGTCACCGGCGGCATCTTCATCGTCGCGCTGCTGATCCTGTCGATCCTGATCCTCGCGGTCGATCCCGCCGACTTCACGAAGCCGCACGACCGGCCCGTGCTGTACGACGAGGAGGCGCCGGGCACCGAAGGCGACGAATCCGCGGACAAGGGCACGTCCGGGGAATAGTCCGCGCCCTGCGGCGCTTGTGTCCGGAGTGAGCATCACCGTCGACCGCGCCGCCGTGGGCTTCCGTTCCGAACGGGGCCCGATCCTGCTGTCGATCATGATGACGACCGGCCTGATCGCGATGGACGCCACGATCCTCGCAACGGCCGTGCCGAGCGTCGTGCGCGACCTCGGCAGCTACCAGCAGTTCCCGTGGCTGTTCTCGATCTACCTGCTCGCGCAGGCCGTGAGCGTGCCGATCTACTCGAAGCTCGCCGACACCGTGGGCCGCAAGCCGATCATCCTCACCGGGGTGGGACTTTTCCTGCTCGGCTCGATCCTCTGCGGTCTGGCCTGGAGCATGACCTCGCTCATCCTGTTCCGGCTCGTGCAGGGCGTCGGGGCGGGGGCGATCGCCCCGATCGGGATGACCATCATCGGCGACATCTACAGCGTCGCCGAACGCGCCCTCGTGCAGGGCTACATCGCGAGCGTCTGGGCGGTCTCCTCCGTGGTCGGCCCGGCGCTCGGCGGCGTCTTCGCGCAGTTCGACGCGTGGCGGCTGATCTTCTTCATCAACGTGCCGCTGTGCCTGATCGCCGCGTGGGTGCTCATGCGTCACTTCCACGAGAAGATCGAGTCCCGCCGGCACCGGATCGACTATGCCGGCGCCGCTCTGCTCACGCTCGGGCTGACCGGTGTGATCCTCGGTGTGCTCGAGGGCGGCGCCGCCTGGGCCTGGGTCTCGGTGCAGAGCCTGGTCTGCTTCGGCGGCGGAGCGCTGGCGCTCGTCGCCTTCGTGCTCGTGGAGCGCCGCGCGGTGGAGCCCGTGATCGATCTGCGGCTGTTCTCGCGCCGGCTGATCCTCACCACCACGATCGCATCCTTCGCGATCGGCGCGCTGCTCACCGGCATCACGAGCTTCGCGCCCGCCTACCTGCAGGGATCCATCGGCGTCCCCCCGCTGCTGGCCGGGCTCTCGGTCGCCGCGCTGACGCTGGGCTGGCCGCTCTCGGCCTCCAACGCCGGACGGATGTACCTCCGTTTCGGGTTCCGCTTCACCGCGCTGGTCGGATCGAGCATCGCGACCGTCGGCGGGATCGCGCTCGCGCTGATCGGGCCGTACCCGAACGCGTTCGCCCTCGCCGGGGTCGCGTTCGTGATCGGCTTCGGACTGGGCTGGACCGCGGCGCCCACCCTCATCGCCTCCCAGGCGTCCGTCGGCTGGGGCGAACGCGGCGCCGTGACCGGCATGAACACGTTCTCGCGCTCCGCGGGTGCGGCGGTCGGCGTGGCGATCTACGGCGCCATCTCGAACGCGGTGCTCGCCCAGGGCGGCGGCGAGCACGACCCCGCGACCGTCATCCACGCGTCGACCTGGGTGTTCGCGGCCGCGTCGGTGACGGCGGTGCTCATCCTGCTGGCCGTCTGGACCATGCCGAAGGACCGTGCGGGCGAGCACTCCGGGGTTCCCGCGGCCGCCCCGGCCGCCCCGCGCCCGGCCGAGGCCTGAGACTCCGCCACGACGTTTCCCCCGACCGCTTTGGGGCGCATGGGGTGCGTTTTGGGGCGCATCTGGCCCGGGAAACGGGCAGGACGCGCCCCAAACGACGGAATCGCGCCCCGAAAGGAGGCGTGATCCTGGCCGATCGACGGATCGGGACGTGGGATCCGCGCGCCCGGCCCGCCTCGCCGAGGCCTGAGTCCATCCGGGCCGTCGCGTCGCCGGCGCTCGGGGATGGAAAACGCTCCTCCCGGGCTCGACGCGGCGACGGTTTCCATCTCTGCCGAGTCGGGCCGCCCACTCAGAGATGGAAAACGCTCCCACAGGCGAACCTGCAGGAGCGTTATCCATCCCCGGCTCGGGGAACGGCGGATCCCCGAACCGGGGAACGTCGGGCGCTACTTCGCCAGCGTCTCCGCGAGCCCGATGTACGTCGCCGGGGTCAGCGCGAGCAGGCGCTGCTTGGCGGCGTCGCCGATCTCCAGGCCTTGCACGAACTCGGCGAGGTCGGCGGCGCCCACGCGGTGACCGCGGGTGAGCTCCTTGAGCAGCGCGTACGGATCCTGGATCGTGGACCGGCCGGCGACGACCTCGGCGCGGATCACCGTCTGGATCGCCTCGGCGAGGACCTCCCAGTTGGTGTCGAGGTCGGCGAGCAGCACGTCGCGCGAGAGCGAGATCTCGGTGAGGCCGCGACGCAGGTTGTCGAGCGCGAGCAGCGAGTGCCCGAACGCGACGCCGATGTTGCGCTGCGTGGTCGAGTCGGTGAGGTCGCGCTGCATCCGGCTCGTGACGAGCGTCTGCGAGAGCGAGTTCAGCAGCGCCCCGGACAGCTCGAGGTTCGCCTCGGCGTTCTCGAAGCGGATCGGGTTGATCTTGTGCGGCATCGTCGAGGATCCGGTCGCACCGGCGACGGGGATCTGCGCGAAGTAGCCGAGCGAGATGTAGGTCCAGATGTCGGTGGCGAGGTTGTGCAGGATCCCGCCCGCGTGCCGGACGTGGTCGTACAGCTCGACCTGCCAGTCGTGCGACTCGATCTGGGTGGTCAGGATGTTGAAGTCGATCCCCAGGCCCTCGATGTACTCGCGGGCGATCATCGGCCAGTCCGCATCGGGTTCGGCGGCGAGGTGCGCCGACCAGGTGCCCGTCGCGCCGGAGAACTTCGCGAGGTACTCGGATCCCTCGATCCGCGTGACGACGCGCTCCAGGCGCCACGCGAAGACCGCGAGCTCCTTGCCCATCGTGGACGGGGTCGCCGGCTGCCCGTGCGTGCGGGACAGCATGGCGGCGTCGGCGTGCTCGGTCGCGAGTTCGCGGAGCTTGTCGATCACGTCCTGCAGCGCCGGCAGCCACACCCGCTCGACCGCGCGCTTGACGGTCAGTGCGTAGGACGCGGAGTTGATGTCCTCGCTCGTGCAGGCGAAGTGGGTGAGCTCGGCGATCGCGTCGAGGCCCAGGGCCGACAGGCGGTCGCGAACCAGGTACTCCACGGCCTTGACGTCGTGGCGGGTGACCGCCTCCTTCTCGGCGAGCCAGTCGATCTCGGCCTGGCCGAAGTCGCGGTACAGGCCGCGCAGGCGGTCCTTGTCGGCCTCGGCGAGCGGGGCGGTGCCGAACAGGGAGCGGTCGGTGAGGGCGATCAGCCACTCCACCTCGACCTCGACGCGGGCGCGGTTCAGGCCCGCCTCGGACAGGTAGTCGGCGAGGCCGGAGACGGCGGCGCGGTAGCGGCCGTCGAGCGGGCTGAGGGGCTGGGCCGGGAGCTGAGCAGTCAGGGGAGACCTCCTGATCGAGGCACCGCCGGCGTCGAGGGGCGTCAGACGCGGGGTGCCGATGGCCGGATGGCGGGTTCGAGCTGACGGAACAGGCCGTGGCTCGCGCTCTCGATCATACCGAGCACGTCGTCGAACATCCGGGCGTCGGCGTAGTAGGGGTCCGGGACGTCGAGCAGGGTCGGGTGGTGCTCGAACGAGAGCAGCAGGGTGACCTTGCCCTCCTCGGACTCGTCGTGCGCCCACTGCCGCAGGATCCGCTCGTGCGAGCGGTCGAGCGCGACGACGAGGTCGTTCTGTGCGAAGGACTCGGCGGTGAACTGCCGGGCGCGGTGCCGGGAGCCGTCGTAGCCGCGGCGGGCGAGCGCATCGATCGTGCGGCTGTCGGCCTGCTCGCCGACGTGCCAGTCGCCGGTGCCGGCGCTCGTCGAGATGATCCGGTCGCCGAGACCCTGCTTCTCCGCGATGTCGCGGAAGACCACCTCGGCCATGGGGGACCGGCAGATGTTCCCCGTGCACACGAAGATCACGCGGAACGGGATCACGCGTTGCGGATCCGGTTCGGTCATGGATCCATTCTGCCGGTCCGCCGGGTGCTCCTCCACAATCCGGGGACCGCGGACGCTCTGCACCCTTTGCGCTCGGGGCCTCCTGCGCCGGGCCGGGGCTCGGCAGGGTGGTGCCATGTTCACGTTCGCCGACACCGCCCAGGGGTCCTGGGCCCTCGCCGAGGCCCTGATGCGCTGCGACCGCGCGCGGGACCGGATCGAGGGCGTGATCGCCTCGCTGCGCACGATCGAGGCGGAGTGCCCGTGGCGGGCGCGCGCGATCGACCTGCTGCGCGGTGAACTCGCACGGCAGGCGCAGGAGCTGCAGCGCATCCTCGACGAACTGGGCGCCGTCGAATCCGCCCTGAGGGCCGGGTGAGCGATGGGCGACGAGGTCGAGATCGGGCGCGGCGGCGTTATCGCGGTGGATCCGGAGGACCTGCGCGTGGCTGCGGGCCGCGTCCGGTACGCGGCGATCGCGGTGCAGCTCGCGGAGCAGGAGCTGCAGGCGATTCCGGCACGGGTGCAGGCATCCGGGATCGGAGAGGTCTCCTCGCTGTGGACCCTGACGAACCGGTTGGAGACCGTCGGTACGGCGCTGGACGGGCTGGTCTGCGCGACCGAGACCCTCGCGGACGTGTACGAACTCGCGGAGCTGCGGGCCCGGCAGGCGATGGCCGCGACGACGGATCCGCGGCTCGTGCAGAGCTGCCAGGTGAGGATCGACGAGCTGCTGCGGGCGAACGGGCAGCTCTCCGCGGCGGAGGAGAGGGTCCGCAAGGAGTGGGAGGAGGCGCGGACCGCGGGGTTCACGCCCGCCGCGATCCCTGCGCCGTACTCTCCCGACGGACTGGCGCTCACGGCGCTGTTCGCCGTGAATCCGGCGCTGTACGCCCTGTTCAGCACGATGCGGTTCGGCGCGGCGGGCCTGACCGGGGCGGGCGAGCAGTTGATCCGATGGGGCGGGTCGCAGTGGGGTGTGGTGGCGCCGGGCCCGCTCGCGCCGACGCCGGGACGCGCGGTGGTCGCGGGCGATCCGCGACCGGGCGATGTGCGGGTGAAGAGCGCCGCGACCCGTGAGGCGCCGGCCGCCGCGCCCGCGTCGCTCGGCGAAGCCGTGTCGCGCATCCCCAAGGGCGGCGCCCAGGTGCGTGTGGAGACGTACCGGATGGGCGACGGCTCGACGCGGTTCGTCGCCTACGTCGACGGCACCCGGTCGAAAAGCACGGACGGCACCGACCGTGACCCGTGGGACATGGCGTCGAACGGGCGGGCCTATCTGGACCACGCCGAGTCGGACGCGTACAAGGCGACGGTCGCGGCGCTCGAGGATGCGGGCGCCGATGCGTCCACGCCGGTCGACCTCGTCGGCTATTCGCAGGGCGGCATGATCACGGATCTCCTCGCCCAGTCCGGCCGCTTCGACGTGCAGGCCGTGTTCACGGTCGGCTCACCGGTCGAGCCGGTGCTGCCGGACGACGTGCTCTCCGTCGCGGTGCGGCACACGGACGACCCGGTCGCAGGGCTCGCGGGCGGAGGGTCCCCCAGCGGCACGGGCTCGGCCGACAGCCTCGTCATCACGCGCACGGTCGCGCCCGGGCACGGGATCGACCCGGGCATGCCGGCGCATGACTTCGACGGCTACCGGGAGACCGTCCGGCTCGCGGAGGCGTCCGGCGATCCGCGGATGGACGCGATCCGCGAGCACTTCGCCGCGCTCGCCGGCGCGACCATGACCTCCCGGGACTACGCGTCCGCGAGGGTGCTGCCGTGAGCGTCCGCGCGGGTGCCGGGTCAGTAGCGCTCGCGGTCGCGACGGCGCTGCGGGCGCAGGATCGCATTGAAGAATCCGTTGATGATGCCGATGAGCAGGGCGGCGAGGATCGTCCAGCCGAAGCCGCCGACGTGCAGGCCCCAGTTCCAGAACCCGGTGATCCAGGCGGTGATCCACAGCAGGAGACCGTTGATCACCAGCGAGATCAGCCCGAGCGTGAGGATGTACAGCGGGAACGCGACGATCTTCAGCACCGTGCCGATGATCGTGTTGACGACCGCGAACAGGGCGCCGATCGCGACCAGGGTCACGAGAAGCGGGATCTCTCCGCCGGGCGGGTAGGGGATGACCGTGACCTCGAGGATCGGGATCAGGCTCACGACCCAGATGGCGAAGGCGTTGACGACGACGCGGATCAGGAACCTCATGGCCCGATTGTCGCACCCGGGGCCGGGAACGGCCGGGGAATCCGGTGCGGCACGGCACCGGGGTCGTGCGGAGGAGGCGTCGGATCGACCCGGGTGCGTCGGGGCCGCCCGGTCCTAGACTCGACCCGTGAGCGATCCGATCCTGCCCCGCATCCGTCCCGAGATCGCGGCCCTGCCGCCGTACCGCCAGGGCAAGCAGGCGGGCGCCGACGCGTTCAAGCTCTCCAGCAACGAGAACCCGTTCGACCCGCTGCCGCAGGTCGTCGCGGCGCTCGCCGAGGCCACTCCCATGAACCGGTACCCCGACGCGACCGCGCGGGCCCTGCGCGAACGGCTCGGGGAGCGGTACGGCGTCGAGCCGGACGCCGTGCACATCGCCTCGGGCAGCGTCGCGATCCTGTACCAGCTCGTCCAGGCGGCGGCCACGGTCGGCGACGAGGTGATCTACGCCTGGCGCTCCTTCGAGGCCTACCCGGGCCTGCCGCTCGTGGCGGGGGCGACCGGGGTGCAGGTGCCGCTCACCGACGGCGCCCGGCACGACCTCGACGCGATGGCTGCCGCGGTCACCGACCGCACCCGGGTGATCATCGTCTGCACGCCGAACAACCCGACCGGGCCGATCGTGACGAGCGCCGAGTTCGCCGCGTTCGTGACGAAGGTCCCGCAGGACGTGCTGATCGTCCTGGACGAGGCCTACGCCGAGTTCGTCACGGCTCCCGACGCCGTCGACGGTCTCGCCGAGCGGATCTTCGAGGCGCACCCGAACGTGGTCGTGCTCCGCACCTTCTCCAAGGCGTATGGGCTCGCGGGCCTGCGCGTCGGCTATGCGATCGGGCACCCGCGCGTGCTCGATGCCGCCCGCAGCACCGCCGTGCCGCTGTCCGTGACGGGGGCCGCCGAGCGTGCGGCGACCGCGAGCCTCGACGCCGAGGACGAGCTGCGCGCCCGGGTCGCGGTGATCGTCGAGCGCCGTGCTCTGCTCGTCGACGGCCTCCGCGCCCAGGGCTGGGATGTGCCCGACGCCCAGGGCAACTTCGTCTGGCTCCCCACGGGCGAGGCGACCGCAGCCGTCGCGACCGCGTTCGAGGACGCGGGCCTCATCGTCCGTGCGTTCCCCGGCGACGGGATCCGCATCTCCGTCGGCGAGCCCGAGTCGCTGCCGCGCGTGCTCGAAGTCGCCGCCGCCCAGCGCGGCTGACGCGCGAGCGTCCGACCGTCACAGGGGCGTGCGGGTGCGGTGGCCCGATGCGCCGGGACCCCGGACCCGTGCCCGGAAAATGCATGGGACCCCCAGCAAAAAAGCTAGGGGGACCTGGCATAAATACGTGGGACGCCTGGATATCCGCGGGAGCGCATGCGTCCGTGGGGAACGGCCTAGGTCCCGACGGATCCGTTGTACGCACCCTCCACTCGGAAGGCGGAAACCTCGGTTAGCGTAGACAACGTGACTGCCGATTCCGCCACCGTCCGCGTCCTCGACGCCGAGGGCGCCTTCGCCCCGAGCCCCGCCGCCGACGAGTACCTCCCGCTCATCGAGGCGCTGCCCGACAGTGACCTCGAGCAGTTCTACCGGGACATGGTGATCATCCGCGCCATCGATGCGCAGGCGACCAACCTGCAGCGCCAGGGTCAGCTCGCGCTGTGGCCGCCGAGCCGCGGCCAGGAGGCCGCGCAGGTCGGATCCGCCCGCGCCTCGCGCCCGCAGGACACGATCTTCCCCTCCTACCGCGAGCACGCCGTCACCCGGATCCGCGGTGTGGACCCCGTCGACATCATCAAGCTCATGCGCGGGACGTCGAACAGCGGCTGGGATCCGACCGACCCCCGCAACGGCAGGACCCGCATCTACACGCTCGTGCTCGGCTCGCAGACCCTGCACGCCACGGGCCTGGCGATGGGCCTCGTCTTCGACGGCAAGTGTGGCACCGGCGACCTCGACCGCGACGAGGCCGTCATGGTCTACTACGGCGACGGCGCCTCCAGCCAGGGCGACGTGCACGAGGCGATGGTGTTCGCCGCGAGCTACCGCGCCCCCGAGGTCTTCTTCCTGCAGAACAACCACTGGGCGATCTCCGTCCCGGTCGAGACCCAGTCCCGCGTGCCGCTCGTCCAGCGCGGATCCGGCTACGGCATCCCCAGCGTCCGGGTCGACGGCAACGACGTGCTCGCGAGCTGGGCGGTCACCCGGCGCGCGCTCGACGAGGCGCGCGGCGGCGACGGCCCCCGTGCGATCGAGGCCGTGACCTACCGCATGGGCGCGCACACGACGAGCGACGACCCGACCAAGTACCGCGGCAGCGCCGAGGAGCAGGAGTGGGCGCAGAAGGATCCGATCGTCCGGATGCGCGCGTTCCTGCAGAACCGGGGCGCGGCCGGATCCGTCTTCGCCGACGCCGAGGCCGAGGCCGCCGACGCCGCCGAGGATCTGCGCGTGCGCACGCTCGAGCTCACCGCCCCCGGCCCCGAGGCGATCTTCGACAACGTGTACAGCGACCCGCACCCGCTGATGGCCGAGCAGAAGGCCTGGCAGGCGCAGTACGAGGCGTCTTTCGCCCCCAGCGGAGCGGCAGAAGGGCAGAGTGCGAACTGATGACGACCGTAGAGACGACCCAGACGCACATCGAGACGATGCCGTTCAGCAAGGCGCTGAACGCCGGCCTGCGCAAGGCCATGGAGGACGACCCCCGCGTCATCCTCATGGGCGAGGACATCGGCAGGCTCGGCGGCGTGTTCCGCGTGACCGAGCACCTGCAGCGCGACTTCGGCGAGCAGCGCGTGCTCGACACGCCCCTCGCCGAGTCCGGCATCGTCGGCACGGCGATCGGCCTCGCGATGGGCGGGTTCCGCCCGGTCATCGAGATCCAGTTCGACGGCTTCGTGTTCCCCGCGTTCGACCAGATCACGACCCAGCTCGCCAAGCTCACCGCGCGGCACGAGGGCGCGATCTCGATGCCCGTCGTGATCCGGATCCCGTACGGCGGGCACATCGGCGCCGTCGAGCACCACCAGGAGAGCCCGGAGACCTACTTCGCGCACACCCCGGGCCTGCGCGTGGTCTCGCCGTCGACGCCGAACGACGCGTACTGGATGATCCAGGAGGCGATCGCCTCAAACGACCCCGTCATCTTCCTCGAGCCGAAGAGCCGCTACTGGCCGAAGGGCGAGGTCGACCTCTCCGCTCCCGCGCTCCCGCTGCACGCCTCGCGGATCGTCCGCCGCGGATCCGACGTCACCCTCGTCGGTCACGGCGCGATGGTCTCGACGCTGCTGCAGGCCGCCGCGCTCGCCGAGGCCGAGGGCACGAGCTGCGAGGTCGTCGACCTGCGCTCGCTCTCGCCGGTCGACTACGGCCCGATCCTCGACTCGGTGCGCTCGACCGGCCGCATGGTCTACGCGCAGGAGGCGCCGGGCTTCGTGAGCCTCGGCAGCGAGATCGCCGCGACCGTGATGGAGCGCGCGTTCTACGCGCTCGAGGCGCCGGTGCTGCGGGTGTCGGGCTACGACACCCCGTTCCCGCCCGCGAAGCTCGAGGGCGTCTACCTCCCGGATCCGGACCGGATCCTCGAGGCCGTGGACCGCTCCCTCGCCTACTGATGTCCCGTCCGATCGTTGAGCGAGGACGCCGAAGGCGACCGAGACGAAACGCTGTCCCTGCAGGATCACCGCGTTTCGTCTCGCTCCGGCTGCGCCGGTGCTCGCTCAACGACCAGCGGAAGTGAAAGGATCCCGACCATGAGCACCCAGACCTTCACCCTGCCGGACGTCGGCGAGGGGCTGACCGAGGCCGAGATCGTCACCTGGAAGGTGGCACCCGGCGACACGGTCGCGGTCAACGACGTCATCTGCGAGATCGAGACGGCCAAGTCGCTCGTCGAGCTGCCCTCGCCGCACGCCGGCGTCGTCGGCGAACTGCTCGTGCCCGAGGGGAGGACGGTCGACGTCGGCACCCCGATCATCACGTTCCTCACCGGCGCGCCCGCCCTTCGACAGGCTCAGGGACCGGAGGGCGGAGCTCCTGCCGCTCCCGCCGCGGAGGAGGGATCCGGATCCGTGCTCGTCGGGTACGGGTCCGGCCACGAGGCGACCTCGCGCCGCCGCCGCCCCGCCGAGCGGCCGGTCCGCTCCAGCGTCGGCGTGATCGCGAAGCCGCCGATCCGCAAGCTCGCCCGCGACCTCGGCGTCGACCTCGCCCACGTCACCCCGACCGGTGCCGACGGCGAGGTCACCCGCGACGACGTCGTCAAGCACGCCGAGCAGGCCAGCGTGTTCCGCAACATCCAGACCCCGGAGTGGGGCGACGTGCGCGAGGAGACCGTGCCAGCGCCGCAGACCGCCCCCGTCGGCCTCGCCCGCGGCATCTCGCCCGCGCGTCCCGGCGCCGACGCGTCGCGCACGGAGTCGATCCCCGTCAAGGGCGTGCGCAAGGCGACGAGTTCGGCGATGGTGCAGAGCGCCTACTCCGCCCCGCACGTGACCGTGTGGAAGGAGGTCGACGCCAGCCGCACGATGGAGCTCGTCAAGCGGCTCAAGGCCTCGCCCGATTTCGCCGACATCAAGGTGTCGCCGCTGCTCATCATGGCGCGCGCCGTCATCTGGGCGGTGCGCCGCACCCCGATGGTCAACGCCGCCTGGATCGACACGGAGGACGGCGCCGAGATCGCCGTGCGCCACTACGTCAACCTCGGCATCGCCGCGGCCACGCCGCGCGGACTGCTCGTCCCGAACATCAAGGACGCCCAGGACCTCGGCATGAAGGACCTCGCCCGCGCGCTGAACCGGCTCACGGCCACCGCGCGCGAGGGGAAGACCACGCCTGCCGACCAGCAGGGCGGCACCATCACGATCACCAACATCGGCGTGTTCGGGATGGACGCGGGCACCCCGATCATCAACCCCGGCGAGGCCGGCATCGTCGCCATGGGCACGATCAGCCAGAAGCCGTGGGTGGTCGACGGCGAGGTCCGCCCGCGCTGGGTCACCACGGTCGCCGGATCCTTCGACCACCGCGTCGTCGACGGCGACGGCATGAGCCGCTTCATCGCCGACGTCGCCGCCGTGCTGGAGGAGCCCGCGCTGCTCGTGGACTGAGGCCGAGCCGCCTCCTGACCCTGTCCGCGCCGGGACGGATCCGCTCGGGTCGCTCCACCGGTCGGAAAACGGAGAGCGTTCCGCGTCCTGCCCGCGTGTCGGACGGGATCCGCATCACGACACGCCGCGGGGCTCTCCGTTTTCCGAGGGTCGGAGAGGCGGATGGGTCCGACGGCGGCGTGATCGGCCCCCGCCCCGTTTTGATAATGATTATCAATTAACGTACAGTCGGACGCATGAAGAAGTCCCTCGCCGCCCTCGCCCTCGCCGCCGCCTCGCTCCTCGCCCTGGCGGGATGCTCGGCGACGGGAGCGGCCGCGGGCGGCGCGGACGGGAAGGTCTCCGTCGTCGCGACGACCGACGTCTACGGCAGCATCGCGAGCGAGATCGGCGGCGACCGGGTCAGCGTGACGAGCATCATCGACTCGATGTCGAAGGATCCGCACGAGTACGAGGCCACTGCGCGCGATCGGCTCAGCGTCCGCGGCGCAGCGCTGGTGATCGAGAACGGCGGCGGGTACGACCCGTTCATGAAGGATCTGCTGGACGGGTCGAAGGCCAAGGTCGTCACGGCCGCCGATGCGCACCCGGGGCACGACGCGGACGGCTTCAACGAGCACGTCTGGTTCGACCCGACGACGATGATCAGCGTCGTCGGCACGATCGAGCAGAAGCTCACCGAGCTCGACCCGAAGGGCAAGGCCCAGTACGCGAAGGGCGCCGAGCAGCTCACGGCCGACCTCGCCGCAGCCAACGCCCGCCTCGCCGCGATCAAGATGAAGGCGGGCGGATCCGGTGTGTTCATCACCGAGCCCGTCCCCGGGTACCTCGCCGATGCGGCGGGCCTCGTCGACAAGGCGCCGCAGGGCTTCGCCGGCGCTGTCGAGGGCGGCCGGGACGTGCCGCCGGCCACGCTGCTCGCCGCCGTGAACGTGATCCAGAGCGGGCAGGTGAAAGCCGTGCTCGCGAACTCGCAGGCGGGCGGATCCGAGACCCAGCGCGTCGAGCAGGAGGCGAAGGCGGCAGGCGTCCCCGTGGTGACGTTCTCCGAGATCCTTCCGAAGGGCACCACGTACCCTGAGTGGATGCGCGCCGCGATCGACTCCCTCGCCCGCGCCGTCGGAGCATGACGGCGCCCGCCTCCGCGCCGCAGGCCGGCGCCCCCGTGCTGGAGATCCGCGGTGCCGCGCTGCACCGCCCGCAGGGGCGTGGCGAGCGAGAGCTGTGGTCGGGGCTCGACCTCGACGTGCGCCCCGGCGAGTTCATCGCGGTGCTCGGCCCGTCCGGATCCGGCAAGACCACGCTGCTGCGAAGCATCCTCGGCCTGCAGGAGCTGAGCGCGGGATCCATCCGCGTCGACGGCGCCCCCGCCACCCGCGGCAACCCGCGCATCGGGTACATCCCGCAGCAGCGGCCCTACCCGGCCGACACCGCCATGCGCGCCCGCGACGTCGTCGCACTCGGGCTGGAGGGGCGCAGGTTCGGGCTCCCGCTGCCCCACCGCGGCGACCGGGCCCGCGTGGACGAGGTGCTCCGCGAGGTCGGCGCCGCGCCGTTCTCCGAGCGCCGCGTCGGCGCGCTGTCCGGCGGCGAGCAGCAGCGGCTGCGCGTCGGGCAGGCCCTGATGGACCGGCCCGCGCTGCTGCTCTGCGACGAGCCGCTGTCGAACCTCGATCTCGCGAACCAGCAGGGCGTCACCGAGATCATCGACCGGCAGCGGCGCGACCACGGCGCCGCCGTGCTGTTCGTGACCCACGACATCAACCCGATCCTGGGCCGCGTCGACCGGATCCTGTACATCGCCGGCGGGCGCTTCATGCTCGGCACGCCAGACGAGGTGCTGCAGACCCGGGTGCTCACCGACCTCTACGGGGCTCCGGTGTTCGTGCTGCGCGCGGGCGATCGGCTCATCGTCGTGGGCATGCCCGACGTCGAGGCTCACCACGACCACGAGGGGGCCGCATGAGCGGCGCGATGCTCGGCGCGGCCCTGCCGGCCGTGAACTGGGGCGACATCTTCTCGTTCCAGGACTACGGCCAGCTCGTCGTGCTGCTGGCGAACTCGATCGTGGCGGGCGCCGTGCTCGGCATCGTCGGCGGACTGGTCGGCGTCTTCGTGATGCAGCGCGATCTCGCGTTCGCGGTGCACGGCGTGAGCGAGCTGTCGTTCGCGGGGGCCGCGGCGGCCCTGCTGTTCGGCGGCAGCGTCGTCGCGGGGTCCATCGGCGGGGCGCTGGTGGCCGCGATCCTGATCGGGCTGCTCGGCGCGCGCGCCAGGGAGCGGAACTCGATCGTGGGCGTGCTGATGCCGTTCGGACTGGGACTCGGGATCCTGTTCCTGTCGCTCTACGACGGGCGCAGCGCCAACCGGTTCAGCCTGCTGACCGGCCAGATCGTGTCGGTGTCGTCGCCGGATCTCGGGTGGCTGATCGGGATCAGCGCGTTCGTGCTCGTCGCGCTCGTGCTGGTGTGGAACCCGCTGCGCTTCGACTCGCTGGATCCGGTCTCGGCCGAGGCGCGCGGGATCCCGACGCGGACGATCTCGCTCGTGTTCATGGTGCTGCTCGGTCTCATCGTCGCCGTCGCGGTGCACATCATCGGCGCGCTGCTGGTGATGGCGCTGCTGGTGACGCCGGCCGCCGCGGCGATGCGGGTCGCCGCGAGCCCGTTCACCGTGCCGCTACTCGCCGCCCTGTTCGGCTTCCTGTCCGCGGTCGGCGGGATCCTGCTCGCGCTCGCCGGAACCCTGCCGGTCAGCCCCTACATCACGACGATCTCGTTCGGGATCTACGGCGTCTGCTGGCTCGTGCAGCGCTCGCGGGAGCGGGTCCGCCGCACGGCCTGAGGGATCACGCCTCCGGATCCCCGTATGTCGCCGCGATCTCCTGCGAGCCCAGCCAGCGGGAGTACGTCGGCTGCTGCGGCCAGCCGTCCGGCACGTCCTGCCACTCCTCCTGGCGGCCGTAGGGCAGCACGTTCGAGACCGCGAACGTGAAGCTGAACGCCTCGGCGCCCCGGCCGTTCGTGTGCCAGGTGCGGTAGACGTCGTCCCCGTCGCGCAGGAACACGTTGAACCCGAAGCCCTCGTCGGGGCCCGAGTCCATGTCGGCGCCGAAGGGCGACTCCGCCGAGGAGTACCAGGTGAGCACGTTGCCGACGCGCTTCTTGTAGGCGAGGACCTCGTCCATCGGGCCGTTCGTGATGACCGCGAACGTCGCGTCGAACTGGCCGACGAAGTCGGGGCGCACCCACTGCGCGGTGAGTCCCGTGCAGCCCGAGCACTGCCACCGGTTCCCGTTCGACCACATGTGGTGGTAGGTCACGAGCTGGCTGCGGCCCTGGAACACGTCGGCCAGGCGGACCCGGCTGCCGTCCTCGTCGATGAGGGTGTAGTCGGGCAGCTTCACGGCGGGCAGGCGGCGGCGGGCGGCGGCGATCGCGTCGAGCTCGCGCGTCGCGGCCTTCTCCCGGATGCGCAGCTTCGCGAGCTCCTCGCGCCAGGTCTGCTCGTCGACGACAGGGGGCAGAGCGGTCATGTCAGTCCTCCGGTGTTCGCGATTCCGTGGTCGGCGCACTGATGTTCACGGCGTCCACATCTGCTATGTTCACACCGTACACATCGGGTTCAGGAGAGGGCAAGGGGTGGCCTATCACCACGGCGATCTCGCGGCGGCCCTCGTCGAGGCCGGGCTCGACCTGAGCCGCGCCGGCGGGCCCGAGGCCGTGACGGTCCGCGAGGTCACGCGCCGCGCCGGGGTCTCCCCGAACGCCGCGTACCGGCACTTCCCGAGCCGCGCCGCGCTGCTCGAGGCCGTCGCCGCGGCGATCCAGCTCCGCCTCGCGAGCGCGATGACGGACGAGCCCTCACCGGATCCCCGCGACCGGCTGCACCGGATCGGTGTCGCCTATGTCGACTTCGCACTCGCCGAACCGGGCTGGTTCGCGGTGGTGTTCTTCGGATCCCGCCCCACGGATCCGTCCTCGGTCGCCGAGGCGCCCGCCTTCCCCGCGCTCGTCGCCGCTCTCGACGCGCTCGTCGCCGAGGGTGCCCTGGATCCCGCTTGCCGGGACGACGCCGCCTGGGCGTGCTGGGCTACCGTGCACGGGTTCGCCGAGCTCTGCCTGCACGGCCCGCTCGCCGCCGTTCCGGCCCTCGAACAGCGCCGCCGCGGCGAGGTCGCGATCCGCGCGGTGGTCGCCGGGATCGCGGCCGGCGACCGCTGACCGGGGCGTCCGACGGGGCGCCCGGATGAATCCGCGGTGAACCGGGGTGGGGAACGGCCGGATCCCCCTCCCGCGTTTAGGATCCGCGGGTTAGGATCTTCTGGACCATCGCGTCGGATCGCGGCCCGCACCCAGGAGCCGGACGACGCGGACCCCCCTCGCGCAGTGCTCGCTCCGGCGTGCCAGGACGACGCGTCGACGGGATGGTGATCAGAGAGGCGCCGAACGTGGCCGAGTCAAACCCCCACCAGACCGCGGACAACAAGGCCGCCGACGACAAGGCACCGCAGGGGGACTTCTTCGACCAGCTCCTGGAGAGCCCGGCGAGCCAGCAGTCGTTCACGATCGGCTTCCGCGGCTACGACAAGACCGAGGTCGACGCGCACCTGACGGCCCTCAAGGAGGAGCTGCGCCGCGCCACCGACTCGACCTCCAAGACCGACGAGCAGCGTCGCGCCGAGATCGCGAAGCTCGAGGCGAAGCACCGCCGCGAGCTCGAGAAGGCGAAGGCCGACCACAGCGCCCGCACCGAGCAGCTCGAGTCCGACCTCGCCACCGCGCAGGCCAAGGTCGCCGAGTCGGCGGCGCAGATCCAGTCCCTGAGCACCGCGCTCGCCGGATCCCAGGACGACATCGACGAGGCCGCCTCGCGCTCGCAGTTCGAGACCGTGCTGCGCGTCGCCGAGGAGCAGGCGAGCGTCCTCATCCAGAACGCCGCCGTGCAGGCCGAGCGCCTGCTCGAGGCCGCCCGCGAGGAGGCGGCCACCAAGCGCGCCGAGCTCGAGGCGGACGTCGCGCGGATCACCGCGCAGGCCGAGCGCGACGCCGACCAGGTGCGGCTGAAGATGGACACCGAGTTCGCCGCGCACACCGCCCAGGTCGAGCGCGAGGCCGCGCACGCCCAGGAGAAGGTGAACCACGCCGAGCAGGAGGCGCACTCGATCCGCACCGAGGCCGAGAAGGGCGCGGCAGCCCTGCGCGCGATGGTCACCCGCGAGGCCACCGACCTGCGGGTGTCGGCCGAGCGCGACGTGCGCGAGATGAACGCGCGCGTGCTGGAGATGGAGGAGTCCATCACCCGCCGCCAGGACGACGCGCAGCAGGAGTTCCTCGTGCTGCACAACCAGGCCGTCGCGCACGCCGAGCGGATCACCGCCGACGCGAACGAGCAGGTCGCCGGATCCCTCGCGCACGCCGAGCGGATCTCCGCGAAGGCCGACGACTACGAGCGGCTGATGCGCTCGCAGGCAGGCGCGATCGAGGCCGAGGCGCAGGTCCGCGCCAGGGAGACCCTCGACCGCGCCCGCACCAAGGCCCAGAAGATCGTCGACATGGTCACCTCGCACACGGCGAACGTGGTCCGCGACGCCGACGACCGCGCCCGTCAGCTGCGCTGGCAGCAGCAGCAGCTCACCAGCTTCATGGCCGAGGTGCGCGAGCTGATCCGCCCCGACGGCGCTCTCGGCAGCGAGGGATCCGGATCCGCTGCCGCGTTCCTCGAGGAGGCCGAGGAGTCCGAGGCTCCCGAGGCCGAGTAAGCACTCTTTTCGGGGTCGTTGAGCGAGCACCGACGAAGTCGGAGCGAGACGAAACGCGGTGATGCGCGGGAGGCCGCGTTTCGTCTCGCTCCTCGCTGCGCTCGGGGCTCGCTCAACGACCCCGTCTGAACCGCTCCCAGCCTTGCGACAGCGCGCCGATCTAGACTCGGGGGCATGGCTCAGCGGAACACGTGGCAGCGCGAGCGCGTGCGCGAGGAGCTCGCCGACGCGCGAGGCTTCGTGAGTGCGCAGACCCTGCACGCGAGCCTGCGCGACGCGAACACCGGCATCGGTCTGGCGACCGTGTACCGCGCCCTTGCCGGGCTCGCCGCCTCGGGCGAGGCCGATTCGCTGCAGAGCCCCGAGGGCGAGGCGCTCTACCGCGCCTGCACCTCGGAGGGCCACCACCACCACCTCATCTGCCGGTCCTGCGGGCTGACCGTCGAGATCGAGGCGACCGACGTCGAGCAGTGGGCCCGGCGCACCGCCGGCCTGCACGGCTTCCGCGACGCCGAGCATGTGGTCGACATCTTCGGTCTCTGCGCCACGTGCGCCAACGCCGCAGCGGAAGCGTGACCCCGGCGTGACTGTCCAGGCCCCCAGCCACCGCGCGCCGTCGCGGGACGGATCGACCCTCCCGCACGCCCTGCGCCCGCAGCCGCCGCGGCTGTCGGGGCGCCGTGCCGTCATCGCCGCACTCGTCGGCGCCGCCGTCGTCGGCGTGCTGGTCGCGATCCAGTTCCTCGCCCCGCACCTGTTCCAGGCGTCGCTGCCGAACCGCCTGCAGGACGGCCTGACGCTCTCCCTCAGCGTGCTGTTCGAGTCGCTGCCGTTCGTGATCCTCGGCGTGCTGCTGTCGATCGTCGTGCAGGTGTGGCTGCCGGACGGCCTGATCGAGCGGATCCTGCCGCGCCGCGGCTGGGCGCGCCGGGCGGTGCTGTCGCTGCTGGGCATGCTGATCCCGGTCTGCGAGTGCGGCAACGTGCCGTTCGCGCGCGGCCTGATGATGCGGGGGCTCGGGCCGGCCGAGGCGCTCACCTTCCTCATCGCCGCGCCGATCGTGAACCCGATCGTGATCCTCACCACCCAGGCCGCGTTCGGCTGGGACGGCGGGATCCTGATCGCGCGGATCGTCGGCGGCTACCTCGTCGCGAACCTGATCGGCTGGGTGTACAGCCGCCACCCCGCGCCGGAGAAGATGCTCACCGAGCGGTTCCGCCTCACCTGCGACGTCGTCGTGCACGAGGCCGGCTCCCCGACGCGGCGCAGCCTCGCTCAGTTCCTCGTCGAGCTGCGCGCGGTCATGCCGGCCCTGATCGTCGGATCCGCCCTCGCCGGCGCCGTGCAGGTGATCGTGCCGCGCGACGTGCTGCTCGCGATCGGATCCAACCCGCTGCTCTCGGTCGTCGCGATGATCGCGCTGGCGATCTCCGTCGCGATCTGCTCGAACGTCGACGCCTTCTTCGCGCTGTCCTTCGCCTCGACGTTCTCGCCGGGCGCGATCGTCGCCTTCCTGCTGGTCGGCCCGCTCGTGGACGTCAAGATGATGGCCCTGCTGCGCACCACGTTCACCGTGCGCACGCTCGCCGGGATCGTCGGCATCGTGATCCTGTTCGGCTTCGCCCTGGGGATCGGGGTGAACGTCCTTGTCTGATCACGCGTCCGATCACACGCCGTCCCGGGCCGGGTCGCTCGGCGCGCGCTGGCTCGGCGCCGGGCTCGCCTCTCTGCTCGCGATCACCACGCTCGTGCTCGCGTTCACCGGCAGGCTCACGCTCTACGTCAGCCCCGAGACGGTGTGGTTCGCCGTCGCCGCCGCCGTCGTCACGCTGATCGGCGCGGTCTGGTCGTGCGCGCTCCCGCTCGGCGCGGAGCAGGACCACGGTCACGACCACGGTGCGGCCGACGACCACGGCACGGCCGACGACCACGACGAGCACGGGCACGCCCCGCGCCGCCCGGTCCGCCGGATCGCCGGCATCGCCCTGGCCGCGACCGGGGGCGTGATCGCCACGGGCGTCGCCGGCGGGGCGCTGCTGCTGCCGCCCGCCGCACTGTCCGTCGACATGGCCATGCAGCGGGCGCCCGTGGGCAACGTGCTGTTCGCGGGCGCCGACAACGTCGCCCTGGGCGCGAACACCGACACGAGCACCTTCGGGGTGGGCGCGTGGGCGAGCGCCTTCTCCACGGGCACCCGGCCGGAGAAGTACGATGGCACGACGGTGACGCTCACCGGCTTCCTCACCCCGGACGGGTCCGCGACGGATGACGCCCACCTGACCCGCATGGTCATCACGCACTGCGTGATGGATGCGCAGCCCGCCTCCGTGCCGGTGCGGATCAGCGCCTGGAAGGGCCAGTACTCGGTCGGCCAGTGGGTGCAGGTGAAGGGCACCGTGCGCACGGCGTCCGACGGGAAGCTCTCGATCGTCCCCGCCAGCGTGTCGAAGATCCCGCAGCCGGAGGACCCCTATGAGCACTGACGACGCGGATCGCCCGCTCACCCGGGCCGAACTGCGCGCGCGTCGCGAGGCCGAAGAGGCCGCGGCCGCGGAGTCGGCCGCTCCGGTCGAGCCTGCTCCGGTTCTCGTGACGGCCCCGGTCGCCGAGCCCGTCGAGGCGCCCGGCCCCCGCGGCACGTCCGGGGCACAGGCCGTGCCGCCCGTCCCGACGCCTCCCGCTCCGGTCTTCGAGCAGATCCCGGTCGCTGAGCCCGTCCCGGTCGCTGAGCCCGTCCCGGTCGCTGAGCCCGAACAGGCGATCCCCGGCTACGAGGAACCCGTCTGGCAGCCGCACCCGAGCCCCGAGCCGAGCGGGAAGCGCCGCCGGTTCCCGCTCGTCATCGGCGCCGTGGTCGGCGTGCTCGTGCTCGTCGTCGCCGGCTTCGGCGTGGTCAGCCTGCTGCAGGGCCCGCGCGTGACCGGGGTGAAGATCGACGCGCAGGCCGCGATCGACGCATCCGGCACCCGCATGATCATCACGGCGAGCGAACCGCTCGCGAAGGTGACGGCGCAGCAGGTGACGGTCACCCCGCGCGCCCCGTTCACGGTCGACACCTCCGGCCGCTCGCTGGGGATCCGGTTCACGGTCCCGCTCGACGACGCCACGAACTACACGGTCACGGTCAAGGACGCCACCGGCACCGACCACCAGCGCACCGGCACGCTGCAGGCGACGTTCCAGACGCCGAAGTCCTCGATCTTCCTGCTGCAGCGCAACTCCAGCGGCGACGACACGATCTTCCGCACCGACCTCGGCGGCAAGAACGCGGTGCCGGTCTTCCAGCACGCGAAGATCGACGACTTCCGCTCCACGGCCGACCACCTCGTCATCGCCACGGAGAAGGACGGCACCTCGGAGCTGCTCGTGATGGACCTGGCCGGCAAGAACCAGCACGAGCTGCCGCTGCCCGGACCGGGGTTCGCCTCGAGCCTGCAGGTCTCGGAGCGCGGCAACCTCGTCGGCTACACGTTCACCGACAAGGGCATCAGCGCCACGAGCGGCCGGGCCAGCGTGCTGGTCACCCAGTCGCTCACCGGCGACGCGACCCCGCAGATCGTGAAGCTCGCCGGCAAGCTGCCGAGCGTCGCGGAGTGGGGCTTCGTGCCCGACACCGCGGCCGTGCTGTTCATCGACTTCACCGGCGCTCTCTACGTCGAGGACCGCTCGAGCGCGACCGGATCCCCGAGCGCGCTCGGATTCGCGCAGACCATCGAGGGCATCTCACGCGGCACCTACACCGCCATCGTCAGCCGGGCGAACAACCTCGTCGAGCTGAACCTCGCCGACGGATCCGAGAAGGCGCTCGCCGCGTCGAGCCCCGACTTCGGGGTGCCGAGCACGATCGCGCCGTTCCCGGGCGGCACGCTGCGCCAGGTCACCGTGCGCGATGCGAGCGGCCTGCCGACCGGCCAGATCATCACCCGCGTCGACGATAAGGGCAAGGCTGCGAAGCTGTTCACGGTCACCGGGTCGGACGCCGTCATGCAGGCGTGCCCGTCCCCGAGCGGGCAGTACAGCGCGGTCGTCGTCGCGCCGAACCTGGTGCAGAACCCGTACGACAAGTCGCTGCTGCCGCTGCCGAGCACGATGCAGACCCACATCTTCGACACGAGGACGGGCAAGGAGCTGGTCGTGCTGTCCGGCTTCGACCCGTCCTGGTGCGCCGCCGCGCCGCGCCGCTGATGGGTGCCGATCCGCGATCCGCCGCCCAGGAGGGATCGGACGCGGGCCTCGCGCCGTCCGCTCCTGAATCGTCCGCCCCGGAGGCGGTGGGCCTGCGCCGCGCGACCCGCGCCGACCTGCACGCCCTGCCCGTCGAGGTGGCCCCGCGGCTGCTGGGCGCGCGCCTGCGCACGATCGTCGACGGCGCCGAGGTGCGGATCCGGATCACCGAGGTCGAGGCGTATCACGGAGCGGGGACGGGCGACGTGGCGGACCCCGGATCCCACGCCCGGATGGGCCGGACAGCGCGCAACGCGACGATGTGGGGCGAGGCCGGGCATCTGTACGTCTACCTGAGCCACGGGATCCACTCCTGCGTGAACGTGGTCGCCGGGCCCGAGGGGGCGGCGGGCGGGATCCTGCTGCGTGCCGGCGAGGTCGAGGTCGGCGCCGAGGTCGCGGCGGCGCGTGCCGAACTCCGTCGATCCGGGGGGTCCTCGGGCCGACCGGCGGCGGCGGCCGGCCCTTCGACTGAGTTCAGGACGTCGGCGGTCCGGCAGCGCGACCTCGCGCGGGGGCCGGGCCGGTTCGGCCGGGCCTCGGGGCTGCGGCATCCCCGGCACGACGGCATCGACGCGATCGCCGGCACCGAGCAGGCGGGCGCGCGCGCCGAGCTCTGGCTCGCCGAGCCGCTGGCCGAGGTCGCATCCGGGCCGCGCGTAGGAGTCGCGGGCACGGCCGGGACGGCCGCATTCCCGTGGCGGTTCTGGATCCCCGGGGACCCGACGGTGTCCCCGTTCCGCTGGGGCCGGGGTGCGGCGGAGGCCGCAGGGCTCTGAGCCCGACACGCCCGGGAACCGATCCGTGCTAGGATGACTCTTTGTCTGCGCACACTCCTGTGCGCAGTTCGTATGCCTCCCCCTCTTGTGCGGTCCCTGAGCTTGTCGAAGGGCGGCCGGGGGAGAGGCGTGCAGACAAGGGATCTTGGGTGAGGCCGTCCGGCCTCACGGTAGAGAAGGAGTCATCATGGCAGCAGTGTGCCAGGTGACCGGAGCAGTTCCCGGTTTCGGTCACAACATCTCGCACTCGCACCGCCGGACGAAGCGCCGCTTCGACCCGAACGTGCAGAAGAAGACCTACTACGTGCCGTCGCTCGGTCGTAAGGTCACCCTGAACGTGTCCGCCAAGGGCATCAAGGTGATCGACGCTCGCGGCATCGAGAAGGTCGTCGCGGACCTCCAGGCGAAGGGTGTGAAGCTCTAATGGCCAAGAAGGCTCAGGACATCCGTCCGATCATCAAGCTGCGTTCGACGGCGGGCACGGGGTACACCTACGTGACCAAGAAGAACCGTCGCAACACCCCCGACCGCCTCGTGCTGAAGAAGTACGACCCGGTGGTTCGCAAGCACGTCGAATTCCGAGAGGAGCGTTGATCCATGGCTAAGAAGAGCAAGATCGCGCGCAACCAGCAGCGTCAGGCCGTCGTCGACCGCTACGCGGAGCGTCGCGCCGAGCTGAAGAAGACCCTCATCGACGCCAACGCGACCGACGAGGCCCGCGAGGCCGCCCGCGTCGGCCTGCAGAAGCTCCCGCGCAACGCGTCGCCGGTGCGCCTGCGCTCGCGCGACGTCATCGACGGCCGCCCCCGCGGTGTCCTCACGAAGTTCGGCATCTCGCGTGTCCGCTTCCGTGACATGGCGCACCGTGGCGAGCTGCCCGGCGTGACCAAGTCGAGCTGGTAAGCAGCAGCAGTATTCAGGGGCGGGGATCTTCGGATCCCCGCCCCTTCTGCGTTCCCGGAGCCTCCTCGCGGTGTGACTGGTGTGACGGATGAGGCGCGACACGCCGCTGTAAAACGTCAAAACCCGCGAAATGACGCGGATTTCCGCGGTTGTGTTGGTACATTCAAGGCGGTCGCACGACCAAACGGGGAGCATCCGCTCCGCGGAACTCTGACACGAAGCGGCGGGATGCCCGCCGCTGGAGGAAGACATGGCTGACAAGTCCATCACCAAGACCGAGCTCGTCGCGAGCATCGCCAGCGCCACCGGCCAGAGCCAGGCTGCTGTCTCCGGCGTTCTCGACGCCCTGTTCGCCACGGTCTCGGACGCTGTTGCCAAGGGCAGCAAGGTCTCGATCCCGGGCTGGATCTCCTTCGAGCAGGTCGCGACCGCCGCTCGCACCGGCCGCAACCCGCAGACCGGCGCCGAGATCAAGATCCCGGCCGGCAAGCGCGTCAAGGTCACCGCGGGCTCCAAGCTCAAGGCTGCCGTCAAGTAATCCGGCTCCGCCTCGGAAGGCCGCCCCTCCTGCGAGGGGCGGCCTTCCTGCGTTCTCGGCATTCGCAGACCTGTGCGCGGTCGGGGCGGGACTCCGGTTTGGGGCGGATTCCGGCGTTTGGGGCGCAGTAGGACGGGCGGATCGGGCGAGGGGCGCCCCAAGACGCCTCCATGCGCCCCGAACGGACCGGATCCCGGGCCCGTTCCCGGCAATCGCAGACCTGTGCGCGCCTAGGCTAGGAAGGTGAATCGCCCCTCGACCCGCCCCGCAACGGGCGCGGGATCCGCCCTGCCCGCCGTGGCCCCCGGATCCGCGTCCCTGCGCCTCACGGGACCCGCGATCCTCGTGATCACGGCGATCCTCGGGGCGGTCGCGGGACTCGCCTTCGGCGGCGGCGCGGCGCCGAACGTGCTCACCGACCCCGGCCCGGTCGTGCGCTGGGGCCTGCCTCTCGCGAACGCCGTCAGCAATCTCGGCGCGGCGGCGATGCTCGGATCCCTCGTGCTCGCCCTGTTCGCCCTGCGCAGCGGCGCACGCTCCTTCGAGGTTGCCCTCGACACCGCCTCGATCGGCGCCGCCGTGTACACCGCGGCCGCCGCGGTCAGCGGCTTCCTCAACTTCCTGCTCGTCTTCCCGGTCAAGCTCAGCGCGGGCCCGGAGTTCGGTGCGCAGCTGGGCCGGTTCCTGCTCGAGCTGCCGCTCGGCCAGGCCTGGCTCGAGACCGTGATCGCGGGCGCCGTGATCACGATCGCGGCGTTCGCGTTCCGCGGCTGGATCGCGACCCTGCTCACCGCGTGCCTCGCCGCCGCCTCGTTCATGCCGCTCGCCACACAGGGCCACGCGGGCGACCTCAGCGGGCACGACGCCGCGGTGAACTCGCTGCTGCTGCACACGATCGGCGCCGCGGTGTGGCTGGGCGGTGTGGTGCTGCTCATCGTGCTGCGCGGATCCCGCACGGAGCTGACCGGTGACGCCCCCCGCAGCACGGCGGGCAAGCCCACGGCGGGCAAGGCCAAGGCCGGCAAGGCCAAAGCCGGCAAGAAGGCGAAGAAGAGCGCGGCGTTCGGCGAGGTCGTCCGCCGGTACTCGTCGATCGCCCTCGCCGCCTACGTCGTCGTCGCCGTCTCCGGCGTCGCCCGCTCGATCGTCGCGGTCGGCGACTGGGCCGGCATGCTGACCCCGTACGGCGGGATCATCGTCGCCAAGGCGATCGTGCTGATCCTGCTCGGCGCGCTCGGCGCCCGGTACCGGACGCGCCTGATCCCCGCCATCGAGACGGGCGGATCCGGCCGGTTCTGGACGCTGATCCTCGTCGAGCTGGGGCTCATGGGCATCGCGTCCGGGCTCGCCGTCGCGCTCTCCCGCACGCCCCCGCCCACCGGTACCGAGGCCGCCGTCTCGCGCACCCCGGCGGAGATCCTCACCGGATCCCCGCTGCCGCCCGAGCTGACCCCGCTCCGCTGGCTGACGATGTGGAACCTCGATCTGATCTGGGCGGTCGCCGCCGGCTTCGGGGTCGTGCTCTACCTGGCCGCGGTCTGGCGGCTGCGCCGGCGCGGCGACGCGTGGCCGATCCAGCGCACGGTCTTCTGGGTGCTCGGCATGCTGCTGCTGGTGTGGGTGACCGGCGGCGCGATCAACGCGTACCAGGAGTACCTGTTCAGCGTGCACATGCTGGGGCACATGATGCTGTCGATGGCGATCCCGGTGCTGCTCGTCTCCGGCGCCCCGGTCACGCTCGCCCTGCGCGCGATCGACAAGCGCGACGACGGCACCCGCGGCGGCCGGGAGTGGATCCTGTGGGCCGTGCACTCGCCGTTCTCGCGCGTCGTCACGAACCCGTTCGTTGCCGCCGCGATCTTCGTGCTGTCGCTGTGGGCGTTCTACTTCACCGACCTCGTGCGCTGGGCGATGACCGACCACCTCGGGCACGAGTGGATGACGGCGCACTTCCTCATCTCCGGCTACCTGTTCGTGCTGAGCCTGATCGGTGCGGATCCGGTGCCGTTCCGGCTGCCGTACGCCGGGCGGCTGATCACGCTCATTGCGGTGATGGCCACGCACGCGTTCTTCGGCATGGCGATCATGATGCAGTCCGGCCTGATGGTGGCCGAGTGGTTCGGATCCATGGGCCGCACGTGGGGGGCGACCCCGCTGCAGGACCAGTACGTCGGCGGGGGCGTGGCCTGGTCGGTGGGGGAGATCCCGACCCTGATCCTCGCGATCACGGTCGCGATCCAGTGGAGCCGCAACGACGCGAAGATCGAGAACCGGCAGGACCGGCAGGCCGACCGCACCGGCGACGCCGAGCTCGAGGAGTACAACGCGCGCCTCGCCGCGCTCGCCGAGAAGGACCGCCGCGCGGCCGCCCGCGGGCGCTGATCCCCCTCGCTCCCGCGCATTGCCCGCGAGACCGAGGCGGCGTCGCGAAACCGAGGTTTTGACCCGGGGTCTCGCGACGCAGATTCGGTCTCGCGGTCAGGAGGAACGGGGACGGGGGCGGGTCAGGATCCCGCGGTCGGCTGATCGGGGGAGGTGATGCTGATCGAGGCGGATCCGTCCGGGAGGAACTGGATCGTGCCGTCGACGTGGAACGGCACGTCCTCATCCAGCCGGCGGATCGTGCCGTCGAACAGCGACTGCACCCGCACCTGGATGTGCGCGGTGGCGGGGGTCGGCGGGATGCGCCAGCCCGCGCCGGACGGCTCGAGGGCGATCACCGGCATCGTCGCCATGCGCCAGGAGGGGTCCCCGATCACCCGGTTCTGCACGGTCATCCCGAACGGGCAGCCGGTCGGCTGCAGCACCTTCTGCGTCGCGCACTGCGTGAGGAACTCGTCCACCCGATCCTGCACGACCTTGATGAACGCCGCCGTGGGGTGGGTCTGCACGTCGAGGGGCACGTCCGCGAGCGGCTTGTCGGCGAGCACGCCGACGCCCGACGCGGTCGCGGTCGCCGTCTTCACCGACACCGTGTACAGGCCCGGGGAGAACACGAGCATCGGCACGGGATCGAGCGGTGAGGACTCGGCGCCCTTCGCCGCGACCTGCCGACGGTCGAGGGAGAACCCGTTCACGGAGAACTGGTCGGAACCGCGGATCGTGATCGACACGACCGACAGCGGGCTCTGCGCGAAGGCCCAGGACGGCGCGACGCCGATCCATCCGCCCTGCCGCACCTTGAACGTCGAGGTGCCGGGGTGGCCGCCCGCCCGGTAGTGGACGGTGACGTCCGTCGCGTCGCCGTCGGGACGCTCCCCGGCCACGGAGATCTCGGTGAGCGGGGCCAGCGCCGCCCGGCGCAGCAGCGCGTCGGATGCGGAGCGGAACGTGCTCAGCTCGAGCTCGGAGTGCTCGATCGCGACCCCGGGCAGGCGCAGCGCGTCGGCCGCACGGCCCTCCGACAGCAGCGTCAGGTAGTGCGTCACGAACGCGGACGGGCTGTAGAACTCGCGATACACGCTCGCCCCGCCGGCGGTCAGGGCGGCGAGCAGCACGACGCCGACGACGGCGAGAAGCGTCAGATCGGACCGCAGCGGGGCGCGGCGAGGAGTGGATCGTGCCCCCCGCGACTGGTCCATGGACGCCAGTCTACGAAGCGGAGCCTACGCGCGGCCCGAACGGGTTCCGGCCTGTGGATGATGTGCACAGCCCGGCCGTGCAGGGCGCGGCTCTTGTAGAATCCGAGGACCGTGACCATGCCGACCCTCTCCGCCGAACAGGAAGAACTGTTCCGGCTGATCGAGGACACCCGTGAGCACGTGTTCATCACCGGGCGCGCCGGAACCGGCAAGTCCACGCTGCTGCAGCACTTCGCCTGGCACACCGAGAAGCAGATCGCGGTGTGCGCGCCGACGGGCGTGGCGGCGCTGAACGTCGAGGGGCAGACGATCCATTCGCTGTTCCGGCTGCCGATCGGGCTCATCGCGGACGGCGAGATCGACCAGTCCGACGCGACCCGCAAGATCCTGAACGCGATCGACACCCTCGTGATCGACGAGGTGTCGATGGTGAACGCGGATCTGATGGATGCGATCGACCGCTCTCTCCGGCAGGCGCGCGGCCGGCGGGCGGAGGCGTTCGGCGGCGTGCAGGTGGTGATGTTCGGGGATCCGTACCAGCTCGCACCGGTGCCGCCGCGCGGCGACGAGCTGCGCTACATCCAGGACCACTACCGCTCGTTCTGGTTCTTCGATGCGAAGGTGTGGACGGGCGGGCAGGCGACCGACGGCCTGCTCGACATCGGCACGCACGGGGCCACCCTGCACGTGCGCGAGCTCGTGCACATCCACCGGCAGTCCGACGCCGGGTTCAAGGCGATGCTGAACGCCGTCCGGTACGGGCGGGTGACGGCCGAGATCGCCGGGGCGCTGAACGAGGCGGGCGCCCGCACCCCGCCGGATCCCGGCCCCGGGGAGATCCCGATCATCACCCTCGCCACCCGCAACGACATCGTGAACGGCATCAACCGCCGCCACCTCGCCGCGCTCGAGGGGCGCGAGCAGACCGCGAAGGCCGAGATCACCGGCGACTTCGGCAAGGGCGAGGCGAACTACCCCGCGGATCAGGAGCTCAAGCTCAAGGTCGGCGCGCAGGTGATGTTCCTGCGCAACGACATCTCGGCGATGCCGGATCCGCCGCGCTGGGTGAACGGCACGATCGGCACGGTGACGCGGATCCTCGGCGACGTCGTGCGCGTGGAGATCGACGGCGAGGAGGTCGACGTCGAGCCGGCCGTGTGGGAGCGCTACCGCTACATCTACAACCCCGGCACGAAGACGCTCTCCCGGGAGGTGGTGGCCGAGTTCACCCAGTTCCCGCTGCGACTGGCGTGGGCGGTCACGATCCACAAGTCGCAGGGCAAGACGTACGACCGGGCGGTGGTGGATCTCGGGTCCGGCGCGTTCGCGCCCGGGCAGACCTACGTCGCGCTGTCCCGGCTGACCTCGCTCGACGGGCTGTATCTGTCGCGTCCGCTGCGCCCGGGCGACATCCGCGTCGACGAGGACGTGCGCCGGTTCATGCGCGCCGCCTGGGAGGCCCGGCAGGGCGACTCCACGCCGCAGGTCGGGGGCTGAACCCGCCCGACGCCGGCGCGCGGGAACAGGCGATCGCGTCGGATCAGGCCGACGGGATCCGGATCCGCCTGATCCCGCGCGAACGCCTGCTCCGGCTGGGGTTCCGTGCACCGGTCCGTGTATCAGGCGCCGAACGCTAAGCGGTGGGACGGTCGGTCGAGCGCGAGGAGGCCGCTGCGCTGAGGATCCGCGCCTTGACGGCATCCAGCACCGCGTCGGGATCGATGACGTCGGGCTCGTAGAGCCACGCGATCATGCAGCCCAGGCCGACCGCGACCTGCCAGTCCGCGCCGGCCTCGGCGTCGGCGGCGGCGACGCCCTGCGACTCGAGCAGCGCCGCGAGCTCCCCGCGAGTCCACTGCAGCTGCTCCGCGGACCGGTCGTGCAGCGGATGCGCCGGCACCGTCGCCTCGCAGAGCAGCACGATCTCGGCGGCGGTCACCCACCGGGGGAGGCGGTCGAGGTGCAGCACCCACGGGTCCTCGACGACCCGACCGTAGAGGGCTGTCACGACCAGCTCGAGCAGCGCCTGCTTCGTGGGCGCGACGTGGATCAGCGCCGCGCGGGTCATGCCCGCTTCGTCGGCGACCGCCTGCATCGACGTCTCGTAATAGCCGTGCGCGGCGTAGAGCTGCGCGGCCGCCGCGACGATCCGCGCCCGGGTGTCGTCACCGGCGAGGGAGGGCGGCAGGACCGGGTCGGAATGCGCAGCGGTCGTTCGCGTGCGGGCGGACTCCGCCACGAGATGCGGCACGCGTCGCTCGAACGCCTCGAGCTGCGCCGGGATGTCGATCCGGTTGGGGAAGTACAGCGCGAGGATCTGCAACCCGTCCCAGCCCGCCGAGACCTCCGTCATGGCCAGGTCGGCCTCGACGGCCGAGAGTCCGCGCAGCTCGAAGAAGGCACGGCCCCGGCGCTGCGCCTCCCGGCGACGTTCCAGCATCATCGGATGGCCCGGGTGGATCGGGCTGGTCGCCTCCCCGAGCAACGCCGTGAACAGCTCGATCCAGCCGGGGACGGACTCGCTGCCGCGGGCGACCGCGGCCGCGCTCGGGACGGCCCCTTCGGACCATTCGCCCTGACCCCAGATGCGCTCCGACTGCGCGTCGAGCCGGGCGATCAGGGCGGTGAGGATCTCGCCGCGGGTCGCGAAGTAGCGCAGCACCGCCGGGTGCGAGATCCCGGCCTCGGCGGCGATGTCGCGCAAGGACGTCGCGCGGTAGCCGTTGCGGACGAACAGCACGTGGGCGGCGTCGAGGATCGACTCGATCCGATCCCGTCCCGTCCGATACGTCCCGCGCCTGCTCGCCATGTCCACCAGTATCTCGAAATCGCTTGGTCCGGTGAAGTGTTACCGCTATGGTGGTCAGTCTACAGCCCCCATCCGCTTGGAGACACCGATGTCTGACCACGCCGCCGACACCCTCGTGCACCCCGATCCGACCGGGACGAAGCTCCCGCCCTCGCTGCGGCGGCTGTTCCGAGTCGCGCCCCTCGCCTCCGCGGCCGCGCCGCTCGCCTACGGCATCACCGCCTACTTCATGGCGATCCAGGCGCAGCTGTTCGACGCCGACGCCAAGGTCGGGAACCTCGCCCTGATCAACACGCTCTCCGCCGTGGCGGCCATGCTCGCGCAGCCGATCTTCGGCGTGCTCTCCGACCGCACCCGCTCCCGCTGGGGCGCGCGCCACCCGTGGATGCTCATCGGCACCGCCATCGGTACGGTCGCCCTGGTCACGGCCGGGCTCGCGACGAACGTGGCGATGCTGACGGTCTGCATCATGCTCATCCAGTTCGGCTACAACGCCTGGCAGGGACCGTTCGCCGCCCTGCTCCCGGACCGCGTTCCCGAGCGGTTCCGCGGGCGCTACTCGACCGGCGTCGGGCTCGGAGGGCTGCTGGGCGCGGTCATCGGGCCGATCCTCGCATCGCCCTTCGCGAAGAGCATCCCGGTCGGGTACGTGTCGCTCGCGGGCGTCGTGATCCTGCTCATCCTGCTCTTCATCGCGCTCGTGCCCGGCACGGACAACCGCGGCGAACCTCGCAAGCCGTTCTCCCTCACGGCGTTCCTCTCCGCGTTCTGGGTGAATCCGATCCGCCACCCGGACTTCTTCTGGGGGTTCACCGGGCGGCTGCTGCTGTTCGGCGGGTTCTACATGATCAGCAACTTCAGCCTCTACATCGCGCAGGACTACGTCGGCCTCAGCCTCGGGGAGGCGACGTCGATCGTCCCGCTGCTCGGCCTCGCCGGGCTCCCCGGTCTCATCATCGCGACCGCCGTGGCCGGACCGCTCTCCGACCGGCTGGGGCGGCGGAAGCCCCTCGTCCTCATCTCCGGCCTGCTGATCGCGGTCGGTGCGGCCATCCCCTTCGTCCTGCCCTCGGTGCTCGGCCTCACGCTGCAGACGATCGCCGTGACGAGCGGATTCGGCGCCTTCGCGGCCGTCGATCAGGCCCTCATGTCCTCGGTGCTGCCCAGCCCGGAGGACTTCGGGAAGGATCTCGGCGTGCTGAACCTCGCGGCGACCCTGCCCAACACGGTCGCCCCGGTCGCCGCCGGCGCCATCGTCGTCGCCGTCGGCTACGCGCCGCTGTTCCTGATCGTCGGCGGGATCGCCGTCCTCGGCGCCCTCGCCGTTCTGCCGATCCGTTCCGTGCGCTGACCCGGGACGTCTGCGCACCCACCCGCCTCACCGTCGCGCCCGTCGACCCAAACCGTCGCACCCGTGGACCCAATCGTCGCACCCATCGAAAGGACGAGATGACCTCCCCCACCCCGCTCCAGCGCATCCTCCCCGTGCCCCGAACCGTCGAGGAACGCCCGGGCCACGCCCGCATCCGGCCCGGCGCCCCGCTGACGGTCGCCTCCGCCGAGCTGCTTCCGTCGGCGCGGCTGCTCGCCGAACGGCTGGAGGCCTGGGCGGGCATCGCCGTGGCTTCCCCGGTCGTCAGCGCTCCGGCACCCGGTGGCATCCATCTCGCCGTCGCCCCGGCCGACGAGCTCGTCGCGACCGTGCCGCCGGCGACCGGCGTCGCGGCCGACGGCGCCGACCTCGGAGACGAGCGCTCGGCGCTCACGCTCGCGGCCGACGGCATCCGGGTCGTGGGAGCGGCGCCCGCGGGCGTCCACCGCGCGGTGACCACACTGGCGGCGCTCGCCGAGCAGGGCGAACGGGATGCCGAGGGGCTGGTGCTGCCCGCGGCCGCGATCGCCGACGGCCCGCACCTGGCCTGGCGCGGCCTCTCGTTCGACGTCGTGCGCGCGACCTTCACGAAACAGGAGGTGCTCCGCGTGATCGAGCTCCTCGACCGGTATCGCATGAACGTGCTGCACCTGCACCTGACCGATGACCAGGGCTGGCGGATCGAGATCCCGTCGCGGCCCGAGCTGACCCCGCCCGGCAGTGCGCACTTCACGCAGGCGGAGTTCCGCGAGATCGTCGAGTTCGCGCAGGAGCGGTTCATCACCGTCGTCCCGGAGATCGACCTGCCCGGGCACTCGTCGGCGGCCCTCGTGGCGTACCCCGAGATGACGCGATCGGGAACGGCGTGGGCATTCCCGAGCGACCCGATGCAGGCCATCGCCCTGATGGCGTCGGGAGAGCACCAACCGCAGTACCTCGACCCGGAGAAGGACGAGGTGTGGGCCTTCGTCGACGACGTCGTCTCCGCCGTCGCCGCACTGACCCCCGGCCGCTTCGTGCACATCGGCGGCGACGAGGCCTTCGGGATGCCTCACGACGAGCACGTCGCCTTCGTGCAGCGCGCCCGCGAGATCGTCCGACGCCACGGGAAGGAGCCCGTCGGCTGGCAGGAGGCGATCCGCGCCGACTCGGCGCCGGGCGAGCTCGTCCAGCTCTGGATCGACGGCGGCGCCGCCATCGACGGCGAAAGCCCGTTCCTCGCCGCACTCCCGCCCCAGCTCACGGAACTCCTCGTCACCGCCTTCGCCGACTCCGCCGCCGATCCCGAGCGGGTCGTCGAGAAGCGCGCCCGCGTGATCATGTCGCGCACCGGTCTCGCGTACCTGGATGCCCCGTACGCCGAGCCCTCGACCGACGAGGACGGCGAAGCCCGGCGCGCCCGCGTCGGCATGCCCGGGTATCCGGCGGTCACGATCGAGGGCTCGGCCACCGTACCCATCCCCGGCATCGACGAGCCGACCGAGCTCGACGTCGTCGGCTTCGAGGCGGCCATCTGGTGCGAGACGGTGCAGGACTTCGACGACCTCAGCTACCTCCTGCTCCCACGGCTCCCCGGGCTCGCGCAACGGGCCTGGGCCCCCGGACCCGCGCGCGACTGGGCGGATCTTCGCGTGCGCCTCGGCGCGCAGGCGCCCGCCTGGCGACGCGAGGGCCTCACGTTCCACCACGCCCCGTCCATCGATTGGCGCGGCGAGCCCGCGCAGAAGGAGACCTCCATGTCACGCGTCCCCGACGGCTTCCTCTGGGGGGCCTCGACCTCCGCCCATCAGGTCGAGGGCAACAACGTCTCGAGCGACTTCTGGCGGATGGAGGGAGGAGGGCCGATCCTGGCCGAGTACTCGGGCGACGCCGATGACAGCTACCACCGCTACCCCGAGGACATGCGGCTGCTCGCCGACGCAGGCCTGAACGCCTACCGCTTCAGCATCGAATGGGCCCGCATCGAGCCCGAGAAGGGCCGCTGGTCGAACGCGCAGCTCGCGCACTACCGCCGCATGATCGACACCGCGCGGAGCCTCGGCCTCGAACCCGTCGTGACCCTGCACCACTTCACCTCGCCGTACTGGTTCGCCGAGGCCGGTGGCTGGAAGGGCGACGAGGCGCTGGAGCGCTGGGCCCTCTACATCGAGAAGGTGTCGGCGATCCTCGGCGACGTGGGATGGGTCTGCACCATCAATGAGCCGAACATGGTCGGGCTCACGCACATGTTCCTCGGCGCCGAAGCCGATGCGCTGACGGGCGGCATCACCTTCGCCCAGGACGGCCCGCTCATGCCCGACACCGCGATCGGCGAGCGACTCGTCGAGGCGCACCGCCTCGCGACCCGGATCCTCCGCAAGCGCACCTCCGCGAAGGTCGGCTGGACGATCGCCCAGCAGGCCTTCACCCCCACCGAGGGCAACGAGGCGATGTTCGAGAAGGTCAACTGGGCCTGGGAGGACCTCTTCCTCGAAGCGTCCCGCGACGACGACTTCGTCGGCGTGCAGTCGTACACGACCCAGCCGGTCGGCGCCGACGGCCCGGTGCCGCACCCGCCGCACCCCGACAACACGATCACGGGGTGGGCGTACCGACCCGACGCCCTCGGCATCGCCCTGCGGCACGCCCACGACGTGACCGGCAAGCCGCTGCTCGTCACCGAGAACGGCATCGCGATCGCCGACGACACCCGTCGCATCGAGTACACGCGCGAGGCCCTGCGCCACCTCGCCGCCGCCGTCGAGGACGGGATCGACGTCCGCGGATACCTGCACTGGTCGGCCCTCGACAACTACGAGTGGGGGCACTGGGCACCCACCTTCGGGCTCATCGCCGTCGACCGCGAGACGTTCGAGCGCCGCCCGAAGCCCAGCCTCGCCTGGCTCGGCGAGGTCGCCCGCACGAACGCCGCGGAGATCCCGGCGGGCACCACGTCGTTCGCGCCCGGGTCGGCGGTCGATGGCAGCACCACCCGCCATGCGGACGCCCTCGCCCGCCTCACCCTCGAGCAGAAGGTGCGACTGCTGACGGGTGCCTCCGTGTGGTCGTTGCACGGCGAGTCGGCCATCGGCCTGCGGGGCATCGTCGTCTCCGACGGCCCGACCGGCGTCCGCGGGCAGGCGCTCGACGACCGCGCACCGTCGGCGAGCCTCCCCTCGGCGACATCCATCGCGGCGAGTTGGGACCTCGACCGGCTGCGCTCGCTCGGCCGGCTGATCGCCGCCGAGGCGCGGTCGAAGGGGGTCGACGTGGTGCTCGGGCCGACGATCAACCTGCACCGCAGCCCCCGCGGCGGCCGCCACTTCGAGGCGTTCAGCGAGGACCCGTGGCTGACCGGCACCCTCGCGTCGACCTACGTCGAGGCCGTCCAGGCGGAGGGCGTCGGCGTCACGCCGAAGCACTACGTCGCGAACGACAGCGAGACCGACCGGCACACCGTCGACGTCCGCGTCGATGAGCGCACGCTGCGCGAGCTCTACCTCGCGCCGTTCGAGCGCGCCGTCGCCTCGGGCGCCTGGATGATCATGTCCTCCTACAACCAGGTCAACGGGAACCCCGCCACGGCGAACGAGCTGCTCGCCTCGCCGCTGAAGGACGAGTGGGGCTTCGACGGGGTCGTGATCTCCGACTGGGGCGCCGTCACCGACACGGTCCGGTCGGCGGCGTCGGCTCAGGACCTCGTCATGCCCGGCCCCGACGGCCCGTGGGGCGACGCCCTGCTCGCCGCGATCCGGGCGGGCGAGATCGACGAGCGGATCATCGACGACAAGGTGGCGCGCCTGCTCCAGCTCGCCGAGCGCGTCGGAGCCCTCGACGCGTCGCCGCGCACCGAGACCCCGCTGCCGTGGGTGGATGAGGACATCGCCACGATCCTGCGGGAGGCCGCGGCGGACGGAATGGTCCTCGCGCGCAACACCGGCCTCCTTCCGCTCGCCGACGAGGGGCAGCGCATCGCCGTCATCGGGCATCATGCACTCGTCGGGCGCGGGCAGGGCGGTGGCTCCGCGAGCGTGTTCCCGCCGTACCAGGTCAGTCCGCTCGACGGCATCCGAGCGGCGTTCCCGAAGGTGACCTCGACCGTCGGCGTGCCGCCGACATCCGACCTCACGCGTCTGCCGGCCGCGTCACTGACCCACGCGGGCGGATCCGGCGTCGAGGTCTCCTACCTCGACGCCGACGGCTCGGTCTTCGCCTCGGAGATCTTCCCGAGCGGCCGTTTCGCGTGGTTCGGCGACGCGAACCTGGCCATGGCTGCGCAGATCCGGATCCGGACCACCTACGTCGTCCCGGCCGACGGCCCCCGGCGCCTGGGCGTCTCGGGTCTCGGCGGCCTGGAATGGAAGGTCGACGGGAAGGTCGTCTTCTCGGGCAGGGTCGAGCCGGTCGACGGCGCCGACCTGATGGAGACGGTGCTGAACCCGCCGGTGCGGCGCGCCGAGTTCGCCTTCGTCGCCGGGCAGCGCGTGCCCCTCGAGGTGACGCTGAGCCCTTACCTTCCGAACGGGATCCCGTTCGCCGCCCTCATCCTGGGCGAGGAGCAGATCTTCGACGACCCGAAGGTCGAGCTCGAGCGCGCGGTGGCTGCGGCGCGCGACGCCGACATCGCGGTCGTCGTGGTCGGCACGACCGAGGTGATCGAATCCGAGGGCTACGACCGTGCCTCCCTCGCCCTGCCGGACGGACACGACGATCTCGTCCGTGCGGTGGCCGCCGTCAACGACCGGACGATCGTGGTGGTCAACGCGGGCGCCCCGGTGCTCATGCCGTGGTTCGACGAGGTCGCGGCGGTGGTGCTCGCGTGGTTCCCCGGGCAGGAGTTCGGCAACGCGCTCGCCGATGTCCTGCGCGGCGAGCGCGAGCCGGGCGGCCGGATGCCGACCACCTGGCCGCGAGCCGAGGCCGACGTCCCGGTCTGGACCGTCGAACCCGCCGATGGCGTCCTCGAGTACGCCGAACGCGGTGACATCGGGTACCGGGCATGGACCCGCCAGGGGCATCCGGCACCGCTGCTCGCGTTCGGCTCGGGCCTCGGCTACACCACCTGGACGACCGCGAACGCCGCCGCTGAGGTGCTCGCCGAGGGCGGCGCCCGTGTGACGGCCGACGTCGAGAACACGGGCGAGCGCACCGGGAAGCAGGTGGTGCAGGCCTATCTCTCGCGTACGGGCCCCTCCGACATCGACAGGCCGGAGCTCTGGCTCGCCGGGTTCGCCGTCGTGCGCGCCGAGCCGGGGGCGGTCACGGCGATCTCCATCGACCTCGAGCCGCGCGCCTTCGCGCACTGGTCGGTCGAGTCGCACGCATGGACGGTCGAGCCCGGCAGCTACGCGGTGAGACTCGGCACCGGCATCGATGCGCTCGGCGAGGCGATCCCCGTCGAGGTCACGAGCACTGCCACCGGGCTGCGCGCCCTCGAACCGGACGACGTCGCCTTCGGGATCCGCAGCGACTTCGCCCCGCGCACGATCGCACCGGTGGTGACGGTCGACCACGGGCGGGACGCCTCGACCGGCCCGATCCCGACTGCGGCGAGCCCGCTCGGCGACCTGCTCGATCACCCGGTCACGAGGTCCGTGATCGAGCAGACGGCGCCGGATCTCGCCACCCACCCGATGCTCGGGATGATCAAGGCGATGCCCCTTGCCACGGTGCTCACGATGGCCGCCGGGCAGATCCCCGCCGAGACGGTGCAGCTCCTCACCGAGCGCCTCGCCGCTGTCGCCGACTGACCGAGGGTGAGGGGCTGCGGGCGGTCCGCAGCCCCTCACGTCGTTCGGGCGGGGCTTCTGCGCACATCGGCCGGCCGCGGGAGAAGACCGGGCTCGGACACGCGGGAACAGGCGATCACCCCGGATCAGGCCGACGGGATCCGGATCCGCCTGATCCCGCGTGGCCGCCTGATCCCGCGTGTCGGATGTTCCGATCTCCACCCGTCCACCCGCGGATCTCCACCCTCGGGTGGTGCCCGCGGGATCCGGATCCGAGGAGCATCGGGGACATGAACCTCACCGTCCTCTCCGACATCCTTCTGATCCTCGTCGCCGTCGGCGTGATCGCCGTCCGGCAGATGACCTGGCGTCCCGTGCTCGGCGGCCGGGACTGGCTCTTCCCCGCGCTCGCCGCGGTCGTCGGCGCCGCGCTGAGCGTCCAGTCGCTGAACGGCGGCGCGCTCGGCCTGATCGACGTCGTCGCGTTCGTCATCGAGATCGTGATCTCCCTCGCCGTCGGCGCCGGGATGGGCGCGATCGCGCACATCCGCCCGATCGCCCGGACCGCGGGCGCTCCGGCGCCGGGGGCGTCCGCGAAGGCGATCGCGCTCGCCGCGGCCGAGTTCGAGACCCGCACAGGGGCCTGGGGTCTCGCGCTCTGGGTCGTGCTGATCGGCGCCCGCGTCGGCCTGTCCTTCGCGTTCGCCTCGTTCGGCAGCCACCTCGGGATCTCCGGCGGTCTGATCCTGCTCGTGCTCGCCGCGAACCGCGCCGCACGGATCCTGGTGCTGCACAACCGCGTCCTTCGACGGGCTCAGGAACCGGAGGGCCGGCGCACTGCCGCGCGGGGCGGTTCGGCGCGCATCATGGTTCCGTGACCCGCATCCCATCGCTGACCTGGTGGAGCGCCGGCATCAACCTCGCCGGCGCTCTCGCCGTCGTCTACGGCCTCTGGCATGTCGCACCGAGGATCGCGCCGTGGGTGATCGTGCTCATGCTCGCCGGACTCGCCGCCTGGGCCGGTCGAACCCTGACGGCGGCGCTGCGCCGGCCGGAGACGGATCCGGCCGCGCAGAGCGCGTCGAGCCGGCTCTCCCGCGTGGTCGCGGCGGCCGTGCCCGTGGCCTTGGCCCTCACCGGGGGAATCACCGCGGTGCCGACGCAGGGGCTCGGGGCGGCGCTGCTCGTCGTCGCGGTGCTCCTCGCGACCAGCGATCCGACGACGCCCGCTCCGGCCTGGGGTGCGGTCGCGGCCGTGGGCGCCCTCGCGACCGCGGCCGGCGCGCTGCTCGCGGCGCAGGGTGCGGCGGGCCCTGACGGCGCCCAGGCGGGCGTGCTCGGATTCGTCGCCGTGCTCGCCGCGCTGGTGCTCGCGGTCGTCGGCGGGCTCGGCCGCCGGGCGCAGCGCGTGCTGCTGATCGAGCGGGCCCGATCCGCCGAGGACGCGCTGCGCGCGCAGGAGGCGGCGTCGCGCGTGGCGATCGCCCGTGACCTGCACGACGTGCTCGCGCACAGCCTCGGCGGACTCGTCGTGCAGCTCGACGCGGCGGAGGCGCTGCTCGAGGCGGGCGACGCGGAGGCGGCCGCGAGCCGGGTGGCCGCCGCCCGGAGGCTCGCCGCCGACGGCCTCGACGAGGCCCGCGAGGCCGTCCGCACCCTGCGCGAACCGGGCCGGCCGGAGCCTGCCGCGCCGCCGTCCGACTCGATCGATCCGACCGAGCTCGGCGACCGCCTGCAGGCCCTGCTCACCGCGCACGAGGCGATCGGCGGCAGCGCCGGGCTCGGCGTCACGGGCCGACCGCGCCCGGTGCCGCCCGCGCTCGCCGACGCCCTGGTCCGTACGGTGCAGGAGGGTCTGAGCAACGCCCGGAAGCACGCGCCGGGGTCGGTCGTGCGGATCCGGATCCTCTGGCATCCTGACCGGGTGGAGTGCGTCGTCGAGAATCGGATCGGGTCGGACGTCCCCGCGGGCGCGCCCGGCAGCGGGCTCGCCTCGACCGGCGGAGGCTACGGCCTGCGCGGCGTGCGGGAGCGCTTCGCCGCGCTCGGCGGGACCGTGAACGCGGGCGTCGACACGGGCGGACTGTTCAGGCTGCGCGCGGAGGCGCCGGCATGAGCGCGCGGATCCGGATCGTCATCGCCGACGACCAGGCGATCGTCCGCGACGGGCTGGAGACCGTGCTGAGCCTCGTCCCCGACTTCGAGGTGGTCGGCACCGCGGCCGACGGCGCCGCCGCGGTCGCCCTGATCGCGCAGCTCGCCCCCGACGTGGCCCTGATGGACCTGCGGATGCCCCTGCTGGACGGGGCATCCGCGACCGCGCGCGTGACCGCGGAAACGCCCGGCACCGCGGTCCTCGTGCTGACCACCTTCGCGGACGACGCCGACATCGTCGCAGCGCTGCGCGCCGGCGCGCGCGGCTACCTCACCAAGGACGCAGGCCGCGCCGAGCTCGCCGCCGCGATCCGGGCGGTGGCGGCCGGTCAGTCCACGTTCTCCGAGCCCGTGCGCGGGGTGCTGCTCGGGCGGATCGGCGCCCTTGCGGAGGCCGTGCCCGGGCCGGACGCGGCGGCCCGCCTCACGGACGCCGACGCGGATCCCGCCCTCGAGGAGACCCTCGCCGCTCGTTTCCCCGCCCTGACCGCCCGCGAGCGCGAGGTGTACGCGCTCGTCGTGCAGGGCCGCTCGAACGCCGAGATCGCGGCGGCGCTGTTCGTCGGCGTCTCGACGGTGAAGACGCACATCAACGCGCTTTTCGCGAAGCTCGGCGCCCGCGACCGCGCGCAGGCGATCGCGATGGGCCTCGGCAGCACCGGCCGCTGAGCGTCCCGGACCGAGGCTCCGCGACCGGGGCCCGTCTCCCGCGCACGGCTGGCGGGGATCCAAGGTGCTCCGCATAGACTCGGGGGGAATGGCAGGGGGTCGAATGCGCTGGATCACAACTCGTCGCGCCGGAGCACTGGTGGCGAGCGCCGTGGCACTCGCACTGGTCCTGACCGGGTGCGGCGGCGGAAGCGTGGCGGCCCCGACGTTCACCCCGAAGCCGCAGGTGCAGGGCCCGCTGCCGAACGACGTGCAGGACCAGCTCAAGGCGGCCGTGCAGCGGGCGATGGCGGCGAGCGGATCCAGCGGCGCGATCGTCGGCGTGTGGGCGCCGTGGAGCGGATCCTGGGTGGTCGGCCTCGGCACCGTCGCCCCGGGGGACAAGACCCCGGTGAAGACCGACATGTCGTTCCGGATCGCCGACGTCACCCGGATGATGACCTGCGACGTGCTCTACGCGCTCGCCGACCGCGACATCGTCAAGCTGGACGACAAGATCCCGACCTACGTCTCGGGTGTGCCGGATCTGTCCGACGTCAGCCTCCTCGATCTGTGCGACGGCACCGCCGGCATCGGGTCCTCCGCGAGCACGGTGATGTCCGCGTGGCTGAACAACCCGGACCGGGAGTGGGAGCCCAAAGAGCTCGCCTCCTACGGGCTCGGGCAGTCGCGCACCCCGGCGCACACCGCCTACCGCGACTCGGACGCCGGCTACCTGCTGCTCGGGCTCGCGCTCGAGCGCGCCACGGGCCGCACCGCGGCGCAGCTGATCCGCGAGTACGTCACCTCGCCGCTCGGACTCTCCTCCACGTCGCTGCCCGGCTCGACCGCGGACGCCCCCCAGCCCGCGCCGGCGCTGGACGGGTTCTATCTGCCGCAGGCCGCCAACGGCGCCTACGCGTGCGACAAGCCCGCCGACATCACCGTGGCCTCGGCGAGCATGGGCTACACCGCGTCCGGCGTCGTCTCCACGATCGACGATCTCGGCCGGTACGCGCAGGCCGCCGCCGTCCAGGCGCTGCGCGTGAAGGACACGCCCAAGCGCTTCGGGAAACCGCTCGCCGTCGCCTCCGGAGCACCGTCCTGGTACCAGGCCACCGGCGGGGCGTACCTCGTCGGATCCTTGATCGGCCAGCACGGCGCGATCCCCGGCTACCTCACCGCCGCCTACTCCGACCCGGCCAGCGGGTTCACCGTGGCCGTCGTGCTCAACGACTCCAGCGCGGGCGGCGGGATCGCGGGCGACCTCGCCTGGGAGCTCTCCGCGATCGCCTCGAAGGCTCCGCCGGCCAAGGGGCGGAAGGCGCCGGCCTTCGCCCTGCCGTTCACGGCGGACGACCGCTCCAAGTCCGTCGACGCCGCGGCGATCTGCCATCCGGCGCAGGGCTGAGCACGCCCGTCCCACGATCGGAGGTCCGCGATGGCGATCGTCGACAACGGCATCTACGTCTCCGGTGTGCGCACCGACACGCCCCACACGCTCGACGAGACGTTCCGGCTCATGCACGACCGCGACGGCATGGGGTGGATCGGGCTGTACCGGCCGAGCGAGACCGAGGTGCGCCAGGTGGCGGCCGAGTTCGGCCTGCACGAGCTCGCCGTCGAGGACGCCCTCACCGGGCACCAGCGCTCCAAGCTGGAGCGCTACGGCGACACCCTGTTCGTCGTGCTGCGCCCCGCCCGTTACCTCGACGCGACCGAGGAGGTCGAATTCGGCGAGCTGCACGTGTTCGTCGGCCCGAACTTCGTCGTGACCATCCGTCACGCCGAGACGCCGAGTCTCAGCCGGGTCCGCGGCCGGATGGAGCGCGACCCCGAGCTGCTCGCCCGCGGGCCGGAGGCCGTGCTGTACGCGATCCTCGACGAGCTCGTCGACGAGTACTCGCCCGTGCTCGCGGGCCTCGACAACGACATCGACGAGATCGAGGCGCAGCTGTTCCTCGAGGAGGCCGACGTCACGCAGCGCATCTACGAGCTGTCCCGCGAGGTGATCGACTTCCAGCGGGCGACCCGACCGCTGCAGCCGATGCTGGAGGCGCTGCTGCGCGGATCCGCGAAGTACGCCGTCGACCTCGAACTGCAGCGGTACCTGCGCGACGTGCTCGACCACATCCTCGCCGTCGCCGAGCGGGTGGGCAGCTTCCGCAGCGCCCTCGACAACGCGCTGACCGTGGAGGCGACGATCGTCGCCCGGCGGCAGAACGAGGAGATGCGCCGGATGACCGAGGAGAGCATGCGACAGGGCGAGGAGGTGAAGAAGATCTCCTCCTGGGCGGCCATCTTCTTCGCGCCGACGATCGTCGCCGGCATCTACGGGATGAACTTCCACGACATGCCCGAACTCGGCTGGGGCTTCGGCTACCCGATGGCGATCGGCCTCATGGTCGGCGGCGCCGCCGTGCTGTACGTCGTGTTCAAGAAACGCGGCTGGCTGTAGCGCTCCCGGCGCGGTTCGCTCGCGCGATAGTGTCGGCACGGAGCGGATCCGCCCGACGGCGGGCCGTTCGGAGCGTCGGCGAAGAGAAGGAGTGACGGCATGTCGCCGCTGGTGCTGGTCGGGCTCGTCGCCGTGCTGCTGTGGTCGCTCGTGGCGCACCGGTTCGAGCGCTGGGGCGTGGCGGGGCCGGCAGCGCTCCTCGTGCTGGGCGCAGCCGCCATCGCCGGGAACATCCCGGCCTTCGCGAGCGCGATCGACACCGAGGCGAGCGAGAAGGTCGTCGAGGTGATCCTGGCGATCATCCTGTTCGTCGACGCGACCGAGGTGCGCGGCGGCGGGATCTTCGGCGGCGAGGGTCGGGTGACGCTGCGGCTCGTGCTCATCGCGCTGCCGCTGTCGCTGATCCTCGCCGTGGTCGTCGCGGTGTGGATGATCCCGGAGTCGATCGTGGTGATCCTCGCGCTCGTCTGCGTGATCATGCCCACCGACTTCGCGCCGGCCGCGCGGATCCTGCGGCTCGCGCACGTGCCGCCGCGGGTGCGGCAGATCCTGAATGTGGAGAGCGGCTACAACGACGGCCTCATCTCGCCCATCTTCGCGATGTCGCTGGCGATCTCGGTCGCCCTCACCGAGCTCGTCCGCGCACACCCGTCCGAGCAGGAGAAGATCCTCACCGACGGCCTCGAGAAGATCGCCGACGCGTTCGTGACCGCGGTGCCCGCCTCGGTCGTGGCGATCGCGGTCGGCATCGTGCTGGGCTTCGTGTTCGGCTGGGCGGTGCGGGTGCTGCACCGGCGCGGCTTCGCGAACGACGCCGGCATCCGGTTCGTGATGCTGCTGCTGCCGCTGGTCGCGTTCGGCGCCGCCGTCGAGATCCCCGCGGTGCACGCGAACGGCTTCGTGGCGGCCTTCGTCGCCGGGCTCGTCTACCGGATCGCACGGACCAAGGGCATCCCCGACCGGGCGATCCCGCACGACGAGCTGCTCCTCGTCGACGAGATCGGCGTGCTCACCACGAACTTCGTCTGGTTCATGCTGGGCGGCACGACCCTGGTCGCCTTCGTCACGGGCGTCGACCCGCTCGTGATCGTGCTCGCGCTGCTCGCGCTCACCGTGCTGCGGATCGGGCCGGTGTACCTGTCGCTGATGGGCAGCTCGATCGCCCCGCGCGACCGCCTGCTGATCGGCGCGCTCGGCCCGCGCGGCACGGCGTCGATCGTGTTCGGCCTGCTCGCCTACAACGCGCTGCCGACGGACAGCCCCGAAGCCGACTTCGTGCTCGACGTCATGGTGGTCACGGTCGTCGGCAGCGTGCTGCTGCACGGCGTGCTCGCGCCCCTCGTGCTGCGCCGGATGGACCGAGCCGGTTCGCTCTCGGGCAAGGCCCTCACGGCCGAGTGAGCCGTCAGGATCCGCTGCGGGTGTACGTGCCTCGCACGAGCGGGATCGGATCCGCGTCCGCCGGCACCGCGGTGTCGAGTTCGAGCGCGAGCCCGTCGCCGTCGGCGCGCAGGCGCATGACCGTGCGGCCGCGCTCCGAGCGGCGGTCGAGGACGAGCGCGTCGTCCTCCCAGAGGGCGGTGCCGGGGGCGGCCGGGGTGAAGCCGTAGGTGTCGAACCACCAGAACCCGGTGCCGGCGATCACACCGTGCGCGACGAGCGGGTCCGCGCCCTCGCGCTGCTCCACGTAGTCCAGGAGGATCCCGTCCGGGCCGGGTTCGACGGTGAGGGCGCCGCGGGCGGATCCGGCCTCGGTCCATCCGGTCGCGAACAGCTCCTCCGTCCCCGTCCAGTCGCCGAGCAGTGCGATGAGACGTCGATCCGGAGCCATGCTCCGAGCCTAGAGGCGGACAGCCGGGGGGAGGCGGCGTCCGGCGTGGCGATTGCACATCCGCCGGGGAGGGCGTACGAACGAAACACGACGTCTCGCAGCCGACGGACCTCGTCCTGCGGGAGCCGTGCATCTCGACGGAGAGAGGACACGATCATGAGTGAATTCGCTTCGGCTGCCGAGGAGCCGTCGATCTACGGCGAGGAGGACGCCGGCGACGGCAAGCGCATCGTCCAGATCGCGTCCGTCGCCGCGTTGGGCGGTCTTCTCTTCGGCTACGACAGCGCCGTGATCAACGGCGCTGTGGCGTCGATCAAGACCGCGTTCGGCGTCAACGACGCCCTGCTCGGCTTCGCCGTCGCCTCGGCGCTGCTGGGCGCGGCCGTCGGCGCGATGACGGCGGGGCGCCTCGCCGACCGGATCGGCCGCGTGCGGGTCATGCAGATCGCCGCCGTGCTGTTCCTGATCAGCGCCCTCGTCACCGGGCTCGCGCCGGAGCTCTGGACCCTCGTCGTCTTCCGCGTCGTCGGCGGTGTCGCGATCGGCATGGCCTCGGTGATCGCCCCCGCGTACATCGCGGAGACCTCGCCCGCCCGGATCCGCGGACGGCTCGGCTCGCTGCAGCAGATGGCGATCGTCACCGGCATCTTCCTGTCTCTGCTCGTCGACTGGCTGTTCGCGACCGCGGCGGGCGGGGCGGACAGGGCGTTCTGGTTCGGGCTGCCGGCCTGGCGGTGGATGTTCCTGGCGATGGCGGTGCCGTCGATCCTGTACGGCGTGCTGTCGGCGACCATCCCGGAGTCGCCGCGGTACCTCATCGCGCGGCACCGGATCCCGGAGGCCCGCACCGTGCTCACGATCCTGCTCGGCGAGAAGAACCTCGATCTCACGATCACCCGGATCCACGAGAGCATCGACTTCGAGACGAAGCCGACCTGGCGCGACATGCGCAGGCCCGAGGGCGGCGTCTACGCGATCGTCTGGGTCGGCCTGCTGCTGTCGGTCTTCCAGCAGGGCGTCGGCATCAACGTGATCTTCTACTACTCCAACATCCTCTGGGAGGCGGTCGGGTTCCAGGAGAGCGCCTCGTTCGGGATCAGCGTGTTCACCTCGGTCGTGAACATCCTCACGACGATCGCCGCGATCCTGCTCGTCGACCGCGTCGGGCGCAAGCCGCTGCTGATGGTCGGGTCCTCCGGCATGATCGTCACGCTCGCCACCATGGCGGTCTGCTTCGGCACGGCCCCGCTGAACGCGCACGGCGATCCGCATCTCGTGGGGGCGGCGGGGCCGATCGCCCTCGTCGCGGCGAACCTGTTCGTCGTCTTCTTCGGCATGAGCTGGGGGCCCGTCGTCTGGGTGCTGCTCGGCGAGATGTTCCCGAACCGCTTCCGCGCCGCGGCGCTCTCTCTCGCCGCCGCCGGGCAGTGGGCGGCGAACTGGGTGATCACGGTGACGTTCCCGCCGCTGAAGAGCCTGTCGCTCGGCCTGGCGTACAGCCTCTACGCCGCGTTCGCGCTGCTGTCACTGCTGTTCGTGGCGAAGTTCGTGAAGGAGACGAAGGGCATGTCGCTCGAGGAGATGGACGCTGCGACCGGCGTCATCCCGCGGCCCGCGGAAGGATCCGCTGCGGCGACCGCCGAGTGAATCGCGCTTCACACGAGAACGGATCCGGACCCCGTTCGCGGGTCCGGATCCGTCTTCGTGCCCGGTCAGGCCGCGGGAGCGGCGGGGACGTTCGACATGCTCATGTCGGCGGCCGTCTGCCGGCCGCGGGAGAGCAGCAGGTACAGGCCCATGGCGATCGCGGCGCCGATGAACCACGAGAACGGTGCGAGCATGCCCAGCTGGGGCACGAGCGCGACGACGGCCGCGACCGCCGCCGACGGGATGAACGCGTACACGGCCGTGGGGTTGATGCCCTTGCGGTACAGGTACTGGCTGCCCGGGACGCTGCGGTACAGGTCGGGGACGTTGACCTTGCCGTGCTGGAGCAGGTAGTAGTCGGACATGATGATCGCGTACAGCGGGCCGAGGAACGCCGCGAGCCCGCCGAGGAAGTAGTTCACCGCGACGGGGTTGGCGTACACGTTCCACGGCAGGATCAGCACGGACAGGATCGCCGTGATGATGCCGCCGCGGCGGAACGAGACGTGCTTCGGCGCCGCGTTCGCGAAGTCGTAGGCCGGCGACACGAAGTTCGCGACGACGTTGATGCCGATCGTCGCCACCACGAACGTGATCGCGCCGATCAGGATCGCGACGGTGCTGTCGATCTTCGCCACGAGCTCGACCGGGTCGAAGATGTACTTCCCGAAGATCGCGAGGCTGCCGCCGGTGACGACGACCGACACGATCGAGAACGCGATGAAGTTGACCGACAGGCCCCAGAAGTTCGCGAGCCGCACGGCGCGCTTGTTCGGGGCGAACCGGGAGAAGTCGCAGTAGTTCAGCATCAGGGTCGAGAAGTAGGCCACGGTCAGCGAGATCGACGCGAAGAAGCCGTAGACCATGCCGCCGAAGTCGGCCTGCTTGCCGGCGAAGTCGAACGCGATGTTGCCGCCGGACTTGACCAGCACCCACACGGCCAGGCCGAGCATGACGACCCAGATCGCGGGGCCGGCGAAGTCGACCAGCTTGCGCACGGCGTTCATGCCGCCGCTGAACAGGCCGAGCTGCAGGGCCGCGAGGGCGAGGAATGCGATCCAGCCCAGCGGCGACAGTCCGAGGAAGCCGCCGTGGGTCATCGGCGCGAGCTGCGGCCATACCCGCAGCAGCAGCACGATGAGGGCGACCGAGGCGAGCCAGGTCTGGATGCCGTACCAGAACACGGCGATGATGGCTCGGACGAGGGCGGGGATGTTCGCGCCGAAGACGCCGAAGCTGGCCCGGGCGAGCACGGGGTAGGGGACGCCGGTGCGCTGGCCCGCATAGCCCATCCAGTTGATCGCGACGTTGACGAGCGCGATGCCGATGATGAGCGCGACGAGCACCTGCCATCCGACGAGGCCGAAGGCGAACAGGCCTGCGGCGAAGGTGTAGCCGCCGATCGAGTGGACGTCGCTCATCCACATCGCGAACAGGCTGTAGGTCTTCCAGTTGCGGTCTTTCGCCGGTGCCAGGTCCTCGTTGAGGAGGAAGGGACTGGTATCCGTGGGCAACTCGGCGTGTGTCGTCTCTGACATGTTTCCTCCACATTATGAAAGTTCGATCTCTCACTGCGGGATCTTTCAGCTAAGGGTCCCACCGGCGCGATTCGCGGTCAAGAAGTCGCCGAGGAATTGTTGACCGATCGGTCGGGATCCCACGGCGAGGACGGTCCGACGCCCGCGGCGACTGCTTCGGGCTCATTCCCCCGCGTGCCGGGCGACGATCGCGGCGGCCGCACGGGTCGGTGCGGCGCCGTAGAGGAACCCCCGGACCGGACCGATCCGTGACCCGGAGAACGCGTCGGCGACCCCTGTCGGCGCGTGCCGGGTCAGCACGGATCCCTGCAGCGCGAGCGCGAGCGCTTCGGTGAGCCGACGGGCACCGGACTGGGCCTCGGCGGAGGACGGATCCTGGATCGCCTCGCGCACGAGGTCCTCCGTGGCCGCGATGTGGGCATCGAGCCGGGCGTCCGCGCCGGACGCGAGGCGCACCTCGGCGAGGAACGCCTCGACCGTCTCCGGCTCACGGGCGATGGCGCGCAGCACGTCGAGTGCGATGACGTTGCCGGACCCCTCCCACACCGCCATCACCGGCTGCTCGCGGTAGCGCCGGGCGAGCGGGAACGCCTCGGTGTAGCCGTTGCCGCCCAGGCACTCCAGCGCCTCGGCGGCGTGGCCGGGGCCGCGCTTGCAGATCCCGTACTTCAGCACCGCGGTCGCGAGGCGCCGGAACGGCTCGTCCTGGGCGGGCGCGTCGGCCTCGTACGCGGCCGCGACCCGCAGCGACGACGCGATCGCGGCCTCCGTCTCGACCGCCAGATCCGCCAGCACCTGCGTCATCGCGGGCTGCTCGGCGAGCAGGGCGCCGAACGCGGAGCGGTGCTGCGCGTGCCAGATCGCCTCCGCGGTCGCCTGCCGCATGCCCGCCGCGGTGCCCAGCATGCAGTCCAGCCGGGTCTGGTTCACCATCTCGATGATGGTGCGCACGCCGCGGCCCTCCTCGCCGATGAGCCATCCGACCGTTCCCTCGAGCTCGACCTCGCTCGACGCGTTCGCGCGGTTGCCGAGCTTGTCCTTGAGACGCTGGATGAGGAACGGGTTGCGGGATCCGTCCGGCAGCACGCGCGGCACGAGGAAGCAGCCGAGCCCCGCGGGAGTCCGGGCCAGCACGAGGAAACCGTCCGACATCGGCGCCGAGCAGAACCACTTGTGCCCGGTGAGGATCCAGGATCCGTCTCCCGCCGGGGCGGCGGACGTGCGGTTCGCGCGCACGTCGGATCCGCCCTGCTTCTCGGTCATCGCCATGCCGAACAGGGCCGACGCCTTGCCGGGGGCGAGGGCGGGGGAGTAGTCGCGGGAGAGCAGGCGGGGGATCCACTCGTCCTGCAGTGCGGACGGCGCGGACTGCTGCAGCGCCGGCACCACCGCGTGCGTCATCGACACCGGGCAGGCGTGCCCCGGCTCGACCTGCGCGAAGAGCAGGAACTGCGCCGCGCGGGCGACCTGCGCCCCGGGCCGCGGATCGGCCCACGCCGCCGTGTGCGCTCCGGCCGCGACGGCCGCCCCGATGATGCGGTGGTACGCCGGATGGTACTCGACCTCGTCGATCCGCCGGCCCCAGCGATCGAACGTCACGAGTTCGGGTTCGTGCACGTTCGCGAGCTCCGCGTCGCGCTGGAACCCGGCGGATCCGACGAGGCGTCCGGTCGCGGTCAGCGCGGTCTCGGCCCCGTCGGCGCCGTACCGGCGGACGCCCTCGACGAGCGGGAGGTTCAGGGCGTACTCGTCGACGTCCTCGCGCGGCGGCGCCTGGTTCGTCACGGTGTGCGTCGCCATGCGGATCCCCTTCGATCGATGGGTCCGACGCTACGCCCGATCGAGGTCCGCGCGGGCTCAGGCCGTGAGGACCCCGAGGATCAGCACGGCGATCACGCGTTCGAGCGAGCCCTGGAATCCGTCCGGGAGGAAGACCAGAGTCGGGTCGAGTTCGTACGTCTCCTGCACGGCCTTCGGCGGGTGGGCGTGCGTCCAGTACGCGCCGACGGCGATGAGGATCGCGCGGGCGGCCTCGGCCGCCTGCGGGCCGGTCAGCTCAGGGATGACCTGGTGCAGCACATCCGCGAAGCCGGCGAGGGAGGCGTAGCCGGCGCGCTTGTACCGGGTGACCGTCTCGGCGGTCACGTTGTGCTCGAGGACGCCGGCCTGAGCGCTGACGAGTTCGCACAGCATCTCGTGCCGGGCGATGGCGGCGGCGGCGGTCGTGGCGGCGCTCGAGACCCGCTGTCGCAGGTCGTCGCCGGGGTCGACGGCGGCGGGCAGCTCGGTGCGGATCTCGACGAAGAGGTCGTGGGCGAGCTGGTCCAGGAGGTCGAGCAGGATCGCCTCGCGTGATTCGAAGTAGCGCAGCACGTTCGACTTCGCCAGGCCCACGCGACGGCTGAGCTCGTTGAGACTGATGTCCGCGACGGGCGTCTCGGCGAGCATGGTCGCCGTCGTCTCGAGGATCGCCCGGCGTCGGATCTCCCGCTGCTCCTCGCTGCGCGCGCGCTGGAAGGTGGTCACCCTCCGATTCTACAGACCGACAGTCTCTTGACAAGAGACCAACGGTTCATTACCGTAGAGACCAACGGTCCGATAAATGGTCGGCCCGGGTCTCGGCAGAGGGAAGAAGGCATCATGACCTCCAAGGTCGCACTGGTCACGGGCGCATCGTCGGGCATCGGCGAGTCCGCCGCACGGCACCTGCGGGACGCGGGCTTCACCGTGTACGCGGCCGCGCGGCGCGTCGACCGCATGGCCGCGCTGCAGGCGGTCGGCGTCCGTGCGATCGCCCTCGACGTCACCGAGGACGCGTCCGCGCAGGCCGCCGTCGCGCAGATCTTCGCGGAGGAGGGGCGGATCGATCTCCTCGTCAACAACGCGGGGTACGGATCCTACGGCGCCCTCGAGGATGTCCCGCTCGCCGAGGCGCAGGCCCAGCTCGACGTGAACGTCCTCGGGCTCGCCCGGATGGCGCAGCTGGTCCTGCCGCACATGCGCGCCCGACGCAGCGGCACCATCATGAACGTCGCCTCGATGGGCGGGAACTTCACGACCCCGCTCGGCGCCTGGTACCACGCGAGCAAGTACGCGGTCGAGGCGATCAGCGACGCGATGCGGATGGAGCTCGCGCCCTTCGGCATCGACGTGGTCGTGATCGAACCCGGATCGATCCGCACCGAGTGGGGCGCGATCGCCGCGGAGAAGGTCCGCGAGACGTCCGGCCAGGGGGTCTACCGGAGCCAGGGCGAGGCCGTCGCGGTCACGCTCGGCAGCAGCTCGCAGCCGGACACGCGGATGGCGTCCTCGCCGGACGTCGTGGCCCGCGCGATCACCCGGGCCGCCACCGCCCGCCGCCCGCGCACCCGCTACCGCATCGGATTCGGCGCGAAGCCTCTGGTGTTCGCCCGTGCGATCCTCCCCGACCGCGCCTTCGACGCCGTCATCAAGCGCGCCACCGGCGTGAGGAGCTGACCCCGTCCGCCCTGCCGCGAGCCTTTCGTGTCGGCGCGCCGGGATCTGGCGCCGGCGGGCGACCCGCGGAAGAATCGGTGCCGAGACGAAGGAGCATGGTGGGCGAGCACAACCCCGACGTGGACGCGTGGTTCGAGCGCTACGACAATCCGCAGAAGCCGCTCGTGATGGCGGTGCGTGACGCGATCCTCGCCGTCGACGACCGCGTCACCGAGTGTGTCAAGTGGCAGGCCCCGACCTTCGTCTTCCAGGGCAACATCGCCTCGTTCTTCCCGAAGGCGCGCAACCACGTGTCGCTGATGTTCCATGCCGGCGCGGCGCTGGACGACGGATCCGGGTTCCTGGAGGGCGACGGCGCGACCGCGCGGTCCGCGAAGTTCGTCTCGGAGGCCGACCTCGCCGCGAAGCTCCCTGCGCTGCAGGCCGTGGTGCGCGCCTGGATCGCGTCGAAGGGCGGCTGACCCGGTCCTGATGCCGGCTCGCACCGACGTGACATCCCGCGTCGTCTATCCGGTCGGGGTCCAGTCCCGCCGCAGGATCGCGATCGCGGCACGCAGGGACGCCGACACGCGCCGCGGGACGGGTGCGCGTTTCGGGCTCAGCCGTCGTCGCGGGCGTCGTAGCGGTCGCGGTTCCCGGTGATCTCGGACTGGTGCGCGGAGGCCCATTCGGCGATCGCCATGACCGGCACGGCGAGGCTCTTGCCGAGCGGGGTGGAGCGGTAGACCACGCGCGGCGGGATCTCGGCGAACATCTCGCGTTCGACGAGGCCGTCGCGCTCGAGCTGGCGCAGCGTGTGCGTGAGCATCCGCGCCGAGATGCCGGAGGTCATCTGCTTGAGCTCGGTGAACCGCAGGGGGCCGTCGTGCAGCATGCCGACGAGCATGACCGACCACTTGTCGCCGATGCGGGACAGGACCGAGCGGAACAGCTCGGCCTCCTCGGGATCGTGGCCGCACATCGCGTGCATGCGCGGCTCGTGGATCGTCGCCATCCGGTCCTCGATCGCCATCTCCGCTCCTCACGCCGTCGTCCTTCTCCCTACAGGTTACCGATGGTTACCTCGATGTGCCTCGGTGACATTGACCTGCCTGGCACCCCTTCGGGAATACTTACCCATCGTACCTCAGTTACTGTCAGTAACTTCCGAAAGGCTCCGACGCTCATGCTCGTTCTCACCATCCTCACCTGGGTCCTCTCGGGTCTCCTCGCGCTCGTCAACCTCATGGCCGGCGGGATGAAGATCCTGAAGCCGCACGGCGGCGCACGACCCATGCCGACGCTCGACGCGTTCACCGACGGGCAGGTCCGCTGGATCGGTGTGGCCGAGGTGGCCGGCGCGATCGGCCTGATCCTGCCGCCGCTGCTCGGCGTCCTGCCGTGGCTGGCACCGGTCGCCGCGCTCGGGCTCGCTGTGATCCAGATCCTCGCGGTCTTCGCGCACCGCCGGCACGGCGAGCCCTTCGTGCCCAACATCGTGATGGCGGTCATCGCCGCGGCGATCGGCGTCCTGCGGCTGGTCGGGGCGTGAGCGCCATGACCGCGTCCACCGCCGCCACCACCACTGCCACCGCCGCCGCCGGCCGTCGGCCGTCCGTCTCGCGTTCGAGCGGGACCGGGGTGATCTGGCTGCTGCTGGGCGCCGCCTTCGTCACGATGCTCAACGAGACCGTCATGGGCGTCGCGATCCCGCACCTCGTCACCGATCTCGGCATCCCGCTGCAGACCGCGCAGTGGACGACGACCGCGTTCATGCTGACCATGGCCGTCGTCATCCCGACCACCGGATGGCTGCTGCAGCGGTTCTCCACGCGGCAGGTGTTCCTGTCCGCGATGATCGCGTTCACCGCCGGCACCCTGATCGGCGCGCTCGCCCCGGACTTCGGGATCCTTCTGGTGGCCCGCGTCGTGCAGGCGGTGGGCACCGCCATGATGATGCCGCTGCTGATGACGACGATCATGACCGTGGTGCCCGAGCACGAGCGCGGCCGATTCATGGGGCGGATCACGATCGTGATGGCGGTGGCGCCCGCCCTCGGGCCCGCGCTGTCCGGCTTCATCCTGAACGCGCTGTCGTGGCACTTCCTGTTCTGGACGATCCTGCCCGTCGCGGTCGGCATGCTCGCCGTCGGCGCCGCCCTGCTGCGCAACGTCGGCGATCGGAGCCGCACCCCGCTCGACGGGGTCTCGCTGCCGCTCACCGCGATCGGCTTCGGCGGTCTCGTCTACGGCATCAGCACGATCGGCGGCGGCCCCGACGCCCCCGTCACGCGGGGCGTCACGGCTCTGCTCGTGGGCGTCGTGTTCCTCGGCCTGTTCGTGTGGCGGCAGCTCGTGCTGCAGCGCACCGACCGGGCCCTCCTGGATCTGCGCACTTTCCGCTCGCGGTCGTTCTCGCTCGCAACCGGGCTCATCGTCGTGATGATGGCGGCGATGTTCGGCGCGATCATGCTGCTCCCGATCTACCTGCAGAACGTTCTCCGCGTGGACGCCGCCACGACCGGGCTCCTGCTGCTGCCGGGTGGGCTCGTGATGGGCCTCGTCGCCCCGCTCGTCGGCCGGCTGTTCGACCGGTACGGACCGCGGCCGCTGGTGATCCCGGGCGCCCTGGTCGCCTCGGCGACGCTCTGGGGGATGACCCTGCTCACGGCGGACACGCCGCCGATCGTCCCGGCGCTCGGGCTCGCCGGGATCTCCCTCGGCGTCTCGTTCATGATGACGCCGCTGATGACCTCCGCGCTCGGATCCCTCGGCCCGCGGCTGTACTCGCACGGATCCGCGATCGTCGGCACCGTGCAGCAGGTCGCCGGCGCGATCGGCACGGCGCTGTTCGTCACCGTCCTCGCGATCGGCACCGCCCAGGCGTCGGCCGCCGGCGCCGGATCCGTCGCCGCCGAGGCGCGCGGCGTGTCGTTCGCGTTCACGATCGGCGCGGCGATCTCCCTGCTCGCCGTGGTCGGCAGCTTCTTCGTCCGCGGTGCCGTGCCGGCGCCCGCGAGCGAGGCAGCGGTCGCCCCGGCGCATTGACCCCGACCATCCACCCCTCGAAGGAGAAACAACATGTCTGATATCCGCATCGCCGTCATCGTCGGCAGCACCCGTCCCGGCCGCAAGAGCAAGGACGTCGCCGACTGGGTGATCGCCCAGGCACAGGGGCGCGAGGGCGTCGTCTACGAGCTCGTCGACCTCGCCGACTACCCGCTGCCGCACCTCGACGAGCCCCTGCCTGCCGCGTTCGGCCAGTACGCCGGCGAGCACACCAAGGCGTGGGCCGAGAAGATCGCCTCGTACGACGGGTTCGTCTTCGTCACGCCCGAGTACAACCACTCGACGTCCGGCGTCCTGAAGAACGCGCTCGACTACCTCTACAACGAGTGGAACAACAAGGCCGCCGCGTTCGTCGGCTACGGCGCGGTGGGCGGCGCCCGTGCCGTCGAGCACCTGCGCGCGATCGCGTCGGAGCTGCAGATCGCGCACGTGCGTCAGTCGCTCGCGTTCAACGGCTTCACCGACTTCGAGAACTTCACGACGTTCGCGCCGGCGGAGATCCACGAGACGTTCGCCGCGACGATGTTCGACCAGCTCGAGACGTGGGCCCGCGCCATGCAGTCCGTCCGGGCCGAGCAGGTCCTGGCGGCCTGATCCTGACGCGCTCGGGCGCCGCCGGGCGGACCGGCGTCGGCTACCCGATCGCGGATCCGGTGCCCGTCGTGCGCAGCGCGCGCTCGATCGCCGAGCGGGCGTCCGCGGCCAGGGTCGGCGCCGTCACCAGGAAGATGCGCCGCTCGAACGTGGTGCCCGTCAGGGGGAGGACGGCGATGTCGTCCTCCCCCTGGCGCGGCAGGGCCAGCGCAGGGACGAGGGCGACGCCGATGCCGGCCGCCACGTACGCCGCGACGACCGCGTAGTCGTCGCTGCGCATCGCGATCCGCGGCGTGAATCCCGCCGACCGCGCCGCCGCGAGCAGGGCCGCGTCGACCGGATCCGCCGCGGTCGCGCCGACCACCCAGGGATCGTCCTCCAGGTCGGCGAGCGTGATCCGGTCGCGACCGACCAGGCGATGCTCGGCCGGCACGATCACCGACAGCTGCTCGCGCACGACCGGGATCATGCGGAAGCCGGGCGGCAGGACGGTCGGGCGGCCCGGGGCGTCGTAGACGATCGCCGCATCGAGTGTGAGCCCCGTCATGCCCGCCATCAGCGGGTCGAGCTCTGCTTCGGTGACATCGGGGTCGAAGCCGGCCGCGCGCAGCTCCTGCACGACCCGGGGCAGCAGTCTCGCGCCGGCGGAGGGGAAGACCCCGATCGCGAGGCGGCGCCGGCCCGCCGCGACGAGCGAGCGCATCTCGTCGACGGCGCGATCCGCCCGGTTCAGGATCGCGTTCGCGTGCGGCAGCATGGCCTCGCCGATCGCGGTCAGCCGGGTGCCGTCCGAGCCGCTCGCGACGACCTCGGTGCCGAGCAGGCGGCTCAGGCCGCGGAGGTGGTGCGTCACGGTCGGCTGGCTCCACTGCAGCGCGGTCGCGGCGCGCAGGATCGAGCCGTGCTCGGCGATCGCGCGGAGGGCGCGGAGCTGGCGAAGATCGAGCACGCGGCCTCCATATCAGGTATGGATCAATCCAGGACAGTTGTGATTCCTTCATGCTATCCCGCCGAGGAGGATCGAAGAGTGATCCCGAACACCCCCTATGCCGACGCCCTCCGCCGCTTCGCCGCTCGCGACCTGCAGCTCCTCAACGTCCCCGGCCACGCCGCCGATCCGGCCGCCGCACCGCTTCTCGCCGACTTCTTCGGCGCGGAGCTCCTGCGCCGCGACGTCGAGCCGCTGCTCGACGGCATCGACAAGGGCGAGGACAACCCGCTCGAGCAGGCCCGCCGGGCCGCCGCCCGTGCGTGGGGGGCGCGCCGCACATGGTTCCTCACGAACGGCGCGTCCGAGGCGAACCGGATGGCCGCGCTCGCGCTCGCCGCGTTCCGCTCGCCCGACGAGATCGTCGTCGCCCAGCGCAGCGCGCACTCCAGCTTCTTCGACGGGATCATCCTGGGCGGACTGGATCCCCGGTTCGTGCAGCCCGCGATCGACGAGCGGCACGGGATCAACCACGGCGTGACCGCGGCCGCGATGCGCGAGGCGCTGCGACACGGGGACGCGAAGGCGGCATACGTCATCAGCCCGAGCTATTTCGGGGCCGTCGCCGACGTCGCCGGGATCGCGCAGGTGTGCCACGAGGCCGGGATCCCGCTCGTCGTCGACGCGGCGTGGGGAGCGCATTTCGGCTTCCACCCCGATCTGCCGGCGAACCCGATCGCGCTCGGCGCCGATCTCGTCGTCTCCTCCACGCACAAGATGGGCGGGAGCCTCACGCAGTCCGCGATGCTGCACCTCGCGGACGGGCCGTACGCCGCAGCTCTCGAGCCGCTGATCGACCGGGCCTTCACGTTCACGCAGTCGACCAGCGCGAGCTCGCTGCTGCTCGCCTCGCTCGACCTCGCCCGCGCCACCCTCGAGAGCGGACACGATCGCATCGCGGGCTCGATCGCGGCGGCCGCCGAACTGCGCGACGCGGTGCGCGCCACCGGGCGGTTCCCCATCGTGAGCGACGGCTTCGGCGCGTTCGAGGACATCGTCGGCCACGACCCGCTGCGGGTCTCGATCGACGTCGGGGCCGCGGGGCTGCACGGCCACGCGGTGCGCGAGGAGCTCCTGCGCACGTTCGGCATCGTCACCGAGATCTCCACCGGATCCTGCATCGTCGCGTTCGTCGGCCCGGGGACGACCCCGGACGCCGCTCGCTTCGTCGCCGCCCTGCAGGCACTGCGTCCGGTCGGCGACCTGGCCGCACGACCGGAGAGCGCGTCCGTCGCTCTGCCCGCGCCCGGTCCCGCGGTGATGCGTCCACGGGACGCCTCGTTCGCGCACACCGAGGTGGTCGCGGCGCACGAGGCGATCGGCCGGGTCTCCGCGGACGCGCTCGCGGCGTACCCGCCCGGGATCCCGAATCTGCTCCCCGGTGAGATCGTCACGGCGGAGACGGTCCGCTTCCTGCGCGATATCGCGGCCACCCCGGGCGGCTACGTGCGCGGCGCGCTGGACCCGCTCGTCGAGCGCGTGCGCGTCGTGGTCGAGGGCGCCGGGGTGCCGGCCCCGGTTCTCGTCGAGGCGCTGGCTGTGCTCGGCTGACCGAGAGGCGCTCTCCCGTGGGACGCCGCCGCGTCGGACCGTCGTCAGGACAGCAGCTCGTCCTCGCGCATGCGCTCCCACAGGGCGAGGCGGGTGTGCGCCGTCTCGCCGAGCCGCTCGAGCACCAGGTTGAGCAGCTGCTCGTTCAGCATGAACGCCGCGGAATCGCTCTGGAAGGCGTGCTCCGTCGAGCTGGCGACGTCCAGCACGACGTCCGCCCGGGGCGCGATCGGGCAGTCCAGGCTGTCGGTGACGAGCAGGAGCGCGGCGCCGCGACGCTTCGCGGCGAGGGCGAGCTCCGTCGCGCTGCGCTGGTAGCGGTGGAAGTCGAACAGCACCAGGACGTCGCGCTGGGTCATGTCGACGACCGCGCCGAGGTCGTGCCCCGAGGGGTCGTTGAACATCCGCACCCCCGGCCGCAGCTCCTGCAGGTGGGTGCCGAGGTGGTACGCGGCGAGATACGTGAAGCGGCCGCCCGTGAGCAGGATGCGCCGGGCGGGATCGGCGAGCAGCGCGACCGCCGCGGCGTAGGACGCGTCGGGGATCCGCGCGAACGACTCCAGGGTGCGCTCGGCCTGCACGGTGGCGTCGCGCACGACGACCTCCCGCGGCGTGCCGGCCTCCGCGGGCGCACTGAGTCGTACCAGCGGGCCGGAGGAGCGCCGGGTCAGCTCATCCCGCAGCGCGCGCTGGAACTCCGGGAAACCGCCGAAGCCGAGGCTCTGCGCGAATCGGAGCACCGTCGGCGGGCTCACCCCCGCGCGTCCCGCCAGGTCGGCGATCGTGGACAGACCGGCACTCGGGTAGTCGGCCAGGAGCACGCGCCCCACCTGTCGCCCCGCGCGGCCGAGGGTCGGCAGCGCGGCGGCGACCTGGTCGGAGAGCGCGTCGTCGGGCATGCCGATCAGTCTGTCACGGCGGCGGGCAGGGCGGTGCCGAGCGCCTCGGTCGCCATCGTGCCGTCCTCCAGCCGCACCGTGGTCACGGACTCCGGGGGCAGCGTCTCCCAGCCGGCTCCCGCGACGCCCGTGGAGCTGATCAGCACCGTGCCGTCCGGGGAGCGCTTCCAGCGCAGCGCGAAGTAGTCCTCGTTGTGGTCGTCGGGGAGGCCGCCGAGCTGTGCGATCTCCTCGACGTCGTCGTCGGGAAGCACGCTGCGGGCGCTCGCGTGCACGACGACCAGCTGGTCGCCGTCGAGCAGGATCGCGTTGAGGCTCGACAGCGGGAACGCCGCACGCAGTCGGCGGACCACGCGCGCGGTCGCCTCCGGCAGGTCGGCGCCCGCGGCGAGCTGCTCCCGGATGAGGGTGAAGTACATCTCGCTGTCCGTCTCGCCGCTCATGCCGGCGAGAGCCTCCGGCGAGAGCATCGCGCGCACCCGCTCGATCGGCTTGAGCGAACCGTTGTGCTCGAACGACACGTCGCCGGCGCGGAAGGGGTGGGCGTTGCGCAGCTCCACGGGCAGGCCCAGCGTGGCCCAGCGCAGGTGCATCATCGCGGCGTGACCGGCGGTGGCGATCGTGGGGCGGAAGTCGGGGTCGGCGGCGGCGGACAGGGGCGACTTCCGCACCTCGGGGGCTTCACCGGTGCGCGCGACCCCGGCCCAGCCCCAGCCGTCGCCGTGCAGTCGGGCGAGGGAGAGGAAGCTCTCGATGCCCTCCTCGCCGAGCTCACGGTCCGCGGCGGACGTGTCGGGGGCGACATAGGCGAACAGGCGGCACATGGGGACCTCCGCTCCGGGAGCGTCGCCCCGTCCTCGGTGCGACGCTCGATCAGAATCCTTCTTTGATCCAAACGTAACAGATTCTGGAAAGTGTGTAACACTGTAACAGGCATATCGTTTCCGACGATGGATGAACGTGCCGCACGACGAAGTGACCCCGACGAAGGGACAGCCCCTGTGACGACCCCCGCAGTGAACACGAGCGCAGCGCCCGCGAGCACCGTGACCGCCGGCGAGCCGGACGCCCTCGACGCCCGTGTCCGATCGCTCCGCGAGGCGGGAGTGGATCTGCTCGTCGGCACCGCGCTCGATTTCGCCGGAGTCATCCGGAGCAAGGCGGTTCCGGTGCGCCGGCTGCCGGGATTCGCCTCCTCGGGCATGGGCGCCTCGCCGTCCTGGGTCGTGTTCTGCGCCGACAACGGGATCGCGTTCACGAGCGGGATCGGCGTCTCGGGCGACCTCCGGCTCCGTCTCGACGCCGCCGCGGTGCGCCCGATCGGCGACGGCATGGCGTGGGGTCCCACCGGCTACCACGAACAGAGTGGCGAACGCTCGCCGCTGTGCGCTCGGGGGCGGCTGGCCGACCTCGAGGAGCGGGTGGCCGCCGCCGGGCTCACCGCGCTGATGGGCGCAGAGCTGGAGTTCACCCTGGTCGCCGCCGACGGCTCGCGGCTGGAGCAGTCGTCCTGGGCCGCCTACGGCATGCGCTCGCTGGTGGCCCGCCGCGACTTCCTCACCGATCTCACCCGCACGCTGGAGGAGGCGCAGGTCGGCGCCGAGCAGATCCACGCCGAGTACGGCACGGATCAGTTCGAGGTCTCGCTCGCCCCGCTGCCGCCGGTCGAGATGGCCGACACCGCGATCCTCACCCGGATCCTCATCGGTCTCGTCGCCGCCCGTCACGGCCTCGCGCCGTCGTTCTCGCCGCTGAGCTTCGTGGGCGGATCCGGCAACGGCATGCACCTGCACCTCTCGCTCGCCCGTGACGGCCAGAACCTGTTCGGCGCCGGAGACGGCCCGCACGGCATCACGGCCGAGGGCGGCAGCGCGATCGGCGGCGTGCTGGACGGCCTCTCCGAGCTGCTCGCGGTCTACGCCGGGTCCGTCGTGTCGTCGCTGCGGCTCACCCCCGGCTCCTGGTCCGGGGCCGCGGCGTGCTGGGGCCTGGAGAACCGGGAGGCCGCACTGCGGTTCCTCGCCGGCACCCCGGGCAACCCGCACGGCGCGAACATCGAGCTGAAGATCGTCGACCCGAGCGCGAACCTCTACCTCGCGGCCGCCGCCTTCCTCGGATCCGCTCTGGACGGGATCGAGCGTGGGCTGCCGCTGCCCGAGGAGGTCGTCGGCAACCCGGCCGAGACGCCGGAGTTCACACGGCTCCGGCTCGACGCCGAGCCGTCCGCGGCGCTCGACCGGCTCGCGTCCTCGGCGCTCGCCCAGGAGCTTTTCGGCGCGGGAATCGTGGAGGGCGCGGTCGCGGTGCGCCGGCACGAGCTCGACGCCTTCGCCGGTGCCGCGCCCGAGGAGATCACCGCCGCGCTCCGCCTCGCCTGGACGTGAGCCGCAGGCCGCTTCCACGACCCGGAGCCGGATCCGCCGCGCTCCGATCCGCCCGACCCCACCCGTAACACCCCGACCCCACGGATCCTGCATCCATCCCCCCATGGAGGAGACCCGAATGTCCGCCACCGAATCCACCGAATCCACCGGCACGCCCACCGCGGCTCCCGGATCCGCGCCGCGCCGAGCACTGCCGCTCTGGGCCGCGCTCGCCCTGTCGCTCGCGACCGTCGGCCCGACCCTCGCCATGGCCGGCAACGGGCAGGGGCTCGTCGCCATCGTCGGCAAGTCCGTGCCGCTCGTCTTCGTGATCGGCGCGATCGGCGTCGCCCTCGTCGGCTACGGCTTCATGCGCCTCACCCGGCACCTCAACCATGCCGGATCCGCCTACGGGCTGATCGGCGGCACGATCGGTCCGCGCACCGGCTTCTTCTCGGGCTGGGCGATGCTCGGCGCGTACGTCGGGTTCTCGATCGGCACGCTCGCGCTGACCGCGGCGTTCGTGAACGCGCTGATCGCGGCGTTCCAGCCGGGCGTCGAGCACCCGTTCCAGCTGCCGTGGCCGCTGCTGATCATCCTCGGGGCGGTGGTGTCGTTCCTGCTCGCCGGACGCGACGTCGCGCTCATCGCCAAGGTCCTGCTGATCATCGAAGGCGTCGGCATCGTGGCGATGATCGTCCTGGTCATCGCGATCTTCGGGCGCGGCGGTGCGCACACCACGGGCATCGACTTCTCCAGCTTCAGCTTCACCGGCGTGGACGTCGGCCAAGTGCTCTCCGGCGTGGTCGCCGCATTCCTGTCCTGGGCCGGCTTCGAGGCGTGCGCCTCGCTCGGCGAGGAGACCAACAACCCCAAGCGCAACATCCCGCGGGCGCTGTTCGGAACCCTGCTCATCACCGGCGTGCTCTTCGTGGTCGTGATGTTCGCCGAGACGATCGGCTTCGGCACCGACAAGGCCGGCCTGAAGGCGTTCGGCACCTCGGGCAACACCCTGGGCGACCTCGGCACGCAGTACATCGGGCCGTGGTTCGGCGTCATCGCGATCTTCACCGCCACCTGCGCCGCGTTCGGCTCGCACATGGCGACCGTCGCGACCGCGAGCCGCATGCTCTACGCGTTCGCCCGTGACGGCTTCGGCCCGCGGTCCCTCGGCGTGCTGCACCCCAAGGGCGGCCCGCGCCGCGCGGCCTGGCTCGTGCTGGCGGTGGTCGTGGTGTCGCTGCTGATCTGCGCCGCGACCGGCTGGCCCGTGATGGGCACCGACAACGCCGCGATCGACGCGTACTTCTACTTCGCGATCGCCGGCACCGTGTGCCTCATGGTGGCGTATCTGATGGTCGAGGTCGCGGCCATCTGGTTCGTCAACCACGGCCGGTTCCGTGTCGTGCACGGCGGCACAGGACGCGTGCTCGGCACGGTGCTCCCCGCGCTCGGGATCGTCGTGATCGCGATCGTGATCTGGTTCAACGTGAAGGACTCGACGGATCCGTCCGCGGCCGGCGTCGTCGCGCTGCTCTGGTGCGCGCTCGGGCTGATCCTCGCGCTCGCCGCGTCCCGGATCGCGAAGCGCGTCGGCGCGTCGCTCGCCCGCGAGCTCGAGCTGCCAGGCCTCGGCAAGGAGCTGGATCCGATCCACGTCACGGGTGCGGCGCAGGGGTCATGACCCTCTCCCTGCTCGAGCGCGACGCCCGCGCGATCGCGGGCGTCGAGAAGCTGCGGTTCTTCCCGCTCGAGGTGGTCAGCGGGCAGGGCTCGATCCTGGTCGACCCGGCGGGTCGCGAGCTGATCGACCTGTCCGCGACCTGGACGGCGACCGGTCTCGGCCACGGCCACCCCGCCGTGGTCGAGGCGGTGTCCCGCGCCGTGCGCAGCGCGCCGGGTGCGGGCGGGCTGTCCGCGATCCACCCCGACTCGGTCGGGCTCGCGGAGGACCTGCTCGCGATCGTCCCTTCGGATCCGGGGACCGAGCGTCGCGTCTACCTCGGGCACGCCGGATCCGACGCCAACGACGTCGTGCTGCGCGCGTGCCGGCACGCGTCCGGGCGCAGCACCGTGGTCGCGTTCGAGCACGGCTACCACGGCGGCCTGGGACTGGCGATGGGCGTCTCCGGGCAGCAGATCGAGGCCGGTCACGACGGCGATCCGGATCTCGTGCTCGTGCCGTATCCGAACCCGTTCCGGCCCGGCCCGGGTGGGGTCGAGGCCGATGTCGCCGCATCCCTGACGGCGATCCGGGCCGCGCTGGCCTCGGATCGCGTCGCCTGCCTGATCGTCGAGCCGATCCTCTCCGACGGCGGCCTCGTCGTCCCGCCGGACGGAATCCTCCGCGCCGTGCACGAGGCGTGCCGCGCGGCCGGCGTGCCGCTGGTGGTCGACGAGGTCAAGGTCGGGCTCGCCCGCACCGGCACGCTGCACGCGTTCCAGCACGACGGCATCGCGCCCGACATCGTCACGTTCGGCAAGGCGCTCGGCGCCGGGCTCCCGCTCTCCGCGGCGGTGGGCCCGGCCGCGATCCTCGACCACCCGGCCGGATCCGCCCTGCTCACCACGGCCGGCAACCCGGTATCGACCGCGGCCGGCCGTGCCGTGCTGCGGACGATCGCGGAGGAGGGGCTTGTCGAGCGCTCGGCGCAGGCCGGCGACCGCTTCTCCGCTGGGCTGCGGCGGCTCGCCGCCGGCGGGGGCGTCGAGGGCGGGCTGTCGGCCGAGCGGATCGGCGACGTGCGCGGCCGCGGTCTCACGATCGGGCTCGAACTGGTGCGCGACCGTGACGGCCTCGAACCCGACGGCGACCTCGCGCGTCGGGTCGTCTACCGGGCCTGGCAGCTCGGTGCGGTCGTCTACTACGTGGGCGGCAACGTCCTGGAGATCACGCCGCCGCTGGTCATCACGGATGATGAGATCGACCGTGCCGTGGACATCCTCGACCGGGCGATCGCCGACGCGATCGCTGGTCGGGTCAGCGACGAGGAGGTGCAGGACTATGCCGGTTGGTGACGAGTGGATCCTGGAGGGTCTGGACGGGATCCCGCCGCGACTGGCCGAGACCGCGCAGTCGCTCGCGCTGATCGACCACCACGTGCACGGCTGCTACGTCGAGAAGATCGACCGCGGCGCGTTCGAGGAGTCGTTCAACGAGGCGTCGACCGATCCGATCCCGGCGTTCATGACGCAGTTCGACTCGCAGCCGGGCTTCGCGTTCCGGCGCTGGTGCGCGCCGCTGCTGGGCCTCGAGCGGCACGCGCCGGCCGACGAGTACTGGGCGGCGCGCAGCGCGCTCACCCCCGCCGAGCTCGACCGGCGGCTGCTGCCGCTCGCCGGCGTGGAGCACTGGGTCATGGACACCGGCTTCAGCCTGCGCCCGATCACGGATCCGGCCGCCATGGCAGCGGAGTCGGGCGGCGCGACGAGCGAGATCGTGCGGCTCGAGGTGGTCGCCGAGGGGCTGCTCGCGACGGGCGTCGCCCCGGCCGACTTCGCCGAGGCGTTCCGCGCCGCGATCGCGGAGGCGGCGGTCGAGGCCAAGGGCTTCAAGACGATCGTCGCGTACCGCGTGGGCTTCGACATCGACTGGGAGCCGCCGACCGACGCCGCCGTGGCCGCGGCCGTGGCGCGCTGGGCCGCGCTCGGCCAGGAGAGGCCGCGGCTGTCGGATCCGGTGCTCGAGGCGTTCGTCGTGCACGCGGCGGTCGCGCTCGGCCTGCCGCTGCAGGTGCACGTCGGCTTCGGCGACCGCGACCTCGACCTGCACCGCACGAACCCGATGCTGCTGCTGCCGCTGCTGCGCCGGGCGGAGGTGCAGCGCACGCCGATCATGCTGCTGCACTGCTATCCCTATCACCGCGAGTCCGCGTACCTGGCGCAGGGCTTCGACAACGTCTACTTCGACATCGGCCTCGGGGTGAACTACCTCGGCGCGCAGAGCCGGCAGCTGATCGCGGAGGCGCTCGAACTCGCCCCGTTCGCGAAGCAGCTGTACTCCTCCGATGCGTTCGGCCTGCCGGAACTGCACCTCGTCGGATCGATCCTGTGGCGGCGCGGCATGGCCGCCGCCCTCGGCCGCTGGGTGCGCGAAGGGGAGTGGAGCGAGCACGACGCCTGCCGAGTGCTGGAGATGATCGGCGCGGAGAACGCCCGCCGCGTCTACGGGCTCTGAGCGGAGCCGGCGCAGGCTGGCACCCGCCTGCTGCACGGGTTAGGTTCTGGTTATGAAGCGCGCCGCGGTGGTCACGTACACGATCGCCTGGCTCGCGGTCGTGGGGCTCGTGACTCTCGCAGCGCCGCCCTTCGTCGCGGTGATCACGACGTCCGCCCATCCTCTGCCGACCAAGGAGAACGCGCCGGAGGTGGCACCTGGCCCCACGGTCACGCCGACCCCCGATCCGGACCGCGTCATCTGGCTCGGGGAGGACGAACCAGTGAAAGTCAGCGATCTTCCGAACGGGTGCACGACGTATTCGAAGATCGAGATCTTCGGAGTGAACACCCACACCTCGGATGCCGGCCCGTTCTACGGCAGGCTCATCGGAGAGCCTCAAGACCGCGGATCGTCGCAGGGCGCGACCGGCACCGTGAACCGTGACGCCGCAGGGAACATCGTCAGCTACACGGCCGCGCCCGGCGACGACACCTGGTCCATCGGTGCCCGTCTCTGCACGAACCGCTACTGGATCGGGCGGTACAACCACATTGGCTCCGACCGGGGTGACCATACCCTTCAGCCGGGCGAGACCGTGGTGGTCCGTCCCGACATGAAGGTCGAATGGGTGCCCGGCACTTGACGCCGTCACCCGCACCCGCACCAGAACTCAAGACGAGCCTCGTCCCGAAGGACGAGGCTCTTCTTACATACGAAGGGAGTGGAGCGAGCGCGACGCCTGCCGAGTGCTGGAGATGATCGGCGCGGAGAACGCCCGCCGCGTCTACGGGCTCTGAGTCGCACCCTCGGGCGCGCGGTCGCGCCCTGAAGGACGCTCGGCGGGACGCGTCGTCGTCGTGAGAACGGGATGATCGCGGACCCTTGATAACTCCTCGTCACCGTCATACCCTGCCGGTGAGACGGCTGGGATCCCGCCGGTCCGCGCGCGGGCGGCGAGGACGGCGCGTCTCGGATCGGTTCCGCCACGAAGGAGGACGACATGGGTCACGACGAGGACGACGACCGCATCGAGGAGCAGGACGCCGCCGACGAGGAGCCCCTCGAGGACGAAGCCGACGACGAAGAGGGGTTCATCCCGCCCCCGCCCGACGACCCGATGCTCGGATACGAGGGTTCCATCCAGGGACTCTGAGGTCGGCAGCACCCGATCGACGAGAGAAGGCCCTCACCTGTCGGTGAGAGCCTTCTCTCGTTGCGGAGGGGCTGACGGGAATCGAACCCGCGCTGTCTGCTTGGGAAGCAGAAGTTCTGCCATTGAACTACAGCCCCGTGCGTCGATGACGCCTGGCCAGCGTAACAGACCAGGCCTCGGTAGGCTGATCCTGTGCTGCTGAGCGACCGAGACATCAGGGCGGGACTCGACACCGGACGGATCGGGCTCGATCCGCTCGAGCCGACGATGATCCAGCCGTCGAGCATCGACGTGCGGCTGGACCGCTACTTCCGGCTGTTCGACAACCACAAGTACCCGTTCATCGATCCGTCGGACGACCAGCCCGAGCTGACCAGGATGATCGAGGTGTCCCCGGAGGAGCCGTTCATCCTGCACCCCGGCGAGTTCGCTCTCGGTGCGACGTTCGAGCAGGTCTCCCTCGCGGACGACGTCGCCGCGCGCCTCGAGGGCAAGTCGTCGCTGGGCCGGCTCGGCCTCATCACGCACTCCACGGCGGGCTTCATCGACCCGGGCTTCTCCGGGCACGTCACGCTCGAGCTCGCGAACGTCGCGACGCTGCCGATCAAGCTCTGGCCGGGCATGAAGATCGGGCAGCTGTGCTTCTTCCAGCTGACGTCGCCGGCCGAGAACCCGTACGGATCCGGCCCGTACGGCAACCGCTACCAGGGCCAGCGCGGCCCGACCGCGTCGCGCTCCTTCCAGAACTTCCACCGCACCGACGTCGGGACCACCGACGCGGGATCCACCGGAGGCTGAGTTGACCGCGGACGCGACGGATCCATTACCCGAGGACGCGCAGTCCCTGGCGGAACCCGGTCCCGCGTCCGAAGCTCCCTCGCCCGGCGGGGTCGCACCGCCCACGGGCGACGCCGGCCTTGCGCCGGCACCCGTCGAGTCCGAGGGCCTGGCGGACCTCCTCGCCGACCCCGAGATCGCGCCCGCCGAGGAGTCCGGTCCGCTCGCCGGCCTCCTCGCGACGCCCGAGGAGGCCGCGCCTGCGGAGGAGACCCCCGGGCTGGCCGAGATCCTCGCGGATCCGGATCCTTCGCTGTTCGGCGAGCCGGAGCCGGCAGCCGCCTCCGAGCGGACCGATCCGGCTGCGGATCCTGCCGCGTCACCGCTCCCGCCGCTCGAACCGCTCGCGCCGGAGCGGTCCGGTCCGACTCCCGCCCCGCTCGCGCCCGAGGGCGGGAGCGGCGGCTACCTCGGTCTGATCGTGTTCGTCGTGTTCCTCCTCGCCGCCCTGCTGATCGGGGCGATCGCTCTCATCGTCTTCCTCGTCGCCCACGCGGCCTGGCCGTTCCCGACCGCCGCCGGGCTCCCGACTGCGGTGCTGCCTCTCGCCTGACGCGGCGATCCGGACGATCGGTCGGGTCCGCCGGACGCACGGTCGGGCGAGCGCGGGCGAGATCGACCAGGCTGGAAGCATGACCACGACCGCCCCTGTCCCCACCGCCGCCGTCGCGCCGGCGCGCCTGAACTACGGCGCCCTGCTCGCCATGATGACGACGGCGTTCCTGCTCGTCACGGCCGAGTTCCTGCCCGGCGGTCTGCTCACCGACATCGCCACCGCGATCGGGGTCACCCCGGGTCAGGCCGGGCAGATGGTCACCGTCACGGCGCTCGCCGGGCTCATCGTGGCGCCGACGATCGGACTCCTGCTTCCGCGGCTGGACCGCCGATCCCTGCTCGTCTGGATGGCCGTCGGCGCCGCGGTCTCCAACCTCGTCGTGGCGATCGCGCCGAGCCTGCCGCTGCTGCTCCTCGCGCGCGTGCTGCTCGGGGCGTCGCTGAGCGGCTTCTGGTCGATGTCGGTGACGGTCGCCGCCGGGATCGCCGGTCAGGAGCGGCTCGGCCGGGCGATGATGTTCACCGCCGGGGGCACGTCCCTCGCGACCGTGGCGGGCGTGCCCGCGGGTGTGCTGCTCAGCCAGGTGGTCGACTGGCGCGGGGTGTTCGGGATCGCGTCGGCCGCCTCCGTCCTGCTCGCCGTCGCCCTGCGGATCCTGCTCCCGAGCGTCCCCGCGGAGGGAGCCGCACGGCTGACCACGCTCGTCGACACGTTCCGCCGTCCCGGGATCGGGCTCGGCATCGTCGGGCACGTCCTCGTGGTGCTCGGGCATTTCCTCGCCTACACGTACATCCGACTGGCGCTCGAGCGCGTGCAGGCGCCGGGCGGGCACGCCGCGATCGGCGCCGACACGGTGATCCTGCTGCTCGCCCTGTTCGGCATCGGCGGTCTGGTCGGCAACGTCCTCATCGGCCTCGTCGTCGATCGGCACTACCGCATGCTCGCGGTCGTCACGCCGCTCGCGCTCGCCGCGATGGTGCTGCTGATGATCGCCCTGTCGGGATCCCTCTGGGCGGTCGGCGCGGTCGCGTTCGTGTGGGGCGTGTTCTTCGCCTCCTGGCTGCTCATCGTGAACACCTGGATCGGGCACCGCATGCCGGACCGCCTCGAGGCGGGCGGGAGCCTGGTCGTGATGGGCTTCCAGGCCGCGATCATGACCGCCGCGGGTGTCGGCGGCGTGCTCGTCGACGGCATCGGCATCGCCCAGGTCTACGTCGTCGGCGCGGCCGCCCTGGTCGTCGGGGCCGTGCTGTTCGGGGTGTCCGCCCGGCTCGGCACCCGGCGCTGAGGTCGCCGGGGCGGATCCGGACTCCAACCGGTTCAGGATCCGCACGGTCCCTCCGGCCCCCGAGCCCGTCGACGGGCCGTCGCCCACCTCGCTCGCTGGTCGCGACACGCCCTCATTCGGGCGGTTTGGCGACGATTCGCGACCAGCGAGCAGAGGGGTGCGGGGGTTGCGAGGGTGCTCAGGCCGTGCGGGCCAGCCGCCAGGCGGACGGCGTCTGGCCCGTGCGACGGCGGAACGCGCGGCTGAAGCCCTCGTCGGAGTTGTAGCCGAGGTCGCGGGAGATCTCGCTGACCTGGCAGCCGAGGGCGAGACGGTCCTGCGCGGCGCGGATCCGCACGTCCGTGACGTAGCTCGCCGGGGATGTGCCGAACGCCGCGCGGAACCGCTCGGCGAACACCGTGCGCGACATCGCGCCGACGTTGGCGAGGCCCTCGACGGTCCAGTCCCGGCCGGGCGCGGCGTGGATCGCCTCGATCACCTTCTCCAGGAACGGGTCGCTCGTGCGCGCCGGCCAGCCCGCCGGCGCGCAGCCGTGCGCGGCCCACGCCCGGATCACCGAGACGAGCACGGTGTTCGCCATCATCCGGCAGACGACCCCGTCGCCCGCGCGCTGCGGCGAGCCGAGCGGTGCGGCGGTGAGATCCTCGCCGAGCTGGGTGGCGAGCGTGGCGGCGGCCGGCTCGTGGTGGGCGAAGTCGCGGACCAGCGCGAGGTCGGGGAGGGCGTCGGCGACGTGCCGGGCTCGGTCGGTGAGGGCGAGGGTGGAGACGAGGATCCGGGCGCCGGGATCCGTCCGCAGCGACAGGGCCGAACGGCCGGGGGTGAGGATCGCATCGCCGGCCGCGAGCGACATCGGGCGTCCGTCGCACAGCGTGCGCACGGCGCCCTCGATCACGTAGACGAGGGAGAGCGCGTCGCGCTCGAGGGCGACGATCTCGCCCGGGGCGGGGGCGATCCGCACCTGACGGCGCAGACGCACGTCGACCGCGGCGAGCAGCGCCTCGACCGCGCCCGGGTCCTCCCGCATCGCGCCCGGCGCCGCGACGTCGTGCGCCGGGCGGCCTTCCGCGATGAGAGTCATGGTGAGGGGAACCGTGGTGCGGGGGCGGCTATTCCGGCGTGCGGAAGACGGAGGGCGAGGGGCCCGCGGATCCCTCGCCCTCTAGGCCCGTGCACGATCAGTCGTGCAGGTGGATGTGAAGGTGGTTCCCCGGGCCGCGGCGTCCACCGTGGTGCGGGAAGTCGCGTCCGCCGAAGCCAGGCTGCCCGAAGCCGGCGTGCCCGAAGTCCGGCTGCTCGAAGCCCGGCTGCTCGAAGCCCGTGTGCTCGGACGGGGCGTGCCCGTGGCGCAGACCGTGCTCAAACGCGGCGCGACGGTCGCAGTCCTCGCCGTGTCCGTCGCCGTGTCCGTGCGGGTGGGGGCCGAACTCGGGGCGCCCGAACCGGCCGTGGCCGAAGCGCCGGTGGAACTCGGCATGGTGCTCGCGCGGATCGAAGCCGGATAGGCGCCCGGATCCGCGAGGGTCGGAGCCCCGTCCCGCGCGCTCGGCGCGGGGGCGGCGCGGGAGGCGGGTGCCCTCCTGCCAGCCGAGACCTCGGGCGAGCTTCTCGAGGGAGGCCGCCATCGCGGTGAACTCGTCCTCGTCGAGGATGCCGGCGACCTGGGCGTGGATCTCCGAGACGGCCGAGGTCAGGCGCGCCTTCGCGGCGGCGCCCGGTGCGGTCAGCGTCCAGCCGGGGTCGCCGCGTTCGATCCAGCCGAGCTCGGCGAGGCGGCGCAGCTTCGGGCCGTGCGGCACGCGGTCGGCGGGGACCGTGCCATCGAGGAGGTTCAGGATCCGCCACTCGCGGCGGGTGATCCCCTCGTCCTCGAACGCGGTCGCGAACCGGTCGGCGACGAGACGGTCGACGGCGGTGATCCAGAAGCCGAACGGACGGCCGCTGGGAGCGGGGGTGTCGTCAGGGGTGTTCATGGGTGATGTCCTTTGCTTGTCATAGTGCATGTATATGCAGTGTGACATGCAATCTGAATCCATGTCAAGTCACATGTAAAATCGGAGGGTGGCAGAACCTGAGATCCCGGATCCCCTCGATGCGATCGTCGCGGCGCTCGCGCGCCTGCGCGGCCGCGGCCCGCACGGCCGGGGTCCGCGCGAGCACGACCGACTGCACGAGGGCCTCCCGAGGCACGAGGGCATGCCGATGCACGGCGGTCATGGGGGCCCGCACGGGGATCCGCACGCGCACGGCGGCCCGCACTGGCGCGGCATGCCGTGGGGCGGTGACCCCGGTGCGCGCGGCGAGGTACCCGCCCGGCTGCGCATGCTGGACGCGCTCGCCGGCGGCCCGCTCAGCGTGAGCGCGGTGGGCGAGGCGATCGGCGTGGATCAGCCGCGCGCGTCCCGGCTGGTGCAGCAGGGCGTCGAGCGCGGCTGGCTGCTGCGCGAAGCGGATCCGGACGACGCCCGCCGCACCCGTATCGTCCTCACCGACGACGGACGGCGGATGATCCGCGGCTTCCGCGGGGAGCGGCGCGAGGCGCTGCGTGGCGCGCTCGCCGCCCTGACGCCCGAGGAGCAGCACGAGTTCGCCCGGCTGCTGGCCAAGGTCGCCGACAACTGGCGCTGATCGGGGTCGATCGACCGGATCAGGCCCGCGCGCGCTCCCGCACCGGCAGGAGCAGCAGCAGCCCGGCGAGCAGCACCACCACGATCCCGAGGATCCCGAACTTCGTCGCGCCGGTGAGCCAGATGAGCACCGTCCAGGCGCCGGGGGCGATCCAGCTCGCCGCCCGCCCTGTGGTGGCGTACAGGCCGAAGACCTCGCCCTCGCGGCCCGCGGGCGTGACCCGCGCCAGGAACGACCGCGCCGCCGACTGCGCCGGGCCGACGAAGGCGCAGAGGATCAGCCCGCCCACCCAGAACACCGTCTTGCCCGCGTCGGCGAACGCGAACACCGCCAGTCCGGCGATCGTCATGCACGCGAGCGAGAGCAGGATCAGGCGCTTGGGGCCCCAGCGGTCGTCCAGACGGCCGACGAGGATCGTGGAGACTCCGGCGATGAGGTTGGCCGCGACACCGAAGATCACGAGGTCGTCGAAGCCGAAGCCGAACACGGTCTTTCCGATCACGGCGCCGAACGCGAACACGCCCGCGAGCCCGTCGCGGAACACCGCGCTCGCGACGAGGAACCAGAACGTCGTGCGGGTGCGCTCGTCGCGGTAGAGGCCGATGACGTCCTTCACGAGCAGCACGTACGAGGTGAAGAAGCCGACCTTGCGATCGGGGCGGCCCATCGACGGCTCCGGCACGTTGAGGAAGATCGGGATCGAGAACAGGATCGCCCACACGGCGCAGCCGACCGCGATGACGCGGAACGGCAGGCCGCCCTCCGTCGAGAGCCCGAACCATTGCGCCCTGTTCAACACGATCACCAGCGCGAGCGCGACGATCCCGCCGAGGTAGCCGAAGCCCCAGCCGATCCCGGACACCCGGCCGACGGTCTTCGAGGTCGCGATCGAGATGAGCATCGCGTTCGAGTTCACCGACGCGATCTCGCTGAACACCGTGCCGGCCGAGACGAGCGCGACACCGAGCCAGAACAGCGCCGGCGTCGGCGTGACGAACCAGAGGCCGAACATGCACAGGATCAGGGCGCCCGTGCCGATCCCCAGCCACAGCTTCTGCCGGCCGGCCGCGTCGGCGCGCTGTCCGAGCACGGGGGCGAGCAGCAGGATCCCGATGCCGGCGATCGTCGCGCCCAGCCCCAGTCCGCTCGCGAGGTCCGCGATCGCGGCGACCTTCGCGGGATCCTTCTCCGGGAGCTCGGCGATGTCAGACGGCAGGAACGCGTTGGACACGAGGTACAGCGCGGTGAAGATGAAGGTGAGGATCACGGAGTGGAAGGGCTGCGTCGCCCAGTCCCACAGCGCCCAGGAGTAGACCTGCTTCTTCGGCGCGGGAGTGTCGCCGCGCAGTTCCAGTCCCACGACCGCGACGGCGCCGCTGTTGGCGGTCGCCGGCGGCTCGGGCTGATCGCCGTTGCTCATGCTCAGAGTCTCGTGCGTGCGGGTGAACGGAGGGTAGCGGCACGCCGGATCGGGCATCGCAGCGTCTGGTCGCGGTCGCGTGCGCCCGGATCCGCGTGCCGAACTCAGTCGGTGCGGCCTTCATCCCGGCGGAGGGGGGGCCGGTGCGGGAGTCCTGACTGAGTTCGGTACCCGCGGAGGGTGCGCCCGGGGTTCGACGCCCGGGCGCGTGCGACCGGGTAACGTCGGACCATGGTGCTGCCCATCGTGCTCGTCGAGGGGGAGAGCGATCGGCTCGCCCTCATCGAGGCCGCGCTCGTGCGCGGGGAGCCGAGCCTGGACGCTCGCGCCGACGTGGTGTCGCTGGGCGGGATCACGAACCTGCGCTCGTGGCTGGAGCGGCGCGATCCGCTCGTGCCCGTGCGCGGGCTCTACGACGCGGCCGAGCTGCGGTACGTCGTCGGCGCGCTCGTCGCGAGCGGGATGCTGCCGGATGGCGTGTCAGATCCGGATCCCGATCCGGTGGCCGCGCTCGGCTTCTTCGGCTGCGACCAGGATCTGGAGGACGAGGTGATCCGCGCGGCCGGGCCGGAGCTCGTGCTGGAGACGCTGGCCGCTCGCGGGGAGCTGGCGCTGTTCCGCACGTTCCAGGGGCAGCCGGCGCAGCGGGTCCGCTCGGTCGAGGCGCAGCTGCACCGTTTCGCCGCCACCGCGAGCGGGCGCAAGGCGCGCTTCGCCGCGGACGTGATCGCGGCGCTGCCCGCCGAGCGACTGCCGGATCCGCTCGCGCGAGTGCTGGACGCTGTGCGCTGAGCCGGGCTGATCCGGGCTGAGCACCCACAGTGTCCCACTTTCTGCTGCTGAAACGGGGTTCAGGCAGCAGAAAGTGGGACACGGTGGTGTGAAAAGTGGGACACGGTCCGGGAGCGGAGTGGGACACGGTCCGGGAGCGGAGTGGGGCTGTGCGGGAGAGCCAGGGTCGGGGCGGGTCGCGCCCCGGGTCAGTGCGCGGTCGTCACACCGAGCGAGTCGTGCACGATCACGGCGGCGGCCCGCGCTCCGGCGCCGGCCGCGACGATGAGCTGCTGCGGGCCGGGGGAGGCGGCGTCGCCGGCGGCGTACAGGCCGCGCTCGCTGGTGCGGCCGGATCCGTCGGTGATCAGGTGCCCTCCATCGTCGAGCTGCGGGTCGATCCCGGACAGGAAGCCCAGGTCGAGCGACCATTCCGGGCGCACGAAGCCGCCCTCGAGCGGGATCCGGGTGCCGTCCTCGAGTTCGGCGGCCTCGAGCCGGCCCTTCTCGCCGATCAGCGCGCGGATCGGGCGACGTTCGACCGTGAGGCCGAGTGCGGCGAGCTCCGCCTCTGCCACCGCGTCGATCACGGGGGCGCCGTGCGTGAAGACGGTGAGGTCACGGCTCCACCGGGCGACGAGCCTGGCCCGGTCGGCGAGGTCGTCGGACTGGCCGATCAGCGCGATCGGGCGGTCGCGCATCTCGAACCCGTCGCACGCGGCGCAACTGAACAGGCTCATGCCGTAGAAGCCGCGCAGGTCCGGGACCTCGGGCAGGGTCTCCCGCAGCCCGGTCGCCAGCAGCACCGCACGCGCCTGGACCGTCTCGGTGGCGGTCGTCCGTCCGATCCACGCCGTGAAGAGCGGATCCGGATCCTCCGTGCGCGCCACCGAGAGCACCCGCTGCCGCGTGCGGATCTCGACCGACGGGTAGTCGGCGAGCTCGGCCCGCGCGAGCTTGCGCAGCTCGTGCGGCGGGATCCCGTCGCGCGTGAGGAAGCCGTGCGAGTTGATCGTGGCGGCGTTGCGCGGACGGTCGGCGTCGACGATGAGCACGCGCGCGAGCGAACGGGCGAGGTTCAGCGCGGCGGAGAGCCCGGCCGGGCCCCCGCCGATGATGAGCACGTCGTACGGCTCGGACGCGGTCCCGTCGAGAACCTCAGGGACCGCGGGACCCTCAGTCATGGCCGTCCCCCTGGGGCGGGAGCGCGGCCACGAGCGGGTGGTCGAACGAGTACACCCCGACCTTCGCCGCACCGCCGGGCGAGCCGATCTCCGCGAAGAAGTCGACGTTCGCCGTGTAGTAGTCGGACCACTCGTCGGGCAGGTCGTCCTCGTAGTAGATCGCCTCGACGGGGCAGACCGGCTCGCAGGCGCCGCAGTCGACGCACTCGTCGGGGTGGATGTAGAGCGAGCGCTCGCCCTCGTAGATGCAGTCCACGGGGCACTCGTCGATGCACGCGCGGTCCTTGACGTCGACGCAGGGCAGCGCGATCACGTACGTCACGAGGTCACCACGGCGCTGGCCGAGAGGAACGGGCTCCGGGAGATCTCGACCTGCTCCTCGCGCGGCACGACCTTGACCCGCTCGCGGGTGTGCACGTGGGCGGCGCCGAGCGCGCGCTCGTGCGCGTCGAGTTCCAGCCAGCCGTCCCACGTGGTGACCTCGACGCCGCGCTCGGCGAGCAGGGCGAGGACGTCGTCGGACGCGGTCGGATCCTGCAGGCGCCCGGCGTCGGCGTCCTCGAGGAGGTTCGCGATCGTCTCGGTGGCGTCGGACTTGGTGTGGCCGATGAGGCCCACCGGTCCGCGCTTGATCCAGCCGGTGGCGTACAGGCCCGGCACGCCGTCGACCCGGCCGCCCTCGTTCGGCACGACGCCGCGGCGGTCGTCGAAGGGCGCGTCGACGATCGGCGAGCCGAAGTACCCCACGGCGCGGTACACGGCCGAGACCGGGTAGTCGCGGAACTCGCCGGTGCCGCGGACGGATCCGTCGGCGTTCGGCGCGGTGCGCTCGAAGCGGATCGAGGCGACCCGGTCGTCGCCGGAGATCTCGACGGGGGCGTGCCAGAAGTGCAGGTGCAGGCGACGGGTGGCGCCCGTGGTCTCGCCCTTGTTCTCCGGGCGGTCGCGCCAGGCGTTCAGGGTGCGCAGCATGATCTTGAGCTGGTTGTTCGGGGCGGCGGCCGGGTCCACGCCCTCGAAGTCGGCGTCGTCGACGAGGATGTCGACGCCCGCGACCTCGCCGAGCTCGCGGAGCTCGATCGGGGTGAACTTGATGTCGGCGGGCCCGCGGCGTCCGAACACGTGCACGTCGGTCACGGCCGAGGCCTCGAGCCCCGCCAGCACGTTGTCGGGCACCTCGGTGCTGCGCAGGTTCTCCGGCAGCTTGGCGAGCACACGGGCGACGTCGAGGGCGACGTTGCCGTTGCCGATCACGGCGACGTGCTCGTCCTCGAGGGGCCAGGTGCGCGGCACGTCGGGGTGGCCGTCGTACCAGGCCACGAAGTCGGCGGCGCCGTACGAGCCGGGCAGGTCGACGCCGGGGATGTCGAGGGCGGCGTCGCGGATCGCGCCGGTCGCGAGGATCACGGCGTGGTAGCGCTCGTGCAGCTCGGCGAGGCTGATGTCGCGGCCGACCTCGATGTTGCCGAGGAAGCGGATGATCCGGCGGTCGGCGTCGACGCCGTGGGCGTCGAGCATCTCGTGCAGCGAGTTCACGATGCCCTTGATGCGGGGGTGGTCGGGCGCGACGCCGTAGCGGATCAGGCCGTAGGGCGCCGGCAGCGACTCGAACAGGTCGATCTCGACGGTGCCGAACGCGCCGTCGTCGCGGGCGGCGATCGCGTTCGAGAGGATGTTGCCGGCGTAGATGCCCGCGGGGCCGGCGCCGACGATCGCGACGCGGAGCGGGGCGGAAGAGGGAGCGGTCACGGCTGCAGAGTCTTTCGGTCGGATCGGGTGGATGTTGTTGCACGGGCGGCTGCCATTGACCGCGAGACCGAACCCACGGCTCGAGACCGCGGATGATTCGTGCGGTCTCGCGACGTCGTTTCGGTCTCGCGGTCACGCAGGTGCGCGGCGTGCGGGCTCAGCCGCACCACGTCGCCGACGACGACGACCGCGGGGTTGCGCACCTTGCGGACGGCGGCGAGGGCGGCGATGTCGCCGAGCGTGCCGACGGTGACGCGCTCGCCGGATCCGTATCCGTCCTCGACGATCGCGACGGGGCAGTCGGCGCCGCGCGCGCCGCGGGCGAGCACGCCGGCGGTGTGGCCGAGAGTGCCGATGCCCATGAGCAGCACGACGGTGTGGTCGGATCCGCCGGGCAGCTGCTCGATCGGATCGTGCGCGCTCGCGACGGTGAAGGCCGTGGCGACGTTGCGGTGCGTGAGCGGGATGCCGGCGACGGCGGGCACGGAGATCGCGCTGGTGACGCCGGGGACGACCCGGACGGCGATGCCCTCGGCCTCGCAGTACAGCGACTCCTCGCGGCCGCGGCCGAGCACGAACGGATCCCCGCCCTTCAACCGCACGACCTCGCGGCCCGCGCGGGCGTGCCGCACGATGAGCGCGTTGATCTCCTCCTGCGGCACCGGGTGGTGGCCGGGGGTCTTGCCCACGTCGATCACCTCGGCGCGCAGCTCGACGCCCTCGGCGGCCAGCTGGTCGAGCACCGCGCGGGCGCCGAGGCGGTCGGCGACGATGACGTCGGCGCGCTCGAGCGCGCGCAGGCCGTGCAAGGTGAGCAGGCCGGCGTCGCCGGGGCCCGCACCGACAAGAGTGACGGTGCCGAGAGTGGCGGTTCCGTTCCGGATGGCAGTCATCAGGATCCTCCTCCGATGAGTCCCCGCCGGCGCAGCACCGTGCGCTCGAGCGGGGCGAACAGTGCGAGTTCGATCAGGATCCCGATCGCGAGGATCAGGATGATCGTGGCGAGCACACCGGGCAGATCGGCCAGCTCGCGGGCCTGCTGCATCATCGAGCCCAGGCCGAACCCGAGGGATCCGCCGCTCGCGATGATCTCCGCCGCCATCAGCGAGCGCCACGAGAACGCCCAGCCCTGCTTGAGTCCGCCCAGGTAGCCGGGGAGGGCGGCGGGCAGCACGATCGCGGTCGCCGACTGCCAGCCGTTCGCGCCGAGCACGGTCCCGACGCGACGCAGCTGCGGCGGCACCTGGTCGATGCCGGAGAGCAGCCCGTTGATGATCGACGGGATCGCGCCCATCAGGATCACGAAGTACACCGTGGCGTCGGACAGGCCGAACCAGATGATCGCGGCGGGCACCCAGGCGACCGACGGCAGCACCTGCAGGCCCGAGATGAGGGGGCCGGCGGCACGGCGGAGCGGCTTCCACTCGGCCATCAGCAGCGCGATCGGCGTGCCGATCGCGATCGAGATGACGAAGCCGACGAGGCCGCGCTCGAGGCTGGTCAGCACCGACTCCTGCAGCCGCCCGGTCGACCAGGCGTCGCCGAACGCGCCGAGCACCTGCAGCGGGCTCGGGGCCTTGTCCGGGCGCGGGTGCGCGATCACGATGTAGAGCTGCCAGGCCGCGACGAGCACGACCAGCAGCGCGATGGGGGAGAGGATCGAGACGAGGCGGGCGCGGGTGCGCGACTCGGATCCGGATGCGGTCGTCGTGGTCTGCAGGCGGTCGAGACCGGCCTCGAGACGGGCGAGCTCGTCGTCCGCCCCCGGGGTCGTTGAGCGCGCACCGGCGGAGCCGGCGCGAGACGAAACGGCGGCGATCCGCGGGGACGGCGTTTCGTCTCGGTCGCCTGCGGCGTCCTCGCTCAACGACCGGAGGGAGGAGGAGGGGGTCGGCTCAGTCGGCATTGCGGCGGATCTCCTTCCTCAGCTCGACGGTGATCTCGGCGGCCAGCGCCGAGACCTCGGGGGACTCGATGCGGCGGTTGTGCGTGCGGGCGACGCGCCATTCGCGGGAGACCCGGCCCGGCCGGCTGGACAGCAGCACGACGCGCTGGCCGAGGCGGGCCGCCTCGCGGACGTTGTGCGTGACGAACACGATCGTGCGGCCGGTCTCCCGCCACACGTTCTCCAGCACCTCGTGCAGCAGGTCGCGGGTGATCGCGTCGAGCGCGGCGAAGGGCTCGTCCATGAGGAGCACGGGGCGGTCCTGCGCGAGCGCGCGGGCGAGCGCGACGCGCTGCCGCATGCCGCCGGACAGCTCGTGCGGGCGCTTCTCGGCGGCGTCCGCGAGGTTCACGATCCCGAGCAGGCGCAGCGCCTCGGCCCGGCGCTCGGCACGCGGCACGCCGCGCAGCCGCAGCGCGAGCTCGACGTTGCGCCGAGCGCTCAGCCACGGCATGAGTGCCGAGTCCTGGAACATCACCGCGGCGCCCTCGGGCGGGGCCGTGAGCGACCCCGAGGTCACGGGCTCGAGCCCCGCGATGAGGTTCAGCAGGGTGGACTTGCCGCAGCCGCTCGCGCCGAGCAGGCAGACGAACTCGCCGGGAGCGATGTCCAGGGAGACGTCGTCGAGGACGACCGGGCCGGATCCGTACCGCTTGGAGACGTGCGCGAGGCGCACGGCAGGATCCACCGGATCCTGCGTGGGGAGGATCGGTGCGATGCCGTCGAAGCTCGGCGCGAGCGGCGCGGTCACTGCTTCGCTCCCAGTCCGCCGTCGCCGACCGTGCTCTCGCCGCGCTGCTTCAGAGCGGCGTTGAGCGCGGTCAGGTCGAACAGGCCGCTGATCGAGCCCTTCGTCTGCGTTCGGGCCGTGACACCGTTCTTGACGAGCGTCGAGAAGGCGGCCGCGTTCGGGTCCGCGGAGAACGAGACGTTGCCGAGCGAGCGCGTGAGCACGTCGGCGGACAGCGCCTTGCCGGTCGCGCTCTTGAGTGCGTCGTTCACGACCGTCGGGAGCTGGGTCTGGTGGGTCTTGATCCACTCGAGTGCGTCGAGGTGGCCGGCCAGCAGCTCCTTGACGGCGTCCGGGTGCTTGTCGGCGAAGTCCTTGCTGACGAGCAGCACCGTGGTCGGGAACTGGCCGTTCGGCCAGAGGTCGCGCTCGTCCTGCAGGACGTGCGCGCCGGCCTCGACCACCAGGCGCGACGCCCAGGGCTCGGGGAGCCACGCGCCGTCGAGCTGTCCGTCCTTGAACAGGGTGAGCGTCTGCGCGTTGTCGGTCGGGGTGATCTTCACGTCGCCGCCGCCGGAGATGTCGGTCTTCAGACCCTTCGACGAGAGCCAGGTGCGCAGGGCCACGTCCTGGGTGTTGCCCAGCTGAGGCGTCGCGATCTTCTTGCCCTTGAGGTCGGCGGCCGAGGTGATCCCGTCGCGCACGACGAGCGAGGCACCGCCCGAGGTCGCCCCGGCGATGACGCGCACGGACGCCCCGCCCGACTTGATGAACGTGTTGATCGCCGGGTTCGGGCCGATGTAGGCGGCGTCGATCGCACCCGCCGAGAGCGCCTCGACGGCGGCGGGGCCGGCGCTGAACACCTCGGTCTTGAGCTTGGTCGTGCCTAGCTCCTTCTGGATCAGGCCCTCCGAGAGGCCGACCAGGGCGGGCGTGTGGGTGACCGTGGCGAAGTAGCCGAGGTGCAGCTCGGCGAGCTTCCCGGTCGCGTCGGCGCCGGAGGCGGCCGCCGAGGCGGAGGAGCAGCCGGCGACCATCGCCATGACCACTCCGAGGGTGGTGAGGGCCGTGCTGATGCGGGTCCTGCGATTCATTGTCGCCTCCTTCGTGGCGGTTCTGAGGTGGTTCGGGTCTGCGTGCGCCGGGTCGTT
>NZ_JAVFCB010000008.1:0-34454 GCF_030865425.1 Microbacterium capsulatum
GCGGCGGCGGGCGCGCGGTCGCGGCGGCGGGCGCGCGGTCGCGGCCGCGGGCGCGCGGTACGCGACGGCGGGCGCGCGGTGCCCGGCCGCGGGCACGGCGATAATGGATCCGTGAGCACCCCCCTCGAACTTCCCGGCTGGCGTCACCTCTACTCCGGCAAGGTCCGCGACCTGTACGCGCCCGAGGACGCCGCGGACGAGCGCCTGCTGGTCGTCGCCTCCGACCGGGTGAGCGCCTTCGACTTCGCGCTCGAGCCGGGGATCCCCGACAAGGGCGCCCTGCTCACCGCGCTCAGCCGCTGGTGGTTCGACCGCCTCGCGGAGGGGACGGACCCGATCCCGAATCACCTCGTGGACGGCGAGATCCCGGCCGCGGTCGCCGATCGCGCGATGCTCGCGATGCGCCTCGACATGCTGCCCGTCGAGTGCGTCGTGCGCGGCTATCTGACCGGATCCGGCTGGGCCGAGTACGTCGACAGTGGCACCGTGTGCGGTATTCCACTGCCCGCCGGACTGCAGAACGGCGACCGCCTGCCGGAGCCGCTGTTCACCCCGGCGTACAAGGCGCCGATGGGCGAGCACGACGAGAACATCACGTTCGAGCGCACCGCGGAACTCGTGGGTGCCGAGCGCGCCGCTCAGCTCCGCGACGTGTCGCTCGCCGTCTACCGCCGCGCCGCTGCGATCGCGGAGGAGCGCGGGCTGATCCTCGCCGACACGAAGTTCGAGTTCGGCGTCGACGGCGACGGCATGCTGCGCCTCGCCGACGAGGTGCTCACGAGCGACTCGTCGCGGTACTGGGACGCCGAGTCGTGGCGGACCGGATCCACGCCCGCCGAGCGCATGGCGAGCTTCGACAAGCAGATCGTGCGGGACTGGCTGTCGGCGCACTGGGACAAGCAGGGCACGCCGCCGCTGCTGCCCGCCGAGGTCGTCGCACAGACCGCGGCCCGCTACGCCGAGCTGCTGGAGCGCCTGCAGGCCTGAACGCCTGAGGGGCCGAGGGTCTGAATCGGCCGACCCGGGCCGACCCCCGGATCGTGTCCCACTTTCTGCTGCTCTGCGGCCGGTTTCCCCGCAGAAATGGGGACACGGGGCGGCAGAAGTGGGACGCGCTCGGAACAGCCGTGTAGCGCACGGTCTGCGCCTGGAACAGGCCGTCGCGGACATGAAGGTGTCCGTCCCGCCGAGGGCGGACGCGACCGCACCCTGCGCGGTCCAGCTGAGCAGGATCACGTCGTCCGCGATCTGCGCGTCGATCGCCCACCTCGCGTCGGGGAGGTCGGCGAGCAAGCGCTCCAGCCCCTCGCGCACGCCGGCGCGCCCCCGCAGGACCTGGTCCGAGGTGACGAAGACCGCGTCCTCGACGTAGGCCGTGTCCCACTTTTCGCTGCGATCGGGCCGGATCGACAGCAGAAAGTGGGACATGGGCGGTCAGAACTGGGACACGGTCCGTCCGAAGCCCCTGGCTCCCAGGGAACGCTCAGGATAGGGTTTTCGTTCAGACCCCTCCCCCGATCCCGAGGAGCCCCCATGGCCCTGTGGACCATCCACGGCAACGGACGCACCGTCGAACCCGGCGCCGTCGTCCGCCCCGACGAGCGCCTGAACTGGCCCGCCACGATCGCGATCGGCGTGCAGCACGTCGTCGCCATGTTCGGCGCGACCTTCCTCGTGCCGATCCTCACCGGCTTCCCCGTTCCGACGACCCTGCTGTTCAGCGGCGTCGGCACGCTGCTGTTCCTGCTCGTCACCCGGAACCGGCTGCCCAGCTACCTCGGATCCTCGTTCGCCTTCATCGCGCCGGTCACCGCGGCGACGGCGGCGCACGGCATGGGATCCGCTCTCGCCGGCATCGTCGCGGTCGGCGTGCTGCTCGCGCTCATCGGGGTCGTCGTGCACACCGCGGGCGTGAAGTGGGTGGACCGGCTCCTGCCACCCGTGCTCGCCGGCACGATCGTGGCGCTGATCGGGTTCAACCTCGCGGGCGCCGCCTACGGCAACTTCGCGAAGTCCCCGATCACCGCGACCTTCACGCTCGCGGTCACGATCCTGTTCGCGGTGCTGTTCCGGGGCTTCCTCGGCCGGATCTCGATCTTCCTCGGTGTCATCGCCGGGTACGTGTTCGCGGCCTTCCGCGGTGAGCTCGACTTCTCCGCCGTCGAGAAGGCCGCCTGGGTGGGCCTGCCCACGTTCCACCTCCCCGACTTCGGCGCGCCGGGCGTGTGGAGCGGGATAGCGATGTTCCTGCCCGTCGTGCTCGTGCTCATCGCCGAGAACGTCGGTCACGTGCGCGGCGTCGCGACCATGGTCGAGGATCCGGAGATCAACAGGCAGACGGGCAAGGCGCTCCTCGCCGACGGCATCTCGACGACGGTCGCGGGTCTGTTCGGCGGATCCGGCACGACCACGTACGGCGAGAACATCGGCGTCATGGCGTCCACCCGCGTCTATTCGACCGCCGCCTACTGGGTGGCCGGCATCGCGGCCATCCTGCTCAGCCTGTCGCCCAAGTTCGGCGCGATCATCAACTCCGTGCCGGCCGGCGTGCTCGGCGGCATCACGACCGGGCTGTACGGGCTGATCGGCGTGATCGGGATCAAGATCTGGGTGGACAACCGGGTCGACTTCTCCCGCCCGGTGAACCAGTACACCGCGGCCGTCGCGCTCATCATCGCGGTCGGCGGTTTCTCGATCGCGATCAAGGACTCGGGCTTCGTGCTCGGCGGGATCGTCATCGCCACGGTCGCCGCGATCGTGATCTACCACGGCGGCAACGCGATCGCCCGGCTGCGCAAGAGCGGCGCGGACGACCCGCACCCGATCGAGGCGGTCGGCGCCCTCGGCGGCGATCCGGCCTGAGCGGGGCGTCAGGCCGGATCGTTCGAGGCCCGGGCGCGCGGTTCCTCCCCGCGCCCGGCGCCCGGCTCCGGCACGACCGTCGCGGTCTGCAGCGGCGTCGTCGGTGCGGGCAGCCCGTACTGCCGGTGCACCCAGCGCCGCGCCGACTCGAGCGGATACGAGTCGCCGTAGATGATGCACTGCCCGACGATCCCGTCGAGCAGGCTGCGCAGCATGATCTCCTCGACCGCCGGATCCGCCTCCCCGCGCTCGCGGAAGATCGACCGCACCGCATCCTCCGCGGCGGTGACCTCTGCGAGGTGCCGCCGCTCGGCCTCGGCGAACAGCGCTCGGGTCGCGGGCTGCTGCTGCAGGGCGACGATCACGCGCTGCAGCGGGAGTGCGTGCGCGGTCATCCCGAGCACGGTGTCGATGATGCCGGCGAGCCGCCCGTCGGGCGGAGGCAGGACGGCGGGCGACGGGGCGACGGCCGTGGCGCCCTCGCCCTCGCCGTGCGCGATCCCGAACAGCATCTCGAACCAGCGGTCGACGACCGCGAGGATCAGCTGGTCCTTGCCGCCGAAGTGGTAGTTCACGAGGCCCTGCGCGACGCCCGCGCGGCTCGTGATCTCGGCAATCGTGGCGCCGTCGATCCCCCGCTCGGCGAAGACGTCGATCGCCGCCACCACGAGACTCTCCCGTGCGCGCTCCCTGGCGAGGCGGTTCTGCTCGGCGGAGCGTGCCATGCGAATGCCCTCCGGTCCCTTTGCCCGATGCCGGGTCATCGGCTAGATTAATGACTGAATTGATGTTCAATCAATGAGGACCCTCCGACGCCGGTCTTCGGGACAGGCGTCCGGAACGGGGGTTCGCCCGCACGGATCACGGTGCCCGCACCGTTCGGCGGACGGATCCTGCGGTCAGCAGGGGGTTGACCGGAGGTGCCGGTGTCTGGGGGATGCCGGCGATGAGCGCTCCGCTCCCGGGCGTGCACAGCCTGGAGCGGGGCGCTTCGGCGTTTCGGGGGCGTGCGCGAAGCTCCGTCCCGTCGTGCCTATGACAGGGAGGAGGGGCGGAACCCGCACGGATCCGCCCCTCCTCCGGCTCTTGCGGCCTCATCGCAGCGGCCCCGGACCGTCCCATCCGCCGAACGGATCCTGCTCGGATCCGATCCGACAACTGATCATTGGATCGCTTGATGTCACGCCAGCCGCTTCTTTCGTGCGCGGAAGGCGTCGTGAACCCTGGGAGTCAGGCACGCCGATGAATGCGTGAACTTATGGATGATCTGGTTTTCTCTTCACAATCTCTATCGACGGACGGACTGCCGAGTGACGCTCCGTCGATGCTATCGTATTTCTAAACGATTGTTTAGACTTGGGCTGATCCTGAACGATTCGGCCTCGACCGACAAGGAAGTTGGCAACATGACAGATCAGAACGTTCTCGTCTCGCGCGAGGGTGCGGTGATGACCGTGACCCTCAACCGGCCGGACCGCCTGAACGCGATGACGGCGGAGCTGCTCGACGAGACGGTCGCCGTCTTCGAGACGGCCTCCCGGGACGACGACATCCGGGTGCTGATCCTGACCGGCGCCGGGCGCGGGTTCTGCGCGGGCGGCGATCTGTCGCAGGGTCCCGGCGGCGGCGTGACGCTCGGGTTCCCGCCCGCGGAACGGCCGAAGGCGCTGCGGGCGTTCATGGAGACGTCGCGCCTGCTGCACACGATGCCGGCGGTCACGATCGCAGCGATCAACGGCGCGTGCGCGGGCGCCGGCCTGTCCTGGGCGTGCGCGACCGACCTGCGCTACGCGGCGGAGCGGGCGCGCTTCAACACCGCGTTCCTCAACGCCGGGCTGTCCGGCGACTTCGGCGGAACCTGGTTCCTGCCGCGGATCATCGGCTACGGCCGGGCACGCGAGAAGTACCTGGAGTCGCAGCCCTTCGACGCCGCCGAGGCGCTGCGGATCGGGCTCGTGTCGCGCCTGTTCCCCCAGGAGGACCTGCTCGACAGCGTGCAGGAGATCGCCCGCGGGCTCGCTGGGGCGGCGCCGCTCGCCCTCGCCCGCATCAAGCAGAACCTCGTCGACAGCGCCGCGGTGAGCCTCGAGACGGCGCTGGACCGCGAGGCCGAGCGGCACACGTTCTGCGCGGAGAGCCAGGACGCGACCGAGGCGGCGGAGGCCTTCATCGCCAAGCGCACTCCGCAGTTCAGCGGGGCCTGATCACCGCCCGACGAGATCCCGACCCGACTCAGGGGATCGGGATCTCGCCGTAGGTGGGCAGGTCCATCTGCGGCCCGCGCGTCGAGCGCACGAGCGACAGCGCCATGTGGCCGTACCGCCAGCTGATCTCCTCGGCCGAGAGCGGGCCGCCCTCGCGGTACCAGCGGGCCACGAACGTGCACATGACGGTGACCGCGCGGCTGGCCTCGAGCGGCCAGGGCGTCAGGAACAGGCCCTCCCGGCAGCCGTCCTCGACCGCGTCGTCGAAGATGCGCTGCAGCTCGTCGCGCTTGGGGATGTGCTTCGCACGGTTCTCCGGGCTGAGGCTGCGGATCTCACTGTTCACGACGAAGCTCGCGGCGACGTCGGAGGTGTTCCACAGCACGTGCGACTGCGCGGCGGCGAACAGGCGGGCGACCGGATCCGATCCGACGCGGCTCACCGCGTCCTTGGTCGCCTGGATCGACTTCGCGAGGAAGTCCTCGAGGATCTCCATCAGCAGATCCTGCTTCGATCCGTAGTAGTGGTAGACGGCGGCGCCGGTGACCCCCGCGACCTGCGCGACGTCGCGGATCGACGAACCCTCGTAGCCGCGTTCGTGGAAGCACTTGAGCGCCGCGGCGATGATCGCCTGCTTGCCCGGCCTCGCCGAGCTCTGCGAACCGTTGTTCGTCATCGTGGACTCCTCAGTGCTCCCCGGGTGTCCGCGTGAAGACCGTCGATCAACCGTGCGAGAAGGCTACCAAGAAGCGGTCTCGCGGCTGCGGTCATCGGCGGGGTTCCTTCCGACTGGACGGAGGCGGGATCTGCCTCCGCGGTTGCTGAACGATCGTTCGAGACGAGCCGCGGCCGTGTGCGCCGCGGCTCGTTACGCAGGCAATTGTACCCTTGCCGCTTGCGGCGACATCCGATCTCCGGTTCAATGAGAACTACTTATCAACTGTTTAGAACATCGATCACTCCGCCCCGCCGCCGCAGAGCCCGGGGCGCGGCGCAGGACGCGGATTGGAAGACACCATGACGACCACCAGCGGCACTCCCACCCGTGACACCGCCCTCGAGGCGATCACGGGCCTCGCCGCGGCGCCGGAGCTCATCGACGGCGCTCTGCGCGCCGGAGACGGCGACCGCGAGCTGACGGTGACGGATCCGTCTCTCGACGTCGTCCTCGCGCGGGTCCGCGGTGCGTCGACGGCGCAGCTCGACGAGGCGGCGGAGGCGGCGGGCCGGGCGCAGCGGGCGTGGGAGGACACCGCCCCCGCCGAGCGGGCCCGGCTGCTGCGGGCCCTCGCCGACGCGATCGAGGTGCGCGCGGACGAGTTCGTCGGCGTCATCACCGCCGAACTGGGTTCGCCGCTGACGCTCTCCCGCCGTCTGCACGTCGACCTCGCTGTGCGGGACATCCGCGCCGTCGCCGATGCGCTCGAGGCGTTCACGTTCGAGCGGCGGATCGGCAACTCGGTCGTGACGGAGCGGGCGGCGGGCGTCGTGCTCGCGATCACCCCGTGGAACTACCCCCTGCACCAGGTCGTCGCGAAGGTCGCCCCCGCGATCGCCGCCGGCTGCACGGTCATCCTCAAGCCCAGCGAGAACGCGCTCGCGACCGCCGCGCTGTTCGCCCGCTGCGTCGTCGACAGCGGCCTGCCTGCGGGCGTGCTCAACGTCGTGCTCGCCGGCGGCCGGGAGATCGTCGACCACCTCGTCGGCCACCCGGGGGTCGACCTGGTCTCGTTCACCGGGTCGACCGAGGTCGGATCCTCGATCGCCGCCCGCGCCGCGCGGACGATCACCCGCGTGCACCTCGAGCTCGGCGGCAAGTCGCCCAGCCTCGTCGCGCCCAGCGCAGATCTCGCCACCGCGGTCAAGGTCACGCTCGCGAACGCGTTCTTCAACTCCGGACAGAGCTGCAACGCGTGGACGCGGCTGCTCGTGCCCCGCGCCTCCCTTGCCGAGACCGAGGAGCAGCTCGTCGCGCTCGCGGCGCGGCACCGCCCGTCCGACCCGTGGAGCGACGACGCCCGGATGGGTCCGGTCGTCTCCGCACAGCGCCAGGCCGCGATCTGGCGCGACATCGCCGCCGTCGAGGACCGCGGCGAGCGGATCCTCGCGGGCGGGCTCGGCCTGCCGGACGGGACCGAGCGGGGATCCTTCGTACGCCCCACCGTCGTGTTCGACGTCGACCCGCACAGCCCGATCGCGCAGGAGGAGGTCTTCGGACCGGTGCTCACGGTGCTCGGCTACGACGACCTCGACCACGCCATCGAGCTCGCCAACGGCACGCGCTACGGGCTCGGCGGCAGCGTCTGGGCCGCCTCCACCGACGAGGCCGCCGGGATCGCGCGCGAGGTGCGCTCGGGCCAGCTCGACCTGAACGGCGGGGCGTTCAACCCCGCAGCCCCGTTCGGCGGCTTCAAGTCGTCGGGCTACGGCCGCGAGCTCGGCTCGTACGGCATCGCCGGGTTCCTCGAGCCGCAGTCGTTCCAGTACTGAGCGGAGCGCGCTCAGTACAGCGGCACCGGCGCCCGCCGCGTGAACAGCCGTACGTGCTCCGGCGTCAGCTCGGCGATCGACGTCACACCGAGCAGCTGCATCGTGCGCTCGACCTCGGTGCGCAGGATGTGCGCCGCACGGTCCACGCCGGCCTCGCCGCCCGCCATGAGCCCGTACAGATAGGCGCGCCCGACGAGCACGAACCGGGCGCCGAGTGCGATCGCCGCGACGACATCCGATCCGGTCCGCACCCCCGAATCGATCATGACCTCCGTGTCGGCACCCACTTCCCGCACCGCCGCGGGCAGCAGGTGCAGTGGCGGCGGAGTGCGGTCGAGCTGGCGCCCGCCGTGGTTGGAGAGCACGATGCCGTCGACGCCCGCGTCGACGGCCCGGCGGGCATCGGCCAGGGTCTGCACACCCTTGATCACGAGCGGGCCGCCCCACGCTTCCCGCACCCATGCCAGATCCTCGAAGGTCGTCGTGTTGTCGTTGAAGCCGGACACCTGCAGCGCAGAGCGCGGGACGCCCGGTTCCTCGTAAGTGAACGTGTACGGCTCGGTGGTGAGCAGATTGCTCCACCACTCGACCCGGTAGGACGCGTCGAGGAACGTCTTCAGGGTGAGCTGCGGCGGGTACGACATCCCGTACTTGAGGTCCCGCAGCCGGTTACCCGACACCGGGACGTCGACCGTGACGATGAGGGCGTCGTAGCCGTGCGTCTTCGCCTCCGCGATCATCCGCAGCGACAGGTCGCGGTCCTTGAGCAGGTACATCTGGAACCAGCGACGGGCGGACGGGGCGGCCTCGGCGAGGGCCGCGATCGACGTCGTGCCGACCGTCGACAGCGCATAGGGGATGCCGGCACGGCCCGCGGCACGCACCACGGCGCGCTCCCCCGCCGCGTGCATCATGCGGGTGCCGCCGGTCGGCGCGAAGCCGAACGGCAGTGCGCTCGGGCCGCCGAGCACGGTCGTGCTCGTGTCGACCGCGTGCACGTCGCAGAGGATCCGGGGGTGGAAGTCGAGGTCGCGGAACGCCTCGCGCGCCCGGGCCATTCCGAGCTCCTCCTCCGCGCCGCCGTCGACGTAATGGAACGGGCCGGACGGGGTGCGCGCCTGCGCGATCCGCCGGAGATCCTCGATCGTGTGCGCGGACGCGAGCCGCCGCTGCACACGACCGAGACCGCGGCGATCCTTCAGAGCGAGGAAGGGCTTGAGGTCGCCGGGGCGCGGGAAGCGCCGCTCCAGCCGTGCGTACTCCGGCATGGGATCAGGATCCTTCGCGTCATCGGGCGATGAACAAGGCATCGACGAGCGTGATCTCGCCGGTCCCCTCCCGCACGAACGTCGGGTTGAGGTCGGCCTCGACGATGAGGTCCCCCAGGTCGGCGGCGAGCGCGGAGAACCGCACGATCGCGTCGGCCAGCGGACCGATGTCGGTCGGCTCCGCGAGCTTCCGGTACCCGGACAGGAGCCTGCCCAGGTGAGTCTCGGCGATCAGGTCCCGGGCGCCCTGCGCCGTCACCGGCGCGAGGTCGACGGCACGGTCGCCGACGAGCTCGGCGAGGGACCCGCCGGATCCGACGACGACGAGGGATCCGAGCGGATCCTCACGGGTGAACCCGAGGATCGCCTCGATGCTTCCGGCGACCGCCACCTGCACCTCGTAGCCGTCGATCTGCGCGTGCGGGAGGGCCCGCATCCTCTCGCGGATGCCGGCGACCGCCGCGCGAAGCGCCTCCTCGTCGCGGATGCCGACGACGACCCCGCCGACGTCGACCCGGTGCGGGACGTCCGGCGAGGCGATCTTCACGACGAGCGGGAAGCCGACCTCGCGGGCGAACGCGACAGCCTCGTCCTCGTCCTGCACGACCAGGGAGCGGGCGTAGGGCAGGCCGTAGGCGGCGAGGATCCGCTGGACGAGCGCATGCCCGAGCATTCCGTGCCGGGCCGAGACCTCGGCGCGGAGCCCGGCAACGACCTCCGCCGACACGATCATCGACGCGTCGTCCTCGGGTGTCGGCGCCGTGCCCAGGGTGTTCAGGGCGACGAGGGCGGGCTCGAGCCCGCGGAGGATCGTCGTGTTCGTCCCCTCGACGAGCTCGGCGAGCATCGGGTGCACCGGGGAGGCCGTGCTGGAGACGACGACCACGGGCGTCGCGGACGCCTTCGCCCCCTCCACGATCTGACGGACGTGCTCGATGTAGTCGTGCTGCGGGGTGAGCGGAAGCTTCTCCTGCGCATCCTGCACGACGACGATCGCGTCGACGCCGGGATCCGCGCCGACCGCCGCGACCGCCTCGGCGGTGCGTCGGGCGTCCTCGTCGATGCTCGCGCCGATGTCGACGGGGTTCTCACCCGTCGTCCCCGGCAGGGCGGCGCGCACGCGTTCGGCGGTCTCCGGGGCGAAGTCGGCGATCGTCGCGCCGATCTCGGTGGCGATGTCGCACGCGAGCGCGCTCTGCCCGCCTGAGATCGACATGACCGCGAGCCGGTTGCCGCCGACGGGCCGCGATCCCAGCCGGGAGTACAGGTGCAGAGTACTCACGAGCTCGTCGTAGTCGCGCACGACCGGCACGCCGAGCTGGCGGAACAGCGCCCGGTAGGCGTCGTAGCCGGTGACCAGGGCGCCGGTGTGCGCCTGGGTCGCCCGGCCACCGGCCGAGGTGCGCCCGACCTTGACGGCGACGATCCGCTTGCCCGCCGCCTGCACGCGGCGCACCGCGGCGCGGAACGCCTCCGGCTCGGTGAGCGACTCGAGCACGAGCCCCACGGCCGCCGTCTCGTCGTCCTCCGCGAGCCAGGAGAGGTAGTCGGCGGCGCTGAGCGACAGCTCATTGCCGCTGGACACCACGCGCGAGAAGCCGAGGTCCGAGGTGGTCGTGACCGAGATCGCCGCGGACCCGGACTGGGTGACGAGCGCGACGTTGCCGGTGCGGAAGTCGCGCCGGATGTTCGCGGTCCACAGCGGGGCGGCGTCGGCGACGCTCAGCGTGCCGAGGCAGTTCGGTCCGTTCACGACGATCGGCAGCTCCGCGAGCGCCTCCCGCAGCTCGGTCAGCTCGTCGTCGCCGAAACCCGCGGCGGGCATGACCGCCGCGGGACAGCCGCGCTCGGCGAGCTCGCGCAGCACGCCGGTCGCCCGGGCGGCTCTGACGCTAACGACCGCGACGTCGACGCCCTCGGGAAGGTCGGCGATGCTCGGCACGGCCGCATATCCCTCGAGCACGTCGGCCCGCGGGTGCACCGGGATCACGGTGCCCGCGAACCCGAAGATCCGCAGGTTCCGCAGCACCTGGTTGCCGAGCGTGCTGCGCTCCGGCGAGGCGCCGATCACGGCGACGGTCCTCGGGCGCAGCAGCCCGGTGATGCCGCGGGCGACGAGGGCCGCGCGCTCAGCGGCGGTCCGCACGGTCGGGAGATCCGCGGTGATCATTCGATGCCCAGCACTCGCGCGGCGTTGCCGTACAGCCACTTCTCCTGCACCGACTCCTTGAGGGGCAGCTCGAGGTACTCGTCGATGATGGCCTCCATCGACATGCCCAGCAGCCCCCAGGACAGGCCGACCATGACCTTGTCCTGGATGAGCGTGTTGCCGAACTGCATGAACTGCTCCCAGCCCGAGCCGGGCTTGCCGAGGTACTTCGGCCGGTGCGCGGCGGTGTCGCAGAACAGGTTCGGGTGTCGGCGCAGCAGGCCGACCATGTCGTTGATCCACGGCCAGCCGCTGAGCCCGGCGATGATCGTCAGCTCGGGGAAGTCCATCGCGATCTGGTCGAGGTGCCGCGGGTGGGCGAGGTCGTACGGGCGGTCGTTCGCATACGGCATCGAGGTGTAGATGCGCACGGGGATCCCGAGCTCCACGGCCTTCGCGTACAGCGGGTAGTAGCGGCGGTCGCTGGGCGGGATCGTGTCGTAGAGCGCGGCGACCGAGAGCCCGCCGATGCCCTCCTCCGTGACGAGCCGGGTGAGCTCGCGGGACGCGCGCATGCCGTCGTACGGGCTGAGGTGGGCGAAGCCGATGAAGCGGTCCGGGAAGGCCTGCACGACCTCGGCGGTGACCTTGTTGGACGCCGCGGCGACGACGCTCTTCACGACACCGGCGCGATCCATGAGCTGCACGAGCTCGGCGGCGCGCTCGGCCGGCGGCCGGGTGTCGGTCACCGCGTTCACGTCCGGGGCCTCGGGATCGTCGGATCGCGTGAAGATCGTGTCGTAGTTCGACCAGCCGTATCCGGGCGGGTTCGGCAGGCGGTCGGGGCCGGCGGGGCCGCGCTGGCCGGTGCCGGCGTGCTCGCCGTCTCCGCCGGGGAGGACGGTCTCGAGGTCAATGACGCGACGCATCTGCGAATTCCTTTGCTACTTCGAGGGGGTCGGCGGTGGCCGCCGCGGGCGTGGTGAAGACGATCTTGAGCTGCCCCGGCTTGGGGGTGATGGCGCGGGTGTAGGCCTCGGTGATATCGTCCGGGCCGACGACGTCGGTGACGTACGCGGCCGCGAGCGCGGGGTGCGCCGCGAGGTACTCGCCGGCGGCAGCCAGCCAGTGCCGGCGGTCGCGGGTGAGGCCGGAGCGAAGAGTCAGGTCCTTCGCAAGGAAGCGGTCCAGGTCGAACGGGTAGATCCGCTCGTCCGGGATGCCGAAGTAGTAGATCTGGCCGCCGTGCGCGACCGCCTCGACGGCGTCGTTCAGGGTCGCGGTCTGGTGGCCGATCGCCTCGACGACGATCTCCGGGCGGCGGTCGTCGGGCAGCATCCGCGCCCAGCGGTCGGCCGAGGCCCAGACCATCTCGTCCACGCCGAACAAGGCCGCAACGTCGCGGCGGTCGACCCGGTCGACGCCCGTCACGTGCGCGGCGCCGGCGGACTTCAGCACGTGGCCGAACAGCACGCCGATCGGGCCCTGGCCCATGACCGCGGCCGTGCGACCGGCGACGTCGCCGAGCCGGTCCACCGCGGCGAGCACGCACGCGAGCGGCTGCAGCATGACCGCGACCTCGGCGGGCAGATCCGGACTGTACGCGGTGAGGCCGTCGCCGCGGGTGATCACGTACTCGGCGATCGCGTCGTAGGCGGTCGCCCAGCCGACGACGGTCTCGCCGACGTGCACGCCCTCCTGGGCGGAGGCGACGACGACACCGACGATCTCGTGCCCGGGGAACCCGACCGCTGCCGGCAGATGCGAGGGCGCGTCCGCGTCCAGCTGGCGGACGCCGCGGAAGAACTGCAGGTCGCTGCCGCAGATCCCTCCCGCGAGCGTGCGCAGCAACACCTCCCCCGGCTGGAGCGCGGAGGGATCCGGCTCCGGGGCGTCACAGGGCTCGAAACGCTGCGGCGCGACGAGCTGCATCGCCCACATTCAGGCGATCCCGTCCGGGCTGATCCGGATGTCGATGAGCAGCGGGCCGCGGCGCTCGGCGATCACGCCGGCGATGCCGTCCAGCTCGTCGAGTGAGGTGACGGTCACGGCCGATCCGCCGAGCGCGGTCGCGATGCCCTCGAAGCCCGGCCAGTCGAACATCGCCAGGTCGCGGTTGCGCCCCTGGTCCCGCAGCTGGATCTCCTCCGCGCCGTAGCAGCCGTCGTTCAGCACGACGCAGATGAGGTCGCGGTCGTGCCGGACGGCGGTGTTGAACTCGGTGAGCCCGGTCATCATGAAGCCGCCGTCGCCGCAGATCAGCAGCGCGGGCCGGTCGGAGCGCGCGAAGCTCGCGCCGATCGCGGCGCCCATCCCGATCCCGACCGCGCCGAAGCTCGCGCCGTACACGTAGGCGGCGGCATCGGGGGCGTGCACCCGGCGGACCGTCTCCTCCATGAAGCGCCGCACGTCCACGACGAGCGTGCGCTCGGCCGGCACGGCCTTCTCGACTGCGGCCAACGCGGTGCGGATGTCGACCATCCCGTCACCGCTGCGGTCGACGTACCCGGCGGATCCGTTCGCGGCGCGCAGCTGCAGCGCCTCCTCGTGGAACCGGGTCGCGCCGATCTCGGCGAGATCCAGGTACTCCACGATCTGCCGCGCCACGGCGGCCGCATCGCCCGCGATCACCGCGTCGACGTCGAGGTTGAACCCGAGCCGGGCCGGGTCGACATCGCACTCGATCACGGTCTTGCCCTGGAAGAGCGCCCCGCGCTCGGTCGTGAGCTTCGACAGGCTCGCGCCGATCGCGATGATGCAGTCGGCCCGATCGATCACCGCGGAGCCCTCCGGCGAGGACAGACCCCCGCAGATGCCGATGCTGCGCGGATCCCCGGAGAACAGCTCCTTGCCGCGGAGGGTCGTCGCCAGCGGCGCGCCGAGCCGCTCGGCGAGCGCTCGCACAGCCTCCTCGGCGCCGCCGAGCACTGTGCCGTACCCGGCGAGCACGAGCGGGCGGCGGGCCACGCTGATCATGCCGAGCGCGGCCTCCAGCTCGTCGTCGTCGAGCGGGGTCGGAGTAGCCGTGCCCTGCTCGACCGAGCGGTAGGCGACCTCCTCGTCCTGGATCTCGACGGCGATGTTCAGGACGACCGGGCAGCGCTCGGTGCGCGCCACCGTGACCGCGCGTGCGACGTCGTGCAGCACCGAGTGCCGGGACTCGACGTTGATGAACACCGCGCCGGTCGGGGCGACGTACTCGGCCTGCTCGATGAACTGCTTGTTCTCGCGGTCGTGCGTGGCGCCGGCGATCAGCACGACGGGGGATCCGGCGCTCACGCAGTCGCGGAGCGCGGTGATCGTGTTCGTCAGACCCGGCCCCTGGGTCACGGTCGCGACGCCGACCCGGCCGCCCGCCTGGGCATAGCCGTTCGCCATCGTGACCGCGCCGAACTCGTTCGCGGCGGTGACGTAGGTCAGCCCGAGCTCGTGCACGAAGTGGTCGATGATCAGGAGGTTCCCCTCCCCCATCACGCCGAACATCGTGTCGACGCCGTGGTCCGCCAGCGCCTTCGCGACGGCCGCACCGAGTTTCACGCTCATGCCCTTCTCTCGCTCATCGCGCGCGCCAGGAACGACCTGGTGCGCTCCTCCTGCGGGTTCGACAGGACCTCGTCCGGCGTCCCCCGCTCCACCACCTTGCCGTTGCTCATGAACGTCACCGTGTCGGCGACGTCCTGCGCGAAGCCCATCTCGTGCGTGACGACGACCATGGTCATGCCGTCCCGCGCGAGCTGCTTCATGACGGTGAGAACTTCGCCGACGAGTTCGGGGTCGAGCGCCGACGTGGGCTCGTCGAAGAGCATGAGCTTCGGATCCATCGCGAGCGCCCGCGCGATCGCGATGCGCTGCTTCTGCCCGCCGCTCAGCTGCGCCGGGTAGGCGGTCGCCTTGTCGCTGAGCCCGACCTTGTCGAGCAGGTCGTAGGCCCGCTCCTTCGCGGCGGTCGCCGTCATCCGGCGCACCTGCCGGGGCGCCTCGATGATGTTGTCCAGCACGTTCTTGTGCGGGAACAGGTTGAAGTTCTGGAACACCATGCCGATCTGCTCGCGGTTGCGGCAGACCTCGGCGTCGCGCAGTTCGTGCAGCCGACCGTTGACCTCGCGGTAGCCGACGTTCTCGCCGTCGACGTAGATGCGCCCGGCGTTGATCTTCTCGAGGTGGTTGATGCAGCGCAGGAACGTGGTCTTGCCGGATCCGGACGGGCCGATGATGACCGAGACCTCGCCGCGCTTCACCTCGAAATCGACCCCGCGGAGGATCTCGACCGATCCGAACCTCTTGAACACGCCCGTGGCCTTGACCATCGGGCCGTCGTACCGTTCCGCGGCGCGGTCGGTGCGTGAGCGGAAGATCATGACTGCCCTCCCTGGGGGTTCGACCGGATCTCGCGCACGCCGGGGTGGAAGTCCCCGAACATGCGGCGCAGGCGCTGCACCGGCGTGAGCGGCTGGTTGCGCGAGGATCCGCGCGAGTAGTGCCGTTCGACGTAGTACTGCCCGACAGTGAGGATCGACGTCACGACGAGGTACCAGAGGCTCGCGACGATGAGCAGCGGGATCGTGTCGTACGTCGACGCGTAGATGAGCTGGACCGAGCGCAGCAGCTCGACGACCGTGATGACGCTCGCGAGCGAGGACATCTTCAGCATGCCGATCGTCTGGCTGCCCGTCGGCGGGATGATCACCTTCATGGCCTGCGGCAGGATGATCCGCAGCATCGTCTTGCGGCGGGACATGCCGAGCGACTGCGCGGCCTCCTCCTGCCCCTCGTCGACGGACAGGATCCCGGCCCGGACGATCTCGCACATGTACGCGGCCTCGTGCAGACCCAGGCCGAGCAGGGCCGCGAGGAACGGGGTGATCATCGTGTTGGCGTTCAGCGAGACGAAGGTCGGGCCGAACGGGATCCCCAGGTTGATCTGCGGGAACATGTAGCTGAGGTTGTACCAGAGCAGCAGCTGCACGAGCACCGGGGTGCCGCGGAAGAGCCAGATGTACAGCGCGCTCGCGGAGGACAGGATCGGGTTCGTCGACAGGCGCATCACGGCGAGGACGATCCCGCCGACGATCCCGATCACCATGGCCGCCGCGGTCAGCTCGAGCGTGACGAGCAGGCCGTTCAGGATGTTGGGCGTGAGGAAGTACTGCCCCACGATCTCCCACCCGAACCGGGTCTGCATCTGCGTGCCGCGCTGGATCTTCTCGAACCCGAGCGTGTAGACGCCCCAGGCGACGAGGACGATCAGCACCACGACGGCCACCCAGCGCCCGGGACGCGGCACGGGCACCGGCTTCTCGTCGATGAAGATCGTCGTCGTCACCGGCGACGCCTGCGTGCTCTGGGGCTCCACGATCACAGCTCCTTCTGGCTCTTCCTGCGGCGGGCGCGTCAGCTGGCGGGGTTGCCGACGTCGTTGAGCGCGGGCTTCTTGATCATGATCGGCGCGACGCCCCACTTCTCGAAGATCTTGGCGTAGGAGCCGTCGGCGATCATCTCCTCGAGCGCCGCCTGGATCGCCTTGTCCAGACCCGTGCCCTTCTTGACCGCGATGCTGCTCGGCACGTTCGCGGCGATCGGGGATCCGGTGACCTTGTACTGGCCGTTGCTCTGCTTGATCAGGTAGTTGATCGTCTCCTGGCTGTCGAAGCCGGCATCCGCCCGGCCGCTGCCGACGGCGAGGACCTCTTCGTTGCCGTTGTTGAACGTGAGCACGTTGACCGCGGCCTTGCCCGCGGCGGTGCACTTCTTGGACTGATCCTCCAGCATGGTCTGCAGCGAGGTGCCGAGCTGCACCGCGACGCCCGCGCCGCACAGGCTGTCGAGCCCGTTGTACGACTTCTTCGAGGAGCTGGACGTGAACAGCGTCGACCCGATCAGGGCGTAGGAGATGAAGTCGGCCTTCTCCATGCGTGCGGGCTTGGCGTACATGCCGGCCTGCCCGATGTCGATCCGCCCGCTCGCGAGGCCCGGGATGATCGTGTCGAAGCCGGCGTTCTCCAGCTCCATGTCGATGCCGAGCTTCTGCCCGACGGCCTTGATCAGGTCGGCCTGGTAGCCGACGACGGTGGTGCCGTCCTTGTCGATGTACTCACCGGGAGGGGTCGACGCGTCGAGCCCGACGACGAGCGTGCCCTTGTCCTTGAACTCCTTGGGCACGAGCTTCGCGGCCTTGCCCGCCTTCGCCGGGTCGGCCGGCGAGGAGTTGCCGGACGCGGCCTTCGCGCTCGTCGCGGGCGCCGCGGCGGGCGAGCCCGCGGAGCAGGCGCTCAGCACCACCGCGAGGACCACGCCGGAGGCGGCGAGGGCGAGGGATCGTACCTTCGGGGAGGCCACGGCAGAGTGGTCCCGGTTCGTGAACAGCATGCGATGAACTCCTTCGGTCGCGCACAGGGGTGAGGATCCTGCCGGGTGAGCAGGGGACTTGCGGTGTGGGATCGACGTCGATGCGGCACTTCTGATCGTTGGATCGCTTCGTCGAGATCTCTTCGGCCCTCCGCGCCCGTCACGCACACCGCGAGGAATGCGTCAGGGATCGGTTTTTATAGGGTTTATCAGGTTTTTTAACACTCACTGCGAGGCGGCTATCTCACCTCGCGATTGCAACACTATCCCTAAACGCTCGTTTAGACAACACGCACTTCCGGCTTTCCGGGGCAATCCTCGCACAACCCTGCACGGGCACTCCCCCGGGCTATCCTCCCGCCTTCCGCGGACTGAACGCTCGTTCAGACGCCGAGTCTCCGATAGCGGTGAGGCCCGGACGTGCGATGCACGTCCGGGCCTCTGGGCGGCCTTCCCGGGGCGCGCCGCGAAGCGGAGCGGGCGGCCGGGGAAGGCCGTCATCCGGGGGCGCTTCAGGCTGCGCTCTCCCCGAACGCGCGCTCCACCTCATCGACCGAGCGGACCCGGCCGAGCAGCGGCAGGATCGTCTCGACGCTGTGCCGGTGCCCCTCGGCGGTGGCGGCCGACATCGCGTCCTCCGCGAACACGATGTTGTAGTAGTTCTCGTAGGCTGCGCGGGCGGTGCCCTCGACGCCCCAGTTGGTGGACATGCCGATCAGCACGATCGTCTCGATGCCGTGGCGGCGCAGCTGCACGTCGAGGTCGGAGCCGTGGAAGGCGTTCCAGCTGCGCTTGACGAGCACGGGCTCGTTCGGCTGCGGGGCGACCTCGGGCACGAGCTCGTCCCAGCGCGGCTCGCGCACCGGGTTCGCCGGACGCTGCTTCTCGATGAGGATCGGCTGCAGCGAGTCGCGCTCGTTCGGCAGGAAGCTCGAGCGCACGTGCACGAGCAGGGATCCGGCCTCGCGGGCGGCGGCAATGAGGCGCAGCGACTTGTCGAGCACGCCGCGGGAACCGTGCGGCAGGTGATCGTGGGTCATGTTCGCCTCCTGCAGGTCGATCATGACGAGGGCGGTGGTCCGTGGGTCGAAGAGGGTCATGGGTGCCTTTCTGTCGGGGGGCCGGGAGTGGGGGTCAGGATCCGCCGGGGGTCATGCGGGCGCCGTCGATCACGGCGTGCACCGCGTCGGCGCAGGCGCGGACGCCGGCCTCGGCGAGGATCACGTCGTAATGGTTCGTGCCGGCGACCTCGGCGATGTGCAGGTGCGGCCAGCGCGTGCGGTACTCGTCGAGGAGGGCTGCCGGGTGCAGGCCCGGCTTCGCCGCGACGAGGTCGCTCTCCGCGGAGATCAGCCAGACGCCGTCGCGGTGCGAAGGGTCGCTCATGACCCGCTCGAAGGCGGTCAGGTAGTCGGCGGATCCGTACACGTCGTCCGAGTCGGCCTGCATCGCCTCGACGACGGTCGACGCGCGGTAGCCGTGCTCCGCGTCGCCGACCAGGTCGTATTCGAAGCTCGCCCGTGCGACCGGATCCACCCCGGCGGCGAACGACGGATGCGCGCGGAAGAAGCCGAGGTACTCGTCGACGTCCGCGAACGCCCGGCCGAGCCGGGCGGCCGGCCCGAACGCCTCGAGCAGAGCCTCGGTCGTGTCGTCCTTCCTGGCGCGCGGAGGCCGCGGCGTGCCGCCGTCGATGACGACGGGGCCGAGGAACCGGTATCCCGGCGCCGCCTCGGCGAGCAGGCCCGCGACGGTCATCGCAATGTAACCGCCGAGGGAGTGCCCGACGAGGACGACGTCGCCCGCGGGGAGCAGTTCCCGGATCGCGGCGAGCACGGTCTCGGCCTGGGCGCGCATGCCGTACGGGGCGCCGAGGTCGCGGGAGCCGGCGCGGCCGCGCAGGTCGGGACCGATCACGCGCAGCCCGGGCAGCGCCTCGACGACTGCGGCGAGCATGAGGTGGTTCGAGGTGATGCCGTGGATGACGCACACCGCGGGCGCCCCGGCGGGTGCGGGATCCACCGGATCCCACACCCCGACCGTCGCCGCCCCTCCGGGCACCTCGACGGCCTCCCTCCGGTAGGTGTGCGTGGCCATCGTCAGGCCGCCGCCACGCCGAAGTGGGCGAGCTCGGGGGCGGCCTCGCCCATCACGTCGCGGGCGACGGCGTCGCCGAACAGCGGGCCCATCGTCAGGCCGCCCGCACCGTAGCCGGCGACGAGCCAGAGCCCGTCCGCGCCCGGCACGCGCCCGATCAGCGGCACGCCGTCATCGCCCATCGGGCGGATCCCGACGCGGGTCTCCAGGATCGTGGCGCCGGCGAGACCCGGGGCGAGCGCGAGCGCCTTCTGCAGCACCGACATCTGCCCGGCCGCGGTCACCCGCGCGTCGAAGCCACTGCCGGTCTCGCGGGTCGCGCCCACGGCGATCCGGCCGCCGTCGAACGGGGTCATGTAGTGGTCGGCGAACGGATGCAGGGTCGGCCACGGCGAGGTGTTCACGCCGCGCAGGCCGAGATGCACGATCTGTCCGCGCTGCGGGCTGACGCCCACGGTCGTACCGAGCGGCGCGAGGAGGTCGCGCACCCGGGCGCCGGCCGCGACGACGACCGCGTCGACATCGAGCTCGGTGGTCGTGGTGCGGACGCGCCAGCCGGATCCCTCGCACGCTTCGATGCCGATGACGGCGTCGACGAGGTGCGCGGCTCCCAGGGCGATCGCGCCGCTGAGGGCGGCGTCGCGCAGGATGCGACCGTCCACCCGGCCGCCGCCGGAGACGGTGATGCCGCCGAGGCCCGTGGCGAGCGGCGGGAAGAGCTCGCGGGCGCGGGCGCTGTCGACGCGGGCGACCTCGCCGGCCACGGATCCGGCCGCCGCGACGCGCGAGCGGATCCGCTCCTCGACGCCGTCGAGCTCGGTCTGGGTGCCGACCATGAGTGCGCCGGAGCGCCGGTAGCCGAGCTCGGGGATGCCCAGGCCTTCGAGCTGGGAGAGGAACTCGGGGTAGAAGCCGCCGCCCGCGGAGTACGCCTCGTAGAAGGAGCCGTCCGAAGACGACACCCACGGGGCGATGATGCCGGCGCTCGCGGCGGTGGCCTGGCCGAACCCGCCGTCGTCGATCACGGTGACCCGCGCGCCCCGGCGGGCCAGCTGGAACGCCGTGGTGACGCCGGCGATGCCGCCTCCGATGACGACGGTGGTTGCACTGTTCATGGTGGTTCTGCGTTCCTTCTGCTGCGGGGGCTGGGCGGGGCGCTCGGATCCGGCCCCTCGGGAGGGACCGGATCCGAGCGATCGTGATTACTTCGCCGGGGTGACGTCGTCGAAGACGAACGCGTCGTCGGCGCGCGGGGTGAACTTCACGCTCTTGCTGGTGCCGTAGGCCGAGGGCTGCGCATACAGCGAGATCAGCGGGCGGTCCTTCTCGGCGATGATCTCCTGCACCTGCGCGTAGTCCTTCTTGCGCTCGTTCTGGTCCATCGTGCGGTTGGCCTTGCTCAGCAGGTCGTCGACCGTCGCGTTGCTGTAACCCATGCGCGGCATGCCCAGGGTCGTGGCGAAGCCCTGCAGCGAGTACGAGGCGTCCAGCAGCGCGTCGGAGAAGGCGACCTGGTAGACGGCCTTGTTCGTGTACTTGCTGTAGATGTCGCCGAAGGCGCCGCCCTCGAGGATCTCCAGGTCGACCTTGAACCCGGCCTTGGTCAGCATCGCGTTGACCATCTCGGCGAGCTCGGCGTCCATCGGGTAGGTGCCGCGGGACGCGCTGTAGTGCAGCGACACGTCGCCGCCGTCCGCCTTGACCTTGTCGACGAGCTCCTTGGCCTTCTTCGGGTCGTACACCGACGTGTCGTACATCTTCGGGTCGCCGCCGAAGACGGCCTTCGGGGCGCGGGTGCGGGTCGGGGTGGCCTCGCCGTTGAACAGCGTCTTCACGATCGACTTCTTGTCGATCGCCAGGTCGATGGCCTCACGGACGCGCGGGTCCTTCGTCGCGTACTCCGAGTTCAGGCGCAGCACGAGCAGCATGACGCGGCTGGTCTCGCCGATCGACATCCGGGTCTTGTCGCCGTTGACACGCTTCCAGTCGATGACCGGCACGTCGGTGGCGATGTCGACGCCGCCGGTGAGCAGCTCGGACACGCGGGTCGAGTTCTCCGGGATCGTCCGGACCTCGACGTGCTTCCACTTCGGCTTGCCGCCCCAGTAGCCGTCATTGCGGTCGAGGATCACGCGGTCGTCGCGCTTCCACTCGGTGAACTTGTACGGGCCGGATCCGAACGGCGCCTTGATGAAGGCCTCGATGCCGTTCTTCTCGATGAAGTCGGCGGGAACGATGTCGGCGCCGCTCTTGGCCAGCACGGCCATGAGCGTAGGCATCGGGCCGTCGGTCTTCAGCTGGAACGAGTACTCGCCGGTCTGGGTGGCCTCGAGGATCTGCTGGTACCAGCGCGCCTCGAGCAGGGACGGGTCCTTCAGACGGTGGATCGTGAAGACGGCGTCCTTGGCGGTGAGCTTCGAGCCGTCCTGGAATTTCACGTCCTGGCGGAGGGTGAAGTTCCAGGTGGTGTCGTCGACCTGCTTGTAGTCCTTCACCAGCTGCGGGACGATCTTCATCGATGCGTCGCGGGTGAAGAGCCGGTCGTAGATGTTGCGGTTCACCCGGTCGGCCGAGGTCTGCACGGCGTTCTGCGGGTCGAGGTTGCGCGGGTCGACGGTCTGCGCCCACACGAGCGTGTCCTTCGTCGACGCGGCGCTGCTGTCGGCCTTCGGGGCGCTGCCGGTGCCGGGAACGCACCCGGCCAGCAGCAGCGCCGCTGCGGCGAGCGCCCCAACGGCGGCGACTCTCTTCTTCGTCATGCTGTGTTCCTTTCGCGAGCGGATCGGGTCCGCTCTGGGGTGTCCGGCGGGGGTGTCGCCGGAGGTCGGTGGTCGGGACGGATCGTCAGCGGCTCTTGAACGGCTGCGCGCGGGACGACTCGATGAGCTGCTTCGTGTACTCGTGCTGCGGGCGGTGCAGGATGTCGTCGGCCGTGCCCTGCTCGACGACCTCGCCCTTGAACATCACGCTGATGCGGTCGCTCATGAAGTAGACGCTCTCCAGGCCGTGGCCGATGAACACGTACGTGAGGCCCAGCTCCTCCTGGAGCTCCTTGAGCAGATTGAGGATCTGGCTCTGGATCGACACGTCGAGCGCCGAGACCGGCTCGTCGCAGACGAGCACGGGTGGTTTGCGCGCCATCGCCCGGGCGATCACGAGACGCTGGCGCTGCCCGCCGGAGAACTCGTGCGGGTACTTGTCCAGCGCCGCGGAGGAGAGCCCCACCTGGTCGATGAGCTCGTCGACCCGCCGGGCGATCTCCCGACGGCCCGCACGGGGCGCCACCGTCATCGGTTCGGAGAGGATCGCACGCACGTTCATCCGCGGATTGAGAGCGGAGTACGGATCCTGGAACACCATCTGCGCCGCGGTGCGGCCCGCGGTCGTCGTGCGCCCCCTGCGGTCGAAGACCGACTGCCCGTTGATGCTGATGTCCCCCGAGGTGGGCGAGAGCAGGCCGACGAGCATCCTCGCGACAGTCGTCTTGCCGGATCCGGATTCCCCGATGATGCCGAGGGTGGATCCCTTCGGCACGGCCAGGTCGACGTTCTTCACCGCCTGGAACTCCTTCTTCTTCCCGAAGAAGCCCTCGGCGACCTGGAAGGTCTTGTGCAGCCCGGTGGCCCGGACCACCGCGTCGGTGCCGGTGACGGTCTCGACGGCGGTGTCGATGTCCATGGTCATGATGCGACGCCCTTCAGCTCCAGCAGACGGTCGGTGTGCCAGCAGGCCGCCGCCTGGCCGTCGACCTCGGTGAACGCGGGCTTGACGGAGCACGCATCGGTCGCGAAGGCGCAGCGCTGCGCGAACCGGCAGCCGCTCGTCCACTCGCTCGGCGTGGGCACGCGGCCCGGGATCGCGGTGAGCCGGCTGCTCTTCGCCTCGATCGACGGGGCCGACTGCAGCAGCGCGTCGGTGTACGGGTGCCGCGGCGCGGTGAGCACGCGCTCGGTCTCGCCGCTCTCGACGATCCGCCCGGTGTACATCACCGCGACCCGGTCGGCGATCCGCCGCACGACGTTGAGGTCGTGGCTGACGAGCAGCAGGGCCGTGCCGGTCTCGACGCTGATGTCGTAGATGAGCTTGAGCACCTGGTCCTGCACGGTCACGTCGAGCGCCGTGGTGGGCTCGTCGGCGAGCAGCAGGCGCGGCTTGCCGAGCAGCGCCATCGCGATCATCGCGCGCTGGCGCATTCCGCCGGAGAGCTCGTGCGGGCGCTGCCGCAGCACGCGCTCGGGCTGATGGAAGCCGACCCGGTCGAGCATCGACAGCACATCGGCGCGGGTGGCGCGCACGTGCCGGGCGGCCTCGCCGAGCTGCGTACCGATCGACAGGATCGGGTTGAGCGCGGTGAGCGGCTCCTGGTAGATCATCGAGATCTCGCGGCCGCGCAGCTGCCGCATCCGAGCCGGGGACGCGTGCGCGATGTCCTCGCCGTTCCACCGGATGGACCCGCCGGAAACGGCGAGCCCCCGGGCGAGCAGGTTGATGATCGACATGCAGGTCAGGCTCTTTCCCGATCCCGACTCGCCGACCAGGGCCATCCGCTCACCGGCGCCGATGGAGAGCGAGACGCCGTCGACGAGGGTCAGGTCGCGCTTGGTCGCCTTCACGCTGAGGTCCTGAAGGCTCAGCATCGCTTCGGTCCGTGCCATGGGTCACACCGCCAATCGCGGGTCGAGCATGTCCCTCAGCCAGTCGCCGAGGAGGAGGATTCCGAGCACCGTCCCGGTGATCGCGAGCCCCGGGAAGGTGCTCAGCCACCAGGCGCTGGTGACGTAGTCGCGACCCGTGGTGAGCATGAGACCCCAGGAGATGTCCGGCGGCTGCACGCCGAGACCGAGGAAGCTCAGCGACGACTCGGTGATGATGATCGTCGCGACGCTCAGCGTGGACAGCACGATGAACGTCGGCATGACGTTCGGCGCGATGTGCCGGGCGATGATCCTGAGGTCCGAGACGCCGACGTTCTTGGCCGCCTCGACGAAGAGCCGCTCGCGCAGCTCGAGAACCTCGGCCCGGATCTGCCGGGCGTAGATCACCCAGTTGGTGACGCCGAGCACGACCACCAGCGTGGTGAGGCCGGGCTTGACGACGCCGAGGATCACGAGGATCAGCAGGATGCCGGGGATCGCGAGCAGGGCGTCGACGAGGCGCATGATCGCCGCGTCCACGAACCGGCCGTAGTAGCCGGCGGCGAGGCCCGCGACGAGGCCGATGGATCCGGCCAGCACGACGCCGAGGATGCCGACGAGCAGGGAGATCCGGGATCCCTCGATGAGCCGGCTGAGCATGTCGCGGCCGAGGTTGTCGGTGCCGAGCGGGTAGGCCCAGTCGGTCGCCGGCGGGATGAGCGCCTTCGACGGGTCGATGTCCGCGGGGTTGTGCGGCATGATCCACGAGGCGAGGATCGCGACGAGCACGGGGACGATCACGAGGATCAGCCCGAGCACCGCCGGGGCGGGGATGTTGCGGAAGAGCCGGGCGGCTCGCGCGGGGGTGCGCTCCTGCGGGAGCACGATGAACTCAGTCAAGTTTGATCCGCCTGTCCACGAGCTTGAACGAGATGTCGGAGAGGATGCTCAGCGCGATCACCATCAGCGCCACGATGAACACCGCGGCCTGGATCAGCGGCATGTCGCGCTGGGTGACGGCCTTCACCAGGAGCTGGCCGAGGCCCGGCCAGGCGAACACCGCCTCGGTGATGAGCGCACCGCTGAGCAGGTGCGAGAACTGCAGCACCGTGATCGAGGTGACGGGGATGAAGGCGTTGCTCAGCCCGTGCCGGAACAGCACCGCCGAGTCCTTCAGGCCCTTGCCGTACGCGGTGCGGATGTAGTCCTGGCCGAGGATCTCGACCATGCTCGAGCGCACCAGCCGGGTGATCTCGGCCGCCGTGCCCGTGCCCAGCGTGATCACCGGGAGGACGATGTGTGCCCAGGATCCGCTGCCCGAGACCGGGAACCAGCCCAGAGTCACCGAGAACAGCAGGATCAGCATGATGCCGAGCCAGAAGCTGGGCATGGCCTTGGCGATGACCGAGACCGACGACACGAGGTTGTCGATCGTGCCGCCGCGGTGCACCGCCGCCCACACCCCGAGGGGGATGGCGATGACGATCGCGAGCACGATCGCGCCGATCGCGAGCGTGAGGGTCAGCGGGAGCCGCTCCAGGACGATCCCGATCGCCGGCTCGTGGTACTGGTACGACTCGCCGAAGTGGCCGGTCAGCACCGAGCCGAGGTAGCGCAGGTACTGGATGATCAGCGGGTCGTTCAGACCCATCGAGTCGCGGATCCTGGCGACCTGTTCCGGGAGAGCGTTCTCGCCGAGCATCAGGGCGATCGGGTCGCCCACGATGAACACGAGGAAGAACACGATCGTGACGATCAGGAACAGGGTCGGGATCGCCTCCAGCAATCGCCGTCCGATGTAGTAGCCCAACGGATCCTCCTCAGACCGCGTAGCTCTGCGCGGACCAGGGCAGGCCGGTGCGGCGGTACTTCGCGGCGCGCACGTCGCCCGAGCGGCCGTGGCCCTCGAAGCGCTCGACGCGCGCGGCGCGGCCGCACAGCTCGCCCAGCATCGCGCTGGAGTCGGTGTCCACGACCTCCTGGTACGTGACGGTGCGCAGGTACTTGCCGACCCAGAGGCCGCCGGTGTATCGCGCGGCTCCCCGGGTGGGCAGCACGTGGTTGGTGCCGATGACCTTGTCGCCGTAGGAGACGCAGGTGCCCTCGCCGAGGAAGAGCGCACCGTAGTTGCGCATCTTCTCGAGCGCCTCGCGCGGCTCGGCGGTGAGGATCTGCACGTGCTCGTAGGCGTACTCGTCGGCCAGGGCGTAAGCCTCGTCGAGGGTGTCGACGACGAGCACGGCCCCCCAGTCTCGCCAGGCCGGCTCGGCGAAGTCCTTGGTGGGCATGTCGATGAGCAGCGTGTCGACATGTGCGATGACCTGGCGGCCGAGCTCCTCGCTCGTGGTGATGAGCACCGCGGGGGAGTCGGGGCCGTGCTCGGCCTGGGAGAGCAGGTCGACGGCGACGATGAACGGATCCGCGTGCTCGTCCGCGACGATGAGCACCTCGGTCGGGCCGGCGAAGAGGTCGATGCCGACCTCGCCGAACAGCTGCCGCTTGGCCTCGGCGACGAAGGCGTTGCCGGGACCGGCGATCATGTGCACCGGTGCGATGGTCTCGGTGCCGACCGCGAGGGCGGCGATCGCCTGGATGCCGCCGAGCAGGTAGATCTCGTCGGCGCCCGCGAGGTGCATGGCCGCGACCGTGGCGTCGGGCACCTCGCCCTTGATGAGCGGTGTGCAGGCCGCGACGCGCTCGACGCCGGCGACCTTGGCGGTCACGATCGTCATGTGCGCACTCGCGAGCAGCGGGTACTTGCCCCCGGGGACGTAGGCGCCTGCGGCCTGGATCGGCACGTTCCTCTGACCGAGCAGGACCCCGGGGAGCGTCTCGATCTCGAACTCGGTCAGCGATTCGAGCTGGCGCTGCGCCATGACCCGCACCTGCTCCTGCACGAAGCGGATGTCGACGAGCACCTGCTCGGGGACGCGGGCCACGATCTCGGCGATCTGCTCGGGGCTCAGCAGGAAGGACTCCGGTGCGTATCCGTCGAAGGTCGCGGAGTACTCGCGGACCGCGGCGTCGCCGCGTTCGCGGATGTCGGCGATGACCCCCTCGACCGTGGCGCGCACCGCGGCGGTGCTGCCGCGCTGGGCGCTGTCTCCGGACGGGGCCTTGAGCACCTGCGGAGCGGCGGCTATGGGCGAGGCGGTTGACATGGGGTCTCCATCAGCGTCGATGTGCGGGATATCGAGACTGTATACGTATTCATCTGTAATGAGCAACATTGAAATCCTGAGCTGAATACGTATACGGTTTGATTCATCGAATCCTGACGGTCACGCGATCGCCGGGATCCTCGTACGCCGCCTCGGTATGATCCGGACCATGAGGTCGCAGCGCGGCGGCGTCATCGAATGTCAGGGGGTTCCGTGGTCACCAGTCGCGATGTGGCGCAGCACGCCGGCGTCTCCCAGGCCACGGTCTCGCGGGTGCTCTCCTCCGCGACGAGCATCGCGCCGGCGACCAGGGCCCGGGTGCTCGCGGCGATGAGCGAGCTCGGCTACGTGCCGCACGCGGGCGCCCAGGCCATGAAGACGCGCCGCACGAACGTGATCGGCGTCGTCGTCGATGACCTGCGCAACCCGTTCTACTCGCAGCTGCTCGACGAGCTCACCCGCATCCTCAACGAGCACCACTACCGCGTCGTCGTCTGGAACGCCGGCAGCAGCAGCCACGTCGACGCGCTCGCGGCGATCCAGGAGTCCGCGGTCGACGGGGTCGTCTTCACGACCGCGACCGCCGACTCCCCCGAGCTGCAGGCCGCCGTCGGGCGCGGACTGCCGCTGCTGCTCATCAACCGCGAGGTCGACGGCCTCGACTGCGACCGCGTCACCGGGGAGAACACCGCCGGCGGGACCCTGGTGGCCGACTTCCTCGTCGGCCGCGGGCGCACCGATGTCGCGATCATCGCCGGTTCCCACGCGGCCACCACGTCACGGCAGCGCACCGAGGCGTTCTTCGCCCGGATGGCCGAGCTCGGGCACCCCGTGCCCGAGCATCTGCGCTTTGACGGGAAGTTCTCGCACGATCTCGCCGCGGAGATCACGCGGCGGCTGATGAGCCGCGCCGAGCGCCCCCGGGCGATCTTCTGCCTGAACGACTACATGGCGTTCGGCGCGCTCGACGCCCTCCGCGACCTCGGGATCGGTCCGGAGGAGTGCTGGGTGATCGGCTACGACGACGTCGACATGGCCTCGTGGGCGTCGTACGACCTGACCACCGTGCGACAGTCGAGCCACGAGATGGCGACCGCGGGCGCGGCGATGCTGATGGAGCGCCTCGCCGACCCGCACCGCCTCGCGCAGGCGCTGCGGTTCCCGTCGACCCTGATCGAGCGGGGCAGCACGCCGTAGGCGCGCCCCGCCCCGTCCGCGCGCCCGAGGTCACCCCCGTTCACGTTTGGGGCGGATCCTGCACATTCGGGGCGCGCTTCACCTGCCGATTCCGGCAGGCACGCCCCAAACCCGGGCGGGAAACCCCGAACGGGAGTGAGACCCGCGCCGGAGGGAGACCCGGGCCGGGGCCCGGTCCTCTCAGCGCCGGATGATGCGCTGCTCGATCGCGGCGGCGACCGCGCCAGCACGGGTGTCGACGCCGAGCTTGGCGTAGATGTGCGAGAGGTGCGACTTCACCGTCGCCTCCGACACGAACAGCGTCTTCGCGAGCTCGCGGTTGCCGAGGCCGTCGGCGAGCAGCTCGAGCACCTCGACCTCGCGCTCGGTCATCCGCGGCTCGGGCGAGGCGGCACGGCGCATGAGCACCGCCGCGACCGACGGCGCGAGGGCCGGCTCGCCCTGCGCGACCGCATGGATCCCGGCGAACAGCTGGTCGGGCGGGGTGTCCTTCAGCAGGTACCCGGCGGCGCCGGCGTCGAGCGCGCGGAGGATGTCGGACTCGCTGTCGTAGGTCGTCAGTACGAGCACGGCGGGCGGATCCTCGAGGGCGCGGATCCGTCCGGTCGCCGCGATCCCGCCCTCCCCGGCGCCCAGGCTGAGGTCCATCAGCACGACGTCCGGGCGCTCGGCCGCGGCCACGGTGAGCGCGTCGTCGGCGTTGGCCGCCTCGCCCACGACGACGAGGTCGTCGGCCGACTCGAGCAGAGCGCGCACGCCCGCCCGCACGACGGGGTGATCGTCCACGAGCACGATCCGCAGGGTCATCGGTCCTCCCTCGAGGCGGGGGCGGCGGCGTCCGCCGTCATAGGGAACACGATCGAGAGAGTGGTGCCCTCGCCCGGAGCGCTCTCGACCTGCAACGATCCGCCGAGCTGCGCGATCCGCTCCGCCATCCCGGGGATCCCGCGGCCCCGGCCGGCACCGCGGCGCTGCGCGGCCCGGGCGGCGATCGCCGACGGCCGGGCGTCGAAGCCGACGCCGTCGTCGCGGATGTCGAGGCGCAGCTCGTCGGGCTGGGCGGTGAGACTGACGACGGCGCGCGTCGCCCTGGCGTGCTCGGTCACGTTCGCGAGCGCCCCGCGCACCGTGCGGATGATCGCCGATGCGACCGGCAGCGGGATCTCGGTCGCCGTGCCGTGGCTGCGGAACTGCACGTCGACGCCGTGCCCCGACGCCTCTGCGACCACGCGCGCGAGGGCGGCCGGGAGGGATCCGGCGGCACCTTCGAGCTCACCGGGCGCGAGGTCGCGGACGACCCGGCGCACCTCGTCGAGGGCGGCCCGGGCGGTGCCGGCGGCGGAGCGGACCTGCTCGCGGGCGGCGTCGGGGCGGCGCTCCCAGCCCTGCTCGGCGGCCTGCAGCAGCAGGTTGATGCTGGACAGGTACTGCCCCACCGAGTCGTGGATCTCGCGCGACAGCCGGGCCCGCTCGGCGAGCGCTCCGGCGCGGTGCTGCGCGGCGGACAGGTCGGCCTGGGTCGCGGTCAGCTCGTCGAGCAGCTGCTGGCGGACCGTGGCCTCCCGGTCGAGCGCGCGGTAGGCGACGATCGTCGCGAACGCGATCCCGATGGGCCCGGCGACGAGGGTCGGGTCGAACAGCGCGGCGAGCCGCAGCTCGGCGGCGATCACGACCGCCGTCATCGCGCCGACGACGGCGATCGCGGGCCCGAACGGCAGGATCTGCAGCACGGCGAACGCGAGCGGCACGGCGCACCAGGCGAACGAGGGGGCGATGAGGGTGAGCACGGCCCAGAGCGCGCAGACGACGAGGGTCCACGCGCCGGGCCAGGCGCCGCGGCGCGGGACCAGGCCCTGCAGCAGCGCCGCGATCGCGAGCACGACGGCGCCGGCGATCACGGACACGGCGTTCTCGCCCTCGCCGTGCCGGAGGAGGTAGCGGATCGCGCTGACGACGATCAGCGCGATCAGCACGAGCTGCAGCGCGCGCCCGAACCGGACGGGGGCGAGGATCCCGCGCGCGCCGTCGGGCACGCCCTCCGCCGCGTCGTGCACCAGGGGCCGGGGTTCCATGGCCACAGCCTACGGACGCCGGATCCGGATCCGCATCAGCCGATCGGCTATCTCCGTCCCGACCGACCCGGGCGCGGTTCGGAGATGGATTTCGCCTCCCGCAGCTCGCCGGCGGGAGCGAAATCCATCTCCGCCGCGGTGGCTCCGGCGCTCGGGGATGGAAAGCGCTTCTACGGCCCTCCTCGTGGGCGCGAAATCCATCCCCACCGGATCCGCGTGCGTCGTCGGAGATGGAAAGCGCCTCCACCGATGCCCGGAACGCGGCGAAATCCATCTCCGCCGGATCCGCGTGCGTCGTCGGAGATGGTTTTCGCCTCCCGTGGCCCGCCCGGGGGACCGATTTCCATCTCTGTCGGATGCGCACCCGTCGTCGAAGATGGAAATCGCTTCTGCCGATGCGCGGGGAGCGGCGAAATCCATCCGCACCCGACGGGGCATTCCCTTCGCCAGCCTCGGCGACCGACTCCGGGCCGGTCCCTGGGGCGCGAAACGACTCACGCCGACCCGCGCACCACCAGCTCGATGTCGAGGATCGTGCGGTGCGGCGGGGCCGCTCCCGCGAGCAGGTCGATGAGCACCGACGCCATCGCCTCACCCTGGGCGTGCATGGGCTGGCGGATCGTCGTGAGCGGCGGATCCGTCGAGACCGCGACCGGGGAATCGTCGTAGCCGACGATCGCGACGTCTTCGGGGATCCGGATCCCGGCGCTGCGCAGCACCTGCAGAGCCCCCCGCGCCATGAGATCGCTCGCTGCGAAGATCGCGTCGGGGAGGGATCCGCCGGGCCCGGCGGCGACTGCCAGGAACGCACGCGCCGCCGCCGCCCCTCCCTCCTCGGTGTAATCGCCGTCGCGCTCGGCGAAGGGTTCCAGCCCTGCGTCGGCGAGCGCCTCGCGGAAGCCCTGCAGCCGGTCCACCGCGCCGGCCATCGACAGCGGCCCGGTGATCGTCGCGAGGCGCGTGCGCCCCGAGCCGAGCAAGTGCTCGGTCGCCGCCCGGGCGCCGGCGACGTTGTCGACGTCGACGATGAAGTCCGCCGCGCGCTCGGCCGTGGGACGGCCGCCGAACACGGCCGGCACCGCCTCGACGATGCGGTCGACGAACACGTCGCTCATGTGGTGCGAGAGGATGATCGCGCCGTCCACGCCGCCGTTGCGCACGAAGCCCGTCATCCGTCCGCCGGCGTCGTCGCTCGCGACGAGCAGGTTCAGGATGTAGTCGGACCGGGCGATCCGGTCGCTGATCCCCGCGACGACCGCGGCGAAGAACGGATCCCCGAAGAACCGCGTCGTATCCTCGGGGACGACGAGCGCGATCGCGTGCGTCTGCCGGCTGGCGAGTGTCCGGGCCGCTCGGTTCGGCACGTACCCGAGCCGCTCGATCGCGGCGTGCACGGCGGCGAGCGCGTGCGGGCTCACCGCGGTGGATCCATTCACCACCCGGGACACGGTCGACCGGGAGACGCCGGCCGCCGCCGCGACCTCCTCGATCGTCGACCGGCCCGCACGCTTCGGATCCGCTCCGCCGCTCACGCCGTCAGACCGCTCGCGCCGCGATGATCCGGGCGTACTCGCGCCCGGAGTCCTTCACGATCCGCCGCTGCGTGTCGTAGTCGACCCGCACGATCCCGAACCGCTTGCCGTACCCGAAGGACCACTCGTAGTTGTCCAGCAGCGACCAGGCGAAGTAGCCGCGCACGTCCACGCCCTCCTCGATCGCGTCGTGCGTCGCGGCGATGTGCTCGCGCAGGAACATCGCCCGCTCGGCGTCGTGCACGACCCCGCCGGCCTCCGCCACGTCGTCGTATGCGGCGCCGTTCTCGGTGACGTAGAGCGGGATCCCGGGCGCGTACTCGGTGCCGATCCGGCGCAGCACGCGGGTGAGCCCCTCGGGCTGCACCTCCCAGTCCATCCCGGTGCGAGGCAGCCCGCGCTCGACCCAGTGCACGTCGTCCGCCGCGGGGAACGGCGACCGCGTGAGCCGGGCGTTCCCGCCGTCGGCGCCGCCGTCGTGCGGGGTGCCCTCGGCGCCGGGCTGCGGCGTCCCCGAGAGGAGCTCGCCGTGGTAGTAGTTGATGCCCAGGCAGTCCAGGGGCGTCGCGATCGTCTCGAGGTCGCCGTCCTGGACCGCGTCCGCCCAGCGGCGCACGGCGAGTGGATCCACCGCCCGGATGTCGTCGACGACGTCGGCCGGATACTCTCCGCGGAACAGCGGATCCAGGAACCAGCGGTTGAACTGCCCGTCGATGCGGCGCGCGGCGTCGGCGTCGTCGGGGTCGCGCGCGTCGGCGGGATCCGCGACCGTGAGGTTCAGGGTGATCCCGAGGTCGAGCCCCGGGTCGCGCTCGCGCAGCGCCCGGATCGCGCGGCCGTGCCCGAGGAGCAGGTGGTGGGCGGCGAGGATCCCGTCCTCGACGCTCGTCCGGCCCGGCGCGTGCACGCCCGCCGTGTAGGAGAGGAAGGACGAGCACCACGGCTCGTTCAGGGTGGTCCAGTGGGTGACCCGGTCGCCGAGGGCGTCGTGCACGCTGAGGGCGTACTCGACGAAGCGGTCGACGGTGTCGCGTGACGTCCAGCCGCCTGTCTCCTCGAGCGCGTGCGGCAGGTCCCAGTGATAGAGCGTGAGCCACGGGACGATGCCGCCCGCGAGCAGCTCGTCGACGAGCCGGTCGTAGAACGCCAGGCCGGCGGGGTTCGCTGGGCCGCCGTCGGGCCGCACGCGCGCCCAGGAGGTCGAGAAGCGATACGTCTGCAGCCCGAGCTCGCCCATGAGCCGCACGTCGTCGCGATAGCGGTGGTAGTGGTCGCACGCGACGTCGCCGGTCTCGCCGTTCTGCACCGCACCCGGGACGCGGGCGAAGGCGTCCCAGATCGACGCGGTGCGTCCGTCCTCGAAGGCCGCACCCTCGATCTGGTAGGCGGCGGTGGCGGCCCCGAACAGGAAGCCGTCGGGGAATCGACGGATGGATGAGTTCACGCGCGCTCCTTTGCCGGACGCCCGATCGGGCCGTGAGAGCGCTCCCACGGCGCTGTCCACCAGCGTATGGGAGCGCTCCCACGACGTCAACGGTCGACTGGGCCGGCCGGCGCGCGCCGAACTCAGTCGATACGCCGCGCAGCGGTCGATCTCGCCGACCCACGCCCTGTTCCGACTGAGTTCGGCGCGTCGAACGATCGAGCCCATCCCGCGTACCCTGGTGCGGTGACCTCCTCGCCCGCGCTCGTCCGTGCCGAATCGCTGATCCGCTCGATCCCGGACCACCCGCAGCCGGGCGTGCTGTTCCGCGACATCACGCCGCTGCTGGCCGACCGCGAAGCTCTGCACGCGACGACCGAGGCGCTCGTCGCACCGTTCCTCGGATCCTTCGACGTCGTCGCCGGGATCGAGGCGCGCGGGTTCATCCTCGCCGGGGCGGCGGCGATCGCGGCGGGATCCGGCTTCGTGCCGATCCGCAAGGCGGGCAAGCTCCCGATCCCGGCCGCCGCCGTCGACTACACGCTCGAGTACGGCACCGCGACCGTCGAGATGCACGACGACCTGCCGGCCGGATCCCGGATCCTGCTCATCGACGACGTGCTCGCGACCGGCGGCACCCTGGCCGCAGGCCGGCGGATCGTCGAGCAGCTGGGCTATGTCGTCGCGGGGATCTCGGTGCTGTTCGAGATCGAGGCGCTGCGCGGCCGCGACCGCGTCGGCGACGTGCACACGGTGTTCCGCAGCTGACGCAGCCCCGCCCCGCTGTCGCACCGCGCGCCGACCCACCCGCAGCCGCCCGGTCACCCGCCCTTCCCGGCCCGCCCTTTCCCGGCCTTCGCCCGTCCTTCCCCCGCGCTTCTCCCGCTTCCCCTGCTTCCCCCGCGATTCCCCCGGTCCTCCCCCGTCCTCCCCTCTGTTCGCTGGTCGCGACACGCCCTCAGTCCGCCGGTTCGACGGCGGGTCGCGGCCCGCGGACAGGGTCGGGCACCCCGGCCGCCC
>NZ_JAVFCB010000008.1:34464-224508 GCF_030865425.1 Microbacterium capsulatum
CCCCCCCCCGTCTGGGGGTGGCGCCCCCCCCCCCCCCCGCCCCCGTTTTGGGGGGCGGGTCGCGACCAGCGAACAGGATCGGGAACCCGGCCGGACCGCGGATTTCCGCACGGTAGACTGGTGCCGCCCCCGCCCGCGCGACTTCCGGAGCCGTTCATGCCCACCATCGTCGTCGACGTCATGCCCAAGTCCGAACTGCTCGACCCGCAGGGGAAGGCCGTCTCGGGCGCCTTCGCCCGCACCGGCGTGACCGCGTTCAGCGACGTCCGCATCGGCAAGCGCTTCGAGCTCACCGTGGACGGCGAGGTCACCGCCGCCGTCCTGGCCGAGGCCCGCCGGGTCGCCGAAGAGGTCCTCTCCAACTCCGTGATCGAGGACGTCGTGGGCGTCGAGGTCGCGGAATGACGGTCCGGATCGGGGTCGTCACGTTCCCCGGATCCCTCGACGACCGCGACGCGCAGCGCGCCGTCCGCATCGCCGGGGCCGAGGCCGTCGCGCTCTGGCACGGCACGCATGACCTCGACGGCGTTGACGCGGTGATCCTGCCCGGCGGCTTCAGCTACGGCGACTACCTGCGCTCGGGCGCGATCGCGGCGCTGTCGCCGATCATGACCGAGGTCAAGGACGCCGCCGCCAAGGGCATGCCGATCCTCGGCATCTGCAACGGCTTCCAGATGCTCGTCGAGGCGCACCTGCTGCCGGGCGGCCTGATCCGCAACGACCATCAGCACTTCGTGCGCCGCGACCAGAAGCTCACGGTCGAGAACGCCGACACCGCCTGGACCAGCGCCTTCGAGCGGGGCCAGGAGATCACGATCCCGCTGAAGAACGGCGAGGGCGGCTACATCGCCGACGCGCCGACGCTCGAGCGGCTCGAGGGCGAGGGCCTCGTCGCCTTCCGCTACGCCGGGATCAACCCGAACGGATCCCTCAACGACATCGCAGGCCTCACCAACGCCGCGGGCAACGTGGTCGGCCTGATGCCGCACCCCGAGCATGCGACCGAGCCCGGCTTCGGCCCGGACACCCGCGTCGCGATGCGCAGCGGCGTCGACGGCCTCGGCTTCTTCGAGAGCGCGATCGCCGCGGTCGCCCGGGTCGCCGCGTAACCCCCACACCAACCTCTTCATCGACGCCCCCTCTGCACGTCGACGCCCCCTCTGGGCGACGTCGCTGCGAGGGGGCATCGACGTTGCGAGGGGGCGTCGGCGTTGGGACGGGACGGCACGGCCGACGTGCGACCCGCCCCGGATCCGTTGCGGGCCTCCCCCGCCCGGTCTAGCGTCGTTCTCGTTCGATGCGGAGCGGAGGATCGCATGGGCCGATTCGTGTACTGGATGAACGTGTCCCTCGATCTGCGGATCGAGGCCGCGCCCGGCGAGGACGGCAGCGGCGACTGGATGCGGATCGGCGAGCCGCTGCACAGCGAGTTCAACGCGCGGGCACGCGAGATGGCGCTCATGATCCAGGGGCGGCGCGTGTTCGAGATCATGGAGCGGTTCTGGCCCGCCGCGCGGGACGACGCCTCGCTCCCGGGATTCCTGCGGGAGTACGGCGCGATCTGGACCGATGCGCCGAAGATCCTCGTGTCGCGCACCCGCACCGAGGCGCCGTACAACACCCGGGTGATCGGCGAGGACGCGATCGCCCGCCTGTCCGAGGTCCGCGCCTCCACCGAGGGCGCGATCGGGGTCGGCGGAGCGACCCTCGCGACCGCGCTGCTGCACGCCGGCCTGCTCGACGAGCTGCTGCTGTTCACGCATCCGGTGATCCTCGGATCCGGTCGTGAGCTGTTCGACCCGCCCGCTCCTGGCGAGCCGGCGCATCGGGTGCAGCTGGACCTGCTCGAGCAGGCGGCGTTCGACGAGGGCGTCACGCTGCACCGTTATGCCGTGCGGCGGTGACGCCTCGAGTGCCGCTCGCGTGCGCCGGAATGCCGCCGCGCGAGTTTCGAACTCAGTCGGAGAACGCCGCTCCTGCCCGTGAGAGCCCCGACCCGGCCGGATCGACTGAGTCCGTCACCCCACGCCGTGCCGCTGAGTCACCACACCGGGCAGCGCGACGTGAGTCCGGGTATCGCACGGATCGGTACGCGCCTCACGCTCGGACTGCGAGTGCCGTGGCTCAGTGCAACGCCGGCGGCCACACCCCGATGAGCACGGCCATCACGATGACCGTGACGAGCTCGTGCGAGATGTTCAGCACGGTCAGCGAGCTCGGGCGGCCCTCGAACGCGTCGTGCGTGATGAACCGGGCCGCCGTGAAGCCGAGCCACAGCGTGATCGCGGTCACCAGGGCGGACAGGAAGAAGGACCGGCCGTAGAAGTGCCAGGCGATCGCGGACGCACCGGCGAGCACCCACGCCGTGAGGAAGCTCACGATCACGGTCGCGATGATCGCGAGGACGGGGTTGCCCGCGGGCTTGTCCAGATTCACGCCGGCGAGGCGGGCCCACCGGGCGCCGAGCACGCCGCGGGCGTACCAGATCGTTCCGACGACCATGCTCGACGCGGTCGCCAGCAGGACGGCCCAGTAGTTGATCTCGGGAATCATCGTGGTGCTCCTCTCCCCGCTCGCATCCGCGATCCGGTGCGCTCAGGGTACCGCCGGGGTGCCCCCGCAAGCGGCTTCTTCCGCCGAAACGGTGCGCGCCCGAGCCTCCGCCACGGCGAGGCACACTCGAGCATTCCCCTTTCGGGCGGGCCTCCCCGATGCGCCACTACTCGATGCGAGGCTGAGGACTCCCGACGGGATCGAGTCCGCGCGACGCGGCGACGTCGATGAATCTGGTCTTGCCGGTGAACTGCTCCTCCGGATCCGCGCGACGGGCCCGCCCCCAAGGCCCCATTTCGCTGGCGACCAGCAGCACGAGCAGCACGCCCAGCAGGAACGCGAGCCATCCCCGGCACCACGGACCGAGCGATCGGCCGCTCGGCACGAGGACCAAGCGGGTGCCGAACGCGAGCCCGCCCAGCGAGCGACCGCCGGCGCTGCACACGCCATAGCAGAAGGCGAACACCGGCCACACGATCGCTGCCGTGAGCAGCGCCGCTCTCGTGGCATCAAAGTGGACGCGCCATATCGCGACGAAGACGATCCCGGGCACCATCACGAGCAAGTCGATCCCCAGCACGCCGAGCACGCGCCAGTCGGAAGCCACGACGAGACGGGTGCCGTCGGTCAGCTCGACGGTCGCCCTCTTTCCGCGTGTCGATCCGCGACTCACCAGGGGCTGGCCTCGTAGTCCTTGAGGAACACACCGTGCACGTCCTCGCCGGCCTCGCCGCGCACGATCGGGTCGTACACGCGGGCGGCGCCGTCGACGAGGTCGAGCGGGGCGTGGAAGCCCTCCTCGGCCAGGCGGACCTTCGTGAAGTGCGGGCGCTCGTCGGTGATCCAGCCGGTGTCGACGGCGGTCATCAGGATCCCGTCGGTCTCCAGCATCTCGCCGGCGCTCGTGCGGGTGAGCATGTTCAGGGCGGCCTTCGCCATGTTCGTGTGCGGGTGGCCGGGGCCCTTGTACCGGCGGGAGAACTGGCCCTCCATCGCCGAGACGTTCACGATGTGCTTGCGCCGAGCCGGCGAGGCGGCCATCGCGGGGCGCAGCCGGCTGATGAGCAGGAACGGCGCGGTCGTGTTGCAGAGCTGCACCTCGAGCATCTCGAGCGGATCCACCTGATCCACGCTCTGCACCCAGCTGTTCACCCGGTTGACGTCCGGCACGAGCCCGCCCGCGTCGATCGCGGTGCCGTCCGCGTGCTTCGCGAGCGACGAGGATCCGGGGGCCATCGCGAGCCGTGCGAGCTCGTCAGCGGTGAGCGCCTGCCCGCCCTGCTCGGCGATCGTGCCTCCGAGGGACGCGATCGACAGCAGCGGGTGCGCGTCAACGGACGCCTGCAGCGCCTCGGGGTGCGGGTCGGCGGTGTGTCCGAAGGTCTCCATCTCGGGCAGGGGCCCCGCCGGCAGCGGCTGCAGCTCGGCGTCGACGAGCAGCGAGTAGGCGCCGGGCGAGCGGCGCACGGTCTGCGCGGCGTTGTTGATGAGGATGTCGAGGGGGCCTTGAGCTGCGACCGAGTCGGCGAGGCCGATCACCTGGGCCGGATCGCGCAGGTCGATGCCGACGACGCGCAGCCGGTGCAGCCAATCGGCCGAGTCGGGCAGGGCGGCGAAGCGGCGCACCGCGTCGCGCGGGAACCGCGTGGTGATGGTCGTGTGCGCGCCGTCGCGGAGCAGGCGCAGCGCGATGTGCATGCCGATCTTCGCGCGGCCGCCGGTGAGCAGCGCGCGCTTGCCGGTGAGGTCGGTGCGGGCGTTGCGCTTGCCGTGGCTGAACCGGGCGCAGTCCGGGCAGAGCTGGTGGTAGAAGGCGTCGACGACCGTGAACGGCTGCTTGCAGATGTAGCAGTTGCGCGGCTTCAGCAGCTCGCCGGCGATCGGGGCGTCGACGACGCTGCTTGCCAGATCCAGTCCCCGCGTCTCGTCGTCGATCCGGTCCGGGGCGCCCGTGGCGGTCGCGGCGATGACGGCGCGGTCCGCCGCGGCGATCGCATCGCGGATCTCGCGGCGGCGCACGCGCTTCGCGGCCTTGAACATCGCGGAGGTCGCGCGGCGCACCGTGATGAAGTCGGGGTGATCCTGGTCGATCTCGTGCAGGGCGGCGAGCACGCGGAGGGTGGTGGCGAGGTCGGCGGGATCGATGCCGGATCCGCCGGCGTCGCCGAGGTCGGGCTGGTCGGCGGGGCGGTCGGTCATTGGGCCGATTCTACGCGAGCGACCTGAACGGCCGCCGGTCCGGATCCCTGCCGCCCGGGGTCGTTGAGCGAGGACGCCGAAGGCGACCGAGACGAAACGCGGCGCTTCGGAGAGCTCGCGGGAAACCGCGTTTCGTCTCGCTCCTCGCTGCGCTCGGTGCTCGCTCAACGACCCCGAAGGGAGCAACCCCGAGGGGGAGGCGTCGGATCAGGCGATCCCGCCGCCGTCGACGACGAGGGCGGATCCGGTCACGTACGACGACTCGTCGCTCGCGAGCCAGACCACGGCGGCCGCGATCTCCTCGGGCTCGCCCATGCGGTTGAGGGGGCGGTCGGCGGCCTCGGCGAGGAAGCCGGCCTGGTCCTGGCCGAGCTGGCGTGCCTCGTCGCGGAGCATGCCGGTGTTCACGTCGCCCGGGTTGACCGAGTTGACCCGGATCCCCTGCGGGCCGTGGTCGATCGCGAGCGCGCGGGTCATGTTCACGACCGCGCCCTTCGAGGCGCAGTACGAGATCGCCTGACCGCCGCCCTTGAGGCCCCAGCCGGACCCCGTGTTGACGATGGATCCGCCGCCGTTCCCCGCCATGATCGGCACGACGTGCTTGCACATGAGGAAGATCGCGCGCACGTTCACGCCGAACACGCGGTCCCACTCCTCGACGCTGGTCTCGACCGCGGTGGTGCGGCGGATGATGCCGGCGTTGTTGAAGACGACGTCGACGCCGCCCAGGCCGTCGACGGTCGTGGCGACGACGCGCTCGATGTCGGCCTCGCTCGAGACGTCGGCGGCGATCGCGATCGCGGTGCCGCCCGCGGCGCGGATCTCCTGGGCCACGGCCTCGGCGGCGGCGGCGTTCAGGTCGACGACCGCGACCGCGGCGCCCTCGGCGGCGAAGGCGAGCGAGGTGGCGCGGCCGATGCCGCCGGCGCCGCCGGTGACGATGGCCTTCTTGTTCTGCAGACGCATGGTGGATTCCTTCGGGGATCGGGTGGAGGGGCTGAGGGATCGGTCGGGTCAGACCGAGAGGGATGCTTCGGGTGCGGCGACAGCGTAGAACGCGGTGGCCTCAGCGCCGGTGATGACGCGGACGTGTCCGGCGAGCGTCGCATCGAGCGCGGGATCGCCGGTGTCGACGAGGAGGGGCCGTCCGCCGAGATCGACGAGCTTCTGCTCGGGGGCGACGACGAGCAGCGGATCGTCGCCCAGCGCCCGGATCACCCGGGCGGACAACTGCTGGTTGCCGCGGCCGAGCAGGAAGCCCTGCCCGCCGATCACGGTGACGACGGCCTTCGCCGGACCGGCGGCGACCTGGTCGAGCAGGGTGCGCTCGTCGGCGCCGGCCGCGATCACCGCGCCGTCCAGCACGACGTCGACGCCGAGCGGCGTCTTCGCCACGCCGAGCTCGGCGGCGATCCGGGCGGTGGTGCCGCCCGGGCCGAGCAGGTAGCGCACGCCCGGGCGCATCGCGCCGACGGCCCCGCGCGCGGCGGACGCGACGGCGGCCTCCTCGGTCACCGGGGTCGGCGCCTTGCGCGCCTGGGTGCGGCCGAGACGCTGCGGGACGCGGAGGGTGCCGTAGAGCACGGGCTCGACACGGGCACGGCGCAGCGCCGCCTCGTCGACGTCGAGCACCTCGCGCTCGGCCGTGGGGACCGGATCCGATCCCAGCCAGTCGACCGCGAGGGATCCGGCCGCGACCGGGCTGACGGCGAAGACCGGGGAGTACATCTTGACGCCCGCGGGGATGCCGAGGACCACGATCCCGGTCGTCGAGCGCCCTTCGACAGGCTCAGGGACCGAGCGAGACGAAACGCGGTCGTCTGCGGGGCGCTGCGTTTCGTCTCGGTCGCCTTCGGCGGCCTCGCTCAACGACCCCGACGAGTCGACTGCCTCGCTCAACGACTCCGAAGAGAACGTGCAGGACGCCAGCCCGCGCACGGCGTCGCGCAGGGTGCCGTCACCGCCGACGACGAGCACGAGCGACGCCCCCGCGGCGGCGACCGCGGCGACCGCGGCGGCGGTGTCGTCGGCGGTCGTCGGCAGGCCCGGGGCGAAGACGACCGCCGGAACCAGCCCCGCCGCGGCGACCGCAGCTTCGCCCATGGGCCCCGCCGCCGTCAGGATCCGCTCCCCCGGATGCGAGCGGGCGATGATCGTCAGCGCCTGCACGGCGCGCTCGTGCGCCCGGGGGACGGAGCCGCGCTCCGCCGCCCGGGCCTGCACGGCCCCGCCGTCGGAGCCGGCGAGGCCCGCGGGCCCGCCGACTCCGGCGACAGGGTTGACGACCAGTCCGATCACGGGATCAGTGCCCCCACACGGCCGGGGCGGGCGCCGCGGTCGAGCCGGGCAGGCCGCTCGCGATCGCGCCGACAGGCTGCTCGCCGAAGTACTTCCGGCGGTAGGCGCGCCAGGTGATGGCCCAGCGCTCCGGGTCGTCCAGGTCGTCGTGGTGGGTGTGGTGCACGGTCTGGTTGTGCGGCGCGGTGCGCACGACCTCGGGCGTCTCCCGGGCCTCGCGGGCGACCTCGGCGAGCGCGGCGACGTACTCGTCGATCTCGGCCTTCGAGTACGACTCGGTCGGCTCGAGCGTGAACGGCTGCGGCACGACGTACGGGTGGTGGCTCGTCCAGTAGTGCATGCCGAAGTCGCTCAGGCGCACCCCGATCTCCTCCGACGAGATGCCGGTCTCCTGGAACAGCTCCTCCCACGAGTAGCGCACCTGCTCGATCCGGCGACGCCCGGTGGCGTACGGGGCCGAGGCCCCGGGGATGTCGGTGACCTTCTTCAGGAGGTAGTTGTTGTTCAGCACCGCGATCTCGGCGGCCGCGAGGAGGCCGTCGGCGCCGAGCGCCATGATCCACGAGTACGCGCGGACGAGGTTCGGGATCACGCCGTGGAACGGCGCGACGGATCCGATCGACTGCGCACCCGCCTCCGCGACGGAGAAGGATCCGTCATCCTCCCGCACGATCCGGGGACCGGGTAGGAACGGCGCGAGGGCGGCGCTGACGGCGTTCGCACCGCCGCCGGGGCCGCCGCACGCGTGCGGGGTGGAGAACGTCTTGTGCAGGTTGAAGTGGCAGACGTCGAAGCCGGCGTCCCGGGCACGGGTGATCCCGAGGATCCCGTTCGCGTTGGCCTGGTCGTAGGAGGCGAGGGCGCCGACGGCGTGCGCGGCGTCCACCCACTCCCGGATCGCCGGGTTGTAGATCCCGGTGTCCTCGGGGTTGGTGACCATGATCGCGGCGGTGCGCGGCGACAGCGCGGCCTTCAGCGCCGCCAGGTCCGGGTAGCCCTCGGCGTCCGGGAAGATCGTGATGACCTCGTACCCGGCGGCCTTGGCGGCGGCGGCGTTGGAGGGGTGGCTGAAGATCGTCGTGATCACCTCGCGGCGCTGCTCCCCCTCGCCGTTGGCCTCGTGGTACGCGCGGATCATCGCGATGTTCGACCAGATCGCGGCGGATCCGCCCTGGGTGTGCAGGGACACCTCGTCCATGCCGCTGATCTCCGCGAGCATCCGCTCCAGCCGCCAGACGATCTCGAGGACGCCCTGTGCGTCGGCCGGATCCTGCAGCGGGTGCATGTCGACCAGCTGCGGCACCGAGATGAGCTGGTCGTTGATCTTCGGCGAGTACTTCATGGTGCAGGTGCCCTGGCCGATGTCGACGTTGAAGTCGGCGCCGAGGTTCTCCTGCGACAGGCGCAGGTAGTGCTTGAGCACCCGCATCTGGCCCATCTCGGGCAGCTTCGGCGCGGCGACGCGGCGCAGCGACGCGGGCAGGTCAGCGACGACGTCGCCCACCTGGGCGCGCACGCCGTCCTCGAGCGGGCTGACCAGCACCCCGCGCTCGCCCGGGGTGGACAGCTCGAAGATGACCGGCTCGTCCCAGCGGGCCTGGTGGAAGCGGCGCAGTGCGGGCTTCGGGGCGACGGGAAGGCTCATCGGATCTGCTCCTCTGCAGAGGCGACCACGGGGGAGACGGCCGCGGCGAGCGCGACGGCGAGGCGGTCGATGTCGGACTGGCTGATGACCTCGGTGACGCACACCAGCAGGGTGCGTTCGCCGATGACGACGCCGGGCTCGATGCCCTGGGCGCGGAGGGCCGCGACGGCGTCGGCGGCCGGGATCGGGAGCTCGACGGCGAACTCGCGCAGGTGCACGGCCGCGTCGGCGAGGCGCACGCCGTCGATCGCCGCGAGCCGCTGCTGGGCGTACCGGGTGCGGGCGAGCAGCACCTCGCCGAGGTCGGCCATGCCCGCAGGGCCCATGAGTGCGAGGTACACGCCGGCGGCGATCCCCCAGAGCGCGGCGGCGGTGCCGACCCACTCCTTGCCCTGCTCGCGGTGCGCGAACGAGGTGCGGTCGTAGGCGACGTCGCCGAAGCCGTACTCGCCCTCGACGTCGGTCGTGGCGAGGCCGAACAGGCGCGAGGGCATCTCCATCACGAAGCGAGGCTCGTCGTGCACGGCGATGAAGCCGCCGTGCCCGCCGCCGAACCACTGGTGGATGCCCAGCGACTGGATGTCGCCCGTCACGATGTCGGCGCCGGCCGAGGCCGGGGTGGCGAGCACGCCGTAGCCGATCGGATCCGTGCCGACCACGACGACCGCGCCTGCCGCGTGCGCGGCGTCGGCGATCTCGCGGATCGCGGCCTCGACCGCTCCGGTCGCGCTCGGGGTCTCGATCCACACGGCGGCGACGTCGGCGCCCAGCGCGGCGCGCACGGCCTCGACGTCGGCCGTGCAGTCCACGGTCGGCACGGCGACGAGCTCGACGTGGGCGCGGACGTAATCGCGCACCTTGGAGAGCTTGGCGGGCAGCACGTCGCTCGCGACGAGGATCCGGGAGCGTCCGGTGAGCCGGCCGGACATCGTCAGGCCGGTCGCGGTGGCCTGGTAGCCGTCGTAGACCGGCACGTTCACGACGTCCATCTCGAGCAGCTCGGCCATGAGCGACTGGTACTGGAACAGCGCCTGGAAGCGGCCGTGGTCCTCGTACGGCTCGCCCGCGTAGGCGGTGAGGAACTCGCTGCGGTTGATGACCTCGTCGACGACGGCGGGGACGTAGTGGTTGTACGTGCCGGCGCCGAGGAAGCTCAGGCGCTCCTGCGTCGACCGGTTCTTCGCGAGCAGGCCCCGCACGTGCCGGGCCAGGTCCTGCTCGGCGACGAGCGGAGCCGGCAGGTCGAGCGGCCGGTCCAGCCGCAGGCCGTCGGGCACGTCGGCGTAGAACTCGTCCACGGACGCCGCGTCGACGGCGGCGAGCATGGCCGCGCGCGTCTCGGGCGCCGTGTTCGGGATGTAGGGGTGCACGAACGTCTGCGTCATGCTGTCTCCTTCGACGGGATGGGAGGTCAGGGGGTGGTCAGGGCCAGGAACGGGATCTCCGCGGATCGGGGTGCGGCGACGACGGCGACGCCGTACGCGCCGAGCGTCACGGTGCCCGCGACCTCGGATCCGGTGAGCAGATCCCGCCCCGGTACGGGCAGGGTGAACGCGACGGGATCCGCCGCGTGGTTGAGCAGGAAGGTGTAGTCGGTGCTCGCGTCGGCGCGGGTCACGGCCTCGGCGTCGACCGACACGTCGTCCCGGGCCGGCAGGCCGGCGGTGCGGACGATGTCGCGGAAGACGGCGACGAGGCCCTCGGGCTCGAGCATCGCGCTCACGTACCAGGCGGATCCTTCGCCGTGCGCGCGCCGCGTGACCGCCGGGCGGCCGGCGAGCACTCCGGAGGCGTACGCCCCGCGGATCTCGACGTCGGCGGCGGCCTCGATCCACTCGCTCCAGTGCGGCACGTCCAGCTGCTCGCCGGCGTAGGCGAGGCGCTCGACGAGGCCGTCGGCGATCGGCCACTGCTCGTCGACCTCGACGCCGAGCACGTCGCGGAGCGGGCCGGGGGCGCCGCCGTCGTGCACCTTCTCGGTCGCGTCGACGACGCCGGAGAACGGTCCGACGACGAGCGTGCCGCCACGGGCGACGAACGCGCGCAGGGCCGCGGCCTGCGGCTCCTCGAGCACATAGAGGTTCGGCACGGCGACGACGTCGTAGGCGTCGAACGGTCCGGTCACGCGCACCGCGTCGACGGGGTGCCCGAGCGTGTACAGGGCGCGGTGCCAGGCCCGGGCCTGTTGCGCCCACTGCAGCCGCTGCGAGGGCAGCGACTCGAGCGCGCTCGAGCCCCACCACGAGTCCCAGTCGACGACGAGCGCGACGCGGGATCGGACGCGGGTGCCGCGGACGGGCTCGAGCCGCTTCAGCTCCAGCCCGAGCGCCTTGGTCTCCTGGAAGCTCCGCGAACGCTCGCCGCGGTGGCCGAGCATCGACGAGTGGAACTTCTCCTGGCCGTACTTGGCCTGGCGCCACTGGAAGAACATGACCGCGTCGGATCCGTGCGCGACCGCCTGCAGGCTCTCCACCCGGATCTTGCCGGGCGCCTTGGGCACGTTGATGTCGCGCCAGCTCGTCGCGCTCGCGGACGACTCGAGCAGCAGCCAGGGCCGGCCGTCCTTGAGCGCCCGCATGAGGCCGTAGTTGAGCGCGGCCCCGACGTGCGAGGTGGGATCCATCGGGTCGGGGTAGGCGTCGTCGGTCACCACGTCCTCGCGCTCGGCGAAGCGCCAGTAGTCGAGGTCGCGGAACATGCTCATGAAGTTGGTCGTCACGGCGATGTCGGGGGTGATCTCGCGGAGCACGTCGATCTCGATCTGGAAGAGCTCGAGCATCGCGTCGGAGGAGAACCGCTCGAAGTCGAGGAGCTTGGTCGGGTTGACCGGCCCCGGCGCCTTCTTCGGCGTCTCGATGTGCTCCCACGAGGTGTAGCGCTGGCCCCACACGTTCACGCCCCACGCCTCGTTGAGGCCGTCGAGGTCGCCGTAGCGGTCCTTCAACCAGCGGCGGAAGTGCCGGGCGGACTCGGGGCACCAGCACCGCGACACGTGGTCGCCGTACTCGTTCGAGATGTGCCACATCGCCAGGCCAGGGTGCTCGCCGTAGCGCTCGGCGATCGCGCGGGTCATCCGGGCGACGTTCTCGCGCCAGATCGGCGAGGACGGGCAGTAGGTCTGCCGTGAGCCGAACTCCAGGCGGTGCCCGTCGGAGTCCCACGGCGCCATCTCCGGGTGCGCCCGCAGCAGCCACGACGGCGGGGTCGCGGTCGCGGTCGCGAGGTCGATGCGGATCCCCGCGTCGTGCAGCAGGTCGAGGATCCGGTCGAGCCAGCCCCAGTCGTAGACGCCGGGCTCGGGCTCGAGCTGCGGCCAGCTGAAGATCGGCAGGCTCACCATCGTGACGCCGGACTCCTGCATGAGCCGGATGTCCTCGCGCCACACGTCCTCGGACCACTGATCCGGGTTGTAGTCGCCGCCGAACGCGAGCGCGTCGATGCGGACGGAACGGATCCGGTCGCCGTCGCGGTGCTGGGTCACGCGGATTCCTCTCGACTTCGGGGGTGTACAGAAGCACTGTTCAATGTATTCTGTATACAGAACATTAGAGGCAATGATCACCCGGGTCAAGCCCTAAGCTGACCGCAGGGCCGAAGGGAAGAACATGGCGATCGAGCGAAAGAACCTCCGCTCGCAGGTGCGCGAGGAGCTCCTCGAGCGGATGCGCACCGGCCTGGTCAAGCCCGGTGAGAGCATCAACGAGGTGCAGCTCGCGGGCGAGCTCGGCGTGAGTCGCACGCCGCTGCGCGAGGCTCTGATCGCCCTGGAGTCCGAGGGGCAGATCACCAGCGAGAACGGCAAGGGGTTCCGGTTCGTGCCGCTCAGCGCCGGCGAGTTCGAGGATCTCGCGCCGGTCATGGCGAACCTGGAGAGCCTCGCGCTCGAGCTCAGCCCGCTCGACGAGCTGCAGCGGATCGGCGCCCGCCTGGTCGAGCTCGCCGACGCGTTCACCGAGGAGCACGTCGAGCACGGCCTCGTCATGACCAAGGACGACGAGTGGCACGCCCTCATGCTCTCGGCGTGCCCCAACAAGCGCCTGATCGACGTGATCGAGAGCGTGCGCGGCTCGTTCCACCGCTACGAGGCGCTGCTCGTCGCCGACGACGTCAAGGTCGACCGGGTCGCCGCCGAGCACGCGGCGATCGCGCACGCGCTCGCCGACGGCGACATCCCGAGCGCGATCGAGGCGCTCAAGGTGAACTGGCTGTACGGCATGCGCCGGATCCTGGACAACGCCTCCAGCGCATACTTCAGCGCCTGAGCCGCCGCCCTCGCCCACCGCCTACCCGCCTCCTGTCCACGCCCCCTGTCCGCGCCCTCTGTCCGCGAGACCGAACCTGCGTCGCGAGACCGTGCGTGAAATCCTCGGTCTCGCGATACGGGTTCGGTCTCGCGGGCATTGGTAGCGCCGCATGAACGGTCAGCCCTTGACCGCGCCGCCGAGCAGGCCCGCGACGAACTGCTTCTGGAAGACCAGGAACAGCACGAACAGCGGCAGCGTGGCCAGGAGGGACCCGAGCATGAGGCCGGAGTAGTCCACGTGGCTGAGCCCGATCATCGTGTTGAGCGCCACCGGCACCGTGTAGCGATCCTCGGAGTTCAGCATGAGCAGCGGCCAGATGAACGCGTTCCACTGGCTGATGAACGTGTAGATGATCAGCGCCGCGATCTGCGGGCGCGCGACCGGCAGCACGATCCGGTAGAACGTGCGCAGCTCGTTGGCGCCGTCGATCCGCGCCGCCTCGATGAGCGTCACCGGGAAGTCCAGGAAGCCCTGACGCATGAGGAAGATGCCGAACGCGTTCGCCAGGAACGGCACGATGAGCGCCTGGTAGGAGTCGATCCAGCCGGCGTTCGCCATCATCTGGAACAGCGGCACGAGCAGCACTTGCATCGGGATCATCATCGTGACGAGGATCGCGCCGAGCAGGATCCCGCGCCCGCGGAACCGGTAGGTCGCGAGGCCGTAGCCGCACATGATGCTCACGATCGAGCTGAACACCGTGTAGACCACGGCGACGAGCACGCTGTTGAGCATGACCTGCCCGAACCCGATCGACGCCTGCAGCCGGCCGAGGTTCTGCCAGAACTCGCCGCCCGGCAGCAGCGGCAGCGGGGTGACGAACAGGTCCGAGGTCGTGTGCGTCGACGCGATGACCATCCACAGGAACGGGACGACCGCGAGCACGCTCGCCCCGATCAGGGCGAGGTAGACCGGGCTGCGCAGCACGATCCGGCGCAGCAGCGGCTCTCGGATCCGGTGAGCCGGTATGCCGTCGCGGCGCGCCCGCCCGGTGACGACGAGCCGGGTGGTGAGGGATTCGGTCACGGCTTCTCCCTGAGGACGCGGAACTGGACGAGTGCGATGATCCCGGTGAGGATGACGAGCATCCACGCGATCGCCGACGCGTAGCCGAAGTCGAACTGCTGGAAGCCGACCTTGTAGAGGTAGAGGACCGGCGTGAGCGTGGCGTTGTTCGGCCCGCCGCCGGTGAGGATGAAGTTCTCGTCGAACAGCTGCAGCGCGCCGATCGTCGAGGTGACGATCGTGAAGATCAGCACCGGCCGCAGCTGCGGCACGACGATGTGGCGGAACGTCTGCCAGCGCCCGGCGCCGTCGATCCGCGCGGCCTCGTAGAGCTCGGCCGGGATCGCCTGGAGGCCCGCGAGGATGATGACCATGTTGTAGCCGGTCCAGCGCCAGGTGATCGAGGCGATCACCGCGACGCGCGCCCACCACTCGTTGTTGAGCCAGTCGATCGGGGCGGCGCCGAACAGCGCGAGCGCCTGGTTCAGCAGGCCGCCGTCGGTCGTCATGATCACGCGGAACACGACCGAGTAGGCCACCAGCGTCGTGATCGCCGGCAGGAACGTGAGCAGCCGGAACCCGGCGCGGAACCGCAGCCAGGCCTGGTTCAGCAGGTACGCCATCCCGACCGCGAGCGCGATCATGATCGGCACCTGCACGACGAGGATCAGCACGGCGTTGCCGAGGCTCTTCAGGATCATCGGATCGCGGAACAGCCGCGCGTACTGGTCGACCCCGGCGAAGGTGTTCTCGCCGCCGGATCCGCGGAAGAAGCTCTGCAGCAGCGACACCGCGAGCGGGTACGCGAAGAAGATCGCGAGCAGCGCCGCAGCCGGCAGGGCGAACCACAGGCCGGGGCGCTGGAGCCGGGCGGCGTAGCGACGCCCGATGCGCGAGGAGCCGCGGCGATCGACGCCGCGGCTCCCGGTGGTGCTGGCCGCACTCATGTCAGCCGGCGATCTTCCGGCCGGTCGAGGTCGCGATCTGCTGCGCGGCGTCGTCGAGGGCCTTCTTCGGGTCGGCCCCGTTCAGCACCGCAGCGCCGACGGCGTTCGCGACGGCGTCGCTCGCGGCGGACTGGTCGGACGTGAACGTGATCGACGGGATCTTCGGCGTGAGCTCGGCGAACGTTTGGAACGCCTTGTGCCCGCCGAAGTAGGGGTCGCCCTGCTGGAAGAAGCCGGACTTCAGCGCGGGCAGGTAGGCGGGGAAGAGCCCCTCCTTCTGCATCATGCTCGACTGGTTGTCGCCGTTCGCGAGCACGTACGACAGAAAGTCGGCGGCCAGCTGCGGATTCTTCGCCTGCGACGGGATCGCGAGTCCCGACCCGCCGTTGTTCGACGTGGGAGCGTCGCCCGCGGAGAACACGGGAAGGTCGCGCACGCCGTAGCTGCCGGACAGCTCCTTCGCCTCGCTCTCGAGCGTGCCGATCCACCACACCGCCTCGGCCGTGACGGCGGAGTCGCCGTCCTTGGCGCTCGTGACGCTCGCATCCCAGCCCTTGGCGTTCTTGATCAGGCCCTTCTGCTGCATGGTCTGCAGCAGCGTCAGGACCTTGACCGCCTGCGGGGAGTTGACCGTGATGTCGCCCTTGCTGTCGAAGAGCCCCTGGCCCTGCTGCTGCAGCAGCATCGAGAACGGGCCGCCGGCGGAGAGATCCGCGGTGAGCAGGGTCTTGCCGGTCTTGGCCTTGATGGTCTCGCCCGCCGCGACGAGGTCGTCCCAGGTCTTGACGGAGGACGGATCCACCCCCGCGGTCTGGAAGTAGTCGGTGCGGTAGTAGAGCCCGACGGTGCCGGAGTCCCACGGCGCCATCCGCAGCGCGCCGCCCTTGTCGGTGCCGGCGCTCCACTTGAACGGGTCGAAGTCGGCCTTGTGCGCGCCGAGCACCGGGGAGAGGTCGGTGAAACCCTTGGGGAACTTCGTGATGTAGCTCTGGTCGTGGTCGGTCTCGAGCGTGATCAGGTCGGGCAGCCCGGTGCCGGCCTGCAGGCCGACGGAGATCTTGTCGTAGGCGTTGTCGTAGCCGATGTCGACGACCTTGATCGTGGTGCCCTTGTGCGCCTTCTCGTAGTCGGCGCCGAGGCGCTTGAGCGCGGTCGCCGCGACGTCCCAGGACCAGATCGTGATCGTGCCGGTGGCGTTGCCGTCGGCCTTCAGGGCCTGGCCCCCGCCCGCCGCCGGGGCACCGCCGCCGAACGCGCATCCGGACAGGGCGACGGCCGCCGTCGCCGTGATCGCCGCCGCGAGAATCCCGCGTCGCTTCATCATGACCTCCTCGTCAGAATTGGATATTGCATACAGTACACGGATGTTTGCGATAACACCAGGGACCGTCTCCTGGTTCGCGCGCGCTCGAGCTCGCCCTGTTGCGCACGCCCCTGGCACGGGCGACGCCGGCGCCCCCTCTGAACGCCGAGGCCCCCTCATAGCGGCGGATCTGCGAGGGGGCTCCGGCGATCAGAGGGGGCAAGGACGTTCAGGCGCTGAGTGTGACCGCCAGGTCGATGAACAGCGCGGCGGACCAGCCGAACGCCGTCGTGGCGCGCGGCGCCTTCAGGCCCGTCCGCGGGTTGAAGTACTCGTGCGGGCCGCCGCCGTGGATCACGAGGCGGACGGTCCGCTCGCGCAGCGCGGTCGCGCGCTCGGGCCATCCGGAGCTGTCCAGCCCCTCGGCGATCAGCGCGCTCGTGTTGATCCAGATCGGTCCGCGCCACATCCTCTCGGCGGAGAAGTCGGGATCCGAGGCTGCGACCGTGGGCAGCCCCCACTCCAGCGCGTACCGCTCCGGATCGTCGAGAGCGTCGAGGAGGGCGTCGGCGACATCCGCGGGCAGTGTTCCGGTGCGCAGCGGCATGAGGCCGAGCACCGTGTCGCTCCAGATGCGCTCCCCCGCGCCGCGGGCGAGGAATCGGCGGGCGTCCGGATCCCAGAGCTGCTCGAGCAGGAGCGCGGCGGTGCGTTCGGCGCGCGCGCGATGCGGAGCGGTGTCGTACCCGGGCAGGTAGCGGTGCGCCAGCGCGGCGATCTCCCGGTCCTGCTGCACGAGGTACGCGGCGAGGTCGGGGGCGGCGGTCGGGATCGGCCCGTCGAAGACCGGGCTGTCGTCGAGGCCCGAAGAGTACGGGTGCCCGTACTCGGGCATGCCGTCGCGGTCGAGGTCGGATCCGCCCTGCTCGGGCCCGGCGAACCACCAGTCCTGCGAACGGATCACGCGCCGCAGCTGCTCGGCGGCCCACTCCGGCGCGTCCTCGACCTCGAGCACCTTGCGCAGCGCCCAGGCGGCGAGCGGGGGCTTGGTCAGCGGGACAGGGGCGGACGGATCCGCGACCTGGGATCCGGCGCGGCGCAGGTTCGCCCGGTCGGACTCGGGCAGGTCGTCGCTCGTCGCGAGGACGCCGCGCTCGTGCACGACGTCGGGCAGCTGCCCGTTCTCGCGCGGGAACCGGAAGGCGAGCTCGAGCTGCTCCCGGGCGAGCGCCGGGTCGCCGTGGCGCAGGCCGACGGCGATGAAGTACGCGTCCCACTGCCAGAGCCCGACGTAGCCGATCTTCGACGGGACGATCGCCCGCGCGCCTGCGAGCGCGGGCAGCTCGACGATGTTCGCGCCGAGCACCCACCAGCAGAACGCGGCCATGTCCTGCAGATCGGCGCGCACGCGCGGGCACTTCGCGAACCAGTCCGCCCAGAGCTCGCGCAGGGCGGCCTCCGCGGCGGCGTGCGTGCCCTCGTGCCGCCCGGACACCGTGGCGGTGCGGTCCGGAGCGACGTCGATGCGCAGGCCGGCGCCGATCGTGTGCACGGCCACGGATCCGTCCGGGCGCCGCAGCGAAACGGTCGCCGCCGGATCCCCGCCCAGACTCAGCGTGCCGAGCCCGTCGAACGTCAGCGTCACGGCGCCGAACGACACGCGGTGCGGCTGCACGTCGAGGATCGGGAGCACCCGGCCCTCCGCATCGTGCAGGACCACCTCGTCCAGCACGCGGCACTCTGCCAGCCCCCGCTCGTACTCGGAGGTGTGCACGCGCACGCCCTCCCCCTCGCGGAAGACGAGCAGACGCGAGCGCGGCATCGTGAACGGCGCCGTCGCGAGGTCCAGGTGGCGGCCCGCGGCCTCGGCGAGGTCGGTGGCGGTCGCCATCGGTGCGATGCTCACGTCAGCGCCCCCCGAGCCCGGACGCGGCCATGCTGTTCAGGATCCGCCGCTGCCCGATCACGAAGACGATGAGCATCGGCACGGTCGAGATCGCCGAGGCGGCCATCACGAGCCCGTAGTTGACGGATCCGAACTGCCCCTGGAACGCCGTGAGCAGCAGCGGCACGGTGAACAGATCAGGGGTGTTCAGCAGCACGAGCGGGAAGAGGAACGAGTTCCACACGCCGATCGCCGTGATGATGGCGAGCGCGGCGAGGCCGGGAGTCAGGTTCGGCAGGATGACGCTCCAGAAGATCCGCCACCGGCCCGCGCCGTCGACCAGCGCGGCCTCCTCCAGCTCCTTCGGCAGGGCGAGCACGAACTGACGCATGAGGAACACCGCGAACGGGTTCGCGATCATGCCGGGGACGATCAGCGCGAGGTGGGAGTCCACCCATCCGATCTGCGTCATCAGCAGATAGAACGGGATCAGCGTCACCTGCGCCGGGATCATCTGGGTCGCGAGGAAGACGATGAACAGCACCCGGGATCCGCGGAACCGGATCCGCGCGAACGCGTAGCCCGCCATCGAGGCGGTGATCAGGGTGCCGACGACGACGAGCACCGTGATGTAGGCGCTGTTCAGATACGCCTGCGCGAACGGGACCGCCTGCCAGGCCTTGACGTAGTTGTCGAGCGTCGCGGGGCTCGGCAGCAGCGAGAGCGGATCCTTCAGCAGCTGCGGGAGCGTCTTGAGCGACGTCAGCAGCATCCAGATGAAGGGGAAGACCATCCCGATGCCGGCGAGGATCAGCACGGTGTGCAGCAGCACGGTGCCGGCGCTGCGGCGCGCGCGCCCCGCGGGCCTCGGGCGGAAGCGCCGGCCGGGCGCGACGAGCGCGACGGTGGAGCTGGTGGCGGGCGCGATGTCGCCCCGGGTGATGCTGGGAGTCTCGATGCTCATGCGGGATCGTCCTCGTAGTGCACGAACTTCTTCTGAGCGGCGAACTGGATCGCCGTGATGACGAGCGTCAGCAGGAGCAGGATGATGCTCGCGGCACTGGAGAGGCCGAACTTGAAGTCCCGCATGCCGAGCTCGTAGATGTGGTACACGATCGTGCGGGTGGCGTTGTCCGGCCCGCCCTTGGCGACGAGCACGTACACCGTGTCGAACGTCTGCAGGGACGAGATGAAGGCGATCACCGAGGAGAAGAACACGATCGGCGACAGCAGCGGCAGGCGGATCGCGGTGAAGAGCCGCCAGGCGCCGGCGCCGTCGATCCGCGCGGCCTCGATGACCGCGGGCGAGATGTTCTGCAGACCGGCGAGGAAGATCACGACGTTCAGTCCGAGCGACGACCAGATCGTGACGATGCACACGGCGATCAGCGCGAGGCGCGGATCCTGCAGCCAGTCCGGAGGCGCGATCCCGAAGGTCTTCGAGATCGCGGCCGAGAGCATCCCGTCGCCGCGGAAGATCTGCTGCCAGATCATCGCCACCGCGACGGTCGAGGTCACGACGGGGGCGAAGAAGAGCACGAGGTAGAGGGTGCGGGTCTTCAGCCGCTCGAGGGCGACGGCGATGACCACCGCCAGCCCGAGCCCGATGGGCACTGTGATGAGGGCGATCAGGAGAGTGTTGAGGATCGCCCGGCCGAACAGCGGATCGGACACCTCCTTGCCGAAGTTGTCCAGTCCGACCCAGGTGAGCGCGCCGAGCCCGTCCCACTTCGCGAACGCGAGGACGAGGCTGGCGGTGAACGGCAGGAGCACGAACAGCCCCATGCCGATCAGCTGCGGGCCCACGAAGAGGTAGCCCCACCGTCGGTCCCTCCGCCGCCATGCGGCTTCCTTCCGCAGCGCGGGCGCCGTCGAGGACGACGGCACCCGCGCTTCGATGCTCGGCGCGCTCACGGTCAGTTCGCGCCGTTCTTGACCAGTTTGGCCGTCGCGGCGAGCGTGGCCTTGGCGTCCTGCTTGCCCTGGTAGAGCTTCATGAACTCGTCGCTGATGCCGGTCGACACACCGGGCACGCGGGCCTCGGGCGCGTAGTCCTCGAAGCCGACGTCGCGCATGTCGAGGAAGGTCTGCGCGTGCGCGGGGTAGTCACCCTCGAGGACGACCTTGTCGGCGCCCTTGATCGACGGCACGGCGTTGCCCGCGCCCTGCAGGCGGAACGTCTGCCCCTCGGCGGAGAGGAACTCGGTCCAGAACGTGAACGCGGCGTCCTTCACCTTGGTGCGGGCGTTGATGGCGAGGTACGAGGTCGCGACACCGGTCGGCGCGGCCTTGCCGCTGGCGGTCGGCCACGGCGCGATGTCGTAGTCCTGCTTGTCGCCCGCGGCCTCGATGGTCGCGATGGTGTAGCGGCCCTGGACGTAGAAGCCGGCCTTGTGGGCGACGAAGACGCTGTCGGATCCCGCTCCCTTGGGCATGTTGTCCGCCGCCACGAACGTGCCGTCCTGGAACAGGGAGCCGAGCTGGGCGACCGCCTTCTCGGCGGCGGGGTCCTGGCCCGCGGTGAAGTCGCCCTTGCCGTCGTACGGAGCCTTGACGCCCTGAGCGTTCAGCCAGCTCCAGTGCGTCGACCAGTAGTTCCAGTACATGCTGCCGATGAGGCCGGCGTCCTTGAGCTTCTTGTTCATGTCGAGGAAGGTCGCCGTCGTCCACTTGCCTTCCTTGGCGAGCGTGGCCGGGTCATCGGTGATTCCCGCGGCCTTGAGGGCCTGCTTGTCGTACCAGAACACGTCGGGGTTGGAGTCGTTCGGAGCGGCGAAGAGGTCGTCGCCCTTCTGCGCGGCGCCGAACAGGCCGGGGTAGAAGTCGCTCGGCTTGGTCTTGCTCGCCGAGCTCTCCATCAGCGGCTTCATCGACATCAGGCGACCGGAGTCGACGAACTGGCCGATCTTGTCGTCGCCGACGTAGAACACATCCGGAGCCGTGTTGCTGGTCAGCTGCGCGAGGAGCTTCGAGTGGTAGTCGTCGTATCCGGCGACGGGCTGCAGCTTGACCGTGATGTTCGGGTGCTTCTTCATGAACTCCTTGTCGAAGTCCTGATAGCGCTTGAGCTCGTCGGCGCTGCCCCAGGTCGACCAGACCACGGTGGCCTTGCCGTCAGCTGCTGCTGCACCTCCTCCGCCGCTGCATGCCGCGAGGCCGAGGGTGAGGGCGCCGGCCGCAGCGAGCGCGAGGGAGCGCGTGATGCGGGTGTGGGAGCGAGACATGTCGCCACCTCTTTCGTCGTTGGAAGGGCTCGATCGGGTTCGGGAGAAACGCACTTCGTATTCTGTATACAGAACGCAGATCTGTCAATCCTGATCTGCCGCGGAGCCTCCTCGCGCCCTACTCTCGAGGAGTGAGCCTCCTCGTCACCGTCCCCACCGCCGAACTCGCCGCCGACCTGCTGCCGCTGCCCGAGGGCGTGCACGTGCAGGTCTGGGACATGGCGACCCCGCCCCCGGCGGAGCGCATCGACATCGTCGTCCCCTCGTACCTCGGCCGGCAGCACCTGTCGTCGCTCGCGAACATCAGCGTCGGCCTCGTGCAGGGGCAGATGATCGGGTACGAGACGATCATCGACCGGGTGCCCGCCGGGATCCCGTTCGCGAACGCCGCGAGCGTGCACGAGACCGGGACCGCCGAGCTCGCCGTGGGGCTCGTGATCGCCGCACAGCGCGAGCTGCCGCGGTTCGTGCGTGCGCAGGACGCCGGCGTCTGGGACCGCGGCTTCACCTCGTGCGTCGCTGACCGCCGCGTGCTGCTCGTCGGCCTCGGCGGCGTGGGCCGCGGGATCGCCCGGCGGCTGGGCGGCTTCGAGGCGTCCATCACGGCCGTCGCGCAGAGCGCCCGCACCGAGACCGTGGAGGGCGTCGGCGAGATCGCCGTGCACCCGCTCTCGGCCCTGCCCGCGCTGCTGCCCGAGGCGGAGATCGTGATCGTCTCCCTGCCGGGCGGATCCGAGACGCACCGGCTCTTCGACGCCGCGATGCTCGCCCGCATGCCCGACGACGCTCTGCTCGTGAACGTCGGCCGCGGCACCGTGGTCGACACCGAGGCGCTGGTGGCGGAGGGCGGGCGGATCCGCGCCGCGCTCGACGTCATGGATCCGGAGCCGCTCCCCGAGGGGCACCCCCTCTGGACGATGCCCGGCGTGCTGTTCACCCCGCACATCGGCGGCGCCTCGGCCGCGATGCACCCCCGCATCGCCGCTCTGATCCGCACCCAGATCGACCGCATGCTGGCCGGCGAACCCCCGCTGAACGTTATCCCGCGCTAAGACTTCGCTCAGCCCAGTCACAGCCTGCTCTCGGTGAACACTTAGAAATATCAGCATTTCCGTCCAGAAACGCCGGTCCGCCGCCCACCATACTGAGATGCCGCTTCCGGTACCTGGCGAGAAGAGACCGTGCTCCGCCAGGAGATCCTGCCCTCCCTCCAAGGACGCCGATGCCTCTCACCTCCCTCCCCACCCCGACTGCGGACAGCGACGCCGCATCGTTCGCACACCCCGCCGGAGCGCACGAGGAGATCAGCGCGCAGCGCCTGCGTGCGGCGAAGCCCGCGTACACCACCCGGTTCCTCGCGCAGGAGCTGGCACGGGACGCCGACGGCTACACCCTCGTCCGCGGCGACGCGGTGGCGCCGCGACCGGGCGACATCGTCCTGGCGGCCGTCACGAAGATCGGCCATCACACCGGCATCGAGCTGCCCGGCGGCCGCAAGTCCCTGTTGCATGTCGGCGACGAGGTCCTCGTCGCCTACGGCAACCGCTACGCGCCCGACCAGTTCGAGGCCGAGGTGCCGGCCGACCTGGGGCCGGCGCACCTCGTCGCGGCCGGAGGGATCGCATCGCGCGCCCTGTCGCGGCACAGCGCGATCAAGGAGGCCACCCAGCTGCGACCGGTCGGTCTGCTCGCGCGGGCGGGCGCCGTCCTGCGCCTCGGCGACTTCGCCCCTCTCACCATCGACGTCGGCGCACCGACCCCGGTCACCCCGCGCAGGCCCGCAGTGGTGGCGGTGCTGGGAACGTCGATGAACTCGGGGAAGACGACCTCGGCGGCCGCCCTCGTGCGCGGCATCTCCGCGGCCGGGTACCGCGTGGCGGCATGCAAGGCCACCGGGACCGGCGCCGGGGGCGACCCAGGACAGTTCACCGACTCGGGCGCCGCGCGCGTGCTCGACTTCACGGATTTCGGATGCCCGTCCACCTACCTGCTCGACCACGGGACCGTGCGGGACCTGTTCGCGTCGATGCTCGCGGCGGCGGGCGCACCGCTGCCGACCGGGGACCCGATCGACGTCGTCGTCGTCGAGATCGCGGACGGCCTGTTCCAGCGCGAGACGGCAGCCCTCGTGGCGGACGCCGTCTTCGCGCGGCACGTGCACCACGTCGTGTTCGCCTCGGGCGACGCGATGGGCGCGGTCGGCGGCGTCGCCCGCCTGGAAGCGGCGGGCCGGACCGCGGCCCTCCTGACGGGTCGGATGACGATGTCCCCGCTGGCGACGGCCGAGGCGCGGGCCGCGCTGAGCCTCCCCGTCCTCACGGTGCAGGAGATCGCCACCGCCGAGGTGGTCCGGCATCTCCCGGCGCTCGCCGATGTCCGCGTCGCCAGCTGACACCGGTGCGACCGGGTCGCTGCCCGCGCTGTGGCGCGGCCGCCGACGCCGGTACCTGGTCGCCCTCGTCGCGAGCGGCCTCGCCCAGGCGCTGCTGGCGGGCACCGGCGCGCACGTGATCCGCACCGCCCTGGAGCGGTACCAGAAGGGCGCACCGGCCGCGGCCGGGCCCGCCCCGGCCGTCTGGACGCTGTTCGGTCTGCTCATCGCGGCGCTGCTGCTGGTCGGCGTGCTGCAGTACGGGGTGCGGGTGTGGTCCGAGCTGCTCAGCCAGGACTACGTGCACGACATCCGGATCGGGCTGATGCGCCGCAACCTGACGGCGGGGCTCACCAGTTCGCTGGGAGTCTCCGTGACGCGCCTGTCCAACGACCTCACCTCGATCCGGAACTGGATCACGCTCGGCATCGTGCCGGTGCTCGTGGGCGTGCCGCTGATCGTGGGGACCTGTGCGATCGTCGTCGTACTGGACCCCGCCTACCTGCTCAGCATCGGCGTGCCCCTGGCCCTGCTGCTGGGCGCGCTCGCCCTGCTGGCCGAACCGCTGTTCCGGCGGACCATGGAGCTGCGCCGGAGCAGAGGCCGGCTGTCCGCGCACCTGGGGGACATGCTGCTCGCGACGCCGTCGATCCGCTCCGGCGGGGGGATCCGACGGGAGCTGAAGCGCGCGGGGCGGTATTCGGACGCGATGGTCGAGGCGGCCGTGCGCCGGGCACGGTTCTCCGGGCTGGTGCGCGGCAGCACGATCACCACGACCGGGCTGATCACCGCGTTCACGGTCGGCGCCGGCCTGCTGTGGTCCATCCCCGCCTCGACCACAGCCGCCGCGCTGACGCTGATCGGCTTCCTCGTCGCGCCCGTCCACGACCTGGGACGCGCCGTCGAGTACCGCCAGATGTACCGGGCGGCGCAGCGCATGGTCGGCCCCGCGACGCTGCTGCCCGCCGAGCCGGAGCGACCCCGGCGACCGGACGACGCCCCCCGGCGGCGGACCGGAGTGCCCTCGGCCGCCCCCGCCGGGGTGTTCGCCGCCCCCCGGAGCACGTCCGACGGCACGGCGATCCCGGGGCTCGCCGCCGCGCCCGGCGACCGCATCGTCGCGGACTTCGGCAGCCGTTCGACCACCGCGCAGGTGCTGTCGCAGTTCGCCGGGCTCGCCACGGCGACGGAGGCGATCCTCGTGGACGGGACGGATCTGCGCGCCGCCGGCGACGACCGGCTGCGCCGCATCGTGGGATACGCAGCCCAGGGCATGCTGCTCGGCAGACTGACGATCCTGACCGCGGTGCGCTATCGCAGCCCCGCGGCGACCGACGCCGACGCACGAGCGGCGCTGCAGCGGGTGGGCCTGGGCGAGCGGGTCGACCGTCTCGCCAAGGGCGACCAGACCGTGCTGCGCCACGGCGGCGATCCGCTCACGGTCCCGGAGCGCGCGCGGCTCCTGCTCGCGCGCGCCCTGATGGAGAGCCCCGCCCTGCTCGTGCTCGACCATCTCGACGCCGACCTCGACCCGGCCGGACGGATCCGGCTGCGCGAGCTGCTGGCGGACTATCCCGGTGTCGTCCTGTACGCCGGCGAGCACGGCGACGACGTCTTCGCGGTGAGCCGTCCGTGGCAGGCCGCGGAGGCGACCTCCCGCCGCGTCCGGCACCGTCCGGCCTGAGCGCCCGGCCCACGCGCCCGCGATCGGCCGCGTCGGGGGACGGGGCTCGGTGGATCGGGATCCGGATCGGGATCCGGATCGGGATCGAACCGATTCGATCCGCGGGATTCCGGGAACACCGGCCCATCCCGTACCCTGATCGGATGGCCGAGATCGAGCAGCGTTCCGCACCCGGTTCCGAGTGGTGGCGGACCGCCGTCATCTACCAGATCTACCCCCGCTCGTTCGCGGATTCGACCGGCGACGGCGTGGGCGACCTGCCCGGCATCACGTCCCGCCTCGACGCGCTGAGCGAGCTCGGCGTCGATGCGATCTGGCTGAGCCCGTTCATGCCGAGCCCGCAGAAGGACGCCGGCTACGACGTCTCGGACTACCGCGGCGTGGATCCGCTGTTCGGCACGCTCGCCGACTTCGACGCGATGCTCGAGCAAGCGCACGCCCGCGGGATCCGGGTCGTCGTCGACCTCGTGCCGAACCACTCCTCCGACCAGCACCGCTGGTTCCAGGAGGCGCTGAGGGCCGCGCCGGGCAGCCCCGAGCGCGCCCGCTACCTGTTCCGCGACGGCAAGGGGAAGAACGGCGAGCTGCCCCCGAACAACTGGCAGAGCGTGTTCGGCGGCGGCATGTGGACCCGGGTCACGGATGCCGACGGCCGCCCCGGCCAGTGGTACCTGCACATCTTCGACGTCAGCCAGCCCGACTTCGACTGGACGAACGAGGACGTGCGGGAGGAGTTCCGCGGTGTGCTGCGGTTCTGGCTCGACCGCGGCGTGGACGGCTTCCGCGTCGACGTCGCCCACGGCCTGATCAAGAAGGACGGCCTGCCCGACTACACCCTGCCCGCCGACGCCGGGTCGATGGGCGGCGTCGAGGACGACGTGCCCTACTGGGGCCAGCCCGGGGTGCACGACGTGTTCCGCGACTGGCACAGGGTCCTCGCCGACTACGACGGCGAGCGCGCGCTGTGCGCGGAGGCCTGGCTGCCGACCCTGGAGAAGACCGCGCTCTGGGTGCGCCCGGACGAGATGGACCAGGCGTTCAACTTCAACTACCTGATGACGACGTGGGACGCGGCCAAGCTGCGCGGCGTGATCCGGGAGTCGCTCGACGCGTTCGGCGGCGTCGGCGCGCCGAGCACGTGGGTGCTCTCCAACCACGACGTGATCCGGCACGCCTCCCGCCTCGCGCTCACCGTGGACAGCCCGCAGGGCGACGGCATCGGGCCGGACTCCCCCGGCAAGCCCGACCGCGCGATCGGCCTGTCCCGCGGCCGCGCCGCGACGACGCTGATGCTGGCGCTGCCCGGATCGGCGTACATCTATCAGGGCGAGGAGCTGGGGCTTCCCGAGGCGATCGAGATCCCGGACGAGTTCCGACAGGATCCGACCTGGTTCCGCACGAACGGGGCGCGCTACGGCCGCGACGGCTGCCGCGTGCCGCTGCCGTGGACCGCGACCGGCCCCGCGTTCGGCTTCAACGACACCGGCGCATCGTGGCTGCCGCAGCCGGCGGAGTGGGCCGAGTACGCCCGCGACGTCGAGGAGACGGCGGCCGGCTCGACGCTCGCGCTCTACAAGACGCTTGTGCGGCTGCGGAAGGATCGGGGGCTCGGATCCGGATCCCTGGTCTGGGAGGAGCTGGGCGACGCGGCGGTGGCGTTCCGGCGGGGCGATCTGCACGTGGCGGCGAACCTCGGCGCCACCCCGATCGCACTTCCGGCCGGGGCCGCGATCGTCGTGCACAGCGAGCCCTTCGCCGGCACCGCCCTGCCCCCGAACACCGCCGCCTGGTACACGGTGGGCTGAGGCTCATCCACGGTCGTCGAGCGAGGGCGCCGCCGGCGACCGAGACGAAACGCGGTCATCTCACGGGCGCCGCGTTTCGTCTCGCTGCGCTCGCTCAACGACCGAGAGCAGTCAGGCCGCCTCGAGCGAGACCTCGACGACGGTCCGGCTCTTCCTTCCTGCGCTGCGCACCGCGAGCAGGTGCCCCGCGAGCGTGACCGCGAGGACCGCGGCCGACACGAGCAGCAGCTGATCCGGCTGCGCACCGGAGACGAGGGCGAGACCGCCCAGGGCGCTGCCGAGGGCACTGCCGAGCATCATGGCGCTGTTGTTCAGGGCGAGCACGAGGGCGGCGACCGACTCCGGCACCATGCCGGCGAGCCGTGCCTGCGCGGCCACGCCGGATCCGCCGTTGAAGAAGGCGCACACGAGGAACCAGACGATCGCGGCGACGGCGCCGGCGATGCCCGGCAGCAGCAGGCCCGCCCACCCGAGGACGGCGCCCGCGAGGACGGTCGCCACGATGACCGTGAGCACGCCGACCGGCCCGCGCCGGTCCGTCATGCGACCGGACACGATGTTGCCGAACAGGCTGACGATCCCGTAGCCGAACAGCACCGCGATCATCGCGTACCCGACGCCGACGCGCGGACCGATGATGAGCGTGGCGTACGTGAAGCAGAGGTAGCTCGCGCACATGAGCCCCATCGGCACGAGCAGCACGACGAGGATGGCCGGCTGGGTGAGCGGGCTGAGCGCTCGACGCAGCGGCAGCGGGGGGAGGCGCAGGGTCGGGACCTTGACGAGGATCCCGGCGAGCGCCGCGATCCCGACGCCCACGACGAGGAACAGCGGGATCCGCCAGTCCGCCTGACCGATCACCAGTCCGACCGGGGCGCCCAGAGCGGTCGCGAAGAGGAACCCGCCCATCACCAGCGAGAGCGCGCGGCCGCGGTACTCCTCGGGCGTGCGCGCGATGACGTACGAGCCGATCACGGCGTTCAGCAGGGCGCCGCCGAGCGCCGAGACGACCCGGCCGGTCATCGCCCAGAAGTACGTCGGGGCGAGGCCGACGAGCAGATTGCCGAGCACGAAGACGCTCAGCGCGAGCACGATCGTGGTCTTGCGCTCCCAACGGCCGGTGAGCGCGCCGAGCACCGGCCCCGCGATCGCGCCGGTCGCGGCGAACACGCTCATGAGCTGCCCCGCGGCGGCCGCATCGACCTGCAGATCCGTCGCGATCCGCGGCAGCAGCCCGGCCAGCACGTAGCCGTCGATCCCCATGGAGAAGGTCGCGACGGCGAGCCACATCAGCGCCCCGGGCCGGTACACCCGCTCGTCATCCCTCGTTCGCACCAGGTCATCCAATCAGAGCGGATGCGCACGGTGCGCGGTTTTGCAAGGATTCCGGACGAATGATCGGACGGCCCCCGCACGGGCACCCCCGGGGATAGGCTCGGCCGCATGACGATCGACCTCGAAGCGCTGTTCATCGACCTGCACCGCCATCCCGAGCTGTCGTTCCAGGAGACGCGCACCGCCGGCATCGCCGCCGGCCACCTGCGCGCCCTGGGTCTCGAGGTCACCGAGGGGATCGGGAGGACCGGCGTCATCGGCGTGCTCCGCAACGGCGACGGGCCGGTCGTCTGGGCGCGCGCCGACATGGACGCCCTGCCGGTCGTGGAGCAGTCCGGACTGCCGTATGCGAGCACGGCGAAGGGGATCGATCCCGAGGGGCACGAGGTCGGGATCATGCACGCGTGCGGTCACGACATGCACGTGACCGCGATGATCGGCGCCGCCGAGGAGCTGGTCCGCACGAAGGACGAGTGGTCCGGCACGCTGGTCGTCGTCATCCAGCCCGCGGAGGAGTACGGCGCCGGCGCCCGGGCGATGCTCGACGACGGCGCCCTCGACCGGTTCCCCCGTCCCGACGTCGTGATCGGCCAGCACGTCACCCCCTTCCCCACGGGCATCATCGGCGTGCGCCCCGGGCCGCAGATGTCGGCCTCCGACGGCCTGCACGTGGTGATGCACGGCCGCGGCGGGCACGGGTCCCGCCCGCAAGCCACGATCGACCCCGTCGTCATGGCGGCGGCGACGGTGATGCGCCTGCAGACCGTCGTCTCCCGCGAGGTCGACCCGCACGAGCTCGCCGTGGTGACGGTGGGTGCGATCCACGCCGGCACGAAGAACAACATCATCCCCGCCGAGGCGACCCTCGACCTCAGCCTTCGCTACCCCGACGAGGCGCTCCGGGAGAAGGTGCTCGCGAGCGTCGAGCGGGTCATCAGGGCCGAGGCGATGGCGTCGGGGGCGACGACGGATCCCACGATCCGGACCCTGCACACGCTGCCGGCGACGATCAACGACGAGTCGGCGACGGAGCGGGCCACGGCGGCGTTCCGCGCCGCGTTCGGCGACGAGATGGTGGTCGACCCTGGCCTGTTCACGGGCAGCGAGGACGTCTCGTGGTTCGCCCGCGACGCCGGGGTTCCGCTCGTGTTCTGGTTCTGGGGCGGGATCGACCCGGCCCGCTATGCCGCCGCAGTGGCGAACGGAACGGTCGACAGCGACATCCCGACCAACCACTCCCCGTACTTCGCGATCGAGATCCACCCCACGATCGAGGTCGGCGTGCAGGCCCTCACGGTCGCCGCCCGGGAGTTCCTCGGCTGAGAGCCGGGTCCGCCCCGGTCGTTGAGCGAGGACGGAGCGCAGCGACGACCGAGACGAAACGCGGCGAGTCCCTTCGACGGGCTCAGGGACCGGAAGGCGTCAGACCTCGATCGGGGGCTTCGGCAGCGCGGTGAGCGTCGTGCTGTGCGCCTCGCGGTGCAGCTGCTCCATGCGCTCGTCGAGCTCGGTCGCCGCGTCGGCCGCGGCGGTCAGGCTGTCCACGAGGTGCGCCGGCACCTGCCCCTGGAACTTGTAGTGGATCTTGTGCTCGAGGCTCGCCCAGAAGTCCATCGCGATCGTGCGGAACTGCACCTCGACGGGCACCATGATCGGCCCGGAGGAGAGGAACACCGGCACCTCGAGGATCGCGTGCAGGCTGCGGTACCCGTTCGCCTTCGGGCGGGCGATGTAGTCCTTGACGATCCTGACGGTGATGTCGTCCTGCGCGGTGAGCAGGTCGAACAGCCGGTACACGTCGGCGACGAAGCTGCAGGTCACGCGGACGCCGGCGATGTCGGTGATGTGCTCCCGGATCGAGTCGAAGTCGGGCTCGATGCCGCGGCGGGCCACCTTCTCCACGATGCTGTCCGGCGTCTTCAGCCGGCTCTTCACGTGCTCGATCGGGTTGTACGAGTGGTGGTGCGCGAACTCGTCGCGCAGGATCGAGATCTTCGTCTCGATCTCCCGCATCCCGAACTCGTATTCGTGCAGGAATCGCTGGAACTCGTCGCGGAGCTCCCGCGCCTCCGTGATGGTCTGGTTCAGCGCATCGTCTTCCACCGGAGCCGTACTCATACCCGCGACGCTACGCAGTCGGGGTACGGATCTCCTGCGTGTTCGTCCTGAGCTGATTCAGCCCCGTATTCCCGTTGTGATCGAACAGTTGTGAAATCCACATGATCTCGCTTTGCATCCACAGGGAACCAGGCGTAATTTAGCGGCTCGTGGCACCTGACAGCCGTGACAACGCCGACGCCCCGCAAGTAGCGAAGCGGATCCTCCTCGGGGAACCGCTGAGCACCGAGAAGGCGAACGAGCAGCTCCTCCCGAAGCGCATGGCGCTTCCCATCTTCGCGTCCGACGCGCTCTCCTCCGTGGCCTACGGTCCGCAGGAGATGCTGTTGACCCTGGGGCTCGGCGGACTCGCGTTCCTGACGTTCGCGCCGTGGGTCGCCGCCGCTGTCGTGCTGCTGCTCGTCGTCATTGTGCTCAGCTACCGCAAACTGATCCAGGCGTACCCCTCGGGGGGCGGCGACTACGAGGTCGCGTCGAAGAACCTGGGCGAGATCCCCGGCGTCGTCGTCGCGTCCGCGCTCCTGGTCGACTACATCCTGACCGTGTCGGTGTCGATCGCGTCGGGCGTGGACAACATCATCTCGGCGGTGCCCCAGCTGAACCCGTGGCGCGTCGAGCTCGCGGTCGGGTTCGTGATCCTGATCGTCGTGGTGAACCTGCGCGGCGTGCGCGAGGCGTCGACGTTCTTCGCGATCCCGACGTACATCTTCGTCGGATCCGTCGGCGTCATGATCATCACGGGTTTCGTGCAGGTGCTGCTCGGCCACCCGCCGGTCGCGGAGAGCTCGCACTACGAGATGCAGGGCGAGCACCTGGCCGACGCCGCGGTGATCCTGCTCGTGCTGCGGGCGTTCTCCAGCGGCTGTTCCGCGCTGACCGGCGTCGAGGCCGTCTCGAACGGCGTGCAGGCGTTCCGGATCCCGAAGATCGGCAACGCGCAGAAGACGCTCGCCATGATGGGCGGCATCGCGATCCTGCTGTTCTCCGGCCTCACCGCGCTGGGCCTCATCACCCGCGTGCACTACGCCGAGAACCCGTGCAACCTGGTCGGCTTCGACTGCCGGCTGCCGCAGCAGAGCCTCATGGCGCAGATCGCGTCGGCCGTCTTCGGCAACGGATCCCTGCCGTTCTTCATCATCCAGGCGGCCACCGCGGCCGTCCTGCTCCTCGCCGCGAACACCGCGTTCAACGGCTTCCCGCTGCTCGGCGCCGTGCTCGCCCGCGACGGCTACGCCCCCAAGGCGCTGAACACCCGCGGCGACCGCCTCGTGTTCTCGAACGGCATGATCCTGCTCGGCATCGCCGCGGTCGGCGTGCTCGTCGTGTTCCAGGCGAACCTGACCAACCTCATCCAGCTGTACATCATCGGCGTGTTCGTGTCGTTCTCGCTGGGGCAGCTGGGCATGGTGCGGCACTGGCGGCGGATGATCCGCGACGCCCGGGAGAAGAGCCCGGAGGAGGCCTCGGCCGACCGGCGCACCGCTCGCACAGGCCTCGTGATCAACTCGCTCGGCGCGTCGATGACCATCGCGGTGCTCGTGATCGTGACGATCACCAAGTTCACGCACGGCGCCTGGATGGTGTTCCTGGCGATCCCGGTGCTGGCTCTGCTGATGGCGGGCGTGAAGCGCTACTACCGCGACGTGGAACACGAGATCGCGGTCAACGACACCACGCACTTCGGATCCGAGGGCGACATGGCGATCGTGCTCGTGAACCGGCTGCAGAAGCCGGTCATCAAGGCGATCGACTACGCCATCGCCGCCCGGCACGAGAAGACCGTCGCCCTGCACGTGGCCGCGAACCCCGAGGACGGCGTCCAGCTGCAGAAGGACTGGCAGCACCACCGGATCCCGATCCCGCTCGTGATCGTGGAGTCGCCGTTCCGCCACTACGCGGCTCCGGTCGAGGCGTACATCAAGAAGTACCGCGCCAAGCACGGCCCGGCCGTCGTCACGGTGTACCTGCCGCAGTACATCGTCGGGCACTGGTGGGAGTCGATCCTGCACAACCGCCGCGCCCGCCGCATGGCCAACCAGCTCATGCTCATCCACGGCGTGACGATCACCCTGGTCCCGTGGCTGCTGGACTCCTCGGAGCTCATCTACGGCCGCCGGTCCCGCCCGGTCCCCGGCCAGCAGCGCGCCGGCCGCCCCGTCGTGCTCTACGCCGACGCCGCGTCCGCACACTCCCGCCGCGCCCAGCGCCCCGCCGGCCCGCCCGAGCAGGACTGAGCTCCGCACCACGCACTCGCGCTGCACCCGCGCCCGCGCCCGCGCCCCTCGCCCGCGCCACGAACCCCTCCCCCGTCGGAAAACGGAGAGGGGTTCGTGCGTGTATGGCGTGTCGCGGCTCCGACACGCCGCGCACGATCTGGGGGCTCTCCGTTTTCCGACAGCGGCGGCGGGTTTTCCGACAGCGGCGGCGGCCGCACGCACGGATTCTTGGCGGGTCCTTGGCGCGGCATGGTTGGCGTTCGACCCATGACGACATCGACGACCGCCGCCGCACGCACGGGAACCCCGCGCCGCCTGCTGAACAAGGTGCCCGAGGTCACCGTCTGGTTCTGGATCGGCGGAGCGCCGGATCCGGGCGCGAGCCGGGATCCGGCAGAGGATCCGGCCGGCGCCCGGGCGATGACCCCGGGCGGCTCCCGGCCGATTCGGCATTCCATCTTTCCCCGGGCGCGCCGCGGTGGGACAATCCGAGGAGTAGGCGGAACTCGTCCTGCGGAGGAACCGTGGCGCGCAATCGAACCCGTACACCGTTGACGGTGCTGGTCGCCGCGGGCGTCGCCACGGCGTTGGGACTGGCGGAGATCTTCTTCCTTCCCGTGGTGAGTTCGGGCGGCTTCGATCCGGTGCGAGCCATGACGACCTGGTTCACGGCCCAGCCCGCGAGTCTGCTGTGGGGCGGCTTCGCGCCGGTCACCGCGATCTTCGCTGTCATCGCATGCTGGCAGCACCGCTGGAGCCGTGTCATCGCGACGGTCAGCGCCGGGATCGGGGCGGCGTTCCCGGGATTGATCCTGTTCAACATCCTGACCAGAGGCCTGGCCCCTGAGACGCCAGGACCCCTGGGGCTGCTCACCCTGGTCCTCGCGGGCGACCTCGCCGTGATCGTGCTGCTGTATCTGCCGCCGTCGCACCGGTTCTTCGCCCGGCCCGCCTCCCGCCAGGCCCCGGCGACGCCCTGACCTCACCAACACCGGTCAAGCCGGCGCGCCCAGACGGCAGCCCGCCCCTCGGATGGTCTGGATGAGATCCGGAGGTCGGGCGAGCTCGGCGGGCCGGGTCTGCCGGAACACGTACGCGATCGCGAGCGCGGCCCCGACCACGACGAGCGCCGCCGAGACCGTCACGACCTGCCACCCGATCGCCCTGCTCGAGCGACGGTACTCCTCATCGGCGGCGCTCCGGCGCCGACCGCGTTCCCTCATCGAGGGTGGCTCTCTGTCACCCTTCTATCCTTCTCCGGCGTGGCCGGCGTGTGGGAGCCGCATGGATCCTCCGGGGACGTCGTAAGGGATCCGTGAGGAAGCCGTCGCCGCCCGGACAGGGCGAGTTGCATCGGATCCGTGCTCGACATCATCTACGCAGCCCTGGCGCTCGCATTGTTCGCCCTCGTCGCGCTGATCGCGAAGGGGGTGGAACGGCTGTGATCGTCTTCGAGATCATCGCGGCCGTCCTCGCGATCGCCGCGATCGGCTACCTCGTCGTCGCCCTCCTCTCGCCGGAGCGGTTCTGATGGGCGCCGCCGACATCTGGCTGGGCGTCCTCCAGGCCGCGACCCTCATCGCCGCCCTGGTCCTCCTCTACCGCCCGCTCGGCGACTACATGGGGCGCATCTTCACGAGCGCGAAGGATCTGCGCTTCGAGCGCGGCATCTACCGCCTCATCGGCGTCGACCCCGCCTCCGACCAGACCTGGCGGGCATATGCGCGCAGCGTGATCGTGTTCTCCGCGATCGGAGTGCTGCTGCTCTACCTGCTGCAGCGCGTGCAGCAGGTCCTGCCGCTCTCGCTCGGGCTGCCGCCGGTGCCCGAGGGGCTCGCGTTCAACACCGCCGTCTCGTTCGTCACGAACACGAACTGGCAGTCGTACACGCCCGAGCAGACCATGGGCCACCTGGTGCAGTTCGCCGGTCTGGTGGTGCAGAACTTCGCGTCCGCCGCGGTGGGGATCGCGATCGCGATCGCCTTCGTGCGCGGGTTCGCTCACCGCGGCAGCGCCACGGTCGGCAACTTCTGGGTCGATCTGATCCGCGGGCTGTTCCGGCTGCTGCTGCCGCTCGCGGTCGTCTCCGCGATCGCTCTGATCGCCGGTGGGGCGGTGCAGAACCTGTCCGGCTTCACCGAGGTGCACACGATCGCCGGCGCCACCCAGGCGGTGCCGGGCGGGCCGGTCGCCTCGCAGGAGGCGATCAAGCTCCTCGGCACGAACGGCGGCGGCTTCTACAACGCGAACTCGGCGCACCCGTTCGAGAACCCCACGCCGTGGACGAATCTGCTCGAGATGGTGCTGATCCTCGCCATCCCGTTCTCCCTCCCGCGCACATTCGGACGGATGATCGGCGACGACCGGCAGGGCTACGCGATCGTCGCGGCGATGGGATCCATGGCCCTGGTGTCGGCCTTCGCGCTCAGCGGCCTCGAGCTCGGCGGCGGGGGAACCGCGACGCAGCTCGCCGGCGCCGCCCTGGAAGGCAAGGAGCAGCGCTTCGGGATCCTCGGCACCGCGCTGTTCGGCACGTCCTCCACGCTCACCTCGACCGGTGCGGTGAACGGCATGCACGACTCGTTCACGCCGCTCGGCGGCATGATGCCGATGCTCAACATGATGCTCGGCGAGGTCGCACCGGGCGGTGTCGGATCGGGCCTGTACGGCATGCTCATCCTCGCCGTGATCGCCGTGTTCGTCGGCGGCCTGCTCGTCGGCCGTACCCCGGAGTACCTCGGCAAGCGCCTCGGGGCGCGCGAGATCAAGCTCGCCAGCCTGTACATCCTGGTCACGCCGACGCTCGCGCTGGCCGGAACGGCGCTGAGCTTCGCGATCCCCGCCGTCCGCGCCGACGTCGAGAAGACGTCGATCCTCAACCCCGGCCCGCACGGTCTCAGCGAAGTGCTGTACGCGTTCACGTCGGCTGCGAACAACAACGGATCCGCCTTCGCCGGCCTCACCGCCAACACGCCCTGGCTGAACACCGCCCTCGCGGTGGCGATGCTGCTCGGGCGCTTCATCCCGATCGTGTTCGTGCTGGCGCTGGCCGGATCCCTGGCCGCGCAGCAGCACGTCCCGGAGACCGCGGGCACCCTGCCCACCCACCGCAGCCAGTTCGTCGGGCTGCTCGTCGCCGTGTCCATCGTGGTCACCGCGCTCACCTACTTCCCCGTGCTCACGCTCGGGCCGCTCGCGGAAGGACTCGTCCGATGACCGTCGTCGACACCGAAAGCCCGGTTCCCGAGCCTGTCGCAGGGCTCGAGCCGGAACACCACCACGCTCCTCGCACGCAGCGCGCCTTCGGCTGGTCGCAGCTCGTGCAGGCCATGCCCGGCGCCCTGCGCCGCATGAACCCGACGATGCTGCTGCGCAACCCGGTCATCCTGCTCGTCTGGGCGGGAGCTGCGATGACCACCGCGCTCGCGATCGCCGAGCCGTTCCTCGGCAGCAGCACAGCGGCCGCAATCGGCACTGCGACCTCCGGCGGCACGAAGGTCCCGGCAGGGTTCACCTGGTCGATCGCGATCTGGCTGTGGCTCACCGTGCTGTTCGCGAACCTCGCCGAGTCGGTGGCCGAGGGCCGCGGCAAGGCGCAGGCCGCCACGCTGCGCAAGACCCGGACCAGCACGATGGCCCGCCGCGTGATCGGCTACGACCCTCTGGCGGATCCGTCCGCCGAGCATGCGCAGACCGAGGAGGTCTCGTCCGCGGACCTGCGACGCGACGACGTCGTGATCGTCGCGGCCGGCGAGCCGATCCCCGGCGACGGCGACATCGTCGAGGGCATCGCGACCGTCGACGAGTCGGCGATCACGGGCGAGAGCGCCCCCGTCGTGCGCGAGTCCGGCGGCGACCGCAGTGCCGTGACCGGCGGCACCCGGGTGCTCTCGGACCGGATCGTGGTGCAGATCACCTCGAAGCCGGGCGAGACCTTCGTCGACCGGATGATCGCGCTCGTCGAGGGCGCGAACCGGCAGCGCACCCCGAACGAGATCGCGCTGAACATCCTGCTCGCCGCGCTGTCGATCGTCTTCGTCGTCGTGGTGCTCGTGCTGAACCCGATCGCGTCGTACTCCGCATCGCCGGTGAGCATCCCGGTGCTCATCGCCCTGCTGGTCTGCCTCATCCCGACGACCATCGGCGCGCTGCTCTCCGCGATCGGCATCGCCGGGATGGACCGGCTCGTGCAGCGCAACGTGCTGGCGATGTCGGGCCGCGCCGTCGAGGCCGCGGGCGACGTCACCACGCTGCTCCTCGACAAGACCGGCACGATCACCTACGGCAACCGCCGGGCGACCGAGGTGCTCCCCGTCACCGGGGTGTCCGTTGAGGAGCTGCTCGAGGCCGCCGCGCTGTCGTCGCTCGCCGACCCCACCCCGGAGGGCGCCTCGATCGTCGAGCTCGCCGCCGCCCGCGGCATCGTCGTGGCCGCCCCCGAGGGCGCCGTGACCGTGCCGTTCACGGCGCAGACCCGGATGAGCGGCGTCGACCTCGCCGACGGATCCCGGATCCGCAAGGGGGCCGGGTCCGCGATCCGCTCCTGGCTCGCGGAGGAGGGCGCCGGATCCGGTCCGTCCGTCGACGAGGCGACGAGGTTCGCCGACGGGATCGCCGCCTCGGGCGGGACACCGCTGGCGGTGGCGATCGCCTCTTCGGGGTCGTTGAGCGAGGACGGCGGAGCCGACCGAGACGAAACGCGGCAGCCCGACGGTGAAGGCGTTTCGTCTCGCTCCGCTCGCTCAACGAGCAATGCTGGACACACCCGGATCCTCGGCGTCGTCCACCTCAAGGACGTCGTCAAGGAGGGGCTGTCCGAGCGGTTCGGCGAGCTGCGCAGCATGGGCATCCGCACCGTGATGATCACCGGCGACAACCCGCTCACCGCGAAGGCGATCGCCGCAGAGGCGGGCGTCGACGACTACCTCGCCGAGGCCACACCGGAGGACAAGCTCGCCCTCATCCGCCGCGAGCAGGAGGGCGGCCGCCTCGTCGCGATGACCGGCGACGGCACGAACGACGCCCCCGCCCTCGCCCAGGCCGACGTCGGGGTCGCGATGAACACCGGCACCTCGGCCGCCAAGGAGGCCGGGAACATGGTCGACCTCGACTCGGATCCGACCAAGCTCATCGACATCGTGCGGATCGGCAAGCAGCTGCTCATCACCCGCGGCGCGCTGACGACGTTCTCGCTCGCGAACGACATCGCGAAGTACTTCGCGATCATCCCCGCCATGTTCGCGGGCGCCTACCCGGGCCTCGGGGTGCTGAACATCATGCAGCTGCACTCCCCCGCCTCGGCGGTGACGAGCGCGATCATCTTCAACGCGATCGTCATCGTGTTCCTCATCCCCCTCGCACTGCGCGGCGTGCAGTACCGGCCCGCGGGCGCCGCGCAGATCCTTCAACGCAACCTGCTGATCTACGGCGTCGGCGGCATCATCCTGCCGTTCATCGGCATCAAGCTCATCGACCTCGTCGTCGGCCTCATCCCCGGCTTCTGACCATGCGCATCCCGGGGTCGTTGAGCGAGCGCCGCCGCAGGCGGAGCGAGACGAAACGCGGTCTGGCTCGATGCACCCCGTTTCGTCCCGGTCGCTTCGCGCCCTCGCGCAACGACCCCGACGACCGACAATCCTGAAAGGCACCTCATGTCGAATCTGCGCGGCACTCTCCGCCTCGCCGGCGTCGCCCTGCGTGCGATGCTCGTGCTCACGCTGGTCCTCGGCGTCGGCTACACCCTCGCGATCACCGGCATCGGCCAGCTCGCCCTGCCCTGGCAGGCGAACGGCTCGATGGTCGACACGAAGGACCGCCCCGTCGGCGGCTGGATCGGCGGGGCCCCCGCCGGCAGTCTCCTGCTCGGGCAGACCTTCGCCGATGCGAAGGGCGAGGCCCTGCCGCAGTACTTCCAGCCCCGGCCGTCCGCGGCCGGCGAGAAGGGCTACGACCCCAGCGCCTCCGGCGGCAGCAACCTCGGCCCGAACAATGCCGACCTGGTGAAGGCCGTCACCCAGCGCCGCGCCGAGATCGCCGCGCGCGAGCAGGTGGATCCGTCCGCCGTCCCCGCCGACGCGGTGACCGCCTCGGGATCCGGGCTCGATCCGCAGATCAGCCCCGCGTACGCCCTGCTGCAGGTGAACCGGATCGCCGCGGCGCGCGGAATGGATCCCGCGGTCGTGCGGTCCCTCGTGGAATCCAAGATCCAGGCACGCGATCTGGGCTACCTCGGGGAGCCGCGGGTGAACGTCCTCGACCTCGATCTGGCGCTCGATGCCCTGCATCCGGTGGGATGATGACAGGCGCAGGAACGGCGCACCCGTGACGGGGCGCCCGTGAGCAGGGAGAGGCCCGAGATGCCGGACGAGACGCGAGAGGTCGGATCCACCTCGCGCGGTCGGCTGCGCGTGCTGCTCGGCGCGGCCCCCGGTGTCGGCAAGACGTTCGAGATGCTCACGGAGGGCCGGCACCTCGCCGAACAGGGCCGCGACGTCGTGATCGGGTTCGTGGAGACGCACGGACGGGCGGCGACGTTCGCGCAGACCAGCGGTCTCGCCCAGGTGCCGCGCGCGGTCTTCACGCATCGCGGGGTGTCGCTCGAGGAGATGGATCTGGGCGCGGTGCTCGCCCGCCGGCCCGGGCTCGCACTCGTCGACGAGCTCGCGCACACGAACGCGCCAGGATCCCCCAATGCGAAGCGCTGGCAGGACGTGCAGGAGCTGCTCGCGGCGGGCATCGACGTGGTGACGACGGTGAACGTGCAGCACATCGAGTCCCTGAACGACGTGGTCGAGAAGATCACCGGCGTCGTGCAGCAGGAGACCGTGCCCGACGCGGTCGTCCGTGATGCGGACGAGGTGGAGGTCGTCGACCTCGCGCCGCAGTCGCTGCGCGACCGGCTCTCCGCCGGGCAGGTGTATCCGGCCGAGCGGATCGACGCCGCGCTGTCGAACTACTTCCGGCTCGGCAACCTCACGGCGCTGCGCGAGCTGGCGCTGCTGTGGCTCGCCGACGAGGTCGACAGCGCGCTGCGCACGTACCGCACCGAGCACGGCATCGACAGCGCCTGGCAGACCAGGGAGCGCGTGGTCGTCGCCCTCACCGGCGGTGCGGAGGGCGAGACGCTGCTGCGTCGCGGTGCCAGGATCGCGGCGCGCTCCGCCGGCGGCGAGCTGCTCGCGGTGCACGTCACCACCCAGGACGGGCTGCGCGCCGACCGCCCCGGCGCGCTCACCGCCCAGCGGGGTCTCGTCGAATCGCTCGGCGGGAGCTACCACCAGCTCGTCGGCGACGACGTCGCAGGCACCCTGGTGGAATTCGCTCAGTCGGTCGACGCCAGCCAGATCGTCATCGGCGTGAGCCGGCACAGCCGCATCGCCGCGGCCCTGACCGGCCCGGGCATCGGCGCCGAGATCATCCGCCGTTCGGGCGACATCGACGTGCACATCATCACGCACGCGGCCGCCGGCCGCCGCGGGGCCCTCCCGGCGATCACCGGCGGGGCGCTGGGCTGGCGCCGCCAGCTCATCGGCCTCGGGGTCGCGCTCGTCGGCGGACCGCTGCTGTCGTGGCTGCTCTTCACCCTCCGGGCGCCCGGATCCATCACGTCCGAAGTCCTCTCGTACCAGCTGCTCGTGGTCGTCGTCGCGCTCATCGGCGGGATCCGGCCCGCCCTGTTCGCGGCGATCCTCAGCGGCTTCACCCTCGACTTCCTCTTCGTCGAGCCGCTGTTCACGGTGACCATCGCGGATCCGCTGCACGCGCTCGCCCTCGCACTGTACGTCGTGAACGCCGTGCTCGTCAGCATCGTCGTGGACCAGGCGGCGCGGCGCGCCAGGGCCGCCCGGCGCGCGTCGAGCGAGGCCGAGCTGCTCGCGGCCGTCGCCGGGAACGTGCTGCGAGGGGACAGCGCCCCGACCGCCCTGGTCAGCCGCGCCCGCGAGGCGTTCGGGCTCAGCGGGATCCGGCTGCTCTCCCCGAACGGCGAGACGATCGCGGTCGACGGCGAGCCGCTGCCGGACGGGCCCACCGAGTCCGTGCCGGTCGGCGCTGCCGCCGACGGATCCCCGCGCGCATTCCTCGAGCTGCACGGCGCGGACCTCGACGCCGCCGGCCGTCGCCTGCTCGACGCGATCGTCGCGCAGCTCGCCGCGGCGATCGAGCACACGGATCTGCGCGAGACCGCGAAGGAGGCGGCGGTGCTCGCGGAGACGGATCAGGTGCGCAGCGCCCTGCTCTCCGCGCTCAGTCATGACCTGCGCCGGCCGCTCGCCGCCGCGGTCGCCGCGGTGGGCGGCCTGCGCGGCGCGCACCGCCTGTCGGCGGAGGACCGGGCAGAGCTGCTCGCCACGGCCGACGAGAGCCTCGCCACGCTGTCGCAGCTGGTCACGGATCTGCTCGACGTGAGCCGGGTGCAGGCCGGGGTGCTCGCGGTGTCGCTCGGCCGGGTGGATGCGGGCGGGGTCGTGGTCGCCGCGCTCGACGAGCTGTCGCTGGGCCCGGCCGACGTGGAGCTCGCCCTGGACGCCAACCTGCCGCCGTTGAAGGCGGATCCGGTGCTGCTGCAGCGGGTTCTCGTGAACCTGCTCACGAACGCGATGAAGCACTCGCCCACGGGGCGCCGCGTGATCGTGTCCACGAGCAGCCTGGGCGGGCAGGCCGAGATCCGGGTCGTGGACCGCGGCGAGGGGATCCCGGAGAGCCAGCGCGAGAGCGCGTTCCTGCCGTTCCAGCGGCACGGCGACACCGACAACACGACCGGGCTCGGCCTGGGCCTGGCGCTCTCCCGCGGGTTCGCGGAGGGCATGGGCGGCACGCTCACCGCCGAGGACACCCCCGGCGGCGGCCTGACGATGGTCGTGTCGCTGCCCCTGGCCGACGCCCCCATCCCCGGTTTAGAAGAGCGCAAAGTGGGGGATCCGGAGGCGGAATTCGACGCTTTGCGCACTTCGAACGGGGACGACCTGGACGGAGAACCGCGATGAAACTGCTCGTGGCCGACGACGACCCGCAGCTCGTGCGGGCTCTGCGCATCACGCTCGCCGCGCACGGCTACGAGGTGATCGCCGCCGCCGACGGCGCCGCCGCGATCGCCGCCGCCGCCCAGTTGCACCCCGACATCGTGCTGCTCGACCTCGGCATGCCGAAGCTCGACGGGATCGCCGTCATCGAAGCCCTCCGCGGCTGGAGCGACGTGCCGATCCTCGTCGTGTCCGGACGGACCGGATCCGCCGACAAGGTCGACGCCCTCGACGCCGGGGCGGACGACTACGTCACGAAGCCCTTCCAGGTGGACGAGCTGCTCGCCCGCCTGCGCGCCCTCGCCCGCCGTCGCACGGGCGGGCCGGCCGAGTCGTCCGTCCTGTTCGGCGACGTGGAGGTGGATCTCGCGGCGAAGGCGGTGACGCGGGGCGGATCCCGGGTGCACCTGACCCCGACGGAGTGGCAGATCCTGGAGCACCTCGCCCGGCACCCCGGCGTGCTGGTCACCCGGCAGGAGCTGCTGCGCGAGATCTGGGGCACCGAGCAGGTCACCGACACCGGCTACCTGCGGCTGTACCTGTCGCAGCTGCGCAAGAAGCTGGAGCGCACGCCGGGCTCTCCCGAGCACCTCCTCACCGAGCAGGGCATGGGGTACCGGCTGGTGCTGGAGCCGTAGCCGCGCCCGAGCTCCCCGCCTGGCGAGGGGGGTCGCCCCTCGCCAGGCGGAAGGATCCGCTCGCTGGTCGCGACACGCCGTTCTGGCGCCCCGATGAGGGCGTGTCGCGACCAGCGAGCAGCGTTCGACCCCAGAATCGGCCTGAGCGGAGCGGGGTCTCGGAGCGGATCCGTCGACGGCGGACTGGGGCGCGGTGTCCGATCCCCGCCGGAGAAGCTCAGCGCCGAGCTGCGACCGCGGCCTCGGTGCGGGTGGCGACGCCGAGCTTGCGCAGGATCGCGGAGACGTGCACGCTCGCGGTCTTGCCGCTGATGAACAGACGCTCGCCGATCTGCCGGTTGCTCAGGCCGTCGGCGATGAGATCGAGCACCTGCTGCTCGCGGGCCGTCAGCTCGATGCCCGCCGAGTCGGACCCGCGTGCGGCGCCCTGGTCGCGGGCGAGCCCGGCTGCCCCGACGAACTCGGCGGTGCGGCGCCGCAGCCGGTCGTGATCGAGTCGATCGGCGAGGCGCGCCGCCTCGGCCGCGAGCTCCGCCGCCGCGACCCGGTCACCCGCCGCGACGAGCGCCCGCGCCCTTTCGAGCCGGACGAGCGGGCGCAGCGACGCCGGCACGTCGTCCTGGTCGGCGACCGGGATCACGGCGCGCAGCACGTCGGCGTCCGCGTCGAGCACGGCGAACAGCACAGCGCCCCAGCTCTCCTTCTGCAGCTCGGACGGCAGTTCGGCCCACGCCGCGCGCACGGACTGCGCCGTCTCGGCGGCCCGCCCGGCCTCGCCGTCGGCGCGGAGGTCGGCGACCACCCGTGCGCCCTCGAGCAGCAGCCGGCACCGCAGCGCGAGCCGGGGGCCGGCATCGGCGAGGGCGGCGGTGAGCGTCTCGCCCGCCCGCACCGGGTCGCCGGCGCCGAGCGCGAGCAGCACCTCGATCTCGCGCAGCGAATACCAGACCTGGCGCTCCACCTCGGCGGCGGCCTCGACCGTGCCGCGCCAGTCGCGCAGCAGCTCCGCCGCCTCCGCGATCCGACCGCGCCACACGAGCGCGCGGATCCGCGACATGGTCGTGTAGACGCGGAAGATGCGCAGCGTGCGGATCGTCAGGTCCTTCGCCATCGTCTCCTCGGCGCGGTCGATCTCGCCGAGCTCGAGCAGCGGCTCGACCATGTTGTGCGACAGGATCGACCCGGTCGCCCGCTCCACACCGAGCGAGCGCGAGTGCGCCACCCCGGCCTCGGCGACCTCGACCGCCTCGCGGAACCGGCCGAGGATGTTCAGCGCGTCGGCGTAGTTGACCCGGTAGCGCAGCTGCGCGTCGTGGCTGTCGGCGTGCTGCCAGGAGAGGCGGAAGTCGTCCATGCCGGCCTCGACGTCGCCGAGATGGATCCGGGCGCTCGCGCGCAGGTTCGCGGCGACCGACATCGCGGCGGACAGGCCGACGCGCTCGGCGATCCGGTACGCCTCGTCGGCGGTCTCGATCGTCTCCGCGAAGCGGGCACCGGTGAGGTATCGACCCGCGAGATAGCCGAGCAGGGTCGCCCGCAGGTGGTCGTCGTCGCTGCCGTCGAGCGCCTGCAGGGCCTCGACGAGCAGTTCGACGGATCCCGGACGGCCCAGGTTCTGCAGGTACAGCGCCTTGTCGCGCAGCAGGCGGGCGAGCACGGCGGGCTCGCCGTCGGGCGGGATCTCGTCGAGCGCGAGCGAGACCACGGCGAGCGCGCGCTCCCCGTCGCCGCCGTTGCGCAGGATCGAGCCGAGCTGGGCGAGCAGCGCGATCCGGTCGATGCCCGCCACGGGGGCGGCGTCGGGCACCTGATCCCACAGTTCGAGCGCGAGCTCGCCGAAGCGCGCGGCCGTCGAGAACGCGTAGCTGGCCTTCGCCTGCTGCATCGCGGCGACGGCGGCGCCGAGCGCCCGCGGCGCGTCGTGCGCGCGGTGCCAGTGGAAGGCGAGCGCCGACGCGGATCCGCCGGCCGCCTCGAGCGCTTCGGCGTAGGCCCAGTGCAGCCGGGACCGCTCGCCGGGGAGCAGGTCGTCGTGCACGGCCTCGCGCAGCAGAGCATGCCGGAAGCCGTAGCTTTCGTCGTCGCGCACGGCGAGCACGCCCGTGCCCATCGCCTCGCGGAGGGCCTCGTCGAGCCGTTCGCCGTCGAAGCCGGCGAGTGTCGCGAGCAGTTCGTGCGCGATCGCGCCGTCGGATCCGGAGGCCAGGCGCACGACCCGTTTCGCGTCGTCGCCGAGCGCGTCGAACCGGGCCAGCAGCACGTCGCGGAGGGTGTCGGGCATCGGCCCTCGGACGTTGCAGAGCAGCTCCTCGACGAAGAACGGCACCCCTTCGCTGCGCTCCATGAGGCGGGTGAGCGCGGCGTCGTCGACCGAGCCGCGCAGCCCCTGTACGAGGTCGCGCACAGCGATCTCGTCGAGCCGGTTCAGGGTGATCCGGTCGAGCAGGCGCGCCCGTTCGGCCTCGGCGAGGAAGGTGCGCACGGCGCCGCCGCGGCGCACCTCGTCGATCCGGCAGGTCATCAGGAACAGCACGGATCGCCCGGCGAGCGCGCGCAGCAGGAACGACAGCATCGACAGGGTGGCGGCGTCGGCCCAGTGCAGATCCTCGATCACGACGACGACGGGACGTTCCGCGGCGGCCGCCTCGAGCAGGTTCGCGATGGTCTCGCGCAGCCCCTCGGGGCGGATCGCCGAGCGGTCGACGGGGCCCGCGGCGCGCTCGGGGAGCAGCAGCTGCAGCGCGTCGCGGCCGGGTCCTGCGGCCTCGTCGGCCCGGTCGCCGAGGGCGTCGAGGAGGCCGCGCAGGATCGCGGGCAGCGGCCCGAACGGCGCGGGCGTGGATCCGTAGTCCAGGCACCAGCCGGTCAGCACGGTCGTCTCGTCGGCGATCCGACGGCGGAACTCCCCGCTCAGCCGGGACTTGCCGATTCCCGCCTCGCCGCCGACGAGCACGGACGCGGGCTCGCCGGCGCGCGCACGGCTCAGTGCGTCGTGGAGCAGCGCGAGTTCGGCGTCGCGTCCCACCATCGCAGCGGACGTGGTGGCGAGGGACATGCCTTCATCGTGCCATCCACCACCGACATCCGGGGCCGTGGCCGACGGCTCGCCGCTCTCGGCAGAGACGGCGGGTCCGCCGCCGGGCGCGACACGATCGGCGGGAGGAACTCCGATCGGCGGACGACCTGCTGTCGGATCCTCCGCCGATCGGGATTCCTCCCGCCGGATGTTCCCGGGTTCCGTGGCGGATCCGGGGGCGCTCGCGCGCGTCACGCGGCGTGCGGGGTGCAGCCGACGAGCTCGCGCTCGGCGGCGGGCTCGGCTTCCGCCGCGGCGACGACGAGGCGGACGGGGGCCGCGTCGGCGGCCCCCGGAGTGGCGGCCTCGCGGGCCGGGGCCGCGGGGACCGCGGCGGTCGTGCGCACGGTGCGGCGTGCGGCGAGCGCGCGCAGCGCCCGGCGGATGACGCCGTCGCGGCGCACGAACTGGTCGGGGTGCTCCGCCGCCATCCTCGCGCGCTCGGCGCGGACGGCCGCCTCCTCGAGCTCGAGGGTGCTGACGCGGTAGCTCAGTGCGGGGTGCAGGTCCATGATCTCTCTCCTTCTCCGGTACCTCTACGCTCGTCGCTAAGGCCCCTCGCCCCCATCCGGCAGATGCCCTATCTTCCGGATGAGGCGCCTCAGATCCGGATCGGCTCCTGCGACGTGGTGCCGTTCTGCAGGAACGCCCCGGCCGGATCCGCCCGGCACAGCCGTCCGGACTACCGTGGAGGCATGCGCACGCTCGCCGCCCTCCGCGCCGCCCGGCGCGCACCGCTGCTGCAGGTCGCCAAGTCGGCGGCGGCCACGATCGCCGCCTGGCTCATCGCCGGCTGGCTCGTGCCGGGGCACCTGCCCGTGTTCGCCGCGATCGCCGCCCTGCTCGTCGTGCAGCCGAGCGTCAACCAGTCCCTCGCGAAGGCGGTCGAGCGCAGCATCGGCGTGATCGCCGGCGTCGTGATCGCGGTGCTGCTCACCCTCGCCCTCGGCGGGCTGAGCTGGGTCGTGCTGCTCTCGGTCGTCGTGGCGATGGTCGTGGCGTGGTCGTTCAAGGCCACTCCGGGCACCGCGAACCAGGTCGCGATCTCGGCGATGCTCGTGCTCGCGCTGGGCTCGTCGAGCCCCGACTACGCCGTCGACCGGATCCTGGAGACGCTCATCGGCGCCGTCATCGGCTTCGTCGTGAACATCGCCGTCGTGCCGCCGGTGCTCGTCGCACCGGTCCGCCGCGACCTGGCCCTGCTCGGCGCAGAGCTCGCCGGGAGCCTGGACCGGCTGGCCGACGCGCTCCCCGCCGAGTCGACGCCCGAACGTCTGCAGGAGCTCATGCTCGAGGCGCGGCTGCTGCGGCCGATGAAGGACGCGGCCGAGGCGGCGCTGACCGCGGGCGAGGAATCGCTCACGCTCAACCCGCGCGGAGCATCGCACCGCGCCGAGCTCGCCGCCATGCGCGAGCTACTCGACCGGCTGAGCCCGATCGTCACGCAGGTGATCGGCATGACCCGCGCCTACGTCGACCACTACGACGGCGGTCTGCCCGCCGAGCCCGCGGTCGCCCCGATCGCCGAGCAGCTGCGCCGCGCCGGCCACGACGTGCGGCTCGCCGTGCAGACCGCCGAGATCCAGCCGGAGCCCGCCGCGCTCACCTCCGTGATCCCGGCGCTGACGTCGCCGCTCGAGATCCGGCCGCCCGCCTCCGGGCACTGGGTGCTGATCGGATCGCTGAGCGAGGACCTGCGCAGGATCCGCGGCGAGCTGCGCGACGAGGTGTGAGCCGGGCCGCTCCCGGTCGTTGAGCGACGCTTCGACTCGCTGGCGCTCGCTCAGCGCGGGTCTCCGCGAGACGAGACGCGGTCTCCCGACGGACCACCGCGTTTCGTCTCGATCGTCGCGTCGCTCCGTCCTCGCTCAACGACCGGACGGGCAGGCGCGCCTCACTCCCCGATGAACTCCTCCACCGGACCGAAGTCGGGCTCCTCGCGGATCTCCACGGCGGATCCGAGCCGGTCCGTGTCGAGCACCCGGATGACGTTCCGGCCCTCACGCCACAGCGGCGCGGGCGCGTAGAGCGTGCGCTGCGGGCCGATCTCCCAGTACCGGCCGAGCAGGAAGCCGTTCAGCCACACCAAGCCCTTGACGCCGCCCGGGAAGGCGAGCCAGGCGTCGGCCGGATCCGCGACCTCGAACGCCGCCTCGGCGAGACCGTCCGTCGCGTCGCCGGAGCCCGCCAGCGACGGCGCGTCCAGTCCCAGAACGCGGTGCGTCCAGCCGTGCGCGAAGCGCCGGCCGATCCGCACGCCCGAGAGGATGCCCTTGTGCTCGCCCGTGTGCGGGCCGTAGTTGACGCGGCCGAGGCTCTCCACGACGAGCGTGAGCACCGCGGATCCGCTCGCTCCCGGCAGCGGCAGGGAGCGCTCGCCGTCCCGCTCGAGCACGCCGAGGCGCACCCCGTCCAGGAACACGACGGCACGGTCGTGCAGCACGTCGACGGTGAGGGCCGTGCCCGGCTCGTACGAGATCCGGGCCTCGTAGGCGACGAGGCCGTCCTCGGCGCCGACCTCCTCGAACGACAGCGGCATCGGCGCCGGCTCCCCCGCCGGCACCGCGCGCACGACGTCGAGCAGCGATGCGATCCGTGAGAGCGGGGCGGACGCGGCGGACTGCCGGCGCGGCGCCTCAGGAACCGGCGGCAGGTCGCCGGGGTGGAACGGCGCGAACGCGGCGCGCAGCGCGTGGAACTTGGCGTTCACCGATCCGTCCTCGCCGATCGGCGCGTCGGAGTCGTAGCTGGTCACCGTCGGCTGCAGCACGCCGTCGTGGTTCGCGCCGGCCCACAGGCCGAAGTTCGTGCCGCCGTGCGCCATGTAGAGGCTCACGGATCCGCCCTCGGCGAGCAGCTCCTCGACCGTGCCGATCATGCTCTGCGCCGAGCGCACGTGGTGCTGCTCGCCCCAGTGGTCGAACCAGCCGCCCCACAGCTCGGCGCACAGCAGCGCCTGCCCCGGCCTGCGCAGCGCCACCGCGTCGGCGACCCCGGTGCCGAACGTGAACGTGCCCATGGCCCCGTCGACGCTTCCGTTGCGGACCATGTCCGCGGTCGTGCCGTCGGCCGTGGTGAGCAGCTCGACCATGCCGCGGGCGCGCAGCCCGTCGCGCAGGTGCGCGAGGTAGTCGTGGTCGCTGCCGAAGGATCCGTACTCGTTCTCGATCTGGATCGCCGTGATCGGTCCGCCGTGCGCGGCCTGCAGCGCCGCGAGCCGCGGGATGAGCTCGTCGTACCAGGCGTCGACCGCGGCGAGGAACACGGGGTCGCTCGTGCGCAGCGCGCGGGTGCGACCGCTCAGCCAGAACGGGATGCCGCCGTTCGACCACTCGGCGCAGATGTACGGGCTGGGGCGGACGAACACGTCCAGCCCGACCTCGCCCGCGAGCCGGATGAACCGCTCCGCGTCGCGCCAGCCGGTGAAGTCGACCGTGCCCTCGACCCGCTCGTGGAAGTTCCACGGGATGTACGTGTCGACCGTGTTCGCGCCCATAGCCGCGAGTCGGCGCAGGCGGTCCTCCCACTGGTCCGGGTGGATCCGGAAGTAGTGGACCGCCCCCGACAGCATCCGGAACGGACGGCCGTGTCGGAGCAGGCCGCCGTCGCCGTAGGTGAGCGCGGGGGACGGGGTGTCGGTGACGGTCATGGCTCTCCAGGATGGCGGATGTTTACGTCACCATTGTTGCGTACGACGACCGGCGCCGCACCTGCCGATGCGGCTCGGTGCCGGAGTCAGTCGATTCCGCCGTTCCAGCTGGCTTGGGGTGCACGGCGGCCCCGATCGACTGAGTCCGGAGCACCGCCGTAGGCTGGCCGCATGCCCACGTCGCTGCCCGACGCCCTCGCCGAGCTCGCCGCGCTCGAGGACCCGAAGTCCCGCGCGATCAACGAGCGGCACGGCGACGCGCACGGCGTGAACCTCACGAAGCTGCGCGGCCTCGCCAAGCGGATCGGCACGGATCCGGCGCTCGCCCGAGAACTGTGGTCGTCCGGCGATGTGGCGGGGCAGCTGCTCGGGATCCTGCTCGCGAAGCCGCGCGACCTCTCCGCGGACGAGCTCGACGCGATGGTCCGCGGCACCCTCAGCGCCAAGGCGCACGACTGGGTGGTGGCGTATCTCGTGAAGAAGTCCCCGCGCGCCGAGGAGTTGCGCGAGCGGTGGAACGAGGATCCGGATCCGGATGCGCGCGCCGGGGCCTGGTCGCTCACCACGGTGCGGGTGGTCAAGAGCCCGGAGGGCCTGGACCTCGACGCCCTGCTCGACCGGATCGAACGCGAGCTCGCCGACGCCCCGGGCCGCGAGCAGTGGGCGATGAACGAGACACTCGCGCAGATCGGCATCCAGCACCCGGCGCTGCGCGACCGCGCGATCGCGATCGGCGAGCGGCTGCAGGTGCTGGCCGACTATCCCGTGCCGCCGAACTGCACCTCGCCGTTCGCGCCCCTCTGGATCGCGGAGATGGTGCGCCGCCAGGTCTGAGCCCGCGGGTCAGTCGGTGCGGGGGTCGGCCGTCACGGGCGCCGGCCGGCCGAGGCGCCGGCGGATCGGGCGTGCGGCGAGGCCGCCGACCCAGGCCGCGGCGGCGCCGCAGCAGAACCCGAATGCGGCCGGGAGCACGATGACCAGCGCGAGCTGCAGGAGCCGCACCCCGCTCGGCAGCGCCCGGTCGTCGGCCCAGAGGTAGGAGTACGCGGCCACGAACCCGAACACGCCCCCGACGAGGAGCGCAGGGCGCGCCCGCCGCATGGACGCCCCGAGCAGGAGCGCGGCCAGCCCCCAGGGAATGGTGACGAGAGCCGTGCCCTGCGGGAGCCACAGCGCACTGACGACGCCGAGCACGAGCGCGAGCACCACGGCGATGCCGAGCCGGACGAGGATCGCCGCGCGGGTGTCGCCGGCCCTCGCGGAGGAGGAGGAAGAAATGCTCATACCCAGACAGTCTAGGTATGAGTGATGCGCCGGGCAAGGGATCCGTTCCGTCGCCGGCCGATGCGGTGCCGAACTCCGTCGATCCGGCCCGGTCGCCCGTCGAGGCGCCGCCCCGTGGCCCTGACGACGGAATCCGGCACACTCGGCGCGCGATCCGGTGCGCCCGGCGCGCGATCCGGTGCGCTCGGCGCGCGATCCGGTGCGCTCGGCGCGCGATCCGCCACCGCAGAGGCCGCGCGAGCGCGCATCCGAGCACCGACCTCGCCGTCCGAGCGCGCCTCGATACCCTGGTGCGATGAGCACGCACATCGCCGCCGCGCCCGGTCGGATCGCCCCCATCGTCCTGTTCCCGGGCGACCCTCGGCGGGCCCAGTGGATCGCGGAGAACTTCCTCGACGACGCCGAGTGCTACAGCGAGGTGCGCGGCATGCTCGGCTTCACCGGCACCTGGAACGGCCACCGCGTCTCGGTGCAGGGATCCGGCATGGGCCAGCCGTCGATGTCGATCTACGCGAACGAGCTGTTCCAGGAGTACGACGTGCAGACCATCGTCCGGGTCGGATCCTGCGGCGCGCTCACCGAGAAGGTCGGCATGCGCGACATCATCATCGCGAACGGCGCCTGCACCGACTCCGGGATCAACCGGCTCCGGTTCCACGGGATGGACTACGCGCCCGTCGCCGACTTCCCGCTGCTGCGCGCCGCGGTCGAGGCGAGCGAGCGGATCCCGCTGTCGAGCGCCGTGCACGTCGGGCTGCTGTTCTCCGGCGACCAGTTCTACAACACCCGCCCCGAGCTCACCGAGCCGCTCGTCGCCCACGGCGCGCTCGCGGTCGAGATGGAGACGAGCGCCCTGTACACGCTCGCCGCGTTCCACGGCCGCCGGGCCCTCAGCATCTGCACGGTGTCGGACCACCTCGTCACGCACGAGGAGACCACGGCCCTCGAGCGCGAGCAGACCTTCGGCGACATGATCCGGATCGCCCTGGAGGCCGCGACCGCGGTCTGAGGTTCCGGTGCGCCGCGCCGCGACCGCGGTCTGAGGCTCCGGCGCGCCGCGCGCTTCATCCCCGGCCACGCGTACCGAACTCAGTCGATTCCGCCCGATTCGCACCGATAAGGCCGGAGCAGAGCCTGTCCGACTGAGTTCGGTACCGGCGGTGACGCCGACGGCGAGGTCCCGTCCCCGTCAGCGACCGGCAAAGCCCCCGTCAGCGCACCCAGGGCCCGCGCACCACGTGACTGCGGGCGTGGGCGACGGCCGAGCCGAGGTCGTCGAACAGGTGGTTCTGGTGCCGCAGCGACGAGATCACGCCGACCCGTTCGGCGATCTCGCGGTGGTCGGGGCGGATCCCCTTCACGAGCACGGTGATCCCGCGCCGTTCGAGCGAGGCGATGAGCTCGGTGACGACCTGGGCTCCGGTCGCGTCGAGCAGCTGCAGCTGCGACATGCGCAGGATCACGACCTCGACGTCGCGCAAGGCGGCGACCCGCTCCAGCGTCCGCTCGGCCGCGCCGAAGAACAGTGCGCCCTCGAGCCGGAACACGGCGATCCGCTCGTCGCCGGGCTGCGCGGCGCCGGGCAACTCCTCGCGGTGCACGCCGCTCGTGCGGGCGAGCTGACGCAGCGCGAAGAACCCGGCGACGAGCAGGCCGATGAGCACCGCGTAGATGAGGTCGACGCTCACGGTGACGATCGCGGTGAGGCAGAACACGACGGCGTCGGCCCGCGACGCGCCGAGGATCGTGCGGACGGTGCGCAGCGCGATCATCCGCGATGCCGTGACCATGAGCACTCCGGCGAGCGCGGCGAGCGGGACCCGCGAGACCACGGCCGACCCCACGAGCACGATCACGAGCAGCAGCAGGCCGTGCGTGATCGCGGTGACGCGGGTCCGGGCGCCGGCCCGCACCCCGACCGCGGTGCGGGCGATCGCCCCGGTCGCGGGCATGCCGCCGAACAGCCCGGCGGCGATCGAGGCCAGCCCCTGGCCGACGAGCTCGCGGTCGGCGTCGTAGGGCCCGGTGTCGGCGAGGGTCGACGCGACCCGGGCCGACAGCAGCGACTCGATCGCGGCGAGCGCGGCCACCGCCACGGCGGATCCGAGCAGCGTCGCGATCGCGCCGGGGTCGAACGACGGCAGCACGGGCGCGGGCAGACCCGCGGGCAGCCTGCCGATCGTGTCGACCGGCAGCCCGAACAGGGCGGCGACGAGCGCGGCGATCACGATCGCGACGAGGGATCCGGGGAAACGCGGGTGGATCCGCAGCGACACGAGCATCACGACCACGACGATCGCGACGAGCAGCAGCGACCAGCCGATCTTGGGCCACTGCGCAGCGAGGAGGGTCTCGACCGCGGCGACCGCGGCGTTCGTGCTGTGTCCGTGGGATCCGGTCGCCGTCGGCACCTGCTGCAGGAAGATGATGACCGCGATCCCGAGCGTGAACCCCTCGATCACGGGCCACGGGATGTACGAGATCGTGCGACCCAGGCGCAGCGCGCCCGCCGTGAGCACGATGAGCCCGGCGAGCACGCAGATCAGGGCGAGGGCGCCGGTGCCGTGCGCGGCGATGATCGGCGCGAGCACGACCACCATGGCCCCGGTGGGGCCGGAGACCTGCACGTTGGATCCGCCGAAAACCGCGGCGACCACGCCGGCGATGATCGCGGTGACCAGGCCGCTCTCCGCGCCCGCGCCCGAGCTGACGCCGAACGCGAGAGCGAGCGGCAGGGCGACGATGCCGACCGTGACCCCGGCGAGCAGGTCGCCCTTCCAGGAGCGCGGCAGCTCGCGGTAGTCGGCGGGCGAGGGCAGCAGCGATCGCACGGCCGAGCGGGAGCGGGCCGAGGTGCTCATCGGTCGGCGCCGACGGGCTCCGCGTCCGGGATCTCCGGAAGGCCGTTCTGCTCGACGAGCTGCTGCTGCGTGGTCTGCAGGATCTCGCCGAGCAGGGCCCGCGCCACGCGCAGCAGGTCGGCGACCTGCGGGTAGGCCAGCCGGTAGTAGACGAGGCTGCCGCGGCGCTCGGAGACGACGAGGCGGTTGCCGCGCAGCACTGCGAGGTGCTGCGAGACGTGCGAGGCCTCGAGTTCGGTCGCGGCGAGCAGCTCGGAGACCGAGGCCTCCGGCGCGGCGGAGAGCACCTCGAGGATCCGGATCCGGATCGGGTGCGCGAGCCCCTTGAACAGGCCGGCCTTCACCTCGTACAGCGGACGGTTCGGGTCGCTGAGCACGGGGCGCTCCTCTCCGATCGCTCGCGCGAGGGCGGACTCCGCGGGCGGGTTCATGGTGTGATGGATTCATCATATCGAGATAGGGTGAACCCATGTCCGCTGCGCTGCCCCTGTGCCCCGAGTGCTCGAGCGAGCACGCCTACGAGATGGGCGCGCTGCTCGTCTGCCCGATGTGCGGCCACGAGTGGTCGCCCGCCGCGGACGATGCTGCGGTGGAGAGCGCGTCCGACGGCACCCGGGTCGTCAAGGACGCCGTCGGCAACGTGCTCGCCGATGGAGACACGGTGGTCGTGACGACGACGATCAAGGTCAAGGGATCCCCGCAGGGCATCAAGGCGGGCACGAAGGTGCGCGGCATCCGCCTCGTCGACCCCGTGAACGGCCACGACATCGACTGCAAGGTCGACGGCTTCGGCGCGATGCTGCTGAAGTCCAGCCTCGTCAAGAAGGCCTGACCGGGCGGCCCACGTGGAGGGCCGCACCGCGTCGAACTCAGTCGATCCCACCCGCGCCGAGCGCAAATCCGCCCGAAGGATCGTGTCCGACTGAGTTCAGCACCGCCCGGGCGCACGCCCATCGATGCGACAGCCCACGCCGGCCCCTCACCGCGCCCCGATCAGACTGTCCCGAACTCAGTCGATCCGGCGCGCCCCGACGGTCCAACGGCCCGAAGGACCCTCTCCGACTGAGTCCGGCACGCCCGCACTGTGCACGCCCGCACCGTGCACACCGCAACCTACGCCGGCAGGACCTCGTCCCAGCCGAGACCGAACCGCTCCTTCGTGACCCAGAGCCGCTCACTGCCGCTCTCCTGCAGGAAGCCGTCGGCGTCGTCGGACAGCAGCCGCTCGCCCTCGGCGGAGTCGAACAGCCGATCCGTCCAGTCCGCCTCGGTCGGGAAGTACGACTCGTAGAAGCCGTCGAACTCCGTCGCGCCGGGGCTGCTCCAGAGCCGGTAGCTCTGCGTGTATCGGACTGCGCCGGGGTGGTGCGCGCGGACCAGCTCCGCGTGCATCCCGCCCCAGTGCGCGACGAAACCCGCTCGGTCGAGGTGCGGCCGACGCACCTGCGTGCCGATCCGGATCCAGCCCTCGGTCCAGTCCCACTGGCCGGGACGCTCCCGGCGGTCGAACACGATCCGCTCCAGGATCCCGTGCTCCTCGCCCCCGAGATCGGCGAGGCCGGCGAGGCCGGCGAGGCCGGCGAGCGCCCGGTCCGGGTCCGAAGACGCCGCCGAACCGTACACGTGCAGCAGTGCCGCGACCTCCCCGGGGCCGGCCGGAACGTCCGGTCCGGGCCCCGGGGAGCGCAGATCCAGCGCCACCTCCGTCGCCGCGCCGCCCCCCACGAGCGAGCGCGCGACCTCGCGCAGCACCTCGGCATCCTGCGGGCCGCGCAGGATCCGGACCCTCTTGTGCCGCAGCGAGACGTCGGTGAAGGCGGCGCCGGATCGCACCATCTCAAACCACGTTCAGGCGGTTCGGGATGTCATTGAGCTCCTCGACGCCGTTCTCGCCGACGAGGACCGTGCCGCCGATGCAGACGCGCTGGCCGTCGCGCAGCGCGTTCGGCTCGAACGCGAACGCGTGGCCCTCCTGGATGACGAAGTCGCCGTCGAGCGCGACTCCGCTGGGCAGCTTCGGCAGGCCGGACAGCGCCGGGTCGACGCCCGGGTTCAGGCGGGTGGCGCTGTTGTAGATCGGCGAGACGGTCTGCACCATCGGGCCGGTGTTCCACGTCTTCGAGCGGTGCAGCGGCTCCTCCATGATCGCCGCGAGCTCGGAGAACAGCATGCCCGGCTTGAGCGCCTCGACGCCCGCCCGGTACGAGTCCACCGCGACCTGCTCGAGCTCGCGCAGCAGCGGGCTCGGCTCGCCGAACGACACGTCGATCTGCTGCTGCGACTCCTGGCCGCCGTAGAACGCGAAGATCTCGGCCGCGATCGTGTCGCCGGTCTTCAGGATCCGCGGGGCGCCGCCCATCTCGAACCACTCCGGCACCGACCAGGCGAACATGCTCTCGCCGGCGCGCTCCAGCATGAACGGCCAGCGCACCCAGCCGCCGCCCGCGATCACCGCGTGGAACGCGGCGGCGGCGATCTCGTGCTCGCTGCCCCCCGCGCGCGCGGTCTCCACGAACGCCTCGCACGCCGCCTCGCCGAGCGACGCGGCCTTGCGCAGCAGCACCCGCTCCTCGAGGCTCTTGATGATGACGATCGACTCGTACGGGTCGGACACGTCGACCCATTTCACGTGCGGCATCGCGGCGAGCACGTTCTCCCACTGCCGGTGCGAGATGGTTCCGGCCCACTGCGAGACCATGCGGCTGGTGAGGCCGACGACGCCGAGGCGCGCGTCCTCCATGCCGCGCTCCTTGAGCGTCGCGGCGAGGTTCGCGATCGCGTTGCCGGGCACCCAGTCCTCCACCCAGCGCTCCCAGCGGTGGCCCTGCGCGTCGTAGCGCTCGAGGGGCACGTCGCCGATGAAGTACGTCGGGTCGTCGGTGGCGGTGAGCAGCACGACTCCCCGCTTTCCCTCGTTGGTGAGGTACGAGTCGGCGATGTCGCGGCCGGTGCCGAACACGGCGATGCCGTCCAGCCCCTCCTTCGCGATGAGGCCGCGGATCGCCGCCCAGCGCCGGTCGCGCTCGGCGAGGCTCAGCGTCGGGTACGTGGTCGTCAGGATGTCGGTCATTGCTCTTCCTTCACTACTGCTTCGGTTTCGGTGCTCCCGAGCGCGGCGAGCTCCTCGCGGAGCCGCACGGCGCTGCGGACGATGAAGTCGAGGGCCGCCCCCTCGGCGGCGGGCGCGCGCAGCTCGTCGAGGGAGAGGGCGTCGCCGCGGGCGGCCTTCTGCTCATACTCGCGGGCGAGCCGCACGAGCTCGACGACCTCGTCGAGGGACAGGTCGGGGTGCCCCTCGCGCCACTGCTCGTCGTAGAGGTGGATGCCCATCTCGGCGCGGTTGGAGATGATCCCCTCGATCGAGAGCATCACGTCCTGGTGCGGACCGAGCGCGGCGAGCAGCGCGGGCCAGTCCAGCACGCCGTCGCCGACCGGCAGGAGGAACCGGCTGAGCCCCTCGGGGGTGAACATCAGGGCGACGTCGCGGATGTGGCTCGCCCGCAGGTACGGGGAGACCCGCCTGGCGGCGGCGACAGGATCCTCCCCGCGCACGACCACGTTCGCGCTGTCGAAGGTGATCCCGAGCACGTCCGGCCCGACCTCCTCGACGAGGCGGACGAGCTCGTACGTGGTGATCTCCTCGTGCGTCTCGATGTTCAGGTGCGTGCCGTGCGCGCGCAGCACCGGCGCCAGGCTGTGCAGGAACCGCTCCGTGGCGACGAGCTGGTCCGGCCAGTCCACGTCGGTGCGGAACCGGTCGAACGCGAAGCGGCCCTTCTCCGCCAGCCGGAACTGGTAGTTGCTCAGCGCGCTCCACAGCTCGTGGATCCCGGCTGCGGCCGAGCTCTCGATCATCCGCACGATCCCGGCCCGGTAGTCCCCGCCGAGCCGACGGATCGCCGGGGCCTCGGGGGTCGAGAACGGGTTCACCTTCCCGACCCCCGCCTCGAGCGTGAGCCCGAGGTCCGCCGCGCACTGCGCGGCGGCGCGCACCTCTCCCTCGTCGAGCGTGGGGCTGAGCTCCAGCACCGAGCGGAAGTACACCCCCTCGAGGCCCAGTTCCGCTGCGCGCTCGAGCATCCAGAGCGCCCCGTGCTCCTCCGAGCCGGGGAACTTGGTGCTGTCGACGCCTACCCGCATGGACGAACTACTCCCCCGCCCATTCGACGCCCGCGGGCACCGTCTCGAGCTCGATCAGGCCGTGCGCGAACACGTTCGTCGGGTCGTACTGCCGCTTGACGTCGACGAGCCGGTCGTACTTCGCGCCGTAGATGTGCCGGGCGCCCTCGGCGTCGTTCTGCTCCGAGGTGAAGTTGATGTAGCTGCCGGCCTCCCACTGGGCGACCGCTGCGCCGAAGCGCTTGACCCAGGCGACGAGTTCGGGGCGTTCGTCCGCGTACAGCCAGTCGGCGCCGATGTTGCCGCCCCAGCGGGAGTGGATCCCGGTGGTCGAGTCGTTGCTGTGGTCGCGCGGGGTGAGCTTGCCGGCGATCAGCTCGAACGGGCACATCACCTGGTGCGCGATGAACGAGCTGGAGTTCAGCGGCTGCCCCGGGTAGGCGTCGGAGTGCTCGATCGCGAGGTCGAGGAGCTCGTCGGGCAGTTCCCCGAACGCGACGTGGCGCCAGTAGTGCGAGATGCCGTAGCGGAACTCGTCGTCGGTGGAATGCTGCAGGGTCACGTGCGGGATCGAGCGCAGGCTCGTGTAGACCGGCTCGTAGCCCTCGAAGATCGGCGCGGTGATCGCCGGCTCATCGGCCGGGTCGCCGTAGGTGACGGTGGCGACGGAGATGATCGGCTGGCCGCGGTGCTCGCGCGGCAGCTGGCTCCAGTAGTGCGGCGCCCGGTACAGCCGCACGTACGTCGTGGAGTTGTCGGGCTGAGCGGGTCCGAGCTCGCGGAACCGCTGCAGCAGCGCCTTGCGGTCCTTCGCCGGGAACAGCGCGAGCCGGACCGTGGCGAGACCGGGCAGGTCGACGTAGTCGAAGACGAACTCCGTCGCGATGCCGAAGTTGTGGCCTGCACCCTTGAGCGCCCAGAACAGCTCGGGCTCGTTGTCCTTGTTCACTCGGCGGATCTCGCCGTCGGCCGTGACGATCTCCACCTCGCGGAGGAAATCCACCGTCGAGCCGAACATCCGGGACAGGTAGCCCATGCCGCCGCCGAGGACGAGGCCGGCCACACCGGTGTGCGAGACGACGCCCGCGGGCAGAGCCACGTTGAACGGCTCGGCGGCCCGGTCCACGTCGCCCCAGCGGCAGCCGGGGCCGACCGTGAGCGTGCGGTTCCCGGTGTCGACGGTGACATCGCGCATGAGACTCATGTCGATCATCACGCTGCCGTCGGCGACCGACGTGCCGGCGAGGTTGTGCCCGCCGCCGCGCACGGTCACCGACACGTCGTTCGCCGTGCACCAGCGCAGGGCGTCGGCCGCATCCTGAGCCGTGGTGCAGCGCACGATCGCGAGCGGGTGCTGGTCGATGTCGGCGTTCCAGATCCGGCGCAGCGTCTCGTATCCGGGCTCTCCGGGGTGCACGACGTCGCAGGCGACGGCGCGATCGAGCCCGGGGGGCAGCGTGGGGTACGGCATGGTCGTGATCTCCTTCGTGTCATTCGTCATGAGGCCTTCGCCTCGATCCGGGCGTCGCGTGCCTCGAGGCGGGCCTGCAGGGCGGTCAGCGAGCGGCCGAGGAAGGCGCGCAGCTCCGCGCGGGGGTCTGCGCCGGGGGCGCGGAGCGCGGCGAGCCCCGGCGCGTCTCCCCGGGCCGCCCGGGCGTCGTGGTCGTCGGCGAGCCGGACGAGCTCCGCGATCTCGGCGTCGTCGAGATCCGGATCCGAGGCGCGCCAGTCCGGATCCTCCGGGTCGAGCACCATCTCGGCGCGGGATCCGCCGATCCCCTCGATGAACAGCTGCACGTCCGGAGAGGCGGTCAGCAGTGTGCCGAGCAGCACGTCCCAGTCGATCGCGCCCTCGCCGATCGGGGCGAGGAAGCGGCTCAGCCCGAGTTCGGAGTGCGTCACCACGGCGTCGCGCAGGTGCGTGATCCGGGTGGTCGCCGCGACGCGCCCGACGGCGGGGCCGAACGCCTCACCCCGCACGGGCAGGTTCGCGGGGTCCAGGCAGACGCCGAGCACGTCGTCGCCGTGCTCCGCGACGAGGCGCAGGATCTCCCGGGTCGTGATCTCCTCGTGCGTCTCGATGTTCAGCCGCACCCCGGCCTGTCGCAGGGTCGGCGCGAGCTTGTCGAGGAACCGCGACGTCGCGTCGAGCTGGTCGGCCCAGGTCGCGTCGGTGCGGAACCGGTCGAAGCAGTACGGCACCGGCAGGCCCTCCTTGAACCCGCCGGTCGCGGTCCACGCCTCGGTCCAACCGTGCTCGCCGCAGATCCGGATCATCCGCTGCATGCCGGCGAGGTAGCTGCCGTCGCCCAGGTCGCGCACGCGCGGCAGCTCGGCGGTCATGTACGGGTTGATCTTGCCGACACCCGCCTGGACGAGGAACCCGCGGGCCGCGGCCTCCCGGGCGAACGCGGCGATGTCGCCCGAGTCCAGGGTCGGGAAGGCCTCGTCCAGCGTGCGCACGAGGATCCCCTGGAACCCCAGCTCCTCGAGCGCGTCGAGGACGGCGATCGGCGAGTCGGCGAGCCTCGAGGCGCCGCCGGAGAAGGTGACGTCGGCCCCGATCCTCATCGGACCCCCGCTCCGGCCGCGGCACGGGCGCGCGCGGCGATCCGGATCGCACGGCGCTCGCGCTCGATCCGGACATCGGGCACAGGCACAGCCTCGAGCAGGTCGCGGGTGTAGCCGGCCTGCGGGTCGCCGTAGATCTGCCCGACCGTGCCGCGCTCGGCGACGACCCCGTGGTGCAGCACGACGAGGCTCGTGCACAGGTACTTCACGACGGCGAGGTCGTGCGCGACGAAGAGCACGGTGAGGTCGAGCTCGCGCTGCATGTCCTTGAGCAGGTTCAGCACCTGCGCCTGCACCGACACGTCCAGAGCCGAGACCGGCTCGTCGCAGAGCAGGACCTTGGGGCCGACGCTGAGCGCCCGCACGATCGCGATGCGCTGGCGCTGGCCGCCGGAGAAGTGCCGCGGGTACCGGTTCAGGTGCTCCTCGCCGAGGCCCACCCGCTCCATCAGCTCGACGACGCGGTTGCGACGCTCGCGCGCGGAGAAGCCGCCCACGACGAGCATCGGTTCCTCGACGATCTGGCCCACGGTCATCCGGGGGTCCAGGCTCGAGTACGGGTCCTGGAACACCATCTGCACCTCGCGCCGGTAACGCTGCAGGTCGGCGTGCGAGGCGCCGCGCAGGGGCGTGCCGCGGTACGAGATCGTGCCGCCGGTGGAGCGCTCCAGACCCACCATGCAGCGGATCGCGGTGGACTTGCCCGAGCCGGACTCGCCGACCAGGCCGAGCACCTCGCCCTGGCGCAGCTCGAACGAGACGTCGTCGAGCGCGAGCGTGCCGCGCCGGGCGGAGCCGAACCGCTTGGTCAGACCCTCCACCGTGATGAGGACGTCGGAATCAGACATCGGCGTTCACTTCCTCGTCCTCGACGATCTCGTCGGCCGCGCGCTGCGCCGCCATGAAGTCCTCGACGGTGGTCAGGCGGACGTTCGGATCCGCGTCCAGGCGCGGGACGGATCCGATCAGCCCGCGGGTGTACGGGTGCTGCGGGGCGTCGAACAGATCCTCGACGTCCTGCTGCTCCACCAGGCTGCCGCGGTACATCACGGCCACGCGGTGCGCGAGTCCCGCCACGATCGACAGGTCGTGCGTGATGAACAGCACGGCGAGGTCGAGCTCGCGGGACTGCTCCTCGATGAGGTCGAGCACCTGCTCCTGCACGCGCACGTCGAGCGCCGTCGTGGGCTCGTCGGCGATGAGCAGCCGGGGCTGGGCGACCAGCGCCGCCGCCATCACGACGCGCTGGCGCATGCCGCCGGAGAACTGGTTCGGGTAGGCCCGCAGCCGCTCCTTGGCCTTCGGCACGCCGAGCCGGTCCAGCATGTCGGCCGCCCGCGCGTACGCCTCCTTCTTGGAGGTGCCGCGCACGAGCAGCGGTTCGGCCACCTGCTCGCCGATCGTGAGCACCGGGTTGAGGGCGGTCATCGGGTCCTGGAAGATCATCGAGATCTCGCCGCCGCGGATGGAGCGCAGGGTCCGCTTCGAGGCGCCGAGCAGCTCGCGGCCGGCCCAGCGGATGGATCCGCCGAGCTCGACGTCGCGGTCCAGCTGCAGGACCGACCGGGCGGTCATGGTCTTGCCGGATCCGGACTCGCCGACCAGGGCGAGGCGCTCGCCCGGGCGGATGTCGAACGACACGCGGTCGACCAGGGTGAGGTCCCCGTCGCCGCCGCCGATGCGGAACCGCTCCGGGACGACGACGGTGAGGTCCCGCACCTCGAGGATCGGGTCGGTGGATGTCATGCACGCCTCCTCGAGGCAGGGTCGGCGATGGCGCGCACGGCGTCGCCGACGAGGCCGAAGGTGATGGCGGCGATCGTGATCGCCAGGCCGGGGAAGAACGCCACCCACCACGCGGTCGTGATGTAGGCCTGTCCCTGGGCGATGAGCGACCCCCAGTCGGCGCTGGGCGGAGGCGCGCCGACGCCGAGGAAGGCGAGGCCGGACATCATCACGATGGTCCCGGACATCTCCATGCTCACATGCACGTAGATCGCGTCGAGCGAGTTCGGCAGCGCGTGCCGCAGCATGAGCCGCGCGCGGGTCATGCCGGTGATCTGCGCGGACTCGACGTAGGCGTTCGTCATGGTCTCGCGGAGGATCGCGCGCATGATCCGGGCCGTGCTCGGCCAGGCCGCGGCGACCATCGCGACGACGATCGAGGTGAGCGACGGTCCGAGCGCGGCCGCGAGGCCTAGCGCGAGCACGAGCGACGGGATCGACATGAACATGTCGACGATCCGCATGATCACCTCGTCGACCGAGCGCGGAACGAGAGTCGAGATGCTGGCCACGAGCACGCCGACGACGGTCGCGGCGAGCACGACGAACACGGCGGCGAGCAGCGTCATCGGGGCCCCGGCGAGCAGCCGGGAGAGGATGTCGCGACCGGTGTCGTCGGTGCCCAGCCAGTGGCCGGGGCCGGGACCCAGCAGCGCGTCGGTCGGCTTGATCGCGTAGGGATCCTTCGGGGCCAGGAGGGGACCGACGATCGACAGGATCAGCAGGAGACCGGCGAGCACGAACGCGATGCGGTCGACCATCGGCGAGCGACGGCCGAGCAGCTTGCGCGCGATCGCGCCGATGCCGCGGCCGAGGGCGGCGGGTGAGGCGGCCTGGGAGAGGCGGCGGGCGGCGCCGGTGCCCTCGACGGTCTCGACGGAGACGGTCGCGGCGCCCGGCTGCGGTTCGAACTGCGGGATCATGCTCTGCCTACCTGGGACTTGCGGACGCGAGGATCGATCGTCATCTGCGTGATGTCGACGATGAAGGAGGTCACGATGAACACGAAGCCGATGATCAGCACCGCGCCGAGCACGGAGAACGTGTCGTGGTTGATGATCGAGGCGTACATGTAGCTGCCCACCCCGGGCAGGGAGAAGACGACCTCGACGAGCACCGCGGCGCTCACCATCCAGCCGAACTGCATGCCGACGATGGCGAGGGTGGATCCGAGCGCGGAGCGCAGGCCGTGCCGGAGCACGATCCGTCCGCTGGGCACGCCCTTCGAGACCGCGAAGGTGATGTAGTCCGACTTCAGCGCGGTCATCATGTTCGAGCGCACGTTGCGGGCCAGGGTGGAGATGAACGGGGTGCTCAGGGCGAGCGCGGGCAGCAGCAGGTGCCACAGCGAGTCGAGCACGTTGTCGATGTTGCCGAAAAGGATCGAGTCGAGCACGCTGAACCCGGTCACGGTCGGCGGGGCGAGGTCGACACTGTTCAGGCCCGAGATCGGGAACCAGGTGAGCAGCGATCCGAACAGGAACCGGGCCATCAGCGCGAGCCAGAAGATCGGGACGCCGCCCTGCATCACGAGGATGATCCGGATCGCGGTGTCGCCCGCGCGGCCCTCGTTGATCGCCGCGACGAGGCCGAGGGGGATCGCGATGCACATCGTGATGAGCATGCCGAGGATGACGACCTGGATCGTCGTCGGCAGCACGTGCGCGATGTCGGCGGTCACCGGCTGGTGGGTGTACGCCGAGTTGCCGAGATCGCCGCGCACGGCGCGGGTGAGGAAGTCCCAGTACTGCACGATCAGCGGCCGGTCGAGGCCGAGGAAGTGCCGTGTCTGCTCGATCTGCTGAGCGTTGGCCATGCGGCCGGCGGCGACCGCGGCGATGTCGCCGGGGATGAGCCGCGACATCGTGAAGACGATCGTGGCGACACCCCACAGCGTGAGGATCGCGAGACCGATTCTGCGAATGATGAAGGAGAGCATGTTCTTCCGTTCGGGAGGGGCCGAGTCTTCCTCGACCCCTCCCGGTTCAGGGTGTGCGGCTTACTTCGCCAGGGTCAGCAGGGAGATGTCGTACGTGGCCGCGATGGGCGAGTACGGGATCTTCGCGAACTTGTCGTTCTGCACCTGCACGCGCGACGGCAGCGCCATCAGCATCGCCGGGTGGTCGGCGATGATCTGCTTCTGGGCCTGCTCGAAGTCGGAGCACGCCGTCTTCTTGTCGGTCGTGGTCGTGCCCTCGGTGAGGAGCTTGTCGACGGCCGGGTTCGAGTAGCGGGTGAAGTTCGACTGCCCGATCGCGGTGGAGCTCCAGGTGTGCGTGAGCATCGAGCCGATCTCCGGGAACTGCGCGAGGTCCCAGAGGATCGACACGTCCGGGGTGGTCTCGGGCTTCTTGATCATCTCGAGGTACTGCGAGAAGGTGATCTGCTTGACCTGGACGTTCAGACCGATGTCGCGCAGGTTCGCCTCGAGGATCGTGCCCGCCGTGCTCTGCTCCGGGATGATCGACTGGTACGCGATCGTCACGGTCTGTCCGGCGACACCCGCCTCCTGGATCAGCTGCTTGGCCTTCGCCACGTCCTGCACCGTCGGCGTAGTCGAGTAGCGGCACTGCATGTAGGACGGGACCAGACCGTCGCCCGGCTTGCCCCATTCCTTGAGCGCGTTCTTGATGTGCGCGCTGTAGTCGTACGCGAGCTGGATCGCCTCGCGCACCCTGACGTCCTTGGTGATGCCGCCCGCGGTGTTCATCGCGCCGAGGGTCACCAGCGGGCTCGGGTACTCGTTGACGTGGAAGCCGTTCTTCCCCTTGAACGCGGCCAGATCGGTCACCGCCATGCTGCTGCCGATGTCCGCCGTGCCCGCGAGCGTCTCGTCGCGGATCGCGCTGTTCTCCTTGTAGATGTGCATGACGAGACCCGACGGGCGCTTCTTCTCGCCGTCCCAGTAGCCGTCGTAGCGGGTGAGGTCGACCTCCAGCGCCGGGTTGTAGCTCTTCAGCGTGTACGGGCCGGAGCCGGCCTCGTTGCTGCTCAGCCACTGCTGGCCCATGTCGGAGCCCTCGTGCTGCTTGACGAGCTTGGAGTCGACCACGTAGATGAGCGCGAGCGCCCCCGCGAACGAGAGGTTCGGGTCCTTCAGCGTGATCGTCACCTGGTTCTTGCCGGTCGTCTTCGACGAGACGTAGTCGGTGAGGAACCCGGCGCTGCCCGAGGCGATCTTGTGCACGCGCTCGAGGGTGTAGACGACGTCGTCCGGGGTGAGTGCGTTGCCCGAGTGGAACTTCACGTCGTCGCGGATGGTGAGCACGATCGACTTCGCGTCGCCGGCGTACTCGAACTTGGAGGCGAGGCGCGGTACGACCTCGCCCTTCGAGTTGTACGCGAGGATGCGGTCGTACAGGCCCGCGATGTAGAAGTCGTTGTTCGCGTTGGACGCCTGCTGCGGGTCGAGCGTCTCCGGAACGACGTGCGAGGCGATCACGCCGGTCTGGCTCTTCGGGCTGCCGGAACCGGAGGCCGCCGGCTTGCCGGTGGACAGTCCGCAGGAACTGAGCACCAGCACCGATGCTGTGGCGAGGACGAGCAGGCCTGCCCTCATTGGCAAGGATTTCATCCTTCTTCCCTTCGTTTGTCGTGGACGATCTGTCGTGGATGCGAGTGAGGACGGATCAGGTCGGACGACCCCCCGGGCCGAGCGAGCGGGTACACCCCGCAGGGCACAGGGCAGGATCGTGATCCGGAATCAGGATGGCATACCATCTGGCACTTGTCACGTGTTTTTTTCCTGAATTTGCGCTATCTGGCATTCCAAATGGCGGAAACGCCCTCGGGTGGGATGATCGGAGGATCATGTCGCAGCGTCTCGATCCGTCGTCCGTCCGCCCTGCCACGGGGGATCCGGATCCGGATGCCGTCTACCTGGCCTTCGTGGACTGGGCGGAGTCGACGGGCATCTCCCTCTACCCCGCACAGGACGAGGCGGTCATCGAAATCGTGTCCGGACAGAACCTGATCCTGTCCACGCCCACCGGGACGGGGAAGTCGCTCGTCGCCGTGGCCGCGCACTTCGCCGCCCTCGCCGACGGCCGCCGCACGTACTACACGGCCCCGATCAAGGCGCTCGTGAGCGAGAAGTTCTTCAGCCTCGTCGACGTGTTCGGCGCGGAGAACGTCGGAATGGTGACCGGCGACTCGGCCGTGAACGCCGACGCCCCGATCGTGTGCTGCACGGCCGAGATCCTCGCGAACCTCGCCCTGCGTGAAGGGCCGGACGCCGAGGTCGGCCAGGTCGTCATGGACGAGTTCCACTTCTACGGCGACCCGGATCGCGGCTGGGCGTGGCAGGTGCCGCTGCTCGCGCTGCCGCAGGCGCAGTTCATCCTGATGTCGGCGACGCTCGGCGACGTGACCGCGCTCGCGGAGGATCTGTCGCGGCGCACCGGCCGCTCAACCGCGGTCGTGACCGGGGTCGAGCGGCCCGTGCCGCTGCACTTCACGTACGAGACGACGCCGATCCACGAGACGATCGACGACCTGCTGCACACCGACCGCGCGCCGGTCTACATCGTGCACTTCTCCCAGGCCGCGGCGATGGAGCGCGCCCAGGCGCTCGCGAGCGCCAAGATCGCCACCCGGGAGCAGCGCGACGAGATCGCCGAGCTCATCGGCGGGTTCCGGTTCACGACGTCGTTCGGCAAGACGCTGTCCCGGCTGCTCCGGCTCGGCATCGGCGTGCACCACGCGGGCATGCTGCCGAAGTACCGGCGGCTCGTCGAGCAGCTCGCCCAGCGCGGCCTGCTGCGCGTGATCTGCGGCACCGACACCCTCGGCGTCGGCATCAACGTGCCGATCCGCACGGTGCTGCTCACCGCCCTGACGAAGTTCGACGGCACCCGGATGCGGCAGCTGAACGCGCGCGAGTTCCACCAGATCGCCGGCCGGGCGGGCCGGGCCGGTTTCGACACCGCCGGCACGGTGGTCGCGCAGGCACCCGAGCACGAGTCGGAGAACATCGCCGCGCTGAAGAAGGCGGGCGACGACCCGAAGAAGAAGCGCAAGATCGTCCGGAAGAAGGCGCCGGACGGGTTCGTGTCGTGGGGCGAGCCGTCGTTCCAGAAGCTCATCGCCGCTGAGCCCGAGACGCTGACCTCGCACATGCAGATCACGAGCGCGATGATGCTCAACGTGATCGGCCGCGGCGGCGACGCGTTCGGGAACATGCGCGCGCTGGTATACGACAACCACGAGCCGCGATCGCGGCAGCGGATCCTCGCCCTGCGAGCGATCGGGATCTACCGGACCCTGCGCGAGTCGGGGGTCGTGGAGCAGTGCTTCGACGAGCTCACCGGCCGCACCGACGTGCGCCTCACCGTCGACCTGCAGCCGAACTTCGCCCTGAACCAGCCGCTCTCGCCGTTCGCCCTCGCCGCATTCGACCTGCTCGACCCGGACGAGCCGGCCTTCGCGCTCGACATGCTCTCGATCGTCGAGGCGACGCTCGACGACCCGCGCGCGATCCTCAGCCAGCAGGAGTTCGTCGCCCGCGGTGAGGCGGTCGCGGCGATGAAGCGCGAGGGCATGGAGTACGAGGAGCGCATGGAGGCGCTCGAGGAGATCACCTACCCGAAGCCGCTCGAGGAGCTGCTGACCGCCGCGTTCGAGACCTTCGGCGCCGCGCAGCCGTGGATCCGCGACTTCGAGCTGCACCCGAAATCGGTCGTCCGCGACATGTACGAACGGGCCATGTCGTTCGGGGAATACGTCGCGCTGTACAAGGTCGCCCGCTCCGAGGGCGTCGTGCTGCGCTACCTGTCCGACGCCTATCGCGCCGCCTCGCAGACCATTCCCGAGCACCTCAAGACCGAGGAGCTGCGCGATCTCATCGAATGGCTCGGCGAGCTGGTCCGCCAGGTCGACTCGTCGCTGCTGGACGAGTGGGAGGAGCTGGTCTCCGGCCACCCGGTCTCGCACACGGACGAACCCGTCGTGCCGCCGGCGCCGAAGCGGCTCACGACGAACGTGCGCGCGTTCCGGATCCTCGTGCGCAACGAGCTCTTCCGCCGCGTGCAGCTCGCCGCGCGGGAGGATCTCGAGGCGCTCGCGGAGCTGGATCCGGAGTTCGGCGCGGACGGCTGGGACGCGGCGCTCGACGCCTACTTCGCCGAGCACGACGAGATCCTCACCGGCGCCGACGCGCGCGGTGCCGCGCTGCTCGTCATCGACGAGACGGGTGGGCCGGACCGCGACCGCCCGGCCCGCTCCTGGGCCGTCCGGCAGATCCTGGACGACCCCGCCGGCGACCACGACTGGGGGATCTCGGCGACGATCGACCTGGACGCCTCGGACGAGGCCGGCGAGGCCGTCGTCGTGGTGACGGCGGTGGACCGGCTGTAGTCGTCGGCCTCCCCAACGACGCTCGGCGGTTCCCGATCCCGCGTCGGCGGCCCGGCGTAGGGTCGAGGCAAGGGGAGCGAACGGAGGGCATCATGAGCATTCACGACGACCGACGCGGAACACGAGAGGCCGGGCAGGAGAGGATCCATCAAGGGATCGTGCCGTCCTATCTGCTGAGCAGACTGGCGGAATCGGGACGCTACCCGCAGGCGGCCGAGGCGGCCCGGCAGACGCTGATCGGCCCGCTCCCTGCCGAGCACCGGGCGCAGCTGCGGCTGTCCATCGACGAGAACGGCACGCTCGTCGCCGAGGTCGATGCGGCGCCGAACCGCACGATCAGCGACGCGCACACGACCGAGACCCTGCCGGGGACCGTGGTGCGCCGGGAGGACGATCCGCCGGTCGCCGACATGTCGGTGAACCAGGCCTACGACGGGCTCGGCGCGACGTTCCAGATGCTGCTCGACGCGTTCCAGCGCAACTCGATCGACGGGAAGGGCTCCCCGCTCGACGCGACCGTGCACTACGGATCCGGCTACGACAACGCGTTCTGGAACGGCGAGCGCATGGTGTTCGGCGACGGGGACGGCCAGGTGTTCCAGGGCTTCACCGGCGCGACGTCGGTCATCGGCCACGAGCTCGGCCACGGGGTCATCCAGGCGACCGCGGGCCTCGCCTATCAGGACCAGCCCGGAGCCCTGAACGAGTCGTGCGCCGACGTGTTCGGCGCCCTGACCGAGCAGCACCTGAACAACCAGACCGTGGACCGGGCGACCTGGCTGATCGGCGCCGGGATCTTCACGCACTCCGTGCACGGCAAAGCGCTGCGCTCGATGCTGCACCCGGGCACCGCCTACGACGATCCGGAGCTCGGCAAGGATCCGCAGCCGGCCGACCTGAGCGGCTACGTGAAGACCACCGAGGACAACGGCGGGGTGCACATCAACTCGGGCATCCCGAACCGGGCGTTCGCGCTGTTCGCGGTCGCCCTCGGCGGCTACGCGTGGGAGACCGCCGGGTCGGTCTGGTACCGCACGCTCAGCAGCGGGCTCTCCTCGACCGCGAGCTTCGCGGAGTTCGCGCACGCCACGATCACGGAGGCCGACAAGGTCGACGCCGCGACCGGCGAGGCGGCGCGCACCGCCTGGGCCTCGGTCGGGGTGATCCCGGCCGCGTCCGTCACGGGAGCGGGTGATGCGCGAACCGGCACCGCCCGCTGACGGGGCCGACCCGCACGGCACGCCCCCGGAGCCCGGGGGCGTGCTGATCCTCGTCGTGCGCAGCGGCGGGATCGCGGGGATCCCGCGGCGCTGGAGCGTGCAGCCGCCCAGCGGTGAGGCCGCGTCCTGGGTCGCGCTGCTCGAGCGCTGCCCGTGGGACGACGAGATCGGCCCGGGCACGGGTGGGGACCGCTTCGTGTGGCGGATCGAGGCGCGGATCCACGAGGAGCGGCACGAGCAGGTCATCCCGGAGGAGCACCTCCTCGGCCCATGGCGCGAGCTGGTCGACGCGGTCCGCAACGCCTCCTCGTGACCGGTCACCCACCCCCCGGTCGTTGAGCGAGGACGCCGAAGGCGACCGAGACGAAACGCCCTCGGACCCCGACGCCCCTTCGACGGGCTCAGGGACCAACCCACCCCCGGTCGTTGAGCGAGGACGCCGAAGGCGACCGAGACGAAACGCCTGCCACGCCGCCGCGCCGATCAGCCGGCGGCCTCGACCAGCCGCGCGGCCACCGCGCGCAGCGCCGCCCGCACCTCCTCGCCGTCGAGCACCTCGAACCGGATCCCGGAGGTGCCGAGGTAGAGAGCGAACTCCTCCGGCGAGCGCGACCCGGCGACGAGCACGCTCGCGCCGTCGCCCTCATCGGTCACGGTCGCGACGGTGGCGTCGAAATGCCGGCGCACCTCGGCCGCGGGCGCGTGCATCCGCACCCGCGCGCGGTAGGGGTACGGGGCCGTCGTGATGCTGCGTGACGTGAAAGCGCGCAGCGCCTCGTCCGGGATCTCGCGGTCGGGGAAGCCCTCCCGCAGCATGACGGGACGCCGGATCCGGTCGATCCGCAGCGTCCGCCACGCCTCCCGCGCAGGGTCCAGGGCGACGAGGTACCAGCGCTCGGCGGTGTGCACGATGCGATGCGGCTCCACGACCCGGCGCGCCTCGACGCCGTCGTGCCGGGTGTAGTCGATCCGCAGGCGCCGCCGCTCGGCGATGGCGGTCGCGATCACCGCGACGACCTCGTGGTCGACCTCGGCGTCCGGGTCGTGGGAGGGATCCAGCGGCACGAGCGCACGCTCGACCTCCGCGATCCGGGTGCGCGCCGCGGAGGAGAGCGACTGCTCGAGCTTCGCGAGGGCGCGGCCCGCCGCCTCCTCCATCCCGGTCACGACGCTGCCCGCCGCGGCCCGCAGGCCCACGGCGATCGCGACGGACTCGTCGTCGGAGAGCGCGAGCGGAGGCACGCTCGCGCCCGGGCCGAGCCGGTACCCGCCATGCCGCCCGCGAGTGGCCTCGATCCCGTATCCGAGTTCGCGGAGGTCGTCGATGTCGCGGCGCAGGGTGCGGTCACTCACCTCGAGGCGATCGCGCAGTTCGGCGCCGCTCCAGTCGCGACGGGTCTGCAGCAGGGAGAGCAGGGCGAGGGTGCGGCCGGTGGTGCGGGTCATGCGCTCAGCCTCCTTCGCTCTCCGGTCATATTATGGCCGGAATGCTTCCGAGCATGGAGTCATGAACGCATACCAGAGCGAGACCGCCGTCCTCCCCTTCCGCATCGAGATCGCTGGGGCCGCACTCGACGACCTGCGCACCCGACTCCGCAACGCCCGGTTCCCGGAGCCGCTGCCCGGCGACGACTGGCGCGACGGCGTGCCGGTCGAGGTGCTCCGCGACCTCGTCGCCCGCTGGGAGCGGCACGACTGGAGGGCGACCGAGGAGCGCCTGAACGCGCTGCCGCAGATCACGACCCGGATCGACGGGCAGACGATCCACGCCGTGCACGTGCGCTCCCCGCACCCGGACGCGACGCCGATCCTGCTCCTGCACGGCTGGCCCGGATCGTTCCTGGAGTTCGAGGGCCTGATCGGACCGCTCACGGATCCGGTCGCGCACGGCGGATCGGCCGCGGACGCCTTCGACGTCGTGATCCCGTCGCAACCGGGATTCGGCTTCTCCACGCCGCTCGAGGACGCCGGCTGGACCGTGGCGCGTACCGCCGCCGCGTTCGCGGAGCTCATGACCCGGCTCGGCTACGAGCGCTTCGCCGTCCAGGGCGGCGACCACGGAGCGGCCGTCGCCCCCGAGATCGCGCGGCTCGCGCCCGAGCGGGTGATCGGCGTGCACGCGAACGGCTCCCTCGGCGGATCCTTCCTCGGCCAGGTCGACGACGCGACCGCCGCGCGTCTCACCCCGCTCGAGCAGGACCGGATCCGCCGGGTCGGCGAGTTCATGCAGCGCGAGTTCGGCTACATCGCGATCCAGGGCACCCGCCCCGGGCTCGTCGGCGCGATGACCGCGGACAGCCCGGTCGCGCAGTTCGCCTGGATCTACGACAAGCTGCAGGCGTGGACGCATCCCGCGGAGGCGGACGCGGTGGACGTGCTGGGCGAGCGGTTCGTCTTCGAGAACGCCGCGCTGTACTGGTTCACCGCGAGCGGCGGATCGTCCGCGGCCCTCGTCTACGCGTTGAACACCGCGTGGGAGGCGCCGAAGCCGAGCTCGGGCGTGCCGACCGCGGTCATCGCGTTCGCGCACGACATCGGGCTGCGCTTCGCGGAGGAGCAGCACCACCGGATCGTGCGCTGGACGGACGTCGAGGATCGCGGCGGCCACTTCGCCGCGATGGAGGAGCCGGAGCTCCTCGTCGACGACATCCGGGCGTTCTTCGGGTCGCTGCGGTGACCGGTCGTTGAGCGAGCGCAGCGAGACGAAACGCGGTTCCTCCCTCACCCGCCGTAACGGAACACCGCGGCTGTCAGTCGCCCGCGGACTCGCCCGCCTCGGCACCCGCCGTCTCGGGAGCCTCCGGCAGCGGGACCGGGATCGAGACGGATCCTCCCGCACCCGAGACGACCGGAATGCTCACGCCGCCCCCGCCGAGGCCGAGCCCGAACGGATCCGTCGCCGGCTGCTCGGGCAGATCGGTCGCCTCGTCGCGGTCGAAGGGCTCGGACGGGAGCCCGGCCCACTCGGTCGGCTCCTCCGGCTTTTGCGTGAACATGCCCATGCGTCCATTGTGCGCCAGAGCGCGTCGGCGGGGGCCGCCCTCACGCGCCGAGCAGGGTCCTCCGGGCGGAGGGCCGGGAGACGTCCGGCGTGAGCACGGCCAGCACGCGCACGAACGTCGTCATCCAGACGAGCCCGAGTCCGACCGCGATCGCCTCGAGGCCAGCCGCGGAGTACAGCTCGACCGGAACGTGCAGCACGATGGCGACGACGAGCAGGATCCCGAGCCCGATCGTCGCGACCACGAGGGCCGGCGGCGGGCCCGGCAGGGTCCACGCGGTGACCACGGCGGCGGCCGCGAACAGCGCGAGCGCCCCGATCGCGGCGCTCAGATGCACGGGCCGGTTCACCTCGATCGGCACGAACCCGACGATCGCGAGGGCGAGACCGGTGCTCGCCCAGAGCGCGACGACGACGGCGATCCGACGCAGGTCCCGGTCGCCGAGCAGCCGGTGCAGATCCCGGCCGATGTACGAGCCCACCGTCGCGAAGAGCAGGCCGGCCACGACGAGCGTGCCGTTGAACGCCCAGCCGTGCGCGCCGAGGCCGAGCTGCGAGAAGTTGCGCTGCCACCAGTGCGGATCCGCCGCGGTCGCCATCGCGAACAGCGTGCCGATCGTGAGGAATCCGAACAGCAGCGCGGCGAGGTCGCGGGTGCGCAGGCCCACGCCGGCCGTGTACGCGAACCGGCCGCCGATCGCGGAGGCGACGCCGGCGATCAGCCCGCCGCCGAGCGCCGACGGGTGCCAGCCGCGCACACCCTCGGTCAGCACGACCCCCGCCAGCAGCATGCCGAGCGCGACGACGGCGGCGAAGGCGATGGTGAGCGCGACGGCCGAGGCGTCCGACACGATCGCCTGCCAGCGCGGCATGGGCGTTGTCTCGCCGCGGCGGTGCTGCACGGTGCTGACGACGAATGCGACGGCGGCGATCGTCCCGGCGATGCCCGCGATCGGGGTGGTCATGCCGTCGGGCCCGGTCAGCGGGCGGATCGGGCCCTGCAGCGCCGCGAAGCCGACGCCGGTGCCGAGCGCGAAGCTGATCGCGGTCGCCCACACCGTGCGCGTCTCGTTCCTCAGCCGCTCCCGGGTCTCCATCCCGTCATCGAACCACGGGCCGCCGACGTCGGCCGGGGCGGCGGGCCGGAACGCCCGGATCCGGAGCTCCGCCTCAGCGTGGAGCGCCGCCGGGCAGCCCGAGCGCCTCGCCGCGCGACGGCCAGCGCCCGTGGCGCTCCTTGAAGTCGATCGCGAGGAACAGCGGCGTCATGTCGTACCGCCGCACGTTCACCGCGAGCTTCCGGCCGGAGGTGGACCGGATCGTCAGGATCCGCCGTCCGCGCGTGCGCGTCAGCCGGTGGCTCGCGATGTCGGCGTACGCGATCGCGTGTTCGCGCCCCCAGATCGTGCGGTACCGGACCTCGTCGGCCCGCGGTGACACGTAGAAGTTCCGGTAGATCAGCACCGTCGCCAGCCCGCCGAGCGCCATCGCCACGACCGCGATCCGCATCGGCCACAGCATGCCCAGCGTGTCCTGCGCGGTGAACGCGTTGAGCGTGAGGATCGCCCCGACCGCGGCGAACAGCCCGCCGATGACCGGCACGAGCTTCGGCATGCGCTGCCGCTCGAGGCGGTTCGCCGCGCGGGACGGGAGCCGCATCCTCGCCACCGCGGCCGCCGCGAAGAAGATCACGACCGCCACCAGGAGGAGCTTCAGGAGGATGCCGGTCATCCCCTGACGGTATCAACCCGGCCCGAACTCAGGAGATCCCGGCCCCTCGGTCGCCGCGGGGCCGACGGGACGCAGGATCTCCTGAGTTCGGAACCGCGCGTCAGCTCTCCGGGACCAGGATCGCGTGCTCCAGCCGGTCGTACGACGCCTCCATGCCGTCGACCATGCCTGTCGCGAGGATCATGTCGCGCGTGGCGAGGTCGGGGTACTCGATGAGGAGCGTGATGAGGGTCGCGCCGTCCTCCTCGTACAGGCTGAGGTCGTTCAGCGTGCTCGGACCGTCGGTGCCCTGCATGCGCTCGGTCGTGACGGCGCGGCGCGGGGCGTCGACGAGCAGCACCTCTCCCTCGAAGCCGAACGGCTCGCCCGGGGTGTCGCCGACCGGCGCCCACGAGTTCCGGTAGGTTTCGCCGACGACCGTGCTGTCGGTGCACTCGGTCATCTCCCAGCCCTCCGGGCCGAGCATCCACTGCCGGACCAGCTCCGGCTCGGTGTGCGCGCGCCAGACCAGCTCGCGCGGGCCGTCGACGAGCCGCGTGATGCGGACGTGGGTGTCGTCGAGCAGTTCGAGGCGGGTGCCCTTGCCCTGGGCGTACTCGCGGAGATCCTGCAGCACGGCGTCGAGCTGGCTCATCGCCATCTTCGTCCCCTCGACGACACCCATCGCGACGACCTGCTCGAGGGCCTCGACCGAGGCGAAGTGGCTCACCGTGACCATGCGGGATCCGCCGTCGAACGGCTCGAACGCGAAGGTCATCCGCATCGCCGGCATGTCCGGCAGCGGCCGGCCGTCGTCGCCGACGAAGCGGTCGATGACCTCGAAGCCACGCGGCTCGTCGATGTGCGTGAACTCCCACGATCCGGACGACGACTCGCCCTTCGGACCGTTCATCCGGTACTGGGCGAACCCGCCGACGGTGTGGTCGAACGAGGTGAACGTGGCCGGCCAGCCCGGAGGGCCCCAGAAGCGCTCGAGCTGGCGCGGATCGGCGTACGCCTTCCACAGCCGCTCGACCGGGGCCGGGAACTCGGCGGTGACCGACAGGGTCAGGGCCTGCGGATCGGTGATGACGTCGGTGACGGGCATGTCACTCTCTCCTTCGTTGGGGTCAGCGGTCTTCGGAGTCGGATCCGGGCGCGGCGGCCGGATCCGGATCCTCGGCGAGCAGGTCGTCGAGGCGGGCGATGCGGGCGCGCCAGAGGTCCTCGTAGCGGGCCAGGAGTGCGCGGGCGCGGGCGATCATGTCCGGGTTCGCACGGACCAGCCGCTCGCGTCCTTCGGCGCGCTTGACGATGAGCTCGGCGGCCTCGAGCACGGCGACGTGCTTCTGCACGGCCGCGAACGACATGTCGTAGTCGCGCGCGAGCGCGGACACGGACTGCTCGCGCTCGATCGTGCGGCGCAGGATGTCGCGCCGCGTGGCCGCCGCGAGGGCCTGGAACACCCGGTCGATCTGCTCATCGCTCAGTTCATTTCGTACAACCATTTGGTTGTAGATTAGGCCGGCCGGATAGCGGTGTCAAGAGGAAGACTGTCGGAATCGCGTTGCAGTGACACAAACCGGCCTTAGGCGACACAGGCGGGGATCGCGGTGACATCAAGTGTCACGAAACGCCGACGTGCCTCCCCCGTCGTGCGTGGGCGCGGAGGAGCATCAGCATTGGTTAGCAGGAGCAAGGGGGCTCCACCGCCCCATCGGCTTCGCGAGATCCGCTTGCGAGAGGGGCTACGGTGCGGCCAGTCAACGAGGCGAAGCAGATTGCTGTTCGTCGGCGATCATCGTCAACTGAGTTGCACTGGATCTCTCGCTCCGCCGAGAACGTCGCCGCCGGGACGAATCAGGAGTTCGCGGTAGTCGGACCTGACGTCGGCGACAACGACTGGGCTGTGATCGATCCGATGCGAGTGCGCAGGTCGGCGGGCGTTCGTCACTATTTCACGCCGGCGATGTACTTCTGGCAGCGCACGCGGTCCCACGTGTGGTGCGAATCGCAGGCGGAGCGCTGGGAGGTCCTGTGGTTGGACTTCAGCGATCAGGTCGAGCGACTGTGGTCCCAGCCGATGGCGATCGCTTTCGGCCATGGATCGCGACTGTCGGGATCCACGCATGTTCCGGACCTTCTGGCGCAGTTCGCCGACGGGACGTACGGCTTGTTTGATGTGCGTCCCGCGGCGCTGATCGATGAACCGGCCCGCATGCAGTTCGCCGAGACGGCAGCTGTCTGCGAAACGGTCGGCTGGCGCTACAGAGTGCTCACCGGACATGACACCCGGGCCACTCAGAATCTCGACTGCTTGTCGGCATCCCGCCATGATCGTTGCCTTCCCACTCGCCAGATGGAGGCGTTGATCCTGGACACTGCCCGCGGTGGCCGGCCCCGCGGCGAGCTGTGCCAGATCGTGTGTCCGGAGTGTCCGCCTCTGGCGTGCGCCTGGGTCGACAATCTGGCCTGGCGCCGCCTACTCCACGTCGACCTCGCCGCCGTATTCAGCAGCGAGACGATCTACGCGACAGCGAATCCATCCGGTGAACGAAGGGCAGGGTGATGTCTCAGGAGTACAAGCTTCGGCTTGGCGACAGCGTAGAGATCGAGGGAGAAACCTGGGTCTGGGAAGGTGTCCGTCGCGGTGTCGACGCCAAGCTGCGCCGCGAGGGTACCGACGACGACTGGCAGATCGTGACCATGCCGGAGCTGCTCGCTCGTGCAGGCACCGCTCGGCGCGAGTCGACCATGCCGCTCCGGAACATCGCCGGAAACTGGCCGACCGACGTACTCGACATGGAGAGGCACCTGCTGGAGGTCTTCCGAGGCACCCCGATGGATCCGACTGCGACTGGTCCGCGTCCGGCTTATGACCTGACGCGAACCACTCAGGAACAGCGGATCGCGACCAAGGTCGAGGAGTTGGCCGGCACCTCTCTGGCACGGTCTCGGAAGGCGCTGTTCAACTTCTGGAAGGAGTACCAATCGACGGGCGTCGCCGGGGTGGATGCCCGGCTGCACCGGAAGGGCAGGAAGCGATTAGCGATCGCGAAGGCCGACCCACGTCTCGTCGCTGTCATCGATCGAGAGCTCGATAGTCGGGTCAACATGCCCACGAGCAGTCGGCGCCACTGTGCCGCGCTTGTGCGACGGGCGCTGGAAGCGATGTATCCCGGTGACCAGATCTGCGCGATCAAGGACACCACCTTGCAGGGGTACATCAACGAACGCGACGCGGGGCGGTACAGCTTCGCGAAGTCGACCACTCGGCGCACCAGCGCCAACAGCCCCGTCCGGGAGTACTTTTCCCGTAGCGCTCATCGGCTCGGTGCAGTCTGCGAGATCGACTCGACCACATTGGACGTGCAGGTGTGGGACGAGAAGGGCACTGTATTCCGCCCCACCGTGACGGCGCTGTTCTGCGTCGCGAGCAGGGTGCCGCTGGCCTGGGCGATCCATGCGGACTCTCCCAACGGCTTCGACCACGCATTGCTGCTGGCTCGCGCCATCGTCGGTCGCCGGGCGATACCCGGCTCCGGGGCCGCCACCCTGTCGGGGTCTGCCACGCTCCCCGTTCAGCTGATGAAGAAGGTCAACCCGTATCTGGACGATGAGTCGCTTGCGGTGCCGTGGATCTTCCCGCATGCGATCACGGTCGACGGCGGCGCGGACTTCCGATCGGCCACTTTCGAGGCTGCCTGTCGCGCATTCGGCATCACCGTGGTGCTCGCTCCGCCGAACGCTCCGACAGTCAAGCCGCATGTCGAGCGCAACTTCGGGACCACCTCATCGGACTTCGCGACATGGCTGGCTGGCTCCACTGGCAACTCCGTGTCGAACCGTGGCAAGCGCGATGCTCCGACTCTCACCTTGGATTCAGTGCGGCTCGCGTTCGACGTGTGGATCACCACCGTGTTTCTGAACAAACAGCACGGCGGTCTGAAGTCCCCCCTATTCCCCGGGCGCGAGTGGACGCCGAATCAGATGTACGCCGCGCTGTTCGAGGTCGGTCCGGGCGTCCAGCTCCCGTTCCGCGCGGAAGACTTCTTCGCCCTGCTGCCGACGGAACGGCGCGTCATCAGCAAGGAAGGAATCGATCTCCACAATCATCGCTATGACTCCCCGCTGCTGGCAGATTTGCGAAACCGTTCGCTCACCGGTGCGGCCGCCGGGTCACGGCACGCACGCCAGTTCGACATCCGCTTCGACCCCTACAACACCAACGCCGTGTGGGTGCAACATCCTGAGACCGAAGAGTGGATCGAGTGCTGGGACGAGGCGATCGATGACAAGGGCGCATGGATGGCCGCCGAGACCGAGGTGAGGCTCGTCGAGCGCTTCGGCTACGGCGAACCCGGGGAGGCCCCGAAGACCGCAGAGTTCCTTGACGAGATCGAACGCCGGGCACGGAGCGACAAGCGTGCACGCAACCGATATATCCGGGAGACACGCGCCGAGTCCGCGGACGCACAAGATGCGGACGCTCCGGTCACCGAGCCCGCCCCGATCGAGTTGCGCGAATGGGCCGATCCTGTGGACGTCGACGACATCGACTGGGAATCCTCGGCCTACGACATTGTGACGGTGAAAGAGATCCTGCCGTGATGCTCGAGCCGCTCGCCCTGGAGCACGACCGCAAGACGACCTTGCCGGGCCTCCGCGAGGCGCTGAATGCGCTTCCGCCCCGACCGCCCATATTGTCTTTCGCGGAATACGTCGCGCTGCCCGAGGATGAGCGCGCTGTGTATGACGAGGCCCGGGACGACTTCATGCGCCTCACGTTGCGTGTGCCGACACCGGAACAGGATCTGAGTGCGCGAATCCTGGCCAAGCTCATCGCCTCGAACCCGCGCCGCAAGAACTCTCGCAGGGGACTCATGATCTCGGCGCCGATGTTCTACGGCAAGACCGAGCTCGCACTGCTCCTGGCACGCTCGGTCGAACACGAACATGCCAAGCGGTTCCCGGACTACGCCGCCGCCGGCGAAGTTCCGGTCGTCTGGGTGGAGGTGACGGATCACGCCACCGGAAAGGCGCTTCTCTCCCAGATTGTCCGCTTCCTCGCGCCGACCGTCGGCTTGCCGACGCAGATCACCACAGAAGAGCTGCGGCGACGGACCGTCGACCTGCTGCACATCCACCGCACGAAGCTGCTCGTCATCGACGAGGCGCACAACCTCAGCGGCTCAGACCCTTCGAGCGTCATCAAGGCGCTGCAGAACGAATCGTCGGCCACCGTCGCGCTGGTCGGGATCAGTCTCGCCAGCGGCAAGGCGTTCGGATCCGGCGCAGGTCTTCAGGTCACGATGAGGTGCGACATGGTCGAGCTGCGGAAGATCGACGGCAAGTCGGACGACGGGCTCGCACTGTGGAGGCGGTGGGTAGCGATCTTCGACCGCAACCTTCCGTTGTGCGATCACGTGCCCGGGACGCTTACCCGTAACGCCCGAGTCCTTCACAAGGCTGCGAACGGACGCCTCGCTGTGCTCGCGATGATCGTCGAGCGCCTGGTCGCCTCGATCGTCGACGACCCCCACCGCCAAGACGAACAGGTGACCCGGGAACGCCTGTTCGCGGTTCTGGACAGCCTCCGCCACACCACTGCGGTGCGGCATCGGATCACGCTCGATGACCTGGTCGAGGCCGCATGATGGAAGATCTGGCCTGGGCAGTCAGACCGAAGTGGCATCGTTTCGAGTCCCCGCGCTCCTACATGCGCCGCCAGTGTCAGGCTGCGGGTGTGCCGCTCTCCTTCGTCGAGCGCGGGCTGAAGCTGAAGGCCGATTACCATCGCTATACGTATCAGGTGTGGGCCGACGAGGCCGAGGCAGCAGCCACGATGGAGGCCGCCGCCGGTCGGCCCGCGGGCCACTATCTTCGCCTGAAACAACTCGCCCAGCCCGATCCTGAACATGAGTACCAGGAACGATTCCTGTGCAGACTCTGCGCCGCCGGAGACCGCGTCGAACAGATCCCGCACGATCGCGAGAACTGGTGCCTTCGCCACGCCGGCCAGATGGTTTGGACGGGCCCGGGGTCAACCCCAGATACGCAACTCGTCGTCCCCTACGACGATGCACAGGCGAAGGCGGAACGCCGGTTCCGACGTCTCGTCAATAGCAGCCGTGTCAAAGCCCGTCTGCATGCGCGAGTGTGGGAGATGGTCCGAGACAACGCCTGGCTGACCGCGCCAGAAGGATGGAGCCCGGCGCTGGCGCAGTGCCTTGACGATCACGAGGTTCGGGGGCGCGCCGCGCTCTACGTCGAGACCGTCGCGGTCCTTGCCGTCCTATCCGAGGCGGCCATCGTCACCCGCTGGGCTTCGCTCCCGCCGCCAGACCTCCGGCGCGGCATCGTCGAGGCTCTACCGTCGGCTTGGATGCACGTCAGTGTGCTCGTGGAACGGATCGTGCTGTGGCTGCGCCCAATGCGCCGTGAACTGCGCCCCACGCGCATCGACCCACTGGACATCCCACTGGACATCGTCGACACACCGGCCATCATCGACATCACCGCGCCCTACCCCTTGTGGATCCAGCGCCACCCCCACGCAGTCGCAGAGTGGGCGTGGAGACGCAACGACCAAGCCCGAGATCCGTGGGAGTCACGAGGGACATCCGTGAAGGCGTGGTGGGTCTGCGACACAGGACACGCCTGGGAAACCACCCCCTACCTTCGAGCAATCTCAGGCTGCCCCTACTGCGCGGGCCAGGCCGCATGGCTCGGACTGTCGGACCTAGGCACCCAGTACCCCGAGCTTGCGGCCGAGTGGGACCGCACACCGGGAGCAAACGCGGGAGATCCCGATCATGTGAGCACCGGATCGCGTCGGCGCATCAACTGGGTCTGTCAGCGAGGGCACCGCTGGGTAGCCGAAATCCAGAATCGAACGAGACTCGGAGCGGGCTGCCCCTTCTGCGCAGGACAACGAGCCATCCCCGGAGAGACCGATCTCGCCACCCTCCGACCCGATCTCGCAGCCCAGTGGAACCACGAACGCAACGGTGAACTGACCCCGCACACGATCGGGGCTGCAACCATCCGGAAGGTGTGGTGGAAAGGTCCCTGTGGCCACGAGTGGCAAGCATCCATCAGCAACCGGACGCGGGGCGGCACTGGATGCCCCTACTGTGCCCGCAAGCGTCCGATCCCCGGACTCAACGACCTCGCGACCGTTCGCCCCGACCTCGCCGCTCAATGGGACACGAGCAACACGCTAAGGCCCGACGAGGTCCTCCCAAGCGCGGGCAAGAAGGTCACCTGGCGCTGCGCACGCGGCCACGTGTGGGAAGCGGCGATCTACAGCCGTTCACACGATGGCCGAGGGTGCCCGTACTGTTCCGGACGGCGACCGGTGGTCGGCGAGTCCGATCTCGCCACCCTCCGACCCGATCTGATCAACGAATGGGACCCATCGAACAAGCTGCAGCCCCACGAGGTGACTGCGCATTCGAAAATGCGTGCAACGTGGAGATGCGCCGACGGGCACGTGTGGAAGGCGATCGTCCAGAGCCGCACAAGCCGCCGTGGCACAGGATGCCCCACCTGCCGCGGCAAGCGCCCCGTCACCGGCCAGAACGACCTGGCGACGCTCCGACCCGACCTCGCGGCGCAGTGGGACACCAGCAACAGCAGCAGACCCGACCGCGTCAAGCCAACATCGAGACGTAAGGTGACCTGGAAGTGCACGAACGGACACACCTGGGTGGAGACCGTGATCAGCCGCTCGCACGGGAGCGGGTGCCCGGAGTGCGAGTCGGCTCGGTCGTCGGTGTGATCTCTGAGCAGGATTGCTGACATCAGTCACTCGAGGCCGTTCTCGATGGATGATCTTGTCATGGGACGAAACGTGCGGGGCGACGAGGCGGATGACCTACCAGCAAACCTCCGACGGCTCGCAAGCAGATTCGCCGTGGACTGGCCCGCTGTGATCGATGTCGGCGCGGGATGGTTTCCCCTGCTGATCAGGCTGGACGGCCAACTGGCCGAGATCGCGCCCGACTACGAGCTCCACCAGTGCAAGTCGAAGTTCGGTGCCCTGAGCTTCTACGCGCAGCCGAGCGACGATCCGTCGATCTACAACGAGGAGTTCGTCGAGGCGATCCGCGCCGCGGAGTGGGAAAGCACTCGCACCTGTGAAGAGTGCGGCGAGCCCGCGGGCCAGTATGTCATTGGCCTTTGGGTCTGGACCCTCTGTGCCAAGCACGCGGCGGAGAAGAACGCCCAGTCCGAAGGCGGACATCCGGCAGGCCGCTGAAGTCTAGCGTTTCGCTATACATCCTTAGATTTCGCTAGATTCGGCCTTCCGTCGTCGCGGCCGACCCCGCATCTATCAGCGCCGTGAGCTCGTCGCGCTGCGAGGTCGTGAGCCGGCCATGTCGGTGCCCATTGGAGATGGCCTGGCTGAGCAGGTATGTCGGTGTTCCGAAGCGAACGCACTGATGGATCGCTGTCGCCAACTTCACGATCGGCACCTCACGCCACCAGGTGATCTGCTCGCTGTGGAGGTCCTGGCGGTGAACCACGTATTGGACGCCGCCGCTGCGCCGGATCCTTCGTTGGACGCCGACGGTCATGTGGATGTGCCCTGGGTTGATGTCGCTGACCTCGAAGAGATCCAGTGCAGTCTCGTGGCTCAGCGCAGCCTCCCGAGCGCCGGTCCACAGCACAGCTCGCATGTAGGGGTCGGCCTGATCGAACGGGTACTTCACGAACCGATAGACACCATACGAGGCGTGTTCAAGGGTGCCACGAACGGCGAGCTGATTGAGCGCGCGGCGGGTGACCCCGAGTCCTTCCGCTTGGCTCGCAGTGACGTAGCCGTGTTGACCCGACGCGGCCTCCCACAGCACGTCCCGGGCCAGCGCGTTCGACGCCATGTCAAAACACTACCGATTCCGTGGACATTCTGCCCGTCAGCCGCCGCGACTTCCGTCATCGTCCTCGAGGGCTTCCTCAATGGTCCGCGCGCCGAACTCAGCCGCCTCCGCACCGTAGAGGGTCCGGTCTCCCGGCTGAGGGTCGGGTGCCTCAAGCGCGAGTTGCTCTGCGGTCATCTCCTCCCATGCGCGGATCCTTGCCGCCCGCTCTGCCTGGAACCGTCGCGAGTGCGCACGGAACACCTTGCCCACTCGCAGACTGCGTTCGACGCCGCGCTCCCAGCTGATCCAGCCACGTCGCCGCCACTCGATGGCGGCATGAATCCGGAAGTCTCCGATGAGCTGGCGTCGCTCACGGTAATCGAACTCGTCGACGATCGACGACGGGATGCCATCGGTATCAGGCAGGAGCTCGAGGAACATCTCAGAGAACGTCGGCCCCATGCCTGTGCGACGGCGCGTCTGTGCGATGAAGATCGCCGCAGCCAATCCCCACTCATCGGCAGTATCCGTTCCGGTGAACGACGCGAACACGTCTACCCAGGGAGTCGGCGGCGGGCCGTCGACTGACCTCCACCAGATCGGACGCGGATCGATAGCCACCAAGACCTCGACAATCACGGCCGACGCTGCAGGGGGCTGCGGCCCGACGGTCGGCCTCAGTCGGCGGGTCGCAGCAGCACACGTGCAAGCCGACATCCCGCGCAAGCGCGGCGGTCGAGAGAGAAGAGATTGTTTCGTATGGCCTCCTGGATTATGCCATACCGACTAGGCCATACGGGAGCGATCGCCTCGCAACGCTGGATGAATGGCGAAGCGCACCCGGGCCGACGAGGCGGCGTGGAGCGCGTACGCGAGCGAGTTGGCAGTGAACCTTCACCGGATCCGTCTCGAGCGCGGGTTGAGTCAGGAGGACGTCGCCTACGCCGCGGGCCTTACCCGGTACACCTACCAGAAGTACGAGAAGGGTGAGTCGAAGCCTGGGACGCCGGCGAACCCGACGCTCCGAACCCTGCTCGCGCTCTGCCAAGCGCTCGAAGTGACTCTCGTAGAAGTACTGCCGACCAAAACACCTGATCTCCGCCTCCGATGAGCGCCCAGCGAGATGATCCGCGGATCATACCGGGAGCGAGTCGGGACTTCTGACCTCGTCGACGACGGCTCTTGACCCCAGCGGCGCAACGCGCGGCGACTCTCTTGTTGACGCGCTAACCGATTGGGTGCCGGGGGCGGTCTTGGGCCGCGGATCTCGTTCCACGGCCCAAGCCCGACGGCTCGGATAGCCTCCTGCACCATCGTCGTTTTCTATGGTGCTGCGGCACCCTCCGGCGAGCTACCCTAGACATAGCCCCATCGCCGACGGAGGGAGCCAAAATGGGTCGCGCTCAGGAAGGTACGGTCGACTTGCTCGTACCTGACAACTTCATCCGCGCCATCCGCGAATCCGGCTACGTGAGCCTGGCCACAGCCCTGGCCGAACTGATCGATAATTCCCTCCAGGCGCATGCCGCCAGCATCAATGTGACGGTGGAACGTGCCCACGCCGACGCGCTACCTGTGATCACCATCGAGGATGATGGCATCGGCATGAACAAGGACGAACTCACCGCTTGTCTGCTCTTCGGCGGCTCGTCCCGCTTCGACTCCCGCAACTCATTCGGACGGTTCGGGATGGGCCTCCCGGCCGCCTCGCTCAGCCAGGCACGCCGGGTGGAGGTCACGGCCTGGCAAGCAGAGACTCCCGCCCTCACAGTTGGACTGGACGTAGACGCCGTCGCCAGACGGGAGGGCGCAGCGCTGGCTCCCAGACCAGGCTCGGCCGGCACTTCAGCTTCTGGCTGCCGCGTCGTCTGGCGAGACTGCGACCGGATCGAGTACCGCCGCCTGGCCTGGCTGGAGCGATCCCTGCACCGCGACCTCGGTCGGATGTACCGCCGATTCCTGATGTCAGGGGTCGTGCTTCGCATCAACGGTAAGGCGGTAGCACCGACTGACCCGCTGTTGCGTTCGACCAAGATCAACGGAGGTACAGGCCATCTGGCATTCGAGCCGATCCGCTACGAAATCTCCAAGACGGGTGGCGGAACTGGCTTCGTGACCGTCACCTTCGCCTCGCTTCCCGTTGCCCGCTGGCACGACCTCGACAACGCCACCAAGCGTAAAGTCGGCATCATCGGTCAAGGTGGGGTATCCATCCTGCGGGCCGGACGCGAGATCGCGACTGGCTGGTATCTCATGGGCGGCAAGCGCAAGGAGAACTACGACGACTGGTGGCGGTGCGAGATCGAGTTTGACCCCGACCTAGACGAGCACTTCGGCATCACCGTAAACAAGCAGGGGGTGCGACCAACTTCTGCCCTGCGTGAAGCCCTCGAACCAGAACTCGAATCTATCGCTCGTGTGCTGAACGCCCGAGTCCGCCAAGCCTTCGAGGAAGTAAAGTTTGAGGCGGCCGTTCAGGGGTCGTGCCGGATCGCGGGTGCCGCAGACGCTGACCTGCCGGTGATCCCCACCCCTGGCCGCACCGCCGGTGCCCTCACCTATCGGCTGGGTGCCGAGCAACTTTCCGGAGACTCCATGTTCAAACTGACGCTGCGGCAAAGGCGCCTCGACGTCATCATGAACATCGATCACCCGGCATTCGGTGCGCTATACCGTCCCCTCCAGGAGTTGGGAGACTCCGGCACCCAGGTGCGAACCGCGCTTGAACTAATGCTGCTGTCCTTCGCCCGCTCGGTCGCGTCGATGGGGCCAAGCGAACAGGAGTGTCGCGAACTGCTCGACGTCTGGGGCGCCACCTACGGACGAATGCTGGCTAAGTCATGACCGAACCAGACGAGGGCAAGTTGCTTAACATATCGCTGCCCGGCGGCACCCCAAAGGCGGAGCGCGAAGGATTCCTCCGCTTGTGCAAGGCCCTGACCGAGGCAGATCTCGATCCGGCTGAGGCTCTTGACCGAGACCTCTGGTTCGCACGAGCAGATCTGGGAAACCTCTACAACAAGCCGACGCTCGCTGCTGCCGCCCATACGTTGATCGATCTGGTCGAGCAAGGTTGGTCGCTATCGATGGCTTACAGACACGGTCCTTTGCTCACTCCGCCGCCAGCGAACCCCGACCCGGAGCTTGAGAAGTCCCGCATCCGACGCCAGGAGCACCTCCGTCGCGATTCCCAGCTTCGTAAACCCAGCGTCCGCCGTTTCGTAGAGCGCATGGAGAAGCCCCGCGACTTCGACGGCAAGCTGGTCACCGTGTTCAACCTGATGCGGGATGGCCGCGAACTGGCCGATTCGCTGACGAGTGCCGCTGATCCCAGCTGCGTGATCCGCCCCTACATCCAGATCGTCGACGGGGGTACGTGCGAGCGAACCGGCTACGACCTACACGATATCTGGCGCTACTTCCGGCATACGTGGTCGAACGCCTACTTCACGGTGCCGGGTCGTTCCATGCCGGTCTTGGTCCGCGACGCAGCCACGCCGCACCACGCAGTCATCGGCTTGGCAGCGATCTCTAGCCCGGTGGTCCAGATCGCCGAGCGCGACCAGTGGATCGGCTGGGATACCGACACCTTCTTGAATGACGTCCGCGAGGCTCCGTCCGATGAGATCGCTTCGTGGCTTGCCGGAAGAATCGACGCCCAACTTGAGGAGATATATCTCGGCGATCTGCTTGCCGACAACGTGCTCCAGCCATCCGACCTCAAGCACCCAAGAAATGAAGTAATCGCCCTGCTACGAGCCGATGCCGAACGACATCGTCAAAAGCACCATCGAACTCCGCTCAGTGAAGTTCGGCAGATGGAACAGGACCCGTGGATTGAGCGCGCAACCTCTCCTCTGTTCCGCAGCAAGCGGTCGGCGACACTGGCCGACACCCTCGAGGCATCCCTCGCGCTCCAACCCTTCTTCTCACCGAAGCCCACGGCCGACGGCCTCCTTGACGCCCTGAAGGACGCCAAGGCTCGGGCGCAGATTCGCCGACTCGTCCGCCGGGCACGTGGTGAGCGAGTCGGTACCGTCATTGCCGACCTGACGGTCTGCGGGGCTGTCGCTCCCTACAGTGCTCTAGCAGCGGGCAAGTTGGTCGGCGCGCTAGCTGTTTCACCCAAAGTCATAGCGGCGTACCGCGCGAAGTACGCCCGCCCCAGCGAGATCGCCTCCTCGATGGCAGGCCGTTCCATCGAACGTGAGTCACGTCTGTCTTTCATCAGCACCACATCGCTATATGGCAGCGGCTCCAGCCAGTACAACCGACTCCGCTGGCCGGCCGAGGTAATGGGTGGATCGAAGGACGAACGGATCTGCTTCACTGAACTCGGTCGATCCCGCTCCTTCGGAACCTCACAATTCACCGACGAAACTGTCGAGGCACTGGTTCGCCTGTCGCGGGTCAAGGGCTCCGTCGTGCGTGTCAACAGTGTCTTCGGCGAAGGCGTCAGCCCGCGCCTCCGAAAGGTCCGGCTTGGCTTGGCCGCCCTTGGGTGGCCAACTAGCGAACTCCTGAAGCATGGTCGAGAGCGAATCGTCTACGGCGTGAAGTTGGCCGAGAATCTGCGGGACTACTCGCTGGGGATCGATCCCGATCCCGAGTACTTGCTGGACCCAGAGCAAACGAATGAGACATCCGTCGGCAGTTGGTGGTTCGAACGGTGGGGCGAGCGGCGTGCGGAACAGCCCCGAGTTCGGGAGAGCATGCGTCGCCACCGCCTGGTCCGTCCGGTTAGTCACGGAGCTAGAGTCCCCTTGCCGGCCGATGACGTCGACGACGCACCCAGTGAATCGATGCTCTTCGCGGCCGAGGGCTTCTAAACCGACTCAACCCGAAATGCCTCGGTCGCGACTGTAACCGACCCGATCGGCCAGTCCGTCTGCGGATCAGCGCCACGCCGTAATCCCAGAAGGCGCACGCGATCTCCCGACGCGAAGGGCGGCGCTGGGGTGGTAGTGCGAAGTAGCAGCTCAGGACGACCAGCGTCATTCAAGAGCCACCAACTGCGCTGCCCGTTCTGCTCGCCAATGACCCCCTCGTAGTCGAATAGGTCCCCCTGGTTGATGTCGGAAAGCTTTGGAGCAATGGTTGCCCAATAGCTGGCGCAAAGATGACGCACTGCGCAGTAACGGCAGTTCTCCTGGCTTGGCCTCGCAGTGGGGCTGCCCGACGCGATCTCCCCGTCAGCATCGGCGATCTTGGTTGCGAACTCTAGGGACAGGACTGCCATTTGGTCGGCATTCGGCACGTCGATGCTGACATCTTGGTCGCGGTACGCCGCGGTCAGGCTGGCGACACCCAACCCCCGCGGATTGACCTTCTCGTCGGCTCCCCAAAGCCACGCATAGAGCTGCAGTTGGTCGGCATGGCCATCAGATTCACCGCCCGTCTTGTAGTCGATGATGTCAACGCGATCGTCTGAGATCATCAGCAAATCGACGCGACCATAGAGCCGCTCGCGCTCGGCTACCAACTCAACCTCTGGGTGTGATCCCGCCCCGAGTTCTTGGCGCACAAACGCTCGCGAGCGGCCACCCTCGGCAGCCTGCGTCGAGTGTCGGGGGCCGGATACGAACTTCGTGCGACTGAGGTAGGTCTGCACCTGTGCCCGAGCGTCGGCGACCCGGGCTTCGAGATCGATTGCGATGCGGCGATGGAGATCTTTCGACAAACGCATGTTGTCCTTCAGCGAAGCGAGTTGATTCGCAAGCTCGTTTTCGACCACCGACGTGAATCCGCCCAGATCGCGGATGACTTCGGCTGCTGATTCGGCCTGCGGGGACTCCACTGCGGCGTCAGCCATTGCCTTTACCACCACCTCCAGGGCTCCATGCACGACATTGCCGAACAGTGCCGGAACCGACGGCACCGACGGATAGCCCTCCTGATGTCCGAGATCTGGGTAGGTGGCTCGCCGCAGGCAGTACCTCAGCGGACAAGATGAAGCTTCCTCCAGCGTCGAGTAGCTCCAGCGGGCGGGAGGGCCCACGAGCACCGCTCGGCTGAAAGCGATACCGGTGGCGAGGGCACCCGGCGAGTCCGTCACGCCAAAACCTTCTCAACAGCAAGGCTGGCGTTCGGCAAGCTCCGTGAGATTTCGATGTCATCGACCAGACGGACGGGAATCACCGCTTGGTTCTCTTTGGCGTCGTTCAGCAAGGCGTCGGGAGCTTGGTGTGGCGTCAGCGGGCTGTGAACTCCAAAGATGAACCTACGGTCACCCTTGGTCGCCAGAATCGGTGCTGTCACCACGCCGATGCCCGGGATGCTCACCTCAGCATCGCGCACAAAGTCGACCCCCGTGATGCCGCGTCCCTTGAGGTCGTTGTAGAGACGGTCGGTAGACAGTTGCAGCCGTGATGCGTCGAGCGTTGGGGCGGTCCCGTACAGCAGGTACCGCAGCAAGCTCGCCCCGACTTTGCGGTCGAGGAGACCATGCTCGAAACGGTTTCGGAAGCTGCGGATGCACCGATAGCAGGACTGGTCGCAGCCGGCGGGACAATACTCCAGCCGGGTGAGAGTCTCCTCTAGCACCTGAATCCCCAGTTCCTCGACGCGACGAGTGAATCCAGCACCGCCCGCCAGAGTGTCGTACAGGTAGATCTCGGCCTCTAGCCCTGCCGCCCCGCCCGGGGTCAGAGCCGGGCGGTACTCCGCCTGGAGCTCGGTCGCCTCGATATCGAGCAGCTGCGTCGCGGCGATAGTCATAGCCTCTGCGATGGTCCGAAGAGCCACCTGCGTCGACAAGAACTGCGGAGCCAGCCGAACCGGCGAGGCCACCTTTAGTCGCACCAACAGAACATCGGTGATGAAGTCCGTCCCGAGGGCCAGACCTCGCCACGCCGAGTCTCCAGAACAATCCTGCTCGTTCTGGTCCGGGAATGGCTTCTTGTGCTGCCCGACGACAGTGCCGCCAGCGAGCGCTGTCGGCTCGATCTTGCCGCACTTGAAACAGTATGTGTAGCCCTCGTTACCGGGACCAGTGTTGGTGACAATCAGCGTCTCGCGGTGATAGGTCTGCTGGATGCGGTCCGTCACCTCGGACCAGGCCGACTCGTCGTCCGGTCCTGGAGCGACCAGCTTGGCTCGAGTGGCATAGCTCCGAGCCGGGGCATCATCGGGGCTCGTCCCCTCGGTCTCGTCGGCCGGGTGCGCAAACCCGGGCGGACGCATCCATGCCATCGCTTCTCCGAACGAATCCTCGGTACCGCAAGCCTCGCACTCGCGGATCTCCCCGGGGTGGGCTTCCTCCTGGTCGTAGTACTTGGCGTAGTGGCAAACTCGGCACTCGAAGTAGAGCTTGTGCGCTTGCCACGCCTTGTAGCGCTCCGCATTGACCGGCGAGTAGATCGCCCCGGAGCGCCACTCCTTGTTGTCGATCCAGACCACCTTGCCGGGGGCGTACTGGCTGAGGGCGACGGGTAGCCCCTGGCTCGGTGCGTAGCGGTAGGCAGCCCGGAAGGGTTGGGAGCGGTCGACGTCGAACACGTGAAAGGTGGCGACATCTGTTGGGAAGGCGTAGCGCGGCAAGACGCCCTTGTAGAGCAGTCGATCCAGCAGATTGGTTTGGCTCCGCATCGGGCTGGGTTCTTCAGCCCCATCCTCTGCCGGACCTTCGGCCTCGGCTTCCTCAGCTTCGGGTGTCGAGTCGCCGGCCTCCGGAGTCGGAAGTGCTCCCCCGGCGGTGAGATCGAGCGCACTGTCAATCGCGGCCAGGGTGTTCGAGACCAGGGCATCCAGAACCTGCTCACGACTAGCGGGCGGTAGTTCCGAGGGCAGCCAGTCGTCGACATCCGCCCGAAGCGATGCGTAGTTCTGGTTGAGCCACTTCTCCAGATCAGCTCGGTTGAGCGGCGACACCGTACCCACGAACTCTGGCACCGTGCCCAGCACCTCGAAGAGTTGCGACGACTGGGTATTGGGGTCGAAGGTCGGCAGCTTGTCTTGGTGGTACCGCTGCAGCAAGTATGCGGTGACGTGCCGCTTGGCGATCTCGTCGTTGTCCAACGTCAGCACTGGGTCGACCACCTTGCCGCGGATCATCTCGGCGGGCTCGCGGAAGTAGTGGTCGTCGTGAGTGTCAGAGCTTCCAAATGCCACGACAGTTGCCACGGCATTGCCACGACGTCCGGCTCGACCAGCTCGCTGTTGGTAGTTGGCACGGGAGGGCGGCATGTTGCGAAGGGCGACTCCGGACAACGCACCGATGTCGATGCCGACCTCCATCGTCGTGGTGCACGACAGCACGTCGATGGCTGCCCGCTCCTGGGCGCCCGCACTCGGCAACTCAATGTCGACGTCTTGGAACAGCAACTCGTGCTCCTCCGCCTTGGAGAACACGGCCTCGGACTGGGCCGCGTTTAGCTGGGCGGTGTGCTCGGCTGCGATGATGCTCATTGGCGGTTCGGGGTTGTCCCCGAGAGATCGCACTGTGCTGGCTCGGTAGTAGCCCTTGCGTGCTGTGAACACCGGATCACTATTCGGGTCGAGGATTCGCACCTGGTTCGCACCACAACTGACACACTTCGACGATCCAGGGAACGGCCGCTGAGTGAAACGGCATCGTTCGCAATAGCCCCACTCGCCTTCGAGCTCTAGCGCGACCTTGCCGGCCAGCATGTAGTGCTTGCTGCCACCAGCAGTCTCACAGAACCGCTGCTGCAGAACCGGTAGCCACTCCTTGTTGAACTGTCTAGCGAGGATCGCCGAATCAAGCCAACGCTCGAAGGGACGGAACTTGCCTGCATGAGGTCGGACGCCTTCCTTCTTCCCCCGCCAGTCCATCGTCATGCTTGGGAACCAGATGCCATTGCTCGGTGTGGCCCACTGCGCCAGCCAGACTCGGACCAGCGCCAGCTTCTTCTCGTCGGTGTCGGCAATGCCAGGCAGATTCGTCAAGTCCGCCAACATTGCGGCTCTGTCGGTCTCCCGCTCGCGGAGCGATGCCAGACCCAGCGCCGCTAGGCCGTAGTATCGGTCGATCAGCGTGGCGTAGATGGCCTTCATCAATGACTCGGGCGGGTAGACCGCAAGCGACACCAATTCCATCTGAGCGGCGATATCGCCCGAAAGCGCCCCGGCATCGACTAGTCGACCGACATCCCGAAGGACGGCCATCGACTCACTCTGGCGGAGTTCCGGCCTAAGGCGGACCTTGAGCTTCTTAGCGCCCACCAGGGTCGCCAGCACCAACTGATGCAAGCCGATCTGTTTGTCCATACCGGGCAACATGGCGAGTTCGCTCCAGCCACGGATTATCAGGGGCCGGATGACGTCCCGCATCGCGTAGCTCTGCAGGTTCGGCGCAAGTCGAGCCGCAACCTGGCGAGAGTCTGAGAACGCCAGAACCTTGCGGCCACGAAGCGGCGCGAAGTCGCTGTAGGGGCTGGAAGGGGGCTGGACCTCGATCTGGCGAGCGATCAACGCCTGGAAGGGCTGGTCGCCCTTGGTCTGGTGGTCTTGGACCGATGACCGTCCGAAGCCAGCGAGCTTGCGGCAAACTCCACATGGCTTGAACTCGCCGCTGCCCGTGGTCTTGCTGTCGCTGTCATCCTCGTCATCATCGTCGGTATCGACGACCTCGCCATTCCGCTTACCCGGTAGATAGACGCTCCTGGTACGCGTCCCGAGTTTGGCGGGGTTGAGTCGCCCGGTGACGAGGTCCAAGTCGGCGATCTCAGCACCCTGATCGGGGTCGGGATCCTCGACCAGCAGGTCGAGCGGCTGCAGCTGCGGCACCGGACCCGTGGCGGTCTGGAAGCTGTCACCCGGCTCATGCCAAAGCGACTTCGGGTTGGTCAGGTCGTCCGTGTAGGCACGCAGATATGCCGAGCCGCAGTGTCGGCACGTGTAGAGCTCGAACACGCGTGCCCCGCACTCGCAGGTCTCACGCGGCTGTCCGTAGAGCTTGCCAACCGGCCCAGTGGTGTTGCGGACGACGGCAGGACAGTCGGCATCAGCGCAAGCCCAAAGTCCGGGCAATCCTCGATAGAAGGCGTGAACTCGACACGGCAAAAGGCCGGCGTCATCGCCGCTAAGTCGGGCTGCGCTGCCGAGTGCTACCAGTGACGTGACTGCTCGGTCCGCGGTCTCCCGATCGGCATCCGGGAAGATCTTTCCGCCGAGTTCCCCGACGGGCTGGGCTTCTTGCATGGTCTCATTGACCAGCAAACCCATCGGCTCGTAGTCCGTCAATGCCTGGTGCAGCAGCGCGCCGACTCCGTCGTCTGGGCTTGCCGAAACGCCGCGGGCGTCCAGCAACTCCCTAACCGCCTCCACCCTCTCGGCTTCAGTGTTGCCGTTGTAGAAGGCATCGAGAGCCAACTCTGCCAAGAGCTTCGCGTCGCTTGCCGTACCCGGCGCCGCCGTCGATCGCAGGTTCAGCTCTCCCGTGACGGTTCGGAACTCCGCTGGATCCTTGCCAGAGAGTTGAGCGGCGAAGGCGCTTGCGTATGCCTGATCGTTGAAGCTCGCACTCGTGGCGATGACCTGAAGTCTGTCGGCCGGAATTCCCAGTCGCGCTCGAAGTCGACGGAGGAGCAGAGCGACCTCGGCACCTGCTGCGCCGCGATAGAGGTGAGCCTCATCGACGATCAGCAGGAACTTTTCGTTCGGGTTGTTCGCGAGCCATTCTCGAGTGGCGTCGAACAAGGGGCGCTCCAGCGGCCGCATCAGCATGTACTCGAGCATCGAGTAGTTCGTGATCAGGACGTCCGGCGGGGCCGCAAGCACTTCGTGTCGTGTAAGCAACTCCGAGTCTTCGGGTTGCATGATCGCCCGGACGAAGTCACCGGAACTGTTCTTCCACCGGCTTCCCTTAGCTCCATACCAAGTACGGAGGTCTGGCTTGGCTGGCCACTTTCCACGCTGCGTCAACTGTCCGACCAGCTTGGAGGCCGCGTCGTGATTCCGGGCGTCCGGGTCATCCTGGCGGTCCAACAAGTCGATGTAGAAGTCCTCGACAGATTTGAGGCGCGTCTGATCGCGCTCCGTTTTACGAACCCCTGGGTAGAGCGTGCGACTGGTGTAGCGAGCGAAGCGAGCTGGACGGCCGGCCCACGACTGGAACTGGCCGGTTACCCGCTTATCACCCAGCAGCAGCCTGAGACGGCCCAACTGGTCGTTCACCAACGCGTTCATCGGATACAGGACCAGCGCCCTGACTGCTGGACGAGCAAAGGACTGAGGGCTATTTGCAGCCTCCCGAGCCAGCTTCGCAAGCATCGGCAACAGGAAGGACTCGGTCTTTCCCGAACCAGTACCAGTGGTTACCGCCAGGCTCAATCCATCACGCAGGGTCCACTCGAGTGCTTTGGCCTGATGTGTGTAGGGCGGGTCGTAAAGCAGTCGCGATCCACCTACGTTGCTAGTTAGCGATTCAAAGAGCTTCTGAGCGGCAGAGTCGAGCTCCAAGTCCGAGAAGCGCCGGTCCGTCTGGTAGCGAGGTGTGCTCTCGATGAATGGGGCTTGAGAGATGACGCCCTCCTGATCGAGGAGTTCCCGGCGCTGCTCGACAAGTGCCTGATCACCGAGGTGGTAGGTCGCCTCGATGTACTCCCGGAGAGCTGATTGAATCTTGGTGATCGTCTCGGCGATCGTCGGTGCTTCGGCAGTCACTAGCTTTCCCCCTGGGTAGTCGTCATCCACAGAGTCTCGGTCAACGCCGACTGGAGACCCGCGAGTGCAGATGCTGGGATCCGGTACGAGAACAAGGCACCACGAGACTTGTCCACCGAGATCCCGACCAACTCAAGGTACCGTTCGACCCAACTGGGCAGCGGAGAGAAGAAGTCAACGATGAACTCAGCGACCGGAGAGTGGCCGGGAATCGGTAGGACTCGATAACTGAGCGGCGTGCGACGGGCAGCATCGATGGCAGCTTGCAAACGCCAGGCGTCATCGCGGGCAGGTGACGCAACGTTGTCCAGCGGCAGGTCAAGCAGCTTCTCGGGTGCCCCGTCGGACAGCCGGACCATGCACCAACGGTCCGCCCCATACGCCTGCGGGCGACGCCCGACGTAATCACCGCTGTCTCCTACTGTCGGCGCTCGCCAACGCCCTCGGTAGTAGGTCGGACGAAACGCCGGGTCAATGATGGTGAGCCCGTCTACAAATCCAGCTGCGGGCGCTACATCGAGACGCTGCCGGTACTGCTCAATGAACTCTCGAGCCGCCACTACGGCAGGCTGTCCAACCCACTGCTGAACATTGATTCTGTGCAGCCCAGCCTCACGAAGGCTGGCTTCTGCAGTATCGCCGTCGAGCAATGCCGTTCGAACGTGAGCCTCCGGTTCTACCGTGATAGTGGATGGCACCAGAAGTGCTCCATGCGGACGAATGCCAGTCAACAGATAGCGACCGGCTGACTTCGGAACGAAGCTCGGTGGCCCGAGGTACAGCAACCGATTCTTGCGATCTGAAGTGGCATCCGCCATTTCCAACAGGTCACCACCCGAGATCAGTCGATCGACCAGTGCCATAAGGTCGTCGCGACTCGGGGGCTCAGACAATACAGGAGTCAGCGCCTCGAGCACGGCATCCACCAGTGCTCGCGGTGTGGTGGGGGACAGGAAGGAGGCGGCACGTCGCACCGAGGCAGCAATGGCCTCCGGGTAGTCCAGTCCGAAGACCTCCTCGTCCAAGCCCAGGGCTCGAACCGAGAACGTAGCGACCTCGTCTACGGTTCGCATGGCGATGCCCATCAGAACCCCCTACTCGACTGCTCGGCTTCACCCATTAGTCGGGTACCGACGACCGCAAATCGGGCGGCACGCAACAGTACAGGCGAAGTGATGACCTGTTGCATCAGGTAGCCGCGCTCGACCTCCGGCCACGACAGTATCCGGCTGGAGTGTCCGGCAAGCGTCAGAAGAAACCGTGGAGCCGAGTCGTGCCCGATGACACCACTGGCACGCAGTGTTCCCTGGATGACCCCACTGAATCCCGTCAGGAGAGCGGCCGGGTCTTGCCAGACATACAGGCTCTGGCCGATCTTCTTCGCGAGACGCTTCTGGTCTTCGCTGTCTCCGACCACGTCCTGCAGCTTGTCGATCAGGTCGAAGGGATCGTTCGAATTGGCCAGCTTGCGTTCGACGGCCGCCCAGCGGCTTCCGCCGGCTAGCGAAACCAGGGCCCGGGTGATGGCTTCGAGCACGATGTCCCGCTCGTGCTGAGCAAAGGCGTCGCCAGGTAGGTCGGCCTCGGCCCACCGTTGATGGTGAAGGACGAGCCGAAGGAGTTCGCCCGGGGTTCGCGCTCCAGTCTGGACGTTTGGCCTGACGCGAGTCCCCAGCAGGTCGTTCGGTCGGGTCGGCAGCAGGATGGTGGCCGAAGCGTCGATTCCCTCTCCGCCCTTGGCGCGCAACAAGCCACCCGTTGCCGGCACAAGTACGTCGGAGCGCGGGTCGAGTTCTTCGAGAGTCACTGGCGTCTCAACTCGGTACAAGAGCACCCGGGTGTCAGGGCTATCGGTCCGGTCGATGAGATGGGCGCGTGTCTGCTCGCGCTCACGGAACAGCTGCCACCGCAGAGGCTGGAAGCCACGGTCTGCGCGAAGCGCGGCATGGCCGATCCCGGCGCGAGATACCGTCAGTTCCAGCGACTCGGCCTGGTCGAAGCTTCCGGCGAAGCGATTGTCACCTCGAACATTCTTGGCGACGCCTGCCCAGTCGGAGTCGAGAAGCGGCAGCGTAATGGACTGCGAGATCTTAGCTAGCTCCCGGTCAGACTGGCCTCGAAGTGACACTGCCAGGTCAACACGCAAGCCATCCGGCCCGGCGATCGTGATTGCTCCAGGTGCCCAAATCTCGCTCATGGTCGGTCGGGCTGGCGAGGCCAGCAACCGGATCCCCTCGCCCATTTCGGCAGCATCGCCACGAACCTGAGGGTCGCGGATCGTAACCAGCAGCGACCCCTCGGCCAACGTCTGCTGTGCGTTGCCGGTCAACGTGATGCGCAACTCGTGTTCGCCCACCGAGAGGTCTTCCAGGCTCAAGAAGATTTCAGGGCTGCTATCGGGCCACTCCAGGCTGTATTGTTCGCCGTCCAGACTCAAGGCGCCGCCCGCAGGGATTTGCTCGGCGCGGATTCCTACCAGACCGGGTTCTCCGGCCATCCACTCAACGGCACCTTCACCGTCCCATGAACTTGCCACGATTCCAACAGGACGAATCGCCACGTTGGCGACGACGCTCAGTCCGGCAGCTACGAGCGCCTTGGACTCGGCTTCGGTGAGCCGCTCGGGTAGGACCAACCGAGTAGCGATGGCGCCTGACACGTCTATCTTGACCGGGTCAAGACCCGGAATGCCGTCGCCAGTCCAATCCTCGCCATGGACGAGGTAGTAGGTGTTAGCGGGGCGGACTTGTTTCCCCTTGACCTCAACAGCGATACCCGGGCCACGCCGCTTAAACAGCCAGATCGGTCCGCGGGAGATCTCGACCTGGTCGCGGAGCAGGGCGTTGACGTCGCTACTGCCGTCCTCGAGTTCAATGAAGGACGCGTCGGAGATGGGCCAGCGAGTAAGCCGGATCTCCTGGCCAGCTGTCGCCAGACGTCCACGAGCCAAGACTGTGTCTTCGGCACCTTCGACCCAAGCGCGTCGAGTTCGCAGTTCGTCGTAGACATGAGTGAGGCTTCGACTGAGGCTGCTGAGGTCCGGCATTTGGGCATATACACGCCAGCCGGTCTCGCTACCTCGGAGAAGCAGGTGCGGGTCGGTCGGTTTTGGTAGCCGACCGTGCGGATTGCCGCCTCCCGTCCGTGAGATGCTCGGCTGGAAGCCGTGGGCGCGGACCCGACTCGCGGCGTTGCGGGCTCCTTGCAGCCAGATCTTGGATTGGCGTTCCTGCTCCAGCCCTTTGACTAGCCGCAACAGCGTCGAGTGCAGCAGGTACGGAGATTCCTCCTCTTCGCCGTAGAGCAAGGCCGCGGCGACATGCCCGAGCAGCGATGTATTCGAGCAGAAGATGCGGAACCGCTCCGTATAGCCCCAGGCTCGAGCAGCCAATTGCTTGCCGAGGGCATCTGGCTCCCGGAGCAGTTCGGTGGTCAGGCCGGTCCGGAACTCATAGAGGAGTTGAGCCAGGTGCCGCTGCAAGTACACAGGCAAAACAGCGTGAGTAATCGGCCAGGCGATGATGGGGAAATTCTGTGCGAAGCCACCGCTCGGTACGGCACCGCCGTATTCGACCCCAAACTTCTGGAACAGCAGGCGGATGCGGTCGCGATCTCCATGAGTTGCCCAACCGGGCGTTACCTCCTCAAAGCTCGGCCAGAACTCGTTGCCGACGTAGTCATAACCTGCCTCCGCGGCGTATACGACGAACGGAAGCCACGATTGCCGCCAGTATCGTGCACCGAAGCCGCTGGCCACCGCGTGACGAACGCTGTCGGTCAGGGTATCGAGGTCGTTCTCGGAAAGGTCGTGCTCGAGGGCGAACAGCGGCGCACCGACCGCGAGAGCACGCCGCTGCGAGTGCAATATGCGGAAGTGTTCATCGAGTCGCGAGTGAAGAAGACTCAATGACTCCATCGGCATGCGCGGAACGAGGGACACCAACTCAATCACTCCTCCCGGCCCCAGAACGGTGACGACGCCTAAGTCATCGCGAATAGTCTTGCGGATGCGTCCGACATCGAGCTTGCCGAACCGGCTCGGTTCATGAATTGCCCGCAGAACTGAGGCGAGTTCCTCGATCGTCGGTGCTGACGGCGGGCCCGGCGGTATACCCCTGAGCGCGGGCCCGACCCTCACATCCGTGAACTCGACATAGAGCGTCACCCCTCGCCGGTAGCCTCTGTGCATGGACGATAAGGGGGACGGGTCCGTGCGCCGCGCGGCCCTGCTGCGCGAGTTCGCGGAGCTTGAGAATCGCGCAATGTGGAGCTGTCAGGGACAGTTCGAGCAGGCCAAGAGCTGGCAGTCGATGAATACATGGGTCGGCTCGATCTCGGCGGCGTGCGCCGCGATCTCAGGTGCACTCGTGCTCGCAGCGCATGGCCTAGACATCGTGGGAGGTCTTCTCGCCCTGGTCGCCGCCGCCGGCGGAGCGATCTTGACCATCGTCAACGCATCGCAGCGTGCGACGAAGGCGACAGCGGCCGCGAATGCGTATCTCGAGATCCAGAACGCCGCGCGCCGGGCACGTCGAGTCGATGTTCCCTGGATCGACCTCCAGGAGGCCAGGAACATCCTTCAGAGCCTCACGGAGCGGATGGACGAGCAGAACAAGTCGGCAGAACCCATCGCGCCGAGAGCGTACCGGCGCGCGGGCAAGAACATCCGCAAGGGCGGCCAAAAGGCAACGGTCGAGGAGCTGTCCGCGAATGACTGAACGCAGCATCGGCTCTGCATTCGAAGAGCTGCTCGCGCGGCATGTGCCAAGTGACAGGGAGCGGACGGCGGCTACGAGCCACAGGGCGTCTGTCGAGAAGGCGCTATCCAGCGTGGAGAACTACGGCCTGCGTGAAACGGGTTCCTTCCGTCACGGCACTGCCGTTCGAGGTCATTCCGACGTGGATGTCATCGTTTCGCTTCGCGGGGTGCGGCCTGCGAGTCCGGACACGGCGTTGAATAACGTCCGGAATGCGCTCATCAAGACGTTCGTCTTCACGCCCATACGTGTGAGTAGGCCAGCGGTTGTCGTCGACTTCGCGGGCGGCGCAGAGCGATGGGAAGTTATTCCGGCCTACTACCGGCGGAAGGTGGGAGAGCACGTCGTCTACAGCATCCCCGCTCCCGGCGGCGGGTGGATGGAGACGGCGCCGAGCGCACACCTCACGTATGTTACGAACGCGAACAGGTTGCCATCGGGAGGAGCTAAAGGCTTGGCACGGCTCGTGAAGACGTGGAAGTACGCAAACCCGACGAGTGCCCGGGCGCTGTCGTCGTTCTATCTGGAGATGCGTGCCGCCCAGCGTATGCAGCGCGAATCGTCGTTCATCCCCTACTTGGACTTCGCGTACCTGATGCGCGATCTCGCGAGCAGCAAGCTCGCTGACATGAACGATCCGACCGAGCTCACGGGTCGTATTCGGGCTGCGTCGACCGAGCCCTACCGAGCTACAGCTCTCGCGACGCTATCTGCCGACGCCAAGCGCGTCGCCGACGCAATCGACCTCGAGAAGGCCGGACGACGTGGCGAGGCATGGGACAAGCTCAACTACGTCTTTCCCGGCGTCTTCCCGTCCCGCTTCTACTGAGCGGAACCAGCTGAACCGCGAGCGGGCCCGTACAACGCACCTCGTACATCAACGTCGGTGGGTTCGTGCATCATCAGATTGTGACCGATCTCGAGAGCCTCGTCCCTCCCTATGAGCCAGCCGCCGACACGCTAGCCTTCGCTGGCAAGGCGGCCCTTACGATGGTCCCCATCGTGGGCTCCGTCGCGGCGGAAACGCTTGCTCACGCGCTCGCAACGCGACAAGCCGAGCGCCAACACGAGTTCGACGTCGCGATCGCACGAGCGCTGGCCGAAACGATCGAGCGACTCGATCAGAACATCACCGTCGAAGACATCGTCCAGTCGGACGAGTTCATCGCCGCCGTCACGCGTGCACAGCGGACCGCAGCCGAAACAGCCAGCCAGCAGAAGAGACACCGCCTCGCGGCGGCCGTGGCCCACGCGGGACGCTGGGCCGGCTTCTCGGTGAGTGAACGCGAACAGTTCACCCGCCTCGTGGATGACTTCGACGAGATGCACGTCTGGTTGCTGCACTACTTCACTGATCCGGCGGCCTGGCTGAAGGCGCGCGGCCTTTATGAGCAGCACTCGAACATCTACATGGGCGGAATAGACGGTCCCCTCGGGTCGGCGCTCGGACTCGACGGATCCGTATGGGGCGCACCCGTCCGGCAAGCCGCCGCCGATCTCGAGCGAGCGGGGCTCGCATCCATTCCGCTTGGGACCATCATGACTGCTCAAGGAATCTTCGACCCGCGAACCAACGGGAAGGGGCAGCGGTTCCTCGCGTTCATCAACGAGCCGAACTCCCTCGCCGCCGAGCCGCCGGAAGCTCTTTGACCCTTTTGCTACGAGCTGTCGTGTTCAGCCCCAGCGCTGGTACTTAACGATCACCGCCCGGTGCTCGGTCAGCGCGGCATCGACTGTTAGCTCACGGGCCGTGAAGAACTCCTCCCATGCGGTGCCCCGCCCACGGTCGATGACCTTGCGGAGTTCGATCTCGGCTACCGGTTCCTCACCGCGCCACGCCCATTCACCCACGTACTCTCCGCTGATAGCCCGGTCGCTGGTGAGACGTTGGATCAGACCTAGCCGATATTCGAACCCCCGGAATGCCTTCTCATAGTCGTCCTTGTTCGGGATGAGGCCAATCAGATAGTGGCGCAGCGCCGCTGTGAACAGATGAGAAGCCGGATAGAGCCACTTGTTGCCACCCCAACGGGTAAAGCCGTTGATGTTGTCTTCGTTGACGATGACTCGGCCGTAGTGAAGGACCTGGGCAGCGTTGACTCGCTGATCGATTCCGATCTGCGTGGGGCCGTCGACTTCTTCGACGATGCTCAGCAGCAGCCCTTCTCGGCCGCGACGGGTCGCCGTGATCGAGATCAATGCCACTGATGCCAACGCAGGAATCAGTCGCGCAGCGAGGTAGAGGGAGTTGAACGTGTGGGTGGGAACGGTCGAACCGGCATCGATAAGACGCTGCACCACATCTGCCCAGAGGGAATCGTGGGTCCCATCGTCATGCCATACGCCCGTGATGAGGAGGGGGGCAAGCTTCTCCATCGTGGCGAAATAGCCCGCGTACATCGTGTCCAACACGTCAAAGCCCACGGAGACGGTCTCCGCCGTCACTGGCTGAGCCGTGATGAAGTCGACAACCTCGTCGACGGTGTTCATGACGAGGTCATGCAGATCGATCCGCCGGACCGGGTCCGGGAGATACCGCTTCAATCGCGCCACCGCCATCGCCGTCGTAAGTGGCGGTGAGGAGAGACGATCCAGGGCTTCCAAGCTCTCAACGAGCTCGCCGAACAAGTCGTCCGCACTCGACGCTGGAAGAACTCTCCCGTCACGAGCAGCGAGAATCCGCTGCGCGGCGTCACCTCGGCTGCTGCGCTGATCCCAATACAGTGGGTACCGACGAGACGGAGCATCCTCTAAGGCCGCAACCAGCGCGTGATCCCAGTCCGCCGACCAACCAGAAATTACCAGGCCGTATTCGTCGAACACCTGCGCGAGAAGGCGCTTCCACTCATCCGGATACTCGGACAATTCTGCAGGCGTGTTCCGGCTCCCGAGGTCGCGATAGTCACCATGTAGCTTGATGATCGTCGCCGGTGCGTGCGCCAGCGGCGCCATTCCATTCACCGCCTCGGGCCGTGCAATCACCTGCGGAGAGATCCCGATGGATTCGAGCGCGTGCTCCATCAACCGGTCGAAGTTCGTCGTGACTATGACACGGACGGATCCACGCTTCATGAGTTCGGCGATTGCATGATGCGCTCGGCTTGGCTCGCGTAGCGCACCGGCGTCATCGTCCGCGCCCGGCTCGAAGAAGCCAGCAAGGAGCCCCTGCCTCGCAGCCGCCGACGGAGCAAGCTGCTCGAGAAGCGTCGAATACCCAAGATCACCGCTTCCGTGTTGCTTCCACCAAGCTTCCGGGTCTGCCCGAGCGACTTCGACTTCATCATCGCCGCCCCCGGCGGCGGCCACCCGCGAGACGAGCTCGGTAACGACACCCCACCCGGTGAGCAACCCCGCGCCGGTGGAGACGCCCGACCCCAACATCACGGCGTACACGCCGGGCTGCGAATGCATCGACGTTGCCAGAGAAACTAGAGGCGAAAGCGGCTGACTCATGATTCATCAATACCAGCCCGCCCACTGGCGACTGGGGCAGCGCCACCTGCAGACCCCGGCGAGTGTCGCGATTCCTCATTGGGCCTGCGCGGCGTGCCCACCGGCGCCGGCAGTCCGAACTCCGCCCAGACGTGACCGCTCGTGATACCACACGGCGACGCAACGCGGAACTCTCATGTCCAGCATGGGGAAAGTGTCACGACAAAGACGCACCAGTTGGACGCCAGACCGCCGCGATACGCGACATCTAGTGTCATCTCGCCGCGTTCCCGACAAAGACGATCGTCTACTCGGATCCGTAGTTGGTTGTCCTCAACCCGGATGCGATCTCGCGTCGGAGCGCTCACGCCCGATCAGCGGGCCCGCATCGACCAGTGACGAGCCAACACGAAGTGCTCCGTCATGCGATGGCGAGGTCCAGGCGGATGCGCGCGGCGGCCTCGTCGGCCCCGCGCTCTGCGGCGATCATCTCGACGAGGGTCTGCGCTTCCTCACGGCACGCCGGGCAGCCACGGAGATGTGCGCGGAACCGCTCCGGCAGCGGTCCGCCGTGCTCGATCAGCTGTTCGAGAACCTCGTCGGACCGGTCGAAGCAGTCGTCGCAGGACATCCAGGGCTCCGCGCCCAGGTCCAGCTGACGCAGGATGTCGTCCTCCCATGTCCTGTCCTCGTTCATCGGGTCGCCTCCTTCGTCTCGATCGCTTCCGTGAATCCCTGCGCAGCCAGGTGCGCACGCAATCGGCGACGCGCGTCGTGCAGCGTCTTGTAGACCGCGTTGCGGGTGCTGTTCGTGCGCTGCGCGATGACGTCGATCGGCACGCCCTCGACGGCGATGCCGATCAGCACGCGCTGCTGATGCGGGGTCAGGGCGTCCGCGATGCCACGACGCAGCGCGGTCTTCAACGCGTCCTGGGGGCGAGCTCGGAGGGCTCGTCGAGCACGGAGACCGGTTCGGGGATCGAGTCGATGCGGACCTCCCGCCGATTCCAGACCTCGCGCCGCACGGTCGTCGCGGTCTGCAGAAGCGCGAACTTGTACGCCCACGTGGTGAACCGGCTGCGCCCCTCGAAATCACCCAGCCGCGCCAGAACCGACACGACCGCCTCATCCGCGCTCGACTGAACGATCTCCTCGGCACGCGCCCCGCCCACCGCGGCGCCGCCGCTCATGCGGCGCAGCTGCTGCCGTGCCGCCCGCACCATCAAGGCGTGCAACCGCCGCAGGGCGTCATCGCGCTCCAGCCCGGTGCCGGTCAGCCGCGCAACCCAATCGAACTCCGCGGCGTCGGCGTCCACGGTCCATGAGGCGTCGCCCATAGCACGATTGTGCTCCCTCACGGCCAGCGCTTGAAGTCCCATACCTGCTTGGTGTCGGCCGCGCCCGGAATCTTACCGACGTCCGCCCACCACGATTCCGCGGGTAAGAACGCCCGGGCCACCGACACGGAACGGGTATGGGAGCGACCCGCCCCCGCCGAGGAAGGCAGGAACCATGAACACCACCATCGCGCGAATGCGCACCGTCACCACCGCGACGCTCGCGGGCTTCGTCCTGGTCGCCGCGCTCGCGCTGACCGGATGCAGCACCTCCGCGGCGTCCGCGGCCCACGCCGACACCGGCGCCGGCGCGGCAGCCCCGATGCACATGGCGAACGGCAGCTCGATCGACAAGCAGATCGAGCTCTACACGACCATGTCCAACCTGTGGGCCCAGCACATGGAATGGACCTACGCCACCGTCGTCGCCTTCGCCCAGGGTTCGCCGGGCCTGACGGCGACCCTGGACCGGCTGCTGCAGAACCAGACCGACATCGGCAACGCCGTCGGGTCGTTCTACGGCACCGCCGCCGGGGACCAGCTGACCGCACTGCTGAAGACCCACATCGAGGATGCCGTCCCGGTGCTCACCGCGGCCAAGGCCGGCGACACGGCCGCGCTCAACACGGCCGTCGCGGCTTGGTACGCGAACGCGAAGCAGATCGGCGACTTCCTCGCCGCGGCCAACCCGCACTGGGGGAAGGCCGACATGGAGGACATGATGCAGACCCACATCACTCAGACCCTCGCATACGCGTCCGACCTGCTGCACGGTGACTATGCCAAGGCCATCGTGGACTACGGAACCGCCGAGACCCACATGCAGCAGATGGCCACCATGCTCAGCGCCGGCCTGATCAAGCAGTTCCCGAAGAAGTTCGACTGACCGACCCCCGTGTCCCGGCCTCGCGAAGGCCGGGACACGCAATCCGCGTTCCCGACGGGATCCCGGATCCGGTGGACGCACCGCGCGCGCCGACCTACCCTGAGCGCATGGACGCGAACGCCGACCCGCACGTCATCGCCGCAGATCTGCTGCCCACGCCGTTCTCGGCGGCGGAGATCCGCGACGAGCTGCGGGGCGGCGCGCTGTTCCGGATCCGGGTCGAAGCCGCGGACGGATCCGTCACCGAGCGGATCAACCGCCTGATCGACGGCGACGACGAGGGCATCACGACGGAGAGCTGGACCGCAGACGCGGAGCCGACCCGGCGACGCAGCACGTGGCGCGAGCTGCAGGAGCACGCGGCCTTCCCCGCCGCCCTCGCGCGGCGCAGCATCGAGGTGCTCGAGCATCCGCTCGGGCGCGCGGAACTGATCCGCTACGACGTGGCGGATCCGGACGGCGACGAGGTGTTCTGGTTCTCGCCCGCGCATCCGGGGATGCCGGTGCGCTACGAGATCTCGACCGCCGACGGCGTGATGCGCACGACCGTGGTCGAGATCACCCGCGACGCGGATCGGGGCTGAGCGGCGGCGTCAGCGCGGCCCGCGGCCGCGGAACCCGGCGAACAGGGCGTGCAGCAGCTGTAGCCCCGACACGCTCATCAGAACAGCGAGTCGCTGGACCGCTCGTCGACCTCCTCGTCCGACGCAAGAATCTGCATGAGGCGAACGTTGATGAACAGTCTTTCGCGCCCGACCTTCACATCGAACAGCGCCTCACGTTCGACAAGAGAGTTCAGCCAGGACGTGGCGGTGGGTCGCGACACTCCGCATCGCTCGACGACCTTGTTGATTCGCGCGTAGGGGTTCTCGAAGAGCGCGTCGAGGAGATCCGCGTTGCTGCCCGCCGTCGTGTGGGCCTTGATCTCCGCCCGAACGACTTCCTGGAGTTCCTGGATCCGATCGATCTTGCGAAGCGTCTTCGCGGCGGTTTCATGGATGCCGCGGAGCACGAACCGGATCCAGCTCTCCCACGCACCATCGGCCGTCACTCCCAGAAGGAGTCGGTAGTACTCGTCCTTGTTCTGGATGATGAAGCGAGACAGATAGAGGATGGGGGCGTTCAGGAGTCCAGCCTCGACGAGCTGAAGGATGTTGAGGATTCGGCCGGTGCGCCCATTACCGTCCTCGAAGGGATGGATGGCCTCGAACTGGTAGTGGGCGATCGCCATCACGACGAGCGGGTCGATGTCCGCCGTCGTGTGAACGAATTCCGCCCAGTTCCCCAGCTTCCCGGGGATGACCGCCTCCCCGGTCGGCGGAGTGTAGATCGGCGCCCGGGTCCGGGGGTTTCCGATATATGTCCCAGGGAGCTTGCGCACCCCGATCTCACGACTATGGATGTTCGTGCACACATCGATGGCCGCGTTCACCGAGATTGGACGCCTCGCGATCGCATCCATGCCCGCGAACAACGCAGTCCGGTAGCGAAGCGTCAAACATGTAAAAGATCAGCCAGATTTTTTACATGTTTTCCGGACCTGGCAATCGGGTTGGCATGTGACAAGGTCAGCCGCGGCCGCGGAAGAACCCGGCGAACAGGGCGTGCAGCAGCGGCAGCCCCGACACGCTCATCAGGACCGTGCCGAGCACGGGGTTCGGGGTGAGCACGATCGCGCCGGCGATCAGCAGACCCGCGAACAGCAGGCCGGAGACGCCGCGGCGGATCAGCGCGTCCAGCCGGTCGAACCGCCGCTCGAGCCGGGACGTGTCGAACGTCACCGACCCCTCGTCGACCCGGCCGATGATGTCGTCGATCCGCTTCGGCAGCCGCCACGCGATGCCCGCGGTCGACACGGCCTGCCGGGCCAAGTCCTGCAGCAGGTTCCCGGTCTCGTCGCGGAGCAGGCGGGTCGCGTACGGCTCCACGGACTCCCAGATGTTGAACTGCGGATCCAGCCCGCTGCACATCCCGGACGTGAGCGAGACCGCGCGCATCAGCAGCAGGAGGCCCTCGGGCAGCTGCACCGGCAGCGAGCGCACCATGTCGCCGAACTCGCTCGCGAAGTCGTGGAACTCGCGCGGATCCACGTCCCGCAGCTCGGCGAAGCCCATGCCGCCGAACCGGGCGAAGATCGCGGTCATCGCCCGCTCGAGCTCGCGGGTGTCGGCGGAGGGGAGCAGGACGCCGATCTCCTTCGCCGCGGCGATGAGACCGCGCCCGTCCCGGGACGCCACGGCGATGAACAGGGTGCGCAGGCCGTGCCGGATCTCGTCCGGCACCTCGGCCATCATCCCGAAGTCGACGAAGGTGAGCCGCCAGGCCGGCTGCCCGGTCGCTGAGCCCGTCGAAGCGCCGCCCACCCGCGGCGTCACGAAGATGTTGCCCGGGTGCGGATCCGCGTGCACGAAGCCGTGCGTGAACAGCTGATCGAACATGACCTCGGCGAACACCCGCGCGACCTCGGCGGGGTCGATGCCGGCGGCGCGCAGGGCGTCGGTGTCGTTGATCTTGATCGCGGAGACGTCCGAGAGCGTGAGCACCCGGCGCGTCGTGCGCTCCCAGGCGACGGACGGGGAGTCGACGCGCGGATCCGCCGCGAAGTTCTCGGCGAACCGGTCGGCGGCGGCTGCCTCGTGCAGGTAGTCGATCTCCTCGAAGCTGGTCTGCGCGAACTCCTCGACGAGGGCGGGCGCGTCGACGCGGGAGGCCACGAACCGGATCCGGCGCAGCCACTGCGCGACCCGCCGGAGCGCGGCGAGGTCGGTCGCGACGACCTGGTCGATCCCCGGCCGCTGCACCTTGACGACGACCTCCTCGAAGCCGGCGTCGGCGGCGTCGAGCGCGGAGAGCCGGGCACGGTGCGCCTGACCGAGCGAGGCCGCCGCGACCGGCGTCTCATCGAACCACGCGAACGCGCGCTGCAGCGGCACGCCCAGCTCGGCCTCGGCGAGGGCGCAGATCTCCGGGTACGGCACCGCCGGGACTTCGTCCTGCAGCCCCGCCAGTTCGCCGGTGATCTCGGGCGGCAGCACGTCCATGCGCGACGACATGAACTGGCCGACCTTGATCATCAGCCCGCCGAGTTCGACCGCGAGCACGTGGAACCGGCGCGCGAGCGTGCGCATCCGGCCCTCCCTGGTCCGCTCGGCCGTCCCGGCGAACCCGATCCGCGGCAGGGCGATCTCGAACCACCACGTCTGCACGAGCACGCGGGCGGCGAACGCGAGGATCCGCCGGTACCGCGCCCGCAGGGCGGCGTCGGGCGCCCCGGGCGCCGGCGCGACTTCCGCCCGTGCCGGACCCTGGTTCGCGCGCTGCGCGCCCGGGCTCACCGGATCCGAGCCCTGCGGCTCCTGCACGGACGCGCCGTCTACGACGCTCTGCTCACCCGCCTCGCCGTCCACCATCAGTCGGCGAGGATCGCGTACAGCCTGCGCCGAGCCTCGTCGAGCACCTCGATCGCCTGCTGGATCTGCTCCGGCGTGCCGGTGCGCGCGACCTGCGCGACGGCTCCGGCCAGGTCGACGCCCGCCTTCGGCAGCGCGCCGAACGGCATTCCGGCGCCGGCGCGGGCTCCGGGGCCCTCCCACGGCGCGGGCTTGTCCGCCTCGTCGGCGACCTCGCGGCCGGCCTCGGTGAGCGAGTACGTCTTGCGCCCGCCCTGCTCGGCGGCCTCGATGAGACCCTCGTCAGCGAGCAGCTGCAAGGTCGGATAGACGGATCCGGCGCTCGGCTTCCAGGCGCCGCCGCTGCGCTCCTCGATCTCCTGGATGATCTGGTAGCCGTGCATGGGCCGCTCGGCGAGCAGCGCGAGCACCGCCGCGCGCACGTCGCCGCGCGCCATCCGCGGGGTTCCGCCGCGGTGCTCGAACGAGGCGCGCAGCTGTTCCATGGCCTCCCACAGCCCGGCACCCGGACCCGCGCCCGGCCGTCCGCCGAACCCGTGTCCTCCGTGCCCGAACCCCGGTCCGCCGAATCCCCGCGGTGAGTACGTGCCGTTCATGGTGACCTCCTCGTGGTCGGCTCGATCCCCTCGAGCGATGTTTAACGATATGTCGTTATGTATCGGAAGGGAAGAGCCCCGGCGGATCCAGCCGGGGTCGGATCCGGACCCATGCGGACCCACGCGGATCCATCCAGGAATTTGGTATCCAAATCTTCCTTCGAGATCACGGACATCCCCGATATATCCGGACCGATTCGACCCGTTTCAGCCCAGTGGTATACCATTGCCTGTTGGCCCTGCGCCTGGGGTCGTCCCCGCACAAAGGAATCGGCGAATGACCGCACCCGCACCGTCCCTCGAGCTGGACGATCGTCCGCGCACCCTCAAGCGCGAGCTCGGCCTGCCCGCGCTCATCGCCTACGGCCTCACGTCGATGGGCGTGCTGTCGGTGGTGTCGGTCTATGGCCCCGCCACCCAGATCAGCGACGGCCACCTTCCCGCCGCCTACGTGGCGGCGATCGTCATCATGCTGTTCACCGCGCACAGCTACGGGCGCATGGCCGCGCACGTGCCGATCACCGGCGGCGCGTACGCGTACGTCACGCGCGGGTTCGGTCCGGCGACGGGCTTCCTCACCGGCTGGGTCATGCTGCTCGACTACCTGTTCCTGCCGATGGTGAACTTCCTCCTGTTCGGCCTTTACTTCAACAGCCTGTTCACGTCGGTGCCGTCGTGGGTCGGCACGCTGCTCTGCATCCTCGTCGTGACCGTGTTCAGCATCATCGGGGTGAACTGGATCAAGCGGATGAACTCCGTGGTGATCGTCGCGTCTGTGCTGGTGATCGTCGCGTTCCTCGTGCTCGCCGTGATGAACGCGCCGCACGTCGACGTGGCGGCGATCGCGAAGCCGCTCTCCCTCGGCGACGGCGGCCTGCTGCCCATCCTCGCGGCCGCGGCGATCGTCGCGTTCGCCTTCCTCGGCTTCGACGGCGTCGCGACCCTCTCCGAGGAGACGAAGGATCCGCGCCGCAAGGTCCCGAAGGGCATCGTGCTCGCGACCCTGTTCGCCGGCCTCGGCTACCTCGCGTTCGCGATCGCCGGCAGCCTCATCGCCCCGGACTGGACGAAGCTCCAGAACCTCGACGCCGCAGGGACCGAACTCATGCAGCACGCGGGCGGCGACGTGCTCATGGTGATCTTCGTGATCGTGAACACCGCCGGCATCGTGCTGTGCGGCACCGCGGCCCAGATGAGCGTCAGCCGCGTGCTGTTCGCGATGGGCCGGGACGGGATCCTGCCTCCCGTGCTCGCCCGCCTGCACCGCCGCTTCCGCACGCCCTACGTCGCCGCGCTGCTCGTGTCGGCGATCGCGCTCGTCGCGCTCTTCATCACGCTCGACCAGGCCGTGTACATGATCAACTTCGGCGCCCTCATCGCCTTCGCGATGGTGAACCTCGCCACGATCAAGGTGCTCTTCTTCGACATGCGGCTGCGCCGCGGCTGGGGGCTCGTCCGCCACCTGCTCATGCCGATCGTCGGGTTCGTGTCGATCGCCTGGCTGTGGACCTCGCTCGCGCCGTTCACCTACGTGCTCGGCGGCACCTGGCTGGCCATCGGCGTGGTCATCTACCTCGTGCGCCGCAAGCGCAACGGCGGGCCGCTCGCGCTGCAGATCGACGACGCCAGCACCGAGGCGATGCCGACGCTGCAGTACCAGGACTGACCCCGCCGAGAGGATCCCTCATGACCGCGACCGCCTCCGCACCGCTGCTGCGCACCCCGGGCCTCGTCGACGCCCACATCCACCCGGACAAGTCGTCGTGGACGCTGCCGTGGCTCTCGCGCGACCCGGCCGGCACCCTGTCGGAGCTGATCGAGAACGACCGCGCCGTGCAGGCCGGATACGCCGTGAGCGTGGAGGAGCGCGCCCACGCGCTGCTCTCCCGCGCGCTCGCGCACGGCACGCTCGCGATGCGCGCGCACGTCGACGTGTCGAGCGAGCTCGGCACCGCGAACGTCGAGGGCGTACGGGCCGCGGCGGAGCGTCTGCCCGACCTGACCGTGCAGATCGTCGCGTTCCCGCAGTTCGGCCTTCTCACCAACCCGGGCACGCTCGACGCGATGGCCGCCGCGCTCGAATCCGGTGCGGATCTCGTCGGCGGGATCGATCCGGGCGGCCTCGAGGGCGATCTGCACGGGCACCTCGACGCGGTGTTCGGCCTGGCGGATCGCGCCGGGCGCGACATCGACATCCATCTGCACGACGGCGGCGAGGACGGTCTGGCCCAGATCCGCGAGATCGCCCGCCGCACGATCGCCGGCGGCCGCCAGGGCCGGGTGACGATCGGGCACGCCTTCGCGCTCGGCGATGCGATGCTGCCGAGCCTCGGCGCCACGCTCGACCTCGTGGCCGAGGCCGGTGTGTGGATCACGACATGCGCGCTCGGCGCCGATCCGATCCCCGACCTCGACCGGCTGGAGCGGCACGGCGTGCGCGTCGCCCTCGGATCCGACGGGGTGCGCGACTCGTGGACCCCGTTCGGCACCGGCAGCATGCTCGACCGCGCCCACCTGCTCGCGTACCGCACCGACGCCAGGACCGACGCCGAGCTCGAGCGCGCCTTCCGCATCGCCACCGTGCACGGGGGCGAGCTGCTGGGTCGCCCCGAGATCGCCGATTGGACGTCCGAGAGCGAGACGCGTCTGGAGTTCGCCGCGGAGAGCCTCGCACAGCTCGTCGTGGATCGGCCCGCCCCGCAGCGCGTGCTCGTCGGCGGCCGGGAAGTGGCGGCGCGCTGACCCGGCCCGGCGGCGCGCCCGAGCGTGTCCCCGCCACGGCTTACGGTGGAGGGATGACGATCACGGCCGCGGCAGACGGATCCGCCCTGGGCAACCCCGGGCCCAACGGCTGGGCCTGGTACATCGACGACAAGCGGTGGGCGGCCGGCGGATCCCCGCACGGCACGAACAACCAGGGCGAGCTGCGTGCGGTACTCGAACTGCTGCAGGCCACGACCGGCATCGACGAACCGCTCGTGATCGAGTGCGACAGCCGGTACGTGATCGACTCCGTGACCAAATGGATGCCGGGCTGGAAGCGCCGCGGCTGGCGCAAGTCCGACGGCGGTCCGGTGCTCAACCGCGACCTGCTCGAGGGCATCGACGAGGCCCTGCGCGGCCGTGACGTGTCGTTCACCTGGGTCAAGGGGCACGCCGGCCACCCGCTGAACGAGGCCGCGGACGCGCGCGCGAACGCCGCGGCGACCGCGTACCAGAAGAAGCAGGAGCCGGAACGGGGGCCCGGTTTCACCGCGGCGCCTGCTCCCGCGCCCGCCCCGGAGCCGCCCGCGCCCGCGCGCCGCGAGGCCGTGGCCCTCCCCGTGGTCGCGTCGTCGGCCGTGCCGGCACCGGCGCTCTGGGCCGAGGCGTCCGACCTGCTCGACGGCCTCGACGCCCCGGCGGCTACGACCGGGATCGCGCTGACCGTCGCCCTCTCGCCGGCCGAGCACGCGCGCCTGCGCGACCGCGCGGACGCGCAGGGCATCAGCCTCGAGGAAGCCCTGCGCCGGCTGATCTGACCCCCGACCGCGCCGGATCCGCGCACATCCACGGAGATGTGCAGAAACCTCGGACGGATCCGCCGCCGAATCCGTCCGAGGTTCGTGTACATCTCCGGACGGGGCGCGCGCACGAGGATCGGGATCCCGCCCGCCCCTGCGCTCGAGGGCCTCGTCGTCGACTCATTCCCGGGAATGCCTTGACCGATTCTTTGGGATCCCATAACTTGGATTCCGCACATTCGCATTGTCGCGAAGGACGTCCCCCTCGTCTGCGCGGCACCCGATGCAAAGGACAGACGATGACGTCTCACCCCCGTCCCGAAGCGGTCGCCGACGCTCCGCACACGCGGTACAGCACGCGGCTCTACAACGCCGACATCGCCCCGCGCGGCGACGACGGCCACTGGCGCACCTGGGATCTCTTCGCCTGGTGGATGTCGGCATGGCACAGCCTCGGCAACTACACCGCCGCGGTCGGGCTCCTCGTCCTCGGTCTCATGGGGTGGCAGCTCGCCCTCGGCCTGTGCCTCGGCGTCTACATCATCTACGTCGCGAGCAACGTGATGGGCACCGCGGGCCAGAAGGTCGGCGTGCCGTTCCCGGTGTTCGCGCGCGCGAGCTTCGGCGTGTTCGGATCCAACATCCCCGCCCTGCTCCGCGCGATCGTGGCGGTCGCCTGGTACGGCATCCAGACCTACCTCGCCTCGGTCGTGGTCATGGTGCTCGTGCTGAAGATCTGGCCGGCGGCCGAGGCGCTCACCAAGCCGAACTTCCTCGGCCTGTCCGAGCTCGGCTGGTTCTGCTTCCTGGGCATGTGGGTCGTGCAGCTCGCGGTGCTCTACCGCGGCATGGAGACGGTCCGCAAGCTCTCCGACTTCGCCGGACCCACCATCTGGGTCGGCATGTTCGCGCTCGCGATCTGGACGCTCGGCCGGGCCGGCTGGAAGCTGAACTGGAACTACCACATCGGCGCCGCACCGCTCGAGTTCTGGCCCGCGATCGGCGCGATCCTCGCCGCCGCGTTCCTGCTCGTGTCCGACCTGAGCGGCCCGATCCTGAACTTCGCCGACTTCACCCGGCTCTCGCCGAGCCGCAAGACGGTCATCAACGGCAACCGCCTCGGCCTGCTCGTGAACGGCATCGCGTTCTGCCTGGTCTCGGTCACCATCGCCCTGGCCGCGCTCGAGGTGTACGGCAAGGCGATCAACGACCCGACCGAGCTGCTCAAGGACATCGACAGCGTCACGATCCTGATCCTGTCTATCGTGCTCATCGCGATCGCGACGGCGGGCGCGAACGTCGTGCTGAACTTCGTGTCGCCCGCCTACGACTTCTCGAACGTGGCGCCGCACAAGATCAGCTTCCGCACGGGCGGCGTGATCACGGCGGTGCTGTCGATCGTGATCACCCCGTGGAACCTGTACTCCAACCCGGTCGTCGTCAACCTGTTCCTGGGCGGGATCGGGGCGCTGATGGGGCCGCTCGTCGGCATCATCGCCGCGGACTTCTACCTCATCCGCAAGACGATGGTGGATCAGCACGCGCTGTACAGCGACGACCCGAACGGCAAGTACTTCTACGGCCGCGGCACGAACATGAACTCGGTGATCGCGTTCGTGATCGCCGGTGGCGTGGCCCTGTGCATCGCGCTCGTTCCCGCGTTCTCGGCGATCAGCCCGTTCGCCTGGCCGATCGGCATCGTGCTCGGCGTCGCGGCCTGCCTGGTCGTGAACCGGATCCGTCCGAATCTGCAGGCCCGCACGGAGGACCTGCAGGCCCAGGCCGCCGAGACGGCCGCCGCGACCGAGTGACGCACGGACGATGAGAATGCCCCCGGGGATACCCCGGGGGCATTTCTTCTGCGCCGTGTCCGTCGCGCAGTGTCGCTCGCGTGGCTCGCGTGGCTCGCGTGGCTCGCGTGGCTCGCGTGGCTCGCGTGGCGCGCGGCGCGATCACCCCACGGGCACGCGCGCGGCGGGACGCGTCACGCCCGGGCGCTCCGAGAACGGCGCCTGACCCACGAACCGGCCTACCGGGCCCGGATCCGCGAACGCCCCCTCGTCGACGACGACGCGCCCGGCGCTGACGACGTAGCGCGCCCAGCCGCCGAGCTCCAGGCCCTCGAACGGCGTGAAGTCGCTGTCCTGGTGCAGGTCCTCGGCGTGCACGACGCGGCGCTCCTCCGGGTCGAACAGCACGAGGTCGGCGTCGAAGCCCACGGCGACGACGCCCTTGCGGTGCAGACCGTTCACCCGGGCCGGGGTCGCGGAGAACATCGCGACGAAGTCCTCGATCGGCTGCTCCTCCTGGATGACCATCGCCGTGTAGCCGGCGGCCATCCGGGTCTCGGCGCCGGGGAGACCGTGCGGCATGTGCCGCACGTCGTCGCTGTGCTCGCGCTTCTGCGCGAGGTCGTAGCTGGTGTGGTCGGAGGAGAGCGTGTCGACCAGGCCGCGGCGCACCCGCTCGCGCAGGCCCGCGACGTCCTCCGCGCTGCGCATCGGCGGGCAGCAGGCGAACATCTCCGGCGACGCCGAGGAGTACACCGAGTCGTCGCGCAGCAGGTAGTGCGGGCAGATCTCGGAGTAGGCGTGCATGCCGCGGGCGCGCGCGGCGGCGACCGCGTCGACGGCGTCGGGCGTGGACTGGTGCACGAAGTACACGGGGGATCCGGTGTACTCGGCGATCGCGAGGATCTCGCGCACCGAGGCGTCCTCGCTGATCCGCGGGCGGGACTCGTGGAGGTGCGCGATGCCCACCTGACCGCGGTCGGCGCACGCGGCGGTGCGGTCGACGATGATGCCGTCATGCTCGGAGTGGATGTAGGCGAGCCCGTCCAGCCGTGCCATCTCGTGCATCACCCGCACGATCGTGTCGTCGTCCGACATCGTCGAGCCGCGGTTGGTGGTGTACATCTTCACGGAGTGCACGCCGAGCTTCGCCATCTGCTCGAGCTGCGCCGAGGTGGTGTCGTCCCAGGTGATCACGGAACCGTGCAGGGCCACGTCGCAGCGGGCGCCGTTCTCGGAGATGAGCCGGATCTTGCGCTGCAGAGCGTCGATCGGCCGCTCGCTCGCATCGGCGGGGATCCCGAAGTCGAGGATCGTCGTGGTGCCGCCGCGCAGCGCCGCGGACGTCGTCGAGGCGTACGTGTCGAGGGAGCGATACTTCCCGGTGACCTGCTCGGCGTGGCAATGCCCGTCGACGCCGCCCGGGATCGCGATCAGCCCGGTGGCGTCGATCGTGCGCACTGCATCGGGCAGGGCCGTGTCGGGGGCGAGCAGGCCGGCGACCGTGCCGCCCTGGACGGCGATCGTGGCGTTCACGGCGCCGTCGGCGTTGACGATGGTCGCGCCCGTGATGAGGAGGTCGAAGATCATGGAGGACTCCGATCGGGGTCTGCGGACAGCGAGGATCAGCACCGATTTCTCGCGATTGGGATCCCAAGCGACGTTAGCTGACCGGGTCCCCCTGGTCAACGGTCTCGCCGGCCGACCCCGGCTCCGCATCCGTCCCCTCGTCGAAGAGCAGCTTCATCGTGGCGTTGCGGTACGCGAGCACGTGGGCACGGGCGAGGGTCGCGGCCCATTCGGCGTCGCCCGCCGTCACCGCCTCCGCGATGCGGGCGTGCTCGACGACGACGGAGTTCACGTCGGCGACCTGACGGAACAGCCAGTGCAGCCGGCCGAGGATCGGCTCGAGCATGTGCTCCAGCGCCTCGTTGCCGCTCAGCGCGATGAGCTCGTCGTGGAAACGGGCGTTCGCGGCGTGCGCCGCCTCGATGTCGCCGTCGCGCACCGCCGCCTGCGCCTCGGCGATGGTCGCGTCGAGATGGTGCTCGGCGCCCTCCGCGACGCGCAGCGCGGCCTCGCGCGTGGCCACGGACTCGAGCGCCTCGCGGATCATGTAGAGGTCCAGCACCTGGCGCTTGCTGAGCGACGTGACGATGAGACCGCGCGAGGCGAGGGACTCGACGATCCCCTCGCGCTGCAGCACCCGCAGCGCCTCGCGCACCGGGTGCCGGGAGACGCCGAAGCTCTCCGCGAGGTCGCGCTCGACGAGCCGCTCCCCCGCCGGGAGGCGCCCGTCGAAGATCCGCGCGCGGATCTCGTCCGCCACGATGTCGCGCATCGGCACCTGGTGCTGATACAGCCTCTCCGACGCGTTCTTCGCCATCGCCACCTCCCCGGGTTCCGCTCCAGAATATCCGCGCGCCACGACTCGGAGCGTTGACACCAATTTGGGATCCCGTTATCGTCGCTGGACGACGGGAACCCCGTCAGAGACGTGTCCGCAGCCGGAGGAAGGTGAACGCCGTGAAGGTCAGAATGTTCGTGAACGGGCAGGCGATGTCGGGCGGATCGCTCAACGACGCCCTCGCCGAGGCGGAGCTCGTCGGTCGCCGGCGCACCGCGGCCCGGTACCGGTTCTTCAGTGTGCGGGACGAGTTCCCGGCGCTGTACCCCGTGGAGACCGGCGGTGCGCAGATCTCGGGCGAGATCTACGAGGTGGAGGACGCGATCCTGCGCGACAAGCTGCTGCCCCGCGAGCCGAAGGAGCTGGAGCTGACCATCATCGAGATGGATGACGGCACCGGATCCCTCTGCATGCGCCTGCGCGAGGAGTGGCTCGGCCACGAGGACCTCACCGACATCAGCGAGATCGGTGACTGGAGGCTCGTGCGCGCGAACGCCTGAGTGAGGCGAGACGCATCCCGCGGTTCGGATGAACCTCGGGGGCGCGGGCTCGTCGTTTTCGGCCTTCGAAGGCGGCGCGGATCCGGTGCACAGCGTCGGAGATGTTCCGGAACTTCGGACGGATCGGCGAATTCGGTCCGACGTTCGCGTACAAGTCCGCGCGAAGCGCACGACAGCATGAGGGCGATCCGGGCGACGGGCATGAGGACCCGGCACCGGCCGGATCCCGACCCTCGGTCCTGCCCGTCAGCGCCCGGCGAGCAGCTCTCGCAGCCGCGCGGCCTCGTCCGCCGGCATTGCGTAGCCGTGCTCCGGGGCGGGGTACGCCCCCGACCGCACCTCGTCGGCGTAGGCGGCGACGCCGTCGATCATGGCGCTGCGCAGCTCGGCGTAGCGCTTGACGAACTTCGCGGCGCCGCCGTCGTAGATCCCGAGCAGGTCGTGGAACACGAGCACCTGCCCGTCGGTCGCGGAGCCCGCGCCGATCCCGATCACCGGAATCTCGAGCAGCGGCATGAGCGCGGCGGTGACCTCGCTCGGCACCGCCTCGACGACGAGCAGCGCGCAGCCGGCGTCCTGCAGGGCAAGGGCGCTGTCGATCACGGCGAGCGCGGCCTCGGCGGTGCGGCCCTGGGCGCGGTAGCCGCCGAGCGAGGTCGCGGTCTGCGGGGTGAGGCCGACGTGCCCGACGACGGGGATCCCCGCCGCGACGAGGGCCCGGGCGCGGTCGACGGAGGTGCCGCCGCGCTCGATCTTGACGAGGTCGCAGCCGGTCTCCTTGACGAAGCGCTGGGCGGTGGCGATCGCGTCGGCGTCGGAGGCCTCGTACGACCCGAACGGCAGGTCGGCGACGAGCAGCGGACGGGTCAGCCCGCGCCGCACGGCCTTGGTGAGCATGATCATCTCGTCGACCGTGACCGGCACGGTGCTGTCGTAGCCGAGCACGGTCATCGCGGCCGAGTCGCCGACGAGCACCATGTCGACGTCGGCGGCCTCGGCGACCTGCGCGCCGGGGTAGTCGTAGGCGGTGACCATGACGATCGGCTCGCCGGCGGCCTTCTTCGCGGCGAGGTCGCCGAGCGCGATCGGGCGGCCCGGGGCGTACGCGCTCATGCGCCCGCCTCGGTGAGCAGCTTGTCGACCTCGGCGTCGACCTGGATGATCCCGTTCGCCCGGTCGACGTGCACGACGGTCGGCACGTAGTCGGCGAGGTCCTCGCGCGAGTAGTCGGCGTAGGAGATGACGATGATCGTGTCGCCGGTGTGCACGAGGCGGGCGGCGGCGCCGTTGACCTGGATGATGCCGGATCCGCGCTCCCCGGCGATCGTGTACGTCTCGAAGCGCGATCCGTTGTCGACGTCGACGATGTGCACCTGCTCGTGCGGCAGGATGTCGGCGGCCTCGAGCAGGTCGAGGTCGACGGTGATGGATCCGACGTAGTGCAGATCGGATCCGGTGATCGTCGCGCGGTGGATCTTCGACTTCAGCATGGTGCGTCGCATCAGGCGCTCGCTCTCAGGAGGTGGTTGTCGATGAGTCGGGCGGCGCCGACCCGGGCCGCGACGGCGAGGAGTGCGTCGCGGTCGAGGCGGGTCACCGGGGTCAGGTCTTCGGCGTCGCGGAGTTCGAGGTACTCGGGGGCGATGCCCGCGTCCTCGAGGATCCGGGTCGCCGCGGCTTCGATGGCTGCGCCGTCGCGCTCGCCCTTGTCGACCGCGGCCTCCGCCGCGTCCAGCGCCCGGTTCAGCGCCGTGGCCTGCCGCCGGGCGGCGGGCTCGAGGTAGACGTTGCGCGAGCTCATCGCGAGCCCGTCGGCCTCGCGGACGATGGGGCAGGCCTCGATCCGCACGTCGAGGTTCAGGTCGCGCACGACCCGACGGACGACGAGCACCTGCTGCGCATCCTTCTGCCCGAAGTAGGCGACGTCGGGCGCGACGATCCCGAACAGCTTCGTGACGACGGTCGCGACGCCGTCGAAGTGGTGTGCGCCGCGGGCGGCGCCGTCGAGCACGTCGGTGATGCCGGCGACGTGGATGTTCGTGGCGAAGCCGTCGGGGTAGATCTCGGCGGGCTCGGGCGCGAAGAGGAGGTCGACGCCCTCTTGTTCCGCCAGGGTCGCGTCGCGCTCCTCGTCGCGAGGGTAGGAGCTGAGGTCCTCGTTGGGGCCGAACTGGGTCGGGTTGACGAAGAGGGAGACGACGACGAGGTCGTTGTTCCTCCGGGCCTCGCGCATGAGGCTGAGGTGGCCCTCGTGGAAGGCGCCCATGGTCGGGACGAGGCCGACGGACTGGTCGTTGCGCTTCGCCTCGCGCACGGCGGCACGGATCTCGGCGATCGTGCGGACGATCCTCATGCGGGGTTCTCCGTTCTGGCGGCGAGCGCCCGGGTGCTGTCGCACAGCTCGTCGAAGAGGGGGATCAGGTCGGGATCGTCGTCGGCGATCGCGGCTCGCTGGCGGGCGACGGTCTCTTCGTCGCCGCGGGCGATCGGCCCGGTGAGCGCTTCCGCGGCGCCGCGGTCGACCCAGTTCTCGACGGTCTGCCGCACGAGCGGCGCAAGGAGCTCGCGCGCCTCGTCGGGGTGGATCCCGGCGGATCCGGCGACCTGCTCGGCCGCATCGAGCACCGCGAGAAGCAGGTTCGAGGCGATCGACGCCGACGCGTGGTACGCCCGGCGCTGCCGCCCGTGGACACGGAACGGTAGCGCCCCGAGCGCCCTCGCGAGCTGCTCGGCCATGTCGAGCGCGTCGATGTCGCGCCCGTCGATCGCGGCGCCGATGCCGTGGAAGACGGTCGCCGGCTCGGATCCGGTGAAGGTCTGCAGCGGGTGGACGCTGAAGTCGACGTCGTCGAGGCCCGTCGCTCCGGAGGCGTGGCCGATGAGGCGGGCGTGGGGGCGGGCTACGTCTGCGGCACCGGGAATCGCGGCGTCGGGGACGGCGAGGAGTGCGACGTCGGCGTCGGGGATGCTCTCACCGCGACGGATCGGGCCTGTCACGTCGAGCCCGGCCTCTTCGAGGGCGCGTGCGAGCACGGTGCCGAGGCGTCCCGCGCCGATGACGGCGACGCTCGTTCCAGGGGGCAGGAGGGGTGCGGAGTTCATTGTTGGACCCAGGCCGAGTTCGGGCGGCGAGGTTGGGTCGAGTATCCGCCTCCGAGGGGATCCAGTCCAAATCGCGGATCAAAATGGAAAGGATGCTGTGCTATATATTGCGCACTATACGCGTGCGTAGCCTACTTATCTGTGCAATTCGATCTAGCGGACTCAGCAGCCGGCGGCGCCCGGCCGCTCGCCGCAGGTGTTCTGGACGAGCGCGGTGCGGGCGGTGACGACGCGGATGGTCTGGCTGGCCGGCGGGCCGGCGAGGGTGCCCGAGATCGTCTGCCAACCTGCACCGAGATCGATGTCTGCGATGTAGGTCGTGGTCACCGTGGCCGTATAGGTGCCGGGCGCCTTGTATACGTGGCTCGTGTCCGTCGGGGTGAACTGCGGCTGGGCGGCGGTCCACGGGGTGCCGGGCGAGGGGCTCGTGCGCTTTTCGCCGTCGCCGTAGTCGAACAGGTGGGAGACCGCCGTGAATCGGACAGTGAGGGCACGGCCGAGGACCGAGCCGGGGACGCTCTCCGTGCGAGCCGTGCTGAGGAAGTTCGCGGGTAGCCCGACCACGGCGATATTGCTCGGCTCTGCACTGAGGGTCGCGCCAGTTGGAACGAAACGCGCGAGGTCGCTGATCGTGATGGTCCGGCCCGGGGCAGCAGCGGTTTCGAGCACAGTGTCATCGCGCATCGCACTGCAATCCAGATTCGCGTTGATCACTCGGCAATCGTCGATGCCATCATCGCGAGGCGGCGCGGGGGCTGGAGTCCGCTCGGTTGCGGTGCCACCGGAATCGTTGTCGTTGACGACACCTGCATTAGTGGTTCCACCTAGATCAGTGGTTTGGCTCCCACTCACCGTCAGATTCTTTCCGTCGGTGCTCGCATCAACTTTTGAACCCGAGGCCGCCGCATTCGGGTCATACTGCCCACCGTCGGGTTGCCCAGCGCCGATGAAGATCAACGACGCAAGCACTGGCACGACGGCCACGCTCCGAATCGCAAAGGTCAACAATGGTCCGCGGCCATCTGTGAGTCCGTGATTATTAGGGATCGCTTCTCTTGTGCGAACTCGATCGCGAGTTCAACCCTGGGCTTTCGGTCGGCTGGGGTGATGTCCTGACCACCAGCATTCAACAAGCGTGTTTCGGAGACGTCGATGCAGACCTTGCCACGGACAAGTGCCGTCGGAGGGCGCATCACCGAATCCACACCCTCAAAGCTCAACACGCGGGTATCACCGCTGACCGTGGTCCCCTCAGCTTTGCGATTGCGAACTGAGTTCGTGTCGAATTCCAGCGCCTTGCCTCCGAGGAGGTCCTGCGGCCGAGCTCCAGCATCACCCGCGTTGCGGGAGTTCAGCGCATCCACATACTCCCGGTACACCTGCTCCGCGGCCTTGAACGCATCCGCCTCGCTCGTGAACAGCGGGGTCGGAGACGGCTTCGGATCCGGGCCGGGGGTGCAGCCAGCGAGCGCGACGGCCACCGCGAGCAGACCGGCGGCAAGACCGGTACGGACAGCGGTGCGACGTGGCGAAGGGATCACGCCTTCACCGTAACCGCAACCCTGGGCGCGGCGTCGGGGTTATCCACAGGCGCTCGCACCGCCTCACTCGATCTCGCGCCGGGAGCTCGCCGACTCGATACCACTGAGCACCTTGTCATCGCTGCGGCGTCGAACGGCCGAACGATAGGACCTGGTGATCTCGTGTGCGACGAGGTCGGTGAGATAGCTCCACGGATCCTCGGTCACCATGAGCCAGGTGTGCTTGGCGCCATAGGCCTCTTCCTCGAGGATCTCCAGCGCGACGGCGGCGACGCCGCGAGGATCGATCACCGCTCCGACATCGGCGAGCACGCGGCGCACCACCTCGGGAACGATGCGGTTCGCGGCCTCGCGACGGAAATGAACACGATCCGCGTCGTCGACGTCACGACCGGCGTCGAAGATCCCGCCGGAGCGGAGTGCGATGAGAAAGGTACGGAGCTGGTCGTTGCTCCAGGCGCGTTCGGGCATGGTCGGTCCTGTCGTATGTCGAGTCGAACGATGACAAGTGACGGGCCGGGTGAACGGCCCGCCGCTACGGCTGCGACGTCAGTCGCCCCGGTAGCACTCGAACGATTCCGACCGCTTCCGAAGCACGTCGATCAGCGCCGGCGCGGGCGCTGATCGGGATCCGAATGCACGACATAGGAGATCGACCATAGAACTGCCGACCCGGACCGTCAAGAGGACGCACAGGATCCGTTCGCCGAGAGCCGATGTCACAATGGCGCCGGAGTCTCGGAGATGGATTTCGCGGCCGCCCGGCGGGTGGGAGCAGCGAAATCCATCCTCACGGCGGGCACGAACACCCTCGGAGATGGATTTCGCGGCCGCCAGGCCGGTGAGAGCAGCGAAATCCATCTCCGGGCCGCGCCGGGATCCGCGCCTCCGGGCCGCGCCGGGATCCGGGCCTGCCGGCCGCGCGCCCCGGGGGAGCCCGACCCCGTCCGGCACCACCCCCACCCGCACCACCCCCGCGGATCCACCCCACCATCCGCCGGTAGACTGGACGGGCCCCGCCTCCCCTCGCTCCAGGAGCCCGCGTGACCTCGAACACCCCCACCGACCACGTCCCCGACTCGGTCGCGAACGCAGCCGCGACCCCGGAGAAGGAGCAGCCGTACGCGGCGCTCGGGCTCAAGGACGACGAGTACGCGCGGATCCGCGAGATCCTCGGCCGCCGCCCCACGTCGGGCGAGCTGGCCATGTACTCGGTGATGTGGAGTGAGCACTGCTCCTACAAGAGCAGCAAGAACTACCTGCGCCGCTTCGGCCAGAAGGTCTCCGACGAGATGAAGCAGCGCCTCATGGTCGGCATGGGGCAGAACGCGGGCGTCGTCGACGTCGGCGAGGGCTGGGCCGTCACGTTCAAGGCCGAGTCGCACAACCACCCCTCCTACATCGAGCCGTTCCAGGGCGCCGCGACGGGCATCGGCGGCATCGTCCGCGACATCATCTCGATGGGCGCCCGCCCGGTCGCCGTCATGGACGCGCTGCGCTTCGGCGCCATCGACCACCCCGACACCCCGCGCGTCGTGCACGGCGTGACGGCCGGCATCAGCTTCTACGGCAACTGCCTGGGCCTGCCGAACATCGGCGGCGAGACGGTCTTCGACTCCGTCTACCAGGCCAACCCGCTCGTGAACGCGCTCGCGGTCGGCGTGCTCCGCCACGAGGACCTCAAGCTCGCGAACGCCACCGGCGTCGGCAACAAGGTCGTCCTGTTCGGCGCCCGCACCGGCGGCGACGGCATCGGCGGCGCGTCGATCCTCGCCTCCGACTCCTTCGACGAGAAGGGCCCGACCAAGCGCCCCGCCGTCCAGGTCGGCGACCCGTTCGCCGAGAAGGTGCTCATCGAGTGCTGCCTGGAGCTGTACCGCGGCGAGCTCGTCGAGGCCATCCAGGACCTCGGCGCCGCCGGCATCTCCTGCGCCACCAGCGAGCTGGCCGCCAACGGCAACTCCGGCATGCACGTCTCGCTCGACAACGTCCTCCTGCGCGACCCCACGCTGACCGCTGAGGAGATCCTCATGTCGGAGTCGCAGGAGCGCATGATGGCGATCGTCGCCCCCTCCAAGCTCGACGCGTTCCTCGCCGTCGTGAACAAGTGGGACGTCGAGACCTCCGTGCTCGGCGAGGTCACCGGCGACGGCCGCCTCATCATCGACTGGCAGGGCGAGCGGATCGTCGACGTCGACCCGTCCACCGTCGCCGTCGACGGCCCGGTCTACGACCGCCCGGTCGCCTACCCGTCGTGGATCGACGCACTGCAGGCCGACGCGGCCGAGCTGCTGCCGCGGCCGACGGATCCGGCCGAGATCAAGGACCAGTTCCTGAAGCTCGTCGCCTCCCCGAACCTCGCCGACACCCGCTGGATCACCAACCAGTACGACTACTACGTGCTCGGCAACACCGCCCTCGCCTTCCCCGACGACGCCGGCATGATCCGCGTCGACGAGGAGTCCGGCCTCGGCTTCTCGATCGCCACCGACGCGAACGGCCGCTACTGCCAGCTCGACCCGTACGCGGGCGCGCAGCTGGCCCTCGCCGAGGCGTACCGCAACGTCGCCGTCACCGGCGCGGTGCCCACCGCGATCACCGACTGCCTCAACTTCGGCTCCCCGGAGAACCCCGAGGTCATGTGGCAGTTCGGCCAGACCGTCGACGGCCTCGCCGACGGCTGCTTCGAGCTCGGCACCCCGGTCACCGGCGGCAACGTCTCGTTCTACAACCAGACCGGCGACGTCCCGATCCACCCGACCCCTCTCGTCGGCGTGATGGGCATCATCGACGACGTCTCCCGCCGGATCCCCTCGGGCTGGCAGGACGAGGGCCAGAACATCTACCTGCTCGGCACCACCTCGACGGAGCTGAGCGGATCCGCCTGGGCCGACACGATCCACAGCCACCTCGGCGGACTGCCGCCGAAGGTCGACCTCGCCGCCGAGAAGCGCCTCGCCGGCCTGATCTCCGCGGCCCGGGACGAGTGGCTGATCTCCTCCGCGCACGACGTGTCGGAGGGCGGCCTCGGCCAGGCCCTCGCCGAGGGCGTCATGCGCTTCGGCGTCGGCGCACGGGTGTGGCTGACCGAGCTCATGGAGCGCGACGGAGTGGACGCCGCGACGGCTCTGTTCTCCGAGTCGACCGGCCGCGTGGTCGTGACCGTGCCGCGTGAGGACGACGTGAAGTTCCGCGGCCTGTGCGAGGGCCGGGGCTACCCGGTGCTGCGCATCGGCGTGACCGACAGCGCGCCGCAGCTCGAGGTGCAGGACCTGTTCACGGCCTCGGTCGACGAGCTCCGCGCCACCTCGCAGGCCACCCTGCCCGCGGTGTTCGGCCCGACCGTCGCGGAGCCCGTCGGCGCCTGAGCGCGAGGAGACGCATGAACAGCACCGACCCTTCGACAGGCTCAGGGACCGCCGAGGACCTGTCGCTCTACACCGAGCGACGGCAGCGGCGGATCCGCATCACGGCCTGGGTCGTGATCGTCGCGCTGATCCTCGTCGGCGGCGGATCCACCGTGCTCGCGGTGCTGTTCGGCTGACCCTTCCGGCGGCGCCTCGGCGGCGCCTCGGCCCGGCCGCGCACGGTAGGTTCGGTGCATGCGATCCGACCGTGCGGCGACCCTCCAGGACATCGCCGATCGGCTCGGCGTCTCCCGCTCCACCGCCTCGTTCGCGATCACGGGGCGCGGGCGGGTCTCGGAGGAGATGCGCCGCCGCGTGCAGGAGGTCGCCGCCGAGCTCGGCTACCGGCCGAACACGGTCGCCCGCAACCTGCGCGGCGCCCGCACCGGGATGATCGCCCTGCGCCTGCCTCCGGACAGCACCGCCATGTCGTACTACATGGAGGCCACGTTCGGCATCGTCGAGGAGGCGGACCGGGCGGGCATGATCGTGTTCATGCTGCCCACCGAGCAGCGCCCCGAAGGCGTCGACCAGCTGCCCGCCGACGCCGTCATCGCCCTCGACCCCGCCCTCGACGACCCGGTCGTGCACCTGCTGCTGTCCGGGCGCGTGCCGGTCATCACCGGGGAGCCGGTGCCCGAGGGCATGCCGTCGCCGCGGGGCGAGGTCACCAGCGACCATGAGCCCGCGGTGCGCGAGCTCATGGATCACCTGCACCAGCGCGGCATGGCGCATCCGGCGATCGTGCTCCCCGATCTGCAGAGCCACTGGGCGTTCACGGTCCGCGACGTGTTCGCGGCCTGGTGCGCCGAGCAGGGGATCCGCCCCCGGGTCGTGACGCTGCCGCATCCGGCCGCCCCGGAGGTGATCCACGGCGCCGTGGCGGACCTGCTGCGCGAGCAGGATCACCCGGTCGACGCGATCCTCTCGGTGTCCGACGGGACCGTGCTCAGCGTCGTGACCAGCGCGCAGAGCCTGGGCCGGCGCGTCGGCGAGGATCTGCTCGTGGCCGCCTTCGTCGACTCCGAGGTGCTCGCGCTCGCACAGCCCTCGATCACGGCGATCGACCTGCACCCGCGGGAGTTCGGCCGTCGTTGCGTGCGCGCGGCTCTCGCCGCGATCGATGCCGCCGCAGCCGGCGACGACCGGGTCGTGCGCGAGCTGGTCCCCGTCGCCGTGCAGCGCCGCGACTCCACCCGCGGACCGGTCGCCCGGTAGGGATCCCCCCCCCCCCCCCCCGCGCGGGTCTCGGCTACCGGCCCAGGGGCGGGCATTCAGGAGATCCACAACCGCGGGCGGCCCGATCCGTTTGCATCTGCTTTATCGATATTGCTAGCCTGTCCACGCCCCCCGACGACGACGTCGCCCCCCAGCCGCAACACACGCGGAACAGGAGCCCCCATGACCCTTCCTGCCCACGGCGAGCCCCTCGCCCCGGCCACCGAGCTGACCGCTCGCGTCACCGAAGGCCGCTTCAAGCGCGTACTCGGCGTGCCCTCGCTCGTGCTGTTCGGCCTCGTCTACATGGTGCCGCTCACCGCGTTCACCACCTACGGGATCGTCACGCAGCTCACCGGCGGGCGCGTGCCGACGACCTACGTCATCACGCTCGTGGCGATGGTGTTCACCGCCCGCTCCTACGCGCGGATGTCGATCGCGTACCCGTACTCCGGATCGGCCTACGTCTACACGCAGCAGAGCTTCGGCGGCGCCCTCGGCTTCCTCGCGGGGTGGGCGCTGCTGCTCGACTACCTGTTCCTCCCGATGATCAACTACCTCATCGTCGGGCTCTACATGAACCAGACGTTCCCGGCGATCCCGAACGCGGTGTGGATCATCTCCTCGGTCGCCATCGTCACGGTGCTGAACGTCATCGGGATCGTGTCGGTCGCGCGGGCGAACTTCGTCGTCATCGCCGTGCAGGCGGTCTTCATCGTCGCCTTCGTCGCCCTCACGATCGCGTCCGCGACCGGGCAGCACGTGAACCCGATGCTGCCGTTCACGGGCGACGGCACGGTCGCGGGCATCGGTCCGCTGTTCCAGGGCGCCGCGATCCTGTGCCTGTCGTTCCTCGGCTTCGACTCGGTCTCCACGCTCTCCGAGGAGGCCAAGGACTCCCGTCGCACGGTGCCGCGCGCCATCATGATCGTCACGATCGGCGCCGGCGTGCTCTTCATCGTGCTCACCTACCTCGCGCAGTGGGCGTACCCGTCGAACAAGTTCAGCTCCGCCGACACGGCGAGCATCGAGGTCGTCGCCTCGCTCGGCCAGCAGTGGCTGTCGGCGCTGTTCATCGCGGGCTTCGTGGCCGGCAGCATCGGATCCGCTCTGACCTCGCAGGCGTCCGTGGCGCGGATCCTGTTCGCGATGGGACGCGACGGCGTGCTGCCCCGCGCCGTGTTCGGCCGTCTCAGCACGCGGTTCGGCACGCCGGTGATCCCGATCCTCATCGTCTCGGTCGTCTCGCTGTACGCCCTGTTCGCCGACCTGCTCACGGTCTCGAACATGATCAGCTTCGGCGCCCTGATCGCCTTCTCCTGCGTGAACCTCTCGGTGATCAAGCACTACTTCGTCGACCGCGGCGAGCGCGGCGGCCGGCACGCGCTGAACAACCTCGTGCTGCCGGGCATCGGCTTCGGCCTGACCGTCTGGCTGTGGACCAACCTCACCGGCATGACCTTCGCGGTCGGCCTGTCCTGGCTCGCGGTCGGCTTCGTCGTGCTGCTCGTCATCACGCGGTTCTTCCGCCGCCCGACCCCGACCCTCGACCTCAAGGAGTGAGCACCCGCATGACCGTCGCAGACAGGATCATCCTGGGCGCCCGGGTGCGCACGATGACCGGGCCCGAGGCAGCAGAATCCCCGGAAGCCGTCGCCGTCGCCGACGGCCGCATCCTCGCCGTCGGCCCGCGCTCCGAGGTCCTCGCGCTCGCGGGACCCGGCACCGACGTGATCGAGCACCCGTCCGCCACGATCCTGCCGGGGCTCGTCGACGCGCACAGCCACCCGATCTACAGTCTCGGGATCGTCCGCGGCCTGTCCCTCGCCGGGGTGCACACCCGCGCCGGGCTGCGCGCCGCCCTCGAGCGCGGCCGCGACGAGCAGGCAGGCGACGAGTGGTTCCTCGCCTGGGGGCTGGACCCCAGTGCGTTCGAGGGCGAGCCGATCGGCAACGCCGAACTGCACGTCGTGCTCGGAGCCGACCGGCCCGCCTACATCAAGATGTTCGACGCCCACTCCGGCATCGCCTCCGCGGCCGCGCTGGCGCGGGCCGGGGTCACCGCGCCGTTCGACAACCCTGACGGATCCGGCGCGGTGGGGGATACCGAAGGGCGCCTGACCGGTCACCTCCTGGAGTTCCCGACCATGGAGCTCGTGGAGCGGATCCTGCCGCCGCACGGCTTCGACGACCGGGTGCGCCAGCTGCGCGGGCTCCTCGGCGACATGGCCGCGGTCGGCATCACGACGGCACACGTGATGGATCTCAAGGATCCGGACGCCCTGGAGCTGCTCGCCGCGATCGAGGCCGAGGGCGACCTGCCGGTGCGGCTGCGGATCTCGCCGTGGTGCGAGCCGACCACGACCGACGCCGAGGTCGCCGCGCTGGTGGCGATGCAGGGCCGTGGCGGCCGCCGCTACGGGATCGAAGGCATCAAGCTGTTCATCGACGGGACCGTCGAGGGCGGCACCGCCTGGCTCGCGACGCCCGACGCCGACGGCGAAGGCCTCGCGGCGACCTGGCCCGAGGCCGACGCGTATGCGGCGCGCATCCGGCTGTTCGACGAACAGGGGATCCCGACGGCGACGCATGCGATCGGCGAACGCGGCATCCGGTTCGTGGCGGAGACCCTGGCGTCGCTGCCCGCGGGCGGGGTGCCGCACCGCATCGAGCACATCGAGTCCGCGGAGGACGACGTGATCGCCCTCATCGGCGCGAGCGGCATCGTCGCGAGCATGCAGCCCACGCACTGCACGCACCACGTGCGCCCGGACGGCAGCGATGACTGGTCGCGCCGCCTCGGCGCCACCCGGGCCGGGCGCGCCTGGCGCACGGGAGACGTACGGCGCAGCGGCGCGACCCTCGCGCTCGGCTCGGACTGGCCGGTCGCGCCGTTCGATCCGTGGGAGATCATGGCCGACGCGCAGACCCGCCGTCCGACCGCGCACCCCGGCACCCCTGCCGTCGGCGCCGACCAGGCGCTCACCGCGGTCGAGGCCCTCGAGGGGTACACGACGCATGCGCACCGTGCGATCGGATCCGCCGGCGGCGCACTCGTGCCGGGTGCGCCCGCCGACCTGATCGTGCTGGACACGGATCCGCTCACCGCGGCGCCCGAGGAGCTCCTCGACGCGCGGGTGCTGCTCACGCTCGTGGACGGGCGCCCGACGCACCGGTGAGGCGGGCGGGACCCTGGCGGCGGGTGGATCCCGAACCGTCGGGGTGCACGTGGCGTGTCCCGTGAGCACGTCCGCGCATCGGTGAGAATGGACCCCATGACCGCTGACGCCGACCTGCTCGCCCGCGCCCTCGCCGCCGACGCCCCGCTCACCTGGGTGCTCACCGGCGACTCGATCACGCACGGCCTCGTGCACACCCAGGGCGGCCGCACCTACCCCGAGCACCTGCACGAGATCATCCGCGGCGAGCTGAGCCGGGTCCACGACGCGGTGATCGACACCGCCATCAGCGGGTGGCGGATCGTGCAGCTGCTGGAGGACTTCGACCGCCGTGTCGCCACCTGGCGGCCGCAGGTGGTCACGCTCATGATCGGCACGAACGACTGCTCCGACGCGGGCGAGTTCCCGGTCATCACCCCGGCGGAGTTCGGCGTCTCGGTCGCCGCGTTCGTCCGGCGGGTGCGTGAGATCGACGCGATCCCCGTGCTGCAGACCCCGCCCGCCGTGGATGTGCCGAACGCGCCCGAGCGCGGCCGGATCGCCGCGTTCGCGCAGTCCGTCCGCGACGTGGCCGCCGCCGAGCGGACGATCCTCGTCGACCAGTACGCGCGCTTCGAGGAGCTCGGCGAGGGCGGGGTGCCGTGGGGGCTCATGAACGATCCGTTCCACCCGAACGCGACCGGTCATGCGGCCCTCGCGATCGAGCTCGCGACGTCTCTCGGTCTGACCCCCGAGCCCGCGCGCTCGCGGACACTGCCGAAGCTGCGCGCCGACGTCGCGGCGGGGCGCCTGAGCTGACGCGCGGAGAAGGCCGGGCGCCGAGTCCGCTCGGATCCGGCTCCTCCGCGGGTCGAGGAACGCCTCTCTCTCCTCTGCTCGCTGGTCGCGACACGCCCTCATTCCGGCGGAATGGCGACGATTCGCGACCAGCGAGCGGATGGGGGACCGCGGCGGGGAGTATGGGGGCCGCCGCGGGGAGGATGAGGGACCGCGGCGAGGACGGACGGGACCGCGGCGGGATCCCCGTCGGGGAGCGCGGGTCTGGGCGGATCCATCGGCGCCCCACCGCCGGAGCGGCATAGGCTGAGGGCATCATGGATCCGCTCACTCAGATCCTCCAGTTCCTCGGTCACTTCTGGTGGATGATCTTCCCGATCATGGGTGTCGCCGGCGGCCTCGCACGGCGCTGGCAGGTGCTGTCGCGGCAGCACCACCTGCAGAAGCTCGAGACCCTGCGCCTGAAAGGCGAGATCAAGGCGGCGGAGCTCGCCGCGCGCGGCCAGGTCGCCCCGCGGATGTCGCCGCGGGCGATGGCGGAGCAGCAGGCGCAGTCCTCCAAGGAGCTGCTGGAGCGCCTGTTCGCCGAGCACGACGAGATCACCGCCCGCTGGCTGGACTACGAGCTCGACGTCGCGAAGGTCATCGCCTACCCCGCCATGAGCGACGGCCGCCAGCCGCTCACCGCCGCGTTCCTGCGCGCGAAAAAGGCCGCCGACGCCCTGCGCCCGCGCTCCGCCGACGCCAAGGTGAGCGAGCAGCAGGTGACCGAGTATCTCGACGCGGTCGGCAACTACTCCGTCGCGTTCGAGGTCGCGGAGAAGGACGCGCACCGGCTGCGCGACTCGGGCTTCAGCGAGGTCGAGCGCAAGCGGCTCGCCCGCGCCCAGCACATGCTGAAGGTCGCCGTGGACGAGTCGGCCACGTCCGCCGAGCGCCAGACCGCCTACCGCCGCGTGCGCGAGGAGCTCGACGGCCTGATCGACCTGTCCGACGCCGCGGTGCAGAACCTGGAGAAGAAGGTCGCGCTGCAGCTGGGCCCGTCGGCCCCCACGACGCCGCCGTCCGCAGACCCGGATCCGGTCTCGGCGCCCGAGCAGACCCCCGCGCCGCGGCCGGATCCGCTGCCGCGTCCCGAGCGCTGATGCGCGTCGAGAACGTCACCGGCCCGATCGCCCATCACGCCGAAGGCCCCGTCTGGCACCCGGCCTGGGGAGGCCTGCGCTGGGTCGACGCGGAGGCCGGCGACCTGCTGACGCTCACCGACGACGGCGTGCGGCGGATGCACATCGACGACGCCTACCTGGCGTTCGTGCGTCCCCGCACGGCCGGCGGGTTCGTGGCCGTCGGCGCGCACGACCTGTACCTCTCCGACGGATCCGACGAGCTCCCGCGCCGGGTCGCGACCCTGATCTCGGACCCCGCCGTGCGGATGAACGACGGCTGCTGCGACCCGGAGGGCCGCCTGCTCGCGGGATCCATGGCCTACGACGCAACGCCGGGCGCCGGATCGCTGCTGCGTATCGACCCCGATGGGACGATCGCGCCGCTGCTCGCCGCGGTGGGGGTCTCCAACGGCGTCGCCTTCTCGCCGAGCGGCGAACGGGCCTACTACGTGGACAGCCTGTCCCACCGGGTCGACGTGCTCGACTTCGCGGGCGGCGAGCTCGCCGGCCGTCGGAGCTTCGCCGCGATCCCCGACGCGGACGGCATCCCGGACGGTCTCGCCGTGGCCGCGGACGGAAGCGTCTGGGTCGCGGTCTGGGGCGGCTCGCAGGTGATCGGCTTCGACGAGTCGGGGGCCGAGATCGCCCGGATCCCCGTTCCGGTCCCGCAGGTCAGCGCCTGCGCCTTCGGCGGGGACGACCTCCGCACGCTCTACATCACGACCTCGGCGCAGGGCCTCGGCCGGGCGCACGGCACCGAAGCCGGCAGCCTCTACGCCGCGCGACTCGACCTGCCGGGCCTGCCGGTGCTCCCGTTCGCGGGCTGAGCGGGCGGCCGACGGTCAGTCCGCCCGCACCCGACGGACGCGCTGGCGCTGGGCACCGAGGCCCTCGATCTCGATCGTCATCTCGTCACCGTGCCGCAGATACGGGAACCGTCCCGACAGGGCGACGCCTTGCGGCGTGCCGGTGTTGATCACGTCACCCGGGTCGAGCACCATGAACCGGCTGATCTCCTGGACCAGCTGCAGCACGGCGAAGACCATGTCGGCAGTGGACGAGTCCTGCCTCGGCGCGCCGTTCACGGACGAGCGGAGCCGGAGCGCCTGCGGATCGACCTCGTCGGCCGGCACGAGCACGGGCCCCAGCGGGTTGAAGGTCTCGGCGCATTTCCCCTTCGACCACTGCCCGCCGGAGACCTCGAGCTGATACGCCCGCTCCGAGATGTCGTTCGACACCGCGTACCCGGCGATCACCTCGCGCGCGGCCTCGGGCGACGGCAGATAGCGCGCCGTCCTGCTGATCACCACGGCGAGCTCGACCTCCCAGTCGACCTTCTCCGCCCCGGGCGGCAGGAGGACGGTGTCGAACGGGCCGACCACCGTGTTCGGGTGCTTCAGGAACAGCACCGGCTGCTCGGGGGGCTCCGCTCCCGACTCCGCGGCGTGGGCGGCGTAGTTCTGCCCGACGCAGATCACCGCGCCGGGGCGGGCGACCGGTGCCCCGACGCGAAGCCCCTCGACATCGGCCTCGGGGAGGGCGCCGCGGCCGAGGGCGTCCCGGATCCGGGCGATCCCGTCGGATGCGAGGAAGGCGCCGTCGATCTCGGCGGTGAGGGCGGAGAGATCGCGGACGACGCCGGCGTCGTCGCGGACGAAGGGGCGCTCGGCGCCGGGCTCTCCCAGACGCATCAGCTCCATGGGACCTCCTTCGGGGCGGATCGGGTGACGGCCGTCAGCGGATCGCGTACGCGCGGTTCACGATCGCGGGCACCTCGTCGCCGGCGAGGAACCGGATGACGTTGCCGGCCGCGTGCACCGGGAGATCCTCCAGCGCCTGCGGCGAGTACCACGCGGCGTGCGGGCTCATCAGCACGTTCGGGGCGGCGCGCAGCGGCGAGTCCGCGGGGAGCGGCTCGACCTCGAAGACGTCCAGCGCGGCGGCCCCGATCCTGCCGTCGATCAGCGCCTCGGCGAGCGCTCCCTCGTCGACGAGCGGACCGCGGCAGGTGTTCACGATGACCGCGCCGGGCTTCATCCGGCCGAGCGCGGAGGCGCCGATCAGATGCCGGGTCTCCTCGGTCAGCGGCACGTGCAGGGTGAGCAGGTCTGCCACGGCGATCGCGTCGTCGATCGACGCGGGTTCGCAGCCGGCGTCCCGGACGGCCTGCTCCGGCGCGTACGGATCGGCGACCACCACTCGGAAGCCGAGACCGCGGAGTCCGCGGGCGACGAGCGAGCCGATCCGCCCGAATCCGAGCACGGAAACCGTGGTGCGGGAGGGTCGCACGGCGAACGGGCGGGCATCGACCGCCCGCCACACACCCTCTCTGACCGCCCGGTCGTACGCGGCCAGCCCGCGCCCCTGCGCCATGATCATCGCGACCGTGTGCGCCGCGACCTCTTCGATGCAGTACTCCGGCGTGTTCGCGACCGCGATGCCGCGCTCGGTGGCCGCGGCGACGTCGATCATGTCGTAGCCGATGCCGAGCCTGCTGATGATGCGCAGACGGGGCAGGCGGTCCATCAGGGCGCCGTCGATGCGGTGCCACTGCACGATCAGGGCCTCAGCGTCGGCGCCGAGGGTGGCCAGGGTGTCGGCCGAGGTCTCCGGGGCGCGGACCGCGCGCAGGCCCGCCGCGCGCAGCGTCCCCTCGGCGGCGTCGCCGGGCAGGTCGCAGTCGGTGATGAGCGTCAGGGGCGTCGTCATGAACGAAATGCTATAGCATCTAGCAGATTCGCTCCAAGGACTTCTTTCCGATCCTCATTTGCTATAGCGTTTTCACATGACTGCTCGCCGCGCCCTCGTCACCGGCGCGAGCTCCGGCATCGGAGCCGCCGCCGCGCTGGAACTCGCCCGTGCGGGCGGCGCCGTCTGGATCACGTACGCGGGGCGCGCCTCCGAGGCGGCCCGCGTCGCCGACGAATGCCGCGACGCCGGCTCCCCCGACGTGCGGGTCTCGCAGCTCGACCTGCGGGGCCCGGAGTCGATCGCACGGCTCGTCGCCGAGGTCACCGCCGCCTGGGGCGCGCTCGAGGTGCTCGTGAACAACGGCGGCGTGTGCCCGTACGTGCCGTTCGACGAGATCGGGATCGAGGACTGGGATCTGGTGCTCGAGACCAACGCCCGCGGCACGTTCCTGCTCACCCGCGGAGTCCTCCCGCTGCTGCGGGCCGGGAACGGCGACCGCTCCGTCGTCAACATCTCCTCGATCGCCGGCCAGGTCGGCGCGCTGCAGACCGGCATGCACTATGCCGCGAGCAAGGGCGCCCTGCTCGCGATCACCCGCAGCTTCGCCCGGATCCTCGCGAACGAGGGGATCCGCGTCAACGCGGTGACACCGGGGCCCGTCGCGAGCGCGATCACCGACCAGCTCCAGGGCGAGGGACGGGAGAGGCTCGCCGGATCCATCCCCCTCGGCGCGTTCGGCGAACCGCAGGACGTCGCGTGGATCATCGCCGCCCTGGCGTCCGAACGCGCCCGGTTCATCACCGGGGCCACCTACGACGTCAACGGAGGAGTCCGCATTGACTGACCGGATCCGCACCGCCCTCGACACCGTGCAGGCGCAGCTCGACGCGTTCAACGCGCACGACCTCGACGCCTTCGTCGCGACCTACGCCGCCGACGCGGTCATCGTCGGAGTCGCTCCAAAGCCGATCGCAGGAGAGCAGGCGATCCGTGCGTTCTACGAGCCACGGCTGCAGAACCCCGACCTGTCCTGCATGATCGAGACCAGCGTGCTGTTCGGCAGCCGCTGGGTCGTGGCGCGGGAGCAGGTCGTCAACGCCGGGGTCGCGACCGAGACCATCGCGACGTTCGACGTCGTCGACGGCCTGATCGCCCGCGCCTCGATGCTGAAAGCCTGACCCCGGTCAGCCGGCCGAACGGAACCGTGCGCGCAGGGCGGGGTCGATCGACACGTCGCCGAAGGAGGATGTCCATCCGCCATCGATCGCGATCGACTGCCCCGTGACGTACGGCGCCTCCTCCGACAGCAGGAACGCCGTCAGCGCGGCCACCTCCTCCGCGCGCGCGATCCGCGCCATCGGCGGGCCCTCCGCGAGCGCCCGGTTCCGCGGCCGCGGGGTCGGGCGAGGACGCGATCTGCGCCTCGAGGTGCGGGGTGCGGACCCCGCCCGGCGCGACGGTGTTCGCCCGGATGCCGAGTCCGCCGTAGGTGACGGCGACACTGCGGGTGAGCGCGTCGATCCCGCCCTTCGTGAACTCGTACACGGCGTGGTCGGGATGGCTGGCCCTGCCGTGGATCGAGCCGACGTTCACGATCGCGCCCGCGATCCCCTGGTCGACGAACGCCGACACGGCCGTGCTGCACCCCCACACGTACCCGAACCCGTTGACGCCGATGATCTCCCGCACCGTCTCCTCGTCGAGGTCGTGCAGCGGGGTGTGCTTCGTGATTCCGGCGTTGTTGACCCAGCCGGCCAGCGGCGCGAGGGCCATCGCCGCATCCGCCGCCCTCCGGTGCGCCTCGCGGGAGGCCGCATCGCCCAGGACGACCGCGGCGCAGGCGCCGGACTCGACGCTTCCCGATCCGGCCGAGCGTTCGAGGCCGATGACGACCCACCCGTCCGCCGTCAGCCTCTCGGCCACGGCCCGGCCGATGCCCTTGCCGCTGCCGGTCACCACGGCGCTGCGGATGGCGGAGTCCGTCATCGCGTGCTCCTCTCGAAGTCGAAGACCCCCGGATCGAGCTCGAACCCGAGCCCCGGAGTCTGCGGCGGTACGACCCGCCCGTCGAAGTCCGGGCCGCCGCGGACGAACACGGGCGCCGGGTCGTAGGGGTTCCCGCCGCGCGCGAAGGTCTCCACGCCGATGCCGAGATGCGCGGTGACCTCGGGCGAGACGTGGCCCGAGACGGGCACGCCGCGCTCCGCCGCCCACGCGATCATCTCCCGCGCCGGGGTCACGCCGCCGATGGCGACCACGTCGAGGCGCAGCACATCGACGGCCGCATGGTCGACGAGCGCGCGCAGGACCTCGGGATCCGTCACCTCGTCGCCCGCCGACACCGGCAGACCGGATGCTCGGCGGATGCGCGCGCAGCCTGCGACGTCCTCGGGGAGCAGCGGATCCTCCAGCCAGGCCAGCCGCGGATCGCCCCACTGCGCGATCTCGGCGAGCGCCTCGTCGGCGTCGCGCCAGCCGAAGCCGGCATCGACCACGAGGCCCGTGGCGGCGGGTAGTTCGCGGTTCAGTATCCCGATCAGCTCCCGCATGTATCCGGGATCGGGCAGCCGGGAGATCTTGACGTTCGTCCAGCCGCCCGCCTGTGCGAGCACCTCATCCGCGACGGCGCGCGGCGGACGCTCCGGCGTCGGGTAGGCCGCCACGAGCATCGAGGGACGCGGGCCGTCTCCGGCGCCCAGCATCCGCCACAGCGGACGGCCGGCGCGACGGGCCGCGATGTCCCACAGCGCGATGTCGACGAGGCCGATCGCGCGCCGCACCAGGCCGACCCGCCCGACGATCGCGCTGCCGCGGAGCATCCGCTCCCAGGTCGCCTCCGGGTCGTCGGCGTCGGCGCCGATCGCATGCCCGGCGACGAGCCGCCCCACGATCTCGGCCATCGGCGCCTCGCGCGACAGGCAGTACGCGACGCCGCGGGTGCCGTCCGCGGCGGTCGCGCGCACGGCACTGTACTCCCGGCGGGTCACCGTCATGGCGCCGAGCCGCAGCGGCGCGGGCAGGGGCAGCACGGCCGTGGCCGTGTCGATCACCGCGAGCCCGGTCATGACGGCTTCTTCGCGAGCGGGACGCCGTAGTCGACCATGAAGCCCCCGTCGACGTAGAGCGTCTGGCCGTTCATGTAGGCCGCCTGATCCGACACCAGGAAGCTGACCGCCGCGGCGATCTCGGTCGCGTCGCCGAGCCGCTTCGCGGGGATCCGGGAGAGGATCGTGCCGAGGTCGAGCGTGCCCGCCTCGACGCCGTGGCGGAAGACGCCCGTGTCGACGTAGCCCGGCGCGACGGCGTTGACGCGCACCCCGCGCGCCGCCCATTCCGCGCCCGCGGTGGCCGTGAGCCCGATCACGGCGGCCTTGGTGGTCGCGTACGGCGCCCGCCCGGCCGAGCCGCGCGAGGACACCGACGAGATGTTCACGATGCGGCCCCCGCCGTGCTCGAGCATCCGGCGTCCGGCGGCCTGGAGGCAGGCGAACACGCCGTGCAGGTTCACATCGACGACCGCGGTCCACTCCTCCCAGGAGAGGTCCTCGATGCCGCGATGCCGCTGGATGCCGGCGTTGTTGACGAGCACCGCGATCGGGCCGAACTCGGCCTCGATCCCGGAGAACACGCGGTCGACGGCCGCAGGGTCGGTGACGTCGAGCTCGCGCCAGAGGATCCCGGCGTCCTCGCCCGACCCGGTGAGCCCCGGCACGCGGTCCGCGGCGATCACGAGGTGGCCGTCGGCGGCCAGGCGCCGGCCGATCTCCCAGCCGATTCCGGCGGCTCCTCCGGTCACGACGGCGACGGGCTTCTGAACGGTCATGTTTCTCCTCATCTCACGGGATTCTGCGGCTGCACGGACGGACGCATCAGCGGCCGAGGAGCCCGGCGACCACGCGGCACGCGTGATCCTCGAGCAGGTCGAGCGCCCCGGACGCCAGCGGCGTCTGCCACGCCTGGTACATGCCCCGCTCGTACGCCTCGCGGGTGGGCAGGTAGACGAAGCCCGGGCCGTTGGTCAGATTCATCACGACGATCGGCACGCCGGGGAACCGCGCCCGGAGCGTGCGCTGCAGCCGCGAGTACGCCTCGCCCGGATGCCCGAGCAGCACCGCGTCGCCGAATCGCCACGCCCAGACCGGGTGCTGCACGGTCGGTCCGTCGATGTAGCCGTCGCGCAGGTTGCGGGCACGACTCAGCCGCTCCTCGCGCGAGCGGGGGTCGATGTCCTTCCACTCCTCGGCGAGGTCGTCGAGGGTCGGCAGGTCGCGAAGGGGCAGTTCGACGCTCGTCAGCGCGCCCGCGGCGGATCCGTCCGCGGCGGCGGGACGGCCGGCCCAGATCGCCAACGGGGCGCCCGATTCGATCACGTCGTCGAGCGCGATCTCCTCGCCGGGCACCGGCAGCGCATCGAGGGCGGCCAGGACCGCATGCCCGAGCGAGCGGCCGTGCCGGTCGGCGACCGTCACGTCGCCGGTGTACTGCTCGCGCGGCGCGAGCTCCCCCGACGCGCCCTGCAGGAACAGGCACGGCGCACCGGTCGCGGCCTCCACGGTCTCGCGCAGGGCGCCGACGTAGTCCGGCGACACGTCGCGGTTCTGCCAGGCGAGCGTCGTGGGGTGGCAGGCGTAGTTGACCAGCGTCGCGCGGACCACGCCGGCTGCGGTGACCCGGCCGATGACGACCGTGTCGTCCGCCTCGCCCTCGGGGTTGAAGCCCACCAGCGCGCGCCCGTTCAGGACGAGTTCGCGGTCCGCGGCGAGCGCGCAGCGTCCCTGCGTCCACTCGATCAGCCCCGGTTCGGCGCCGTCGAGCGCCTCCCGCCCCGCGGCGACGCCCCCGGCAGCCAGAGCCTCCAGGTATCCCGGGATGAGCTCGCCTCCGGGCAGGTGCGCGTCGGCGGCGCAGAGCACCGCCCCGGCATGCGTGTGCGAGAGCGAGAGCATGAGCTGGTCGGGCGCGAGGCCGAGACCGTCCAGGATCGCCTGCCGGACGCCCTGCTCGTCGGCGACGCGCCGCCACCAGGTGCCGTCGACGGCGAGCAGCACGCGCGGGCGCTCGTCGTCCGCGAGCAGCGCGAGCGCGGTGAGCGTGAACGGACGGTGCGCGCCCTCCGAGCGCTCCCAGTCGGCGGGGCCCCAGTTCTTGGCGCGGATCCCGACCGGCGGCGTGATGTCGCGCCGCGCGACGCCGACGCGCACGCGGGTGCGCGGCACGCGGATCCGGTCGCCGATCCTGGTCGCCGTCGACCCGATGTCCTGGTTCATCCGCTCACCTTCCGTCGTCCTGCTTCCGCACGGGCCGTCTCCTCGCATCGGTCGATCGCCCCGCGGACCGGATGCCATAGCATCGGGAGGACGGCTCGCCGGAGCCCGCCGAGCCGCGAGAGGGAGCCATGCGCACGGTGTCGGACCAGAACATCGCCGAGCAGGTCGCCGACGAGCTGCGCGCTGCGATCCACTCGGGCGAGCTGATGCCGGGAGAGCGCCTGGTCGAGCGCACGCTCGCGAAGCAGCTCGGCGTCAGCCACATCCCGGTGAGGGAGGCGCTCACCCGGCTCGCCGAGGAGCGGCTCGTCGTGCGGGAGCCGCGGCGCGGGGCGCGGGTCGCGGAGCTCACCGCGCAGGATCTCGAGGAGATCTCGAGTCTGCGCATCGTGCTGGAGCAGTTCATGGCGATCCGCGTGCAGGAGCGCTGGGACGACGCGGCGGCGCAGCGGCTGCAGGGCATCCTCACCGCGATGGACGCTGCCCCGATCGGCGACATGGCCGAGGTGCTGCGTCAGGACCGCGCCTTCCATGAGGCGCTCGCCGAGCTGTCCGGGCACCGCTTCGTCACCGAACTGAACGCGCAGCTGCGCGGACGCATCGCCGGGTTCATCCAGGCCGCGAACGCCGCCCTCCCCCCGGCAGGGCAGGCCGAGCACGTGCGCAGCCACCGCCTCATCTACGACGCGATCGCGAGCGGAGACCCCGACGCCGTGCGCGCGGTGATCGCGGCGCACGTCACCCAGGCCGCGGACCGGATCGCGCCGCTCGCCGGCGGACGTCCCGCGGGCGAGTCCGTGGAGGAGTGACTCGCGGCGGGACGGGACCGGGTCAGAAGTAGTCGGCCGCATCGAAGTGCCGGATCCCGGTCAGGCGTGGGTCGCGTCCGAGCGGGCGCGTCATGCCGGTGTCGTCGCGCACGCGCCGGGTGCGCGGTGCGAACGCGAGGACGGCGGCGGTGTCGGCGACCCGATCCGGCACGGCGAGATCGCAGCCCTCCACGGCCGCACTCCGCCAGTCGTCCGCGATCGCGGCCAGCAGCGCCTCGCGCACCCCGTCCGGAGCGGATCCGGGGACCGCCAGCTCGGCGAGCTCACCTCGCCCCGCGCGCGCCTCCGCGACCGCATAGCCGAGCACCCCGCCGTCGCGCTCGATGACGTAGCCGCGCTTGCCCGCCAACCGCACCTGGCCATCGTCCAGTCCAGCGATGATCGCACCGGGGCCAGCACCAGGCCCTCGCGGGAATCGTCGTACGCGCGAGCCCAGGAGGCGGTCGTGCCCGGGCCGATCGCCTCGCGCCGCACCTCCCACGACGTCCGCGTGCCCGACGGATCGTCTGCGCTCCACGGACCGGCGAGCGTGCGGCGCATCGCGAACGCCTCGAATCCGCTCGAGCGGTAGACCAGCGGGGTGCCGGTGAACAGCAGCGCCCAGTCGGCGCCCGACCGCCGCGCCGCATCGAGCGTCGCGGCCACCAGACGACGCGCGACTCCGCGGCCGCGGGCGCGGTCCGCGACCACGACGCTGCCGATCGCGTGCACCTGCGCGGTGCCGCCCTCGTCCTCCCGCAGGCGCTTGGGCAGTCCGTGGATCGAGCCGACCAGCCCTGCCTCGTCGACGGCGACGATCGTGTGGGCGAACCGCTCCGGATCCGTCTCCCACTGATCGGGCGCGAGCGGCGGAGTGAACGCGCGCGCCCAGAGTGCTGCGAGTCCCGCCGCGTCCGAGGGCACCGCATTCCGGATGGTCGGCTCGCCGGTCATACGACGACGTTCCCCGACAGCACCACGTTCGCGGCCTCTGCGGGCACCGTGCGCTTGAGGCCGGTCTCTACGTTGCCCGAGTGCAGCAGCGTGCTCTTCGCGCCGAAGCCCTGCGCCGGAAGCTCGAGCGCGCCGCCGTCGAAACGGCAGCCGGTCGCCCGGTAGTGGTTGACGCCGGCACCGATCGACACGTACGTGCCACCGCCGGTGAAGGTGCTGTCGCCCAGGACCACCGTGAGGTCTCCCGCGCCGCTGCGCGACAACCCGGTGCCCTTCGTCGTAGCCAGCGCGGATCCGCCGAGGATCTCGACGGCCTGCGCGTCCTTCCCCGCCGCGTCGATCCGGACGCCGTCAAGATCGACGCCGTCGAGGCGGAGCCGCGCGGAGAGCGTTCCGAACGCCGCGTCGCGGTCGCCGCCGGAGAGCCGGCCGCCGCGGAACGTGACCGGGCCCGCGCCGCCGATCCGCACACCGTTCACCCCGGACAGCACGGTGTCGACGAACGTGACCGGTGCCGACACCGAGGCGTTGGTGAGATCCCCCGCTGCGGCGAACGCGAAGTCCGACGCCTCGATCACGGTCGGCCGCTTCGATGCGCTCGATGACTGCGTGATGATGAGCGTGTCTGTGGCGGAGCAGCCGCGCAGCTGCGCGCCGTCCGCGTTGATCCAGAGCATGCCGGATCCGTTCAGCCCCTTCTTGCCGATCACGCGGACGTCCTCGAGGGTCAGGTCGGTGACCTTGACCCGCGCCACGAACCAGGAGCAGACATGCTTGCGCACCGTGATGCGCTTCGCGGCGGATCCCCAGGGCGCGCCCGAGTTCGCGAAGGTCATCAGCCCCGAGTTGCCGACGTAGGTCAGGTCGTGCTCGTACTGGCCGTGTGTCACGAACGGCCCCTGATCGTCGCCGTCGCCGTGGCAGTTCTCGACGAGGCAGTACGCAGAGGCGGTGAAGTCGTTCAGATGCCGTGCGTTCGAGGTGCGGCTGTTCGCCACGTACCCGTACAGGCAGTAGATCTGCTGAGTCATGTACCCGGCGCCGCCCCAGGTGACCGATGTCGGATTCTTCAGCGAGCAGCTCTCCGTCGTGTACGAGGTGTTCCACCGGCGCATGATCAGCGGCCAGAACGTCGCGGTGCCGTCGATGTGATCGACGTCGCAGCGCACCGCATACTCGAACGCCAGCGGGTGGGATCCGGTGTACTCATCGGTGCCCTTGCCCTGGAACCGCAGGTTCGAGACGACCACGTTCTGCACCGGCTTGACGTGCCGCCAGGTGATGGAGCGGTCGGCGCCGAGCGGCCAGCCGATCTGGTAATTGATGCGGACGTGGGATCCGTCCACGATCTGGGTCACCTGCACGAGCTTCTGCAGCTCGCGCTCCCACCGCCCGGAGAGCGCATTCACCTCCGCCGCATACCACTCGCCGACGGCGAAGAAGGACGAGTCCCCCACCGGGAGCACGTCGGCGAGATCGGGAACGCCCTCGCCGAGCGCCGCAGTGTGCTCCTCCGCGGTCACCTCGCCGCAGAAGTACATGACCGCCGCGAACGGATCGTCCTTGCCGGCCTTCTCGATGCCCTCCGTCGTCATCAGACGGCCGCCGAAGTCGAACGCGATGCCCGAGCGGCTGAACTTGTGCCGGCGCACGAAGTTGAGATCCGTGTGCGCCTCGATCCGCACAACGGCCTGGTCGGCGACCAGGGCGTCGAGCGCCTCGTCAGCGGGGGTCTCCGGGCCGAAGATCCCGAAGGCCCGGAAGTCGATCGTGCCGCTGTGCACCCGCGCCCAGACGGCTCCGCTCCGGCCTGGCACCACGGTGCCGCCGTTCACCGCGGGCTGATCCGCGGTGATGCAGCGGAACAGCCCTCCGCCGCCATCGCCGGGGTGGGCGTAGCCGGACACCGCGACCATGTCATCGGCCTTCGCGGTGAGCGAGGCCAGCGCAGAGACGGTCGCCACCGACGCCGCGTTCCGGGCGTCCGATCCGGTCGCGGCGTTCGCCGGAGCGGCCGTGGCGACGGCGGCCGCGAGGCCTCCCACGGCTGCGGCGCCGAATCCGGCCAGCACAAGGCGTCGGGACCGCCGTTCGGCGCGGTGCACGGTGTCCTGCGGAATGGTGTCGGTCATGTCATCTCACTTCCGGCGTCATCGCCATCGGTGCGGGCGGGCCCGCGTGGAGGGGGCTGTTCTCGCCCCTGTCTCTCCCCAGTGATCCGTCTCTCCCCAGAGCTTCGTCGCACCGGGCCTCCTCGGCGGCGGCGATCGCGTTGCGGTACACGGCCGCGGTCCGCTCGGGGTCGATCGGGACGATGCCGCGGGCGAGCGCCAGCACGGCGTCGGCGGTCGCTCCGTAGCCGAGGCCGTCGCCGTCCTGCGGCAGCACGAGCTCCTGCGCGCCGTGGTCGGTCCAGACCCGCACCGCGTAGCGGTCCGGTCCGGCGAGTCCGGCGATCGTGACGGTCACCGGGATCGTGCCCACAAGGGCGTGCACGGACGCCAGCAGCTCCGACGAGGTCGCGGATCCGCCCGTCGTGCGCACGGCGGAGAGGATCTCGGCGCGCGCACCGGAGACGAGCACGTCGAGCATCTCCCACGCGTGCAGGCCGATGTTCAGCATCGTGCCGCCGGCTCCGGACGGGTCGTCCTGCCAGCGCCGGACCGCCGTGAGGAACCCGGCGATGTCGTGCTGGGCGTGCACGTCGATCGCGTGGATCCGGCAACCGCGGAGCGCGGCGGCGAACGCGGCGAGCGCGGGCGCGAAGCGCAGCACCGACGAGGTGAACCGCGGCGCCGGAGGCAGCGCCCGCCAGCGTGCGAGCCCTGCGGCGTCCGCGGCGACCGTCTTGTTGACGAACGCCGGGATGCCGGCCTGCGCGCAGGCGAACGCGACCTCGGCGGCGCGGGGCGTGCGCGGCGTCGCCACCACGACATCGGGCCGCAGCGCGAGCAGGTCGCCCAACTCCGCGCGTGCGGGAACCGCGAAGCGCTCGGCGAAGTCGATCCGCCGGGCCGGGTCGTCCTCGTCCCAGACTCCGACGACCTCCGCCCCGCGCGCGACGAGTCCCGCCGCATCGGCGAAGGGGTGCGAGTGCGCGACCCCGGCGAAGGCGACCCGCATCGCTCAGCCCATCACGGCGAGCTGTTCGCGGGTGACTCCGTGCTGCAGCGGCCGTCCGGCGGCGAACGCTTCGACCTCGTCGGCCACGATCCGGCCCTGCGTCAGGCGACCCTCCACCGTGCCGGCCGCCCGGTGCGGGGTGAGGAGCACATTCGGGAGCGTCCGGAGCACGCTGTCCGAGCCCAGCGGCTCCTCGTCGAAGACGTCCAGAGCCGCCGAGATCCGGCCGCTGCGCAGCTCGGCCTCGAGCGCGACCGCGTCGACGAGCCACGACCGGGCGGTGTTCACCAGACCTGCGCCGTCGGGCATCAGCGCCAGCTCGCGCGCCCCGATCATGCGGTGTGTCGCGGGCAGGGTGGGAGCGTGCAGCGCGACGATCCTGGCGCGGCGGAGCGCGTCGTCGAGTCCGGCCTTCTCGGCGCCGAGCGCGCTCGCCTCGGCAGCGTCGACCGTGGGATCCACCAGCAGCGGCCGGGCGCCGAGCGCACGGATCAGCGACAGATACGCTCGGCCGGTGCGGGAGGCCCCGATCACCGCGATCTCCGCCTCCAGAATCTGGTGCTGCGCCCCGACCGAGGGGTCGTACCAGCCGCCGCGGGCGCGCAGGGCGTCGTTCATCTCGGGCAGCCGGTGCAGCAGGGCGAGCGTGAACGCCAGCGAGACCTCGGCCACGGGGCGGGCCATCGCGAGTCCGGCCTGCGTGACGCGGATCCCGCGCGCGAACAGCTCGTCCGTGACGAACGGCTTCACGGTGGCGCCGGTGTGCGCGACGAGCTCGAGGCGCGGCATCCGATCCAACAGGGCTGCGTCGAACGGCACCGCGCCCCAGCTCGTGACGATGGCCCTCGTCGCACTCGGATCCGGCACGTCCGCGAGCCGGTCGACGCGCAGATACCCGCCGCCCAGTGCCGCGGCGGCCGCCCGCAGACGCTCCTCGTCGGCCTCCGAGAAGAACTCGGCCATCAGCTGCGCGCTGACGACCGCGACCAGCACCGGGGAGCTCATCGGAGCCAGTCCTCGCGGTTCTCGGCGATGAACGCGTCGTCGCTGAGCTCGGGATAGGCCTGTCGCACACGCGCGATCTCGTCGGCCTGGCCGGGCGACAGCCCTTCGGCAGGGTCGAGGCACCACGTGCCCTCCATCAGGCCCTGCTGCCGCAGCATCTCGTGGACGCCGGCGATCACGCCGTGGAAGTCGTTCCCCGGATCGAACACGGCCTGGTTCACGTCGACCATGTCGGACGCCATCCGGCCCAGCGCGGAGTAGGCGTCGCGATCCCCGGACGCGGCGCGATGCGACAGTTCGAGCACCGACACCGCGGCGCGCGTGCCGACCGCCCACTGCCCGAGCAGCCCCCCGACGAATCGCAGGGTGCGGGATCCGTCCGGCGACGCCACGTGGAACTCGGAGAGCAGGTCGGCGACGATCGCGTCGTCGTTGCCGGTGTACAGCGCGATCTCGTCCGCGCGTCCGGATGCGGCGACCCCGCGCACGAGCTCGAGGGTGCGGTAGCGATCGAAGGGCGCCGCCTTGACCGCGACGACCGACGGGATCGACGCGAACTCGCGCCAGAACTCGCGGTCGAGCACCGGCCCGCCGATCGCCGTCTGCAGGTAGAACCCGACGACGGGGAGCACCTCGCCGACCGCCCGCGCCCGTTCGAGCAGCGCGCGTTCGTCGGCGCCGGCGACCCGCGGGCTGACCAGCACCGCGTCGTAGCCGAGGGACCGCGCCAGCTCCGCCTCCGCGACGGCCTGCCCGGTGCCCCCGGCGACGCCGGCGATCCTGACCACGTCGGGATCGCCGTGCGCGTCGAGCTCCTCCGCGGCGAGGGAGAGCACCGGCTCGAACAGGGCGTGCTCGGGATCCCGGATCTCGAACTGCGTGGTGTGCACGCCGACGGCGAGCCCGCCGGCGCCGGCCGCCAGGTAGTAGCGGGTGAGCGCGCGCTGGCGCCGTTCGTCGAGCCGGCGATCCGCCGTGAGCGCCAGCGGATGCGCCGGGATCACGGCGCCGCGCCGGAGCGTGCGCGCGGCCTCGGGCCGGAGCGTCGGGACGACCGCCATCAGAACCGCCCGTCCCGGACGGCCCACTTGGTGGGCTTCGCCGAGATCGGGTGGCCCGCCTCGACCCAGGCGGCCTGCAGCGCGATGAGGGCGTCGGCGGAGAGGGACGGGTAGCCGAACAGGGCCATGCAGCGGCGCGAGTCGTTCAGTAGCGCCGTGGGCTGCGGCTCGTCCACCAGCTGCACATCACGCCCGAACAGGGTGCCGAACCGATGCGCGACCGCGGCCACACTGAGTGTCTCGGGTCCGGTGAGGTTCACCGTGAACACGTCGGAGGTCGCATGGCCGATGCTGCGCAGCACCACTTCGTTCGCGTAGCCCTGCCACACGACGTTGACGTTCGCGGTCGCGACCGAGACCGGCTGATCGGCGTGCACCGCGCCGGCGATGTCGGCCAGCACGCCGTAGCGGAGGTCGATCGCGTAGTTGAGTCGGATGATCGACACCCTGGTCCCGCGCTCCTGCGCCCCGAACTCGAACACCCGCTCCCGCCCGAGGCACGACTGCGCGTACTCGCCGATCGGGGCCGGGGCCACGTCCTCGGTCGCGCCTCCGGAGGAGGCGGGCACGAACGGGTACACGTTGCCGGTCGACATCACGGCGATCGCGCTGTCGCGGTAGCGCCGCGCGACCCGATCCGGCAGGGCCGCGTTGACCTCCCACGCCCAGGACGGGCTGGTGGCGGCGCCGAACTTCGCCCCGACCATGAACACCACGTTCGGAGCGTCCGGCAGGGTCGAGAAGTCGTCGTTCTCGATGAGGTCGAACGGCACGACACGCACCCCCGCGGCCTCGAGTCGCGCACGCACGGCCGCGTCTCCGAACCGTGAGACCGCGTGCACCCGGTCGCCGGAGCGGCCGGCGGCGTCCAGCCCGCGACGGGCCAGGATCGCGAGCGTCGGGCCCATCTTGCCGCCGGCGCCCAGGATCACGAGGTCGCCGGCGCCCTCGGCGAGATCGGCGACGAGGGCCGGGCTCGGCGTGGTGAGGGCGTCTTCGAGCGCCGCTTCCCCGGGGAAAGCCTGAAGTGTCACGTGTGCGTCCTTTCTGAGGTGCGTGGGGACCGGGCCGGTCAGCCCTTGATGCCGGTGCCGGTGACGCCCTCCTGCACGTACCGCTGAGCGATCAGGTACGCGAGGAAGATCGGGGCGAGGGCGACGACGCTGCCGGCCAGCATCGTGCTGAGCGGGACGCTCTGCTGCTGCAGGGACGAGATCCCGACGGTCAGGGTGAACATCGCGGTGGACTTGCCGATGATGAGCGGCCAGAGGAAGTCGTTCCAGTGCCAGAGGAACACGAAGATGCCGAGCGTCGCCAGGATCGGCTTGCACAGCGGCAGCACGATCCGCAGGAAGATCCGGAACTCTCCCGCGCCGTCGATCCGCGCCGCCTCGAACAGGTCGTCCGGCAGTCCCTGGATGAACTGGCGCATCAGGAACACGGCCTGCGCGTTGGCGAGGGTCGGCAGGATGAGGCCCCAGTAGGTGTCCACGCCGCCGAGGGCGGCCATGAGCAGGAAGGTGGGGATCAGGGTCACGTGGAAGGGGACCATGACCATCGCCAGGAACGACCAGAACATGGTCTCCTTGCCGGCGAACCGCTTCTTCGCGAACGCGTACCCGGCGAGCGCGGACAGGAACAGCACCGCGGCGACGGAGACGAGGGAGTAGACGAGGGTGTTGCCGAGCCAGACGAGGACGTTCTGCCCGGAGAGCACGTTCGCGTAGGCGTCGAACGAGATGTCCGTCCACGGCAGCAGGGATCCGGGCAGCTGGACGACCTTGCCCGGCTTCAGGCTCAGCACCACCATCGCGTAGAACGGGAAGAAGCTGAGGATGCCGGCGATGGTCAGCCAGATCCAGCGGAGCACGACTCCGAGCCCGGTCGGCTGGAGGGCGCGGTACGAGCGGCCTCCGCGAGGCGGGATCGCCGCCGGCGGCAGCTGCTGCTGCCTGGGCTTCGTGAGGGTCGTCATCTCTGCCTTCCGATCACGAGACGCTGGATGAGGGCGACGGCGAGGGTCATCGCGAACAGCGCGACACCGACCGCCGCCGCATATCCGTAGTCGAAGTACTTGAAACCCTGGTCGTACAGCAGGTAGACGAGGGAGTAGCTGGCGTTGGCCGGCCCGCCCTGCGTCATCACGTAGATCACGTCGAAGACCTGGAACGCCGCGGTGGTCTCGATCACGGCGAGGAAGAACACGGTCGGCCGCAGGAACGGCAGCACGATCCAGCGGAACCGCTGCCAGGCGTTCGCCCCGTCCATCAGCGCCGCCTCTTCTAGCTCGCGAGGGATGTCCTGCATCGCCGCGATCATGATCATCATCCCGTAGCCGAACCGCGACCACACGCCGACCACGATGATCGCCGGGATCACGAGGATCGTGCTCCCCAGCCAGGACCCGCCCAGGCCCAGCGGCGCCATCAGGCGCGACCACGGCCCGTCGCCGGAGAAGATCCACACGAAGATCGAGCCGGCCAGCACGAGCGAGGTGATCACCGGGAGGAAGAAGATCGAGCGGAAGAACCGGGATCCGCGGAACGCCCGCCGCACGCCCAGCGCCATCACGGTCGACAGCACGAGCGAGATCGGCACCGCGAAGACGGTGTAGATCGCGGTGGTGCCCAGGGCCCGCCAGAACAGCGGATCGGCGACCAGCCGCTGGAAGTTGTCGAGTCCTCGCCACGACACCTCGCCCGAGATGTCGTACTGGAAGAAGCTCAGCGCGACGCCGACGATGCTCGGACCGAACCGGAAGGCGAGGAACAGCAGGAATGCGGGCAGCACGAAGAGAAGCGCCACTCTGGCCTCCCTCCGGGCCAGCACGCGGCCGGGAGAACGGCCGGGAGGCCGCCGGGTCTGGGTCGTGGTCGTCATCGCATCGCACCTCGGGTGAGCAGGGGTGCGCGGTCGGGCCCGCGCACCCCCCGTGTCCACTACTTCTTCAGGAGGGGGGTCGCCGCGTCGGCGGCCGACTTGAGCGCGTCCGCCGGAGACTTCTGTCCGAGCAGGGATGCCTGGATCTCCGGGGCGAGCACACCCATGAGGGCGCGGGAGCTGGTCGCCAGCTGACCGACCGTCGTGTCGGGCACGTACTTCTCGACCTGGCCGAGCAGCGGGTCGTCGGCGTACAGCGAGCCGGTGCCGCTGAGAGCCGAGAAGTATCCCGCCTCCTTCAGATACGGCTTGACGACCTTCGCGCTGGTGGCGTACTCCGCGAACTCCGCGGCCGCCTGCTGCGCCTTCGAGCCCTTCAGCACGGACAGCGAACCGACCGTGCCGTACGCGACGGACTTCTTCCCCGTCAGCGGCGGCAGCACCTTCACGTTGTCCTTGCCCCAGAACGGCGCGACCTCGGTGACCGCGTTGTTCCACGTGCACGCGACCTTGCCCCGGGCGATGGCTGTCTGCTCGAGCGGCACGTTCGTGGTGAGCGCCTCCGGGTCGAGCGCCTTCTCCTTCGCGAGGTCGGAGATGAAGGTCAGCGCCTTGGTGCCCGCGGCGCTGTCGAAGCCGACGCCGCCGGACTTGTCGTAGACCGCCCCGCCCGCCTGCCAGAGCAGGGGGTAGAAGGTGAGATTGAGCGTGTTCTCCGCCGAGGCCGGGTAGTTCAGGACGTACATGCCCTTCGCCGTGAACTTCGGCGCCAGGGCCTTGATGTCGTCCCAGGTCTTCGGGTAATCGGTGACGCCGGCCGCCTTGAACGCGGCGGCGTTGCAGATCAGCGGCTGGGCGCTGGTCAGGATCGGCGCACCGAGGATGTGCCCGCCGAGCGTGACCGAGCTCTTGACGTTGGGGAGGATCTGCTTCTGCCGGTCCTTGCTGAGCAGGTTGTCCAGCGGCTGGATCGACTTCTGGTAGGCCGCGAGCTGGTCGGGGATGAGGTAGACGAGGTCGGGGCCCTTGCCCGCGGCGATCGCCGTCTGCAGGGACTGGTCTCGATTGGCCCACGGGAAGATCTCGTACGAGACCTTGATGTTCTTGTGGTCCTTCTCGAATGCGGCGATGGTCGAGTCCCAGAACTGCTTGTGCTTGGCCTGGTCGGCGATGACCGGGTAGAGCCAGACCGTGACCTTCTGCTCACCGGTCGGGGTGGCGGCGGCGCCCCCCGACCCGGCGGAACAGCCCGCCAGTGCGGCGATCGCGGCGATCCCCGCTGCGATGCCGGTGAACTTGCTGACGCGCATGGTGCTCCTTTGCTAGAACCGTGCAGGGTAGATGCCCATTATGACATCACGGTGTGATAATTAGTCAAGGGGCAATCTTCGATCGCGTCAGAACAGTTTCCGCACGGGATCTTGTGCGATCGTGGATCTCGCCTGAATTCCGTGAGCACGCTGTGCTATTTTGATCGCTACCACCGGCGATGAGGACGAGAGGAGCCGCCGTGACCACCGCACCGTCGTCGATCGTCGCCCGATCGGCCCTCCAGCTGCGTGACAGCGGCCCGGCCACTGTCACCGACCTCACGGTCATGCTCGGCCTCTCCCGCACCTCCGTGGAGAACGCGATGGCCGCGCTCAGCGACGCGGGCCTGATCTTCGAAGTGCCGGCGGCATCCGGCCGGGGGGCGGGCCGCCCCGCACGCCGGTTCGCCTTCCACGCGACGGCCGGAGTCGTCGTCGGCGTCGACATCGGCGTCGCGAGCGTTCGCGTCCTCGTCGCGGATCTGGCCGGCGCCGTGATCGCCCAGCGCACCTTCCCCGGCGTGTCCGCCGAACAGGACGGCGCGTCCAAGCTCGCCGCCGTGATCGCCGATGCGAACCGAACGCTCTCCGCGGCCGGCATCCCCGTCTCCCGGGTGAAGGCGATCGGCGTCGCCCTGCCCGGCATCGTCGACGACCTGGGACGGGTGACCGCCTCGGTCGTGATCCCGGAGTGGTCGGGCATCGACATCGGATCCCACCTGCGCCAGGCGTTCGGCTGCCCGGTCGCGGTCGACAACGGCGTGCGCCTCGCCGCCGTCGCCGAGCACCATCTCGGTGTCGCGCAGCTCGTCGACGACGTCCTGTACCTCTCGGTCGGCAACCGTATCGCGATGGGACTGCTGCTGGGGGGCCGGCCGCGCCGTGGCATCCACAACGCGGCGGGCGACATCGGCCGGCACGCGTTCCGCGGCCTCGGCTCGGAGACCGGGCAGATCCGCTGGCGCACGGGTGAGACGGCGGCCGAGGTGTTCGAACGCGCGCGCGGCGGAGACGCCGAGGCGATCGACGAGCTCGACCGGTTCGTGACCGAGCTCGCTCACGGCATCGCGACCCTCGTGATGACGGTCGACCCGGCGATGATCGTGATCGGCGGAGGACTCTCCGCCGCGCACGGCCAGCTCCTGGATCCGCTCCGCGAGCGTCTCGCCGAGCACATCGCGCTGCCCTTCACCGTCCCGATCGCCGAGGCCAGGATGGGCGCCGAGGCCGCCGCCCACGGCGCCCTCGTGCACGCGTTCCGCCGGCACGCGTCCGCGGTGTACGGCATCGAGGGGCTCCCAGTGCCCTCGATCACCCCTCTGCCGCACGACGGACCGGGCCTTCCGGCCGATCCCCTACTTCTCGAGGAGAGACAGTGACCAGGCTACGTGTGGGACTCATCGGCGCCGGCGGGATCTCGCGCGTGCACGCGGATGCCTGGCGCGCTCTCGGCGTCGAGGGCGGTGTGACCTCCCTGCAGGGTGCCGCGGCGATCGCCGAGGAGTACGGGTTCCAGGAGTTCGCGGACGTCGACGAGCTGATCGACGCGGTCGATCTGGTCGACATCGTGACCCCCAGCAGCACGCACGCCGATCTGGCCCTGCGCGCGATCGCCCGCGGCCGCCATGTGGTCTGCGAGAAGCCGCTCGCACCGACGGCCGCGCAGGCCCGTGAGGTGGCCGAGGCCGCGGAGGCGGCGGGAGTGCGACTGTTCCCCGCGCACGTGGTGCGCTACTTCGGCGAGTACGCGCGGATCAAGCAGGCCATCGAGTCCGGCCGGCTCGGGGAGATCGCGGTGCAGCGCTTCAGCCGCGCCGGATCCGCCCCCCAGGCGCCGTGGTTCTTCCGCGAGAGCGCCGGCGGCGGCGTCATCCGCGATCTGATGATCCACGACATCGATCAGGCCATCTGGTTCGCCGGCCCCGTGGCGTCGGTCTATGCGGTGCAGAACCCGCCGACCGTCGATGACGTCGTCCCGACGCCCGTCACCGCGCACGTCGTGCTCACCCACCGCAGCGGCGTGATCAGCCAGCTGCACGCCAGCTGGGTCGCCTCCGGCATCCCGTTCCGGACCAGCGTCGAGGTCTCCGGCACCGCCGGCCGGATGCGCCACGACAGTGCGGAGGACAGGGTCAGCAGGACCGATGCGGTGCTCGCCGATGCCGTCACCGACTACCTCCCGCCGATGTCGCCGCAGGAGAGTCCGTACTTCACCGAGATCGCCGACTTCGTCGACGCCCTCGCCCGCGGTGCCGAAAGCAGGATCTCGCCCGCCGACGGCATCGAGGCGGTCGCCGTCGCCGAGGCCGCATACGCATCGATCGCGTCCGGCGCCCCGGTCGCCCTCGCCGCCCTGGAGGTCTCCCGATGACCGGACCCGCCCCGCTCCGCATCGCGGTGCTGTCCTTCGCGCACACCCACGCGATCAGCTACGTGCACGCGCTGCGCGCCATGCCGGGCATCGAGCTCATCGCCGCGGATCCCGACGGAGCGTCGGCGCCGGACGACGCGCCCCGGGGCGCCGAGCTCGCCGCCGAGCTGGGCGTCGCCTACGTGGACGATTACGAGCAGGCCTTCGCCTGGCGCCCGGACGCCGTCGTCGTCGCCGCCGAGAACTCCCGCCATCGGGCGCTCGTCGAGCGTGCCGCGGCCGCCGGAGTGCATGTGCTCTGCGAGAAGCCCCTGGCCACCTCGGTCGAAGATGCGGTCGCGATGCGAGCGGCCTGCGACGCCGCCGGCGTCACGCTGATGGTCGCCTATCCCGTGCGGTTCGCACCGGCGTTCCGCGACGCGCTCGCCCTGGTGCGCAGCGGACGCCTCGGCGCCGTGCTCGGCGTGGTCGGCGCCAACAACGGCAAGCTGCCGCAGGACCGCGCCTGGTTCACCGATCCCGCTCTCGCCGGCGGCGGCGCGCTCGTCGACCACGTCGTGCACTGCGCCGATCTCCTGGACGAGCTGCTCGGCGAGCGTCCGCGCTCGGTCCGCGCCGTCGCGAACGGAACCCTCTACGCCGACAGGGATCTGCAGGTCGAGACCGGCGGGATGGTGACACTGCAGTATCCCGGCGGCACGGTCGCGAGCATCGACTGCTCGTGGAGCTGGCCGACCTCGTCCCCGACCTGGGGCGGGCTGACCCTGCAGATCGTCGCCGAGCGCGGCACGATCACCGTCAGCCCGTTCGCGCAGGGCGTCGCCGGGCACGATGCGCACGGCGAGACGTGGGATCCGGTCGGAGCCGACCTCGACGGCCTGCTCCTGGCCGAGTTCGTCGCCGCGATCCGGGAGGGACGCCGGCCCCAGCCCGACGGGGACGTCGGCGTGCGCACCGTCGAGATCGTGAAGGCAGCTCAGGCGTCGGCCGCGCGCGGCGGCGAGGTCGTCGCACTGCGATGACACCCCTCGGCCGCCCGGCCCCGGCCTGCGGCGGCGGACGGCGCGTCACGGTCGTGGATGCGGCCTATGCGTCGATCGCCGCGGACGGGGTGCCGGTCGCGGTGCGCTGAGGATCCTCGGGCTCGCCCACCACGAGCACGCCCGCCGCGCGGATGTCACGGCTCGAGGCGCCCACGCGCACCTCGACCTCGCCGGCCGGGGTGACCCAGCCGTGCGTGGTGACGTCGAAGTACGAGGCGGCGCGACGGGGGATCCGCACCCGCACCCGCTGCGACTCCCCCGGCTCCAGGCGCACCTTGGCGAAGCCGGCGAGCTGATGCGGCGGCATCGGCACGGGAGCCTCCACCCCGCCGACGTAGACCTGCACCACCGTGGATCCGGCCCGGGATCCGGTGTTCTGCACCGTCACGTCCGCGACGCCGACCGCATCCTCCGATTCCAGGCCCGACACGGTCAACCCGGAGAACGCCCACGCGGTGTAGCCGAGCCCGTGCCCGAACGGGTAGGCGGGTTCGAGATCGCGGGCGTCGAAGCCGCGGTAGCCGACGAACACGCCCTCGTCGTAGAACACCTGCCCGCCCACGCCGGGATAGGTCCGGGCGGACGCCGCCGGGGTCTGCCCGAGCGAGACCGGCAGCGTCAGCGGCAGCCGGCCGCCCGGCTCGGCCGCACCCGTGAGCACCCGGGCCAGGGCGCCCCCCTGCGCCTGGCCCGGGTACCACGCCTGGATCAGCGCCGCCGGATCAGCACCCCACCCCGTGACGTCCACAGGCCCTCCGGTCATCAGGACGACGACGGTGCGGGGGTTGGCGGCGAGCACGGCGCGGACCAGGTCGTTCTGCCCGTTGGGCAGCTGCATGTCGGGGCGGTCGTCGGCCTCGGCCTCGTAACTGCGCACCACGACGACCGCGACGTCCGCTGCGGCGGCCGCCGCAGCGGCCTCGGCGACCGCCGGCGAGAAGACGCCGGCCGGCGGCACCCAGCCCAGGCGCAGCTTGGCGCCGAGCAGGTGCCCCTGCGACGGGTCGTCGGCGCGGTACTCCATCCGGATCGCGTACTCGCGGCCGGCCTCGAGCCGCATCGGGATCTCGTCGATCGCGACGTCCGGCTGACCGCCGTCCCCGCCCCAGCCGTACGGGTGCGGTCCGGCGTCGGTCGGCTCGGCCGGAGCGAGCTCGGCCGGAGCGAGGTCGAGGACGTCCGCGGTCGCCCCGCGGCCCGACCGCGCGACGTCCGCCCCGTCGATCTCGAACGCGTATGTGCCGAGCGAGGTGATGACGAACCGGTAGGTGCCGGTCACGGGCACGGTGAGAGTGCCGGTGTACCGCACCGACATCCGGCCGTTCAGCTCGGTCGGCAGCTTCTCGTACCGGTGCGAGGAGGCGTTGAAGCCGGGGAAGTTGTGGAAGCCGAGCAGCAGCTCGATCTGCCCGTCGGTGCGGCGCACGAGCGGTTCGCCCTCGAAGGAGGCGTTCGTCCAGTACTCGGCGTGCAGGCCGACCTCGCCGTCCGGCGTGCGGAAGAAGCCGGATCCCACCGCGTCGGCGCCCGGGAGCAGGGCGCCCGGGGTGACCGGATCCGCCCCGTGCACGACCGCGATCCCCACGTCCTCGCCGAGGGCCGCACGCAGCCCGTCCAGGGGCGAGACGCCGCGGGTCGGGCGGACCTGCGAGCTGCCGCCGCCCTGCGCGCCGAAGCCGTCGACGTCGGGCCCGATCAGGGCGACGGTGCGGACGGGGGCGAGCGGCAGGATGCCGTCGTTGCGGAGCAGCACCATCGCGTCCTCGGCGATGCTCTGCGCGAGCGCATGGTGCCCGCCGACCGCGAACTCCGCGACGCCGGCCGGGTTCTCCGGCTGGCCGAGCCCGACCATCGGGCGCAGGATGTTGCGCACCTTCTCGTCGATCACGGCCTCCGCCACCTCGCCGTCCTGCACCGCGGCGAGCAGCCGACCGCCCCAGAAGCCCTCGTTCGGCTGCTCCTGGTCCAGGCCCGCGTTCGCGGCCCGGGCGGTCGAGTGGTTGGCGCCGTAGTCGCTCATGATCCAGCCGCGGAAACCGAACTCGTCGCGCAGGATCCCGCGCAGCAGCGGCGCGTTCTCGCACGCGTACTCACCGTTCACGCGGTTGAACGCGCCCATCATGCTGGCCACGCCGCCCTCGCGGACGAGCGCCTCGAACGGCGGCAGGTACAGCTCGCGCATCGTCCGTTCGTCGATCACGGCGTCGACGCTCGAACGGTGGTCCTCCTGGTTGTTGATGGCGTAGTGCTTGGCGCACGCCTGCACGCCCTGGGCCTGGATGCCGCGCACCACCCCGACGCCGATCGCGGACTGCAGCGCCGGATCCTCGCCGAACGACTCGAAGGTGCGGCCACCGATCGGCACGCGCGCGATGTCGACCGCGGGTCCGAGCGACACGGTGTGGTCGGTCGCCCGGCACTCGACGCCGATCACGGCGCCGTACTCGATCGCGCGATCCGGATCCCACGTCGCCGCGAGCGCGATCGGCGCGGGCAGCGACGTGGCCCTCCCCCCGTGCACGTCGCCCTTGTTGATCCGCACGCCCGCGGGGCCGTCGGCCATCCGGATGCTCGGAACGTCCGCGCTCTCGACGCCGTCGGCGTAGAAGCCGAAGTCCCCGTTCAGGTCTCCGGTCACGAAGGCGACCTTCTCGTCGAGGGACATGCGCCCCAGCAGCTCCTCGACGCGCTCGTCGGTCGCCGCGGAATCCCAGTCCGCACCGGTCTGCTCAGACATGCATGCCCTCCATCGGGTGCCACGAGGCCTCGTCGCATCGCGGATCGGCTCCGAGTCTCGCCCGAATCCCGTAACGAGTCAAGTATTCATCGGAGGCGTCGGATCCGGCCCTGCCGCGAAACCCGTATGTGCTTCAGGTTTCGATGCGGTGTGTGCCAGGATGAGCGGATGAGCGAGCGGATGCCGTATCAGGACCCGTCCCTGCCCACTCCCGACCGCGTCGCCGATCTGCTCGGCCGCATGCGCGTCGAGGAGAAGATCGGCCAGATGCTCCAGCTCGACGCCCGCGACGACCTCGACGACCAGGTGCTGCGCATGCACGTCGGCTCGATCCTGCACACCTCGCCCGAGCGGATCGTGCGGGCGCAGGAGCTCACCGCCGAGACCCGGCTGCGGATCCCGCTGCTCGTCGGCGAGGACTGCATCCACGGGCACTCCTTCTGGGAGGGCGCGACGATCTTCCCGACACAGCTCGGGCTCGCGGCGTCGTGGGACCCGGAACTGCTCGAGCGGGTCGCCCGGGCCACCGCGATCGAGGTCGCGGCGACCGGCGTGCACTGGACCTTCTCCCCCGTGCTGTGCATCGCGCGGGACCTGCGCTGGGGGCGCGTCGGCGAGACGTTCGGCGAGGATCCGTTCCTCATCGGCGAACTCGCCGCGGCGATGGTGCGCGGCTACCAGGGCACCGGGCTCGCGGATCCGACCGCGATCCTCGCCACCGCGAAGCACTTCGCCGGGTACTCCGAGACGCAGGGCGGCCGCGACGCGAGCGAGGCCGACATCTCCCGGCGGAAGCTGCGCAGCTGGTTCCTGCCGCCGTTCGAGCGGGTCGCGCGGGCCGGCTGCCGCACGTTCATGCTCGGCTACCAGACCATGGACGGCGTGCCGATCACGATCAACGACTGGCTGCTCACCGACGTGCTGCGCGGCGAGTGGGGGTACACCGGCACGCTCATCACCGACTGGGACAACGTCGGCCGGATGGTGTGGGAGCAGAAGGTCCAGCCGGACTATGCGCACGCCGCGGCGGCCGCGGTCCGAGCCGGCAACGACATGGTCATGACGACGCCCGGGTTCTTCGACGGGGCGTTGCAGGCGGTCGCCGACGGCCTCCTCGACGACACCGCGTTCGACGCCGCCGTCGGCCGGATCCTCACCCTGAAGTTCGACCTCGGACTCTTCGAGGATCCGCGCACGATCGACGAGGAGCGGATCCGCACCGCGATCGGCACCGCCGCGCACGCCGCGCTGAACCTCGAGGCGGCCCGCCGTTCGCTCGTGCTGCTGCGCAACGAGGAGAGCATGCTGCCGCTCGCCGGCGGGTATGCCGCCGACGCATCGGGAAGGGCGTCCGGCGGCGACGCGACGCCCCGCCGGATCGCCGTGGTCGGCCCGCTCGCGGACGACGCCCAGACGCAGCTCGGCGACTGGGCGGGCGGCTCCGGGCAGGCCGGCTGGCTGGACGGCCAGCCGCGCGCCATGATCACGACCGTGCTCGACGGGATCCGCCGGCACGTGCCGGAGAACTGGAGCGTCACGCACGCGCCGGGCGCGGAGATCCTCACGCTCACGCCCGACCCGGAGGGCGCCTTCTTCCCGGACGGGCAGCCCCGACCGCCGCTCGTCGTGCCGGCCGACCCGGACGAGTGGCTGATCGAGGACGCCGTCGCCGACGCGGTCCGCGCGGACTACGTGGTCGCGGTCGTGGGGGATCGGATCGAGCTCGTCGGCGAGGGCCGCTCCACGGCGACGCTCGACCTCGTCGGCGGGCAGATCGCGCTGCTCGACGCCCTCGCCCGGACCGGCACCCCGGTGATCGTCGTCGTGCTGGCCTCCAAGCCCCTCGTGCTGCCGGAGTCGGCGATGAACGCCGCCGCGATCCTGTGGGTCGCGAACCCCGGCATGCAGGGCGGCCGGGCGATCGCCGAGCTGCTGCTCGGGCTCATCGAACCCCAGGGGCGGCTGCCGATCTCGTTCGCCGCGCACGCCGGCCAGCAGCCGACGTACTACAACCAGATCCGCGGACAGCACGGCGACCGCTACGCCGACCTCACCCAGCGGCAGCCGTTCGCGTTCGGCGAGGGGCTGTCGTACACCTGGGTCGAATACGAGGGGCTCGCGCTCGACGCCGACACGGTGCCCGTCGACGGGGTCGTCGGGGCGGAGATCACGCTGCGCAACATCGGCGAGCGCCCCGTGCGCGAGACCGTGCAGGTGTACGTGAGCGACCTCGTCACCTCGGCGAGCTGGACGGATCAGGAGCTCAAGGCCTACCGCCAGGTCGACCTCGAACCCGGCGAGGCCCGGCGGATCCGGATCGTGCTGCCCGTCGCCGACCTCACGATCGTCGACGCCGCGGGCGTGCGCGTCGTCGAACCCGGCGCGTTCGAGCTGCGGGTCGGCCGGTCGAGCCGCGACGAGTGGGCGCAGCGGGCGACGTTCACCGTCGCGTGACGCGTCACTCCGTGGGGGTCGCTTCGGCCGTCACGGGGTCGATCTCGGCGTCGAGGCGGGACAGGGTCGCCATGCCGGCCCACATCGCCTGGAGCCGCGCGACCATGTCGATGGAGCGGTCCAGCAGCCACTGCTGCTGGAGCCCGTCGGCCGCGGCGATGAGGACGTCGGCGACCAGGTCGGCGTCGATGTGCGGCCCGAACTCGCCGCTGGCCTGCGCGGCCCGCACGGACTCGACGGAGCGCTGGTGCACCCATTCGTAGCGCTCGCGGAAGAACTCGTGCGCGGGGTGCTTGCCGAGACTCGCCTCGGCCGAGAACTCCACGTAGAGCTGCACGAGCCCGGGCACCCGGGTGTTGTTCTCGATGACGCGGAGGAACCCGGCGAAGGAGGGGTCCGGCTCCCAGTAGGCGGCGCTGTCGCGCTCGTCGCGGGCCCGCAGGACCGCCATGTAGAGCTCTTCGCGGGACCCGAAGTAGTGCATGAGCCCCGCCTGGCTGAGCCCGACGCGCTCCGCGATCTCGCGGTTCGAGGCGTTGTGGCACCCCTTCTCAGCCACGACCTCGAGCGCGACGGAGAGGATCTCCGCGCGCTTCGCCGTGCCCTTCGCGTAGGGCCCGCGCCTGCTCGTCATGATCCCCCCAGCCTAGCGACGGACGGATCCCCGGCCCGCAGCGCGTGGAAGGCGTCTCTGCGGACCGGGGATGCGGGTCGGGATCGGGGCCTATCTGACCGACTTGATCGGGAAGATCACGAGGGCCCCGATCAATGCCAGCACGCCGCAGATCGAGAACCACAGCCCGAAGTTGCTGCCGTTCTGGCTTCCGACGTAGACCAGGATGCCGCCGATCATCGGCGCGAAGGTCTGCGGCAGGGCGTTGGCGATGTTGAAGACACCCAGGTCCTTGCCGGAGTCGTCGGGGTTGGGGAGCACGTCGACCACGAGGGCGAGATCGACGCCGACGTAGATGCCGTACGCGATGCCCATCAAGACCTCGAGTACGTAGAACGAGGGCACGTCCTTGATGAAGATCAGCACCACGGTGCCGACCGCGAACAGCGCGGTCGAGCTCCACACGAACACCTTGCGCCTGCCGATCCTGTCCGAGATCCAGCCGGCGATGATGCTGGTCGGGACGATGGCGACCGTGTACAGCAGGACGCTGAACGAGATGACCGCGGGGACGTCCGCCTCCTTCACGCCCACGTGATTGAGCAGGTAGTAGAAGCGGAAGGCCGTGAAGCCGAAGCTGGCGAAGGTGATCAGGAAACGGGACCACCATGCGAGTGCGTAGTCGGGGTGCTTCACAGGGCTCACCCAGAACGTGCTCCACCACTCGTAGAACGTGGCGCGCGCCGGCTTGACGGGCAGCACCTGGTCCGGAAGCACGAAGGCGAAGACGATCATCACCACGATCGCGAGGATCGACGGCGCGACGAACATGATCAGCAGCTGCGTGGCGAACCACTGGGCCACGTACACGCCGCCCAGGACGCCGACGTTCTGCGCGATGCCGAGCGCTGCGGTGATCTTGCCACGCTGGAACTTCGGGACCTGGTCGGCGATCGTCGCGATGAACGGGGCCAGGGTCATGTTCGCGCCGAGCTGCGCGAGGGCCCAGCCGATCGTGGCCATCGCGAGGTCGGGTGCCAGCGCCATGATCGCGAAGGCGACGGTCATGATGACCGTGCCCAGCACGATCCAGATCCGCCGACGGCCCCACCTGCTGGTGGTGCGGTCCGAGACCCGTCCGAAGATGACGTTGGCGAGGGTGGCGAAGACGGCTCCCACGCCGCCGAGGACCGCGCTGGCGCCGATGGCACCGTCCGCGGTGAGCGCACCCGCGTGCACCAGCGCCTGGGTCTTGATGCCGATGCCGACGATCGCGGGACCGAGGAGAGCGATGAAGAAGATCAGCTGCGCGATGAACAGCCAGACCACGTAGCCGGGCTTCGCCGGCTCGGTCGGTTCCGGGAACCAGTGGTGTTCGCGAGGACTCGCGCTGGCCACGGTCATTCCGGATGGCATGCCCGCGGCGGAACCGCTGACAGAACTCATATCTGACTCCTTCGACGATATGGCGCAAGTCCCGTCGATCATCCTTGATCGGCAGTCGGCCCTTGCCGGATGAAAACCTATACGGCTAAGGTTTCCAGCACAAGGCCGACTTTCCGGGCTTCTCCCGCACGTCCGATCACGGAGGTTCCCATGACCGTTTCCGACGACCTGCGCGCCGCGGATCTCACCCTCGAGGAGAAGGCCGCGCTCACCAGCGGCGCCGACTTCTGGACCACCAAGGCGCTCGAACGCGTCGGGATCCCTCCGCTCCTGCTCACGGACGGGCCGCACGGCCTGCGCAAGCAGACCGGCGGGAACGACCACCTCGGCCTCGGCGCGAGCGTGCCGGCGACCTGCTTCCCGCCCGCGGTCGGGCTCAGCGCGAGCTTCGACCCCGAGCTCGCCGAGCGGGTCGGCGTCGCCCTCGGCGTCGAGTCGGCCATCGAGGACGTCGCCGTCATCCTCGGCCCCGGCATCAACATCAAGCGCTCCCCGCTGTGCGGCCGCAACTTCGAGTACATGTCCGAGGATCCGATCGTCTCGGGTGCGATGGGCGCGGGACTCGTGAAGGGGATCCAGTCGCAGGGCGTCGGCTCCTCGCTCAAGCACTTCGCCGCGAACAACCAGGAGACCGATCGCCTGCGCATCTCGGCCGATGTGGATCCGCGGCCGCTCCGGGAGATCTACCTGCGCGGGTTCCAGCGCGTGATCGAGGACGCGCAGCCCTGGACCGTGATGTGCTCGTACAACCGGATCAACGGCGTCTACGCCTCCGAGGACCCGTGGCTGCTGACCCGGGTGCTCCGCGACGAGTGGGGCTTCTCGGGGCTCGTCGTCTCCGACTGGGGCGCCGTGAACCATCGGGTCGCCGGGATCCTCGCCGGCATGGACCTGGAGATGCCGTCGTCGAACGGCCGGACCGACGCCGAGCTCGTCGACGCCGTGCGCGAGGAGCGCCTGGACGAGCTGTGCCTCGACGTGGTCGCGGACCGGCTCATCGAGCTGGCCCGCAAGGCGCAGGCCCGCCCGGCGATCGCCGGCCCGCTCGACGTCGACGCCCACCACGCGCTCGCCCGCGAGGTCGCCGGACGCTCGATCGTGCTGCTCAAGAACGACGGCGTGCTCCCGCTCACCCGGGGCGCGGACCTCGCCGTGATCGGCGAGTTCGCCCGCACCCCGCGATTCCAGGGCGCCGGGTCCTCGCAGATCACCCCGACCCGCGTCGACACCGCGCTCGACGCGATCCGCGCGGCCGCCGGGTCCGCCGACGTGCCGTTCGCCGCCGGGTTCGACATCACCGAGGCCGGCGTGACGGAGGCCGAGACCGAGCGCCTGCGGGCCGAGGCGGTCGGCGTCGCGCAGACCGCCGACACGGTGCTGCTGTTCCTCGGCATCCCGGCGCACGAGGAGTCGGAGGGCTACGACCGCACGCACATCGACCTGCCGGCCGCGCAGCTCGCGCTGCTCGACGCCGTACTCGAGGTCAACCCGAACGTCGTGGTGGTGCTGTCGAACGGCGGGGTCGTGTCGATCCCGTTCGCGCGCAGGGTCCCCGCGATCGTCGAGGCGTGGCTGCTCGGCCAGGCCGGCGGATCCGCCACCGCCGACGTCCTGTTCGGCGACGTGAACCCCTCCGGCCGGCTCGCCGAGACGATCCCGCAGCGGCTCGAGGACACCCCGGCGCACGGATCCTTCCCCGGCGAGCACGGGCACGTCCGCTACGGCGAGGGCCTGCTCGTCGGCTACCGCTGGTACGACGAGAAGCAGCTCGCGGTGCGCTACCCGTTCGGGCACGGCCTGTCGTACACGACGTTCTCGTACGGCGACGCAGCCGCCGCGGTGCGCGAGGACGGCGACATCGTCGTCATGGTGCCGGTCACCAACACCGGCGCCGTGGCCGGGCGCGAGGTGGTGCAGGCGTACACGTCGCTGCCCGGATCCGCCGTGCAGCGCCCGCCGCGCGAGCTCAAGGCCTTCGCGTCGGTGCACCTCGAGCCGGGCGAGACCGCATCGGTCGCGCTGCGGATCCGGCGCTCCGAGCTCGCCTACTGGGACGTGCGCATCGACCGCTGGATCGTCGAGGGCGGCGACTACGTCATCGAGGTGGGCGCGTCGAGCCGGGATCTGCGCACCTCGACCGCCGTCGCCGTCGGCGGCGACGAGGTGGTGCTGCCGGTCTCGCTCGCGTCCTCCTTCGACGAGCTGCTGCACGACCCTGTCGTCGGTCCCGACCTGCACGCGCTCATCGACGAGCGCTACGGCACCGCAGACGAGCACCTGCTGAAGATGATGGGCAACTTCCCCGTCGGACGCCTCGACGGATTCCCTCTGCCGCGGCGTGAGATGGTCGCCGTGGTGGAGAAAGCCCGGTCCGGGGCGGGATCGCCCTCGCGGACGGGCGCCCGGGCGCAGCAGGCGCGCGCATGACGCCGCCGACCGATCGGCCGTGGCTGAACCCCGACCTGGCCGTCGATGAGCGCGTGGAACTGCTGCTGCACGCGATGACCCTGGAGGAGAAGGCCGGGCTGTTCTTCCACACCATGATCAGCATGGGCGAGGGCGGGGAGCTGTCCGAGGGCGACCCGGACTTCGGCCTGCCGTCGACCGACGAGTACGTCAACGGCCGGCACATGACCCACTTCAACGTGCTCAGCGTCGCGCCGACCGCGGGCGAGATGGCCCGCTGGTACAACCGGCTGCAGGCGTTCGCCGCCCGGAGCCGGCTGGGGATCCCGGTCACGATCTCCACGGATCCGCGGCACGCGTTCAGCGAGAACCCGGGCGCCGCGCTGCTCTCCGGCCCGTTCTCGCAGTGGCCCGAGCCGCTGGGGCTGGCCGCCACCGCGGATCCGGCGCTCGTCGAGCGGTTCGGCGACATCGCCCGCCAGGAGTACCTCGCCGTCGGGATCCGCGTCGCGCTGCACCCGCAGGTCGACCTCGCCACCGAGCCGCGCTGGGCGCGCCAGCTGCAGACCTTCGGCGAGGACGCGGAGCTGTCCGGGGCCCTCGGCGCCGCCTACGTGCGCGGCTTCCAGGGCGAGGCGTTCGGGCCCGGATCCGTCTCGACCATGACCAAGCACTTCCCCGGCGGCGGGCCGCAGAAGGACGGGGAGGATCCGCACTTCGCGTACGGCCGCGAACAGGTCTACCCCGGCGACAACTTCGAACACCACCTGCTGCCGTTCGCGGAGGTCTTCGCGGCAGGCGGGCGGCAGATCATGCCGTACTACGGGATGCCCGTCGGCACGGAGTACGAGGAGGTCGGCTTCGGCCTGAACAAGTCCGTGCTCACCGGGTTGCTGCGCGAGCGGTTCGCGTTCGACGGCATCGTGTGCACCGACTGGGGCCTCGTCACGGACCAGGAGATCCTCGGCACGATGTTCCCGGCGCGCGCCTGGGGCGTCGAGCACCTCAGCCCCGAGGAGCGGATGGCGAAGATCCTCGACGCGGGCGCCGACCAGTTCGGGGGCGAGGCGTGCCCCGAGATGCTCGTGCGGATCGTGAACGACGGCGTCGTCTCGGAGGAGCGCCTCGACGTCTCGGCACGGCGGCTGCTGCGCGAGAAGTTCCTGCTCGGCCTGTTCGAGGACCCGTACGTCGACGCCGAAGCCGCGGACGCGATCGTCGGATCCGCCGAGTTCCGGGCGGCGGGCGTCGACGCGCAGCGCGCGTCGATCACGATCCTGTCCAACGACGGGGCGTTGCCGTTCGCCCCGGGCGCGAAGCTGTACGTCGAGGGGATCGACGCCGGCGTCGCCGCGCGGTTCGGCCAGGTCGTGGGTTCGCCCGCGGAGGCGGATCTCGCGATCCTGCGCCTGCAGGCGCCGTTCGAGGTGCGCGACTCGGCCTTCGAGAACTTCTTCCACGCCGGCCCGCTCGATTTCGCCGACGAGGTGCTCGCGCACGTGCGCGAGATCGCCGCCGTCGTGCCGACCGTGGTCGACGTGTTCCTCGACCGGCCCGCGATCCTGGCCCCGATCGACGAGGTCGCGAGCGCCCTCGTGGCGAACTGGGGCGTGAGCCCGGTCGCGCTGCTCGAGGTGCTCAGCGGCGCGGTGCCGGCGCGCGGGAAGCTGCCGTTCGACGTGCCGCGCTCGACCGCCGCCGTCCTGGCGTCGCGCCCGGACGTGCCGTTCGACACCGAGGATCCGCTGTTCCGCTTCGGGCACGGGCTCACGCTGCAGCGCCCGGATCGATCCGCTGTGGCCGCCGCCGAACCCCCCGCGTAGAGTCGAGGGCACCGACGAAGGGGACCGACATGCGCATCGACCTCGGCGGCAGGACCGCCCTCGTGACCGGATCCACCCAGGGCATCGGGCGCGCGATCGCCGCGACGCTCGCCGATGCGGGAGCCCGCGTCGCGATCAACGGACGCAGCGCTGCGACGGTCGAGACGGTGATCGCGGAGCTGCGCGCCGCGACCCCCGAACGCGACCTCGTCGCCGCGGCCGGAGACGTCACCACCGCCGACGGCGCCCTCAGGGTGCTCTCCGCGACCGGGCACGTCGACGTGCTCGTGAACAACCTCGGCATCTTCGGGGCGGAGCCGGCGCTCGACATCACCGGCGACGAGTGGCGGCGCTACTTCGAGGTGAACGTTCTCGCCGCGGTCCGGCTCATCCGCGCGACCCTGCCCGGCATGGCCCGCCGCGGATGGGGACGGATCCTGAACATCGCGAGCGACTCGGCGATCGTGATCCCGGCCGAGATGATCCACTACGGCATGTCGAAGACCGCGCTGCTCGCCGTCTCGCGCGGCTTCGCGAAGGAGGCCGCGGGCACGGGCGTGACGGTCAATTCGGTGCTGGCCGGGCCGACGCACACCGGCGGGATCGAGGACTTCGTCTACCAGCTCGTCGATTCCGCGCTGCCGTGGGACGAGGCGCAGCGCGAGTTCATGCGCCTGCACCGCCCGCAGTCGCTGCTGCAGCGGCTCATCGAGCCCGAGGAGATCGCGAACATGGTCGCCTATCTGGCGTCGCCGCTCGCCTCCGCGACGACGGGAGCCGCGGTGCGCGTGGACGGCGGGTACGTGGACTCGATCGTGCCCTGATCCGGGACCCGCTCAGGTCCGGTCCGACAGGGAGATCGGGCGGACGACGATCCGGCGGCGGTCGCGGATCCACACGTCCCCGGTCTCGCGGTGCTGGGCGCGGGTCGTGAACCGATAGCGGTAGGCGACCGCGCGCACCCGCACCGGCCGCTCCCCGGCGAACGGATCGTGCCGGAGCAGCCGCAGCGTCGGCGGATCCGCCTCGAGCAGCCGGACGAGGAATCGCGCGAACCACTCCTGGTACAGCCGGCCGAGCGGCAGGAACCACATCAGCCAGTCCAGGCGCAGGTGGTACGGCGCGAACTGCCGGGGGATCCGGTGCAGGTCACCCGGCTTGCCCTTGAAGCCGTACTCCCGCCAGTCCTCGGTCTCCGGACCCGGATCCCCGCCCCCCGGATCCATCGTGCCCTCGACGACGATCTCGATCCGCTCCTTCGTGACGGTGCCGAACGCGCCGTACGCGTTCGCGAGCTCCCACCGGTTGAACGACGCGTTCATCAGCTGGTCGCGGGCGGACAGGTTGCGCACCGCGGGCACGGAGATCACGACGTAGAGCAGGCCGACCAGGCAGGTCACCACGAACCACGGCAGGGGGAGGCCGTCGATCACCCACGGCAGGGCGGTGACCGCGCGATGCGGGCCGGTCGGAACGCCGATCGCGGAGCAGGCGAGCACGATCGTCGCCCAGTTCAGCCAGGCGAAGTTGCCGGTGATGACGAGCCACAGCTGGGTGGCGATCACGACGCCCGCACCGACGGCTCCGACGATCGCCGGCACCGGCCCGGGGATCCACAGCCCGAGGATCGGCGCGACGACGAGCCACACCAGGCCGAGCTGGGCGACGTGGTTGCCGATCACCTCGAGCCGGTGGATCCCGGCCGGCAGCAGATGCGCCTGCCGGCTGAGCGGGCCCGGCATCGGCTGCGTCTCGTGGTGGTACATGAGCGCGGTGAGGTCGCGCCATTCCCGCCCGCCGCGGATCTTGATCATCCCGGCGCCGAACTCGAGCCGGATCACCAGCCACCAGAACAGCACGATCACCACGGTCGGCGGCGGCTGATCCGCACACCCGAGGAAGGCGGCGAGGAACCCCGCCTCGAGCAGCAGCATCTCCCAGCCGAAGGCGTAGAACGTCTGCCCGACCGCGACGATCGACATGTAGCCGAGCCAGAGCAGCAGGAAGCAGACCATCGGCAGCCAGGGCGAGCCGAGCTGGGGGATCCCGGCGACGAGCAGCGCGGCGATCACGATCCCCACGACGCACAGCGCGACGAGGCGGCGATCCGTGTACCGGATCCAGCGGAACAGCGTCGGGCGCAGCGGCCAGCGCCCCGGTCCGGAGCGCCGGACGCGGGCGAGCAGCTCCGGCACGGGGAGCAGGCCGTGCTCGCCGAGCAGCGCGCGGAACTGGTTCAGCGAGCTGACGAACGCGACGAGGTACAGGGCCGCGACGCCCCGCTGGAGCACCTCCCGCGCGAAGCCGAAGTCGACCGCCGCGAAGCCGTCCATACCCGAAGGCTACGCCGGTCCGGGCCGGCGGTCATCGCCGCCCCGGCCGGGTACCTGCGACGCCTGCACGACGATGCGACGCCTGCACGATCCGATCGCGGATCCGGTCGTGCATCCGTGTCCGAGTCGTGCAGGCGTCGCGCGCTGCGGAGGGATCGGCACAGGTGGTCGAAAGAACGGTGACCGCACCCGGGGTGGCTGAGCGAGGACGCCGCCAGGCGACCCCACCCGGGGTCGTCGAGCGAGGACGCCGCCAGGCGACCCCACCCGGGGTCGTTGAGCGAGGACGCCGCCAGGCGACCCCACCCGGGGTCGTCGAGCGAGGACGCCCCCAGGCGACCGAGACGAAACGCGGCGCACTCGCGGGAACCGCGTTTCGTCTCGGTCGGCCGCTGCACGTCCGTCCTCGCTCAACGTCCGAGAGGCCTACCGGGAACCGCGTGTCGTCTCGGTCGGCCGCTGCACGTCCGTCCTCGCTCAACGTCCCAGAGGCCTACTTCTTTACCCAGTCGAACCCGGCGCCGTGCTCGGTGATCCACGCGTCGATCGCCTGGGGCTCCTTGCCCTTGCCGAACCTGTTCACGACCGTGTCCTCGAGCGAGCCGTACTGGGCGTCGTCGAGTCTGATCCTCGAGATCAGGGCGGCGGCGTCGGGGTGCTTCTTCGCGAAGCCCTTCGCACCGAGGAAGTGCAGGCCCTCGGGCTTGCCCATCGCTCCCTTCGGATCCTTGAGGTCCTTGACCGGGAATGCGTTGTTCGCCCAGAACGGACGCCACAGCGTCACGGCGATGTCCTGCTTCTTCTCGGTCGCCGACTTCAGCTCGGTGAGCATCGCGGCGGTCGACGAGGTGACCAGCTGGAACTCGCCGGCCAGCCCGTACTCCGGCATCATCTTCTGGGTCTGGGCGGTGAGACCGGCGCCGGGCTCGATGCCGATGAGCTTGCCGTCGAACCTCGATCCCTGGCCCTTGAGCTGGTCGATCGAGTCGATGTCCGTGTAGGTCGGCACCGCGATCGTGAGGCGCGCGTCGTCGTAGTACGTTCCGAGGTCGTCGATCCTGCCCTTGTACTTGTCCATGTACGCCTTCTGGGTGACCTCCGGCCACGCCGACGGGAAGACGTCCACGTCGCCCTGCGACAGCCCGGCGTACAGCGGGCCGGCGTCGGAGAGCGTCTGCATCCTCACGTCGTAGCCGAGCTTGCCGAGCTGATCCTTCAGCAGGTACGCGGTGCTCAGTCCGTCGGACCAGCTGGGCAGGAACCCGAGCGTGATCGTGCCCTTGGTTCCCGCACCGGCGCCGTTCGAGGGAGCCTTGCCCGCCATCTCGAGCGTGCCGCCGGCGCCGTCGCTCGCGCATCCGGCGAGGGCGAGGACGGCCGCGACGCCGAGCGCCGCGAGAGTGATGATCCTGCTCCTACGCATTCTGCAGCTCCTTCTTCTCGACGGATCCTTCGGACGTACGGTCGGCGACGGCGGACACCGCCGCGAGGCGCCGCGCGGTGCGACGGCGTCGCAGGATCCCGAGCAGCGACGCGGGCTGCGCGCCCAGCGACCCCAGCGACGCGGTGACGCGGTCGAGGAACACCGCGATCAGCACGACGCCGAGACCGGCCTCCACGCCCTTGGCGATGTCGACGGTCGAGATCGCCTCGACCACGAGCTTGCCCAGCCCATCGGCGCCGGCCATGCCGGCGATGACGGCCATCGACAGCGCGAGCATGATCACCTGGTTGACGCCGGCGAGGATCGTCGGCATCGCGAGCGGCAGCTGGATCCCGCGCAGGATCTGCCCCGGAGTCGCACCGAACGACTGCCCGGCCTCGACCGTCTCGGAGTCCACGCCGCGGATGCCGAGCTCGGTGAAGCGCACCCCGGGGGGCAGGGCGAAGATGACCGTCGCCACGAGACCCGGCACGACGCCGATGCTGAAGAACACGATCGCGGGGATGAGGTAGACGAAGGCGGGCATCGTCTGCATGAAGTCGAGCACGGGCTTGAGCACCGCGCGCACGGTGGCGTTGCGGGCCGACCAGATGCCGAGCGGGATCGCGATCAGCACGGCGACCGCTCCGGCGACGAGCACCAGCGCGAGGGTCTGCATCGCGGCGACCCAGAGGCCCATCGCGACGATCAGGCCGAACGAGATCACGGTGCCGATCGCGAGCCGCCACGAGCGCACGAGCCAGGCGATGAGCGCGGCGATGACGATCACCACGAAGAACCACGGCATGAGCAGCACGAAGCCCAGACCGTCGACGAGGAACGACACCGCGGCCGAGACGACGTGCAGCGGACCGTCGAGGTTGGTCTTGATCCAGTCGACGGCGGCCGCGACCCAGGATCCGAGGGGCAGGAGGTTCATCGGAAGACCTCCCCGGTCGGTGCGTCCGGCGTGGCCGGCGAGGGTCCCGCCGGCTCGGCAGTCCATCCGTCGTCGAGGACGGCGTCGACCTCTGCCTGCGGAAGCGGAAGGACCGGAAGGTTGATCTCGCCCGTGGCGCCAGGGCCGGGCCCGAGAGCCGCGAGCAGCGTGACGCGCGGGATGACGCCGACGAGGCGGCCCTCCGCATCGGCGACGGCCAGCGGCACCGGCGACTCGACGGCCGGGATGAACAGGTTCATCAGGATCTCGTCCTCGTCGACGACCTGCGCTGCGGGCTTGAGCGCCGAGGCGATGCTGCTCTCGCCGCGGCGGATCAGCTGGACGACGTCGCGGTCGGTGACGATGCCGATCAGCCGGCGGTCGCGGCCGACGACGTACGTCGCCGACATGAACGCGTCGCGCATCTGCTTGAGCGCGGTGCGCGGGCCGGCGGTCTCGGAGACGACCGGGCGCGGACGCTCCATGACGTTCGCGGCGGTGAGCACGCGGGCGCGATCCACGTCCTGCACGAACTGCTCGACGTAGCTGTTGGCCGGATCGGTGAGGATGTCCTCGGGCGTGCCGATCTGCACGATGCGGCCGTCGCGCATCACGGCGATGCGGTCGCCGAGGAACATGGCCTCGTTCAGGTCGTGCGTGATGAACACGATGGTCTTCTGCAGCTTCTGCTGCAGCTCGAGAAGCTGCTCCTGCATCTCGCGGCGGATCAGCGGATCGAGCGCGCTGAACGCCTCGTCCATCAGCAGGATGTCGGTGTCGGCGGCGAGCGCGCGGGCGATCCCGACGCGCTGCTGCATGCCGCCGGAGAGCTCGGACGGCAGCTTCTCACCCTGCCCGTCGAGGCCGACCAGCTCGAGGATCTCGGTGGCCTTCGCCAGGCGCTCTGCCTTGCCGACCCCCTTGAGCTCGAGCGGGTACGCCACGTTCGCGGCCACGGTGCGGTGCGGCAGCAGAGCGAAGTGCTGGAACACCATCGACACGCGATCCCGGCGGATCTCGCGCAGACGCGAGGCCGGGATCCCGGTGATCGGATCGCCGGCGACGAGGACGGAGCCGTCCGTCGCCTCGTGCAGCCCGTTGAGCATGCGGATGATCGTCGACTTGCCGGATCCCGACAGTCCCATGATCACGAAGATCTCGCCGCGGTTGACGCTGAAGCTCGCGTCGATCACGGCCGCGGTGCCCGCATCGAGCACCTCGGATCGGGTCTCGCCGGCTGTGAGGCGCCGGATGGCCTGGTTCGGATTCCTCCCGAACACCTTGAACAGATGACGCGCTTCCAGAGCGGTTTCGGACACGTTTCCCCCGCGGCCTCACCGGTCGGGGAGGCCTGCATCGGTCACGCCCGGGTGACGATCACGAGGCCGCTTCGAAAAGCCATGCGGGCGGCGCAGGCGGAGTTTTTCGGATCCTCCGCAGAGATCATCGACCGTACGCCCACGCCTCTTCGTGCACAGCAGAATCGAAAGAAGGACGTAGCCGCGGACTGGTCTAGGGGCCGCAAGGCCCGCGTTCCAACGTAACAAGGCGCTGATCCGGTGGCAAATCGGGGTCGAGCCCCGATCGAGGGCTCTGAGGATCTCGCGGAGCTGTTCAGGCCCGCACCGACCGGGTCACGGTGAACTTCGGGGTGCGGCGGAGCTGCTCCGTCTCCCCGACCGCCGAGACCAGCGCGCGCCGGTGGTCGAGGTGGGAGTTGAACACGGTCCAGACCTCGCCGCCCGGGCGGAGCAGGCGCGCAGCGGCGTCGATGAGCCGGCGGCCCGCTCCCTCGTGCACGCTCACGCCGAGATGGAACGGCGGGTTGAGCAGGACGAGGTCGACGGAGCCGGCCGGAAGCTCGGAGCCGGCGTCGTCGAGGGACACCGCGGCCCGGCCGGCCACGCCGTTCGCGGCCATGGTCGCGCGAGCCGAGCGCACGGCGGCGGCGGAGCGGTCCGTGGCGAGGATCCGGGCGTCCGGGTGGGCCAGGGCGAAGGCGGCGGCGAGCGCGCCCGTGCCGCAGCCGAGATCGAGCGCGGTGAACGGCCCGGGGTGCTCCCGCCGCATCCGCTCGCTCAGGACCGCGAGATCGGCGGCGCGATCCGACAGCTCCTCGAGCAGCACGCGCGTGCCGATGTCGATCCGGTCCCCCGCGAAGGCGGCGCCGTGCGCGCACAGGGTGAGCGCGGGCCAGGCTCGCGCGATGTCCGCGTGCGTCGAGCACACCGGGAACGGCGGATGCGACGGCACCGGACGCGGATCGGCGGCGAGGATGACACGCGACTTCCGCTCGGCGCGCTGCGGCTGCACCCGCCCGAAGTACCGCCCGAGCACCTCGTTCTGCGCGAGGGTCATGTGCTTGACCCGGCCGCCCGCGGCGACGACCACGCCCGGCGTCGCCCAGCGCGCGACCGCGTCGGCGATCTCCTCCAGCTCGGCGAGGCCCTTCGGCAGCTGCAGCACGACGAGCCGGGCGCCGTCGAGCAGGGTGCGGTCGAGCTCGTGGCCGGCGAAGGGCGCGGGCTCCGTCGGAAAACGGAGAGCGTCCGGATCCGTGTCGGCGTGTCCGGGCGGCGGGGAGACCGACACGCCGCGAGGCTCTCCGTTTTCCCAGGAGGGGGCGGAGCCGGGAGCGGAGCCGGGGGCCGGCCCGAACCCGTCCAGGCCCAGGGCTGCCGCGTTGTGCGCGAGCGCGCGGCGGCCCGTCACGAGGTCCTGATGCACGCGCACCCCGGACAGGCCCGCCGCGGTCAGGGCGAGGGTGAGCGCGCCGAAGCCGTCGCCGATGACCGCGATGTCGGATCCGGGCACCCCGCGCTCCGTGGCGTGGGTGATCGCGTGCGCGGCGAGGATCTCGTCGGTGGCGTCCCAGGCCTGCAGGTTCGGCGCCTCCACGTCGGGGAATCGGCGCAGCCGCGCGTAGGGGAAGTCGGGCACCCGTTCAGCGTACGCGGGGTTCGGATCCCTGCCCCCGGTCGTCCTGCGGTCTGTTCACGCCGCGCGCGCCCGGGGATACTGGAACCGATGAGCGCAACGCTGACCGTCACCGACGTCGTCCTCCCGTCCGCCCCCGTGGGGGCGCCGAATCCGCTCCCCGCCGTCGCCGCCATGCCGCAGGCGCCGTACGAGGCCTCCACCGACGGGCTGCCCGCCGAGCTCGCGGCGAACATCCGCTACGGCCAGGTGTCCTCGATCCACCCCTACCTGCTCCAGGACGGATACAGCCGCGAACGCACCCCGGCGCCGATGCGCGTCGCCGTGCTGGAGAACGAGCACCTGCGCGCCGAGTTCGCGCTCGACCTCGGCGGCCGGCTCGTGCGGCTCCTCGACAAGGCGACCGGGCGCGACCTCGTCTACCGCAACGCGATCCTGCAGCCCGCGAACCTCGCCCTCCGCAACGCCTGGTTCTCCGGCGGCGCCGAGTGGAACATCGGCATGCGCGGGCACTGGCCGCTCACCTGCGACCCGCTGTACGCCGCCGAGATCACCGGCGACGACGGCGAGCCGATCCTGCGGATGTGGGAGTATGAACGCGTGCGCGGGCTGATCCTGCAGATCGACGCGACCCTCGACGCCGACTCCCCCGCGCTGCACGTGCGGGTGCGGGTGCGCAACCCACGGGCGCTCGAGACCGGGATGTACTGGTGGACCAACATCGCCGTCGCCCAGGACGAGGGCAGCCGCGTGTTCGCCCCCGCGACGCACGCCTACATGACCGGCTACGACGGCCGGCTGGTGCGCGCGGACCTGTCCGAGGCGGATCCGCGACACCCGGCGACCGCGCCGGCCGCGGCCGACTGGTTCTTCGACCTCGAGGCGCGGCGGGATCCGTCGTTGCGCCCCTGGATCGCGGCGATCGGATCCGACGGCTCCGGCCTCGCGCACATCTCCACCGCACCGCTCCTCGGCCGCAAGCTCTTCGTCTGGGGCGCCACCACGGGCGGCCGACGCTGGTGCGACTGGCTCGGCGGCGAGACCGGCGCGTACTTCGAGATCCAGGCCGGGCTCGCCACGACCCAGTACGAGCATCTGCGCATGCCGGGTGGGGCGACGTGGGAGTGGACGGAGACGTTCCTCCCGCTGCAGGTCACGGATCCCCGGGTCGACGCGCCGTGGAGCGAGGCGACCGCAGCCGTGGGCGAACACGTGGCGCGGGCCGCCGATGCGATCGGATCCGCCGGGATCGCCCGGCTGGAGGCTGCGGCCGAGGTGGAGCCGGGCGAGCTGCTGTCGGAGGGGTCGCCGTGGGGTGCGCTGGAGCAGGAGCTCGCCGAACGCTCCGGGGCGCCGTTCACGACCCTGCCCGGGGTGCGGTTCTCCCGCACCGGCGCGGAAGGCGCATACTGGGCGGCTCTGCTGGACGGTGAGCCGGCCGCCCAAGGCGCGGATCCGAACGCCGCGCCGGCCTCGTACGTCGTCGGCGGCGACTGGGAGCGGGTCCTCGCCGAAGCCCCCGCGTCCTGGCTCACCCACTACCACCGCGCCGTCGCGGCGCACGCACACGGCGACCACGGCACCGCGATCTCGCACTACGAGGCGTCGCTGCGGCAGGCGCGCAGCCCGTGGGCCCTGCGCGGACTCGGGCTCGCTCTGCGCGCCTCGGACGGCGGCACCGCCGCCCAGGCGGAGGGCATCGTCCGGCTCGCCGAGGCACGCGAGCTCGCCTCCGGACTCGCGCCGCTCGCGCTCGAACTGGCCGAGGCGCTGCTCGCCGACGGCCGGGCCGGCGAGGCCCGCACGCTCGTCGAGACTCTGCCGGCCGCGTTGAGCGCGCACGGACGGTTCCGCCTCGTCGCGATCCGCGCCGCCCTCGCCGACGGCGATCCGGCCACGGCAGGACGGATCCTCGAGGAGCGCTTCGACGTGCCCGACCTCCGCGAGGGCGAGCTGAGCATGTCGGCGCTGTGGCACGAGGCGTTCCCGGATCGCCCGGTCCCGGCCTGGTACGACTTCGAGATGGGCATGGAGGTCTGAGGCCACCGCCCTTGGTCCGCCCTCCCTCCGCCCTTCTCCCTCCGCCCCGTCCCCCTCCGCTCCGCCCGTCCTCCCCCCTCCCTCCCTCGGAAAACGGAGAGGGACTCGGCGTGTCGGAGCGCCCGCCGGGTGGGACACGCCGTGGGCCTCTCCGTTTTCCGGCGCGGGTGTGAGGCCCGCGCTCGGGTGGAAAGCCGGCGCGATCCGTTTTCCGACGCAGGTGTGAGGCCCGCGCTCGGGTGGAAAGCCGGCGCGATCGGAGTTCCGGCGCGGGTGCTGAGGCCCGCGCGTCTCAGCCGCGGTCGAGGTCGTCGAGCAGCTGCACCGCCGCGCGGGCGTACTCGCCGATCCAGCGGTCGTGGATGCGCTTGATCGGCAGCGGCGCGAGGGTGAGGTGGCGCTCGCGGCCCTCGCGGCGGCCGATGACGAGCACGGCGCGTTCGAGCACCTTGAGGTGCTGCAGCACGGTCGTGCGATCGAGCTCGGGGAAGCACGCGCACAGCTCGCCGGTCGTCCGCGGTGCCTCGCGCAGCGCGTCCAGCATCCGGCGGCGGATCGGCGCGGCGAGCGCCTTGAAGACGAGATCGTCGTCTTCGGTTCCGTCCGCGGATGACATGTTGTAATCTTACAACATGTCTCAGAACGAAATCGCTGCGGACATGACTCCGCTCACCGAATTGTCCTTCTCCGTCTCGGGCTACGTGTCGCGTCCGCCCGCGGAGGTGTACGAGGCCGTCGCCGATCCGGCGCAGCTCTCGCGCTACTTCACGACCGGCGGCGCCCGGGGACGCCTCGACGCCGGCAGCGAGGTCTCCTGGGACTTCGCCGACTTCCCCGGCCGCTTCCCCGTCACCGTGGTCGAGGCCGCAGCCCCCGAGCGCATCGTGATCGAGTGGGCCGCCGCACCGGGCAGCAACGACAGCGGATCCACCCGCACGGTCTTCGAGTTCGCGCCCGTCGACGACGGCGCCCGCACCCTCGTCACGATCACGGAGTCGTCGTGGAGCGCCACGTCCGGCGGATCGAAGGCCGCGTTCGGGAACTGCATGGGCTGGACGGGCATGCTCGCGGCGCTCAAGGCGTGGGTCGAGCACGGGATCAACCTGCGCGAGGGCTTCTACAAGTAGGTTCCCCGGTGGCGGAGCGGAGGTGCGGATCAGCGCCGGAACCGCTCGGCGAGCGTCGCCGATGCCCTGTGGATGACATGATCCGGTCGGACCACTCGGTCTGGTTGCAGCGTGTCGTCTCGCTTCGCTCGCTCAACGACCAGGGCGCACTCGGTCCGCGTCAGTCAGCGAGCACCACGTCGTAGCCGGCGTCGCGGAGCGCGATCCGGTCCGGCTCGGCGATGCCCGCGTCGGTGAGGATCGTCGGGAACAGGTCGGATCCGCCGACCGTCGCGAAGGCCGAGGCGCCGACCTTGCCGGAGTCGGCGACGATCACCGCGCGGCGGGCGCGGCCCGCCATCATCCGGTTCACCGCCGCCTCGCGCTCGTCGTGCGTGGCCGCGCCCGACTCGGCGTCGACCGCGCTCACCCCGATGAAGGCGATGTCGAGCTTGACCCCGCGCAGCAGCTGCTCGGCGAACGGACCGACCAGCTCGTAGCTGCGCGAATGGATCACGCCCCCGGTCACGACGACCTTGATGTCGGGCCGGGTGGCGAGCTGCGCGGCGATGTTCACCGCGTTCGTGACGACCGTGAGCCCGTGCTCGGCGAGATCCTCGCGGGCGGCCAGGGCGGCCGCGATCGCGGTCGTGGTGGTGCCGCCGGAGAGGCCGACGACGGATCCCGGGGCGACGAGGGCGGAGGCGGCGCGCGCGATCCGCTCCTTCTCCTCGGTGCGCTGGTGGCTCTTGTACCGGATCGGCAGCTCGTAGGCGACGGACTGCGCGACCGCGCCGCCGTGCGTGCGGGTGAGCAGGCGACGCTCGCTGAGGCTGTCCAGGTCGCGGCGGATCGTCGCGGCCGAGGCGTCGAAGCGCTCCACGAGCTGCTCGACCGAGACGTCGCCCTGCGCGGCCAGCAGGTCCAGGATCGCGGCCAGTCGCTGGGCGCGGTTCATGCGGCTGCCCTCCCTGCCGGCTTCGGGGAGCGATGTTCGCTCCGAATTGGGGGGAACGACGACGAACATCGCTCCTCGAACACATAGGGAACGGCCGCGGACCTGGAGCGGGTCACGACGCGTCCTGCAGGGCGAACAGGCGCAGCAGCCGCGCCGCCTCCCCGGCCACCGCGTCGCGGGCGGGGGCGAGGTACTTGCGAGAGTCGACGAGGCGCTGATCCTCGTCGAGGCGCTCGCGGATCGCGCGGGTGAAGAACCCGTTCAGGTGCGTCGACACGTTGATCTTCGTCATGCCCGAGCGCACCGCGGCGGCGATCGTGTCGTCGGGGACGCCGGAGGATCCGTGCAGCACGAGCGGCACGTCGGATCCGTCGCGACCGGCGCCGCGCAGCCCGTCGCGGAGGCGGGCGATGAGGTCGAGGTCGAGCGCGGCCGAGCGGTCGAGCATCGCGTGCGAGGAACCGACGGCGACGGCGAGCGCGTCGACCCCGGTCTCCGCGACGAAGGAGCGCGCCTCGGCCGGATCCGTGCGGACGCCGGGGGCGTGCGCGCCGTCCTTGCCGCCGACCTCGCCGAGCTCGCCCTCGACGTAGACGTCGGCGGCGTGCGCCCGCTCGACGACCTGCGCGGTGAGCGCGACGTTCTCGGCGTACTCGAGCGTGCCGCCGTCGAACATGACCGAGCCGAAGCCGAGCGCGATCGCCTCGTCGACGAGCTCGGGCCGCTCGGCGTGGTCGAGGTGCACGGCGACCGGGGTCGCGGCGCGCCGGGCGACCGCGAGGGTCGCGAGTGCGATCGGCTCGAGACCGCCATGGTAGTCGGCGCAGTTCTGCGAGATCTGCAGGATGACCGGGAGCTCTGCGAGCGCCGACGCGGCGACGAGCGCCTCCGCGGTCTCCAGATGGATCACGTTGAACGCGCCGATCCCGGTGCCGCGGCGGGCGGCGTCGTGCACGAGGTCGCGGGCGGAGACGAGGGTCATCGGGGGTCCTTTCCCTGGACGGGCGGGTTGGACGGACGGAGGTCGTGCGGGGTGGGGCGGTCGAGGATCAGCGCGGCCTCGAGCTCGGGCCAGGAGGGGTGGATCTCGCCGGCGAGCGGCATGAGCACGGCGGCGGCGGACCAGGCGGTCGCGCGGCGCAGGATCTTCTCGGGATCGGTCTCGCCCTCCGCGAGCAGGACGGCGCACGCCGCGACGCCGGCGTCGCCCGCGCCGGTGGGGTTGCCCGCGAGCCGGGTCGCGAGTCGCGCGCGCACGATCTCGTCGGCGGTGACCGCGAGCATCCCGTCGGCGCCGAGCGAGAGCAGGATCAGGGACGCGCCGCGGTGCAGCAGCTCGCACGCGCCGGCAAGTGGATCCGCGATCCCCGTCGCCTCGGCCAGCTCCTGCGCGTTCGGCTTCAGGACCGTCGCGCCCGCATCGGCCGCGGCGAGCAGCGCAGGTCCGGACGTGTCGGCGATGACGATCGCACCCGCGTCCCGGCCGAGGCGGATGAGGGACGGGAGAAGGTCGTCCGGGGCGCCGGGAGGGAGGGATCCGGAGACCACGAGGACGGGGCGAGCACCGACGGATCCGGCACCCTTCCCCGGGGTCGTTGAGCGAGCACCGACGGAGTCGGAGCGAGACGAAACGCGGTCGTCTTCGGAGACGCCGCGTTTCGTCTCGGTCTCGCTGCGCTCGTCCTCGCTCAACGACCCCGAAACAGAACCGCTGCGCTCGTCCTCGCTCAACGACCGCAGGACCGCAGCCCGCAGCGCGTCCCACTCCGCGTCCGTCGGGTTCACGCCGCGCTCGTTCACGACCGTGGTGTCGCCGAGGTGCTCGTCGACGAGGGCGACGCTGCGGCGGGTGGCGGCGTGCACGGGCACGAGCTCGTGCGGCACGCCGGCCGCGGCCAGCTCCGCGGCGAACTCGGTGCCGGTCGCGCCGCCGGCGGTCGCGAGCGCGACCACGGCGGCGCCCTGGGCGTGCGCGACCCGGGCGACGTTCAGGCCCTTGCCGCCCGCACGGGCGGCTCCCATGTCGGCGCGGTGCGTGCCGCCGGGCACGATCCGCTCGACGTGCCAGGTGAGGTCGAGGGCGGGGTTCGGGGTGACGGTGACGATCATGCGATCTCCCTCGCGCGCAGGGCGGCGCCGAGTATCCCGGCGTTGCCCCGCAGCTGTGCCGGGACCAGGTCGGGGATCCGGTGGAAGCTGAGGCGTGCCGCGAGCCGGGCGCGCAGCTCGTCGAACAGGGCGCCGCCCGCGCGGGAGAGCCCGCCGGCGATCACGATGGCCTGCGGGGCGACGACGGCGGTGAGCTGCGCGAGCGACAGGGCGAGCGCGTCGAGCGCCTCGTTCCACACTCGCGCGGCGATCTCGTCGCCGGCCGCGGCCCGCTCGATGACCTCCTTGGCGCCGTCCACCCGCTCGCCGGACTGCTCGGCGTAGCGGCGGGCGATCGCGCCGGCCGAGGCGATCGCCTCGAGGCAGCCACGTGCGCCGCACGCGCAGACCGGCTCGTCGGCGACCGGCGAGTGACCGACCTCGCCGGCGTAGCCGCCCGCAGTGAACGGCTTGCCGCCGAGCAGCAGTGCCCCGGCGATCCCCGTGCCGATGATGAGCACGATCGAGTCCGGATAAGGACGCGCCCCGCCGAGCACGTGCTCGGCCCAGCCGCCCGTGCGGACGTCGTGGTCGAACGCGACGGGCAGCCCGAACGCCTCCTCCGCGAGCGCGCGGATCGGGGCGTCCCGCCAGCCCATGTTGCTCGCGAACACGCCGATCCCGGCGACCTCGTCGACGATCCCCGGCACGACGAGCCCGACCGCGGCGGGCACGACGTCGGGGTGCTCCTCGCGCAGCTGTGCCGCGAGCTCGAGGAGCCGCGCGATCAGCCGCTCGGGCAGGTCGGCGCCGGGCTCGGGCGTGGGCGTGCGGCGCAGCCCGAGCGCGGTGCCGTCGACGTCGAACAGCGCCGACTTGATGTCGGTGCCGCCCACGTCGAACGCGAGCACGGCGGAGCCGGATCCGAGCTCCGCGGGCTCCACGACCCGCGAGACATCACTTTCGACATGAGACACCGCGACAGGCCTGATGTCTCGTGCCGAATGTGGTTTCTCGCGGGAAGGATCGCCCTCGCGGGAAGAATCGCCCTCGCGGGAAGGGTCGCCCTCAGAGGAGGTCATGGCGGATCCGGTCAGGCGTCGAGGATGACCGAGCGGGTGAGATTGCGCGGCTCGTCGGGGTTGAGGCCCTTCGCGAGCGCGCGGTCGAGGGCGACGCGGTGCAGCCGGGCGAGGTCGGCCATCGGATCGATCGGGTGCTGCACGAAGCGGCCGCCGGTCGCGGCGACCTGGGCGTCGAGGCCCTCGGGCGCGACGCCGAACTGCCAGGTGATGCGGCCGGGCGCGGCGATCGCGATCGGACCGTGCCGGTAGTCCATCGAGGGGTAGGACTCGGTCCAGGACTGCGAGGACTCCCGCATCTTCAGCGCGGCCTCGTGCGCGAGGCCGATCGTCCAGCCGCGGCCGAGGAACGTGTACTGCTCGGCGCCGGCGAGGGTCTCGTCGACGTCCGACAGGGCGAGGCGGGCATCGCCGATCGCACCGGTGAGGTCCTCCCCGAGGGAGGCGCGGAACAGCGCGAGGGCGGTCGTCGCGAAGCGGGTCTGCACGACCGACTGCTCGTCGGCGAACGGCAGCAGGATCGCGTCGTCGACCATGCTCACGAGCGGGGAGGTCACGTCGCCGATGACACCGACCACGCGCGGAGCGGATCCGCCCCTCTTCCTCAGCTCGGAGACGAGCTCGAGCACCTCGGTGGTCGTGCCGGACCGGGTGAGCGCCACGACGGAGTCGTAGCCGCGGTCCATGAACGCCTCGCTCGCGGCGTAGGCGTCGGTGATGCCGAAGCCGGCGGTCTCGCGCAGGGCGGCGTAGGACTGCGCCATGAACCACGAGGTGCCGCAGCCGATCACGGCGACGCGCTCGCCCTTCGCGGGCAGCAGCCTCTGCTCGGCGCGCATGGCGGCTGCGCGCTCCCAGGTGTCGGGCTGCGAGTCGAGCTCGGCGCGCATGTGGGCGCCCGGTGCGAGGCTCTGGTTCGGATCGGTCATGGCGTTCGTCCTCCTCGGGGAGCGGGCGTGGTGCGAGCAGTCAGGATCCGCGTGGATGCGCGAACATGCAAGATCTTACGCCAAAACAATCACTTTCCGTCACCCCGAGTTTTGGATCCGGGCAGGATCGAGCGACGCGGCGTCCTCGACGAGCCTCGTCACCTCCGTCGCACGCGCCGGCACGTCCCGAATCCGACTGCGTTCAGTCGCCGTCCCGCGAGACGGGCCGCACGCGGGCGATGGCGATCCGCCCGATCCCCTCGACCTCGATCGTCTCCGACCCGTCGCTCAGCACGGCATCCTCGCTGTCGAAGCGCTCGCCGTTCACGCGAAGGTCGCCATCGAGCGCGATCACCGCGGTCACCTCGCCGGTGAGGCTGCTGACGAGACGGCTGCGCTCCACGACCTCGCACACGAGAGAGGCCGCCCCGAACTCCCGGCGCACCATGACGTTGAGATCCTGACTCGGCGCCGTGACACCCACCGCACTCACGTCCGTCTCACCGGCGAAGGGAATCGTCTCGAAGCGCGGGATGCTCTGCCGCACACCGTCCACGAGCAGTTCCAGGCCGCCCGCGCTCAGCGGCATCAGCAGCCGGTCCACACCCGGGTACGCCGAGAAGTCGCCGTCCCCGTCGATGCGCGCGATGCTGAGTCGCCAGTCGAAGTCGGCGTTCGCGGATGCCGGGGCCACCGCGATCTCACTGGTCTGTCCGCCGCCGTTGCGCCAGGGCGTGACGAGGCGCTCCGATCGAGTGAGAAGTCTCATCGTGAGAACGCCCCCAGACCGCGGGCGAGGAGCTGCGCGGGTTCTTCGCCGGAAGCCAGCACACCGTCAGTGACCACGACGCGGCCCCCGACGAACACGCGCGTCAGGTCGGAGGCGGTGGCGGCGAAGATCAGCTGCTCCGGGTCGGCGCCGACGGTGCGCAGCGAGTCGGTCCGCACCTCGATGAGATCAGCGGGGCCGCCCGGCTCCAACGGGCCCTGCGCCCAGCCGAGCGAGCGATAGCCGCCGCTGCCTGCCGCATGGAGCGCCTCGGCCGGGCTGAACCGCCCACGCGCACCCGAAGCGAGTCGGTCCTGCATCTCCAACGCACGCATCTCCAGCATCGCATCCACCACGGCGTTCTGATCCGAGCCGAGCGCGAGCGTCGCTCCGGCGTCCTTCAGCGCCCTCGCCGGACCGATGCCGTCACCGAGATCCGCCTCGGTCGTCGGGCACATCACGACCGAGACCCCCGCCCCGCCGAGCAGCTCGATGTCACGATCGGTGAGATGCGTCGCGTGCACAGCGCTGAGCCGCGGAGACAGCACCCCGCGCTCCGCCAGCAGTTCGGTGGGTGTCGCTCCGTAGGTCGCGAGGCTCGCCTCGTTCTCCGCCGGCTGCTCGGAAAGATGGATGTGCACCGGCACATCCCCGGGAAGCCCGGCGACGATCCGCGAGATCTCATCCGGGGTGAGAGCGCGCACCGAGTGAAGAGCGGCACCGAGTCGAGGGATCCGGCCACGCAGCTCCGACCAGCGCTCGAGGTACCGTTCGGCGCTGTCGTCCCCGAACCTCTGCTGCTCGGGGCTCAACGGCTGTCCGATCCCGCCCTGAAGATAGGCGGTGTCCAGAAGGGTGAGCCGGATGCCGACATCGGCTGCGGCAGCGGAGATCGCCTCTTCCATGTCGTGAGCCGCATACCGCGATCCATCGGGCCGATGGTGCGCGTAGTGGAACTCCCCCACGGCCGTGTAGCCCGCGGTGAGCATCTCTGCGAAGACGGCCCTGGCCAGCTCGTGGTAGTTCTCGGGGTCGAGTCGGCCGGCTGCTTCGTACATCTGCCGCCGCCAGACCCAGAAGTCACCCCCATCGGCGTGCGTGCGCCCGCGCAGCACCCGATGGAAGGCGTGGGAATGGGCATTGCCCACCCCGGGCAGCACCGTGCCCAGACTGATGTCGTCCGGCCGGACATCGGTGTCCGCCGTGATCGACGCCACCATCCCCTCGGCGTCGACCTCGATGCGCACCCGCTCACGCGTGCCGGATGCGGTGACCAGCCGCTCGCACCACAGGCTCACAGCAGGCCCTTCAAGACGGTGACGAGGGCCTCGATCCCCTCGAGGCAGTCATCGAGCTCGGCGAACTCCTGGGGAGCGTGCGAGATGCCGGTGGGGTTGCGCACGAAGATCATCCCGGTGGGTACGGCCGCCGCCAGGACGCCCGCGTCGTGCCCGGCCCCCGAGGGAAGCGCGGGCACACCGCCGAGGGCCGCCTGGAGTCTCGCCGCGAGGTCTGCGTCGAAGGCGACCTCGGGCGACCAGGAGTTCTCCTCGAACTCGGAGGCCCCGACCCGCTGGGCGATGTCGGCCACCAGGTCGCGCGTCTCGTCGTCGCTGCCCGCCCGGGCGTCCAGCGTCATCGTCACGGTCGAGGCGATCACGTTCGATCCCCCCGGGACGGCGGAGATGCGTCCGACGGTCGCCCGCGCCCCCGGCGCCGCGAGCGCCGCCTCCCGGATCTCGAGCACGGCACGCGCCGCGGTCACCATCGGATCATCACGGTCGGTCATGAGCGTCGCCCCGGCGTGGTTGCCCTGACCGCGGAACGTCAGGGTCCATCGTCCATGGGCGAGGATGCTGCTGGCGATCGCCGTGGCCGAACCGAGTTCGATCAGACCCCGGCCCTGCTCGACGTGAAGCTCGAGGAACAGGCCGATCCGGCGTAGGGACTCCTCATCGCGACCGATGTGCGCGGCGTCGAAGCCCACCCGCCGGGCGGCATCGGCGTAGCTCTGCCCCTCGGCGTCCACCAGCGCCCGCACACGATCCGGCGAGATCGCACCGGCCATGAGCGCGGAGCCGAGACAGGCGACGCCGAAGCGCGAGCCTTCCTCCTCGGCGAAGACGAGGATCGCGAAGGGGCGAGAGGGAGCGAATCCGTCCCGCTTCAGCGCGGCCACCGCTTCCAGTGCGCTGACGACTCCCAGCGGTCCGTCGAAGGCACCGCCACCAGGAACGCTGTCCAGGTGGCTCCCGGTGACGATCGCGTCATCGCCGGGAGCGCCCCACCATGCCCAGATGTTCGCGTTGCGGTCGTACTCGATCGCGAGCCCGAGCTGCTCGGCGCGCTCGACGAACCAGCTGCGCAGCTGCATGTCGGAGTCGTTCCACAGGTGGCGGGAGTAGCCGCCGCGGACTCCGTCCCGACCGACGCCGTCGATCTGATCGAGTCCGGCGAGCTGGCCGTGGGCAACACCTTCTGTCATTGGTCGATCTCTCCCTCTTGATGTCCGTTGATAAACCCCGGTTCGCACGAGAACGCCGGCGCTGCAGGGCCCCGGACCAACGTGGATCCGGCCTGACGCATCGTCGGTCGATTCGTCGTTCGAACGTCATCGCGAAGGTGTTCGGTGCGGGCTTCCACCTCGTCACCCAGCGTGCCCGACCCCGCTCGGCCGGTCAAGCAAACGCGTCCGGGGAGAGCGCACGTCCGCGCCGCAGCGCCGGGTCGCCGAAGACCCGCCCCTCGAACCCGCGGGATCAGCGGGACTCGGCGGCCTCGGTGTGGTGGCGGATGACCTCGGCGACGACGAAGTTGAACCACTTCTCCGCGAACTCGGGGTCGAGGTGCGCCTCCTCGGCGAGCGCGCGCAGCCGGGCGGTCTGCTGCTCCTCGCGGTTCGGGTCCGAGGGCGGCATCGCGTGCTCGGCCTTCAGCACGCCGACCTGCTGGGTGCAGCGGAAACGCTCCGCCAGCATGAAGATCAGGGCCGCGTCGATGTTGTCGATGCTCGCGCGCAGGCGCGCCAGCTCGGCCTGGGGATCGATTGCGGTCATGGGAGGCTCCTCACCGAGCGGCGGACGTGCGATCCCTCCGACGATAACGCCTCCCACCCTCGTATTGCGTTTGTGTTCCGATCGTCACGAAGTCCTCGTTTTCCGCACTCCGGGAAACCCCCGATCAGGCCACGCAGCGGCGCACCCCCTCCCCTACAGTGAAGCCATGACCGACGAAGACCGCACGCCCGACAAGGCCTCCGCCGAGGACGCGGCGCTCACGACCACCGCCGTGCAGGCCGAGACCCCGGCGGACGAGACCCCGGTCACGCGCTCGCGGTACGTCGAGGCGACCCCGCCGCGGGCATCCTTCTGGACCAGGATCGACAAGCCGTTCGCGTTCGGGTTCCTCATGACGCTCGGTGCGCTCGGCGCGATCCTGCTCGGCCTCGCCCTGTCGAGCCTGTCGACCGTCCTCATCTACATCGCCTTCGCCCTTTTCGCCGCGCTCGGGCTCGACCCGGCTGTGCGCTGGCTCGAGCGGCGCGGACTGTCCCGTGCCTGGTCGGTGGTCTGCGTGATCGTGGCTCTCGCGATCGTCCTGGCGATCATCATCCTGGCGATCCTGCCGACCGTGATCGACCAGATCGCGTCGTTCATCTCGTCGATCCCCGGCACGATCAGGGCGTTCCTGAAGAGCGACTTCTACCACGGCCTCGAGCAGCAGTTCGGCGTCGGTCTGACCGACGTCGTGAGCGAGATCCAGAAGTATCTGAGCGACCCCAGCAAGCTCGCCCAGCTCGGCGGCGGAGCGCTGCAGCTCGGCGGCGCGGCCCTGCAGATCGGTGCCGCGATCGCGACCGGGCTCTCCGGCGCGCTGATCGTGCTCGTGCTGACCCTGTACTTCCTCGCGACGCTGCCGACGATGAAGGCCGGGCTGATCCGCCTCGCCGCCGCCCGCGACCGCGAGGGCATCGGCGCGATCACGGATCAGATCACCGAGTCGGTCGGCGGATACGTCATGGGCATGGTGTCGCTCGCGTTCATCAACGCGGTGATCGTGTTCATCCTCTACCTCGTGCTGGGGCTGCCGTTCCCGCCCCTGATGGCGACGGTCGCGTTCCTGATCACGCTCATCCCGCTCGTCGGATCCGTGCTGTTCTGGATCATCGGCAGCGGCATCGCCCTGTTCACCTCGCCGGTGCTGGCACTGATCTTCGCGCTCGTCTACCTCGTGTACATGCAGTTGGAGGCGTACGTCATCACGCCGCGGGTGATGAACAAGGCGATCTCGATCCCCGGATCGCTCGTCGTGATCGGCGCGCTCGTCGGCGGCACCCTGCTGGGCCTGCTCGGCGCGCTCATCGCCGTGCCGGTGACGGCGTCGATCCTGATCATCATCAAGCAGGTGTGGATCCCGCGGCAGGACGCGCGGGTCTGAGAGCACGGCCGCGGTGCGACGTATTCGGATCGCGGCATGCGGGCGGGCGTAGCGTGACACCCAGCGATCGGCATCCGCCCTTGGCTTCCACAGCTCAAGGGCTCCGATCGAGGAGAACATCATCTCCCTTCTCACCCATACCCCGGCCGCGTCGCTCGGTCCGGTGCGGCAGACCTATGCCGGCACCGCTGAGTTCCCGCCCATGGCGCGGGCGTACACCGAGGTGTCGCGCGTCGTCCGCGAGACGGGTCTGCTGCGGCGGGCACCCGTGTTCTACGGCCTCGTCGCCGCGGCGCTGACGCTCTGCTTCGCCGGCTGCGTCGCCGGCTTCGTGCTGCTCGGCGACAGCTGGTTCCAGCTGCTCATCGCCGCCGCGCTCGGCATCCTCTTCACCCAGGTCGCCTTTCTGGCCCATGAGGCGGCGCATCGGCAGATCCTCGCCAGCGGACCCGCCAACCTGCGCCTCGCCCGGATCCTCGGCGGCGTCGTGGGCATGAGCTACTCCTGGTGGGACTCGAAGCACACCCGCCACCACGGCAATCCGAACCGGGTGGGCAAGGACCCCGACATCGACGTCGACACGATCTCCTTCCTCGACGAGGACGCGGCCCGATCCCGCGGGCTCGTCCGGCTGATCACCCGGAAGCAGGGCTGGCTCTTCTTCCCGCTGCTGACCCTGGAAGGGCTCAACCTGCATGCCCTCAGCGTGCGGCATCTGCTCTCCTCCCGCGATGTCCCCGGCCGGTGGCAGGAGCTCGGGCTGCTCGCCGTCCGCTTCGCGGTGGTCCTGGTGCCGGTGTTCCTCCTGCTCCCGCTGGGCATGGCCTTCGCCTTCCTCGGGGTCCAGCTCGCCGTGTTCGGCGTGTACATGGGCTCCTCCTTCGCGCCGAACCACAAGGGGATGCCGATCATCGCGGCCGACGCGCGGCTGGACTTCTTCAGCAAGCAGGTGCGCACGTCGCGCAACATCACCGGCGGATGGTGGGCGACCTGGCTGATGGGCGGGTTGAACTACCAGGTCGAGCATCACCTCTTCCCGAACATGCCGCGGATCCACCTCTCCCGCGCCCGCGAGATCGTGCGCGAGCACTGCGCCACGAACGACGTGCCCTACACCGAGACGTCGCTGCTGCGCTCCTACGCGATCGTCATCGCCTACCTCAACCGGGTCGGCCTCGCGGCGCGGGATCCGTTCGACTGTCCGGTCACCGCGACGTACCGCCGGGCGTGATGCCGGCCTCCTGCGCGGCACCGCACGCCTAGGCTGAGCCCATGACGCGGATCTGGGTGGTGCGGCACGGGCAGAGCCTGCTGAACGCCGCCGAGCGCATGCAGGGCTGGTCCGACGCGCCGCTGACCCCGGCCGGGCAGGAGCAGGCCGCCGCGCGCGGCCGCGACTTCGCCGCCGCCGGGGTGCGGTTCGACGCCGCGTTCTCGGGCGACGGCATCCGGCACCGCGAGACCGCGGCGGGGCTGCTGGACGCTGCCGGATCCGACCTGCGGGCGCTGGCCGACCCGCGCTGGCGGGAGCTCTGCTTCGGCCGGCTCGAGGCCATCCCTGTGCGCAAGTTCTTCCGCCTCACGCAGGCCTACGCGACCGCTGAGCGCCCGTTCATCGCGACGCTCGAGGCCCTCGCCGAGACGGACCCGCTGGCCGAGTCCCCCGCCCAGGTGGCCGCCCGCGCTCTCGAGGCGCTGCACGACGTGGCGGGCGCCGGATCCGAGGTGCTCGTCGTCACGAGCGGCATCACGATCATGTCGCTCATGCAGATCCTCGGCGCCGACCTGGCGCACCTGAAGACCGGCCCGGCCAACCTGTCCGTGTCGACCGTGCACCGCCACGACGACGGGTGGCGGATCGAGCGGGTCGCGGATCCGGATCCGTTCGCTCGCGCTGCAGTTCTCTGACCGGGCTCTCGCTCGCGCTGCAGTTCCCCGGCCACGCGCCACCACTATCCACTGTGATGTCTCAGGACTTCGGTGACGGTTCTGTATCAGGACATCGGTGACAGTTGGTGTCTCAGGACATCGGTGACAGTGGGCGTCTTCTGGGGGCCGATCCTCGGGGTCTGCCGTTGCCGACGTAGCGGGTGCCGGGTTGTGGCCAGGGGTGTTCGATGATGAGGGTGCCGCGCTCGTCGAAGATCATGATCAGGGCGGGGTTCCAGATCGCGTGGACTTGAGTGCCGGCGAACTCGTTCCCGAGTTGGAATGTGGTGCCGCGGATGCTGATGTCGCCGTGCGTGCGGACGATCCGGACGGCATCTCCAGTCGCCCCGGGATGGGTGGCAGCGTCAGGGTCTGGCTCTGGCGCGGGAGCTTTCGGTGTCGCGTCCCAGGCCTGTTGCGGGGTGCTCCGACCGGGAAGCGCCTGGTGCGGGCGCTCGGTGTTGTAGATCACGTCGAACCGGTCCACGAGATGTTGGAGTTCCTCGATCGTCCCGGCGAGGGGCTGCTTGTCCAACCATCGGAACAGGGTCTGGTGGAATCGCTCGTTCTTGCCCTGGGTCATGGGGTGCCCGGGCTTCCCGGTGATCGCGACGACGCCGAGCGTGCTCACGTAGGCGACGAGCTGACTGACGATGCCGCGGCGGTGCGGGTTCAATGCGGCACCGTTATCCGTGAGGAGCCGCTGCGGGACCCCATGCCGGGCGATCCCCTTCTCCATCACCGTGACCGCGCCCTTGCTCGTCTCCGCCCTCGCGACATGCGACGCGACCGCGAGACGAGCATGATCATCGGTGAGCTGGAAGATCACGCAGGTCCGTCCGCCCGCGAGGACGTACTCGGTCGCATCGAGTTGCCAGCACGCGTTCGGAGCGGGATACACGAACCGTCGGAACGCGGACCGCGGCTTCTTCTTTGGCTCCACCCGGGCGACGCCCGCTTCGCGGAAGATCCGTGCGAGTGAGGCGATCGACGGGGTCGTGAATCCCATCGATGTCATCTTGTCGTGCACGCTGATCGGCCCGTAGTCGAGCCCGGATCGCTCCAGCGCTGCCCGCACGTCCAGCGCGCTCCGCTTCACCTCCTCGCCGATCTTCGCCGGCGACGCGGACGGACGACGAGACTGCGGCTCCAGCACCGCCGCCGGGCCCTTCTCCCGCGCACGAGCGAGCAGCACATAGAACGTCTTCCGCGAGATCTCGTGCTCTCGACAAAACGACGTCACCGCCCCACGCGGAGCATCCGCAGGCCAACGAGAGATCGCGAGACGGACACGCGCATCAACAGGTTCATTCTTCGACACCGCTCAATCTGAGCCGAGAAGTGTCACCACCAAGACCCCCAGAACTGTCACCGATGTCCTGATACAGAACCGTCACCGA
>NZ_JAVFCB010000009.1:0-171050 GCF_030865425.1 Microbacterium capsulatum
TCAGTGCGTGTCTTCGGCTTCGATCTCGGTGCGGTCGCCGGACCACTGGGTGTGGAAGGTGCCGGGCTTGTCGATGCGCTTGTAGGTGTGCGCGCCGAAGAAGTCGCGCTGGCCCTGCACGAGCGCGGCGGGCAGGCGGTCGGCACGGATCCCGTCGTAGTACGACAGCGAGGACGAGAACGCGGGGGAGGGGATCCCGGCCTGCGCGGCGGCGACGACGACGCGGCGCCACGCGGCCTGGGCGCGGGTGAACGCCTCGGCGAAGTACGGGGCCGTCATCAGCACCGGCAGATCCGGGGTCTCGGCGTAGGCGTCCGCGATCCGGTTCAGGAACTGGGCGCGGATGATGCAGCCGCCGCGCCAGATCTTGCTGATCGCGCCGAGGTCGATGTTCCAGCCGTACTCGGCCGCGCCCGCGCGGATCTCGTCGAAGCCCTGCGAGTACGCGACGATCTTCGACGCGTACAGCGCCAGGCGCACGTCCTCGATGAACGCGGCCTCATCCGCCACGACGAACTCCTCCGCCGGGCCGGGGAGGGACCCGGCGACCGCGCGCTGCTCCGGGTGCGAGCTCAGCGAGCGGGCGAAGGTGGCCTCGGCGATGCCGGAGACCGGCACGCCCAGGGACAGCGCGGTCTGCACGGTCCAGGCGCCGGTGCCCTTGGCGCCGGCCTGGTCCAGGATGACGTCGACGAGGGGCTTGCCGGTGGAAGCGTCGACCTGACGGAGCACCTCGGCGGTGATCTCGATCAGGTACGACTCCAGCTCGCCGCGGTTCCACTCCGCGAAGATCTCCGCGATCTCGGCCGGGCTCTTGCCCGTGCCGCGGCGGATCAGGTCGTACGCCTCGGCGATGAGCTGCATGTCGGCGTACTCGATGCCGTTGTGCACCATCTTCACGAAGTGCCCGGCGCCGTCGTGGCCGACGTGCGTGACGCACGGCTCGCCCTCGGCGATCGCTGCGATGGAGCGCAGGATCGGGCCGAGCGTGACCCAGGACTCGTCGGACCCGCCCGGCATGATCGACGGACCGGTCAGCGCGCCCTCCTCGCCGCCGGAGATCCCCGCGCCGACGAAGTTGATCCCGGTGGAGCGCACCGCCTTCTCGCGGCGGATCGTGTCCGGGAAGAACGCGTTGCCGCCGTCGACGATGATGTCGCCCGGCTCGAACACCTTGACGAGCTCGTCGATCACCGCGTCGGTGCCCGCACCGGCCTTGACCATGATGATCGCCGTGCGCGGCTTCGACAGGCTCGCCGCGAACTCCTCGTACGTCGCCGCGGGGATGAAACCGGCCTCCGGGTGCGCGTCGAGCACGCCCTGCGTCTTCTCGTAGGTGCGGTTGAAGATCGCCACGGTATTGCCCTCGCGGCTCGCGAGGTTGCGGGCGAGATTCGAACCCATGACAGCGAGTCCGACGACTCCGATATTGGCGTGGGTCATGACAGCTCCTTCTCCGCCGCGAGGGCGCGGATCGCGGGCTCGGCGATACCGAGGATCCTTTCGATGCTCTGGTCGGCGTCGGCGGTGAGGCCGTTCTCCTGCGGGGAGAGCGGCTCGAGGGTGGCCAGCTGGGATTCCAGGAGGCTGAGGGGCATGAAATGCGCGGACCGCACCATCATGCGCGCGGCGAGCACGTTCCTCGTCGCCGCCAGGTGGACGAAGACCACGTTCGCGGCGTGGGCGCGGAGGATGTCGCGGTAGGCGGTACGAAGTGCAGAGCAGGCGATCACGAGGCCGGTGCTCTCGCTCTGCGCGAGTTCGCGGCCGACCGTGGCGAGCCAGGGCGCCCGATCGTCGTCGGTCAGGGGGATTCCCCGGGCCATCTTGTCGATGTTTGTGTCGGGGTGGAGGTCATCGGCGTCCTGGAATGGGATGCGCAGCCGGTCGGCCAGTGCCGCGCCGACGGTCGATTTGCCGCATCCGGAGACGCCCATCACGACGACGAGAGGCGCGTGCGCCGGCGCGCTCATCGCACACTCCTGAAGCGGAGGAGGACCTTGCTGGAGACGGTGGGATCCGCAGCGACGGCGAAAGCCTTCTTGGCGGATCGCCACGGTTCGACGTGGCTGATCACGGGTGCCACGTGCAGGGTGCCATCGGCCAGGGCGCGGATGACTTCGTCGATCTCATCGTTGAACCGGAAGCACCCGAGCAGGTCGAGCTCGCGGGCGATCGCGAGCGCGATCTGTACCGGCTGCGGCCCGCTGGGCAGCAGCCCCACCATCGCGACGACACCGCCGCGGGTCGCACCGCGGATCGCAGTATCCAGTCCCCGGTGGCTGCCGGAGGACTCGATCACGACGTCCGCGTCGATCGCCGCGACATCCGCGTCGTCGGGCTGTTTGAGGACGATGTCCGCACCGAGCTCTTTCGCGACCGCGAGGGGCCGGTCGTGCAGGTCGACGGCCGTGACGTGACGAGCCCCACGAGCCTTGAGGACGGCGATCGCGAGCAGTCCGATCGGGCCGCAGCCGACGACCAGGGCGGACTGGCCAGCGACGTCGCCGATGCGGTTGACCGCATGCCAGGCGACGCTGGCGGGTTCGATGAGCGCGGCTTCCTTGAGATCGACCTGGTTGGGCAGCACACGCAGCATCCGGGTCGGCATCGCTACACGCTGCGCGAACGCGCCGTCGCGGTGCGGGAACCGTGCCGCGGAGCCGAGGTAGCCGCCTCCGGAGATGTTCGGCCTGTCCGCGGGGTGGCGGACGTACTCCTTCGCGGGGGTGGCTGGGTGCACGGCCACGTGTGCGCCTTCGGCGGGACCTGTGCCGTCCGGGGCCGCGCGGCGCACGATGCCGACGACCTCGTGGCCGAGCACCATCGGGGCGCGCAGGATCGACTCCCCGGCGGCACCGTGCTGCCAGTAGTGGAGGTCGGATCCGCAGATGCCGCCGTAGACGATGTCGATGACGGCCTCGTTCGGGGCGGGGACGGGCTCGGGGAACTCGTCGATGCGGAGGTCGCCGGCCTTGTGGATCACGACGGCGTGCAGCGGGTTCGACATTCAGACCACCGCCGTCATTCCGCCGTCGACGAAGACGACCTGTCCCGTGACGAACCGAGAAGCGTCCGAGGCGAGCCACACGACAGCGCCGCCGACGTCCTCGGGCTCGCCCCACCGTCCCACCGGCGTGCGTCCGAGGACCCAGGCGTTGAACGTCGGGTCGTCGACGAGCGCCTGTGTCAGCTCGGTGCGGATGTAGCCGGGGGCGACGCCGTTCGCCCGGACGCCGCTGCCCGCCCACTCGGCGGTCATCGCCTTGGTGAGGTTGCGCAGGCCCCCTTTCGCGGCGGTGTACGCGCCGATCGTGGGGCGGGCCAGATCCGTCTGCACCGAGCAGATGTTCACGATCGCCCCGGCACCGCGCGCGATCATTCCCCGGGCGACGGTGCGCCCCACGAGGAACGCGCTCGTCAGATCGGTCCGGATGACCCGGTCCCAATCCTCCACGCTCACGTGCAACATCGGCTCCCGGTGCTGTACGCCCGCATTGTTCACCAGGATGTCGAGGGGTCCTTCGGCCTCGGTCGTCGCCACCCCCTCGATCACCGACTGCTCGTCCGTGACGTCGAACGCGGCCACGCTCACCGCCGCCGACCCGTACTCGTCCGCGAGTCCGGCTGCGGTCGATTCCACGCCCGCGCTGGAACGGCCGTGGACGACGACGTGCGCGCCCGCCTCGAGCAGCGAACGTGCGATGGCGAGGCCGATGCCCCGGCTGGAACCCGTCACCAGGGCGCGACGCCCGGTGAGATCGAAGGGGCTGGTCATGGTCTCTCTTCTCGTCCGATCAGTAGAACTCGACAGTGTCGACGACGTTGCGCAATGGCCGGCCGTCGAGGAATCGGGTGGCGTTCTCGGCGAACAACTCCGCGATGCGGCGGTCCTCTCGCGCATCCAGCGCCGCGGTGTGCGGGCTCACCAGCACCCGTGGATGCGCCCACAGCGGGCTGTCCTCGGGCAGCGGCTCCACCTCGAACACGTCCAGCGCGGCGAATCCGACGACGTCGCGGTTCAGGGCGTCGAGCAGCGCGCTCTCATCGATGACCGTGCCTCGGCCGACGTTCACGACCGTCGCGCCCTGCTTCAGCACGGACAGGAACTCCCGCCCGATCAGGTGATACGTGGCGTCCGTGCCGGGCAGCGTGGTCACGACCGCATCCACGTGCGGGAGTACCTCCGTCGCCGCATCCGGATGGATCGTGCGCGCGACGCCCGGGACCGCTGCCCCACGGCGCGACGTGCCGATGACCGTGACGCCGAGCGCGGACAGCTTCGCCGCCACCATGGCGCCAATCCCGCCCAACCCGAGCACCAGCACGGTCTGGTCGGACACCTGCCCCATCATCCAGCGCCCGCTCCACACCCGCTCCCGCTGCTGCTCCAGCAACCGAGGCAGATGCTTCGCGCCCGCGAACACTCCGAACACGGCGAACTCCGCCAGCGCGTCTCCATGCACACCCGCCGACGTCGTGAACACGACGCGCTCCAGCTCGGCCGCCGTCAGTTGCGCGCCACGCACCTGACCACCACCCCCCGCAGCCATCGTGTGCACCCACCGCAACCGCGGATTCGCGCGCACCACCCGGGCCAGCGCACCCGGATCCACATCCGGGATGCCGTACAGCACGTCCGCGGTAACCAACAGCTCCTCATACGCGGCCTGCTGCTCGGACGTGCGCCGGAACGACGGATCCCCCGAGAAGTCCGCCGGATGCCGCATCGGCGGAAGCAGCGACTGATCCACGGCCAGATCGATCCGCGGCTCGAGGACTGTGAGCAGCTCGCACAGCTCGGGAGCCAGCGGCGCAGCCACCGCCACCCGCAGCCGCCCGGTCATCGGAGGGCTCCGACGGCCTCGGCGATCGCGTCGATCGCCTCGGTGATCGTATCGATGTCGGTCGCGAACGAGATCCGGAAGAACGGCGACTGCCCGTAGGCGGAGCCCTGGATGACGGCGACGCCGACGTGGTCCAGGAGGTACAGCGTCACGTCCTGATCGTTCTCGAGGATACGGTCGTCCGGAGTGCTCCTGCCGATGAGTCCTGCGCAGTCGACGTAGAGGTAGAAGGCGCCGTCGGGAACGAGAGGGGTCACGCCGTCGATGGCTGCGAGGCCGGCCACGGCGGCGTCGCGGCGCGCCCGGTACACGGGAACGGATTCGGCGATGAAGTCCTGCGGTCCCTGCAGCGCTGCGGCGGCGGCCGCCTGGCTGATCGACGACGGGCAGGACGAGGTCTGGGACTGCAGCGTGTTGATCGCACCGATCAGCGCGGAATCGCCCGCCGCGTAGCCGAGGCGCCATCCGGTCATCGCATACGACTTGGAGACGCCCGACACCACGAGCACGCGGTGGCGCAGGTCCGGGGCGACGGCCGCGAGGCTCGGAGCAGGCGAGCCGGTGAACGAGATCTCGCTGTAGATCTCGTCGGAGAGCACGGAGACCCCCGGATGCCGGCGCAGCACGTCAGCCAGCGCCGAGAGCTCCTCGGCGGTGTAGATCGCGCCGCTCGGATTTCCCGGGCTGTTCAGGATCAGCCAGGTCGTGCGGTCTGTGATGGCGGCCTCGAGCTGCTCCGGCGTGAGTTTGTATCCTGACTCCGCGGTGGTCGGGACGATCACGGGAGTGCCCTCGTTCGCGCGCACCATGTCGGGGTAGGAGACCCAGTAGGGAGCCGGGATCAGCACGTCGTCGCCGACGTCCACCGTGGCCATCAGGGCGAGGAAGATGACCTGCTTGCCTCCGCCGCCGACGGTGATCTCGGCGTCCGAGTACTCGATGCCGTGGGTGCGCTGCAGCGAGCCTCGAATCGCCTGTCGCAGCCGCGGGGTGCCGTTCACGGGGGTGTACTTGGTCTCCCCCGCCCGGATCGCGGCGATCGCCGCTTCCTTGATGCGCTCCGGGGTGTCGAAATCCGGCTCCCCGACCGTGAGATCGAGGATGCGACGTCCAGCTGCCTTCAGCTCTCGTACGCGTGCGGCTGCGGCGGTGCTCGGTGACGGCTTGATGCGGCCGAGTCGCGCCGCCGGGCGGAAGGAAGATGCCGGGGTGTCGCTCACGACGCGTCCTCGATGTCGGTGGTCAGACCCTTGGCCTTCAGCACCTCGGTGAGATTGCACAGCTCGATGGTGGTTCCGCCGGCCCAGTACTTCTTGATCAGCTCGGCCTCGTGCGCATCGCGTGCCGCGGAGAGTTCGGCGGCCGCGCTGACCTCCTCCCGCCGCACCACGACCACGCCGTCGGCATCGCCCTTGACGATGTCGCCCGGCCGGATGTACTCGCCGCCGAACACCACCGGCTGGTTGAGCGCCCCCAGCGTCTCCTTCACTGTGCCCTTGATCGAGACGCTCCCGGAGAACACCGGAAGACCGAGCTCGCGCAGCTCCTGCGTGTCGCGGACCCCGGAGTCGGTGACGAGAGCGGCGATCCCCTTCGCCTTGCACGCGTTGCCGAGTACGTCGCCGAACATCCCGGCCTCGGCGAACCCGCCGGCGGCGACGATCAGCACGTCGCCGGGCTGCGCGTAGTGGATCGCTACCTGGAGCATGAGATTGTCGCGCGGCGCACAGACGACCGTGAACGCGGATCCGATGAATGAGGTGTCCCGGTCGATCGGCTTGATGTTCGAGTCGAGCGCGCCGTGACGGCCCTGCGCCTCGTGGATGGTTGCGGCGCTGAACGCGCCGAGACGTGCGATGTCGGACGCGTCGGCCCGCTCGATCCTGGTGGTGACGTGAACCATGAGGTGTCCTTTACTCGGCGTCCTGCGCCCGGCGGTCGAAGGTGAGACCGCCGGGCACCTGGAAGGTGGGCATGAGCTCGATGAGCCCGACGTTGACGTGGACGGGAGCGTCCACGGCGAATGCGATGGCCGCGACGATGTCATCGACCGTGAGCGACTCGTATCCCTCGTAGAACTCGGCCCAGGCGGCGGCGTCCGTCTCCGGGGTGCCGCCGAGATTGCGCGAGAAGATCTCGGTCTCGATGCGCCCGGGGCTGAGCTCCGTGACCCGGACCCGCTTTCCGAGCGCATCGTTGCGCAACTGGCGGGAGAGCTGGTGCACCGCGGCCTTCGTCGCGTGATACGCGGTGTGGCCGAAGAAGTTGTAATGCCCTGCGATCGAGGAGATGTTGAGCACGTGACCTCGATCGCGCAGCACCATTCCCGGGTAGAGGAGGCGGAGGATCTGCATCACCGCGGTGAGGTTCACCTCGATGAGATCGTCCAGATCTTCGGCCGACGAGCTCAGGATGTTCCCCGCGCGACTCACCCCGGCGCTGTTGAGCACGATGTCCGCCTCAACACCTTCGAGCTCGCGGGTGAGGGCTGCCGTGTCGCGCACGTCGAGCGCGTGGGTGATCACGCCCTTCTCCGCGAGCGCCGCGAGGCGCGACTCGTCACGGGCGATGGCGTGAACGGTGAGCCCCTTCTCGAGGAAGAGGTCGATCGCACCACGGCCCACGCCGCTCGTCGCGCCAGTGACGACCGCGACACGGTAGTCGGAGAAAGTCATGAAAGGGTCCTTCCGGTGGTGGCGGTTGAGAGGGCGTCCAGCGCCGTGAACACGGACCGGACCTGAAGTCGGAGAGCGTCGAGCTCGACGCGGTCGGCGCGCGCTCGTGCGGCGGCGTCCGCCGCGGAGACGCGCCGGAAGCGCAGTCGCTGCCCCGGACGCACCTGGGCGAGAGTGTCGAGCGACCGAGAGGTCACGACGGCGAGCACGGGATAGCCCGCGGTCACACCACGGCCGCGATGCAGCACGAGGAGCTCATCCCCCGGCGGCACCTCGACCGCGCCGACGGGCACGCCCCGGGAGAGCACCTCGCCCCTCGCGACGCGCTCGGGCAGCGGCCCGGTCATCCGCAGACCGATGTGATTGCTCGTCGGCGTGACGAGGTACGGCTGCGCGAAAAGGCGATCGGCCGTGCCCGCGAAGTCGTCGATGTCGGGCCCGTCCGTGACGTCGACGACGAAGCCCGCCGGCCGGCGTGGCACATCGAGGCAGTACAGCTCGCAGGTGAAGTGGTCGTTGAAGATCGGCGCGGTCGACCGCCGCACGGCGATCGCCGCGGCGTTCGCGACGCGTCCGCCGAATCCGAGGACGGAGTCGGGAGCGCAGCTTCCGAGGAGGCGCGGCACCTCGAACGACCCGCGGACGGCGAGATAGGCGCGCAGCCCGCCCTGGATATGCCGCAGGGCGACGGTCTGCCCCGCGCGAACGGACACCGGCTGGTTCGACGGACGGGTGACATCGTCCACGGTCAGATCGCCGTCCGCTCCGGCGACGGCGAGGAGTACGTCGACATCGGGGACGAACTCGACGTCAAGGGCCGTGATCTCCAGAAGCGGATCCTCATCGGCGTTCCCGACCAGGATGTTCGCGATACGCGCCGACCGCTGGTCGAGCGCGCCGTTCACCGGCACACCGTAGCGCGGCCCCCGCCGGCGCCCGAGGTCGGTGACCTGGGTGGCGCCGGCTTCGATGAACGTGATCGTTCCGGCGCTCATCGTGCCACCATCCGGGTTCCCCGCAGTGCTTCGTACTCGTCCCGGTCGATCGGACGGAAGCGGATCAGGTCACCGGGTTCGTAAGGCACGAAGGGCTCGGCCTCGAGGTCGAGCACCGTCAGCGGAGTCCTGCCGATCAGCGACCAGCCGCCGGGAGCGGCCGCGGGCGTGATCGTCGCCTGCCGACCCGCGACCGAGACGACCCCCTGGGGCACGTGAGGACGCGGGCTCGCCAGGCGGGGCACTGGATGCGGGAACGGCGGGCCGTCGAGCATGGGTGATCCACCCGGCGCGCCGAGGCAGCGCACGACATAGGTCGGCTCGCTGTGCAGGCGGACGATCTCCGCGGCGCTCAGCCCCTGCGCGCCGGCGACGTCCAGCAGGTCGAGTTCGCCGTCCAGATCGTAGAGCACCGGGACGTCGAAGGTGCGCGGGGCGTCGGTGAGGGGCAGGTCGATGTCCAGCCCCTCGATCACATGAGCGAGGTAGTCGCGGAGGGCGTCGAGTGAGACGTCCGTCGGCTCGATCTCGATCAGCGCCGCGTCGTAGGTCGGTATGACGCATTCGACGCCGGGCACGTGGGACGAGTCGACGAACCGGGCCAGGTGGTGAACGAGCCGCCAGCCGGCTTCGCGGTCGGCCAGGGTGCTCGCCACGCGCAGAGCGGAGTTCCCGCTGGGCGAGATCACGACGGACGCGTTCGACATGCTGATCACTCCAGCCAGTCGGCGAGCGGGGCGATCACGACGCCCGCGGCCTCGAGGCCATCGCGGATCTGCTGCGCGATGGCCAGCGCGCCGGCGGTGTCGCCGTGCACCAGCACGGTGTCGCAGACGACGGGAATCGAAACGCCGTTGCGGCTCTCGATGACGCCATCCACGACCATCCGCACGGTGCGCCGCCGGATCTCCTCAGCGTCATGGATCACGGCGCCGGGCTCGGTCCGGCGCACCAGGGTGCCGTCGTCCTCGTAGGCTCTGTCGGCGATGCCGACGATGCCGACCCGAAGGCCCGCGGCCCTGGCAGCGTCGGCGAGCTTGCCGTCCTGGGCGAGGACGATGAGCTCGGGGTCGAGCCGCCGGGCGGCGGTGGCGACGGCCTCCGCGTAGTCCTCGCGGACGGCGACCAGATTGCCCAGCCGTCCGTGCGGCGCGAGATGGGCGACCTTCGCGCCATGGAAGGCGGCGAGCGCCCGCAGCGCCCCGAACTGGTAGAGCACGTCCGTGCGGACCTCTTCCGCCGTCAGGCCCATGTCTCGGCGGCCGAACCCCTGCAGGTCGGGAAAGGAGGGGTGAGCGCCGATGCCGACGCCGCGCTGCACGCAGGCGCGGACCGTCTCGTCCATGATCTGCGGGTCGCCGGCGTGGAATCCGCAGGCGATGTTCGCGGACGTGAGGATGTCCAGCAATGCGGCGTCGTCGCCCATCCGCCACGGACCGAAGCCTTCGCCGAGATCTGCGACCAGATCGATCTTGCGGGTCATCGTGCAGCTCCTCTCGTCATCGTGATCGCGCTGTCAGGGATCAGGCTAGGACGACCGGCACTCTTCGATGCCATTACGTGCCCATCTCGTGCCAGATCTCCTCGGTATGACCTGATTTTTCAAGGTCAGTATCCGAGACAATGGCAAATTTCATGCCACTTCGATATCCTGGGTACACGCTTCTCCCTGGGGAGGAGCGTGACCCCGCCCGGCAGACACGTCGCCTCAGGAGGCATCCCGCATGGTCGTCCCCGCTCGCCGCGTCCAGCGCAGAGTCACACTCAGCGAGATCGCAGAAGCATGCGGAGTGGCTCCGTCCACCGTGTCCCGCGCATTGTCCAACCCGAACCGCGTGAGCCCCGCGATGTACGAGCGCATCACCAGCAAGGCGCAGGAAATGGGCTACACCTCGGCGCTCCTGCCGGCCGCCGACAACCGGCTCGCCCGAGGGACGATCGCTCTCGTCGTGCCCAATCTCACCAACCCGTTCAACCTCGACGTGATCCGGGGCGCACAGTCTCAGATCCGGGCGGCGAGCTACCTGCACCTCCTCGTGAGCACGGAGGAGTCACTGCCGATGGAGGAGCAGTGGCTTCGCGAGATGTCGCGGACCGTCGACGGCATCGTCGTCTCCTCTCCCCGGATCGATGACGAGGTGCTGCGTGCGGTCGCCCAGGTCGTGCCGACCGTCGTGATCAACCGGGCGGCCCCGGGACTTTCGGGTGTCGTGATCGACACCCCCGCGGGACTGGGACAGGCCGTGCACTATCTGAACTCCCTGGGCCATACCCGCATCGCGTACGTCCGAGGTCCGCACGGATCGTGGACGGACAGAACGCGCTTCGACGCGATCTCCGCCGCCGCGAGCGAGCGGGACATCGAGATCGTCGCTGTCGGTCGGTACCAGCCGACGCTGGCCAACGGCGCAGCCGCCGCCGACGCCGTTGTGCTCACGCACGCCACCGCCTGCATCTTCTTCAACGACGTGCTGGCGATCGGTGCGCTGGACCGCTTCCACCAGCTGGGAGTGTCGATCCCGGACGACCTCAGTGTCGTCGGCTGCGACGACATCTTCGGCTCGTCGTTCTCACACCCGCCGCTCACCACCGTCACTTCTCCCGGCGAGAGCGCCGGCCGCGCGTCCGTCGACATGCTCATCGGCAGGTTCGCAACGCGGGATCGCTCGGACCGCATCGACCACATCTCGGCGCACCTCACCGTCCGGGCGTCGACCGGGCCCCGCAGAGACGGCTGAACCCCGGACCTCGACCGGGGCCCGGGGTTCCGCAGACGACGTCTCTAGACCGTCGTCGGCAACTCGATCGCCGCGGTGACGACCTCCCTCTCGCGCTCGCTCTGCTGCAGCTCATCGATCTCGTCCAGCGTGTACCGGCGCGTCTCCTTCGCCGTCAGCGCCGCGATCGCTGCGATCACCGTGATGGCGAGCGCGAACATCGCCGGGCCGAACCAGTTCTGGAGGTTGCTGCCCGCGAGCGCCGCGGAGATGACAGGAGCGACACCGCCCGCGATCGCGAAGCCGATCTGGGTGCCGACCGTGAGCCCCGAAGCGCGGACGCGGTTCGGGAACATCTCCGCGAAGAATGCGGGCCACGCCGCGTTGACGGTCGAGTAGAAGAACGCCTTGCACAGGATGCCCAGTGCGAAGATCAGCGGCCAGTTGCCCGTCGTGATCGACCACAGGTACGGCATCATCAGGGCCCCCGCTCCGACGGCGCCGATGAGGAACACCGTCTTGCGGCCGATCAGGTCGGAGAGCAGTCCCGCGAGCGGTGTGAACAGGAAGGCGATCATGCTCGTGATGACGCCGACCCACAGGATCGTCGGCTTGTCCAAGTGGTAGCCGGTGGTGGCAAACGCAACCGAGAAGCTGTCGAACACGTAGCTCACGCCGGCGATCAGCGCGCACGCCGCGACCCGGATGATCGCGACCCAGTGGAACCGGAGCGCCTGCGTGAGCGGCGCGATCCGCACCTTGACGGCCTGCGTCTCGAGGAAGACGGGCGGCTCCTGAAGCCGGCGGCGGATGATGTAGGCGGCCACGACGACCACGGCCGAGAGCCAGAACGGCACGCGCCAGGCCCAGCCGAGGAGCTGCTCCTGCGGGAGCGCCGCAAACGGGATGAACACACCCGTCGCGAGCAGACCGCCGGATGCGGAGCCGCTCGTCGTGAAGCTCGTGATGAACCCCCGGCGCTTCTCGGGCGCGTGCTCCAGGCTCATGGTGATCGCGCTGCCCTGTTCGCCGGAGACGCAGAGTCCCTGGATCACGCGGATCACGACCAGCAGGATCGGCGCGAGCGCGCCCACCTGGCTGTACGTCGGCAGGCAGCCGATCAGGAAGGTGCAGCCGCCGATGCCGAACAGCGTCAGCATCATGACGAACTTGCGACCGAACCTGTCGGCGAGCGGCCCGAGGACGAGCGCACCCAGAGGCCGCACCGCGTAACCGACGGCCAGCGTGACCATCGCGAGCAGCGTGCTGATGCCCGGGTTCAGATCCTTCGAGAAGAAGAGCACGTTCAGGACCAGCGCCGACGCCGTGCCGTACACGGCGAAGTCGTAGTACTCCAGCGTGGTGCCGACCCAGGACGCGATCGCCGCTTTCGCGGGCGTCTTGCGGTGAGTCTCAGGTTTGGTCATTTTCGCCTCCGTTGGCGGGGTCTCAAGCAGGACGGTGTCGGATGGGGCTCACCAGGCTCGGGGTATGAAGTCCTGTGCGTGTGCGGGAGAGGACGGGGGATCCGTCTGCTCGAACTGTAGGAATCGACATCTACGAGCGGCAAGCTTCGTGCCACTCCTGTGCCAACAATTCCCGCTTGTCCCGTGCAAAATCTAATGTGAAGGATCCACCGGCGGTTCACCGTGCCATAGATATTGCCAATCTAAGGCGTTTTGCATTCCGTCGTCCGCCGAACACGAGTCGCCAGAGACAAGGGATTTTGAGCCCGCCGCGGCGACGTCATCGGCGCCTCACTCACACACACTTGGGACGTGTGCTTCAAACTCGATCACGGTGCGCGATGCTCGGCCTGCCTGTGAGGGATGAGCCGTGCTGAGCCTGTTGATCCCCGTGTCCGCCTCGCGGATCGCGCAGTGGCCGCCGGACGCGTCCCGCGGGGCGGTGACCACTTCTGCGCGGAACACGAGATCTCACGGAAGACGTTCTACACGATCCGTAACCGGGCCCTCGTCGAGGGCAGGCTGCCGCGCTCGAGCGGCGTACCGGCGGGAAGCCATACAAGCCGACCGCTCAGGGGAAGAACGAGAGATCCCGCCAGACATTGTTCCGCTACCTCGATAAGCAGCCCATCGCCCGCAATCTGCGCGAGCTGCGGGCGCAGGTCGACGCGTGCCACCACATCTACAACACCGAGCGCGGCCATCAGGCGCTACCCGTCCGGATCGCGCCCGTTGCAGGCCTGGCTGGCGACGCCGAAGGCCGAGCCGCCCGGGCGCCGGCCGAACACCCGGAAACCGAACAAGCCGCTCCCGCCAGCGCCGTCGCCTAACGGTCGCGTGCTCAACGGGATCCGGGTCACGACCGTCCACCCGAACGGATCGATCACGGCCCGCGGCGTTCTCTTCACCGTCAGCTACCCGATGCGCGGGAAGGACGTCTATGTCGTCTACGAAGCCGCCGGGATCATGGTCTTCGACAACCACGGCACCCTCATCGTCGAGCACGGCATCCTCGATCAAAAGCCGAAACCAAACCCCAGGCCGATTCATACAACTCCTCGCACGGGAGCCCCGCGATCGCCGGGAGCACGGTCGCCCCGACAGTGCCATCCTGGTTGTAGTACGACTGCGTCGCATACGTGGTGCCACCGAACGCCGGCGCCCCCGCCGGGATACTCACCGTCGATCCGGTCGGCCGGTACCCGTCGCCGTAGCTGACCTCCGCGCGGTTTGCCGACGACATACCCCCGCAGCCGACTGCCGGCGGTGACTGGCGAAGAAGACCGCCGTCGAAAAGAAAAATCCCCGGATAACCGGGGATTTGTGGCGGAGACGGAGGGATTTGAACCCTCGGTCCCCTTGCGAGGACTCCACCTTAGCAGGGTGGTGCACTAGGCCTGACTATGCGACGTCTCCAGATGCCCGGCGAGCCGAACACCAGGGACCATCCTAACGGGTCGGCGGTGGCGGCGCGAACCGGCGGCAGCCCGAGGCGGCCGCCGACACACCCGTCCCGTGTCAGCCCTTGTAGCCGTTGCCGTTCGAGCAGGTCGCCTGCGCGGCGGACTGGCCCTGGATGTTCTTGGGCAGGGCGACCGCGGTGGGCGCGGGGCTCGCTGTCGCGTCCGGAGTCGGCGTGCTCGCCTGAGCCGGCGCACCCGGCGCCGGCGTCGCGGAGACCACCGCGTCGCTGCGCTGCCCGGTGACCTGGATCTCCTCGTTCGCCGAGAGCGCGGCCCAGAGCTTGTCGGCGCTGGCGCGGTCCGGGACGACCTTGTTCGGGTTGTCGGGATCCGTCAGCACCGGGTACGAGACGAAGTTGATGTCGTTGAGCGGAACGCTCTTGATCGCGAGGGCGACCTGCACGAGCAGGGTCGGGCTGGTCAGGCTGGCGCTGGGCGTGATGCTCGACAGGGTCGTGTGCGCGAGCTTGAGCAGCGTGGCCGGGTTGCCGAGCACGTCGCTCGAGACCATCTTGCGGGTCAGCGACGACATGTACACCTGCTGGTTGCTGCCGCGGCCGAGGTCGCTGCCGTCGCCGACGCCGTGACGCGTGCGGAGGAACTGCAGGGCCTCGTAGCCCTTCAGGGTGTGCGTTCCCGGCGCGAGCTTCAGGGCCGTGTCGGGATCGGTGATGCCGTTCGCGACGCAGACGTCGACGCCGCCGATCGCGTTCGTGATGTCGATCACGCCACCCCAGGTCACCTTCGCGGCGAACTGGATGTCGAGGCCGGAGATCTCGTGGACCGTCCGCACGACGCAGTTCAGGCCGCCGGTGTCGAGCGTGACGTTCAGCGGCTGCTTGGTCATCGCGCTGGTCGGGTTGCCGTGCTCGTCGGTGCACGACGGGATCGGGACCATCAGGTCGCGGGGGAACGTGATGACCGTGACGCGGCGGGGGGCGTCGGAGATGTGCAGCAGGATGTTCGTGTCGTTGCGCTCGCCCTCGTTGCCCGGGTCAGAGCAGCGGTCGCCGAACTGCGCCGAGTACTTCGCCTCGCAGGCGTCGCTGCCCACGACGAGCATGTTGACACCGCCCTTGAGCGCCCCGATGTCCGGCGGGACGGACTCCTGCCCGTCCAGTGCGACGGCGTTCGCGGTGAACGTCTGGCTGAGGTCGTACGCAACGTATCCGACGACGGCGATCCCGGCGATGAGCACCACCGACACCGTGACGCCGAGCATCTTCAGCAGCTGGGTCCATGCGGTCGGACGGCGCAGCTGGCCGTGCTCGGCGACCAGGCGCCGGGATCGGGACGTCACGCTCACACCGTGCCTTTCACGAATTTGCGGAGAGTGTGGGATTCGAACCCACGGGACATTGCTGCCCACTGGTTTTCAAGACCAGGTCCTTCGGCCGCTCGGACAACTCTCCTCGGCGCGCACGAGCGCTCCGATCAGGCGTCGAGTCTAGTAGAGAACCCGGATGCGCCCGCGCGGACGCCCCTCCATTCTCCCCGGACACGCCTGGAGAGGTCCTGGACGCCCCGGTTTCCGCCTGATCAGCCGTCAGTTCGGCGCGACAGTGCGCGCGCCGATTAGGCTGTCCAGCACGGTCGCCAGACCACCGTCCTCGACGTCGCCGGTGATCTCCCCCGCGGCCGCCTTGACCTCGTCCGGCGCCTGGCCCATCGCCACGGCGCGCCCGCCGAGCGCTCGCGCCCACGCGAACATGCCGACGTCGTTGCGGCCGTCGCCGGCGACGAGGATCCGCTCCCCGTCCGCCTCCCGCTCGCGGCGCACGCGCTCCAGGGCCGTGCCCTTGTCCACCCCGCGCGGCGCGATGTCGAGCCACGCGGTCCAGCCGATCGCGTAGGAGACCTCGTTGAGCCCCGCCTCCTGGACGAGCCGGTGGAAGTCGGCCTCGTCGTGTCCGGGCGACACGACGACCACGCGCGAGACCTCCTGCGCGCTCAGCCCGTCGAACTCGACCTCGCGGGCGCCCTCGAGCGACCAGCCGGGGACCTCGCCGGTGAACAGCCGCTCGCCGGAGCCGAGCTCGACCATGTACCGCGCGTCGGGCAGCCGGTCGTGCAGCAGCCCGAGCACGTCGGACGGGTCGAACGTCTCGACGTTCCAGCGCTCGTAGCCGTCGGCGGTGCGGCGCAGCGTGACCGCGCCGTTCGAGCACACCACGAACTCGGGTGCGAGGCCGAGCGTCTCGAGGTACCGGCGGGTGCCTGACCAGGTGCGCCCGGTCGCGAGCATGACCTCGTGCCCGGCGTCGCGCACCCGTCCGACGGCCTCGACCACGCCGGGGCTCATCGTCTCGTCCTGCAGCAGGATCGTCCCGTCGACATCGAGACCGATGAGCCAGGGGCGGGTCATGCCTCCGCGCCCTCCGCGGCGACGGGCCTCAGCACGTCGATCCCGCCGAGGTAGGGCCGCAGCACCTCCGGGACGAGGACGGATCCGTCCTCCTGCTGGTGCGTCTCGAGGATCGCGACGATCCAGCGGGTGGTCGCGAGCGTGCCGTTGAGCGTCGCGACGTGCTGGGTCTTCGCCTTGCCGTCCTCGGACCCGGGGCGGTGCCGGATGTCGAGCCGGCGCGCCTGGAAGGTCGTGCAGTTCGAGGTGGAGGTGAGCTCGCGGAACGCGCCCTGCGTGGGCACCCACGCCTCGATGTCGTACTTGCGCGCGGCGCTGGATCCGAGGTCCCCGGCGGCGACGTCGATCACGCGGTAGGACAGGCCGAGAGCGGTGAGCATCTCCTCCTGCAGCGCGACGAGGCGCAGGTGCTCGGCCTCGGCATCCTCGGGGGTCGTGTAGACGAACATCTCCAGCTTGTTGAACTGGTGCACGCGGATGATGCCGCGGGTGTCCTTGCCGTAGGAGCCGGCCTCGCGGCGGTAGCAGGTGGACCAGCCGGCGTAGCGGAGGGCACCGCGTGACAGGTCGAGGATCTCGTCCTTGTGGTAGCCGGCGAGGGCGACCTCGCTCGTGCCGACCAGGTACAGGTCGTCGTCCTTGTCGAGGTGGTAGACCTCGTCGGCGTGCGCGCCGAGGAAGCCGGTGCCCTGCATGATCTCGGGGCGCACGAGCGTCGGCACGATCATCGGCGTGAAGCCGGCATTCAGCGCCTTGTCGAGGGCGAGGTTCATCAGGGCGATCTCGAGACGCGCGCCGACGCCCTTCAGGAAGTAGAACCGCGCACCGGACACCTTCGCGCCGCGCTCCATGTCGATCGCGCCGAGCAGCTCGCCGAGCGCGAGGTGGTCTCGGGGCTCGAAGTCGAACGTCGGGATGTCGCCGACCCGGCGCAGCTCGATGAAGTCCTCCTCGCCGCCTGCGGGCACGCCGTCGATCACGACGTTCTCGATGCGCGAGAGGGCGGCGGTGGCGGCCTCCGCGGCCTCCTTCGAGGCGACCTCGGCCTGCTTCACGCGCTCGGAGAGGTCCTTGACCTGCGCGACGAGTACGGCCTTCTCCTCCTTGGGCGCCGAGGCGACCTTCTTGCCGAAGGCGTTCTGCTCGGCGCGCAGCTCCTCGAAGGCGGCGAGCGCGGCGCGACGGGATCGATCAGCCTCGATCGCCGCGTCCACGGTCTCGGGCGCGTTGCCCCGCGCGGCCTGGGAGGTGCGGACGAGCTCGGGCTCGTCGCGGAGAAGGGCGAGGTCGATCATCCGTCAAGTCTAGTCAGGCGATCCGGGCCGGATTCCCGGGCCGGAGGGGCGCCTGATCGGCGGTCCTCGGGGGAGCCGGATCGGCGGTCCGGCCCGGCCGCGCGGTTCCCGATCCGATCCGAGGCGCACCGGAATAGGCTGTGCCTGTGACCGCCGACGACCGCCCCCGCGCTGCGCTGGTCGTCAACCCGGTCAAGGCGGATGCGCCCCGGCTGGTCGACCTGCTCACGGCTCTGTCCGCCGCGGCGGGCTGGTCGCCTCCGCACATCATCGAGACGTCGGTCGAGGATCCCGGCCAGGAGGCCACCCGCACCGCCCTCGCGGAGGGCGCGGCGGTCGTGCTCGTCGCCGGCGGCGACGGGACCGTGCGCGCCGTGTCGGAGGCGATGGCAGGATCCGGCGTCCCGCTCTCGATCGTGCCGAGCGGCACCGGCAACCTGCTCGCCCGCAACCTGGGCCTCGCGCTCGACGACCCGTCCGCGGCGGTCGCCGCGGCCCTGCACGGCGATCGGCATCCCGTGGACATCGGCTGGGCCGCGCTCACCCGCGCCGACGGCGAGCAGCACGAGCACGGCTTCGTGGTGCTCGCCGGGATCGGGCTGGACGCGCACATGATCGCGAACACCCGCCCCGGCCTGAAGAAGTCGGTCGGCTGGGTCGCCTACGTCGACGGCGCCGCGCGGGCTCTGCCCGGCGCCAAGCCGTTCCGCATCGTCTATGCCGTCGAGGACGAGAGGCTGCACTCGGTCAAGGTGCACAGCATGCTGTTCGCGAACTGCGGCGCACTGCCCGCCGGGATCGCGCTGATCCCGGACGCGTCGATCATCGACGGGCACCTGGACGTGGCCGTGTTCCAGGCCCGCGGACCGTTCGGCTGGCTCGCGGTGTGGCGCACCGTGTGGTGGCAGAACTCGGTGCTGCGCCGCACCAAGGCAGGACGGCGGGCGATCGAGCTCGCCGGATCCAGCCGATCGGTGCGCTTCCTGCGCGGCCGCGACGCCGAGGCCGCCACCACCGAACCCGCCCCGGTCGAGCTGGACGGCGACGAGTTCGGCGAGGCCGTGCGGATCCGCTGCCGCATCGACGCGGGCGCGCTGCTCGTGGCCGTGCCGACCGGGCACGTGATCCGGCCGACCTGACGCCTACGGTCGTGGCGCGGGGGCTTCCGCGACGCCCGGGTCAGCCGATGACCGTGGTGCTGCCGTCGAGGTTGTCGCCGACGAGGTGGAGCGTGTAGCCGGTCGTGCCGGCGGAGGCCTTGACGCCGATCAGGGTGAGCCGCGGCACGACGTCCATCGTGCAGACCTGATCCGTGACCGTCTGGAACGTGACGGTCGCGCCGTCCTTGGCCTCCGTGACGCCCTGCACGACGGGCCGGCACGAGGAGGATCCCCAGGTCAGCAGCACGATCCCGCCGTCCGCGAACCAGCCGGCGCTGGGCTTGCCCGGCACGGACTTGCCGGTGAGCGCGCTGTTCCCGGACAGCGGCACCCGTCCCTGGAACCCGTCGCCCGCGAACGAGAGGATGACGTCCTTGGTCGGATCCACGTGCTTCGGCAGGGCGACGTAGGTCGCGCGCGGCGCGAAGTCGGCCGTGCACGCGGTGTCCGCCGGCGGGCCGGCGAGCGTGACGGTGACGGTCTGCGCGCTCGCCTGCACCTCGGCGGCGACCGGGGTGCAGGCCGTGGAGGAGGAGCCCCAGGTGACGAGGGCGGCGGCGCTGCCGTCGGCGAGCCAGGCGGCGGCCGGATCCGTGTACGGCGCGGCGCTCGGCTCCCCGCTGGGCGCGGGCTCCGAGGCGGGCTCCAGGTCGGCGCACCCGGCGAGCATCGTGACGGCGGCGGCGATCACGGCGGCCGCCAGACCGGTTCGGATCCTCATCATGGCCTCATGCTAGCCACGCCGGGAACCCCGGGCGAGGGATGCCCGGTCACGATCGCGCCGCGAATCCGCACGCTGATCGGCCGGATTGCGGCGTCCCCGATCCGTCGCCGGGCGACGGCGGCGCGGCGCTACTGCAGGGCCGAGGTGAGCCGTGCCAGATTGTCCAGCACGGTCGAGCGCAGGGGCTGCTGCATCCACTCCTCGAGCGTCAGCTCGCGGCTGAGCGAGCGGTAGTGATCCTCGACGGCTCGCATCTGCTGCACGAACTCCTCACCGCGCACGAGCATCGAGACCTCCAGGTTCAGACCGAAGGAGCGCATGTCCATGTTGCTGGAGCCGATGACGGCGATGTCGTCGTCGATCGTGAGGCTCTTCGTGTGCAGGATGTACGGCTTGCGGTACATCCAGATCCGCACCCCGGCCCGCAGCAGGGCCTCGTAGTAGCTGCGCTGCGCGTGGTAGACGACGGCCTGGTCCCCCTCTTCGGAGACGAACAGCTCGACCTGCAGACCGCGATCGCACGCGGTCGAGACCGCGAGAAGCAGCGCCTCGTCCGGCACGAAGTAGGGGCTCACGATCATGATCTTCTGCCGCGCGCCGTAGAGCAGGCCGAGGAAGAGGCGGAGGTTGTTCTCCGCCTCGAATCCGGGCCCCGAGGGCACGATCTGGCAGTCCAGGTCACCGCTGCCGCTCTCGACCGGCGCGAACGCGGCGGAGTCCGGTACCTCGTCCGTCTCGCTGTACCAGTCGGACAGGAAGACGGCGTTCACGCTCGCGACCACCGGGCCGTCCACGCGCACCATAAGGTCGACCCAGTGCAGCCCGCGCTTGATGTTCTTCCGCAGGTTGTAGGTGGAGTCGGTGACATTCTGCGACCCGAGGAACGCGACCTCGCTGTCGATGACGAGGAGCTTGCGGTGGTTGCGCAGATCCGGCCGCTGCGTGCGCCCCTTGAGCGGCTGCACGGGCAGCATCAGGTGCCAGTCGGCGCCCATCGCGTCGAGCCGGGCGATGGTCTTCCGGTACCGCGGCTTCCACCGGTTCGCCCAGTGGTCGAGCAGCACCCGCACGGGCACGCCGCGGGCCGCGACCTCCTCGAGGGCGCGGAAGAAGTTGTCCGTCGAGTCGTCGGACTGCAGGATGTAGAACTCGACGTGCACGTACTCGGTCGCGCCGCGGATCGCGTTGGCCATCGTGTCGAGCGACATCTGGTAGTCGGAGATCAGCTGCGCACCGTTGTCGCCGAAGAGGGGCAGCGCGCCGAGATGCTGGTTCATCCGCACGAGCGACGCGACCCACTCGGGCATGTCCGGGCGCGGTCCGCCGAGGTGCAGATCCTTGGTGACCTCCGCGATCGTCGCGTTGATGAGGTCCTGCTTCCGGCGCCGCGCCCGCGGCAGGCGCGGGTTTCCGATGACCAGGAACAGCAGCACCCCGATGTACGGGATGAAGTAGATCGCGAGCAGCCAGGCGGTGGCGGAGGTCGGGCGCCGGTTGCGCGGCACGACGATGATCGCGATCACGCGGATCGTGATGTCGACCAGCACCGCGAACGCGACGATCCACCAAGGCCACCAGTCGGGCCACATGCGCATGCTCCTGAGCCGGGATCCACCGCCGGTCGGCGGTTGCGTCCACAGTAGCGGGTGCTCCGGACGTCGCCCGGGATCACCGGGCGAGCGGGTCGCCGGGCGGTCGGAGAGCCGGTCCCGACGGATCAGCGGCCGGTCGAGCGCCGGCCTTGCGCGCGGTCAGGACGAGCGCGGCGGCAGTCCGCGCGCGGCGCGCTCCTCGGCCTCGATCTTGGCGTGGGCGCGTCGCTCCGTGCGGTCGAAGCGGATGATCCCGCGGAGCACGAACCAGAACACGACGCAGACGACGATCGTCGGGATGACCGACCATGCGGCCGCGGCCCAGAACTCGTCCATGCTCCGATCCTACCCGGGAGGCTGGTGCGCGGGCTGAGAGAGGTCGGCGGCGAACGTTGGTTCCGCACATCCGCGGAGGACGGATCCGTTCGCCGCGGTTCCGTTCCTGACGCGAAGGGCGGTCCGGCCCGGTCGTCAGGGTGGACCGCATGACAACGATCGTGCATGCCGCGGGCGCCGCCGAGCTGCTCGCCGCCATCCCCGTCCTGACCGGATTCACGCCGCGGAACTCCCTCGTGCTGCTGCCGTTCCGTGCGTCCCGGACCGCCGGAGCGCTGCGCTTCGACCTGCCCGGCCCGCCCGGCGACGACGCTCCGACCCCGTCGGTGGAGGAGTTCGCCGCGACCGCGATCGGGCTCGCCTGCCGCGTCCCGGACACGGATGCGCTCGCGATCGCCGTGTACGCGGACGGCGTCGGGGCGGGAACCGGCTCCGAGCCGCCGGCCGATCATCTGCCACCCGACCCGCTGCTGCCGGCGGATCATTTGCCGGCGGCCGCGCTGCCGGCGGCCGAGCTCGTCGCGGAGCTGGTGCGGCGTGCGGACGCGTGCGGGCTGCGGATCGTCGAGGCCCTGCACATCGGCGCGGACGCGTGGACGGACTACCTCGATCCGTCCGCTCCCCCGCACCCGATCGCCGACGTGCCGGCCGCGCCCGAGGTTCCGGGCTTCGCCGGTCCCGCCCCGGACCAGATCAGCGGCGCGGAATTGCCGGCGCCGGGCCTGTTCGCGGCGGAGAAGGTGGGACGCGCGCTGCTCGCCGTCGAGCGGGTGCTCGGACCGGCCGCCCTGAGCCGGGCCGTCCCGTCGAGCGCCGGGCCGGTGGATCCGCAGGCGCACGGGATCGCCCTCGCGCTGGACGACCTGCCGGCGTTCCTCGACGAGGTGCTCGACGCCCCGGAGGCGCAGTCGCCGTTCGCGACGGCCGCGCTGGTCTGGATCCTGAACCGTCCCGCACTCCGCGACGTGGCGCTCGTGCAGTGGGCGCGGAGCATCGACGAGGGCGACGCGGCGCTCGCCGCCCAGCTCTCCTTCGGCGCGGCCGGGACCGCGGTCCCCGAGAGCATCGGCGAGACGATGATCGGCCGCGGCCCCCGCCCGGACGCCGATCGGCTCGGCGTGGCCCTGACCCTCGTCCGCCGCACGATCGCGCTCGCGCCCCGCGCGGTCCGCGGGGGTCCGCTCGCGGCCGCGGCTTGGCTGGCCTGGGCGACCGGCCGCTCGACGCACGCGGCGCACTACCTCGATCTGCTGGACGAGGTCGACGCCGAGCTGTCGTTCGGGCACCTGCTGCGCGCGATCGTCGACGCCGGCATGCTGCCGGACTGGGCGTTCGGGAAGGCCAGGGCGGCATGAGCCGCGGTGTGCGTTCACGCCAAGGAACGCCTGGACATCTCCTCGAAGGCCCGCAGCATGACGGCGAGCACGGCATCCACGTCCACGTCTCGGACCACCTGCGCGTTCGCCCCCGCAGCCCCGGCCCCCGAGACCCACCGCGGAACGGTCATCCCCCGCGTGTGCTCGCCCCGCAGCTCGATCTCGACCGTGGCGGCGCGGAGTTCCTGCCGCACGTCGCGACCGGCCGCGATCACCGCGGCGAGGGGGTCGTGCAGCGGCGCGACCGCGCGGCCGACCTCGCGCGCGTGGTAGTCGAAGTAGTGACCGAGCGCGTCATCCAGGAAGCGCGAAACCGGACTCTCGCCGGTCATCCGACGGAGTTCGTCCAGGTGCTGCGGCGTCAGCAGGACGCGCTCCGTGATGTCCAGCCCGCACAGCACCGGGACGTGCCCGAGGTCGCGCCCGCGGTACGCGTCCAGGACCATCGCCGCGGCCTCCGGGTCGACGAAGATGTTCCACTCCGCGGTGCCGCCGACGTTGCCGCGGTGCTCGAACGCCCCGCCCATCACGACGAGCCCGCGCAGGAGCTCCGGCAGGCGCGGCTCCAGCCGCAGCGCGAGCGCGATGTTGGTGAGCGGGCCGGTGACCAGGCCGACGATCTCCCCCGGATGCGCCCGCACCGCGTCGATCCACAGCTCGGCCGCGGAGCGCGGATCGAGGGACCGGGACGACGCGGCCAGCCGCGCGTGCCCGAGGCCGCTCTCGCCGTGCACCGCATCCGCCGCGGCGAACGGCTGCACCAGCGGGAGCGCGGCGCCGCGCGCGACGGGGATGTCGGTCGCGCCGAGAAGGTCGAGCACGGCCAGGGTGTTCCGCACGACGTGGTCCACGCCGACATTGCCTGCCGTGCAGGCGATGCCGACGAGGTCGACGTCCTCCTGCGCGAGGAGGTAGACGAGGGCGACCGCATCGTCGATGCCGGTGTCGGCGTCGAGCAGGATCCGCGTCGTCACGAGATGACCGTGCAGCGCGTGGGTCCGAACCAGACGACGTCCTCGCGCTTCACCCCGTACAGGCGGTTGCCGATGAACGGCTCCACCGCCCAGGCTCCGCGCATGACCGTCTCGTTGCTCGCATCGATGTATCCGTCGTCGTACGAGGAGTTCGCCGTGAGGGAATGGCCGATGTTGCTGAGGCGGTCCAGAAGGACGTACGGGGTCCGAGAGAGCTCCTCGGCGAACACCCCGAACCAGTCGCAGGCGCGCATGCCCGGTCGCGCGGCCGCGAGCACGGCCGCGTGGATGCTCTCGATCGTCGCCAGCGCCTCCTTCTGCGCGTGATTCTCCCCGACGAGGAAGCTGCGCGTGCAGTCGCCCCACCAGCCGCCCTCGGTGACGGGGTGGACGTCGATCATCCCCAGATCGAGGTTCCACAGCGCACGATCACTCGGCACGTCGGTCGGGTAGCAGCTGAGGGTGCCCGCGCCGAAGCCGACGGTGGTCGCGGTCCAGACCCCGAGAGCGCCTTCCTCGATGACCATCCGATCGACGATCCGATGCAGCTCGCGCTCGGTCTGGCCCGGGTGCGCGGCCTGCGCCGCACGCTCGGCCACCCGGATCGCGATCCGCTGGGCCTCGACGAGGCCCGCGGGCGGCTCGTCGGAGATCTCCTCGTTCCCGGTCATGCGCGTGCGTCCTCTCCGGCGAGCCAGCCGATCATGCTCTGCCAGATCCGGTCGAAGCCCTCCCACTCGAGGAAGACGGGCGGCAGCCAGTGCGGTCCCATGTCGGTGGCGAAGGCGGCCGTCCGGCCTTCCCCAGCGGAGCCGACGATGAAGAGCGGACGCCCGTCGACGGTCATCAGCACCTCCGATCCCGGTCGGGGCAGCAGCCGCTGGTAGCCGAGGATCGGCGGCAGTTCCGACGGCAGGCCGGCCACCGCCGGGTGTCCGGGCAGGACGCGCGGCGCGATGCCCTGCGGGGTCTCCTCGCGGTCGTCACCGACCTCCATCAGCACCGGCAGCACCTCGGCGAGCGCGGTGTTGCGATAGTTCGCCTTGGCCTCTATCCCCTGGAAGCTGAGGTATCCGCCGACCATGAGCAGGGATCCCCCGCCGCGGACCCACTCCGCGAGCAGCGCGAGCCGATCCGGCATGCTCCGCCCGCGGGAGAACACGCTCGCCGGCAGCAGCAGCGTGTTGGCGCCGATGTCGCTGAGCACCACGACGTCGTATGCCGAGAGCTCCGCGAGGGTCGTCGGGAACCGATCCGCCGCCACGTGGTTCGGCAGGAAGTCGACCGTGTGGCCCGCCGCCTCGAGAGCCCGGATGAACGGCCAGGCGCCCTCCTCGTAGCTGGAGGTGAAGAAGGAGTCGAACCCCTTCGTGTGCACCGAGGTGGTCGACCAGGACTCCCCGGCGAGAAGCACCCTCGTGCCCGCGGGGCTCTGCGGCGCGTCGGCCGTCGTCGCCATCGGTCAGACCCTCGCCGGCAGCGCGCGCAGCGCGGCGATGAAGGCGGCGACGTTCTCCGCCGAGACGTCACCCGTGTCGGCCAGCGTGTCCTTCAACGCGCTCCCGATGATGACGCCGTCGGCCTCGGCGAGCTGATCGGCGACGTTCTGCGGCGTCACGCCGGCCCCGATGATGAGCGGGAACCCGTCGCCGACGACCTCGCGGAACTCCGCCGTCTTCTCCAGCGGGGTGAGCAGTCCGGTCCCCTCGCCGGTGACGACGATCGCGTCGCACCGCTGGACTCCGAGCTCCAGATCCTCTCGGAGCGACCGGCCGGAGAGGTACGGCTGGTACTTGAACCGCACGCCTCCGAAGACGAGCGCGTCGGTCGCCGCGCGCGCCGTCGCGAGCCGCTCGGCGAAGACCGCGTCCTCGTCCGGGGGCAGGTGCCCGGCCACCGAGTCGAGCTGCAGGAAGGCCGCGCCGTACGCCTGCGCGAGCTCGAACGCCCGCCAGTCGTCTTTGAGGATGTTGATGCCGAAGACCGCGTCGGGCCGGGTGTCGCGAAGATGGTCGAGGACGGCGACGACGTCGTCGACGTCGCCGAAGTAGTTCTCCACGATGAACGCGTCCAGCCCGCTTCCGGCGAGCAGATCGATCTCGTGGCGCGCCCGGTCCAGACGGTCGGCGCGGTCCTCGCCCTTCAGGTGCAGCATCGCGAACGCCGGCTTCGCCGACGGGAACGCGGAACGGTAGTCAGTGGTCATCAGATCCTGCCTTCTCATGGGTTTCGGGTCGTATCAGGGGATGACGCGGACGACATCGTCGACCGTGACCGCGTCGTCGGACAGGCCGAGATCCTTCGCGAGCTGCGCGGTCTCCAGGCGCCGGATCCGGGAGCGACGCAGCACGTCGTCGTCGCAGAACACGACGTCACGCGGGCCGTCCGCGATGACACCACCGTCGGCCATCGCCACGACCCGGGAGAACGTGTCGACGACGAAGCGCATGTCGTGGGTGATCGTGACGACCGAGACGCCCTCGGCCTGCAGCCGGTCGAGCATCCGGGTGAGCTGGTCCAGGCCGTTGCTGTCCAGCCCGGCGGTCGGCTCGTCGAGGATCACGTACCGGCAGTCCGAGACCAGGATCGCGGCGATCGCCACGAACTTCCGCACGGCGGTCGGGAGGTCCTTCGGGTTCGTGTCCAGGTGGTCCTGGATCCCCGCGAGGTCGACGGCGCGCGCGATGCGCTCCTCGCGCTTGTGCTCGGGCCATTTCAGGTAGCGGGGCAGGTACTCGATCTCGGAGCGCACATCGGAGGCGAACAGCTGGTCGTCCGGGTTCTGGAAGACGTAGCCGACGACGCGGGCGGTCTCCGCGGTGGTCCGATCGGCGGTGCGGACGCCGTCCACGAGCACCTCGCCCGCCGTCGGCCGGAGCAGGCCGTTCATCATCTTCACCGTGGTCGTCTTGCCGGCGCCGTTCTGTCCGACGATCGCGACCCGTTCGCCGTCCTCGATGCGCAGATCCACCGATCCGACAGCGACGGTCCCGTCCGGGTAGGCGAAGCCCGCCCCGCGCAGCTCAATGGGCACGGCTCACCTCCTCGATCCTCGAAGCCACGGCGTGCGCGGCCTCGTCCCTGGTCATCGGCATGATGCCGATCCCCCGCCCGTCCTCCTGCAGCAGCCCGGCGAGTTCGGCGACCTCCGGCGGACGGACTCCGTACGAGCGAAGCTCTGCGGATCCCAGCACCTCGCGGGTCGGGCCGCTCATCGCCGCACGTCCCCCGTGCATGACCGTCACCGTGTCCGCGTACGCGGCGAGGAGATCGATCTTGTGCTCCACCAGCACGATCGACTTCCCTCGGTCCTTCAGACCGTGGATGATCTCGAACACCTCCTCGGACGACTCGGGATCGAGCTGGGAGGTGGGTTCGTCGATCACGACGACGTCCGCGTCCATGGCGATGATGGAGGCGAAGGCGACCTTCTGCCGCTGTCCGCCCGAGAGCCCGTTCGGGTTCTTGTCCACGAGGCGTTCGATTCCCAGTTGCTCGACGACGCGACGCACCCGCTCGATGATCTCGTCGCGCGGCACTCCGAGGTTCTCCAGCCCGAGCGCGATCTCCTCGAACACGGTCTCGCGGATGCCGCTGATCTGCGTGAACGGGTTGTCGAAGACGCAGCCGATCGCGGTCGACAGTTCCGCGGGATCCCAGTCCTGCAGGTCCTTCCCGAGGATCTGCACCTGACCGGTCAGCTCCCCCTCGTGGAAGTGCGGGATGATGCCGCGCACGAGCGCGCAGAGCGTCGACTTGCCGCTCGCGTTGAGGCCGACGACGCCGTGCACCTTCCCCTCCTCCCATTCGAGGCTGAGGCCGTCCAGCGCCGGGCGCTCTGAGTAGGCGTACGTGAAGCGCACGTCCCGCAGCGTTGCTAGAACCATCCGAGAACACCTCCGATCACTGCGGCGACCGCCGCGAGCACGAGCAGGGTCAGCGCGCCCCACTCCCAGGGCCGGGTCCTGCGCAGCCGGACCAGCGAGGTGTGCGCACCCTCACGGTTGAAGGCCCGCGCATCGAGCGCGATCGCGCGCTCCTCGGTGGCGCTCATGGCAGAGAGGAACACCGGGGCGAGCACGGGGAAGAACGCGCGGACCCGCACGAGCGGGCTCCCCTCGGTCTCGATCCCGCGCGCCTTCTGCGCATCGAGCACCACCCGGGCCGTCGCGCCGAGGTCGGCGATCGACTGGAACGACGCGAGCAGGACGTAGCTGACCCGGGGGCTCACGCCGATGTGCTCGAGCGCGAGCATCAGATGCCGCATCGGGACGAGGGCGAAGAACAGGGTCGCGGCGGCGCAGATCGCCATGACGACGGTGGCGAACCGCAGTCCCGCGTCGATGCCCGCGGTCGTGACCGAGATCGGTCCGAGCGGAACGAGCACGCGTCCGCCACGGGTGAGCAGGGCGCGCAGGACGAACAGGATCAGTCCGACGCCGGCCCACAGTTTGAGGAAGGTCATCAGGTAACTGCGCCCCTTGCCCCCGAGGAAGCCGACGAGGACGAACACCGCACCCGCGGCGAGCGGGATGATCCATCCCGGCGCAGCCACGCCGATCGCGGCCGTCGCGGCGATGCAGCCGAGCAGGATCAGCGGGTTCATGTCGCGGATCGGGTTGCCCAGCGTCGCATCCGCGAGGTACCGCGCGGCAGCGGCGTCGAGTGCGGTGCTCGTCATGTCAGCGCACTCCGGAACCGAGTCGGACGTCCGCGTCGGCCGGCGCCGAGAGGTACACGCGGCCCAGCGGGAGCTTGGTCATGAGACGCTTCGGGATCCCCTTGATGATCGCGTAGACGATCAGCACCGTGGGGACCTTGTCGAGCACGTCCATCGGGATCTGCGCGACGAAGTTCGCGGTGTTCACGTCGAGTCCGAGAGCGGTGAGCATGCCGACGACGATGGCGCCGCCGCCGACCGCGAGGCCGCCGAACACCCAGATGGTGAGGAGCGCGCCGAAGAACCCGCCGATGAACGCGAACGGGATCGCGGTGAGCAGGGCCTTCCACCAGACCTTGAAGAAGCCCCGGCGCCCGAAGAAGCCGGCGAGCAGACCGAACGCGACGTTCAGGACGGCGAAGGCGAACGTCGGCGGCGAGGTGATCGAGTTGATCGCGTTCGACAGCAGGCCGACGACGGCGCCGGGCAGGCCGCCGCAGAGGGCGCCCACGAGGATCGTGCCGATGCTGTCGAGGTAGATCGGCAGCTTGAGCAGCAACGCGATCTGCCCGCCGACGAAGTTGACGGCGACGCCGATCGGGATGAGGAAGATCGTCAGGCGGCCGTAGCCGCGGATGAGTGTCGAGAACCTGCTGCGGGAAGCCATCATCGGCGTCCTTTCTGTCCGGGCCGCCGTCGGGTGCGGCCGTGGGTTCCTCGCGGGCTAGGGGGTCCGCGCGGTGGATCGGCGGAACGCGTCGACCGCGTCCCGGGTGGTGAGGCCTCCCCGCGCCCCGACCGTGCCGACGGCGAGGCTTGCCGCGGCGTTGGCGAACTCGGCGGCTTCGACGAGGTCGCCGCTGAGCGAGTAGGCGTAGAGGAAGGAGCTGGTGAACGTGTCCCCGGCGCCCGTGACGTCGACGACCTCCACGGGGATCCCCGGCACCTCGACGATGCCTCCGGCGTGGTGCAGCTCGCATCCTTCGCTGTCGCGGGTGATGACGATCGCGGTCGCGCCCCCGTCGAGCAGGCGCGAGATGGACTGCCCCTCCTGCTCGAAGCGCGACGCACCGAGGGAGTTCATGAAGAGGATGTCGCAGTGCTCGAGGAGCCCGGATCCCTGGTTCTCCGCGTTGTAGACGTCCAGGTCGAGCACCATCCGGGCGCCGCGACGGCGCAGCGATTCGAGGATCTCCGCCGGCCCCTGCGGCCCTCGCCGGAACGGCTTCACGTCGGTGAGCGTGCTGACGATGAACTCGGCGTCCGCCATGTGCTCGAACGTGGCGGGGACGATCTCGGAGTGCGTGATCCCGAGCGTGGGGATGAGCACGATGTGCTGTTCCCCGTGCAGCAGGATGATGCACTTCGAGTCCGGGACGTCCTCATCGAAGATCACGTGGCCGGTGTCGATGCCCTGCTCGCGCATCTGCCCGAGCAGCCTCTGCGTGAGCGGCCCCGAGTTGAGCTGGGAGATGAACGAGGTCGGCATCCCGAAGTGCGCGTAGATGGATGCGGCGTTGGCGACGCTGCCGCCGAACTGCGCCGGCAGCGTCTGGACGATGACCTTGTCGCCGGCCAGCGGGAAATGCGGTGTCGCGTAGTACTCGTCCTCCGCGACGTCCCCGAAGAACACGGAGTGCCGCGCCGTCACCGCACGGCCTCCGCCGTGGAGGACCGCACGATCAGCGTTACAGGGAGCACCGTGCGCTCCGGCGCGATCGGCTCCTTCGCCTCGACGGCGTCGAGGACCGCCTGCGCGGCCAGTCGGCCGAGGGCGTCGACGTCCTGCCGGACGGTCGTCAGCCGCGGAACGCTGTAGTGCCCCGAGGACATGTCGTCGAAGCCGACGACGGACACCTCGTCGGGCACGCCGATGCCGTGGGAGCGCAGCGCGTCGAGCGCACCGAGCGCCATGAGGTCGTTGTGGGCGAAGACCGCGGTCATGCCGCGCTCGCGCATCTCCGGTAGGTACCGCTCCACCGCGGCACGGCCGCCGTCGGCGGTGTAGTCGCCGCTCGTCGTCACGATCTCCCCGCCCGCCGCGATCCACGGCTGTGCGAAGCCGCGGCTCCGGTTCACGCTCGTGACGGGAAGCGGCGCCCCCTGGATCTCCAGCACGCGCCTATGCCCGAGCGCGAGGAGGTGCTCTGCGACGAGGCGGCCGCCCTCTTCGTTGTCCGAGATGACGGTGCGCAGCTCGACGCCCTCGAGCTCCTCGTCGACCATGACGACCGGGAGCCCGTGCGAGAGCGACGCGCGCGCGGTGATGCCGAGCGAGGCGCCGGAGGCGTACACGATCCCGTCCACGGCGCGGGAGGCGATCATCTCCAGGTAGCGCGCCTCCCTCTCCGCGTCGAAGCCGGTCGTCGCGAGCATCAGGTTGTAGCCGCGCTCGACGGCCTCCCGCTCCACGCTCTTGGCGAGCTCCGCGAAGTACTCGATGGCGATGTCGGGAACGATGATCGCCAGGATGCCGGAGCGCCCGAGGGCCAGGTTCTGGGCGGCGCGGGTGGGGACGTAGTCCAGCTCCGCCATCGCGTTCAGAACCTTGTCCCGCAGCTCGTCGCTGACGCGGCGCTTCCCGCTGAGTGCGTGCGAGACCGTGGTCGGGCTCACCCCCGCGTGCCGGGCGACGTCGGAGATCGACACCATCCGCACTCACCTCCTCGTGTTCTTAGGTTGCAAATCGCTTTGGCAACCGCTTTGGAAGACGATAGGCGAAGACCGGCCCCACCGCAAGACCCGCGGCGGAATCGGTCAGGCGTTCGCCAGCAGCCAGCGCACGACCGCGTCGGTGTCGTGCCCCTCGAGCACGCCGGTGGCGCGCTCCTTGAGCTCCGGCACCGCGTTGCCGACCGCGTAGGCCTCGTCGGCGAACTCGAACAGCGGCACGTCGTTGTGGTTGTCCCCGAACGCGACGATACGCTCGGCGTCCAGCCGCTCCGCGACCCGTCGGGCCCCGTCCGCCTTGGTCGCCGCACCCGAATGGATCTCCAGCCACCACTGGTCCGGGGTGTACGGGTCCGTCGAGACGAACACGGCGCAGTCGCGGGTCGCCTCCGTCAAGGCCGCGGCCAGGGCACGAACGGGATCCTCCCGCCCGATCACGACCGCGTAGTACGCGGAGTCGCGCTCGAGTTCCCGCCAGGACGCGAGCGGCCTCAGTCGCGGATCGCCGAGACGGTGATCGATGAAGAGGCGCACCCCGGCCGACTCGCTGCCGACGCGCCAGCGGATCCGCTCGGCACCGGACTCATAGGTGTGGAACACCGGCTCGAGTTCCGGGTCGGAGGCGGTCGCCGCGCAGATCGCCCGCACGACGGCGTCGTCGAGGAGGGCGACGTCGAAGGGCCGGCCGCTTGTGCCATCGGCGATGATCGTGCCGCCGTACGTCACCACCGGGTGACGCCATCGGATTCCCGCCGTCGCCCGCGACGCCGACCCGAAGGATCGGGCAGTGGCGAAGGTGATCAGCGTCCCCCGCTCGCTCAGTTCGTTGATCCCCTGCACGGTGGCCGCGCTGGCGCGCGCATCCGCCATGAGCAGGGTGAAGTCGAGGTCGGTGACGTAGAGGGTCCGGCTGCTCATGATGCCGAGGGACGCCGGCCGCTACTTGACGAGCGGGAAGAGGATCGTCTCGCGGATGCCGAGACCCGTGATCGCCATGAGCAGGCGGTCGATGCCCATGCCCATGCCACCGGTCGGCGGCATGCCGTGCTCCAGGGCGCGGAGGAACTCGTTGTCGACGCGCATCGCCTCGAGGTCGCCGCCGGCGGCGAGCTTCGCCTGCTCGACGAAGCGCTCGCGCTGGATGACCGGGTCGACGAGTTCGGAGTACCCGGTGGCGAGCTCGAAGCCGCGCACGTACAGGTCCCACTTCTCCACGACACCGGGGATCGAGCGGTGCTCGCGCACGAGCGGGGACGTGTCGACGGGGAAGTCCATGACGAACGTGGGCCGCTCCAGGCCACCCTTGACGAAGTGCTCCCACAGCTCCTCGATGAGCTTGCCGTGGGTGGCGTGCGGCGGGACCTCGACGCCGTTCGCCTCGGCGAAGGCGATGAGCTCGGCGACCGGGTCGGCCGGGGTGAAGGCGCGGCCGGCGGCCTCCGAGAGCGAGTCGTACATCGAGATGCGGGCCCAGTCGCCGCCGAGGTCGTACTCGGTGCCGTCGGCCCAGGTGACCAGGGTGGATCCCGAGACGGCGATCGCGGCGTTCTGGATCAGCTCCTGGGTGAGGTCGGCGATGCCGTTGTAGTCGGTGTACGCCTGGTACGCCTCCAGCATCGCGAACTCGGGGCTGTGCGTGGAGTCGGCGCCCTCGTTGCGGAAGTTGCGGTTGATCTCGTAGACGCGCTCGATGCCGCCGACGACGGCGCGCTTCAGGTAGAGCTCCGGCGCGATGCGCAGGTACAGCTCGGTGTCGAAGGCGTTCGAGTGCGTGATGAACGGGCGGGCGGACGCGCCGCCGTGCTGCACCTGCAGCATGGGCGTCTCGACCTCGAGGAAGTCGTGGGAGGTGAACGTCGCGCGCAGGCTCGCGTTCACCGCGGCACGGGCGCGCACCGTGGTGCGGGCCTGGTCGCGCACGATGAGGTCGAGGAAGCGGCTGCGCACGCGGCTCTCCTCGCTGAGCTCGCCGTAGGCGTTCGGCAGCGGCAGGATCGCCTTCGACGCGATCCGCCAGTCGTCGGCCATGATCGACAGCTCGCCGCGGCGGCTCGAGATGACCTCGCCGTGCACGAACACGTGGTCGCCGAGGTCGACGAGCTCCTTCCACTGCGCGAGCGAGGAGTCGCCCACGTTCGCGAGGGAGATCATCGCCTGGATCCGGGATCCGTCGCCGGCCTGGAGGCTCGCGAAGCAGAGCTTGCCGGTGTTGCGGCTGAACACGACGCGGCCGGCGACGCCGACCTGCACGCCGGTCTCGGCGCCCGCCTCGAGATCGCCGTACTCGGCGCGCAGCTGCGGGATCGTGTGCGTCACGGGGACCGTGACCGGGAACGCGCCGCCGGCGGCGTCCGCGCGCTCGGCGATCAGCCGCTCGCGCTTCGCCAGACGCACGGCCTTCTGCTCGAAGACGTCCTCGGCGAACTCGGCGGATTCGGTGGTCTGCGCAGGCGCGTCAGTCATGGGTGGGGCTCCTCGGGAAAGTCGCCGCCCAGTCTACCGGCGTGCTCCTTCACGCCCGCCGGGCGCGGGGCCGTGCCCGTCTGACCGCGAGACCGAACCTGCGTCCCGAGACCGCCGAAATCCTCTGCGGTCTCGCGACACCGTTTCGGTCTCGCGGACAGGACGGCGGCAGGACGTCGGACGGGACGGCGGCGGGACGGCGGACGGGGGCGGCCGCGGGGGCCGGGTTCAGTCGGTCCCGGCCTCGCGCAGCGCGCGGTCGAACGTCGACGAGACGAGGGCGGAGAGGTATCCGCCGGGGTTCTCCACCCCGATCCTGCGGAGGATCCCCGTCGCCTGGCCGACGATCGAGCGCGCGAACTCCGACGCGGTCGCGATCGCCTCGGCGTACGCGGGGCGGTCCGCCTCGTCGATCACGACGGGCTCGCAGCCGAGCTCGACGGCGAGGGCCTGCGCGATCGGCAGCACCATGGGCGGCGCGGTCACCCCGGCGTACGCGGCCTGCAGCTGGCGCAGGTCGAGCGTCGTGCCGGTGAACGAGATCGCCGGATGCACGGCGAGCGGTATCGCGCCGGCCGCCGCCGCGGGGGCGAGCACCGCCGTACCGTACGCCGGATCCGTGTGCAGCACGAGCTGACCGGGCTGCCACGCGCCGACCTCGGCGAGCCCGGCGACGAGGCCGGGCAGCTCGTCGTGCGGCACGGCGAGAACGACGAGCTGGCTCTCGGCGACGAGCTCCGGCGCCTGCACGGTGCGCACCCCGGGCAGCACGGCGGCGACCCGATCCGGATCCGATCCGGGCGTGATCCCGGTGAGCAGGTGCCCGGCGCCGGCGAGCGCGGCCCCGATCACCGGGCCGACGTGTCCGGCTCCGACGATCCCGACCCCCATCCGCCCCGCGCGCATCACGGGACCACCGATCCGGGGTGCGCCGAATCGCGGGATGTCACGGAACCGTCGGGCGCCGCGGAACCGTCGGCCGCCGCGGAACCGTCGGGCGCCGCGGAACCACCGGTCCGCGCGGGATCACCGGGATCCGCGAGACCCGCGGGATCCACGGCCCCGCCGATCCCGGACGGCAGGTCGTGCCCAGGCGGCGCGGCGACCGCCGGCGTCTCGCGCCCCTCCGCCCAGCGGTGCGCCCTGTCCTCGGCCGCGGCGCGGGCGGCCGACGGGGCCAGCGTGTCCAGCATCGCGAGCATCGTCGCGCTCTCGATCCCCGACACGTCGCCGCGGACCGGACCGACCGCGGAGTGGGCACGGGCCTTCGCCACGCGCTGCGCCCGGTCGATCGGCCCCTGATGCAGCGAGAAGCCCTGCAGCCGCGCGAGCGGGAACACCGCGAGCTGGCGCCAGATCCGCCCCCGCCGGATGAGCAGCGCGAAGTCGGTCAGCGCGATGCCGTGCCGCCGCCAGGACAGCGGCCGGCGCCATCCCGCGCGGGGCGGGATGGTCGCATAGGGGTCGCCGTCCTGCGGACCGAGCACGCCCTGCTCCCAGATCAGCGGCACGACCTCGGCGGGGGCGTCCGGCAGGATCAGCCCGAGCACGCGCTCCACGTCGGCGCGCGCCCCCACCGGCAGCACGATGTTGAACTGCTGCGTCTGGTTGGACTGCTGCCGCGCGGCGTTGCGTCCGCTCATCCGGTTGATCCGCACGGTCCACCAGCCGAACGGCCGCCAGAGCAGCGGCTGGCTCACCTCGACCGCGAAGATGCGGCCGGGCGGGATCGTCTCGGTCACCGTCGTGAACAGGCCGAACGTGATCCGCACGCCGTCCGGGGTCGGCGCGATCGAGTAGCGCAGGGCGCGCGCGATCCGCCCCCACGTCACCGCGAGCGCGCCGAACAGCATCGGGATGCCGATCACGAGCGCGATGCCGAGCACGGCGAGCCCCGCGCCGGGGCGTCCCTCGGCGAGCATCGCGGGCACGATGACGGCCATCGCGACGCCGAAGACCGCGGCGAGGAACGCCACCCAGACGAGACCGGACAGCAGGTGCGACCCGACCAGGCGCCCGGTCGGGATCCGCAGCACGTGCTCGGGGGCGACGTCGTCGAGGTCCACGCCGGTGATCAGCCCCGTCACCCCGGCGTTCATCGAGTCCGCGAGCTGCGCGCGCATCGTGCGCGCAACGGTCGGATCCGCGCTGCCCCTGGTGGCCTCGCGGGCCTGCCGCGCGCCCGAGGCGAGCCGCAGGATGTCGGCCCTGACCGACTCCGCCTTCGCCGTGGAGAGGTACTCCATCGGGACGTTCGCGTCGTTGCCGGCGCCGTCCACCTCGAGCTTGGCGAGGCCGATGATCCGCGCCGGGAACGGGCGGGTGAGGTTCACGCCCTGCACCCGGTCCAGCGGCGCGCGCCGGTGCGAGCGGAAGATCACGCCCTTGCGCACTTCGACGTGCGCCTCGGTGATCCGGAAGTCGTGGAAGCGCCACATCAGCCAGAAGATGCCGATGAGCAGCAGCAGCACGACCACGATGCCGAGCAGCACGATCAGCACGAGGTTGTTGCGCAGGACCCAGTCGACCGGATCCCCCGAGAGCTGCGGCACGCGCGCCGGCGTGAAAAGCGAGACCAGCCAGTACACGAGCCGTTCGCGCAGGTTCGCGAACAGGTAGCCGATCACGATGACCAGCACCAGCCCGCCCTTGAACAGCGGCGTGAGCGGGTGCATCCGGTGCCACCCGCCGTCGGCGAGCGAGTGCGCGGCGGATCCGGGAGCGCCGACGTCCGGCAGCCCCCGCGCGTTGCCCTCCTGTCGCGGGGTGCTCACAGGCCGGTCCGGCGCATCTCGGCGACGTCGATGAGGGTGTCCCGCAGGGCCTCGGCCGCCTCCTCGGTCATCCCGGGGATCTCCACCCCGGTCGTCGCGGCGGCGGTGACGAGCTTGAGCTTCGCGATCCCGAAGGCGCGATCGACCGGGCCGCGGGTGATGTCGACGAGCTGCATGCGTCCGTACGGCACCGCGATCATGCGCTGCCACAGGATCCCGCGGCGGAACACGATGTCGTCGGCGCGCAGCATGTACCCGATCGCACGCGCCTGCCGGGGCAGGATCGCGAGCTCGAAGAGAAGGACGGCGGCGATCGCGCCGGTCGGGATCCACGGCCATTCCTGCGGCGTCAGCGTCGAGGCGACGTACCCGATGACGAAGAGCACGATGAGCCAGAACACCCGCATGAGGACTTCGGCGACCACGAACTTCGGCGAGATCCGGTGCCACGTCCCGTCGAGCGCGAGGGCGCCGGCCGAGGACGGCGCGCGCAGGCCGGGGTAGGTGCCGTCGTCGAGTACGGGCGCGGCGGTCGGGGCCGCGTGCTGCGGCGTCGGCGGAGCGCCGAACCCGGCCGACGGGGCGCCCGGGGCGCGTGCCGGCTCAGTGCCCGGTGTCCGCGACGGCTCGGGGGTGTTCGTCATCGTCGCCCTCCAGGCGCGGCCCGCCGTGCGGACCATCGGGATCGTGCGGCCCGTTGCCGGGCAGCATGCAGAAGCTCTCGGCCACCAGCGCCGCGATCGTCAAGACGAGCGCGGCGACGACGGTGGCGACGACGGCCGTGATCGAGCCTATCGGCGGCTGGATCGGCCGGGACAGCAGGTACGCGCCGAGCCCCGCGCCGAACCCGACGATCACGGCGCCGAGCAGGCTCGAGGCGCGTGCCAGCATCGCGATCCGGAACGCGCGGAACGGATCCACCCGCCGCCGGTGCGCCGCCGTCCGCATCTCCGGCTTCGCCGACTGGCGCACGCTGCGCCGAATCGGCCAGGCGAAGGCGAGCACGGCGATCGCGAGCAGCACGAGCAGGATCGGCAGGGCGATCGCGGGCGTGAAGGTCGCACGTCCCGCGGTGGTGAGCCCGTGATCGAGCAGGAAGCCGACCGCCCCGCCGGCGAGCGCCAGCACGAGCAGCACGATCGGGGATGTGCGTTTCATGCGTCGCCCTCCAGCGCGGCGAGGAGGTCGGCGACGCGTCCGCGCCCCGGCAGCACGGCGTCGGGGTCGACGTCGAGCCACGGCGCCAGCACGAACGTGCGCTCGTGCGCGCGGGGGTGCGGCAGCAGCAGGTGCTCGTCGTCGCTGCGGACATCGCCGTACGCGATGAGGTCGAGGTCGAGGGTGCGGTCGCCCCAGCGCTCAGCGCGGATCCGGCCGTGCTCCTCCTCGATCGCGTGCAGCATGCCGAGCAGCACCTGCGGCGCGAGCCGGGTCGTGACGACGGCGACGGCGTTCGCGAACTCGGGGGCATCCGGATCCGGCCCGTCCAGGCGCAGGGCGACGGTCGTGACGGTGCGGGACACTCGGACGTCGTCGACGAGAGGAAGCCGGCGGATCGCGGCGACCGCCTCGGCGATGGTCGCGGCGGTGTCGCCGAGGTTGGAGCCGAGGGCGACGACGGCCTGGACCGGCTCGTCCTCGGGGCGCGGGTCGAGCGTGGGCAGGCGCCTGCCGCGCGGCACCGGCGGCAGCGGATGGATCGGGCTCATGCGCGTCCTCTCCCTCGGGTCACGGTGACCGACACGTCCGCGAAGGTCAGCGGGATCGGCGCGTGCGGCTTGTGCACGGTGACCTCGACGACGTGGATGCGCTCGTCCTCGAGCACCGCGTCGGCGATCCGGGTCGCGAGCGTCTCGATCAGGTTGACCGGCTCGCCCGCGACGATCGCGGCGACCCGTTCGGCGAGCTCGCCGTAATGCACGGTGTCGGCCACGTCGTCGCTGGCCGCCGCAGCGCGCAGCGACAGGTGCAGCCGCAGATCGACGAGGAACTCCTGCCCGTCGACGCGCTCGTGCTCGTACACGCCGTGCCGCCCGAACACGGTCAGCCCGGTCAGTGTGATGCCGTCGGCGAAGTCCATGCCACTAGCGTACGGCGGGCCGGGGACTCCGCCTCCGGTCCGCCGCACGGCCGTTCGTCGCACCCGGCCCGCGCTACGCGATCCGGCCCAGCTCGGCGCTGGTGACCTGCCCCTCCAACGGCAGCCCGACGGAGAGGCGCTCGATCTGCCGCACCGAGAAGTCGCCGAAGCACTGCAGCTCCGACCCGAGCGCGCCCGCCACATGCGGCGTGATCAGCACGTTCGGCAGTGCGAAGAGCGGATGCTCGCGCGGCAGCGGCTCCGGATCGGTCACGTCGAGGACCGCGTCGATCCGTCCTGAGGCGCAGTGCCGGGTGAGCGCCTCGGTGTCGACGAGGGATCCGCGCGACGTGTTGATCAGCACCGCGCCGTCGCGCATCGCGCTCAGCATCCGGTCGTCGATGAGGTGGTGCGTCTCCGGCAGTTCGGGGGCGTGCAGGCTGACCACGTCCGCCTCGCGCATCATCGTCATCAGATCCGCCGGCTCCACCGGGTACCCCGGCAGCAGGGCGCGGATCCGTGCGTCGTCGAGCGTGGGGTCGCTCACCAGCAGGCGGAACCCGTGCCGGGCCAGCATCGGCAGCAGGGCGCGGCCGACGCGCGAGGCGCCGATGATCCCGACCGTGCGCGCGGTGTTGCCCATCCGCGGATCCGTGACGTCGGATCCGAAGACCCCCTGCGCGTAGTCGTGGCTCTTGCGGAACACCCTTTTGCCGGCGAACAGCACGGCCGCGAGGGTGTAGTCGGCGACGGGCAGCGCGTTGACCTCGGCGGCCGAGGTCACGGCGACTCCGCGGTCCCACACCTCGGGGCCGAGATGGTGCTTGACCGAGCCCGCCGCGTGCACGACCGCGCGCAGCCGCGGCATCAGCGCCAGCGCCCGGGCGTCGAGGAGAGGCGCGCCCCAGCTCGTCAGGAGCACCTGCACGCGCGAGAGCCGGGCGTCGTCCGCCGAGAACCCGCTCAGCACGGTCGACCAGTCGACGTCCGCCACGGCGTCCAGCCGGGCGCGGAGCGCGTCGGGGAAGATCGCGCCGACGAGCGGTTCGGGCATCGCGACGAGGACGTCGAGGCGTTCGGTGGACGGTGCGTCGCTCATCTCGTGCAACCCCTCGACGGTCGGGAGTGGATGGTTCACTCTATTTCACGCTCCCGGCGGTCAGTCCGGCCTTCCAGTACCGCTGAAGCGAGATGAAGATCACGATGAGCGGGATGATCGACAGGAGCGAACCGAGCATCACCATCGGCAGCAGCTCCGGCCCGTTGGAGGCCAGCGAGCTGTTCAGCTCGTACATGCCGAGGCTCACCGGGAACAGCTGCATGTTCGTCAGCATCACGAGCGAGAGGAAGAAGCCGTTCCAGATCCCGGAGAACTGGAACAGCAGGATCGTCACGTAGCCGGGCCCGATCATCGGCAGCGCGAGCCGGCGGAACAGCGCGAACTCGCTCGCGCCGTCGATCCGGCCCGCCTCGATGACCTCGCCGGGGACGTAGCCGGCCGAGAAGATCCGGGCCAGGTACACGCCGAACGGGTTGACCAGCGACGGGATGAGCACGCCCCAGTAGGTGTTCACCAGATGCACGTTCGATGCGAGCAGGTACAGCGGGAGCGTCGTCGCCGCCGAGGGCACGAGCACGCCCACGAGCACGAGGAGGAACAGCTTCTCCTTGCCGCGGAACTCGTACTTGTCGAACGCGTATCCGGCGGCGACGCAGATCAGCGCGCCGACGGCGGCGCCCACCCCGGCGTAGAGGATCGAGTTCGCGAACCAGCGGAAGTAGATGCCGCCGTGATAGCTCACGAGCAGATGGATGTTGTTGGCGAGGTCGAATCCCTTGAAGCTCAGGACGTCGCCGACCTGGATCGCGCCGGAGTTCTTCGTCGCGGCGAAGACCGTCCAGATGAACGGGAAGAACGTGTAGCAGGCCACGAGCACGAGGGCGCCGTTGACCGCGGTGCGCGACATCGCGCGCGGGCGGGCCCCGGGGGTGCGCCCCGGCCGCCGCGGCGAGCGGGCTCCGCGAGGCAGCACGACGCTCTCGGTCGTCGGCACGGCGGTCTCGACGGTTTCGACGGTCATCGGTCGACTCCTGGTTTCGCGTAGCGGGTGAGCGCGAAGGAGAGCCCTCCCGCGATCACCGCGAGGATGATGGATCCTGCCGCGGCGAGACCGTAGTTCGTCTTGGTGAACGCCTCGGTGTAGACGTAGAGGTTCGGCGTCCAGGTCTGGGTGACGTTGGTCGAGCCTCCGGTGGCGAGCAGGAGCGGTTCGGCGAAGAGCTGCATCGCCCCGATCGCCGCGAACAGCGCGGTGAGGCCGACCGAGGATCCGATCAGCGGCAGCTTGATGCTCCATGCGGTGCGGAGCTCTCCGGCGCCGTCGATGGTCGCCGCCTCCAGCACGTCGCGCGAGATGGCCTGCAGGCTCGCGTAGTAGATGACGATGTTGTAGCCGAGCGCCTCCCACAGCGTGATGTTCACGACGGTGGGATACGTCCACTCCGCGCCGAACAGGTTCACGTGGATGTCGACCCCGGCGAGCATCTTGACGATCGGGCTGATCTGCGGCGTGTAGAGGTACAGCCAGATGAGGGCGGCGATCACGCCCGGAACGAGGTGCGGGATGAACAGGCCGAGCTGGAACGCCCGCTTGGCGCGGGCGTAGACCGAGTCCAGCAGCAGGGCGATGACGATGCCGCCGACGAGTACGACGGGGACGGCGATCACCGCGTAGACGAGGGTGTGCAGGTATCCGGCCCAGTAGATGGGATCGGACATGACCTGCACGTAGTTGTCGAAGCCGGCGAACACCGTCTGCGGTCCGCTGCCGCCGAAGCCGAGGCCCGAGGACTTCTCCTGGAACAGGCTGAGCCCGAACGCGTAGAACACCGGCAGGATCGTGACCAGCAGGAACAGCACGAAGAACGGCGCCATCAGCAGCAGCGCCGCCCTGGTGCGCTGCCGCGCCGCGGCGGACGACCGGGAGGCCGTCCGCCGCGGCGCTTTCTCAGCGAGAGAGGTCACTATCCGGCCTTCGCGCTCAGGCCCATGGACTTCATCTCATCCATGGCGTCCTTCTGGCCGGCCTGGAGCACCTGCAGGACCGTCGCGTTCGCGCCGAGCCCCTGGGCGGCGTTCGCCATGGCGACGTTCGTGCCGGTCATGGTCGGACCCCAGGTCCACGGCTTCAGGCCCTTTGCCACGGCCGGGAACACCTCGTACGGGTTCTGACTCGGGTAGTAGGTCGACGTGAAGTTGCTCTTGGCGACCGATGCCGCGTTCGAGTTGCTCAGGAACGCGCTCGACCCGCCGCCCTGGACGCGCGGCTGGATGGCGGCAGTCTGGCTGGTCATCCACTGCGCGAACTCGACGTCGGCGGCGATGTTCTTCGACGACTTGGCGATCGCATACGAGGATCCGCCGAGCATGCCGCTGGCCGGCTTGCCGTCGAACGACGGCATCGGGGCCGCCGCCCACAAGCCGCTCTGATCGGGCAGGGTGCCGGGGATGTAGGCGGCCTGCCACGACGCGCTGAGCTGCGTGATGATCTTGCCGCTGGCGAGGTCGGCGTTGTAGCCCTGGGCCGCCCCCGACACCTTGTCGACGAGACCGTCGTCGATCATGCCCTGCCAGTACGACGCCACCTTCTTGGACGCGCTGTCGGTGAAGTTCACCTTCCAGGTGTCGCCCGAGGTGCTGAACCACTGGGCGCCGGCCTGCCAGGAGAACGCCGCGAGCGCCGCACCGGAGTCGACGGTGTAGTTCGTCAGGTACGTGTCGGGAGCCGCCGCCTTGAGCTTCTGCGCGGTGGCACGGTACTCGTCCCACGTCTTCGGCACGCTGAGGCCGTACTTCTTGAACAGGTCGGTGCGGTAGTACATGACCTGCACGCCGAGGTCGTACGGCACCGCCCAGGTCTTGCCGCCGAGCGTGGTGAGATCCCAGGCCTGGGGCACGTACTTCGCCTTGAGCTTCGGGTCGATGTAGCCGCTGATGTCGGCCACCTGGCCCGCGGCGACGAAGCCGGGCAGGTTCGGGTACTCCGCGTTGAACACGTCGGGGCCGTTGCCGGCCTTGAACGCGTCGGAGATCTTGGCGTAGCCGCCGGCGGATCCGCTCGGGATCTGCTCGAACGTGACGTGGATGCGGGGGTGGGCGGCGTTGAACGCGTCCACGGCCTGCTGGCTGGCCTTGGTCCACGACCAGTAGGTGATGTTGTAGGTCTGGTTCGGGTCGACGGTGGGGACGGCGGTCGCGCTGGGCGCGGCGGCGGAGGGACCCGAGCTGCACGCGGCGAGCACGCCGAGGACGGCGACCGAGGCGGCAGCGCCGGCGAGCCGCACGAGGCGACCGCGGCCGCGGCGGCCGGTGTCGGAACGGAAGGTGGGGATCACAGACGCACTCCTTTGTGTGGGCGGACCTCGGACTGATTCCAGGGACAGGGGGAGCCTAAGCGGCTCGTTCGATCATTCGCAACATTTTTCCGATATTTCCCTTCACATGATCATTTGGGAGTGAATATGATCATTTCTCGAGGCGGGCCGTCCCGGTACGCTGACATCGCGAACGAAGGAGATGCACGGCATGCGGGAACCCATCGGCCGTCGCCAGGACGAGCTCCTGGCGTTCGTTCGCGAGCACGGCACCGTGCGGGTGACAGACCTCGCGGATGAGCTCGGCATCTCGGCCGTCACGGTGCGCAGGGACGTCGAGCGCCTCGCCGAGTCCGGGCACCTCAAGCGCAGCCACGGGCGGGTGTCCTGGCCGGTCGCCCCGGAGCCGCGCGAGCCGTCCGCGAGCGGCCCGGTCATCGGGATGCTCGTGCCGACCGTCACGTACTACTTCAGCGAGATCGTCGCCGCGGCGCGCGAGGTCGTCGAATCCGAGAACGGCCGGCTCATCGTCAGCGTGTCCGACTACCGCACCGAGGAGGAGCCGGAGCACGTGGCGTCGATGGTCGCCGCCGGTGCCGACGGCCTGCTCCTCTGCCCGACGCCTCCGGACGACGACGCCCGGACGCCCGGCCACGAGTCGTGGATCTCGGAGCTGTCGACCCCGGTCGTCCTCGTGGAGCGGCACGGCGCGCTGGGCACCCCTCTCGACGCCCTGGACCGGGTCTGCACCGACCACGCCCGCGGCGCCTACCAGGCGGTGAGCCACCTCGCCTCGCTCGGACACCGCCGCATCGCGTTCGCCGCGCAGCCGACGCCGACCCGCCCCCAGCTGTACCGGGGCTACACCGCGGCGCAGCAGGCGCTCGGCCTGGACGGCGCCGACCTGGTGTACTCCAAGCCGCCGGACCACTCGGTGTCGGCGCAGCAGCGGGAGAAGGACCGGCCGTACGACTTCGACGCCCTGGTCACCGAGGTGCTGGCAGGGCGCGTGACCGCGGCGCTCGTGCACACCGACGTCGACGCCGTGATGCTCACGCAGCGCCTCATCCGGCACGGGCTCCGGGTTCCCGAGGACTTCTCGATCATCGCCTACGACGACGTGATGGCCGCCCTCTCGGACGTGCCGCTCAGCGCCGCCGCCCCGCCCAAGTACGCCGTGGGCGCGCTGGCGGCCCGCACGCTGCTCGAGCGGATCGCCGACCCGGACCAGCCGATCCGGCACACCGATCTGCTGCCGGAGCTGCGGCTCCGCTCCTCCGTGGCGCCGCCCCGGGAGCAGACCGGCGGCGGCGCGTAGTCGCCGCGCAGGATCCGCTCAGCGGTCCCAGGCGTCGAGCACGGCGAGGGCGTCGCGGGTCGACGCGACATCATGCACGCGCACGGCCCAGGCCCCCGCACGGGCGGCGAGCGCGCTGGTGACGGCGGTCACCAGGTCCTTGCGACGCTCGTCCGCGTCGGGGCCGAGCAGGTCGGCGAGGAACCGCTTGCGCGACGTGCCCACGAGCACCCGCGGGCCGAGGGAGACGATGTCGGCGAGATCGTGCAGCAGCGTCCAGTTCTGCGCGGCGGTCTTCGCGAAGCCGATCCCCGGATCCACGATGATGCGGGCGGGGGCGATCCCGGCGGCGGCCGCGGCGGCGATCCGCTCGCGCAGCTCCCCGGCGACCTCGCGTCCGACGCGGACGTACTCGGCGCGCGCGTACATGTCCGCGGAGGGCCCGCGCCAGTGCCCGAGGGCGATGTCGGCGCCGGATTCGGCGACGGCCGCGAGCATCTCCGGATCCGCGAGCCCGCCGGAGACGTCGTTCACGATCCGCGCGCCGGCGCGCACGGCGGCGGCGGCGGTCGCGGCGTTCAGGGTGTCCACGCTGACCGGGATCCCCTCGGCGGCGAGCCGCTCGATGACCGGCAGCACGCGGCGCTGCTCCTCGGCCACGGGCACCCGCTCGGCGCCGGGCCGGGTGGACTCCCCGCCGATGTCGAGCACCGCGGCCCCGTCGGCGCGCAGCCGCAGGCCGTGCGCGACCGCGGCGTCGACGTCGGCGTAGCGCCCGCCGTCGCTGAACGAGTCGGGCGTGGCGTTGACGATCCCCCAGATCGAGGTCATGCGGGGGACCCCTGGCCGATGAGCGCGATGAGCTCGGCGCGCGCGACCGGATCGGTGTACGCACCGCGCGCGGCGATCGTGAGCGTGGACGCCTCGGTCTGCCGGCCGCCCCGCATCGTGACGCAGCCGTGCACGGCGTCCAGCACCACGAGCACGCCCTGCGCGTCGAGGTGGGAGGCGATCGTGTCGGCGATCTGCTCGCCGAGCCGCTCCTGCACCTGCGGGCGGGAGGCGAGGATCTCGACCACCCTGACCAGCGCGCCGAGCCCGACGACCTGCTCCCCCGGCAGGTACGCGATGTGCGCGTGCCCGGAGAACGGCAGCAGGTGGTGCTCGCACACCGAGCGGAAGCGGATCCCGCGCAGCACGACGGCGCCGGACGGCAGCGTGTCGGGCGCGGGGCCGTGCGAGACGCTGATCGTGCGGGCGAGCGGCGCCCCGGGGTCCTCGCCGACGCCGGCGAACAGCTCGGTGTACAGATCGGCCATGCGGGCCGGGGTCTGCTTCAGACCGGGACGCTCCGGGTCCTCGCCGATCGCGAGCAGCAGCTCACGGGTGAGCGCGGCGACGCGCTGGGTGTCGACGACCACGGTCAGGCCGTCGCGGGGCGCGGCTTCCCGCCGCCCGCCGCACCCGGGCGGGGAGCCGAGGCGGGCGGGGCCGCCTCATTCGCCGCGGTGCCGAGCTCGACGTCGCGCTGCGGCATCTCGATCGGGGGCAGCAGCGACACGGGGCGGTCCTCGCTGGACAGCCACTGCGGGCGCTCCGGGAGCTTGCGCACGTCCGTGAAGATCTCGGCGATCTGGTTGTGGTCGAGCGTCTCCTTCTCGAGCAGCTCGCGGGCGAGCTGGTCGAGGATGTCGCGGTTGGCGCTGAGCACCTCGTACGCCTCGTTGTGCGCCTGCTCGATGAGCGCGCGCACCTGCGTGTCCACCCGCTCGGCGATGGTCTCGGAGTACTCGCGTCCGCGGCCGATGTCGCGGCCCGCGAAGGGCTCGCCGCCCTCGGCGCCGAGCTTCACCGGGCCGAGCTCGGTCGTCATGCCGTACTCCAGCACCATCCTGCGGGCGATCGACGTCGCCTTCTCGATGTCGTTCGAGGCACCCGTCGTGGGGTCGTGGAACACGATCTCCTCGGCGACGCGGCCGCCCATCGCGTAGGTGAGCTGGTCCTGCAGCTCGTTGCGGGTGACCGAGTACTTGTCGTCCAGCGGCAGCACCATCGTGTAGCCGAGCGCCTTGCCGCGGGGCAGGATCGTGATCTTGGTGACCGGATCCGTGTAGTTCATCGCCGCCGCCGCGAGAGCGTGACCGCCCTCGTGGTACGCCGTGATGAGCTTCTCCTTGTCCTTCATCACGCGGGTGCGGCGCTGCGGGCCGGCGATGACGCGGTCGATCGCCTCGTCGAGGGCACGGTTGTCGATGAGCTGCGCGTTCGAGCGCGCGGTGAGCAGCGCCGCCTCGTTGAGCACGTTGGCCAGGTCGGCGCCGGTGAAGCCCGGGGTCTTCCGGGCGACGACCTCGAGGTCGACGCCGTTCGCGAGCGGCTTGCCCTTCGCGTGCACCTCGAGGATGTGCTGCCGGCCCTTGAGATCGGGCGCGTCCACGCCGATCTGGCGGTCGAAGCGGCCGGGGCGCAGCAGTGCGGGGTCGAGGATGTCGGGACGGTTGGTCGCGGCGATCACGATGACGTTCGCGTTGGGGTCGAAGCCGTCCATCTCGACGAGCATCTGGTTCAGGGTCTGCTCGCGCTCGTCGTTGCCGCCGCCGAGGCCCGCGCCGCGGTGCCGGCCGACGGCGTCGATCTCGTCGATGAAGATGATCGCGGGGGCGTTCTCCTTGGCCTGCGTGAACAGGTCGCGCACGCGCGAGGCGCCGACGCCGACGAACATCTCGACGAAGTCGGATCCCGAGATCGAGTAGAACGGGGCGCCCGCCTCGCCGGCGACGGCGCGGGCGAGCAGGGTCTTGCCGGTTCCGGGAGGGCCGTACAGCAGCACGCCCTTCGGGATCCGCGCGCCGATGGCCTGGAACTTTGCCGGATCCTGCAGGAACTCCTTGATCTCCTGGAGCTCCTCGATCGCCTCGTCGGCGCCCGCGACGTCGACGAACGTGACGGTCGGGTTCTCCTTGTTCACGAGCTTCGCCCGGGACTTGCCGAACTGCATGATCTTGCTGTTGCCGCCCTGGGCGCTCGAGAGCAGCCACCAGAACAGCACGCCGAGCAGGAGCATCGGGATCAGGATGGAGAGGAAGCCGTCGAACCAGCTCGCCTTCGGCACGGCGTCGTTGTAGCCGTCCTTCGGCTTCGCGTCGTCGATCGCGGTGACGACCTCGGACGCGCGGGCCTGGACGTAGTAGAACTGCACGGTGCTCGAGCCCTTGAAGGGCGTCGAGAGAGTCAGGTCCACGCGCTGATCGCCGTCGGTGTTGACCACCTTGGTGACCGTGTCGCCCTTCAGCAGCTCCAGACCCTGCTGGGTGGAGATCTGCGAAGAGGATCCCAGGTTGCTGATCAGCATGAAGCCGCCGATCAGAAGCAGACCGATCAGCACCACATACGTGAGCGGATTACGCGTGACCTTCTTGACATCCATGATCCGTTCAGCGTAGCGCGACAGCGCTTGGCTGCTCCTGGGGATTCGCCCACGGCGTACCGTGAACGCCCGGGTTTCGTCTCGGTCGCTGCGCGTCCTCGCTCACCCTTGACCCGTCACGCATCAACGACCGCTTCGCGGCACGGCTCCGCGCCGCGTCAAGCGTAGACGTGCGGGGCGAGCACGGCGACGTCGCGCAGGTTGCGGTAGCGCTCGGCGTAGTCGAGGCCGTAGCCCACGACGAACTCGGTGGGGATGTCGAAGCCGACGTACCTGCAGTCGATGTGCACCTTGGCCGCTTCGGGCTTGCGCAGCAGCGCCAGCACCTCGATCGACTCGGCACCGCGGGACTCGAAGTTCTCCAGCAGCCAGCTCAGGGTCAGGCCGGAGTCGATGATGTCCTCGACGATCAGCACGTGCTTGCCGTGCAGGTCGGTGTCGAGGTCCTTGCGGATCTGCACGACACCGCTCGAGCGGGTGCTCGCCCCGTAGCTCGATACCGCCATCCAGTCCATCGGCACCGGGAACGGCAGCGCCCGGGCGAAGTCGGCCATGACCATCACCGCACCCTTGAGCACACCGACGAGGAGCAGGTCCTTGCCGGCGTAGTCGACGGCGACCTGCGCGGCGATCTCGTCGAGCTTGGCGCGGATCTCCTCCTCGGTGACGAGGATCTGGGAGAGGTCTTCCTGGACGTCGGCAGCGCGCATGGGTCGAGTTTATGCGACCGGATGCCCCTGTCCCGGGGAGGCCGCCCGCGCTCAGCGGGCGGCGAACACGATCCGTCCGCCCCTCCGGGCGGCCGTGCATCCAGGCAGGTCGATCGGCCCCTGCCCGGCCCAGTCGGTCACGAGCCGGGCGACCTCCACCGTCTGCCTCCGGGTCAGGCCGACGCCGAACTCGCTCTGCACGACGAGCCGGATGATCCGGTTGCGCAGGGCGGCGGGATTGGCAGCGAGCGCGGCGGCGCTCACGGAGATCCCGGCCTCGGCGTGCTCGACGATGTCCTCGATGGTCTCGTGGATCATCTCGTCGAACGCCTCGGCGTCCTCGCGGAGCTGCTCGGCGGTGCGGGCCAGGGCCTCGGCGATGCCCGGTCCGAGCTCCGCCTCGAGCACCGGCAGCACCCGCTCCCGGGCACGCACGCGCAGGTAGCGCGGGTCGGCGTTGTGCGGGTCGTCCCACGGCTCGAGCCCTTCGGCGGCGCAGGCGGCGCGGGTCGTCGTGCGGCGCACGCCGAGCAGCGGGCGGATCCAGCGCACGCCGTCGTCGTCGGTGCGGACGGGCGCCATCCCCTGCAGACTGCCGGCGCCGGATCCGCGGGCCAGGCCCAGCAGCACGGTCTCGGCCTGGTCGTCGAGCGTGTGCCCGAGCAGCACCGGGGCGTCCTCCCGCTGGGCGATCCCGCGCAGTGCGGCGTACCGGGCGGCGCGGGCGTCGGCCTCGGGGCCGTCCGTCGTCGCGGACACGGTGACCGCCTGCACCAGGGCGCCGATCCCCAGCCCGAGCGCCTTCTTCGAGGCCTCTGCCGCGATCCGATCGGATCCGTCCTGCAGACGATGGTCCACCGTGACGCTGAACGCCCTGATGCCGGCGGCGCGTGCCTCGAAGGCGGTCGCGGCGGCCAGGGCGAGCGAGTCCGCCCCGCCGGAGAGTGCCACGATGACCGTGGCGGGCCGGTCCGGCAGCGCGGCGAGCGCAGTGCGCACCGCGAGCCTGACCTCGGCGACGGCGGGATTCAGAGGAGCGTCGGGCATGCCCTCACGCTAGTCGCCCGGGCTTCCCCCGCTAGGCTTGTCGCCGGTATCCTTCCCGTCTTCTCAAGGAGCACAGGCATGAGCGCACACGACGCCGTCATCGAGATCCCGCGCGGCAGCCGCGTCAAGTACGAGGTCGACCACGAGACCGGGCGGGTGCACCTCGACCGTGTGCTCTACACGACGTTCGGCTACCCGGCCGACTACGGCTACTTCGACGACACGCTCGGCGAGGACGGCGACCCGCTGGACGTGCTCGTGCTCCTCGACCACGCCATCTACCCCGGCGTCGTCGTGAACGTCCGCCCGGTCGCGGTCCTGAAGATGAGCGACGAGGCGGGCGGCGACGACAAGCTCGTGGCCGTGCTGTCGAAGGACCCGCGCTGGTCGCACATCCAGGACGTCGACGACCTGGCCGAGTACACCAAGAAGGAGATCTCGCACTTCTTCGAGCACTACAAGGACCTCGAGCCCGGCAAGTGGGTCAAGGTCGACCAGTGGGGCGACGCCGCCGAGGCGCAGCGGATCCTGGACGAGGCCGTCCAGCGCTTCGCGAACGAGGGCCACTGACCCGTCGGTCGCCGGCCTTCCCGGGTCGCCGAACCTCCCCGGTCGCTGAGCCTCCCCGGTCGCTGAGCCTGTCGAAGCGACGAGAAAGACCCCCGGATCCCGCGTGAGCGGGCCGGGGGTCTTCTCGTGGAACGAGCGGGTCAGGACATGTCGACGCCGCGGTTCTCCATGAAGATGATCGGGTTGATGGCGCCCTGGCTGCCCTGGTACACCTCGAAGTGCAGGTGGCAGCCGAAGGATCCGCCGGTGTTGCCCGAATAGGCGATCACCTGGCCGGCGCTGACCCAGTCTCCCCAGGAGACGTTGAACCCGCCGGGCTCGATGTGGGCGTAGCCCGTGCCGATGCCGCCGCCGTTGTCGAGGCGGATGTAGTTCCCGTAGCCGCCGTTGTAGCCGGCGTAGGTGACGACGCCGTCGTGGGCCGCGTAGATCGGGGACCCGCAGCGGCCGTCGGCGAGGTCGACGCCGTAGTGGAAGCTCGAGGAGCAGCCGTTGGCGTTGCAGTCGGGGACGCGCGGTCCGTAACCGGAGGACTGCCAGCCGCCGTACGGACGCACCCAGCCGTTGCCGGGGCCCGAGCCGCCACCGCCACCACCGCCGCCTCCGCCGCCCGAAGCCGCTGCGGCGGCCGCGGCCTGGCGAGCGGCTTCTGCTGCGGCGGCCGCCGCGGCAGCCGCAGCGGCGCGGGCCGCCTCACCGGCCTGGTAGCCGGCGACGGTCTTCGCGGTCGTGTCCTGCAGCGCGGCGAGCTGCGCCTGCAGCTGGCCCAGGTGGGTCTGCTCATCGGCGAGCGCGGCGTCGGCGGCCTTCGAGGCGGCCTGCGCCTTCTGCAGCTTGTCCTGGGCGACCTTGTCGAGCCGGTCCCGCTCGGTGCGAGCAACCACGGCCTGGTCGCTCACGGCCTTCGCCGTGTTCTTCTCGACCAGCGCCTTGTCGTACACGGCCTGGGTGCCCGCCAGCAGCCGGTCCATCTGGCCGAGGCGCTGCAGGAGCTGATCCGCGTTGCTCTTGGATCCCGAGAAGAACAGCTGCATCGACGTGTTGTCGCCGCCGGTGCGGGAGAGCTGCGCGGCCACCTGCCCCGCCCGGTTGGCGGAGTCGTCCGCGGTCTTCTTCTGCGTGTCGGCCTGCGCCTGCAGGTCGGTCGCGCGCTGGGCGGCGGCGAAGAGCGCCTGCTGCGCGGCGAAGTATTCGTTGCCGGCCTGCTCGGCGGCAGCCTTGGCGTCGGCGGAGCGCTGGGTGAGGCCGGAGATGAGCCCCTGGACCCGGGTGGTCTCGGCGCCGGCGGCGGCCTCGTTGGCCTTGGCCGCCTGCACGTCGTCCCAGGAGGGGTAGTCGTCGGCGAGGGCGGCGGGGGCGGCGCCGATGAGGCCGACGACGAGCGCGCCGACCGCGGCGACGCTGAGCGCACCGAGACGGAGTCCGCGCCCGTGCGCGAAGGTCATCCTCCGCCCGCGGGCACGACGAAGGACCGACGTCCGGCGGCGGCCGCGCTCGACGTCATCGATGTTCGGATCGTTCACACGGCTCCCTTTCGCCGGTTTCACTCAAGTCACACTAACAACATCAGCCACGCAGGCAAACCCCCGGATCCGCATCGGAACGGGGATTCCTTCTCGTGGTGGAGCGGTCTGACAGGCCGCTGGGATGCCGCCATCCTCCCCCGGACACGCCCGGGATCCCGCCCGACGCGCCCTCGATTGGCTTTTTGCTTCGCGGATCCTTTATGCTTGAGCGTCGGCAAGGGAACCCCCGAGGTTCGCCTCCGGCCCCATCGTTTAGCGGCCTAGGACGCCGCCCTTTCACGGCGGTAGCACGGGTTCGAATCCCGTTGGGGTCACTCTTACCGATACAATTTCATAGTTCTGGCCCTGTAGCGCAGTTGGTTAGCGTGCCGCCCTGTCACGGCGGAGGTCGCGGGTTCAAGTCCCGTCAGGGTCGCTCCGAGCGACAGGCCCTTTCCTTGGAGAGGGCCTTTCGTCTAGGACACTGGTCAGAAGCTTCCACCTTCCGACCAGTGCGGCTCTGTAGCTCAGTTGGTAGAGCGTTCGACTGAAAATCGAAAGGTCACCGGATCGATGCCGGTCGGAGCCACAAGGGTGATCGTTACAATCACCCCAGGAACCCTCGCGTAGCTTCTACATCGCGGGGGTTTCGTCCTTTCCGCACCGCCGTGCGGATGATGACGTAGCCGATCCAGAGCGAGAGCGCGGTCAGGGCAACGCACCGGCCCAGGCCGACGAGGAAGGCGCCGACGCCGAGCGCCGCGTCGCGTCACGGTCACAACCCCTCGAGCCACGCGTCGATCACCTCGAACGGCACTGGGTGCAGATCGAACGCGTCGACGCCGACATGGAACTGGTGCCCGTCGGGGCCGTGGTCATGAGCGTGGATGTGGCCGTGGATCAGCGGCAGCCCGCGGTCGACGGGGCGGTGTCCGACCAGACGACCCTCGGGCTGCGTGTCTCCCCGGTAGGGATAGTGCGATGCGAGCAGGATCCGGCCGCGACGGGTTCCGTGCAGCAGCTCCGGCAGGACGGTCCACCCGGCCTCCTCGTACATCGGCCGGAACCGCTCGATCGCGCGCTGCGTCTGCGTGGCGGCCGACACCCGGTCGTGGTTGCCGGGCACGAGCAGCCGGCGGCCGTTCAGGGCCGTTGTGCGGGCGATGCTCTCGGCGATCGGGCCGAGGGCGAGGTCGCCGAGATGCAGAACCGTCGCGTCGGGCGGGACGGTCTCGTTCCACCGTCGGATGAGCTCCGCGTCCATCTCGTCGACGGTGTCGAACGGACGCCGTGCGAGTTCGCTGATGCGGACGTGCCCGAAATGCGAGTCGGAGGTGACGAAGTCGACCTCGTCGAAGTCGAAACCGACCTCGACGTCGGCGTCATCGGGTCCGGGATCGGCGGTCATGCCCCACGCTAACCCGGATCGCGCACGTTCCGGCTCAGCCGACCGGATCCGGCTCCCGGTGCTCGACGGTCCACTGCGTCAGCCGCGGTGGACCCCGGCATGGATCCATGCCGCCGGTTGCATGCGCCGGGAAAGGTGAAGGCCCTCGGTCATCGCTTGGGGACGGATGATCGAGGGCCTTTCCGTCCTTGACAGCAGACGACGATGCGCTGGGGACGCTAAATGTCAATGCCACTGGGGATGGCAAGCCTGCTCGTACTACAAGGACTTGCGGTAATGATATCCCAGAATATCCCTGCGGTGTTGCAAATCCTGTCCAGAATATCGGGATCGCCCACCCGCAGGCAAACGGGCGGCGCCCCGTGCCGGAGTGATCGGGAACGACGGAGAGGCCGGGCGCCCCCTTCTGGGGAGCGCCCGGCCTTTCGTCCCTTCGCGGTCAGGGACCGGGTTGCGGTGACTCGGGGACGGGTCAGCCGTCCGAGCCGGCCGCGGTCGTCGTCACCTTCGTGCCGGCGTCCTTGTTGGCCTTCTGCGCGTAGTCGTTCGTGAACGTCTTGGAGAGGTCGACCTTCGAGGTGTCCAGGCCCAGCTGCTTCTCCATGTCGAGGATCGTCTTCGGCCCGCCTGCAGGCATGATGCCGTCGGGCAGGAACTGGCCCTTGTCGGTGGTGAGACCGGCGACGTACTGGTCCTTCGTGATCGTCTTGTTGTTCACGTAGTCGGCGGGCAGCTTGTCGGCGATGTCGGCGGCGGAGTGCTCGTTGATCCAGTGCATCGTCGCAACGAGCGCGTTGACGACCCGCTGCGTGGCGTCCTTGTGGGCGTTCACCCACTCCGAGCGACCGAGCAGACCAGCGGCCGGCCAGGCGCCGCCGAGGGCCTTCTTCGCGCCTTCGGTGGTGGCGAGGTCGACCGTGGTGCTGGCGACGTTCTGGGTGGTCAGCGCGGTCACGGTCGGCTGCGTGGTCATCGCGCAGTCGGCGGTCCCCTGCTGCAGAGCGGCGATCGCGGTCGCACCGGCGTGCACGGCGACGGTGTGGTAGTCGGTCGGCTTGAGGCCGGCCTGGTGAGCGATGAACTGGGTGAGCTTGTCGGTGCCCGACCCGAGGTCGGTGACGCCCATGTTCTTGCCCTTGATGTCGGCGGCCGACTTCACGCCGCTCTTGTCGGTGCACATGAGGCGCTCGCCCGGCGCGCCGGACAGCTGCACGACGTCGATGACCTCCTTGCCCTTCGGCTGCAGCTCGATCGCGTGGTTGTACCAGGCGCCGGCGAAGTCGACCTGGCCGGAGATCATGGCGTCCTCGGCGCCGACGCCGCCGTCCTGCTCGGTGGAGAGCTCGACGTTCACGCCGAACTTCTTGTAGAAACCGAGCTGGTCGGCCAGCTTGTACGGGAGGTAGATCTGCTTGTCGATGCCGCCGACCATGATCTTCACGGTCTCCGGCGTGCCGTTGCTCGCCCCGGCGGTGCTGGAACCGCCGGTGGCGGTCGCTCCGCCGCTGCAGCCTGCGAGGCCGAGCGCCAGTGCTCCGGCCGCCGCGACGGCGACGATGCCGCGCTTGTTCATGTGGGTTTCCTTTCGTTGCGCCGATCGGGTCGGCGTTCCTGGTGAGGGTGTGGTGCGGGAGGGGAAGGTCAGATCGAGGACGCCTCGGACCGGGTCGGCGGGCGCCACTTCAGCACCTGCTTCTCGAGCAGCGAGATCAGGTACTCGGCGACGAGCGTGAACACGGCGATGATGACCATGCAGGCGAACACGGTGTCGGCGTCGAAGGATCCCTGCGCCTGGCTGATGATGAGGCCGATGCCCTGCTGGGCGCCGAGCACCTCGGCGACGAGAGCGCCGATAATCGCGAAGCCGAACGCGGTGTGCAGGCTCGCGATGATCCAGGTCATCGCGGACGGGATCGTCACGTGACGGGCGACCTGCAAGGGCGAGGCGCCGAGGACCCGCACGTTCGAGATCAGGTTCTGGTCCACCTCGCGCACGCCCTGGAAGGCGTTGAAGAACACGGCGAAGAACACCAGCACGGCGGCGAGGAGCACCTTGGCGGGCATCCCGAGGCCGAACGCGACGATGAAGATCGAGCCGAGCACGATGCGCGGGATCGCATTGACGATCTTGATGTACGGGCCGCACACCTCGGCGAGGTAGCGGTTGCTGCCCAGCAGGATGCCGATGACGCCGCCGGCGAGCGTGCCGACGAGGAAGCCGAGCAGAGCCTCCTGCACGGTGACCCAGAGGTTGGCCCAGATGGATCCGAACGCGGTGCCCTCGGTGAACAGGTGCACGAGGCTGTCCCAGACGCCGGTGGGCTGGCCGAAGAAGAACTTGTCGACGATCTTCAGCTCGGTGAACAGCTGCCAGCCGCCGATGACGACGACGGCGAGGCCGACCCGGCCGATCCACACCCAGGCGGTGCGGCGCCGGCGCGCGCGTCGTCCTGCGGCCTGGAGCTCCACCTCCGACTCGGGGCGGAAGAAGTTGCGCGGATCGTCGGCCGCATAGCCGAGCTTCCCGGTGATGTCCGTCTTCGGCGGAACGGAGAGCACGTCGTTCATGCCGCCACCCCCGCCGTCTTCGCATAGGCCCGGTCGACCTCGTCGCGCAGCGACTCCCAGATCTGCCCCTGCAGTTCGAGGAAGCGCTCCTCGTGCCGGATCTGCTGCACGTCACCGCGCGGCCGGGGAAGGTCGATCTCGAACACGTCCTTCACGGTGCCGGGGCTCGAGGTCATGATGACCACCCGGTCGGCGAGCGCGACGGCCTCGTCGAGGTCGTGCGTGATGAACAGCACGGAGGGCCGCAGCTCCTCCCACAGGTGCAGCAGCTCGGTCTGCATGATCGCCTTGGTCTGCACGTCCAGCGCCCCGAACGGCTCGTCCATGAGCAGGATCCGCGGCCGGTTGATGAGCGCCGCAGCCATCGCGACGCGCTTGCGCATGCCGCCGGAGAGCTGATGCGGGTAGCGGTCCTCGAAGCCGGCGAGGCCGACGCGGCGCAGCCAGTCGAGGGCGAGCGCGGTCGCCTCCTTCTTCGGCGTCCCGGTGAGGATCGGGCCGATCATGACGTTGTTCAGGACCGTCTTCCACGGGAACAACGAGTCGGCCTGGAACATGTAGCTCACGCCCTGCGTGATGCCGTCGACGATCCGTCCGCCGACGCTCACGGATCCGGCGCTCGGCCGTTCCAGCCCCGACACCTGCGCCAGGGTGGTGGACTTGCCGCAGCCGGTCGGCCCGACGATCGCGCAGAACTGCCCCGGCTCGACGGTGAGGGTCACGTCGCGGATCGCCGTGAAGGTCTCGCCCTTCGGCGTGAGGAAGCGCTTGCTCAGACCGACGATGTCGATCCGTGCGGCCTCGCCCCCGCTGCCTCCAGCGACGTGCGCCGTCGCTCGTGTGTCACTCATGTCAGACCTCTCTGTCTTACCCGCATCGGCTCCTGCGCCGTGCTGTGAAACGATGCTCGCCCCGCGGGTCCACCCCCGTCGCGCTTGCGCGCATTGCCGCCCGTTGTGCGCGTTGCCGTTCTTTTTGCGCGTTCTGCGCAGCCTTCGGGTGCCCGCCGTGGTGAGAGAATCCGATGTGATGCGACGACGGATCCGACGACTCTCGACCCTGATCCTTCTGGCTCAGGTCGGGATCCTCAGCGCCTCGCTGCTGATCGGATTCGTGCTGTTCGCGTGGACCGCACGGGCGAACCTCACCTCCGACTACCAGGCCCGGGCCGCGGACATCGCGCAGGCGTTCGCCGACGTCCCCGACGTGCAGCGCTGCCTCGCGACGCCGACCGCGGACTGCGACCCGGATCTGCAGCGCCTGGCCACCGCGACGTCGAAGCGCACCGGGGCGGCCTACGTCGTCGTCATCGACATGGACCGGGTGCGGCACTCGCACCCGGATCCGGCGCTGATCGGGCAGAAGGTGTCGGAGGACGTGGTCGCGCGGGACGGCAGGGTGCACCTCGGCACCGACATCGGATCCACCGGCACGACCGCGAACGCGCGCGTGCCCGTGTTCGGGATCGACGGCGGGACGTCCGCGAGCGATGTGATCGGCGAGGTGTCGGTCGGCATCCGCGAGTCCAGCGTCGCCGCGGAGCTGCTCGGGCAGCTGCCGCTGTACGCGGCCTGGCTCGTCCTCGCGTTCGGGATCGGCGCGATCGTGTCGTTCGGCCTCGCGAGCCTGCTCAAGCGCCGCACGTTCGGGCTCGAGCTCGACGAGATCGCCCGGCTGCTGCAGGAGCGCGAAGCGACGCTGCACGGGATCCGCGAGGGCGTCATCGCGATCGACCCGCACGGCCGCATCACCGTCGTGAACGACGAGGCGCAGCGGCTGCTGCACCTGCCCGAGGGGGCACGAGGGCGCCGACTCGACGACGTGCTCGCGGCGAGCCCGATCCGCGATGCCCTCACCGGCACGTCCGAGGTCAAGGACGCGATCGCGGTGACCGACACCGGCGTGCTCGTGCTGAACCGGATGCCGGTGACGCTCGCCGGCCGCCCGCACGGCGCCGTGCTCACGCTGCAGGACCGCACCGAGGTGACCGCGCTCACCCAGGAGCTCGACGGCGAGCGCAGCTTCGCCGAGTCGATCCGGGCGCAGCAGCACGAGTTCTCGAACCGGATGCACGCGGTCGCGGGCCTGCTCGAGCTCGGCCGCCCCGAGGAGGCGCTGCAGTACCTGAACGAGATCCGCGGCACCTCCGCCGACCTCGATCGCACGCTGCGCACGCACGTCGCCGCACCCATGATCGTCGGGCTGCTGCTCGGCAAGGCCGCGGAGGCGACCGAGCGCGGGATCGACCTCGTGATCTCCCCGGAGACGGATCTGGGACCCGCGACGGACCGGCTGCAGGCGCTCGTCACGATCCTGGGCAACCTGATCGACAACGCCTTCGACGCCCTCGCCGACTCCCCCGCCCCTCGCCGCGTCGTGGTCGAGGTCGTCGAGACGCCGCGGTCTCTCACCGTCCGCGTCTCCGACAACGGGCCGGGGGTGCCCGACGGATCGGTGCAGCGGATCTTCGAGAGCGGCTACACCACCAAGCGCGGATCCCTCACCCGGCACAGCGGGCTCGGGCTGTCGCTCGTGCACACCACGGCGCTGCGGCTCGGGGGTACCGTCACCGTGGAGAACCACGACGGGGCCGCGTTCACCGTCGTCGTCCCCCGCGGCACCGGGCATCAGCCGGTCGCCGCACCGGCAGAAGGAGGTGCGGAATGAGCGCGACGGAATCCACCGTGCTCGTCGTCGACGACGACTTCCGGGTCGCGAACGTGCACGTGGGGTTCGTGGAGGCCGTGCCGGGGTTCCGCGTGATCGGTCAGGCCGGATCCGCCGCCGAGGCGCTGCGGCAGGCGCGCGAGTTACGGCCCGACCTCGTGCTCATGGACGTGTATCTGCCCGACGGCGACGGCCTGGAGGTCGTGCGGGAGCTGCTCGCGGATCCGGATCCGCCCGCCGTGATCGTGATCTCGGCCGCGAACGACCTGGGCACCGTGCGCCGGGCCGTGCAGCTCGGCGCCCTGCACTACCTGGTCAAGCCGTTCGGATTCGCGGAGCTGTCCGCCCGCCTCACCGCGTTCCGGGACGCGCAGGAGCGGATCGCCGCGCTCGGCGCCGCCGCGACCCAGGACGACGTGAACCGCCTGTTCGATCTACTCCGCCCCGCGCCTGCAACCCCGGTCGAGGAGGGGCGGCGGCTCGCGCCGACGCTGCAGGCCGTGCGCGACGCGGTGGCCGCGAGCGGAGCGGACGCCTCTGCGCAGGAGGTCGCCACCGCGATCGGGATCAGCCGCGCCACCGCGCAGCGCGCGCTCACCCAGCTCGAGCAGTCGGGTGTGCTGCGCCTCGAGCTGCGGTACGGCAGCACCGGCAGGCCCGAGCACCGGTACGCCGTGCGGAAGCAGTGAGCGCGACAGCCCCCTGATGGCCCCGAGACCGAACCCGGCGCGCGAGACCGAGGGAATCGCGCGCGGTCTCGATGCGCAGGTTCGGTCTCGCGGACACCCGGTCGGTCAGGGACGGACGATCGGATCGCCGTCCGTCAGGATGAAGCGCAGCGCGGTGCCGGAGGACAGGACCGTGATGTCCGCCAGCGGATCGCCGTCCACCGCGATGAGGTCGGCGCGGGCGCCCTCGCGGACGACGCCGACGCGGCCGGTCTCGCCGATGATCTCGGCGCCGACGACGGTGGCGGAGCGGATGACGGAGAGCGGATCCTGCACACGGCCGCGGATCGCGAACTCCTCCAGCTGGAAGGCGAGTCCCTCGCCGTGCAGATCCGTGCCGTAGCCGATCTTCACCCCGGCGCGGTCGGCGAGCGCGAGCGACTCGAGGCCGCGTTCGAACACGTCGACGACCGCGGCGCGCTTGCCCGCGTCGAGGTGCCGGCCGGTGTGGCCCTCCACGATGGCCCAGAACGTCGCGAACGTCGGCACGTAGAACGCGCCGCGCTCGAGGAAGAGCGCCACGCACTCGTCGTCGAGGAAGTTGCCGTGCTCGATCGTGCGCACGCCCAGGCGCAGCGCCCGCGCCACGGCCTCGGCCGAGTAGACGTGCGCGCCGACGTAGCGGTGCGCCAGGTTCGCCTCATCGACCGCGGCGACGATCTCGGCCTCGGAGAACCCGAGCGAGTCGATCCGCATCTTCGAGATCACGCCGCCGGAGAGCGTCAGCTTGATGTGGTCCGCGCCGTCGCGGAGCTCCGCACGCAGCGCCCGGCGCACCTCGGCCTCGCCGTCGATGACGCGGGTCAGCGCATGCCCGCCGGTGGGCGCGAAGATCGGGCCGCCGGCCTTGAGGTGCGGCCCGGTGATGAGCCGCTCCTCGATCGAACGGCGCAGACCCGTGTCGGCGCCGCCCATGTCGCGCACGGTCGTGAAGCCGCGCAGCAGCATGCGGTGCAGCTCGCGGGCGGTGCGTGCGGCGTGGTAGCTGGGCGTCCAGGAGAGGATCTCGGTGAAATCGCCCGAGGCCTGCGTGACGTGCGCGTGTGCGTCGATCAGGCCGGGCAGCACCGTCGTTCCGGCGAGCGAGTACTCGGCGGCGCCGGGCACGCTGCGGGTCGACGTCGAGATCTCGACGATCTCGCCGTCCTGCGCGACGATCGTGCGAGGCGACGACACCTCGCCGGTCTCGACGTCGAGGATCGCCGCGTCGCGCAGGACCACCGTCGAGGGGGCGGGAGCGGATCCGGGATCGTTCCTCAGCGGCATCGCGGATCCTCTCAGACGAAGTCGACGTGCGGGATCGAGTCGAGCAGCGTCCGCGTGTACGGGTGCTCGGGGCTGTCGAAGACCCGCTCGATCGGACCCTCCTCGACGAACTGCCCGGCCTGCATGACGACCACGTCGTCGGCGACGTGCCGCACGACGGAGAGGTCGTGCGAGACGAACAGATAGGACAGGTCGAGGTCCTTCTGCAGGTCGTCGAGCAGGTTCAGGATCTGCGCCTGGATCGACACGTCGAGCGCCGACACCGGCTCGTCGAGCACGAGCACCTTCGGGTTCAGGGCGAGCGCCCGGGCGATGCCGACGCGCTGCCGCTGACCGCCGGAGAACTCCCCCGGCCGCCGTGCCGCCATCTCGGCGCTCACGCCGACCCGGTCGAGCAGCTCGTCGATCGCCTTGCGGTCGTAGGTGCCGGTGATCCGCAAGGGCTCGGCGACGATCTCGTGCACGGTCATCCGCGGGTCGAGGGCCGAGTACGGGTCCTGGAACACCATCTGCATCCGACCGCCGAACTGACGGCGCTGCCGCGGCGGGATCCGGGTGATGTCCTGTCCGAAGGCGCGGATCGTGCCCGATGCGACCGGGCTGAGCCCGAACAGCGACCGGATCAGGGTCGACTTGCCGCAGCCGGACTCGCCCACGAGACCGAGCGTGCGGCCCGCGGTGAGCGTGAGGCTCACGCCCTTCACGGCCTGCACTCCGCGGCCGCGGCGGATGGCGCCGCGACGACCGTAGGTGACGTGCAGGTCGGTGACCTCGATCAGCGGTTCGGCGTTGAGAACGTCCGACATCATGCCTCCGATCCGACGGACTCGACGGGCTCGACGGGTGCGGCCTTGCCCACCTCGTCGGCGAAGTGGCACGCGGAGCGCGAGCCGTTGGGCCGCAGTTCGAGCGTCGGGCGCACGTCGACGCAGATCGAGCGTCCGCGGGACAGCTCGCAGCGCGGCGCGAACGCGCAGCCCGAGGGCCGGGACCGCGGGGAGGGCGGGTTGCCCGGGATCGCATAGGCGCGCTCGTCCCGTTCGGTGAGCTGGCTCTTCAGCAGGCCCTGCGTGTAGGGGTGGGTCGGCGACAGGAAGATGTCGCGCGTCGTACCCGACTCCACGATCCGGCCGGAGTACATGATGAGCATGCGCGACGCGTTCTGCGCGGCGAGGCCGAGGTCGTGCGTGATGAGGATGAGCGCGGACGACAGCTCGGCGCGCGCCTTCTCCAGCGTCTTCATGACCTGCGCCTGCACGGTCACGTCGAGCGCGGTCGTCGGCTCGTCGGCGATGAGCAGCGCGGGGTCGTTCGCCATCGCCATCGCGATCACGGCGCGCTGGCGCATGCCGCCCGACCACTCGTGCGGGTAGGCGTGGGCGCGCTTCGCGGCCTCCTTCACGCCGACCCGGCCGAGGAGGTCGTGCACGCGTTCCTTGGCCTCGGCGTGCGACACCTTCTGGTGCAGCCGAATCGCCTCGGCGAGCTGCGATCCGATCCGGCGCAGCGGGTTGAGCGCGGTCATCGGATCCTGGAAGATCATGCCCATGTCGCGGCCGCGGATCTCGCGCATCTCCCGCTCGCGCAGGCCGACGATGTCCTTGCCGCGCCACCTGATGGATCCCTCGGCGACCTCGAGGCCGTACGGCAGCAGGCCCATCACGGCGAGCATGGTGAGGCTCTTGCCGGATCCGGACTCCCCGACGATGCCGACGACCTCGCCGTCGTTCACGGTGAACGACACGTCGTCGATGAGGCGGACCGTGTGCCCGTCCGGGCCGGTGGTGGTGACGACGAGCCCCTGGACCTCCAGGAGCGGGGGCGTCTCGATCATCTCTGCAGGCATGTCACCGCACCTTCCGGAGGGGCTGGGTGCTCTCCGCCGTGAACCGCTGGCTGAAGAAAGTCGTGCCGCCGACGACGAGGAAGATCGCGAGACCCGGCAGGATCACCTGCCACGGCGAGAGGCGCATGTACTTCTGCCCCTCGAGCACGAGCCCGCCCCAGGTCGGCTCGGGCGGCTGGATGCCGAGGCCGAGGTAGTCGAGGCCGGCCTGCAGCAGGATCACGGTGGCGATGCTGGTCACCGCGACGATGAACATCTGCGGGAGCACGTGCGGCAGGATGTGCGTGCGGATGATCCGCAGCGACGAGGCGCCGAGCATCCGCGGGGCCATCACGAAGTCGCGGCCCCGCAGCGAGAGCGCGGTCGCGCGGGCCAGGCGGGCGAAGCTCATCCAGTGCGTGAGTCCGAGCACGAGGATCATCAGCAGCGCGCTCGGTCCGAAGATCGCCGACAGCGCGATCAGCAGCAGCACGGCCGGCAGCGCCAGGCTGACGTCGGTGACGAGGGCGATCACGTTGTCCGCCCAGCCGCCGAAGAACCCGGCGAGCAGGCCCAGCACCGTGCCGACGAAGAAGTTCACGAACACGATCGCGGCGGTGATGAGCAGCGTGGTCTGGCCGCCCGCGGCGACCCGGCTGAGCAGGTCGCGGCCCACGACGTCGGTGCCGAGCGGGTGCTTCGGGTCGATGAACGGCCCGAGGCGGGCGTGTGCGAGGTCCTGGCTGAGGGGGTCGAAGCCCGGCCAGAAGTGCGCGCCGATGATGGCGAGGATCACGAGCAGCACGATGGCGCCGCCGAGGGTCGAGAGCCAGCGCCCCTGCCGGCGGCTGAGCCGCGGACGGCGGCGCACCGGGGCGCCCACCTGGGCCATTGCCACTGTGTCGGTCATGCGAGTTTCACTCTCGGATCGATGAGCGAGTAGAGGAGGTCGACCACGACGTTGACGACCACGAAGAGGAGCACCACGACGAGCAGGCCCGCCTGCACGACCGCGAAGTCGCGCTGGCTGACCGCGCTGATCAGCGCGACGCCCATGCCGGGCCAGGCGAACACCTGCTCGACGATGATCGTGCCGCCGAGGAGGCTCGCGAGGTTGAGGCCGGCGACGGTGAGGATCGGCAGGAACGCGTTCGGCAGCATCTCCGTCGCGACCACGGCCGCGTGGCTCTTGCCGCGCGCGTAGGCGGTGCGCACGTACTCGGCGGTGGTCTGCTCGCTGAGAGCCGAGTCCAGCAGGCGCACGTACAGCACGAACTGGGCCGTCGCGATCGTCGCCACCGGGAGGACGAACGAGGGCAGGCCGGTGTAGCCGAGGCTCGGCAGCCAGCCGAGGGCGACCGCGAAGATCAGCACCAGCAGCACGCCGAAGAAGAAGTCCGGCACGGACGAGCGCAGCGCGCCGCCCCACACGAACATCGCCCGCAGCGTGTGGCTTCCGGTGATGTGGATGAGCACGGCGGCGACGACCGCGAGCACGAGACCGATCGTGAACGAGGTCAGCGCGAGCGTGGTCGTGGCGGGCAGGCGCTCGAGGATGATCCCGATCGCCGTCTGGCTGGGATTGCGGTACGAGACGCCGAAGTCGCCGTGCAGGAGCCCGGCCAGGTAGCGGACGTACTGCACGCCGAGCGGGTCGTTGAACCCGAGCTTGCCGTTCAGGGCGTCGATCTGCTGCGCGGTCGCGCCCTCGGTGAGGATCAGCGCGGCCGGCTTGCCGGAGGCGCGTCCCAGCACGAAGGCGATCGTCACGGCGACGAACAGTGTGACGACCGCCTGCAGGATGCGGCGGATGACGTAAGACATGGGATCTCCAGGGGGATGAGATCAGTGCGGGGACCCGAGGGAGGGAGCAGGCCCCCGCACCGACGTCACTTGCCCGAGCGGCCGACCTCGGCGGCTCGGTAGATGCCGTCGACCGCCGGAGACCAGTCGATCGTGTTCACCGAAGCGTACGTGTTGGTGTTCTGCCAGAGGGGGACGTTCGACACGTTGGTCGCGTTCCACTGCCAGATCCCCTTGAACACGTCGGTGCGCTTGTCGGCCTTGGCCGCCTGCTGGTCGAGATAGGCCTTCGCCATCTCGGGGCTGCGCGCGTAGTCCTCCGGACCGCCGGCGAGGAGCTGGCTGACGACGACGTCGCCGTCCATGCTCGAGGGCGCCCAGGCGTTCAGGTAGAGGCCCGTGATCTGGTGGTTGGCCAGGCTCAGGCTGAGGCTGGACTGCTCGGATCCGACCAGCTTGATGTTCAAGCCGGCCTTGCCGAGGTCCGCCGCGATCGCCTGCGCGACCTCGGGGTCGGTCGGGGATCCGCCGGTGCTCGCGTACTGCAGCGTGATCTGCTCGCCGTTGTAGCCGGAGTCGGCGACGAGCTTCTTCGCGGCGGAGAGGTCGTACTTCGGCACCGGGAAGCCGTCGACGTAGCCGGCGACGCCCTTGGCCACGATCTCGCCGGTGGGGGTGGCGTAGCCGTTGAGCAGGTTCTTGACGATGGAGTTGCGGTCGATCGCGAGCGGGAGGGCCTGGCGCAGCTTGAGGTTGGACAGCGCGCCGGCGGTGGTGTTCACGCCGATGAACGCGACCTGGTTGGATGCGGCCTCGACGACCTTGGCGTTCGCGGCGCCCTTGAACACGGGCACCTGGCTGGCCGGGATGATCGCGGTGTCGAGCGTGCCCGACTCGACGCCCGTGACGCGGGCGTCCGGCGCGCCGACGAACGAGAACGTGATGTCCTTGATCTTGGCCTTGGTGCCCCAGTAGGAGTCGTTGCGGGTGACCTTGTAGTCCACGCCGTGGTCCCAGGCGACGAACTTGTACGGGCCGGTGCCGACCGGCGCGGTCGGGAACTTGTCCGGACCCTCGGCCTCGTACACCTTCTCCGGGACGATGCCGATCGTGGCGACCTGGTTGAGCCAGGCGCTGAACGGGTTCTTCAGGGTGAACACGACGGTGTTGGCGTCCGTCGCCTCGACCTTGTCGACCATGGCGATGGCCACGCGGTTGGTCGACTTCGCGCTCGCGAGGATCTTGTTGTACGTGTAGACGATGTCCGACGCCTTCATGTCGGATCCGTCCTGGAACTTCACGCCCTTGCGGATCGTGAAGGTCCACACGTCCTGGGTGGCGTTCGACTTCCACTCGGTCGCGAGGCCGGGCTGGATCTTGCCCTTGGAGTCGATGCGGGTGAGGCCGTCGAACACGGCGTAGTACATGTTCCACGCCGAGATCGACCGCATCATGATCGGATCGATGTTGGCCGGCTCGGTCGGCATGGCGAGGGTCGCGGTGCCGTTGCTGACGGATCCGCCTCCGCCGCTGCCGCTCGTGCTCGACGGGGTGGCGTTGCCCATGCAGCCGGCCAGCAGGACGGAGCTGACGGTGAGCGCGACGCCGAGCGCCGCAAGGCGTCCACGATGCTGTGTCTTCGTTGACATTCCTGGTTTCCTTTCGTCCGTCACTGAGCTTTGGTGGGGGCCTTGGCGCGTGCGGGAAACTGATCGGGTAGCAGAAGTAGTGTGTAATACATTACCTCTGCTACCCGATAATGGTATACAAATTTCTCGATGTCAAGGGATTCGCCCCTCGGCATCGGAGCCTCTCAGGAGGCGATCAGGACGCCCATCTGCGGCATGTCCGGAACGGCGATCTCGTCGAGTTCGAGCGAGTCCAGGTCGACGATCGCGAGGCCGTTCCACGGGCCGCGGCTGGTGGATCCGCCGGTGAGGATCGCCTTGCGCCGGCCGTCCGGGGCGTCCAGCCACTCGATGACGTTCTCGTGCCCCTTCTCGAGCGGCAGCAGGGTCTCCTCGCCCGAGGCGATGTCGCGGATCGTCAGGCTCGGGCCCTTGGTCGCGCCGCCGATCGGGCCGACGCCGACCACCATCAGGCGGCCGTCCGTGGTGAGGCCCACGCCGTGCTGGTGCGAGTCGCCGGTCATCGGCTGCGTCTCGTAGGTGCGGGTCTCCGGCGAGTACACGACGAGGCCCTGGCCCTGGTAGGGCAGGTAGAGCGTGCCGTCCTCGGCGACCGCGGCGTAGTGCGGCTTGTAGTGCGACATCAGGCCGCCCTCGGTGCCGAACGGCGCGATCTCGGTGCTCGTCACGACGTGCTCCGGGACGGTGATCGTGTTCAGGGTGAACGAGTCGTGGTCGATCGTGTAGACCTCGTGGCCGGACGGCGAGATCTGCACGTCGAACGGGCGCAGGCCCACCTCGAATGAGTCGGTGAACGCGCCGGTCGCGGTGTCGAAGCGCTCCACGGTCGAGTTCAGGCCGGTGCGGGTGATCGCGACGTAGACGGCGGATCCGTCCGGGGTGACGACGACGCCCGTGCCGCCGGGGCGCTCCTCGCCGTACTCGATCACGGAGGGCTGCGCCTGGAACGGGACGAGCGCGAGGCGCTCGCGCGAGTCGAGGTCGACGACCGCGAGGCCCACGGCCGTGCTGACGTAGGCGCGGCGGGACGCGTCGTGCACCGCGACGGCCCAGGGGGCCGCGCCGACGACGGTCTCGGACTGCACCGGGGCGTCGGGGCTGGTCAGATCGACGAACGCGATCTTGTCGCCGTGGCTCTCCGTGACGACGAAGACCGTGCCGTGGCCGGGTCGGGTGGTGCTGGTCACCATGTGTACTCGCTTCCTCGGGGGGTCCCCCCGGATCGACTCGGCTCCGGCGAGCTGCGGAGCGACGGGAGGATCCCGGAACGGAAGATGCAGCGCCGCATGCCGTCGGCGACGGACTTCTGCCCGTCGGTTCGAGTGGTTTCCAAAATGGTATGCCAATTTCGCGCCGGTATACAACGACGCCCACCCCGTCCCCACCGCACCCGCCCACCCGCCCCGTCCCCACCGCACCCGCCCGCCCGCCCGGATCCGCGATCTGGCCGCGAAACCGAACCTGGGTTGCGAGACCGAGGGATTCACACGGGGTCTCGCGACGCAGGTTCGGTCTCGCGGCCAGGGGGGTAGATGAAGAGGGTGCCCGCTCGGGGTCGAGCGGGCACCCTCCGGTCGATCGGGCGAGTGGCTACTGCACCCAGCCGGCGCGGGGGCTGCCCCAGCCGGTCTCGGTGTCCCACCCGGCGCCGACGGTCAGCGTCGTCGTCGCGCCGTTGAACGTGCGCACCGAGTAGGTGTAGCCGCCCGTGGCGTCGACGCCGTTGACGTAGTCGACGCGGATCGCACCCTTGTCGATGTCCGCGCCGGTCACGTCGTGCATGCCCTTGCCGTGCGTGCTGTAGATCACCGGGTTCAGCAGCCCGAGGCCGGTGCCGCCGTTCGCCTGGATCTTCAGCGCGGTGATGCCCGCGAACAGCGGCGAGGCGAGGCTCGTGCCGCCGATCCGGTAGGTGTCGTACGCGGCCTTGCCCGTGAAGGTCTGCGTCTGGCCGACCAGCATGCCCGTGGTCGGGTCGCCGTCCATCGAGACGTCCGGCACCGCGCGCCCGCCGTTCGGGCTGCTGATCCCGGCCGCCGTCTGGTACGCCGGCTCCGGGATGTTCGACGAGTATCCGCCGCCGCCGCCATAGAGGAACGAGGTGCTCAGAGTCCAGGCGCCGCCCTTCAGCACGTACTTCGAGGTCTGCCACCCGGTCTCGCCGGTGACGCCGGCATCCGTGATCGCGGTGGAGGTGCCGCCGACAGCCGTGACGAACGGGTCGGACGCGGGGTAGTCCGTCTGCGGGGAGCCGACCGCGGCCGCCTCGTCTCCCGCGTCGCCGCTGGAGAAGACGTAGCTGATGCCCTGGGTGGCGCCCTGCAGGAACGCCGTCTCATAGGCGAGGAACAACGCCGGCTTCACGACGTCGCCGACCCCGCCCCAGGAGTTGGTGACGATGCTCGCGACGTTCTCGTCGTTGATCTGCGTGAACGTGTCGAGCAGGTCCGCGTCCAGGCAGCTCTTCGCCCCGTAATAGCGGATGTTCGCGGCGGGGGCCATCGCGTGCACGGCCTCGACGTCGAGGGTCTGCTCGCCGTACCAGCCGGGCATGCTGCACTGGTGACCCGACTTGGTGCTGTTCACGTTCGTGAAGGCGTTGGGCAGGTTCTCCGAGAACTGCCCCGGCGCGAACGGCTGGTCTCCGTTGTCGGACGCGTACCTGTTGGCGTCGGCCTCGAGGGTCGGCGAGACGTACGCGTCGGTGATCGCGACCGTGACGCCCTTGCCGTCGAAGCCGCCGGTCAGGCCCGCCTCGTAGGCGTTGCGCAGCTGCGGGCCGGTGTACCCGCACGGCGAGTACGGCAGGCTGGAGCCGTCGAACTTCGGGAGCAGGGTGCCGTCGGGCGTCGGCAGGTTCTGCGGCGTCGCGGAACCGTAGGTCTTGCCGCAGATCGGCGGGTTGCGGAACCCGGCGTCCGGCGGGGCCGGCTTCTGGGTCTTCGGGTCGACGTAGGACGGGGTGGTGTCGAGGCCGTCGACGGCGATGACCGTCCCGGCGAGCGCGGCCGGCGTCGTCGCCGCGCCGTCGGGCGCCTGCACCGTGAGCCCGTCGTGCGTGTAGGTCGAGATCGTGACGCCGAACGCCTTGTTCGCGTTGCCGACGCCGCCGGTCACGTCGATGTAGCGGTGGCTCGCGCCGACCGTGGTCTTGAGGCCCGCGCCCTGCAGCCAGCCGGTCACCGCGTCGACCGTGGACTGGGTGGCGTCGAACTTCGCGTGGTACTGGTCCGCCGAGAGGAACTGACGGTATTGCGCGGATCCGGGCGTCGACACCGCCGTGGCGAGGGCGGAGAGGGCGTCCATCCCGCCCTGCGGGGCGAGGTACACGCGCGCGCTCACCGCGCCGCTGGCGGGGCCCACCTTGCTGCCGTGGCTGAGCCAACCGGGTGTGGAGTTCGGGATCGGGGAGTCGGGCGGCGGGGCGGCGTAGGCCGCGCCGGTCCCTCCGAGGGCTGCGACGACGGTGGCGACGACGGCGAGCGAAACGCCGAGGACTCTTTTGCGCATCCGGGATCTCCAGACATTCGGTTGACGGCCCTCGGCGGTCGCCGGTGACCGATGGAAACGCTAATCCTCCGCAACCGGCGGCGCGAGAGGTATCGGCGCGCCTCGCCCCGGCTCACAGCAGGCCCATCGGATTCTCCCAGCCGGCGCATTTCCGTCGGGGTTCCGCCGGACGGACAGCCCCGGTGCCGCCCTCGCGAACGACGGTGCGCCGCGCGGGAAGAGGATCCCGCGCGGCGCACCGCCGTTCCGTGAGGAGAGCGACCGGCTACTTCCCGGTACCCCCGAGGTAGGCCGCCCACGGGTAGAACGTGTAGTCGAACGCGGCGGGAGCACCCGTGATCCGCTTGCCGAGCCACACGTCGTTGGTGAGGTCGATGCCCGGGAACATCGGGGTCATCTCGTCGTGCAGCTTCTTCTCGATGTCGACCACGATCTTGGCGCGCGCCTTGTCGTCCTTCTCGGCGATCGCCGTGCCGTACAGGTCGTCGATCCCGGCGTACTTGGACTGGTTGAACGACGCCCCGGTGACCGCGGTCAGGCCGAGCCAGTCCAGCGGGTTCGGGATGTTCGGCCAGAACTGCGTGTACAGCAGGTCGGTGTTTCCGCGCGTCGCGGGGTCGTAGAGGTAGTTCGAGTACCCGGTCGCCGGGACGACGTTGAGCTTGAAGGTCAGCCCGATCTTGTCCGCGGCCGCCTTGATCGCCAGACCCAGCTGCTGCGTCTCTGCCTGCTGCGGCACGACGAGGCTGATCTCCTTGGACTTGACGTCGGCGGGCACGCCCGCGAGGAGCTTCTTGGCCGCGTCGATCTGGGCGGTGCCGTCGGTCTTGACGGTGTCGGCGTAGGCGTTCAGCTCGTCCTTGGCGAAGCCGTAGACCGCGCGGACCGTCTGCAGCGCGCTGGGCGTGCCCTGGCCGCCGTAGACCGTCGTGCCGATGCCCTTCCAGTCGATCGCCATCTGCAGCGCCTTGCGCACGTCGGCGTTGCCCATCGCGCCCGTGGTGTTCGCGACGACGAGCGTGACCTCGAGCGGAGCCGGGCCGTTGAACACCTTGCCGGCCGGGGAGGCCTTGAGCTGCGGGAGCCCGGCCGTCGGCGGGTTGTAGGTGCCGTCGATCTGCCCGGACAGCAGGCCCGAGGTGATCGCCGAGTCGTCGGTGAGGAACGTGAAGTCGATGTTCTTCACCTTGAGCGGCAGGTCCTTGTTCCAGTAGGCGTCGTTGCGGGTGACGCTCACCGACTGCCCCTGGGTCCACTTCACGAACTTGTACGGCCCGGTGCACATGAGGCCGACGGCCGGGGTGCCGACCTTGTCGCCGTTCGTCTCGTAGAACTTCTGCTGCACGACGACGCCGGCGTAGCTGGCGAGCTCTTCGTTGAAGAGGTAGTCGGGCGTCTTCAGCTTGACCGTCACCTGGTGGTCGCCGGTCTTCGAGATCGTGTCGACGCTGCCGAACAGGTAGCCGTAGAAGGCCGTCTTGTCGGTCATCGAGTGCTGCAGGCTCCACACCACGTCGTCGGCGGTCATCGGCGAGCCGTCCCAGAACTTCACGTCGTCGCGCAGGTCGTAGACCCAGGTGAGCGGATCCGGGTTCGAGAACGCCTTCGCCAGGTTCGGCTTGATCTGGAAGTCGGGGGTCTGCGCGAGCAGGTTCTCGCACATGTTCGAGTTGATCATGTTCGGCGTGTAGTCGGCGCCGTGGTACGGGTCGATGGTCTGCGGCTCGCCCTGGAAGACGTTCCACGAGATCTTGTCGACCTCGGCGGTGCCCTTCGGGGTGAGGGTGGTCAGCTGCGATCCGGGGGAGGCGGCCGGGCCGGTGTGCGCGCCGCCGGAGCAGCCTGCCAGGGTGAGGGCGAGCGCGGTGGCGGTCGCGACGACCGTCAGCCGGGCGCGCGTGCGTGTGATGTGCATGGGGGTGGTGCTCCTGTTCATCGTCGAGCAGTGGTTATCGGGTCGAGCGGTGGTCATCGGGTGCTGGAGGCGGGTTCCCAGCCTTCGCGCGGCACGGAGTCGCGCAGCAGCCGGGTGTAGGGGTGCTGAGGATCGTCGAGGACGTCGGGGGTGGGTCCGTGCTCGACGACGGCGCCGTGGCGCATGACGATCGTGTCGTCGGTGATCTGCCGGATCACCGCGAGGTCGTGGCTGATGAACACGTAGCTCACGCCGCGGCTCTCGCGGATGTCCGACAGGAGATTGAGGATCTGCGCCTGGATCGACACGTCCAGCGCCGAGACGGCCTCGTCGAGGATGAGGATCTCGGGCTCGGCGGCGAGGGCGCGGGCGATCGCGACGCGCTGCCGCTGGCCGCCGGAGAGGGACCGGGGCAGCGCGTTCAGCTGGCGCTCGTCGAGCCCGACGAGGTCGGCGAGCTCGCGCACGCGCCGGGCCGTCTCATCGCGGCCGAGGTGGAAGTGCGCGCGCACGACCTCGGCGAGGCAGTCCCCGACGCGCTGGCGCCGGTCGAGCGAGGTGTACGGGTCCTGGAACACGATCTGGATGCTCCTGCCGCGCTCGCGCAGCCGCCGGGCGCTGCGGGAGGGCACGGTGCGGTCCTCGCCGCGGAACAGGATCCGCCCCGCGGACGGCCGCTCCAGGCCGATGATCATCCGGGCGGTCGTGGTCTTGCCCGATCCCGATTCCCCCACGATGCCGAGGGATCCGCCGGCGTGCAACGCGAAGCTCACGTCCTGCACGGCCACGGCCTGCGCCCGGCCCCGGCCGAACGTCTTGGACAGATGCTCGACGACGAGCAGCGGTTCGTTCATCGGGCGACCTCCTCGGCGATGGCGGCGTCCGGCCCGGGCGCGGGCTGCAGCAGGGTCCCGCGCAGCTCGTCGGCGCGCACGCAGCGCGTCTGGCCGGCCTCGCCGATCTGCAGCAGCTCGGGCACGCCGGCGCGGCACCGGTCCTGGGCGAACCGGCAGCGCGGGGCGAACGCGCAGCCGTCCGGGGCCTCGTAGGCCGTGGTGGGGTGGCCGGGGATCGCGGGCAGCCGCACGGCGCGGCGGTCGATCTCCGGGCGGGCCTGCAGGAGGGCGGCGGTGTACGGGTGCAGCGGATCGCGGTGCAGCTGAGTCGAGCGCTGCCGCTCCATGACCTGCCCGGCGTACAGCACGATCGTCTCGTCGCACACGGCGCCGGCGAGTTCGAGGTCGTGCGTGATGAAGAGCATCGCCATGCCGTGCTCGCGCTGCATCCGGCGCAGGATCGCCATCACCTCGGCCTGCGTGGTCACGTCGAGGGCCGTGGTGGGCTCGTCGGCGAGGATCAGCCGCGGGCGGGCCGCGACGGCGGCCGCGATCATGACCCGCTGGAGCAGCCCGCCGCTGAGCTCGTGCGGGTACTGCCGCATGCGGCGTTCCGGATCCGAGATCCCGACCGCGTCGAGCAGCTCGACGGCGCGCTGGGCGGCCGCGGCCTTCGGCATGCGCTCGTTCGTGCGCATGGCCTCGGTGAGGAAGTCGCCGATCCGGCGGACCGGGTTCGTGTAGGCGCGGGCGTCCTGGAAGATCATCGCCACGTCGCGGGCCCGGTAGGCCCGCAGCGCCTCCGCGCGCAGGTCGAACACGGCGGATCCGTCGAAGTCCACCCGGCCGGACACCTCGGCGCCGTCGGGCAGCAGCCGGGCGATCGTACGCACCGTCATCGACTTGCCGGATCCGGACTCGCCGACGAGGCCGAGCGTGCGCCCCTCCTCGATCTCGAACGCGACGTCGCGGAGGACCGTGCGCAGCTCGCCGGCGACGGGCAGGCCGACGGTGAGGTCCTCGACCCGCAGCAGCGGCGTGGACGCGGTCATGCGCGGGCCTCCGAACGCTCGGTGAGACGGTCGCCCAGCACGTTCACAGCGGCGACGGTGATGACGATGAGCACGCTCGCGTAGAGCGCCTCCTGCGGCTGTCCCTGCAGCACGCCGGCCATGCCGGTGCCGACCATGGCGCCCCAGTCGGCGGTCGGCGGCTGCACGCCGAGGCCGATGAAGGAGAGACCGGCGAGGTCCATGAGCGCGAAGCCGAACGCGAGGGTCGCGTTGGCGACGATGAGCCCCGATACGTTCGGCAGGATGTGCCGCAGCGAGATCCACCAGCCGTACAGGCCCTGCACGCGCAGCGCGGCGATGTACGGCAGCGAGCGCTCCCGCAGGGCGGCGCTGCGCACGATCCGGGCGATGTACGGGATGTACGCGATCGACAGTGCGACGACGGCGGCGGTGAGGCCGGATCCGAACAGCGCGGTGGCGAGGATCGCGAGCAGCAGGCCGGGGAACGCGAACACGGCGTCGATGACCCGGACGACGGCCTGGTCGAACCAGCCGCCGAACCAGACGGCGGTGAGCGCGAGCGCGGTGCCGAGGATCGTGGAGAGCACGACGACCAGGAACGGCCCGATGAGCGCGGTCTGGGATCCGGCGATCAGACGGGAGAGCAGGTCGCGCCCGCTCGCGTCGGTGCCGAGCAGGTGCGTCGCGGAGGAGCCCTGGTAGGCGCCGGACAGATCGACGGCGTTCGGATCCTGCGGGGAGATCACTGGGGCGAGCAGCGCGATCAGCACGATCGCGGCGAGCGCGCCGACGGACACCCAGCCCGAGGCGGAGATCGAGCCGGGGCGGCGGATCCGGCGCGCGGGGCGCGTGGTCGGCCGGCCGGCGGCGGTGACGGCGGTCATGAGTCCTTCTTTCCCAGCGGCACGCGTGGATCGAGCAGCGTGTAGGCGAGGTCGATGAGGGTGTTCAGCACGATGAAGGTCGCGACGTAGACGAGGCAGATCGCCTGCACGACCGGGAAGTCCTTCTGCTGCACGGAGCTGACGAGGAACTGGCCGAGGCCGCCGAGCTGGAAGACCTGCTCGACGACGACGCTGCCCGCGATGAGGCCGGCGATCGTGAGGCCGGCGGCGGTGAGCACGGGCATCGCGGCGTTGCGGATGACGTGGCGACCGACGACGAACCGGCGCGGGAGCCCGCGGCTGATGGCCGTCTGCACGTGGTCGCTGGAGAGCTCGGAGCGAATCGCGGCCTGCGTCATCCGGGCGACGAAGGCGACGGAGGCGAGGGCGAGCGAGACCGCGGGGAGCACCGAGTGGTACACCGCGTCGCCACCCGGATCGCCGGCCCCGAACACCGGGAACCAGCCGAGGTCCACCGCGAACACGATGATGAACACCACCGCGGCGACGAACGTGGGCACGGCCATGGCGGCGGTCGCCGCGACCATCGTGGAGCGCGACAGCCAGCCCGGCTTGAGCCCGGCGAACGCGCCGAGCAGAAGGCCCACGACGAGCACGATCACGGCGGCCATCACCACGAGCAGCGCGGTGGCCGGGGCGCGGGCTCCGATCAGGGTCGACACGGGCTGGTTGTAGATGATCGACCTGCCGAAGTCGCCGTGCAGCACGCCGGCGAGCCAGCGCAGATACTGCAGCCAGACGGGGTCGTCGAGGTGGTACTCCAGACGCAGCGCCGCGATCGCGTCGGCGCTCATGGTGCGGCCGTGCGTGAGGAACGTGATCGGGTCGCCCGGGGCGGCGTAGAGGGCGCCGAACACGACGAGGCTCGCGACGAACAGGGTGGCGAGCAGGCCCAGGATCCGCCCGGCGACGAAGCGGAAGACACCCCATCCGGGCCCGCGGCGGGTGGCGACCTGCTGGGCCGCGACGACGGTGGTCTCGCTCACGACGCCACCTCCGCGAGGAGGGCTCCCCCGGGTGCGGCGTTGGGTGCAGCGGCAGCCGCGGCGCGGTGCACCGTGCGGCCGCCGACGACCGTGCGCACGACGCGCGCCTCGAGCAGCTCGTCCACCGGGCGCGTGAAGACGTCGCGGTCGAGCACGATGAAGTCGGCGTGCAGGCCGATCGCGAGGCGGCCGTGCGACTGCTCGGAGCGGCTCGCCCAGGCGGCGTCGCGGGTGGCATGCCGGATCGCGTCCGCGAGCGGCAGCGCGTACCGCGCGACGTTCGCCGGCAGCGACGGATCGAACGCCGAGCGCCGGGTCGCGGCGATGAACATGTTGGGCAGCGGGGCGTGCGGCGATGTCGGCGAGTCCGTGCCGAACACCAGCCGCGCGCCGGCCTCGGTCATCTCGGGCCATGGGAAGCCGCGGTCGGCACGCGCGTCGCCGAGCATCCGGCGCCAGTTCTCCAGGTGCGCGGGGTCCGCGTGCACGGGCTGCATGCTCGCGACGATCCCGAGCGCGGCGAGGCGCTCGATGTCCGCGGTCTCGACGACCTCGAGGTGCTCGATCCTGTGGCGGCGCTCGCGCGGTCCGTTGACCGCCACGGCGTGCTCGACCGCGCCGATCGCGATCCGCACGGCCTCGTCGCCGATCGCGTGCATCGCGACCTGCAGGCCGGCGGCATCGGCGGCCGCGACCACGGGGGCGAGCTCGGCGAGGCTCCAGACCGGGTCGGCGTTCGAGCCGTCGGCGTAGGGCCGGCCGAGCGTCGCGGTGCAGCCGTCGACGGTGCCGTCGACGATGACCTTGATCCCGGTGACGCGCAGGAACGGCGTCGCCTGCGCGGCCGCGAGCGCGGCGGCGTGGGCGACCTGGGCGAGGTTCTCGGCCTCGTCGCCGGTCGGCGTCACGCGCCAGAACCCGGCGATGCGGGTGGTCAGCGTTCCCGCGGCGTCGGCGCGGCGCATGGTCTCGTAGTCGTCCGGCCCGAGGGCCATGTCGGTGCTGCCGGTGACGCCGGTCTCGGCGTAGCCCGCGAGCACGGCGCGGAGGGCGGCGTCGCGGTCCGCCGCGGTGGTGAACCCGTCCAGCACGGGCCAGACCAGACGGTGCATCGCGGTCTCGTCGACATAACCGGTGGCGTGGCGGTCCGCGTCGCGGTGCACGGTGCCACCGGGCGGCGATGCGGTGGCGTCATCGATGCCGACCTCGGCGAGCGCGGCGGTGTTCAGCCAGATGGAGTGGAAGTCGTAGGTCTGCGCGTAGACGGGGCGCTCCGCCACGACCGCGTCGAGCATCGCGCGGTGCGCGGTGCCGCCGGGGAGGTCGCCGTGCTTCCACCCGGTCGCGTGGATCCGCGGGGCGTCGGGGTGCTCCTCGGCCCAGGCGGCGATGCGCCTCTGGATCTCCTCGAGCGAGCCCGCACCCCACAGGTCGACCTGCTCGGCGGCCTCGCCCGTGCCGACGATGTGCGCGTGCCCGTCGACGAAGCCGGGGAGCACGGTCGCGCCGTCCAGGTCGTGGATCCGGGCGTCGGATCCGGCCACCCGCTCGGCGGTGGCATCGTCGCCGACGTAGGCGATCCGGTCGCCCTCGACGACCAGGGCCTCGGCCCAGGGGCGCCGGTCGGCGGTGAAGATCCGCGCGTTGCGGTACAGATCGGTGGACATCGTCGTCTTCCTCTCTCTCAGCGGTCTAGAACCGGTCGAGGCCCTCGCGGGCCGCTTCGTCGGGGGTGCCCGCCCGGTAGTCCAGGGCGAAGCCGGGCACGTCGAGCGACACCGTGAGCAGGGTGCCCCACTGCTCGTGGGCGGGGGACGCGGCATCGGGCCGCATGCACACGATCGCGCCTGCGCCATCGGGGCCGCAGAACGCGCCCGCCCGCTCCACGGCGGTGCGGCCGACCATGGCCGCACTGGCCGCGCTGGCGTGCGCGTAGCGCTCGGTGGAGACCGAGTCGGCCGTGATCGCATCGCCCTGCGCCAGCACGGGGTCGAGGAAGTGGTTCGTGTGCAGGATCCAGCCGTTCGGATCCGGATCCACGACCGCGACGCCCGCGGGCGCCATCTCGATCGACGCGGCCCGCGCCGTGCCGCCGTGGAAGGATGCGACGGTGAGCACGGTCGACGCGCTCACGGTGGCCGAGGCGGCGATGTCGTGCGCCTCGGCGATGGTCGCCGCCTCCTCGAGCACGCGACGGGCGATCGCGTGCACGGGAACGCCCGCGCCCGCGCCGTCGGAGCGGTGCCGGAGGATGTTGAAGTGCATTCCGAGACCGGCGTCGTTCACGCCGATCTTCGCCGCGGTGCCGAACTCGGTGAACAGCTTCACGCCGCGTCCGGCGGCGGTCCGGAACGAGAGCAGCAGCCCCTCCGGGGTCAGCGTGTCGTGCCAGTCCCAGGTCTGGATGGTCTCCGGCGCGCCGCCGGCGGGCGGGGCGAGCACCGCGGTCGTGCATTCGCCGACCCCGGGGGCGGTGGCGAGGATCTCGGTGCGCGCGCCGACGGCGGCGACGCGCCAGCTCTCGAGCCCGGCCGCCTCGGCGATCGCGTCGGACTCCTCGGCCAGTCCCGGAGCCCAGGCCCGGAGCGCCGCGTGGCAGCCGTCCGCGATCGCCCGCACGTCCTCGTCGGCGATCCCCAGCAGCGCGAAGTGCGCGAGGTAGCGATCGCTGGTGTCCCGGATCCGCGCGGCGTGGCGCGCGCCGATCTCGAGACCGCGTTCGCGGGGCTCCGTGGCGGACGTGGACAGGGTGTGCAGCTTCATCGCGGGGGGCCGGCCTCTTCTGGTTCTCGCCCGTCGACTGTGGCGGGCGAGTTCACGCTAGAGGTATGAAACGTTTAATACAATCGGATCGAAACACGGTCGCCCCGGCGGCCGGAACCGAGCGGGGAAGGGGCCGCGATGGCGCGATCCAAGGGCGTCACGATCCACGACGTGGCGCGGCGCGCGGGGGTGTCGATCGCCGCCGTCTCGATGGCTCTGAACGACACCGGCACGCTCAGCGCCGCCACCCGGCTGCGCATCCGCGGGGTCGCCGAGGAGATGGAGTACCAGGCCGACGCGCTCGCGCGGGGCCTGCGACGCTCCTCGGTGGGTGCGATCGGCGTCGTGATGCGCTCGCTCGATGCGCTCGGCCAGTACGCCCCGCGCGGCGTCGACGTGTTCACCCGGTACATCGGCGCGGCCTCGTCGCAGGCGATGGATCGCGGGCTCAGCCTCATGCTCGTGCCGGATCCGACCCGCCGGCCGACGCCCCCTCTCGCGCTCTCCCTCGACGGCTACATCGTCGCGATGCCGCACGTCGACGATCCGGTCGTCCGCCTGTTCGAGCGCCGCGGGATCCCCTACGTCACGCTCGGCCGCGATCCGAGCCGGCCCGACTTCGTCGACTGGGCGACGGAGGACGACGCGGTGACGATCCGCCGCGTGCTCGACCACTTCGAGGCGGGAGGCGCGCGCAGCGTCGCGCTCGTGCGCGGCACGGATCCGAACGCCTGGAACATGGACAGCGAGGCCGTCTACCGTCGCTGGTGCACGGACCGCGGGATCGCGTCCCGCGTGCTCGAGGTCCCGGAGGGCGACGGCCAGGAGGGCGGCGAGCGCGCCGCTCACGCGATCGTCGACGCCGCGGTGCCGGACGCCGTGCTCTGCCTCACCGGCCGGCACGCGGCCGGCGTTCTCACGGGGCTTCAGGCCCGCGGGGTGCGCGTGCCCGAGCAGACCATGATCGCCACGGCGTCGGACTCGGAGCACACCCGGCACAGCCGGCCGGCGATCTCGGCCGTCGAGCTGAACCCGGTGGCGACGACATCGGCGGTCCTCGACCTGCTGCAGGCCCGGATCGCCGGAGAACCGAGCGCCGGGCCGATCCTGACGAGCGCGCGCTTCCGGGTGCGGGCGTCGAGTCGTCGTACGCCGCACACGCCGCAGACGGAGGCGCCGTGACATGACGAAGCGCCGGCCCCACTCTGCGTGGGGCCGGCGTCGGTGTCATCCGCCGGGTTCAGGACTCCGGACGGTTGGCGCGCAGCACCTCGAGCCGGGCGCGGTACTCGGTCTCGTCGATGTCGCCCTTGGCGAAGCGATCCGCGAGGATCTGCTCCGCACTGCGGCTCTGCGACTTGCCGACCCAGGGCGCCTGAGCCCCCGGGGCGCCCGGGGCGCCGTGCCAGCCCCACGGTCCGTAGCCCCAGTGACGGCGGCGGACGATGAGGGCGATGAGCAGGCCCACGATGATCAGGAACATCAGCGGACCGATGATGAACAACGGCCAGAAGAAGGGGTGGAACCCCATCCCCATCGGGCCGGGATGCGCGGCGAGGGCCGCGACGGTTGCGAGCATGATGCCCTTCCTTCGAACGGATCGGCCGCATCTCGACCGATACCCCCAGCCTCGCCGTCCGAGCCCCGGAGCGAATCCGGCCCGGGGAGTGATTCCTCCTGCTCCGCAGGGAGTACGGATCCGGTTTCGAGGAGCGATGTTTGCTGTCCAACGGCCGAAAACGGAGCAAACATCGCTCCTCGAACCGGGACGGCGACGCCGCTACTGCCAGCCCGGGGCGACGAGGCCCGTCTCGTACGCGATCACCACGAGGTGCACGCGGTCGCGGGCGTGCAGCTTCGCCATGATCCGGGACACGTGCGTCTTCGCGGTGAGCGGGCTCAGGTACAGCCGCTCGGCGATCTCGTCGTTGGTCATGCCCAGCCCGACGAGGCGCAGCACCTCGCGCTCACGGTCGGTGATCCCCTCGAGCACCGCGGTGGCAGGGGCCTCGCGCAGGCCGACGGCGAGCCGCTGCAGCAGCCGCTTGGTGACGCCGGGGGACAGCAGCGCCTCCCCCTCGGCGACGACGCGCACCGCCCGCACGAGATCGGCGGGCTCGGTGTCCTTGACGAGGAATCCGGCCGCGCCGGCGCGCACGGCCCTGGCCACGTAGTCGTCGAGCTCGAACGTCGTCACGATCACGACGTGCACGCCCGCGAGGCGCGGATCCGCGGCGATCTGCTCGGTCGCCCACAGCCCGTCGCCCTCCGGCATCCGGATGTCCATGAGCACGACGTCGACGGGCGTCTCCCGGATCCGTTCGAGCAGCTCGATCCCGCCTGCCGCCTCGGCGACGACCTCGATGCCGGTCTCGGCGTCGAGCAGCGCGCGGAACCCTGCGCGCACGAGCAGCTGGTCGTCCGCGAGCGCGACCCGGATCATGAGGCCCTCCCCCATGGCAGGGAGGCGACGACGAGCGCGCCCCCGTTCTCGCCGTTCATGAACGCGATCCGGCCGCCCAGCAGCGCCGCCCGCTCCCGCATGCCGAGCACGCCACCGTGACCGGAGGTGCCGGGATCCTCGGATCCGAAACCCTGACCGTCGTCGGCGACCGTCACGACGAGCCTCGGATCCGGATCCTCCTTGCGCTCCAGCGCCACGCGGACGTGCGCGGCCTGCGCGTGCCGGACGGCGTTGGTGAGCGCCTCCTGCACGATCCGGTAGGCGGCGAACTGCGCGGCGCGGCTCGGAGCGCGCTCGCCCAGCCGGTCGTCGAGCGCGATGTCGAGACCGGGGGCGGTGAGGCCGGCGATCAGCCGGGGCAGTTCGGCGAGCTCCGCCTGCGGCACGAGCGGCGCCTCCCCGTCGCGGAGCACGCCGAGCACGCCGCGCACCTCCTCGAGCGCGAGCTTCGAGGTGTTCTTCACGTTCTCCAGGGCCGTGCGCGCCTGCTCGGGATCCCGGTCGAACAGGTGCAGTCCGACGCTGGCCTGCACGTTCATCTGCGACAGGGCATGCCCGAGCACGTCGTGCAGCTCCCGGGCGATGCGCACGCGCTCGCGCTCCTCCGCGCTCCGCTGGCGGTGCTCCGCCTCGACCCGCATCGCGGCGTAGCGGGCTCCGCGCCCGCGGATGAACGCGCCGACCGCGAAGCAGATCCCGAGCGCGACCGTCGCCGCGACGATGATCCCGGGATGCCAGATCCGTCCGACGGCGACGCCGACGAGGATCGCGGCGGTCCACCCGGCCGCGACCGACGCCCCCGCCCACACCGCCGCCCCGCGGGCGACCGCCCCGACGACGGCGAAGGCCAGCGCGACGTACGGCGGACCGTACACGGGGGTGATCAGCACGTCGAGCAGGGCGAGCCCGGTCACGACCGCGACCGTGGGGCCCGGGTGGCGGCGCGCGAAGAGCAGCGCGAGGGGACCGGCGACGGCGAGCGCGAGGTGCAGGATCATGCGCCAGTGCAGGCCGTAAGGACCGGCGTGCGCGGCGATCCAGAGCGACGCGGGAACCTGGATCAGCAGGCTGATCACGACCGGGATGATCAGCCGCACCCGTGCGGGCGGTCCCCACTCCGCTCGGCCCGCGAAGGCGGGGTCGAAGTGCAGCGGATCCGGCATCCTCCGATGCTAATCCGGCCGGCTGCGCGGCGGATCCGCCCGCCGGGTGCTCCCGGTCTACTCCCCGGGGAGTAGGGGGACGGTCCGGGTCAGACCGGACTCAGTTGTCCCAGGAGCGCGTGCGCTTGGTGGCGCCGCCGTGCTCGCGCATCATGTAGGCGAGGGCGCCGCTGATGAGGAGGATGCCCGCCACGAAGACGACGCCCTGCCAGGCGGGCAGGCCGCTGGCGATGCCCAGGCACAGGATTCCGCCGACGAACAGTACGACGAACACGATGTAGTGAAGGATCACGGAACAACCTCCTGCTGTTGGGCCTCTCGATCCTACCGCGCCGCGGGTCCGCCCGATTCCCGTCGGGCGCCCCGGGGAATGTCCGGGGCCGTCGCTACGCTCGCGGGCATGAGCATCTCCTATCCGCACGTCGAGGGGCTCGTGCAGAGCCCGGGTTTCAGCCATGTCGCCGTGATCCCGCCCGGGTCGACGATCATCCACGTCGGCGGCCAGAACGGCGTGGATGAGACCGGCGCGGTCGTGTCCGGCGACGTGGCCGTGCAGTCCGCCCGCGCCGTGGAGAACGCCGAGGCCGCCCTCGCCGCGGCCGGGGCCACGCTCGCGGACGTCGTCGGCTGGACGGTCCTCATCCACCAGGACGCCGATCTCCGGGCCGCGTACGGAGCCGTCGGGCCGAAGCTCGCCCGCGCCGGCGCCCCGCCGCTCGTTACCGCCGCCCGTGTGGTCGGTCTGGGCGTCCCCGGCGCCCTCATCGAGCTCGGCGCCGTCGCAGCGCTCGCGCCCTGACGGCCGGCCGTCGAGAGCCGCAACGGGCCCGGATCCACGTCATGACGGATGTCATAGGAGATCCGTGACATCGTTCATCGTGCGCAGACCCGTGCACGGCGCAGACTGGAGAACATGAACGAGACACAGACGGCCTCGACCGTCACTCCGCCCCGGGCCGGCGCCGCGCCGCGCTCGGCGATCGAGGCGACGGGGCTGACCAAGCGCTTCCGCGGTTTCACCGCCGTCGACGGCGTGGACATCGAGGTCGCGCAGGGCGAGGTGGTGGCCTTCCTCGGCCCGAACGGCGCCGGCAAGACCACCACGATCGACATGCTCCTCGGCCTCTCCCAGCCCGACCACGGCGCGGTGTCGCTGTTCGGGCTCCCCCCGCGGCAGGCGATCGGCCGCGGCCTCGTGTCCGCGGTCATGCAGACCGGCGGCCTGCTCAGCGACGTCACGGTCCGCGACACCATGAAGCTGACCGCCTCGCTGTTCGCGCACACCACGAGCATCGACGCCGCACTCGAGCGGGCCGGGATCGGTGACATCGCCGACCGCAAGGTGCAGAAGTGCTCCGGCGGGCAGCAGCAGCGGCTCCGCTTCGCGATGGCGCTGCTGTCGGATCCGGGCCTCATCGTGCTCGACGAGCCGACCACCGGGATGGACGTCGAGGGCCGGCACTCGTTCTGGCAGGCGATCCACGCCGACGCCCAGCGCGGCCGCACGGTGCTCTTCGCGACGCACTACCTCGAGGAGGCCGACCAGTACGCCGACCGGATCATCCTCATCCGCAAGGGGCGGATCGTCGCCGACGGCACCACCGCCGAGATCAAGGCGATGGCCTCGGGCCGCACGATCGAGGCGGAGTGGAGCGACACCGACGGGTCCGCCCGGGCCGAGATCGCGGCACTCGCCGGCGTCGAGTCCGTCGACGTGCGCGGCCCGCGCATCATCATCCGCGCGAACGACTCCGACGTCGTCGCGCGCCACCTGCTGACCCGCACGTCCGCGCGGGACGTCACGATCACCAGCCAGAACCTGGAGCAGGCGTTCCTCCGCCTCACCTCTACCGAAGAACTCGGCGACGACACGGAGGGGGAATGACCATGGCCACCGTCACCGAGCGCCTGGATCGGATCGATCCGAACTCCCGGCGCGTCCCCGCCCTCGGCGGGTTCAGCCTCACGTTCCTCGGGATCGAGCTGAAGCGGCTGTTCCGCAACTCCAGCGTCGTCGTGTTCACGCTGATCTTCCCGATCGCGATGCTCATCATGATCGGCCTGCCGAACAAGCACACCGCGGTCACCCCGGTCCCGGTCAGCCAGGGCGGCATGTCGGCGGCCGTGCCGATCATGATCTCCATGGCCGTGTACGGCGCCATGGTCGCCAGCACCATGACCGGCGTCTCGGTCGCGGCCGAGCGCGCCCAGGGCTGGAGCCGCCAGCTGCGGCTGACACCGCTGAACCCGGTCGTGTACATCCTGGTCAAGGTCGCCTGCGGCATGGTCCTCGGCGCGATCGCCGTGATCGTGACGATGATCGTCGGCGTCGCCCTCGGCATCACCGCCCCGCTCGGCAACCTCATCCCCGCGGGCCTGCTCGCCTGGCTGAGCTCGCTCATGCTGACCAGCCTCGGCCTCGCGGTCGGCTACGCCTTCCCCGCGCAGAACGCGATGCGCTATCTCGGCCCGATCCTGCCGATCCTGAGCTTCATGGGCGGCCTGTTCGTCCCGCTCGCGATCATGCCGCAGGCGATCCAGATCGGCGCGAAGTTCACCCCGCTGTGGGGCATCGCGAACCTGTCCCAGAACGCGGTCATGGGCGTCGCCCCCGACGGCTGGTCGGTGCCGAACCTGGTGGTCTGGTTCCTCGTCTTCACGGGCCTCGCCGTGCTGATGTTCCGCCGCGACACCAAGCGCGTCTGACGGCGACCGCCCGTGACGCGCGTGCGGCCGGAGACGGGGATCGCGGCTCCGGCCGCGGTTCCCGTCCCCCGCGCGTCCGGGTTCATGGAGCCGCCCGCCGGCGCCCCCGCCGGGGGATGGGGGAGATTCCGCGCCGGGTTCCTCGCTCCGGGATCGCGGTTCTGGTACCCCGGCGCGGTGATCAGCCTGCTCTTCGAGTTCGGGTTCGTGGTCATCCCGCTGCTCGTCCAGGCGCCGACGGCGGCGGCGTGGGCGTGGTCGGGTGCCGTGCTCGTGTTCGGGCTGATGTTCATCGCCTCGGTCCCGGTCGCGATCTGGATCCGCTCGGGCTGGGAGTGGCTGCCGCCGACGGTGCTGCTCGTGGCGTCGGTGCCGTTCATCGTCTCGCTCGGATCCGGCATGACCGGCCTGTGGGTGTACGTCGCCGTGGCCGCGGCCGTATGCCTAGGCGGCACCACGGCCTCGATGCTCGCGATCGTCGCCCTCGCGATCCTGGCGTTCGTGGTCAACGCCGTGCTGATGGCCGGCGAACCGGCGGCGGCGTCCGCGGGGGTGGGGGCCTGGGCGATCCCGCTCATCATCGTGTCGGTCGGCACGCTGATGGCCTCCTTCGCCCGCAACCTCCGCACGATGCAGCAGCTGCGCCGGGCGCAGACGGCCCTCGCCGAGGTCGCCGTCGAGGAGGAGCGCAACCGCGTCGCCCGTGACATGCACGACATCCTCGGGCACTCCCTCTCCGCGATCGCGCTCAAGGCCGAGCTCGCCGCGACGCTGTCGGAACGGGATCCTCGGGCCGCCGCCCGCGAGATCCGCGAAGTGCAGGATCTCGCCCGCGCGACCCTGGGCGACATGCGCGCCGTGGTGTCCGGTCATCGCCAGGTGCGGATCGCGAGCGAGCTCGCCTCCCTGCGCACCCTGCTCTCCGCCGCGGGCATCGCCGCGCACCTGCCGACGACGACCGACGACGTGCCGGAGCGGAACAGGGAGCTGTTCGGCTGGACGCTCCGCGAGGCCGGGACCAACGTCATCCGGCACTCCCGCGCGACCGAGTGCTGGGTCGCGCTGACCCCCGGCCGCATCGTCATCGAGGACGACGGATCCGGTCCGCAGCCCGGCGGCGAGACCGGCACCGGCCTGCGCGGCCTCGCCGAGCGGGCCGCGGACGCGGGCGGCGCGCTGCGGATCGCCCGGTCGGCCCACGGCGGGTTCCTCCTGGAGGTGAGCGCGTGACGAAGCGCGAGGACGCGATCCGGATCCTGCTCGCCGACGACCAGGCGCTCGTGCGCGGCGCGCTCGCGACCCTGCTGGGGCTGGAGGACGACCTCGAGGTGATCGCCCAGGTCGGCCGCGGGGACGAGGTGCTGCCGGCCGCCGCCGAGCACCGCCCCGACATCGCCCTGCTCGACGTCGAGATGCCGGGGATCGACGGCCTCACCGCCGCCGCCCGGCTGCGCGCCGCGCACCCGGGGGTCCGGATCGTCATCGTCACGACCTTCGGCCGTGCGGGCTATCTCTCCCGGGCGCTCTCCGCCGGCGTGACCGGTTACGTCGTCAAGGACACCCCGGCCGCCGAGCTCGCCGACGTCGTGCGCCGGGTGATGCGCGGCGAGACCGTGATCGACGCGGCCCTCGCCACCGACGCGCTCACCGCCGGCCCGTCCCCGCTGACACCGAGGGAGGCGGAGGTGCTCGCCGCCGCCCGCGACGGCGGCACGATCTCCGACGTCGCCCGGGGCCTGCACCTGTCCGAAGGCACCACCCGAAACCACCTGTCGTCGGCCATGCAGAAGCTCGAGGCGCGCACCAGGGCCGACGCGGCGCGGATCGCCGAAGACCGCGGCTGGCTGCTCTGATCCGGGCGGCGGGCGCGTCAGCCTGAGCCTCCTGGTCCGGCGCGTTCAGCGGGATCCCCTACACTCTGGATCATGTCCGGCCCCTCCCCCGCGCCGCGACGCCCCTCCCTCAAGGTCACCCCTCGGCGTCGTGCCTGGATCACCCTCATCGTCGTGCTCTCCATCGCCGTCCTGGCACTGATCACGACCACGACCGTGCACGCACTGTTCGGCCCCGGCCCGTCCGCGAAGGTGGCGGCGCCGCACACGCCGACCCCGACGCTCACCCCGCTCACCCCCGCGCAGGCGCTGCTGAAGACCGCCGCCGATCCGGCGAGGGCGTGCGCCGTGTCGTTCCAGGGCGACGGGATCACGCTGCCGCCGATGCTGCAGACCGATGGTGCGCTGTTCACCGGGCTGCCCATCCCCGAGCGCGCCGGATCCGTGTTCGCCGGCTGGTACCCGACGCCCGCGGCCGCGCAGACGCAGACCGACCGGGTCAACGGATCCCAGCTCACGACCTGCACCGACCACGAGCGCACGCTGTACGCGGCGTGGACGACGCCCGAGCAGAACGCCGCGACGGCCGCGCGGATCCCGATCCTGATGTACCACCAGTTCACGACCAAGCCCGGCGGCGAGAACAACTGGCTCCGCAAGAACTACGTCTACATCGAGGACTTCAAGACGCAGATGGCGTATGTCTCGTCCCAGAAGTTCTACATGCCGACCTGGGACGAGCTGAACGCCTTCATCGACGGGAAGCTGTTCCTGCCGAAGCACTCCCTGATCATCACCGACGACGACGCGGATTCGACCTGGCTGCAGCTCGCGGTGCCGGTCGTGACCGAGAACAGGCTGCTCACCACGTCGTTCGTGATCACCAGTGCGCGTCAGGAGGGCTCTCCCTCCCCGTACGTGCTGCAGCGCTCGCATACGAACGACATGCACCGGCCCGGCGCGAACGGCAAGGGCCTGATGGTCAACGTGCCCGCCGACCAGGTCGCCGCCGACCTGGAGAGGTCCGCGCAGATCCTCGGCGTCAAGGAGGTCGTCGCCTACCCGTACGGCCACTACGACGCGACCGCCGAGGCGGGCGTCACCAAGGCCGGCTTCCTGCTCGCCCGCACGATCGAGTACGGCTATGTGAAGATCGGCACCCCGAAGCTCGAGCTGCCGGTGATCCGGATCAACTACGGCGACACGGTCGACGGCCTGAGGAAGAACATCGGCTGACGGGTTCGGTCGTCGACCGGGGGATCCGGTCGACGGGCTACTCCGCGGCGGCCTCGGCGTCGACCATGGCGCGCTCGACGCGGCGTCCGGCGCGCACCGAACGGCGCGGCGCGTAGACGACGAGCGAGTGGAACACGAAGCGCACGAAGAACGCGACCACGAGCGAGATCGCGGCGGCGAGGATGCTGGAGATGTGCCAGGTCTCGACCATGAGGGCGAGGATCGGGATCCGCAGCGCCGCCTCGACGTTGTTGAACGTGAACGACTGGGCGAACCGCACGCCGATGCTCGACGCCTCGTCGCGCATGTCGTTGAAGACGTAGCGCTCCTGCAGGATGAAGTTGCCGATGATCGTCACCTCGGCGGCGATCACGGCCGCCCAGATGTACTCCATGCCCAGGTGCGTGAGCGCCCACATGATGGCGAGGTTCGCGAGCGCGCCCACGCCGCCGATGATCGCGAAGAGGGACATCTTGCCGAAGCGCAGACGGGCGAGGTGCTTGAGGAAGGCCATGCCCTGCGCGAAGGAGGCCTTGGACTCGCCGTGCAGCCGTTCGCCGAACTCCATCGGCACCTCGGCGATGCGCACGTCGGAGCGCACGAGGATCTCGAGGAGGATCTTGAAGCCGTTCGGCCGCAGCGCGGCGGGGTCGATCCGCCGGCGGTCGACGAGGAAGTACCCGGTCATCGGGTCGGAGGCGCCGGAGAGCCGGATCGGGAACATCGCCTTCGTGAGCGTGGTGGCGCTGCGCGAGACCGCGACGCGCATCGCGCCGGCGAGCCCGCCGTTGTCGCCGCCGCCGATGTAGCGGGAGGCGATCACCACGTCGGCGTCGCCCTCCTGGTGCCGCTCGACCAAGTCGGGCAGCAGCTCCGGCGGGTGCTGCAGGTCGCCGTCCATCACGATGCAGACGTCGTGCGCAGCCGCGCGGATCCCCTCGACCACGGCGCCGCCGAGGCCGCCGACCGCGTCATCGCGGTGCAGGACGCGGACCGGGATGGACGCGGAGCGGGCGATCCCGCGAATCACGTCGGCGGTGTCGTCGGTGCTGTCGTCGACGAAGAGCAGTTCGACCTCGCGGCCGTCCATGGCGTCGGCGACGCGCGAGACGAGTTCGGCGATGTTGTCGCGTTCGTTGAACGTCGGCACGATCACCGTCGCTGAAGGGACGATCGTGGCCGAAAAGACCGCGTCCGAAGACGTGTCGCTCATGCCCCTCCTCTGACTCGTCCCTGACATGCTCCCATGCGAAGTCATGCGGAACCTGCGCCTTTCCTGTCAGCCCACTCTCCTCCGCCCGGGCGAACGGCGGGTGAATCCGGGTCGTCGACGCCCTCTGCGACCCGGCCCCCGCCCAGGAAACCCGCCCTATCCTGGAAGGATGACGATCCCTTCCTCTGACACCATCACCATGTTCGGCGCCGACTGGTGCGGCGACTGCCGCCGTACCAAGAAGCAGCTCGACGAGCTCGGCATCGAGTACACCTACATCGACCTGATCGAGGACCCCGCCGCCGCGGACGTCGCCAAGGAGATCTCCGGCCGCACGAACATCCCCGTGGTCGTCTACCCCGACTCCTCCCACCACGTGGAGCCGTCGAACGCGGACGTCGAGGCCAAGCTCCGCGAGCTCGCGCTGATCTGACCTGTCGCTGACTCCCCGTTTCGGGGCGTCTTCTCCCGTTTGGGGCGCAGTATGCCCGGGAATCCCGGCGTGGCGCGCCCCAAACCGTGAAATCACGCCCCAAACGGGTGAGACCTTCCGCCTGAGCCCCGGTCCCACGATTCGTGCGACCGGGTTCCTCCGGCATGGAGCTCCGCGGAGCCGGGTCGCGTAGGGTGAAAGCGACAGCGTCGAAGGAGATGACGATGCCCGAAACCCTCGCCGATGAGGTCCGTGCGCCGATCGAGGCCGCCATCGCCGCCCTGCAGACGGGCTCCCGCACCTGGTCCGCGCTCACCGTCGGGCAGCGGGTCACTCTGCTGCGCGGAGTGCGCCGCACGGTCGCGGCGAGCGCCCGTGACTGGGTGCGCGCCGCCGTGCGATCCAAGCAGCTGGCCGACGATCACGCCCTCCGCGGCGAGGAGTGGCTGAGCGGACCGTACGCGACGCTCGGCGCCGTGGACGCCTACATCGAGACGCTCGACCGGATCGCGGACGGCCGCAACCCGCTGGACGGGATCCGCGTCGACCGCACCACGAGCGGGCAGACCCGCGTGCACTCGTTCCCCCTCCTCGGGATCGACAAGGTGCTGCTCTCCGGCTACACCGGCGAGGTGTGGCTCACCCCCGGCGTCACGCCGGGCGACGCCCGGGCCCGGGCGGGCCTCGCCCAGCGCCGTCCCCTCGTCCGGCCGACGGCGGAGCCCGCCGAGGGACGGGAGACCGCGACCGGCGGGATCGGCCTCGTGCTCGGCGCCGGCAACGTCACCTCGATCCCCGTGCTGGACGTGCTGTACGAGCTGCTCGCGTTCGACCGGGTCGTGCTGCTCAAGGTGAACCCGACGCAGGACTCGCTCGTGCCCGTGTACGAGAAGGCGCTCGCCCCGCTCATCGCCCCCGGGTTCCTGCGGATCGTCCGCGGCGGATCCGACGTCGGCGCCCACCTGACCGGGCACGACGCATTCGCGCATGTGCACGTGACGGGATCCTCCGCCACGTTCGACGCGATCGTCTGGGGTCCGTCCGCGGGTGCCGGATCCGACCAGACCAAGCGCCGCAAGCGCGAGAACCGGCCCCGCCTGAAGAAGCCGATCACCGCCGAGCTCGGCGGCGTCTCGCCCGTCATCGTCGTGCCGGGCGAGTGGTCCCCGCAGGACCTCCGCTTCCAGGCCGAGCACGTCGCCACGATGCGCCTGCAGAACGCGGGGCACAACTGCCTCGCAGGGCAGGTCGTGATCCTCTCCTCCGACTGGGCGCAGCGCGACCAGTTCCTCATCGAGCTGCGCCGCGCCTACGCGATCGCCCCGGAGCGCCCGATCTGGTATCCGCACTCCTCCGACCGGATGGCACAGGCGTCCCGCGACTACCCGGACGCACTGGTGCTCGCCGATCGGCTGCTCGTCGAGATCCGCGAGGGCGACGACGCCACGGCGCTGGAGACGACGGAGTACTTCGCGCCGGTCCTCGGCGTGGAGCAGCTGCCCGGGCTCGGCCAGGAGTTCCTGGACGCGGCGGTCGCGCACGCGAACGAGAGGCTCGAGGGCACGCTGGCCGCGAACGTGCTGATCGACCCCACGACCGAGACGCTGCTCGGCGGCGGCTTCGAGCGCGCCATCACGGCGCTGCGCTACGGATCCATCGCGATCAACACCTGGACGGCCTTCGGCTTCGTCACCCCGACCGTGACCTGGGGCGCGTTCCCGGGGAACACGATCGACGACGTGGGCAGCGGGATCGGTGTCGTGCACAACGGACTGCTGCTCGCGGACGTGGAGCGCTCGGTCCTGCGCGGACCGTTCCGTCCGTTCCCGCGGTCCGCGTCGATCGTGCGCGACGGCGGCCGGTTCACGATCCTGCCGAAGCCGCCGTGGTTCGTGTCGTCGCGCACCGCGGCCGAGGTCAGCGAGGGCCTCACCCGCTATCGCGCCCGCGGCGGCGTGCTGGCCCTGCTCCGCACGCTCGTGCAGGCGATGCGGGCCTGAGCCGCCGATCCGGATCCGCCCGTCACGCCGCCTGGTCCGCCAGGAACTCGCTCCACGTGCCGGTGCCGCGCTGCACGGTGCCGCCGGCGAGGTTCGCCTCGCTGCGGTAGGCGCGGCCGACCGCGCCGGGCAGGCCGAACCGCAGGTGCGGACGACTCCTGCCGGGAAGCGCGTCGATGAGACTCTCCAGCGAGCGCACCTCGGGTCCGGCGAGGTCGGCGACCCGCCCCTGCGGAGCACCGAGGGCCAGCTCGACCAGCCGTGCCGCGACGTCCTGCACGGCGACGGGCTCGAGCCGCACGTCCTTCATGACCGGCACGATCGGCAGTTTCGCCATCGGGCGCACCATGCCGTACGCGAACGAGTGGAACTGCGCCGCACGCAGCACCGTCCACGGCACGCCGCCCGCGGCGAGGATCCGCTCCGCCTCCGCCTTGCGCCGGAAGTACCCGATCGGCATGCCCTCGGCGCCGATGACCGAGATCATCACGACGTGCCCGACGCCAGCGGCGCGCGCCGCGTCGACGACGTGCGCGGTGCCGACGTCGTCGCCCTTGGGGCCGCCGGCGAGGTGCAGCACGACGTCGGCGCCCGCCATCGCGGCGGCGAGCCCGGTGCCTTCGACCGTGTCCCCGGCCGCGTAGGTCACCCGCCCCTCGTCCGGGCGCGGGTGGCGGGTGAGGATTCGGATGTCGACGTCGTGCGCCGCGAGCAGGGGCACGACATGGCTGCCGAGGCCGCCGGTTCCGCCGGTCACGAGGATGGTGGTGGTCATGATCGCTCCTTCGTCACATCGGGGCCGCGTGCCCCGTCACCCTGATGACGGACCACCGAAGGAGAATGTGACATGCCCATCGATCCGGATCTTCTCGCCGCCGAGTTCGAGTCCCGCCGCCCGCGGCTGCGCGCGGTCGCGACCCGGCTGCTCAGCTCCAGCGCCGAGGCCGACGACGTGCTGCAGGAGGCCTGGCTGAAGCTGGCCCTCGCCGACGTCGACGCGATCGAGAACCTCGACGGCTGGCTCACTACGGTCGTCTCCCGGCTGAGCCTCGACGTGCTGCGGTCCGCCCGGGTCGCGAAGGCGGACCCGTGGGCGGTCGACGCCTGGGAGGAACGCGCGTCGGAGGATCCGGATCCGGCCGCCGTCGCGGCGGGCAACGAGCGCGTCGCCGTCGCCCTCGTCACCGTGCTCGACCTGCTCGCCCCGGCGGAGCGCCTGGCGTTCGTGCTGCACGACGTGTTCGGCCAGTCGTTCGAGGAGATCGGTGAGGCCCTCGGCCGCTCCCCCGCGGCGGCGCGGCAGCTCGCGTCGCGCGCCCGGCGCCGGATACGCGGGACCGACGCCCCGGCGCGCGTGCCCGCGGCACGGAGCAGGGCCGTGGTCGACGCCTGGCTGCTCGCGGTGCAGGAGGGCGATCTGAGCCGGCTGCTCGGCCTGCTCGACGAGAACGCGGTGCTGCACGCCGACTACGGCGCCTCCGCGGTGCGCCTCGAGGGCGCCGCCGAGATCGCCGCCTCCGCGCGCACCGCGGCGCATCTCGCGACCCACTCCGTGCCGGTGCTGCTGGGCGGGCGCCCGGGCGTCGCTGCCGTGCTGCGCGGGCGGGTCGTCTCGCTCATGGCCTTCGAGATCGACGGCGACCGGATCGTCGGCCTGGACGTCCTCGCCGATCAGGCGCGGCTCGCCGGCCTGGACGCCGCGACGCTGCTCGGCGCGTGACCGGCGCCGGAGCCTCGAGCGGACGCGGCGGTGCTCCACCGCACCGGCGGGAACAGCTGAGGGATCCTCTGCGAGCGTCCCCCGCGGAGCGATCCGCCCGCGGATCCAGGGCAGAATGGATCCCGAGGAGGTGCGACATGAGCGAAGCGACGCACGAACGCGACGAGACACTCGACGATGCGCTGACGAGCCCGCTGCACCTGCCGCACGCGGCCGCCGAATGCCCGAAGTGCTTCACCGAGCTGCAGCAGAACCGCGACTGGTGGTCGGCGAAACCGGACGGATCGCGCCTCGTCGGCCTCGTCGTCGCCCGCGAGGGCATGCCGTCCGTCGTGCAGCAGCGCGACGACCTCACCCGCTTCGGCGTGCCGATCGAGGGGTTCCGTCATCCGGCACCCGACATCCTGGAGAGCTGGACGGACCGGATCGCCCGGCTCATCGCCACGCTGCGCGCCGGCGATGTCCTCGTCGTCTCGAACGTGCACGCGCTCGGCCGCGACCGCGACGAGGAGACGAGCACGGTCGCCGAGCTGCGCCGTCACGGCGTGATGGTCAAGGTCCTCGGGCACAACGCGCGCCACCTCGCCGACGCCGGCCGCTGAGCGCCCGCCAGCCTCACCGCCGCAGGAAGCACCACCGGAAGGGACCAGGGCCCGCCGGCCCAGGCTCACTCGGCGTCGTTGCCGTGCAGGGCCTGGTCGAGCGCGACCCGCGCAGGGTCGATGAGATCCAGGTCCTCCCTGGTGACCAGCCGGGAGGCGATCACGTGCTCCACGAGCCGGGTGCGCCGGTTCGTCGCGGATCCGCGGGCACCGCCGCGCATGCCGGGCACACCGATCCGGTCGAACTTGTCGCACACGTTGTCGAGCTTGCGGTTGAACCGGGTGAGGGTCCAGCCCAGGCGATCCGCGGCGGCGGCGCTGGACGGGATCGAGCTCATCCCGCTGCCGTCGCGGCGCAGCAGCGGCTCGGCGAGGGCGAGCAGCAGCTGCTTCTGGCTGACCGTGAGCGGCACCTCGCCGATCGTCGAGTCGCCGATGCCGTCGAGCTCGGGCCGGGTGGGCCGGAACGTCGGCGCGGAGGAGAGGATCGTGAACTCGTAGGTCGTCGGCCCGGCCGAGAACACCACGGTCGTGGTCGCGAAGACCAGCGGCAGCCGGGCGCCCGGGGCGAGCCAGGCCTGCACGCCGCCGCTCGCGTCGGTCACGGTCGCCTGCAGCCGGGTGCCGATGTTCGCCAGCCACCAGAGCCCGCCGGACTCGACGATCTCGAGGAAGTGCCGGTGCAGGAACAGGTTGTCGTCGATCGCGAGATCGCCCTCGCGGCCGAGCACGAACCTCCCTCCCGGCGCGATCGTGAAGTACTCGCCGGCGAACTCGACGGTCACCTGCGAGGGCGCGACCGGATCCGTCCTCCCGGTCACGGGGTGCACCCCCGCACCGGCGACGAGCTGCGTCCGTCGGTGCGGCGCAGCTCCACGAGGATGCAGGTCTGGCCGCCGGTCTGCGCCGCCACGGTGACCGCGGTCGCGTCGACGAGCCTGGCCGGTCCGTCGCCGCTCAGCCTCACCTCGGTGACGGTGAACCGGTCGCCGGACTGCGGCTTCGGGTTCGTCCAGGTGAAGTGCACGCCGCCCGCGCCGTCCGGGGCGCCGGCGATGTCTTTCGGGGTCGGCACGATGTCGGCGAGCGGATCCTGCGGCTCGGACGTGACGGTTGGGCTGGACAGCGGCTTCGGCGGGTTCGCGTTCAGCAGGTCGACCGTCACGATCGACCCGCCGATCAGCACGACCGCGGCGGCCGCGGCGACGAGGCCCCAGAGCAGGCCCCGGCGGGAGCCGGGCGGTTCTGCAGCGGTGAGGGCGGCGGGATCGGCCGCGGTGCCGGGCTCCGGCGCGGCCGGCGCCGGCGGCGACGGCGGTTCGGCCGGGGCGCCGGGCCGGCGGGAGAGGCTCGTGGCGGACAGCGTGTGGCCGGTGGGGGCGTGGCCGGCGGGCTCCGGATCCAGCACCTGCGGCGGGCGCACCCGGGTCGGGTCGTCGTCGTCCGGGAGCGCGGGGGCGGTGGGGCGGACCACGGTCGCATCGGCGGCGTCGTGATCCTCGGCCGGTGCGGCGGGGGCGGGCCGGTCGAAGCGCGGGCCCGGGGCGGCCGGGGCCGCCGGCGGCAGCAGCGGGCTCGTCGTCGCGGAGGGCCGCGTCGCGGTGTGGCTCGGGTCGATGCTGATGACCTCGCGCACCCGGGTCAGACCGTCGTCGTCCTCCTCCGGCTCGGGCTCGAGCTGGTGGTCGTCGACGATGTCGATCGGCGTCACCGAGTGCGACAGCTCGATCTGGATCTTCTGCAGCGCCCGGGCGAAGGCCACCGCGCTCGGGAACCGGTCGGCCGGGTTCTTCGCCATGCCGCGCTCGAGGGCGCGGGTCAGGCTCTCCGGCGCGTCCGCGCGGCCGAGCGGCGGCAGCGGCTCGGCCTCGATCCGGCTGATCAGATCAGCCCCGCTGTTGCGCTGGCCGGGCTTCTCGAACGGGCTCCGCCCGGTGAGCAGCGTGGAGATCGTGGCGGCGAGCGCGTACACGTCGCTGCGGACCCCGCCCTGGGGCGGGTCGCCGAAGGACTCCGGCGGGGACCACGGGATCGACATGCCCGCCGCCTCGCTCACCGCGCCCGTGGTCGAGGCGATGCCGAAGTCGGTCAGGGCAGGACGGTTGTACGCCGTGACCAGGATGTTCGCGGGCTTGATGTCGCGGTGCAGCACCCCGGCGCGGTGCGCGGTCTCGACGGCGCCCGCGACCTGCACGCCGACCCGGAGCGCCTCGGCGACGCTGAACGGCTCCTTGCGGGAGCGCTGCTGCAGGTTCGGACGCGGGCAGTACTCCATCACCAGATACGGGCGGCCGTCTTCGGCGACGCCGGTCTGGTAGATCGTGACGATCGCGGGGTGCGTGGACAGCATCGCCATGACGTTCGCCTCGTCGGCGAACTCCTGGGCGGCGCCGGACGCGAGCCGGTCGGCGAGCAGCACCTTGACCGCGACCCGGCGGCGCGGCATCTGCTGCTCGTACAGGAACACGTCGGCGAAGCCGCCGGTGCCGAGCGGCTCGATGTAGTCGAACCCGTCGAGCCGGGGCGGCGGGGACGGCGGGCGGCTCACGGCAGATCCTCGAAGCCGACGGTGACCCCGTCGCCGAGATCGATCACGTCCCCGGTGACGACGACGGTCTGCTCGCCGGGGTGCAGGCGGACGGGATCTTTCCCCGGGCGCAGCAGTGTGGATCCGTTCGTGGTGTGCAGGTCGAGGACCACGACGGAGTCGGGTTCGGGCCGGATCTCGAGGTGGCTGCGCGAGATGTCCTGCTGCGGGCTGTCGACCGCGACGAGGTGCGGCAGCGTCGCGCCGGTCGAGCGGGTCGCACGCGGGCGGCGGCCGATCACGACGGTGCGGTCGAGCGCGATCACCTGGCCGGTGGACATGCGGATCCGCGGGCCGGCGGCCGGGACGACGGGGCCGGGTGCGCCGAAGCCGGGGACGGCGGAAACCGGCCCCGGACGGATCGGGTCGGGCAGGGCGGATCCGGCGGCCGCGCCCTCGGCGGCCTCGCGCAGGGCACGCGCCTGGGCGAGCGAGACCGTCGCGCCGTCGTGATCGCCGTCGTCTACGGCGTACACCTCGTCGGCCGGGTCGTCGAGGCTGCCGACCGGGCGCAGATCGAGGGTGTGCCCGCCGAGCGGCGGGGCGATCGTGTCGGCGGGCGGCAGGATCGTGTCGGCGGGCGGGGTCATCGCGGCGACCGAGAGGACCGTGTCGCCGGCGTCGTCGAGGTCTTCAGGCGAGGCCGGCGCCTCGTCGCTTACGGCGGAGTCGGTCGCCGAGCCTGTCGAAGCGTCCTCCCGTTCGGGCGACGTCCCTTCGACAGGCTCAGGGACCGGGACAGGCTCGGGGACCGGGGCGGGGCCCTCCTCCGGCGACGTCCCTTCGACGGGCTCGGGGACCGGGGTGGAGTCGTCCGCGAGAAGCGCTCCGAAGTCGGTCGCTGAGCTTGTCGAAGCGTCCTCGCGTTCGGGCGACGTCCCTTCGACAGGCTCAGGGACCGGGACGGGGGACGGCTCGGGGACCAGAGGCGGGGCGCCGAAGGCGGCGCGGGAGGCGCGGACGATGCCGGCCACGATCGGCAGGGCGACGGCATCCCCGCGGTCCTCGACGACGATCTCCGCACCGATCACGCCGGGCACGAAGCGCTCGCTCCACGTGGTGACCTCGGCGCCGGAGATCTCCTGCACGCCGGCCGCCGTGACGACCTGCGCACTGACCCGGCCGCGCACCGCGACCCGGGCGTCCTCGCCCTCGCGCACGATCGCCGCGAACGGCGGGATCGCCGCGAACGAGCCGCCGCCCGCCGCGGAGAGCGCGTCCACGATGTCGGCGAACGCGGTGTCGTCGGATCCGATCCGCTCCCACAGCCCGTCGACGAGCGTGGACGACGCGTCCGGCGGCAGTGCGACCACGGCCTGCGGGCCGATCAGCAGATACCAGGATCCTGCGCGGTACACGGTGTTCATCAGCGCATCCCTCCCATGGCCTCGGCACGCGGTCGCGTGTCGGAATCGATGTCGTCCTCGTCGGCGCCGTCCGCGGATCCTGCTCCGCCGGGGCGTGTGGTCACGTGGGTGGCGTCCACGACGATCGCGGTCACGTTGTCGCGGCCGCCGTGCTCGAGCGCCCGGTCGACGAGCCGGACCGCGGCCGCCTGGGGGTCCTCGATGAGGACGAGCGTCTCGCGGATCTCCTCGTCGCCCACCTCGGAGCTGAGCCCGTCGGAGCAGACCAGGATCCGGTCGCCCGTCGTCGCGGGGATCATCCAGTAGTCGGCCTCGCCGGTGCTGCCCGCGCCGATCGCCCGCGTGATGATGTTGCGGCGGCGGTCGCGCTGGGCGTCCGCGGCGAGCAGCTCGCCCGCGTCGATGAGCTCCTGCACGACGGAGTGGTCGACCGAGATCTGCTCCAGAACCCCGCCCGCGAGCCGGTAGGTGCGGGAGTCGCCGATGTTCATCGCGAGCCAGTAGCCGACGCCGTCGACCTCGGCGACGGCGACACCGCTGAGGGTGGTGCCCGCGCTCGAGGTGCCCTCGCCGGCGATCGCGTCGACCGCGGCGCGCGCCCGGGCGAGCGCGAAGCTCACGTCGTCGATGCTCAGCGTGGGGCGTCCGAGCAGGACGGCGAACTCCTCGACGACCGTGGCGCTCGCGACGTCGCCGGCGCGGTGGCCGCCCATGCCGTCGGCGACGACGAACAGCGGCGCCTGCGCGAGGAGCGCGTCCTCGTTCAGCGTCCGCCGGAGGCCGGTGTGCGTCGCGGATCCGGTGCGCACGACGATGGGTGCGGTCATGCGTAGCCTCCGATGGTCACGATCCGGTCGCCGATCTCGATCGCGTCGCCGAGGCGGATCCGCACGCGCTCCCCGGCCGGGCAGGCGATGCGCACGCCGTCGCGCACGACGGTCGTGCCGTTCGTGGAGTGCCGGTCCATGACCCACCCGCCGGAGGCCTCGGCCCCGGCCTCGAAGTGCGTCTTGGACAGCGACAGGGTCTCGTCGCGGACGACGACGACCGCCGCGCCCGGCTCGGGAGCGGGATTGCGTCCGAACAGCGTGCGCCCGGAGACCGTGGCCCTGGCTCCGTCGTCCCAGACGAACAGCAGGCGGTGGCCGGGGATGCTGATCCGGGTCTCCTCGAGGTCGTCGTCCTCCTCGGCGGGCCGGGCGACGGGCGCGGGATCCACGGCGGTCCACGCCGGGACGACGGACTCGGGGCCGGACGCGGGCGTCGGGGCAGGTGCCGGGACCGAGGGGCTGATCCCGGGGACGACCGTGATCATCGCGTTCTCGTCCTCGTGCGTGGTCTGTGCGGCGTGCGCGACCGCGGACAGCACCGTGGCGTCGTGCGGGTCGAACTCGTCGTCGAGGGCGATGACGGGCGCGTCGTAGGAGCCCGGGGCGGTCGGGAGGGTGTGGCCCGTGGGAGCGTACGAGGGCGCTTCGACGGGCCCAGGGACCGGGAGGGGCGAGGGCCCTTCGACAGGCTCAGGGACCGAGAGAGGGGAGAGCGAGGATCCTTCGACGGGCTCAGGGACCGGGAGGGCGGCGGCGGGGCGGGCGTCGAGCATGAGAGCGCCGGCGGCGCGGTCGTGCCACCCCTGGCTGCGGCCGGATCCGTCCATCAGCGGCGTGAAGCAGCCGACCACGATGGCCGTGCTCAGGCCGAACACGACGTTGCGCAGCAGCGCCCGGCCGAAGCCGAGCGGCGTCCCGGAGTCGGCGTGCACGAGCCGCAGCCTCAGCGCACGCATGCCGACGGATCCCCCCGCTCCCTGCAGGGCGCTGTAGACGAAGAACCAGGCGAGCGCGACGACGCTCGTCACGCCGAGCCCGAGCAGCGAGGCGCCGACCGCCGCCACGGCGCTGCCTGCAGACGCGGCGGTCGCCGTCGAGGCGATCCCGCCGACGAGGAGGATCGCCCACACGATCGCGGCGTCGATGACGTACGCGCCCACGCGGCGCGCGATCGGTGCGACCGGGAGCGCATCCGTTCCGGGGGACTGTGTCATGGGGTCTCGCTCTCGGCTCGGGGGCCTTCGCCCCGGGCAGGGGTGCTCTCGATCGTGTCGGCTCCGCTCGAGCCGCCGCCAGGACGGCGCCGGATCCGCTCCGCCGCGGCCTCGCGCAGGCTCTGCACGCCCGACGATATCCGCGATCCGCCCAGCAGCGAGCGCAGGCTCAACCGGGCGAGCATGCGCTTGCGGAAGCCGGCGGACGCGCTCAGCCCGCCGACGATGTCGTCGACCTCGCGCCAGAACGCGTCCACGTCCTCGACGGTGGGCTCGGACGGGCCGAACACCTGGGCATCGGCGTGGCCGGCGAGCACGGTGACCGCGGGCACGGTCAGCGCGGCCGCGACGGTCTGCGCCTCCTCGGCCCTCGTCGCACCCGCCGGGATCCGCGCGCCGTAGTCGACGGCGCGGTCGGTGAGCTCGTCCCAGCCCCCGCTGATCCGGTCGGCGGTGAGCACGGCGGCGCGGCGCTTGCGCCGGCGCGCGGCCTTCCATGCGCCGATCGCGACGAAGGGCGAGGCCAGGATCGCGAGCACCAGCAGCACGCTGCCGCCGATCGCGAGCACGGCGCCGAGCACGCCGAGGAACGCGTTCGGGCCGTCCTGGCTGCCGCGCTGGTCGGGCACGGTCGGCGGGAGGTCGACCGGCTCCTGCGGCGGGGGCGGCGGCTGCAGCACCTGCGGCTTCGGCACGACCTTGGGCTTGGTGATCTGGTCCTGCGGGACCTTGTCCTTCGGCGGGGTCGGATCGAACGCCACCCAGCCGGCCTTCTCGAAGTTGACCTCGACCCAGGCGTGCAGGTCGTCGCCGTTGGCCGAGAAGCTGCCGCTCTTGTCCGGCTTGTCGGGGTAGAAGCCCATGACCACGCGCACGGGGATCCCGAGGTCGCGGCCGGCGAGCGCCATCGCGACGGCGTACTGCTCGTCGTCGCCGATCATCTGCTCGCCGTTGAGGAGAGTCGCGATGCGCTCCTCGGTGTGCCCGGCGCGGGAGGGCGCCTCGCCCTGCAGACCGTGGCTGTAGTAGCCGCCGTCGGCGAAGTACTTCACGAGGGCGCGCACCTGCGCGATCGGCGTCTTCGCGTCCGCGACCGCCTCCGATGCGATGTTCGTGAGCTTCTCCGGGCCATCCGCCTGCTTCGGCATGTCGACGTGACCGAACGCGAGCCCGTCCAGCTCCTTGTCGCTCCACGTCTTCGGGATCACCGTGTCGACCGTGTACGTGTCGCCCTTGCCGACCTTGCGGGTGGAGACCGCGGTGCCGGTCGACTCGTTGTAGTAGGTGCTGCGGCGCAGCGCGTCGGCGTCGGATCCCGCGAACGCGATCCTGCTCACGTCGCCCGCGTCCGGCAGCCATACGCCCTTGTACGCGTCGATCGACACGGTGAGGGTGGCGTCGGCGCCGCGCGCATCGGCGGACATGTTGTCGCGGATCGGGCTGAACGCGCCGGAGGAGCCCACGCCCTTGTCCGACACGTCGTAGACGACGCCGTTGTAGGCGTCCATCGTGCCGATCCGCACGCGGGCACCCGAGGGCAGGCCCTTCACGGTGAACAGGGTGTCCTGGCGGTGGTCCTTCACGTACCCGCGGTAGGACTGCAGCGGGCTCGCGTACTGGTGCACGTCGAACGGCGGCAGCACGACGTCGCGGAACACGTGCCGCGGCTCGGCGAGCGTGGTCGCGGTCGCGGCCCCCGTCCCGGCGAGGCCCGCGACGACGAGCACCGCGGCTCCCGCGACGATCCGGCGGCGGCGCATGTGGGACGCGCGGGACGGATCCGCCTGGCTCACCGAGACGGCCGCGTCGGCGCTGGAGCCCGTCCCGCGCAACGCCAGCCAGCCAACGGCGACGAGCGCGAACACGACGCCCTGGGCGATGGGGGCGGCGGGATCCGGCACGCCCATCGCGATCACGAGCATGAGGTGCGCGCTCGCGGGGATCAGCGCCCAGGCGACACGCCGCAGCCGCAGCGCGAGACCGGCGGAGAGCACGGACGCCGCGAGCGCGGACAGGAACGGGACGAGCCCGTAGCCGTCGCCGACGGCCACCGGGGCGACCGTGGTGAGCATGGCCTTCCAGCTCGTGATGGCACCCGAGGCCAGCGCGCCGACGGTGCTCCCGGTGGGGACGACCCCGAACAGCGTGGTCTGCGGCAGCGCGAGCGCACCGCCGCACAGGAAGTACGCGACGAGCGCGAGGCCCGCGGTGGGCAGGATCCCCCAGCCGCGCCAGGCGCAGAGCAGGGCGACGCCGAGCCCGAGGACGAGACCGCCGATCGCCCCGGGCAGGTAGGCGGGCCCGGCGAACGAGGGCCACCAGCCGGCGATGCCGGCGCCGATCAGCAGGGCCACCGCGACGAGGTCGACGGCGACGCGGCGCGGCTTCAGCGGCACCCGCCAGGTCTTGGGCGTCTTCCGGGCCTTCTCGGCGGGAGCGGGGGCGGTCATGCGAGCACCTTCCCGAGGGCGAGCGGCAGCTGTTCGAGCGCTCCCACCGTGATGACGTCGGCCTCGCCGATCCGGCGCAGCGACGGGGCGGCGCCCAGGTCGGCGACGATCGTGAGCACCCGGGATCCGAACGGCAGCCGTGCGCACGCGGTGCGCAGCTCGTCGGGCGTCGTGCGGCTGCCGCAGACGAGCACGACCACGCTGGACAGCGGCATGTGCGCGGCGACGGTACCGGCGAGGGCCGACAGGCCGCGCCCCTTCGCGCGCCCCTCCTCGACGCCCGCGAGCGAGTCGAGCAGCTGCTTGCCGGTGCCGGACGGCAGGGCCCGACCCTGCACGCGCAGCTCGACGTGCTGCGAGTCGCGGATCGCGCGCAGCCCCACGGATCCGGCGAGCGAGATCGCCAGCTCGAACTCGTCGGGCTGGGCGTAGTCGGCGGCCGCGCGGCTCAGGCCGATGACGAAGTGCGAGCGCCGGGTCTCCTCGTACTGGCGCACCATGAGCACGCCGGTGCGCGCCGAGGAGCGCCAGTGCACGCGGCGCAGGTCGTCACCGGGCTGGTACTCGTTGAGGGCGTGGAAGGAGACGTCGTCGCGGGAGAGGTCGGCGGCGGGCAGACCGTCGAGGTCGCGCAGGAAGCCGAGGGACTGACCGTCGAACAGGATCGTGCGCGGGTGCACGAACAGGTCGATCGGCTCGTCGCGGCGGTGCGCGCGCTCGAAGAGACCGAGCGGATCGCCGCGCACGACGCTGACCGGGCCGACCGAGACCACACCGCGGCGGTGCGTGGGGATCGCGAAGAGCTCCTCCGCCTCCTCGCCGGGCGCGAGCCGCTTGATCCCGAACTCCCCGCGCCCTCCGCCCACGGGCAGCACGACGCGGGAGGGCAGGATCGCGCGCGTGCCGCGGTTCGCGAGCGTGAGAGCGCCGACCGCCCGCTCCCCCACGACGACCCGGGTGCGGGCGAGGTCGAGAGTGACGTCGTAGGCGGTGCGGCCGATGAGGAACAGCCCGCACAGCACGACCACGATCGCCAGCACGAGGGCGATCACCGCCGGCTCGATCCAGCCGAGCGGCAGGGCGACGAGCACGCAGACGGCCGCCGCGGCGAGCAGCACCCAGGCGAGAGGGCGCACCGCCGACGCGATCAGGCGCAGCCGGGCGCCGACGCGCGCGAGCACGAGGCCGGCGATGTCGCGCCAGCCCGCCTCGCGCCCGGAGGCGCGCGCGGGCGCGGCGCTCCGCGCCTCTGCCGTCGTGCTCGTGGTCATGCGCGTGCTCTCTGTGTCGGTCGGTCCCTGAGCCTGTCGAAGGGACCTGGGTTGGTGGGTGGCCCTACGACAAGCTCAGGGACCGGGGACGGGGATCAGACCGCGGCGCGGGCCTGCGGGGCGGGGATCTGGTCGACGACCCGGATGACGACGGTCTCGGGGGTCGTGCCGGCGAACTCCGCCTCGGGGTCGAGCAGCAGGCGGTGCATCCACACCGGCCGGGCGAGGGCCTTGACGTCGTCGGGCAGCACGTAGTGCCGGCCGTGCGCGGCCGCCCGCACCTTGGCGATGCGGACCATGGCGAGCGCCCCGCGGACCGAGACGCCGAGCCGGATCGCGCTGTCGGAGCGGGTGGCCTCGACGAGCTCGGCGATGTAGCGGAGCACGGCGGGCTCGACGTGCACGGACGCGGCGAGGTCGGCCATGTCGGCGACCGCGCTCGTGGTGATCACCGGGGAGAGCCGGGCCGAGGGGTTGCGCTCCGCAGCGCCGGCGAGGATCGTCGCGGTGACGTCGAGGTCGGGGTAGCCGATCGAGGTCTTGATGAGGAAGCGGTCCAGCTGCGCCTCGGGCAGCTTGTAGGTGCCGGCCTGCTCGATCGGGTTCTGCGTGGCGAGCACGAGGAACGGACGGCCGGTCTCGTGCGCGACACCGTCCACCGTCACCCGGGACTCCTCCATGACCTCGAGCAGCGCCGACTGGGTCTTCGGCGAGGCGCGGTTGATCTCGTCGGCCAGCACGATCGAGGCGAACACCGGGCCGCGGTGGAACTCGAAGGTGTGCGAGTTCTGGTCGTAGATCGTCACGCCGGTGACGTCCGACGGAAGCAGATCGGGCGTGAACTGGATCCGGGTGCTCGTCCCCTGCACGGTCGCCGCGATCGCCTTCGCGAGGCTCGTCTTGCCGGTGCCGGGCGCGTCCTCGAGGAGCACGTGCCCCTCGGCGAGCATCGAGGAGAGCACGAGGCCCACCACGTCGCGCTTGCCCTGCAGCGCCCGGTCGACGTTGTCGACGAGGCGGGCGAAGGTGCCCTGGAACCAGGCGGCCTGTTCGGGGGTCATCGTCATCGTGTGGGTCTTTCGTTGAGGGGTTCTGAGAATCGGACGGTGGGGATCACCAGGTGGCGGGCGTCGAATCGGAGGGATTGCCGCCGACGATCCTCACGAAGTGCTGCCCGGGGTAGCCGTTGTAGCACTGCAGCTGGACCGAGCCGTTGGCCGGGATCCTCACCGGGTAGCCGGCGTTGTCGGTGTAGCCGCCGTCCGGGCCCACGCACTGGATCTGGTACGAGCCGGCGGCGTAGTTGCTCACGTTGATCACGTAGTACGAGCAGCCCGAGGTGGCGCAGCCGGGCATGCCCTGGGCGCTCGAGCCCCGGGTCGTCCACGCCTTCGGCTGCGGCGGCGCGTCGGTCGTCGCCGAAGCGGTGGCGATCTGCGACGACTGCTGCGGGCTGGCCGAGTCGAACGCCTGGACGCGGATCGAGTGCGACTGCGAGTAGCCGTTGCCGACCGTCGTCGTGCCGTTCAGTCCGACGTTCTGCCAGGCGCCGCCGTCGACGCTGATCCTCATCACCTGGATGGAGCGGCCGTTCGGTGCCGGCGCCGACCAGCCGAGCGTGACGCTCGTGCCGTTGTTGGTCGCCGACGCGCCCGGCGTGCCCACCGGCCCGTACGGACGCAGCCCGCTCCGAGAGCCCGCCTGGCCCGGCTGGGACTCCTGCCCTGCCACGACCGAGTACGCGCGCACGGACACCGTGTAGGTGCCGTTGTTCGCCGCCGGGATGTTCCTGCCGTCCCAGTTGCGCGACCACGCACCGCCGGTCGAGTACTCGTAGTGGATCTCGGATGCACTCGCGCCGTTGGCGTCGGCGAGCGAATAGGTGACCGCGATGTTGTTGTTCCCCTCGGTCGCCGAGGTGATCGTCGTCGCACCCGGCTGGCCGAACGCGCGCCGCGCGTTGGAGGCCGCGGACCACACACCGGCGCCGGCCTTGTTGTTGCCGCGCACCTGGAACGTGTAGTCGCCCGTGGAGTTGTCGACGGTGACGTTCTGCGAGGTCGTCGTGCCGGCTATCCCGGTGATCGTCCGCACGACGGATCCGCCCTGCAGCACCTGCAGGTCGTAGCTCGAGATCGCATCGCCGTTCGCGCCGGCAGCGGTCCAGGACACCGTCATCTGCGACTGGCTGCCCACGCTCGGGGCGCTCTGCGCGGTGGGCGTGCCGGGCGCGGTGGGCGGTCCCGCCGGGATCTCGGTCGCCGACCAGCCGCTCCAGCTGGAGGGTTCGGGCGCCAGGTTCTTCGCCTGCACGCGCACCTGGTACGCAGCGCCGTTCTCCAGGCCGTCCCAGGTCAGCGAATTGCCGGTGACGCCGGTCTTCTGCGTGACGCCGTTCGGCGGTGCGGGCGAGATCTCCAGGGTGTACGACGACACCGGAGATCCGGGCGTGGTCGGTGTCGTCCACGACACCTGGAGCGACTTGTCGCCGAATTTCAGGGTCGGCGGGTTCGGGGTGTCGGGGCGCGCATCCGGACGCGCAGGTCCGGACGACGGCGACGGCCTGCCCTCGCCGACGCGGTTCGTCGCGGTGACCGCGAAAGTGTACGTCACGTTGTTGGTCAGCCCGTCCAGGGTGCACGTCGTCGACGCGCACTGCTTGGTGTACGAGCCGCCGCTGGTCGCGCGCACGGTGTAGCCGGTGATCTCGGCGCCGTTGTTCGACGGCGGAGCCCAGCTCAGCACCACGGTGCGGTCCTGCACACTCGTCACCTGCGGAGCACCCGGGGCGTCCGGGACGCCCTGCACGGTGACGACGATGCGGCCCTCGACCTCACGATCCGGATCCTTCGTCGCGTCCTGGATCCGGTAGGTGGCGACGACCTGCCCGATGAAGTCCTTGCTCGGCGTGATCACGACCTTGTCGCCCTGCACCGCGGAGGACGCGGTACCGGTCTGCACGTCGACCGCCATGATCTTCAGCGGCTTGTCCGGGAACGGGTTGATGTCGTTCTCGAGCACCGGGATCGTGACGGCCTTGCCCTGGTCGGCCTGAGGCACGGTGTCCTCGTTCGCGACCGCGAGCGGCCGGGTCGACGCGGCGACGGTGAGCGAGACCGTGCCGTCGACCGGCGTGGTCCTGCCGTCGGTGACCTTCAGCTGCACGGTGCCGGCGCTGCCCTTCGGCGTCGACGAGTCCGCGCTCACCTTCAGGGTGGAGCCCTCCAGGTTCGCCTTCAGGCCGCCGCCCGGCTGCTTGGCGATCTCGTACTTCAGGTTCTTCTCGTCGCCCGGATCCGGATCCTTCGTGAGCGCGGCGAGGTCGACCGACTGCGCGGGCTCGCCGGGCGCGACCGACACCTGCGCGTTCGTGAACGCCGGCGGCTGGTTGTCGGGCGGCAGCACGGTGATCGGGATGCTCAGCGTCGCCTTGCGACCCTTCGGGTCGTCCGGGCCGGTGCCGTCCGTGACCTCGAAGGTGAGCGCGTCGTCGCCGAAGTAGCCCGCCTTGGAGGTGTAGACGAGGGTGTGCTCGTCCTTGATCAGCGAGGATCCGTTCGCGTTCACCGCGCTCACCTTGCCGGCCTCGGTGATGCGCACCTGGCCGCCGCCGGCGACCGTGACGTACTGCGAGAGCGGCAGCTCCTTGGTCTCCCCGCTCTTCACCTCGAGCGGCTTCGTCGACTTCAGCGTGGGGGCGAGCTCGCTCAGCGCGGGGACGAAGACGAAGGCGGAGGCGGTCAGCTTGTCCTGGTCCGTGATCGTGTACTGGATCAGCTGGCGCTGGTCGGTGACCGTCACCTGGATCGTGCGGTCCGGCATGACCTTGGCGTCGCCGTCGGCGACGCTCAGCTGCAGGTCGTCGACCGTTCCGTCCGGGTCCTCGTCGTTCTTCAGCACCGGGACCTCGACCTGCAGGCTGCTGCCCTTCACGTCGGACGCCTGCACGCGGTCGTCGCGGGCGATCGGCGCGACCAGGGGCACGTCATCGGCGACCGTGATCTGCACGGGCGCGGTGGCGGTGGCCCCGTGCGAGTCGGCGACGGTGTACTGGACGGAGGTCTGCACCGGGTGGTTCGGGACCGTGACGAGCACGCGGTCACCGGACACCTTCGCGCTGAGCCCGTCGACCGGCGGCACCTCGAGGCCGTTCTTCACCAGGGAGAGCACGTCGCCGTCCGGATCGGAGTCGTTGGCGAGCACGGGCACGGCGATCGTGCGGCCCGGCCGGGTCACGATCGAGTCCTTCACCGCGTACGGGGGCTGGTTCACGCTGGTCCCGGGCGCGATCCCGACCCGGATCGTCGCGGTGGCCTCCTTGCCGAGTCGGTCGCGCACCTTGTACGTGAACGCGTCGACCCCGGAGGCGTTGTCGAACGCCTGGTAGGTGAGGTAGTTCTCGCCGATCTCGGTGACCTGCCCCTGCTTGGGGGCGGAGTCCAGGCCGACGAGCTCGACCGAGTCGCCCTCCGCATCCAGTCCGTCCAGCGGCACGGCGATCCGCACGCTCGTCCCGCTGAGCGCCCGCACGGTCAGGTCGTGCGGGCGGGGCGCGGTGTTCGTCTTCTCGTCGACGGGGAGGATCTGGATCGTGATGTACCCGGCGGCCTTCTGCCCGTTCGAGTCGACCGCCTCATAGGTGGCGTAGACCGTGCGCGGGGTGGGGCCGGCGCGGAAGCGGACCGTGTCCTGCGAGACGAACGCCTCGCCGTACTTCGGGTCGATCAGCGGCTCGACGAGCTTCGGCGCGACATGCAGGGTCGTGCCGGGGGCGTGCTTGTCGTTGGCCAGGACCGGGATCGTCACCACGTCGCCGGCGCGCACGACCGCGGTGTCGTCGTGCACGACCGGCGGCTCGAGTTTCGCCGGAGCAGGGATCGGGATGACGATGACGTCGCCCTCGGCGGTCTTCGACCCGTTCGAGATCTTGTAGCTGAACCGGACCTCCTGGTTCAGGTTGCCCTGATCCGTGACCCGGACGGTCTCGTGGTTCAGCACCGACACCGAGATCCCGCTGTGCGGAGGCACCGTCACCGACTGCACGACGAGGATCCCGCCGGCCGGGTCGATGTCGTTGTTCAGCACGCCGACGAGGACGTCGCCGCCCGCGGGCAGCAGCGCGACGTCGCGCACCGCGATCGGCGGGGCGGCCTCGGCGGTCTTGTCGAGCACGTCGATGCGGACCAGGCCCGGCACCGCGTTCGGGCCGGCGCTGGCGAGGTACTGCGCGTAGTACACGCCGGGCAGCGCCGCCTGGAACGTGAACGTGCCCTCGGCGAAGTTCGGGGTGAGCACGGCGCCGGGCACCTCGTCCACGCGGGCGAGGCGCAGCGGCTCGCGACCGGAGCTGGAGTCGTTCAGCAGGGGCGACACGGTGACCTGCTCGCCGGCGCGGGTGACGACGTGGTCGGCCTCGGTCTTCGGCTCCGTGGTGCCGGCGGGGCGCACATCCAGCCGGACCGTGCCGGTGGTCAGCTCGCCGAGCGCGTCGGCGACGACGACCTTGATCTCCTTGCGTCCGGGCATGCTCGCGATCGCGTGGTAGGTGAACTGCCCGTCGGGGGTGAAGTCGACCTGGTCGCCGGGGGCGGCGATCACGTCCTTCAGGTACATGTCGTCGCCGTCGGGATCGATCCAGTCCGGCAGGGCGTTGTACTTGACCGAGCCGCCGGCCTCGACGATCAGACCGGGCACGCGCTGCTGCTTGGGCGGGGCGTTCTGGCTCCAGTCGTGCACGTCGATCGTGACGGTCGCGGTGGCCTTCCCGCCGCGGCCGTCGTCGGCCTGGTACTGGAACGTGCCGGATCCGCTGGCCTTGTCGGGCACCGCGATCTGCAGTGCACCGCCGTTGTTGATCGGCTGCACCTCGCCGATCGAGGGCTGCGCCTGGGCGAGGGAGGCGACGAGCACGTCGCCGTCCGCGTCGCTGTCGTTGTCCAGCACGGGCAGCATCGTGGTGCGGCCGGGCCGGACGCCGAAGGTGTCGTCGCGGGCGACCGGCGGGGTGTTCTCCGGTGTGCGCTTGGGCAGGGTCGTCTCGACCTGGTCGTCGGCGGTCTGATCCTGCTTCTGGGTGTCGCCCTCCGGCGGCACGATGTCCTGCCAGTTGTCGACGCGCTGCAGGTTGTCGGTGGCGAGCCAGGCGGCGCCGCTCGCCGTGTCGTTGAGCACGACCACGTCGCGGTTCACCCGGAACACGAGCGACGTGCTGTGCTCGGCGCCTTCGATCGAGGTCTTCAGATCGTCCGCGGTGCCGACGCAGTCGCGGAGGAAGGTCGCGGATCCGCCCCACGCACCGTAGGTGCAGCCCTTCACGAACACCGGAGCGGCCGGGGCGCCGATGCCGCCGGCCTCCTTCACAGAGGGAGCGGATCCATCCAGCGGGACCGAGACGAGCGCATCGGCGGTCGCCAGCGCGACGGACGAGTTCTCGGCGGAGGCCTGCTGCAGCACGGCCGCGTCGGTGCTCTTCAGGCCCGCGCCCCTGGCGTCGGCGCCGTTCAGGTCGGTGCGGTGCCCGGCGGCGTAGACGGCCTTCGCCTCGGCGTCGAGGACGACCGGGGTGGCGCCGACGACCGTGATGCTCGGCTTCGCGCCCTGGCCGAGGTCGATCCCCTCGGTGGACGGCTTCTGCGGGGCGCCCTGCGCGTCGACGTGCACGGTGACGATCGCGCGGTCCTTCGCGGAGACGGCGTAGACCGTGCCGTCCTGGCCGACCGTGACATCGGCGTCGGGGCCGAGCACGGCGGACGGCCGGCTGCCCGTGGCCTTGAAGCCGCCGAGGGCGGAGGCCGGCAGCACCCAGAGCTTGCCGTCCTTCGGGGCGAGGATCGCGACGGTGGTGCCGCCGAGGGCCGTCTTCGCGCCGCCGGGCACCGCGACCGCGTCGCCCAGCGAGACCCGGGCCGGGTCGACCGCCGTCAGGGTCGAGGAGCCGTGGTCGGTGACGAGCACCGTGCCGCCGGCCTGCAGCACGTCGTAGTTCTCGCTCGCGGCGCGCAGGCCGCCGTCGAGCACGCGGGACTCGTTGTTGAAGTGCCCGACGAGCAGGCTCGCCGTCTTCGTGAGCCACACGCCGCCGTCATGCAGGTCGACCTCGGCAGTGGGGTTGCCCTCGTAGGCGAACGCCATGCCGGCGACGGCGATGGAGGCGGCTGTGACCGCTGCGGCGGAGGCGAGGCTCTTCGGACGCAGACGCAGCCACGCGAACGACTTCACCACGAAAAATCCCCCCGGACGTCACAGCGATCCCCCGACCGTGCACAGGAGGGGGATACGCGGGCGAGTCTACCCGGCGCCCCTGGACGCCCCGCGATGGGGAGAACTCCCCATGCCGGGGGCGCGCGATGCAAATCGGGGTCGTTGAGCGAGGACGGCGGAGCCGACCGAGACGAAACGCTGTTCTCCACTGTGCCTGCCGCTTCGCGCGCGACGAAGCAGATCCGCGACGATTCGGTTCACCTCCATGAAGGTGATCCTGTAGACCTCCATGCTGCCCATCTTCGGGAGGCCGACGAACCGATGCCTCGTTGTCGCGGAGATGAACCATCGGAACGGACCGTTCGCAAAGGCCGAGATCAGGCCAGCGGTGTGACGCGAGCCCCCAAAGCCACGGTCTCCTGCATCACGCAACGCCTCAACACATCAGCGCATGCGCCTAATCACTTCGAATGTGGCATCGCGTTCACGATTTCTTCGAGTTCAGATCGACGCGCGCCCCGTACAGCCCAACCATCTTTCGGCGTGATCTCGATCTCAACTTCCCGCCCGTCGTCAAGAACGAGCAAGATGTGATTGAAGGTGACTCTAGAGCGTCGCCCAATCGATACCCTCTCGATCTGGGAGCTGCTGAACGAGTGCGCCAGACGCGCGTTGGATCGCGTCGAAAGGGTTGTGCGTACGGAGAACACATCTACCCTGTCCGCATAGATGAACAGCCAACCGGGTGAAAGAACCTCGTTGACGGCGTCGCTCTTGGCGACATATGCCGTTCGAAGCAGCGCCCATTCACGAGGACTGGCAACAATCGCGGCGCGCCGGGCGTTGATCGACAACAGTCCCCATTGCCAAAGCTGACCAAATGCGCCGAGGAAGCAGATCGGAGCAAGACTGAGGCGAAGCCAAACCGGGACTTCCATCTCCGCGAAGATCGCCACATATAGGCAATATAGGCCAATGAGAAACGTTAGCCCAGCAAATGCAGTTCGTGCCGCAACACCAAGGGTGAGTCCGGGCTCAAATTCGCCACATTCTTAACTAAACTAAGCACCCCTGACCAATCGCTACTTCACACACGGTCGCTGGAACCGCCCGACGCCTCCCTAATCGCACTCGCGATCTCTTCCAACTCCCCTCGACGTGCTCCTCGTACCGTCCACCCATTCTTCGGAGTGATCTCGATCTCGACCTCGCGCCCGTCAGCGAGATTCATGAAGACATGGTCGAAGCCGACTCGGACACGTCGATCAACCGATACCTCCTTGATCGCGTCACCCGACAACGAGTACGCCCTTCGCGCCTTCGACCGGACAGAAAGGATCATCCGCACATCGAAGATCTCCAAGTGATCTGAAAAAACAAACACCCATCCCGGCTTCAGTCGATCAACGATCATGTCGTCTTTCAAGACGTAACCCATGCGGACCAACGCCCACGCAACTGGTTGCGCAAGACTCGCCGCATTGCGTGCATTTGTGGACATAAGACCCCACTGCCGAAGCAGCACAAATGCCATGACAAGAAACAAGACACCAACAACGAGAAGGTACCAGTCAGGATCTCCGGTCCCGGCAAAAAATGCGGCGGAAAAAAGAGCCCCACACGCGAGCACAAATATGCAGGCAAGAACTATTCTTGATACCACGGCCCAGGTCGCATCCGGAATATATGACGTCACAATCGTTCACCCTTTGCCCTGCAAGTCGGGCGCCCGTTCGCTCTCCGCCGCGAAGCGCCCGGTCCCCGCCGCACCCGACGCTCGCGCCATCAATACCGGCCGTACATGCCCACGCGAATCCAGCCGCGGCTGGCGTAGGGAACACCGGGGGCGCTCGCAGGTCGCTGCACCAAGACAGGACCGATCATCGTCCGAAGCGGGCCCGTCTCGGCCACGTCTGCCGAGGTCGGATCGGATGCTGCGATGTTTTGCGATGTCGAATCCTGGGCCTCGCGAGCTCCGTCTGGACGTGTGAACTTGCCGACCACCGAGTCCTTCGCAGCAAGCAACCAGGCGGCTGCCTCGGGTGACACGTCGAACTTCGGAGCGGGCGCGTTGGGCGCCGTGGACGTGTCGTAGATCGTCCGGTCCGGCAGCGGACGCGCCGGCTCCGACTCCCCGACCGGCACTTGCGGCACCATCGACGGCAGGTCTCCCACCGGGAGCGCCGGCAGATCCGTCACATCGAAGGGGCGTGCCGGTTCCTCGGACGGCGCCGGTTCGGGGGAAGCCGCAGGGTCCTCGGACGAGCGGGCCGCCGCGACGACCACCGACGCCGACGCCGACTCGGCGACCGTCAGTCCTGCCAGCACGGCAAGCAACCCAACAGCCGTAACGAGCATCGATCGGACCTTCATCACGAATCCCCCGTTCTGGAGCTATCCCCTGACGATCCATCCAGCGAACACCAAGGTTACACATAGTGAGCTTCCAGGTTGGCCACGTGGTGCCACAAGATGACAATCAAGAAGGCGGCGGTCATCCCTCAAGCAGCACGAACGCGACGCCCGCGACGAACCCGATCCCCCCGTATGCGAGCAGTGCCGTCCCGACGCCGATCATCACTCGATCGCGGGCGGGGATCACCACGCGGTCACCGACTCGCCAATCTTCGCGCCGCCTCCACGATCGGAAGATCATGCGGACGCCGGCCAGGACCGAGACGACTGCCGTGGCGTTCACGAGAGCCGCAATCGGCATCGCCCACTCACCGAGGCCCGCTGCCACCGCATCGAAGACCAACCCGGAGTGCCGCAACGATGCCCGGACGGACGGAAATGCCGGGAGCGTCACAAGAAATACCCCGAGCAAGAGCTGCATGACACCGATCACGACCGGATACCACGGCCGCTCGCTAATTCCCCCCGGCACAGCCCCGGCGCGGACCATGTTTTCGGTTACGCGCCGGCGGAAAATGACCATCAGCACGCTCGACACCATCAGGACAACGCCGAGAACGACGAGAACGACCGACATCACATCTCCTGGGATTCATCCAGAAGCCGAAGAACCGCACCGACCTCGCGCCTGCCTCCGCCGTATCGCGGGGAGAACCGGTGCGGGTTCACGAGGACGACCTCGAGCCGGGTCCCTTCATGCCCGACGAGAACGAGTGTGGGGTAGCAGCCAAACCGCCGCGCGTGCTCCGCTTGTCCCATCGACTCCGGAAACGACGAGAGGGCCGGTCGTTCGTCTGGCACGCCGAACGGATACTGCTGCACGCTGACTCTGCACCCATCGAACGTGAGGACCCCGCGCGCATAGGACGCCACCAGGGTCCGATCCCGCCCGACGAGCTGTGCCGAGTCGTAGGGGATGGCCACGGCTCCGCTCGTTGCCGCGACCCGCCGCGCCCAGCGACGCAGTCCGTCCCCGCGCAGCATCACGACGGCGAGCGCGACCACCGTGTAGAGCAGCATCACCACGGTGGTGCCCATCTGAGCGGTCGTCAGTCCTCCGGTGACGACGAACGGCGCGGCCGACAACGCAGCCAAACAGAGGGGCACCGCCCAGAGGGCGTAGTCCGAGATCCGAGTCCGATACTGCAGGGGCACTGTGCCTCCGCCAGTGGCGATCTCCGCACCCCACCAGAGCCGGTAGTTCCGCGCCTTCTCTGCGCTGAAGAACATCAGCCCGATGAGCAGCGGGCTGATCGACACGACGGCACCGCCCCGATCCGCCGATCGAGACCATTCCGCGAGTACTCCGGCGAAGGCAAGGATCCCCGCTGCGATCGCGCACACGACTCCGAACCAGTGGAAGATCCTCCACCGCCGGTACAACCACCCCGCGTACAGCGCCGAGCCCTGCTCATCGACCATCCCCTGGTTACCCGATGCTTCCATTCAGTGCCTCGACTCAACTGGTCCGGAGCATCTCCATTGCCCCTGGATATCCTGCGCGTCCGCCTGTGTCGCAGCGAACTTCTTCGCGGGCGCGACCTCGGCGCCGAGAAGATCCGTTTGGCACACTCGCCGTTAGCTACTTCCGACACGGCCCCGAGAACCACCCGCTACCTCCTTAATCGCGCTCGCAACCTCTTCCAACTCCTCTCGACGTGCTCCTCGTACCGTCCACCCATTCTTCGGGGTGATCTCGATCTCAACGGTGCGCCCGTCTGCCAAGTCGACGAAGATGTGATCGTACGAGAGACGAAACCGGCGCGAGATAGAAACTTCACGGATATCTGCGGCTTCAAGACTAAGCACGTTACGAGACGGCGACCTGGGCGTCATTGCGTATCGCACATCAAAGATATCGACCCGGTCATGAAACACGAATATCCACCCAGGCCGCAAGAACTGAATAACGACGTCGTCGCTTTCGATATACCCGGTTCGGATCAATGCCCACGCAATAGGACGTTCCTGGCGCACCATCCGGCTTGCATTGATTGACAGGAAGCCCCATTGCCAGAGCTGCAGTGCCGCACCAGCCAACAGCAGCAGCCCTATGAGGGCGAGCTGCCAGGGCATTGAATCAGGGGTTTGGAACAACGCGACATACAGGCAAGTTAGGCCGCCAACGGCGACGGTTCCCATCATGACGGTTCTCACTACAACGGTCGGCGGGCCGTCCGGGCTTAGAATCCTCATCTGTTCCCCATTCTCACCAAGCAACTCGCTCTCTTCCGTCCGGAAGGGGTTCAAATATTCCAGCGACCAGCTCAATGGCCGTTGGAAGCCCCATGGTAAGGCCAAATACGGCACCAACTAGGTAGCCACCGAGCCCTGGGATGAGAGCCGATATGACTGTCGTGCTACTGCGAACCAATGGAAGATCCTCCACCGCCGGTACAGCCACCCCGCATACAGCGCCAAGCTATGCTCCGTGCCCTGGTTACCCGATGCTTCCATTCAGCGCCTCAACTCAACTGGCCCGGAGCATATTCATGGCCCCTTGGATATCCTGCCCGCGCGGTAAAATTCGCCCCAGGTCGGGTGGTCACCCCAACCGCAATAATGGCGACTCGTGCAGTATGTGCTGGTACCAGAATCATGGTCGCAATCTAATTGAAAGTGAGCAAGGTGATCCTGTTCGGCTTGATCTTTCCCATGTCCGCGAGGCCGATGAACTGAGGTCGCTCGCTCGGCAAGATGAGTAGGCGGAACGGCCCGTTCGCCAAAGCGGAAACGACGTTGCGGTCATACCACGTCACGGTCTGACTTGGCGACGCATCCTGGGCCCATGAATGAACGGAGATCCAAGCCAGCCAAGCAAAAGCAATAAGAATCCAAAGCAGACAGCCGCGTACGAGCAGTATCAGGAACCAAGAAAGCACGGTGAGAAACTTCACGGGAGCGCTCCAATTCTCCTCGCCCACCCCGTCAGAGTAGCTGTGCCGCGGGGGACACCACAGCAACCGGGCGACGACGGCGCCACGGTGTCGGCTGACGCACGACCAGACATCACGACGTGCCGGATCCGTGTTCCGTCCACTGTGCAAGGTCTGTTGCCGCACGCTGGAGAATCCAGTCGTAATAGGCGGGCTCGCAGAGGACCTCCTCCGCCGCGTCCCGAGCCGCAGCGGCGTCCCACTCCACAACGGCCTCCGCGGCGATCAGCTGAACAACGGGCGAGGAATCTCTGAGCAATGCCGTCAGCGCAACTCGTCCCTCAGCAGTCGATTTCAGGTTCTCAACCCTCTGATCGACATGGGCCGCCGATCGAAACGCCGTTCTGTCGCCTCGATGCGAGATCCACATGTCGCCGGCGGTCCTCAGGTGTCGTACGTCTTCTTCGACCTGGTCCCGTAGGGGAACCCGGCGATCGTATCCATTCTCCTTGCGCTTCGAGATGACCGCCCATTCCATGGCCTGCACAAGCAGCAAGATCAGTGCCACACCGAAGATCGCGAAGACCTTCGCGGACACCGGCCCGGGAATCAAGACGACAATGACGACGGGTATCGGCAGGGCGATCGACGCCCTCCGCGCGAACTGCTTCAAGAACGCGCCTACCAACGGATCAGGCACGGGTCTCCGCCGCCCAGTCTTTCCGAGCTTCTGCCTGCAAGAGGTTCGACCTCACGATCACCCAAATTCCGCCGCTCCTAGCTGTACCGCGGGGGCACCCAGAGCAACTGCGCCGCGACCACGCCGCGGTCGCGGCTCACGATCTGCGCGCGGCCCGGGATCGCGGGGATCGGACGGACCTTGCCGATCAGCTGCCCCTCCTCCGGGTTGCCGCTGAGCAGGATGCCGGTCGCGCCGAGGTCGGTCATCCGCTGGATGATCGGGTCGTACGCCGCGCGGCTGGCACCGCCGGTGCGCCGGGTCAGGATCACGTGCAGGCCGAGGTCGGCCGCCTGCGCGAGCAGCGGCGCGAGCACGGCGATCGGGTTGCCCTGTGAGGTCGCGACGAGGTCGTAGTCGTCGACGAGCACGAAGCCCTCCGCGCCCGTCCACCAGGATCGGGTGCGCAGCTGCTCGGGTGTGACGTCGGGCCCGGGGATCCGGCTCTGGAAGAACGCGGCCAGCTCGCCCATGCCGCCCTCGGCCAGCTCGTGCGAGGTGAGGTACGCGCCGAGGTAGTCCTGCGGGATCTCGCCGAGCAGGGCACGCCGGTAGTCGACGACGAAGATCTTCGCCTCGTTCGGGCCGTACAGCCGCGTGATCTCGTGCACGACGCCGCGCAGCATCGACGACTTGCCCGAGTCGGCGTCGCCGTACAGGTACAGCAGCGGCTCGGCGACCGGGTCGATCGAGAACGGCGCGAGGTTCGCCTCGTCGATGCCGAGCAGGATCTCCCGCGGCTCGGTGCCGCCCGCGTTGCGCGCGGCGAGCGCGCGCAGCTCGTCGTGACCGATCCGATCCGGCAGCAGGCGCAGCTTGGGGCCGGACGGTCCGCGCCAGGCCGCGGCGACCCGGCGGAGCAGATCGTCCACGCCGTCGGCGAGGGTCGACGCGTCCTCGACGCCGTCGACGCGGGGCAGCGCGGTGAGCATCTGCAGGCCGCGCGGGTTCAGGCCGCGACCGGCGAGCGAGGTGACGTTCGCGGCCGCCTTGCGGTCGATCTCGGAGTCGCTGGCGTCGCCGAGGCGCAGCTCGATCCGCGTGCCGATGAGGTCCTTCACGTTCGCGCGGATCTCCATCCAGCGCGCCGCGGTGAGGATCACGTGCACGCCGTAGGTGAGGCCGCGAACGGCGATCGCCTGGATCTGCCCCTCGAGGCTCTCGAACTCGCTGCGCAGCGTGCCCCAGCCGTCCACGACGAGGAAGATGTCGCCGTAGCCGTCGTCGACGGATCCCTCGGCGCGACGCCGGCGGTACGTGTCGATCGAGTCGATGCCGTTCTGGCGGAAATACACCTCGCGGGTGTTCAGCAGCGCGGTGATCTCGCTCACCGTGCGGCGCACGACGTCGGGCTCGGATCGGGTGGCGAGGCCGCTCAGATGCGCGAAGCCCTGCATGCCGGCGAAGCTGCCGCCGCCGAAGTCGATCACGAAGAACTGCACCTCGCGCGGGGTGTGCGTGAGCGCGAGCGCGGCGACGGTGGTGCGCGCGAGCGTGCTCTTGCCGCTCAGCGGGGCGCCCACGATCGCCATGTGCCCGGCCGCACCGCCGAGCGAGATGACGAGGTCCTCGCGGCGCTGCTCGAGCGGCACGTCCACGACGCCGATCGGCACGGTGAGCCCGCCGACCGCACGCCAGCGCGGCGAGACGAGCCCGAGCTGCGGATCCTCCACGAGATCGCCGAACAGGGCGCCGAGCGTCGGCGGCACCTCGAGCGGCGGCAGCCACACGCGGTGCGCCTCGGGGCCCCGCCCGCTCATCCGCTCGACGGCGAGCTCGAACGTGTTCCGCTTCTCCTCCGGCTCGGCCGGCAGCTGCTCGACGGGTGCGTCGACCGGCTGCTCGCGGATCCGCACCGGGGCGGCGGTGAACAGCTCGACGGCGGCGTCCTGGCCGCCCTTGCGCGCGGATCCGATCGCACGGCGGCGGCGCGGCGGGGTGCCCGAGACGTACGCGGCGCGGAACTGCGTCATCGTCTCGGTGTCGCTCTTCAGGAAGCCGACGCCCGGCTCGGGCGGCAGGTGGTAGGCGTCCGGTACGCCGAGCACCGCGCGCGACTCCGACGCCGAGAACGTGCGCAGGCCGATCCGGTACGACAGGTACGTGTCGAGCCCGCGGAGCTTGCCCTCCTCGAGGCGCTGCGAGGCGAGCAGCAAGTGCACCTGCACGGATCGGCCGACGCGGCCGATGTTCACGAAGCTCTCCACGAACTCGGGCTTGGCGGCGAGCAGCTCGCTGAACTCGTCGGCGACGATGAGCAGCGCGGGAAGCGGTGCGAGATCCGTGCGGCCGCCCCGGCGGGCCTTCTCGTAGTCGGAGACGTTGGCGAAGTTGCCGGCGGCGCGCAGCAGCTCCTGCCGGCGCACGATCTCGCCCTGCAGGGCGTCCTGGAAGCGATCCACGAGGGAGAGCTCGCTGCCCAGGTTGGTGATGATCGCGGACACGTGCGGCATCCCGGCCATGCCGGCGAAGGTCGCGCCGCCCTTGAAGTCGACGAGCACGAAGTTCAGCTGCTCGGGCGAGTGGGTCAGCGTGAGCGCGAGCACCAGCGTGCGCAGCACCTCGGACTTGCCGGATCCGGTCGCGCCGATGATGAGGCCGTGCGGGCCCATGCCGAGCTGCGCGGACTCCTTGATGTCGAGGATGAGCGGTCTGCCGTCCTCGTCCTGGCCGATCGGCACGCGCAGCCGGTCGCGCTCCAGCCGCGGCGCCCACGCCGTGTCGAAGTCGATGTCGCGCACGTCGGGCAGCCCGAGCATCTCGACGAGCTCGGCCTGACCGCGGCTGACCGCCCCCTCCGCCGTGGGCGACAGCGCCGTCGGGTTCGCGGAGATGAGCCGTCGCGCGGTGGCCTCCGCCTCGACGATCGTGATCCCGTCGACCTGGAACGGCTGCGCCACCATCTGCCGGCTGACCAGCTCGGCGGAGCCCTGCGCCGCGGCGGAGAGCGCGACGCGCAACGTGCTCTCGTCGTACAGATCGCCCCACCGCGACGGCAGGTCGATCACCGTGATCCCGGCGACGCCGTCGACGAGCGTGGATGCCTGCACGCCGTCGGTGAGCACGACGATGTGCGGCAGCTCGGCCGGGCCGGCGCTGCGCGTGAAGCGGGCGCGCTCGCCCAGGTCGGAGGGCAGCAGCTCCTCGAGATCCGCCATCCGGGATCCGATCATCCGCGCCGCGCCCAGGGCGTCGCGGCCGGTGCGGGAGTGGGTGTGCGGCATCCACTTCGCCCACTCCCACTGCGGCAGCGCGGCCTCGTCGGCGGCGATCACGATCTGGACGTCCTCGGGGTCGTGCATCGTCGCGACGTGCAGCAGCATGGCCCGCGCGAGGCTGCGCGCCTCGTCCTCGTCCCCGGTGATCTCGACCCGCGCGTAGTCGCGCAGGGACACCCCGAGCGGCAGCTGCGACTGCGTGGAGTGCGCGAGCATGAACCGGTGTGCGGCGGAGGCGGCGACCGGATCCAGCTGCGCGAGCGGCGGCAGCTCCGGCGCCTCGAGGGTGATGCACAGCGGCTGGTCGCTGAGACCCACGCGCACGGAGAGGAAGTCGGCATCGGCGGGCGAGCGCTCACCGATCCGGGTGCGCTCCTCGGCGACGTACGGCAGCGCGGACGGCGCGGGCAGCTGCCAGTTCGCGGCACGGCGCTGCTGGTGCGCGGCGACGCGGATCGAGGCGCGCAGCTCGGTGAGGTAGGCGAGGTACTCGCGACGGGCGGCGAGGGTCGCGGCCTGCTTCTGCGACCGCTGCCGCCAGCCGTTGACGAGCACGAAGCCGAGCGAGGACACCAGCACCATGCCGCCGATGAGGAAGCCGCCGGGGCCCTGGTTGGTCATGCCGACCATGACGACGGCGCCGACGCTGCCGAGCATGGGCAGCATCGAGGTGAGCAGGTTCGATCCGCCGTCGCTCGGCTGCAGCTCGGGCGGGGCCTGCACGGTGAGGGTGCCGGAGGGGACCCGCGGAGGTGCCAGTCGCGGACCCGTCATGCGTTCCCGCCTCTCTCGTCGTGTGCGCTGGGCATCAGCTGGCTGACCGTGAACATGCGGTCGCCGACGCGCACCCGGTCGCCGTCGTCGAGCAGCGTGCGCGCGCCCGGGGCGAGCTCCGTGCGGCGCCCGTCGTCGGCGAGGATGCCGGACCCGTTCGTGGATCCGAGGTCGGTGGCCCAGGTGCGCCCGCGGGAGTGCTCGAGGCGCAGGTGGGTCTTGGACACGGTGCTGTCCGGGTCGTCGACGACCACGAGCAGGTCGCCGGGATCCGACGGCGCGGGGCGGCGGCCGAGGTTGACCACCGCGGGCAGGTCGATCCGGATGCGCTGCCCGGTGTCGAAGATGAGCAGCATCGCACCGCGGGCCGGGTCGGCGGGGCGGGGCGTGAGGGTCGCGGGGGAAGGGGCTGCGGGAACGGCGGCGGGAGCCGGGGCTGCCGGCTGGGGGATCGGGGCAGGTGCCGGCGGCGCGGCCGCGGCCGGCGGAGCGACCGGGGCGGGCGGGGTCGGGACGAACGCCGGCGGCGCGGCGGGCGCGACCGGAGCAGCCGCTGCGGCGGGAGCCGTCGGGCGCGGGGCGGCGAGTCCGCCCGGTGCGAACGAGACCACCGCGGGGCCCTCGTCCTCGTCCACGGCGGGGCGAGCGGAGGTGCTGAAGACGAGCGGCGGCGCGACCGTGGCCGCCGGTGCGACCGGGGCGGCGACCGTGCCCCGGCGGGGCGCCGCCACGACGACGGTGCCGGCGGCGCGATCGGCCCAGGACCGGCGGCGACCGCCCGCATCCCAGGCGCTCGAGGCGACGACGATCCAGGATCCGATCCCGACGACGAAACCGGCACCGGTGACCAGCGCACGCACGAACGCGCGGCCGGTGCCGGGGGAGAACGGGGCGTCGTCGCGGGAGGCGCGCAACCGCAGCAGCAGGTTGCCCGGGGTGGCACCGGTGCGGGCGAGCGCGACGCCGAACCCGATCGCGAGCTGCAGCGCGACGACGGCGGCGAGGGTCGGGCTGCGCGTGCCGGCGAAGACGCCGCCCGCGACGAGCGCGACGAGCACGACGTCGATCGTGAAGGCGACCAGGCGCGCACCCGTCGAGGCGGGGCGGCCCGCGAAGGCCCGGCCGAGCGGATCCGGTCCCGAGGCCGGGCCTCCCGAGGCCGGGCCTCCCGAGGCCGGGCCGGAGGAGCCGGGCGCGGGCGGACGAGCCACGGCCACCCCGGCCGGGGCCAGCGGCCGAGCGGCCGAGGCGGGCGCACCAGGATCGGCGACCTGCTCCTCGCGCCTCCGCCGGCGGGACACGGCGGGGGTGCCGGGGTCGATGATCGAGCGGGGCTGGGGAGCGCCCGCGGAGCCGCCCGGAGCACCCGGATATGCGCCGTTGCCGCTCACGTCGCCACCAATCCACGCAACAGGGTGAGCACATCGGCGTGCAGCAGCGCCGCCGGCAGGGCGAGCGCCACGGCGAGGGCCTCCACGACATCGCCGACCCGGGACCAGGCGAGGGAGCCCGCGCCCCGCGAGACCGGGCGGGTCAGCGCGACCGCGACCACGGCGGCGACGAACAGGACGGCGGCGAGGGGCAGGACGACGCTCGACGGGAGCGCTCCGCCGAACAGGCCGCGCCCCGCCGGTCCGGTCGCGAACGCGGCGACCGCGACGAGGAGCACGACGACCGCGGCCGCGCGAGGCGACCAGCGCAGCACTCGCGCGCTCGTGTGCCGCGGGATGAGCAGCAGCGCCAGCACGACGCACGCCGTGAGCGCGATGCCGCCGGAGACGACGAACGGATCCTCGCCCCACTCCCCGAGCAGGGCGATCGGCGCAAACACGGCCGCCGCGGCCGCGAGCAGCACGGTGCCGGCGGTGAGCCGGGCCGACGACTCGTCCACCACCCGGCGCACGCTCTCCGGACGCACCTCGGTCACCGGCTCCGGGATCGTGCCGCGCACGGTCCACCGGCTGCTCATGAAGTGCTCGTAGTCGATGAAGGATCCCTCCGGCAGGTTCACCAGGGCGCTGGGCAGGCCGCGCAGCAGCAGCGGCACGAGGCCGAGGCAGATCGCCGCCGATGCGGGCGCCCCCCAGTGCACGAGCAGGGCGAAGCCCCAGACGGCACCGAACGCGACGAGCAGGATCGCGATCGTGCCGGCGGCCGCGCGGATCCGGCGGGCGGTGAGCAGCGCGATGAGCGCGGTCGTGATCGCGGCGGCGAGCAGGCCGGCGGCCGTCGACAGCTGCACCGCGCCGGGCAGGGCCGTCCCACCGAGGGACGCCGGGATCAGCAGCGCACCGGCCGCGAATGACAGTGCGGCGGGTGCGAACACGCCGCGCAGCGCGAGCGCACCGGCCGCGCGCTCCGTCCGGGTCCAGACCACGGCGGTGACGGCGGCTCCGGCCGCGGCGAGCAGGGCGGTGGCGAAGCGGATCCAGGTGTCGAGCAGGGTCGTGCCGGTGACCGCCGCGAGCAGCAGCACGGCGCAGACGACGAGCAGCAGCCAGCGCGAGCCGTGGTCGACGCGGTCGGGCCCGTGACCGCCACGACGCCGCTGCTCGGGCTCCGCGGTCCGCGCGGGCAGGTCGACGACCGTGTACAGCCCGCCCTCGACGAGCTCCTCGCCGAGGGTCGCCGCGTCGACCTCGTAGCCGAGCGGATCCAGCACGGCGAGACGTCCCCCGGGGACGGAGATCTCGCCGAGCCCGCTCGTGCGGAGCACGTCAGCGAGGGTCTCGTCGAAGGGCAGCGCGAGATCCACTCTCGCCCGCTCGCCCGCCAGCGCGATCCGCCGACGCTCGATCACCCCTCCGGACACCACTGCACCACATCTCCTGATCCACTCGCGGCTCGAATGAGCGCGCGAATCACCCCCTCCGGACGATACCTCACCGGATCACCCCCGCACGGGAAACCGTCCATGCGGCCACGAGACCCACGTGTGAAGAAGCGAGCCGGGCGAGGGGTCACTGGCCACGGCTCGCACGGCGCGCCTCGAAGTCGCGCCACCACAGGGTCTCGTTCCAGATCCATTCGCAGGCCTGAGCCTCGGTGGCGAAATCCAGGGGCGACTCGCCGTCCTCCGACGTCGCCTGGGCCAGACCGCCGCGCTCATCGCCGCGGAAGACGGTGAACGCCCCCTCCCAGCCCCGGACGAGCACGTAGCTCGTCGGCACGGAGGGCGCACCATCGGCCATGGAGAGCGTGTACGACACCCATTCCGAGGTCGCGCCCGGCAACGACAGAAGACGCTGGCACAGTTCGTCGTAATTCATGCCGAGATCATCCTAGATAGCCGTTGCGGATGTACCACTGGATCCCCTTCGGGAGAAGTACTGCACACCCCCGCCGCTCCTCCCGCACCGTGGGGAACGGCGGGATCCTGTGTCACACCGGCGTCCCGCGGTTCCATCCCGGTTTCTGAATCAGCCGGTCGTCCTGTTCATGCCGGCGGCACTGCTCGGCGAAGCGCGCCGCTTCCTGGGGGGAGCCGAGAAGGCGGTCGTACTCGATGCGCGAGAGCTCGTAGAACTCCTCGTAATCGACGAGCCCGTTGCTCACGGGGATCGACAGATACAGCTGATCGGTGCCGTCCACCCGGCCGAGAGAGTACCGATCCTCGCGCGAGAAGAACTCATCGTGGACTTTCACGGCTTCCCTCCTGACCCCATCGGGTTCACATCGTATCCACCGGGCCCCAAATGCCCCACATCGATCACGCCCTCCCGCAGACCGGTCGGCAGTAGACCTCCCGGGATCCATTCGTCGTTCGCGCCCGCTTCGTTCCCGGACGGCATGCGCAGCCCGTTCCCGGCAGGATCACGGACGTCGACACGGACAACGTCGCCGTCCAGGAAACCGTCGGGGAGCCCGAGCGCCTTCTCCATGAGGCGCGGATCCGCTCCCGTCGACGTCATGAGGGCGTCCACTTCGCTCTTCGGCATCACGAACGCCGTGCCGTCGCGCTGCCCGATGCCGTACTTGGTGAAGTTCGCATCCGTCATGAAACGTGTGGCGCCTGAGTCGAACTCGGCCAGATGAGCGTCGATGTAATCCGAAGGCAGATAGGTCGATGGATCTGGTCGCGATCCTTTCGCGGTCGCGACGATGTCGGCCTTATGCGCGTCGGTGAGAGGGACCTCTGGCGGGCCGCCCTTTCCGAGGACACCACCGCGCTCGCCCGGAGCCCCGTGCCGTCCGCCGCCCTTCAAAGCGTTGTCGGCGACGTCGCCGAACTTCTTGAACAGGGCCTTGAGCTTCTCGAGCAGACCCGCGAGCCGCCGGATCGCGTCGACTAGATCCGGGATCTTCTTCGAGAACTTCCCGACCAGCGACGCCACCCGCGTCGACGCCTGCTCGATCACGAGCGGAGTGGCGAGGCCGAGGGTGAACACCAGCTCGGCAGCGTAGGAGATCAGCGAACCGACCAGCTGAGCGAGCGCGTCCCGCACCAGGTCGTGCACGACCTGCACGATCGTCGACGCCATCTGCATGCCCGCGGCCATGCCGTCCGCCCACGACGCCGCACCGTGCAGGTGGTCGACCACGTCCTTCTGGAACCGCAGATACGCCTGCACCGCAGCGCCGTCGGCCGCGTCGAGATCCCCGAGCACGGACGCCAGGTCGGCCGCCGAGGCCCGCAGCTGACCGCCCACGTTCGTCCACGTCTGCGCGAAGCCCGCGACCTGCCCCGAATCACCGGTCAGATCGTTCAGCCAGCCCTTCAACGGTTCGAGGTGCTCCATGAGCCAGCCGAGCCCGGCCGCGATCAGCGAGCCGAGCGGATCCGACACCGCCGCGACCGTGTCCATCGCCGCGGAGAACGCCGCGAAACCGCCGGCCACCCAGTCGCCGGAACGGATCGCCTGCACCAGCGCCTCGCCGTCCTCCAGCAGGAACGCGCCCTGGAACGGCGTGGACGTGTTCACCGGACCCGTGACGAGCGGGTTCGGCGGCGTCATCGCCGCACCCCGTCGACCTCGCCGTGCAACTGCGCGTACCGGGAGGAGAAGTCCTCCTCCATCGCCTCGAAGTCGGCAACCACGCCGAGGAACTCGGTCTCGGCCCGACCGAGCATCGCGGACACCGACGAGATCGTCCCGACCGCGACCTGCGACACGAGCACTGCGGGCGGCACCAGGAAGGAGCACATCACCCCGAACGCCCCGCCGGCGAGATCCAGAGACGACGCGGCATCCTGAGCCATGCGCACATCCGACGCGACGCGTCCGACCCGGGCGGCGTGCTGCCGGCCCAGGTCGAAGTCCAGCGCGATCGAGCCGCTCATCAGCGGTACTCGATCCCGTCGGCCTTCGGCGCGCGCTCCTCGATCTCCGAGCGCAGGTGCGCGACCGCCGGGTCGTCCTCGCCGAACGCCTCCGCGGCGATCCGCGCCGCGCGCTCCCCTGCCGCCTGCTGCGCCTTGTTCGCGGTCTCCACGAGCAGCCGGCCGAGAGCAGCCGGGCCGAGCTGCAGCGCCGCCTCGGTGAGGCCCACATCGAGCAGGCGCCCGGAGGCGTCCACCACGACCGTCAGCTCGCGCCGCGGCGAGGACAGCCGCTCCCGCACGGCCTCGATGTCCGCCCGCACACCTGCCGCCGCCGCCGCACGCTGCTGCGCCTGCTCCAGCTCCCGGGCGAGGCGCTCACGCACCTCGCCCGGCGTCGCCCCGCCGAAGAACCCGCTCATCGCATCCGCTTCCCGTCCACGCTCACCCGATCCACGGTACGGAACCCCGCCCGGAGCGTCGATGGGGAGCACTGCCCATCGATGCGCCCCGGGGAGAAGCCCGCCCCGTGCATGTTTCCCACGGTCAGGCGCGTTCGTCGCGGGATCCGGCCCGCGCGCTCTGGGACATCGGGATCGGCGCCTCGTCGTCCTCCAGGTGCGGCGCCGTCGGGCCGGCCGACGCGCGCCGGCGCTTCTCCTCCTCGGAGCCGCCCTGGCCCTGACCGCCGACCATGCCGCCGCGGGACCCCATGCCGGTCGCACCGGCCTGGCCCGGCGTGGTGACCACACCGGATCCGCCCGCACCGCCCGAGCCGAGGAGCCCGCCCGGCTGCACGCCGGACAGGCTCGCGCCCGCCCCGCCCACACCGGTCAGCTTCCCGCGAGCGGCGAAGGCGAGCGCCGCCGCCGCGCCGCCGCCGAGAGCGCCTCCGCCCAGGCCGCCCGGCAGCAGACCGCCGCCGTGGCCGTGACCGGATCCCGCCGATCCGCCGTCGCCACCGCTGCCCGGTACATGGCCGCGCAGGTTCGGATCGTCGACCGTCACCCGGCCGCCGGGGTATCCGCCGCCGGGGTGTCCGCCACCCGGATAGCCCGGGTCGCCGGGGTGCCCGGGGTAGCCGGGCACAAGCGGGGCTTCGGTCCAGATCGGCGCGCGGTGCGAGCCGACGCCGCCAGAGCCCCCGGGGTAGCCCGGGTACCCGGGGGCGCCGGGGTAGCCCCCGGGCCCGCCGCTACCGGAGACACCGGTCCCGTCCGGCCCACCGGACCCGGAACCGCCCAGGATGGTGGGGGATTCGTAGGCCATCTGCTGGCGCGCTGCCGCGATCTGCTGGGTGGGCTCGACCATCGCCGTGCGGACCGCGTCGACGGCCTTGCGCGCATCCGCCTCGCGCTGGTCGCCGAGGAAGTTCGAGATCACCGAGAGCGCAGTGTCGGCGGCGAGCTCGCCGAGCACGGGGTGCACGATGACCGACGCGGTCTTCACCGCATTCGCCCAGAACGGGTCGACCTGGGCGCTGGGCAGCTCCGTGCCGTTCAGCACGTTCCGCCGCGCGGAGTTCGCCGAGTCGATCGCCTTCACGATCGTGTCCACGTGGCCCGCGATCGACGCGAAGTCGGAGCGCATCTGCGCGACGCGGGTGCGCGCGGCGTCGCCGGCCGCACCCTGCCACGACGACTTCGAGTCGACGAGCGCCTGCAGCGCACCGTCCAGGGAGTGCAGCGCGCTCAGCAGCGCGGCCGCGTTGGTGATGTGCCAGTCGTCGATCCGCCGGATCGCGTTGAGCTCGTCCTCCGCCTTGGCGTAGCAGACGTATCCCTCGGTCATCGTGTTGCCCCTTCGTCCGTGTGCGGAGCGGATCCGTGCGCGACGCCCGCCGTCTGCAGCTGCTCGCGTGTCGTGCCGTCCGCCCCGATCGGCGCGGCTCCGTCGCGGCCTCGGGCGGTCCGCCGCGTCAGCACGACCCCGCCGACGACCAGCAGCACGAGCAGCGCCCCGCCCCCGATCACCCAGGGCAGCCACGCCGCGCCGCCGCCCGTTGCCTTTCCCGCGGCGCTCTGCCCTGTCCGCGCGGTGGTCGGCGCGGGTGCGGTGCCGGTTCCGGCCGCGCGCACGTCGGCGGCGCTCGGAACGGCGTTCGGATCCTTCGTGTCCAGGAACGGGTTCACGTCCGGATACGCGAGCGGGTCGTCGGCGAGCATCGCGGTCAGCGAGATCGACCCATAGCCGAAGTCGTTGCCCCACTGCGGCTCGTGGTGGCTGTTGCCGGTGTTGCGGATCATGCTCTGCAGCAGCTGGTTGCCCGTCGCCTTCGGGTACTTGCTCTTCAGCACCGCGAGGAAGCCCGCGACGATCGGCGTGGCGAACGATGTCCCGTTACCGAGCCTCTGCTGGTCCCAGGATCCGTTCGCGCCCTGCAACAGGATGCCGACACCGGGCGCGGCGACCTTCACGTCGTCCGTGAGGTTCGCATGCTGCGAGTCGGCGGTCACCCCGCTCGTCTGGATCTTCCCCGCGGCGTCGAAGGCCTGCACGGCGACGGCGCCGTTCGCCGAGGCAGGGAACCCGGTCCAGGTCACGGTCAGCTGATCGTTCTCCAGGGCCGCCATCACGGGGACGCCACGCGCCTCGGCACGCGCCACCGCGTCGATCAGGTCTCGGGAGATGCTCGCGCTCTGCGAGATCGAGATGATGTCGGCATGCGCGTCGAGCGCCGCGTCGATCGCCGCTCCGAGGGCGCCCGCGTTGTCCTTGCCCTGCTTGTCGAGGCACGTGGTCTCGTTCTTCGCGTTCGCGATCGCGGCATCGGCGAAGAAGAGCACCCGGGCGCCCGGCGCGACGCCGCGGATGGGCAGCTGCCCCGGATCAGCCTTGCCGGTGCCCGCGATCAGCGACGCCACGTTCGTGCCGTGGGATCCGGCCGCGAGGTCGGTCGTCGTGGGCATCATCGGCGTGCCGTCGGCGCCGTAGCAGAACGACGTCTGGGAGACGTCGAGGTTCGCGTCGCGCAGCGTCGGCACCGACGGGTTGATCTGCGTGTCGATGACCGCGACGGTCACGCCCTTGCCGCTGTATCCGGCGTCGTGGGCCTCCTGAACGTGCCCGCGGACGTAGTACCAGGATCCCGAGGAGAGGTCGTCGGCGTACGCCGGGGCCGCGAGGACCCCGCCCGCCGCGGCGAGCGCGACGGCGGCGCCGGCGATGCGGAGCAGACGAGCGTGCCGCATCAGTAGTCCGTGTGCGTCGAAGCGGTGCCGGCCGGCGCCTGCTTCTCGGTCGTGTCCAGGATCGACAGCAGGAGCTTGCCCTCGTCGGCCATCGCGGCGTCGGTCTCCATGAGCTTCGTCACGGCGGCACGGATCTCGTCGTGCATCGTGTTGACCGAGGTGACGATGCTCTTCGTCGCGTCGCTCATCGCGGCCGCGGCGAGGGCGATCTCGTCGCGCAGCGCCGCGGTGGTCTCGGCGTTGCCGCCCTCCGCGTGCTTCGCCTGCCAGGCGTTCGGAGCCTCCGTGATCTCCTGCGTGACCTTCTTCAGCAGATAGAAGATCCCGTCCATGTCCGTGGCGATCGGTCCGTTCATGGCCCCCCTCTTTCCCTCCGTCGATGATTGCTCATCACCGCTGCCCGTCCCCGCGCCATGTGCGCGGGGCTCGAACACCGGAAACGCCGCGGATGCGGATCCGTCGCCGGACCGCATCCGCGGACATCATCCGTCGCTCACGCGAAGCGGTTCGCGGACGACTTGTCCCGCGACACGTACTCCTGCGACATCTGCTCGGTCTTCGTGGCGATCTGCTCGAGCAGCTGCTGCAGCTCGGTCAGGGACTTGTTCCACTTGGCCTGGGCCTGGTCGTACGCGGTCTGCGCCTCGCCGTTCCAGGCGGCGCGGAGCTTGCCCACCTCGGACTCGAGACGGTCGAGCTCCGAGCGGATGCCGTTGGCACCCGTGCGGATCTCGTTGGAAAGAGCGGTGACCTGCTCCGGACGCACCGACATCGACTGCATCATGTTCTCCTTAACGTCTTCCGGTCTCGGCGCTCACGCGCCCGACATCATCGAGCCGAGACCCGAGATGGTGGAGCGGTGCTGCTCCTCGGTGGCGGCCTGGTCGCGCTCCGTGCCGGAGAGCGCCTCTTCGAGCGTGACCAGCACCTCGTTGAGCTGGCGGGTGTTCTGATCCCAGCGATTCATCAGACCCGTGAACGAGTCCGCGGCGCCGCCGGTCCAGAAGCCCCGGACCTGCTCGATCTCGCCGCGCACCTTCTTGACCTGCTGGTCGATGCCGGCCTTGGCGGTGTTGACCGCCTGTGCGCCCTTCTTGAGGGCGCCTTCCTCTGCAGAGATGACCTCAGCCATAACTCACACTCCTCCGGTTAGCGGTGGACTCGTGATCGGTCTCGCCGACCGGCGCTGCCGGAACCTTCCGGCGGCCGTCCCCCGCTCAGCAGGTTAGACGAGGCCTCCGGAGGGCACCAATGGGGAGGACTCCCCATCGCCGTCCCCCGTACCCTGGTGGACCCCCCGGGTAGAGTGAAACGCGGTGATGCCCGGCCGCCTCGACGGCGGGGCATCCGAGGAACGGGTGGGGGGACTGCGTCCTATGGAGCAGAGCAGCACCGCGGCAGGTGCCGTGCTCAGGCTGTCGATCGTCAGCGACGACCGGCGGCTCGACGCCGGCGTGCCCGCGCAGGTGCCCCTGGTCGAGATCATCCCGGGCTTCGCGCGCAGCCTCGGCGTGCTGGATCCCACCCTCGCGCACGGCGGCTACGCGCTGCATCGCGCGGACGGCACCGCGCTGGATCCCGCCCGCGGCGCGCTCGCGCAGGGCGTGCACGACGGCGAGCTGCTGACCCTCGTCCGAGGCGGTCTCGTGCCCGCGCCGCGCGTCTACGACGACGTCGTCGAGGCCGTGATCGACGCGACCGGCGAGCAGCACGGCGTGTGGACGCCGAAGGACGGCGCCCGCACCGCCCTGTTCATCAGCCTCACCTTCCTCGCGCTGTGCGCGCTGCTGCTCGTCGCGAGCGGCGCCGGCGTGCTGTCGGCCGCGATCGCCGGCGGCGGCGCCCTCGTGCTCGCCGCGGCCGCGGCCGTGCTGATCCGCCTCGACCAGGCCGAGGCCGGGCACGCGCTCGGGCTCGCCGCCGCCGCGTTCGGCGGCCTGTGCGGGTACCTCGCCGTGCCGCAGGCGACGCTGTGGGGCTGGCCGCTCGCGGCCGCCGGTCTCGGCATGCTCGTCGTCGGGGGCGCCGGGCTCGCCGTCACGAACGACAAGCCCGAGATCCACCTCATCCCGATCGCGCTCGGCGGCGCCATCGGGATCACCGCGACGGCGAGCGCGCTCGTCGGATCCGTCGTCGCCCCGTACGCCCTCATGCTCGCGATCACCGCGACCCTCGCGAACGGTCTGCCCTGGCTCGTGCTCACCTCGACCCGGATCAGGGTGATCTCCCCGCAGAGCGACGCCGACATCTTCAGCGTCCCGGATCCGATCGACGGCGACGAGGTCAAGCGCCGTGCCGCCGCCGGCACCCGCGCGCTCATCTCGCTGCGCGCCGCGCTCGGGATCGCCGCACTCGTCGCCACCCCGCTCGTGGCCGCGCAGGGCCTCGCCGGCGCCGGCCTGTGCCTTCTCGCGTTCGTGGGGATGATGTTCCAGTCGCGGCAGGTGCACGCGCGGCGCGGCGTTCTCGTGCTCATGCTCATCGGCGCGCTCGGTCTCGCCGCGACCGGCCTCACGGTCGCGCTCGCCCAGCCGGACCTCCGCCAGAGTCTGCTCGTGGTGCTGCTCGCCGCGACGATCATCCTCATCGGGCTCACGCTCATGCGCCCGAAGGCCCGGCTGCGTCTCGCCCGGGCCGCGGACACGATCGAGGTCGTCGCGATGGCGCTGGTGCTGCCGCTCGGCGTCGTCACGGCCGGGCTGCTGTAGACGATGGCGACGAAGAAGGACCTCATCGAGGCGCAGGGCTTCAGCCGGCGACGGCTGCTCTCGGCGTTCACCTCGGGCGCCCCGGGCGGCAAGGAGCTGGAGCCGGCGAAACCGCTGCGCGCGGTGACCGCGGGTGTCGCGCTCACGGCCATGCTGCTGCTCGGCGGCCTGTTCTACGGCCTGCTCCGCCCCGGCCTGCCGCAGGGCTGGCAGGACAACCGGCTCATCGTCGCGACCGACACCGGGGCGCGCTACGTGTCGATCAAGGGGCAGCTGCACCCGGTCATCAACACCGCGAGCGCCCGCCTGCTCATCCCCGCCGGGAAGTTCTCGGTGATCAAGACGGATCGGGCGACGCTCGCGAAGATCCCCGTCGGCCCCGCGATCGGCATCGTCGGCGCACCCGACGACCTGCCCGCTCCGGGATCCCTGGCCAACGCCGGCTGGACCGCCTGCGTGGACGGATCCGCCGGCGTCGCCGTGTCGATCGGCGGCGGATCCGTGCAGGCCGCGACCGCCGATGCGGGAGCGGTCGTCCGCCGCGGCGACGACCTGTTCGTGATCTCGGGCGGAGTGCGGCACGCGGTCCCGAAGGCCTCCGCCGATGCGGTGCTGCGCGCGGTCGGCCTCGGCACGGCCCGCATCCGGTCCGTGGACGGCCGATGGCTGAACCTGTTCTCGCCCGGCAGCGACTTCGCCCCGCTCGTGCTGAGCCGCACCGGCACGCGCATCCCGAACAGCGACCTGGCCAGCGGCGATGTCGTGCACGTGCAGGGCCGCCCGGCCGAGGAGCGCTACGTCCTCACCGCCGATGGCAAGGCGGCCCCGCTCACCCCGCTCGCGTACCAGCTGTACCTGCTGGGCAGCGGTGCGGCCGGCGGGACGGTGAAGGACCTGCCGCCCGCACAGCTCGCCGCGCTGCCGACCGGCGCCGCCGCCGGCGGATCCGACTGGCCCGCGAACCCGCTGACCCCGCTCGCCGCCGACGCCGCGCCGTGCGCGCTGCTCGACAAGGACGCCGAGACGGTCCTCGCCGCGAGCACGGCGCCGCTGCCGGACGACCGGAGGACCCCGTCCGTGCGGGTCGGCACCGGCGCGCTGGTGCGGATCGGCGAGGGCTCCGCGGCCCTGCACATGCTGATCGACGGATCCGGCACCGCCTATGCGGTCCCGGGCGGCACGGACGCCGTCCAGCGCCTCGGCTATGCGGCCGGCGACGTCGGTCGCGCCCCGGACGCCTGGATCCAGTTCTTCCCCGCCGGCCCCGCCCTCTCCAGTGCGGCCGCCGGGCGCACCCCCTCGGCCGCGAGCGGCGGATGAGACGCACGACCGGGATCCTCGGCGTCGCGGCGCTCGTGGCGGCGGGGCTGCTGGCCGCGCCGGCGGCGTCCGCGGCGGGCGAGGCCTGCCGGCCCGGCCAGGTCGTGCTCACGCCGAGCACCCCGCCGGCGCTGGTGTCGCTGGGCGCGGCGGAGGCGAACAAGCGCGCGACCGGGCGCGGCGTGACCGTCGCGGTGGTCGACTCCGGGATCGACGCGGGCAACCTGCACCTCGCCGGTGCGGTGGCCGGCGGCGTCAACCTCGTCGGCGACGGCGAGCGCCCCGACGGGCTCAGCGACCCGCTGGGCCACGGCACCGTGATCGCGGGCGAGATCGCCGCACGTCCCGTCGCCGGATCCGGGGTGGTCGGTCTCGCACCGGATGCATCGCTGCTGTCGGTGCGGGTGTTCCGCAGCGACACCGACGATGACGCGAAGAAGGGCTTCGGCCCCACTCCCGCCCGGATCGCGGACGGCATCCGCTGGGCCGCCGACCACGGCGCCCGCGTGATCAACGTCTCGCTGAGCACGCAGCAGGACGCGCCCGAGCTCCGCGCCGCGGTCGCCTACGCCGCCGCGCAGCACAGCCTCGTCGTGGCGAGCGCCGGCAATCGCGCCGCAGCTCCGGACGCGCCGAACGGCGTGCGCTACCCCGCCGGGTACCCCGGCGCGCTGGGCGTCTCCGCGGCCGCGGACGACGGCCGGAGCACCGACGACTCGATCCACGGACCGCAGGTCGCCCTCACCGCGCCGGGGGCGAACGTGCTGAGCACCGCCACCGGGGCCGGCGACTGCCAGTTCGACGCGGTCCCCTCGGCGAGCTTCGCGACGGCGTATGTGAGCGGCGCGGCGGCGCTCGTGGCCCAGGCGCACCCGTCCGAGCCGGTCACCGGCTGGGCGTACCGGCTCACCGCGACCGCGCTGCGCGCCGACGCCGACCGTCGGGACGACCGCGACGGCTGGGGCTTCGTGCAGCCGGCGGCCGCGAACACGCTCCTGCCGGACGCCAGCACGCGCGGGCCGGCCGGCCCGTTCTCCGACGCGGGGAGGAGCGCGATGCGTCCGCAGGGCGCGCAGGCCGGATCCGATCCCTCGGCCTCGCCGTTCGTGCGCACCCAGGAGACGGCGATCCTCGCCGCCGTGGTCGCGGCGGCCCTGCTCGGCCTGTTGACGACGCTCCTGCTGCTGCGCCGCCGCCGGTCGGAACGGGCAGAGGCGTCCGCCGCCACCCCGCCCCGCCCCGGCGGCCTGTTCGGCCAGGAGAAGCCCGACCTGTTCTGAGCCGGTCTACGCGGCTGCAGCCGTCCCGCGCACCAGCGATCCGAGAGCCCCGACGAGCAGCGCGATCGGCACGAGCACGCCGCCGGCGGCGAGGCCGAACGTGCTTCCCGCGATCAGGCTGAGCACGATGGCGATCCCTCCGCCGAGGACGCCGAGGGCGAGCACGAGGATCGTGAACAGCCGGGCCGGCCCGGTCAGCGCCCGCCGATTCGGGCCCTTCCGGGCGAGCTGGAACGCGAGCACGGCGAGCAGGAGCGTGAGCACCGCGAGCAGCGCCGCGACGAGACCGCCGCCGACCAGCGCGCCGTCCGAGCCCGACCCGCCGAAGCAGAGTGCCGAGATCGCGGCGTTGACCACGGCGAAGACGAGCAGGATCCCGCCGAGCGCCCCGGGGCGCCGCGCGCGGGCGGGCCCCTGGCTGTCCGACGGCGGCATCGCGGATCCGTTCCCGGTCATTGCGTGGCGATCTTCGGCCAGGTGGAGATGCCGGCGCTCGTCGAGGCGAGCGTCGACTTGGACGACCCTGCGGCGGTGGTCAGCGTGTAGACGCCGAAGCCCGCGGCGGCCAGGAAGGCCACGATGCCGAGCGTCACCAGCACCGGCACGGCGGGGAGCCCGATGATCGTGCCGGTCGCGATGGCCGCGCCGGCGAGGGCTCCCAGCAGGGTCAGGATCGCGACGACGACCGCGGCCCAGAACGCGACGATCGCCCCGGCCAGACCGCTCAGCGCGCTGGCCACGTTCTCCGCGTAGTCCGCGAGGATCGACGTGTTGGCGCGCCGCTGCGGCTCGAGCGACTGCTCGTACTGCGACGCGGCCCGGCCCTTCCAGCGGTCGTCCACCGACAGCTGCGAGGCGGTGATCGTGTCGTTGATCTTGGAGACCTTGCCGGCCGCGCTCCGCCACGTCTCCGAGGCGCTGTTCAGCAGCCCGGGGTTGCCCACGTAGCTGAGCTTGTCGGTGAACCAGTCCCAGAACTCGCCGAGCTTGGCGATCATCCTGTCCCAGGCCTCGTGGAGCTTGTCGACGACCCACTTCAGGAAGAACGGGATGTGGTCGAGCACGGCGTTCACGAGCCGGGTGATCTCGTCGATCTTCGCCCGGATCTTGTCGAGGAGCTCGATGACCTTCTCTGCGGGATTCATTGTCTACTCTCCGGTCGTCGCGCAGCGGCTCACTCGGCTGGCTGCCACATCTTGTAGTACTCGGACTTCGAGATGTCCTCGAAGCGCTGGAAGTCGTCGCGGACCGCACGGAGGGCGGTGGCCCCCGCCCTCACCTCGCGGGCGCCGTCGGTGAGCAGCTGGACGACCTGCGTGTGCAGCTGCGCGTACTGGTCGGCGACCTCGAGCGCACCGAACGAGAACGCGCCCCGGTAGACGTCGACCCCGTCGATCGTCCGGGACGCCGTCTCCAGCGTGTTCCCGGCCTCGTCCCAGATCGAGGCATCCTTGCCCAACGCGTCGAAGCAGAGCTTCAGCTCCGGATCCATCGTCATCCCCTCCCGCTGATGTAGTCGACGAAACTGTCCGGATCGTCGAGGAAGCGCTGATACTCGGCCAGCGGCGTGCCGGCGAACGGCCCGGCATCGCGGCTGGTCGCGGTCGCCGCCCGCGCCTCCGCGATCGCGGCGTTGAGCTCTCGGGAGATCTGCGACCCGCTCGTGCGGGCCAGCCAGTTCTCGGAGAACGAGACCGAGACGAGCTCCCCCATCGCGCTCACCTCGACCGTGAGGTTCCGCGACAGCGGCGTGGTCGAATGCGTGGTCCGCCCGCGGCGGAACGCCTCGGCGAAGGTCTCGTCGATGTTCGCCGAGATGTCGTCGAGCATCGCGAGCACGTTCTCCAGCGACCGTGTCACGGCAGCGCCGCCATCCGGCTCCGCTTCGAGCGCCGCCTGGATCCTGGCCGCAGCCGACTCTCCCGCGGGCGGGGTCGGGGACGGCCGACGGGTCTCCTCTGCCGCCTCGCCCAGCCCTTCCGCCCAGGCCGCGGTCCGGGCCGCGGCGAGCTGCTGCACGGTCTCGACGATCGCGGAGCCGAGCTCGCCCGGACGGTAGACGTCCTGCCAGTTGTCTCCCACCACGACGGTGGTCCCCTCCGTCTCGGACAGGGTCACCTCGATCTGCCCCGCCTCGTCCGTGGTCGAAGCGGGTCGCTCCCGCCCGGCCGCGTCGGCGTAGGTCTGCGCGTCACGGGACACCTCGTCCCGCAGTTCGAAGAACATCTCGGCGTCGTCCGACACACCACTCCCCCCTCGACGCGCAGCGCAATGCGCAGCGCGTCCTGCTTCTCCGGTCGGGGAGCCCGTCACACCGTGACGCGGTTCCCTCCGTCTTCACAGTAGGCGAGTGCCCGGACCGTCGCCAATGGAGAGAACTCCCCATCCCCGCGGAGGGGCGCCCGGTCAGCCTGCCCCGTCGAGCACGATCAGCATGCCCACGTCGCCGAGCAGGATCCGCCCCTGCACCGGCGCCGGAACGCCGGGTGCGGGCACGGTCGTGCCGCCGTCCCGGGCGAACACGCGCACGCCGTTCGTCGAATTCAGGTCGGTGAGCCGCCAGCCGGATCCGTCGCGGTCGAGGCGTGCGTGGGTCTTCGACAGCGTGCGCGTCGCGTCGGGGATCCGCACGGTCTGATCCCCGGCAGCGCCGGCGGGGGCGCGGCCGAGCACGATGCCGGATCCGGTGAGCGGCAGGCGGGTGCCGTCGTCGAGGACCAGGACCCAGCGCTCGCCCCGCGGAGCTTCGGCGACCGGGACGGGCTGGGCGGAAGCCGGGACGGGCTGGGCGGAAGCCGGGGCGGGCTGGGCGGGAGCCGGCGCGGGTGCGGGCCGCGGATCCGATGCGCGCGCGGATCCGTCCGTCACCGGCGCCGATCCGCCGGGCACCGCATCGATCAGCGCCGACTCGGCCGGCACCGCCGCCGGGATCGCGTAGCCCGATGCGTCGCGCGCGAGAGCGGCGCGCGGCGACACGACGCGGGTGCGGATCCCGCCCGTCTGCGGGCCGCCCGGCACGGCCGTGCCCGCCTCCGCGACCGGATCCTGCCCGGCCGCGAGCAGGGTGGCCCAGAGCGGCGGGAGGACGATCGCGAGCAGCGTGAACCCGCCGCCGTGCCGGAAGCGCCCGTTGATCCGGTGCGCCGCGACGATCTTCAGGTACAGGCCGTAGAGCTGCACGACCGGGATGAAGAAGAACACCGCGCCCCAGGCCGGAACGCCGCCGCGGGAGAGGACCTCGGCCTCGTTGAGCACCGGGACCCAGCCCTTCCAGCCCTCCCCGCCGATCCGTGGGAACAGCTTCGCCAGCGCGGCCGCGTACCAGATCCACAGTCCGACGCCGAGCGCGAGCCCGGCGGCGCCGCCGACCGCGAGCGCCGGCAGCAGAGCCGACCCGACGGGCAGTGCCATGAGCGATCCCCCTCCGTATCGTCCGCCGCTCAGCCTAACCGGGCACCGGATGGGCCTCCGCGGTCCCCGGATCGGCGGCCCTCCATCCTTCGATCGATTTCGCGCCTGACGGGGCCTTCACGCGGCCCGCGCACAAGCGTCCGCCGTAGGCTCGGAGCATGATCCTCGACCCCCTCCTCCGACGCCTCGAGCCGCTGCTGCTGCGCGTCGACCGCATCGCGGGCGGGCGCCAGTCGCACGTCCTGATCACGGAGGAGGATCGCGACCACCACCGCACGGTGCGCGCGTTCCGCGGGGTGTTCTGGCTGCTCGCGGTCGAGCTCCTGATCGGCGTGGCGGCGGTGGTCGTCGCCGTCGTGATCGCGGTGCAGGCCCGCAGCATCCTGGCCGTTCCGTTCGCGGTCTGGATGCGCGCGCTCATCGTGCTGGCGATGACGGTCACGCTCTTCTACTTCGCCTGGCGCGCGGCGCTCGGCTGGCGCTGGGCGTACCAGCGACTACGGCTGTTCGCGCAGATCTTCCCGGTGATCACGCTCGTGATGGCCGCGATCCCCGGCCTCTACCCGGCGTGGATGGTGACCGAGCAGATCATCTTCAGCCTCATCATGATCGGCGTCGCCGACTTCCTCCTCAGCGACCACATGCGCCAGGTCTTCCGCAAGCCCGACACCGGGTCGGACGGCACCGCCGAGCCGGGCCCGGAGGCCCCGGCCGCCGCCTGACGGCCGCCCCGAGCCTCCTCCCCCGGGCTCGGGCCCCGAGCTCGCCGAAGGGCGGCCCGGAGGCTGTCGAAGCTCAGGCGGCTCGCCAGCACCCCTCGACGTGGTCGTCGACCATGCCGGCCGACTGCATGAGCGCGTACATCGTGGTCGGGCCGACGAAGCGGAACCCCTTTTTCCGCAGCGCCTTGCTCATCGCGTCCGACTCGGGCGTGACCGCCGGGATCTCCGCGATCGTGCGGGGACGGGGTCGGCGCTTCGCGGGCGCGAACGACCACATCAGCGCGTCGAGCTCGCCCTCGGCCAGGTCGCGCACGATCCGGGCGTTGCCGATCGTGGCCTCGATCTTGGCGCGGTTGCGGATGATCCCCGGATCCGCCATCAGCCGGGCGATGTCGTCCTCGCCGAAGCCGGCGACCGCCGCAGGGTCGAACCCGGCGAACACCTCGCGGAACCGCGGACGCTTGCGCAGGATCGTGATCCAGCTCAGTCCGGCCTGGAAGCCTTCGAGCGCCATCTTCTCGAACAGCGGGCGATCGCCGTGCAGAGGCCGCCCCCACTCCTCGTCGTGGTACCGCAGATAATCGGGGTCGTCGCCGACCCAGGGGCAGCGGGTGCGGTCGTCGGCGGTCGGATCCGAGGTCATGCCGACCAGCGTAGGCCGGGCCGGCGACATCCCGTCCCGATCCCTGCGCCGGTCCACCGCCCGTCCATCTCCGCTCGCTGGTCGCGACACGCCCTCATTTCTGAGGTTCGGCGACGATTCGCGACCAGCTAGCGGAAGGGGAGGGCGGGTCAGAGCTGGCGGGCCTTCTTCAGCGCCTTCTCGTCCGCGGGCGCCTGACCCGAGGCGCGCAGGTCCTCGTAGTACGCGCGGGCCTCGTCCTGGCGGGTCTGCTCCGCACCGGAGGCGAGGGGTGCGCGCACGTGCTCGGGCGCGTAGCCGAACGCGTTCACGAGGTCGAGGGCGTGCGGGCGCAGGCGCGTGCAGAGCCGGTCGATGTAGCGCGAGACCGAGGCCGCGCGCTGGGCCGACAGGCGGCCGTTGATGAGGTACCAGGCGAGGTGCTTCTCGATGAGCTGCAGCCCGAACAGGTCGCGCAGCCAGGTGAGCACCGTGCGGCTGCCCTCGTCGGTCGTACGGCCGACCGCGTCGCTGAACGCCTCCCACTGCAGCAGCTCGCCGTGCGCGCGGGCCGCCTCGATGAGCTCGGCCTGGTTCTCGTTGAACAGCTTCTCGCCGAGTGCCTTGTCCTTGCCGGCGGCGCGGAGACGGCCGGCGACGTCGGCGATCATCTGCTGCACGCGGTCGGTGAGCAGCTCGTGCTGCTGCTCACCGCGCAGGCCGTTCTCGACGGAACGGGCGATGGATCCGAGGTCCGCGACGGACTGGCCGAACTGCCGGAGACCCGCGCCGTGGAACACCTTGCCGGCGGTCTGCTCGACGGCGTACCGGGCGAGGGCCGCCGCGTCCTTGCCCTTGAACTGCTTCGCGAGGTCGGTGAGCAGGCGCTTGCCGACGAGCTGCAGCAGCACGTTGTTGTCGCCCTCGAAGGTCACGTAGATGTCGAGATCCTGGCGGAGGCCGACGAACCGGTTCTCGAACATGAAGCCGGCGCCGCCGCAGGCCTCCCGGCACTCCTGCAGGGTGTCCAGCGCGTGCCAGGTGGACAGCGGCTTGAGGGCGGCGGCGAGCGTCTCCAGATCCTCGCGGTCCTGCGGGGTGTCGGTGCGGCCGGAGAAGACGCCGTCGAACTTCTGCAGGAACTCGTCGTGCGCGAAGAGCTGCGCGTAGGTCGTGGCCAGGCGCGGCAGGAGCCGGCGCTGGTGCTTGCCGTAGTCGAGGAGCGTGGTCTCCTCCCCGCTCGCGCCGGTGAACTGGCGGCGCTGGCCGGCGTAGGTGATCGCGATGTACAGGCCGAGCGCGGACGCCCAGGAGGAGGCACCGTCGAGCGAGACCCGGCCCTGCACAAGGGTGCCGAGCATCGTGAAGAAGCGGCGGCCGGGGCTGTCGATCGCGCTGGTGTAGGTGCCGTCGGCGGCGACGTCGCCGTAGCGGTTCAGCAGGTTTGTGCGCGGGATCCGCACGTGGTCGAAGCTGAGCCGGCCGTTGTCGATGCCGTTCAGGCCGCCCTTGAGCCCGTCGTCCTCGCGAGAGATGCCGGGCAGATCCTCGCCGGCGTGCTCTCCCTCTGTGCCGCGCAGCGGCACGTAGAAGCAGTGCACGCCGTGGTTGACGCCGTTCGTGATGAGCTGCGCGAACACGGTCGCTGCGACGCCGTGCAGGGCGGCGTTGCCGAGGAACTCCTTCGTCGCCGCACGGAACGGCGTGTGGATGACGAACTCCTCGGTCTCCGGGTCGTAGGTCGCGGTCGTGCCGATCGAGGCGACGTCGGATCCGTGCCCGATCTCGGTCATCGCGAACGCGCCGGGGATCTCCAGGCTCATGATGCCGGGCAGCCATTTGTCGTGGTGCTCCGCGGTGCCGAGCTGCAGCACGGCGGATCCGAACAGGCCCCACTGCACGCCCGACTTGATCTGCAGGCTGGGGTCGGCGGCCACGAGCTCCTCGAAGCCGGCGATGTTGGCGCCGTTGTTCTCCTCGCCGCCGAGGCGCTGCGGGAAGGCTCGGTGCACGGCCTTGTTCTGCACCAGCAGGTGCATCTGGGTCAGCACGCGCTCGCGGTGCGCGTCCTTGCCGAGGGAGTCGTCGCGCCAGAACGCCGGATCCTTGATCATCTCGCGCGCTTCGCGGCGGGTGTCGGCCCACGTGCCGAGCAGCAGATCGCCGACAGCGGCGACGTCGATGCGCGTGGCGGGGCCGTCGGGAGTGCTTTTCGCGGTGGTGGTCCGAAGGGCGGCGTCGACCATGGGGATCCTCTCGGGAGCTATCGGGATGTCATCATGGTAGGTCTCTCACAACACGGCATGAAGTCGGCTGTGGAGATCCGCCAACCATTTCCGGCGGCGAGGTTCCGGCGGGTTGTGGCGATGCCACAGGACAGGCGGTCGCGGGGCCGTCCGGCCGGATCTCGGATCCTGCACGGGCGGTCGCCGACCACACCGGAGATGGATTTCGCTGCCCGCACGGTGTGCGCCGCGGCGTTTTCCATCTTTTCGCGAAACGGGGCGGTCCGGGGAGATGGATTTCGCCCGTAGCGGCCACCCGGGAGCAGCGCTTTCCATCTTCGACGAAAGGCCCGCGACCGCGCGGCGAACCGACCGCGACCGCGCGGCGAACCGACCGCGACCGCGCGGCGAACCGACCGCGACGGCCGCGGGCCGCGGTCCGTGGGCCGTGGACTGCGGACCGGACGGCGGTCGAGCCGGGCTCAGCCCTCGGCGGCGATGACCTCGAGCACGGCGTCGCCGTACGCCTCGCGCTTCTTCTCGCCGATGCCGCTGATGCCGACCAGGTCCTCGGCACGGACGGGCCGGTGCTCGGCGAGGGCGCGCAGCGTCGCGTCGCCGAACACGACGTACGCGGGAACGCCCTGCTCGCGCGCGGTCTGCGCCCGCCAGGATCGCAGCGCCTCGAACAGCTCCCGGTCGCCCTCGGCGAGCGCGTCGGCGGCCGAGCGCTTGGCGGACCGGCCGGATCCGGAGGCCCCGGCGCGGACGACGACATCGTGCCGCAGGTTGACCGGTGTGGACCCGCCCAGCACCCCGGTGCTGGCGTCGCTCACCGCGAGCGTGCCGTACTCGCCCTGCGCCTGCATGAGCCCCTGCGCGAGCAGCTGCCGCACGACCGAGCGCCACTGCGCGTCGGTGAGATCGGATCCGATCCCGTAGGTGGCGAGCTCGTCGTGCCGGAACTTGCGAATCTTCTCGGTCGACGCCCCGCGGAGGATGTCGATGAGGTGCCCGGCGCCGAACGACTGCCGCCGCTCGCGCTGCAGCCGCACGATCGTGGACAGCAGCTTCTGCGCGGGGATCAGCCCGTCCCAGCTGTCGGGCGGGGTGAGGCAGGTGTCGCAGTTGCCGCACGGCTCGGACGCCTGGCCGAAGTAGCCGAGCAGGTTCTGCCGACGGCAGTCCACGGTCTCGCAGAGCGCGAGCATCGCGTCGAGGTGCTGGTTCTGGCGCTGCTTGATGACGCGGTCGCCGTCGGACTGCTGGATGAACCGGCGCTGCTGCACGACATCGCCGAGGCCGTACGCCATCCAGGCGACCGAGGCCTCGCCGTCGCGGCCGGCACGGCCGGTCTCCTGGTAGTAGCCCTCGACCGACTTCGGCAGGTCGACATGCGCGACGAAGCGCACGTCGGGCTTGTCGATCCCCATCCCGAACGCGATCGTGGCGACGACGATCACGCCGTCCTCGCGGAGGAACCGCGACTGGTGCGCGGCCCGCGTGCCGGCGTCGAGGCCCGCGTGGTACGGGATCGCGTCGAAGCCCTGCGCGCTGAGGTATTCGGCGGTCTGCTCGACAGACGAGCGGCTGAGCGCGTAGACGATGCCCGCGGAGCCTTCGGGCTGACTGCGGATGAACGCGACGAGCTGCTTGCGCACGTCGACCTTGGGGTCGATCCGGTACTGGATGTTCGGCCGGTCGAAGCTCGCCACGAAGTGCTTCGCGGCGGGCAGGTGCAGCCGCTCGGTGATCTCGCGATGGGTCTCGCGCGTCGCCGTCGCGGTGAGCGCGATGCGCGGGACGCCCGGGAATCGCTCGGCGAGCCCGCCGAGCGCGAGATAGTCGGGCCGGAAGTCGTGGCCCCACTGCGACACGCAGTGCGCCTCGTCGATCGCGATGACGCTGAGCGATCCGCGCTGCAGCAGCGCCAGGGTCTGCGGGTTGGAGAGGCGCTCGGGCGCGACGTAGATCAGGTCGATCTCGCCCGCGAGATACGCGCGCTCGACGTCGCCCCGGTCGGCCGAGGTCTGCGTCGAGTTCAGATGGGCCGCGCGCACGCCGTTGGCGCGCAGGGCGTCGACCTGGTCGTGCATGAGCGCGATGAGCGGGCTGACCACGAGCCCGGTGCCCTCGCGCACGAGCGCCGGCACCTGGTAGCAGAGGCTCTTGCCGCCGCCCGTCGGCATGAGGACGACCGCGTCGCCGCCGGCGACGACCTGGTCGATGATCGCGGCCTGGTCGCCGCGGAAGGCGTCGTAGCCGTAGACCGTGCGCAGCGCCTCGAGCGGGGTCGGGAAGCGGCTGGGAGCGGGCGTCACCGCGGACGGTCCCTGAGCCCGTCGAAGGGCGACGGGCGCCGGGAAGCTGCCCTGCGGCACGGCCCCGGGGGATCCGGCCCATTCGCCCTCCTCGGGCGGCGGCGCAGCGTCCCACGGCTCGTCCCCGTACGGCATGTCGGCGTACGGATCGTCGAGCGGGGCGTCGGACCACGGCAGATCCGCGTAGGGGTCTCGCGGATCGTTCTGAGGCATGGATCCAGCGTAACCAGCCCCGCGGACATCACCGGCCGCTCTCCACAGCCGGACCCGGATCCGTGCCGGCGCCGGCGCGGAACGGGTCCCGTTTCGAAGAGTGCGAAGTGTTGCATCTGAGGCCGCGGACGACACTTTGCGCACTGCGAAACGGATCGATCCCCCGAACCGCCTCGAACCGCCTCCGGGTGCGCGGGGCACCGAAGGCGGTTCGAGGGGGTTCGTCCTTCGACCGGCTCAGGAACCGACCTGATCAGCTGATCTTCTTGCGGTAGATGGCGATCGCGAAGCCGTAGGCGATCGCGAGGATCCCGACCATCCAGGCCAGGGCGATCCAGATGCTGGATCCGACCGGGGCCCCGGTGAAGAGCGCCCGGACCGTGTTCACGATCGACGTCACCGGCTGGTACTCCGCGAACCAGGCCACCGGGCCCGGCATCGACGACGTGGGCACGAACGCCGAGCTGATGAACGGCAGGAAGATGAGCGGGTAGCTGAACGCGCTCGCGCCATCTACGGTCTTCGCCGAGAGCCCCGCGATGACCGCGAGCCACGTGAGCGAGAGCGTGAACAGGATCAGGATCCCGGCCACGGCCAGCCACGCTCCGACGGACGCGCCCGTCCGGAAGCCCATGAGCAGAGCCACCCCGACCACGATCGCGACCGACACGATGTTCGCCACGAGCGAGGTCAGCACGTGCGCCCAGAGCACGCTCGAGCGGGCGATCGGCATCGACTGGAACCGCTCGAAGATGCCTCCCTGCAGGTCGAGGAACAGCCGGTACGAGGTGTACGCGATGCCCGAGGCGATCGTGATGAGCAGGATCCCCGGCAGCATGTAGTCGATGTACGACTGCGAGGATCCGGTGTGGATCGCGCCGCCGAGGACGTAGACGAACAGCAGCATGAGCGCGATCGGGGTCACCGCGGTGGTGATGATCGTGTCGGGGCTGCGCAGGATGTGTCGCAGCGAGCGTCCGGTGAGAACGCCGGTGTCGCTGAGGACGTGAGCGGTCATTTCACCGCCTCCTTCTCTGTGGAATCTTCGACCGGCTCGGGGACCGGTGCCGCGCTCGGCCCGACGAGGGCGAGGAAGACCTCCTCGAGCGTGGGCTGCTTCTCGACGTACTCGACCTTGGCCTGCGGCAGCAGCCGCTTGAGCTCGGCGAGCGTGCCGTTCTGGATGATGGTGCCCTCGTGCAGGATCGCGATCCGGTCGGCCAGCTGCTCCGCCTCGTCGAGGTACTGCGTGGTGAGCAGCACCGTGGTGCCGCTGTCGGCGAGCTGCTTCACGGTCTGCCAGACCTCGATCCGCGCCTGCGGGTCGAGCCCCGTGGTCGGTTCGTCGAGGAAGATGACCGGCGGGTCGCCGATCAGGCTCATCGCGATGTCGAGCCGCCGGCGCATGCCGCCGGAGTAGGTGCCGGCGCGGCGTCCGCCGGCCTCGGTGAGGGAGAACCGGGCGAGCAGGTCGTCGGCGACGGATCCGGGATCCTTGAGGTGCCGGAGCCTCGCGACGAGCACGAGGTTCTCCCGGCCGCTGAGGACCTCGTCGACCGCGGCGAACTGGCCGGTGAGACTGATCGCCTGGCGCACGTCGTTCGGCGCCGTCGCGACGTCGAAGCCCTGTACGCTCGCGGATCCGCCGTCGGCCTTCAGCAGCGTGGAGAGGATCCGCACGAGCGTGGTCTTGCCGGCGCCGTTCGAGCCGAGCAGGGCGAAGATGCTGCCCCGCTCGACGTCGAAGTCGACGCCGCGCAGGACCTGCAGGTCCTTGAACGACTTGGTGACGCCCTGCACGCGGATCGCGGGGGCGGCGGAGGTGGTCATGATCGGTTCCCCTTTCCTTCGGCCTCGTCGATGGCCTGGGTGAAGCGCTTGCGCTCCTTGTCGATCCACTCGCGGCCGGCGTACGCCTTGGCGAACGTCTCCGCGAAGTCGACCGGGTCGTCGCCGACGATGTCGCGGACCGGGGTGCCGTCGATCGCGGCGCGCTCCCAGAGGTCCGCCAGGTCGGAGAACATCCGCACCATGGTGTCGCCGTCGGTGATGCCGCCGGCGTACATCAGGTAGCGCTGCATCGCGGTCGCCGCCGCCGCATACGGCGCCGGGAGACCCTCGATGCGGGCCTTGTCCTGCTTGTACTGCTTCTTCTGCTCGAGAGACCCGGTGAGGGCTTCGATCCACTTCGCGGCCATGTCAGGCTCCTTCGTTCGTCTCGGTCGTGCTGTTCGTGTGGTGGAGCTGTTCGATGCGCTCTGCGAGGAAGCTCCACGTCCTCCAGAACTCGGCGAGCTGATCCCGCCCCTGCGCGTTGAGCGTGTACACCTTGCGCGGCGGGCCCTTCTCGGACGGGACCTTCTCCACGTCCACCAGGCCCTTCTGCTCGACCCGGACGAGCAGCGCGTACACGGTGCCCTCCGCGATGTCGGCGAAGCCCGCATCGCGCAGCCAGGTCGTGATCTCGTATCCGTAGGCCGATCGCTCGGCCAGGATCGCCAGGACGATGCCCTCGAGCGTGCCCTTGAGCATCTCGGTCATCTGACTCGCCATCGCGATCGCCTCCTTCTACTCAGTGATGTTGACTACTGGTAGACAGTAACACTGAGTACCGGTACCTAGCAACAGTGAATACCAATTTTTTCGCGGCCCGCTCCCGAAGCTCCTGTGTTCGCGGGCGGACCGGCCGGACAGCGCGATGCCCCCGGATCCGAGGATCCAGGGGCATCGCGGTCCGCGGGTCGCGACGGGCGACAGGGACGCTCAGAGCCCGTCGTCGGGGCGGAGCGGGCGCACTCCCTGCGCGTGCAGGAGATACTGTGCGCGCAGCGGGATCCCGAGCAGCGACATCTGCCGTTGCATCTCACGCGCCCAGGATCGCGTGTCGTCGTCGAGGGTCTCGCCGACGACCTGTTCCCAGACGAGCACGACGGAGGCATTGCCGGTCAGCTCCCGGAGCATGCCGATCCTGTGTGCGATCAGCCCGCCATGGCTGACCTCACCGAGGTCGTCCACAGCGACCTCCTCGTGCGGATCCTCGGGATAGTCGGCCATGGGCATGAGCGGCTCGCCGAGGCACCCCCGCCCATCGATGAAGAGCAGCCAGAGCTGACGCTGATTCGCCCGCTGCAGCAGCAGCTCGATCGCGTCGCGGAGGTCGTCGTCGCCGGCGAGCACGTGGTCGCGGAGTGTTTCAGGGTTCATACCCGCCAGCGTGACCACGTCCGCACGTCCGTCGGCCGCCGATCACGCAACCGGTGCAGAACCCGCCTCGCCCGGCGCCTGTGCAGGAAGAACGGACCGTGGCCGAGCTGTCGTTCCCTGATTGCGCGGCCGATTCCTGCGCGATGCGCGAGCCGCGCTGTCCCTTTCTGCATGCGCTGCACACCTTTCTGCAGCGCATGCAGGATTCGACAGCGCGGATGGTTCCGCCGGATCTCAAGCGGCGCGAACCGGTCCGCTCTCCGGACACGCGGAACGCCCGGACACGCGGAACGCCCGGACACGCGGAACGCCCCCGGTCCGCGGATCCGGGGGCGTTCGGACGAGGGCGACGCGGCGTCAGCGCTTGCCGGCGATCTGGCGGGACACGATGTCACGCATGATCTCGTTCGTGCCGCCGTAGATGCGGTGCACACGGGCGTCGAGGAAGGCGCGGGCGATCGGGTACTCGGTGATGTAGCCGTAGCCGCCGTGCAGTTGCACGCCCGCGTCGAGCACCTCCCACTCCCGCTCGGTCGCCCAGAACTTGACCTTCGCGGCCTCCTCCGCGGAGAGCTTCCCGTCCTTGTAGGCGAGCAGCGCGCGGTCGACGTAGGCCCACAGCGCGTCGACGGTCGCCGACATGTCGGCGATCTGGAAGCGGGTGTTCTGGAAGTCGATGATCCGCTCGCCGAAGGCCTCGCGGTCCTTCGCGTACGCGACGGTCCAGTCGTAGCCGGCCTGTGCGGCGGCCGCGCCGGCGACGGCGATCGAGAGGCGCTCGAGCGGCAGGTTCATCATGAGCTGGACGAAGCCGAGGCCCTCCTTGCCGCCGACGAGGTTCTCGTCGGGGACGAACACGTCGGTGAAGCTGAGCTCCGCCGTGTCGTGACCCTGGAAGCCCATCTTGTGCAGCTTCTTGCCGTGCTCGAAGCCCTCCATGCCGCTCTCCACGAGCACGAGGCTGAAGGCGTCGGGGCGGTTGCCCTCCCCCGTCTTCACGAAGGTGACGAGGATGTCGGCGGTGGCGCCCGAGGAGATGAAGGTCTTGGAGCCGTTGACGAGGTAGCCGCCGTCGACCTTCTTCGCCGTGGTCTTGATGCCGCGCAGATCGGATCCGGCCCCCGGCTCGGTCATCGCGAGCGCACCGATGATCTCACCCGTCGCCATGCGCGGCAGCCACTTCGCCTTCTGCTCCTGCGTGCCCATGTGCACGAGGTAGGGCACGGCCAGGTCGTCCTGGATCCCGAGCGCGCCGGCGAGGGATCCCGCCCCCGCGGCGATCGTCTCCTCCATCACCACGGTGCGGAAGCGGTAGTCCTGCAGCATGCCCGCGCCCCCGAACTCCTCCGGCACGGAGAGCCCGATGAGGCCGGCCTCGCCCGCCGCGAGCATGGTCGCGCGGTCGATCTCACCTTCCGCGTTCCAGCGCTCGATGGCCTCGTTCGTGACGTGGCGCTTGATGAAATCCTTGACGAGGTCGCGGAACGCCTCGTGGTCCTCGTCGTAGATGTCGCGTTCCATGCCCGCTCCTCCAGATCGTCGTGTGCATCTTCGCACTGGCGATCCTACGCGGAAAGACGGGGATCGCGGCGCCGATTGTGGGAATGCATCTCACGATTGATGAGACTCGGTGTCACCGTTGTGGGAACGCTCACGCAGCCCAGGGCCGGGCCGGGCCGGGGGTGCGCGCGTCTCAGCCCGGGTAGGAGGGCGCGGCGGGCAGCCCGAAGAACTGCTCGAGGGTCGTGAAACCGCCGTCGTGGTACGCCGTCGCGAGGGGCACGCCGATGTAGCGGAGGTGCCACGGCTCCGGGTCGTAGCCGGTGACCGGGGTCTGGCCGGCGACGTAGCGGACGATGAATCCGTACTGCCAGGCGTTCTGCGCGACCCAGGCGCCGCCGGACGTGTCGCCGAAGTCGTTGATGCCGCCGCAGTTGCGCGCGCACGACACGACGTCGGCCGCCATCCCGGTCTGATGCTCGCTGTGCCCCGGGCGGGCGGAGAGCGCGTCGCCCTGGACCCGCCCGTACATCTGCACCTGCCCGGAGTAGGTCTGCACCTGGGTGTCGTACGAGCGGTAGCCGCTGCCGAGGCCGATCCGGCCGACCCCTGCGGCGGCCGCGCCGGCGGAGAGCTTGTCCAGCGCCTGGGCCACATCGCTGCGGACCGGGCCGGCGCTGTCCTCGGCGATCAGAGCCGGCTCGCTGAGCGAGGCCGGGGCGAAGGTCAGCGGAGCCAGCGGGCGGGCCTTGTTCACGACGAGCCAGTCACGGGTGGGATCGCCGAGGTTGATGCACGGCGCATTGCCCGCAGCCACGGCCGCACGGAACGCCGCACCTCCGCCGAAGGCCGCGACCACGGCGTCGTCCCCGCCCGAGGCCAGGGCGGTCTGCACCGCGGGCTCGGCGCACGGGTTCGCGGCCCGCACGGCGCGGAGCATCACCTGCGGCAGGCTCTTGGCCGCGGCGGGCATCGCGATCCCGGCGGCCTTCCCCTCCCCACGAGGACCCGCGGCGGCCGAGCCGTCGGCGAGCGACCAGAGAGCACCGATCAGCGCGACAGCCAGGCCGACCGTCACGAAGAGCCGGAACACGATGCGCGGGTCCGTGCCGCGCCCGCTCGTCGGGGTCTTCGGGTCTGCCACCCGTCCATTCTGTCCGGCGGACCTGAGCGTCCGCGACATTCGAACATCATCCCGAACACGCCTTGACCTTTCTTCGTCGTTATGTTCGAATATGGTCATGAGGTGGCAGGGGCAGAGGATCGACGAGGCCGACGAGGCGGCGCTGCCGGGCATGGAGAACCGGACCGGGTTCCTGCGCACCGTGACGACGCCCGAGTTCGCCGGGATGACCTTCCACGAGGTGCTCGCGAAGTCGGCTCTCAACCACGTGCCCGGCCCGTCGAAGATGCCCTTCGCGTGGACGATCAACCCGTACCGGGGGTGCAGCCATGCGTGCGTGTACTGCGTCTCGCCAGAGACCCTGATCCTGTGCGCCGACGGACGTCAGCGACCACTGCGTGATCTGGAGGTCGGCACGGAGATCTATGGGACGGAGAAACGCGGGGCATATCGGCGCTACGTACGCACTCGGATCCTCGCGAAGTGGTCGACGCGGAAGCAGGCGTACCGGATCACACTCGCCGACGGAACGGTACTCACGGCGAGCGGCGATCACCGCTTCCTCACCGATCGCGGCTGGAAGCACGTCACCGGCGGCGAGACCGGACAGCGACCACATCTCACCCTCAAAGACCGGCTCTTGGGATTCGGCGGAGGAGCTCCGCCGAAAGTCGCCACTGACGGCCTCGGTTTCCGGCACGGCTACCTGTTCGGGATGATTCGCGGCGATGGCATGATCTTCCGTCGGACTGACGACGACGGCATCCGCAAGCGGAAGATGGCCGTGTTCCGCTTGGCCCTTGCCGACGAGGAGGCCCTGGAGCGCACCCGTTCGTACTTGAGAAAGGACGGCATCGACGTTCGAGAGCGCCCATTCTCGACGGCTAGTCCCACCCGCCGAGCCCTGAACGCGCTGCACACGGCCGCGGCATCTTCCGTAGCCGCCATCGAGGCGATCGTCCGCGACGCGAACCCGGCCGATCCAGAGTGGTGCGCGGGCTTTCTCTCCGGAATCTTCGATGCAGAAGGCAGCTGCTCACGAGGCGTCCTGCGCATCTCGAACAAGGATCCAGAAATCCTCGACCTCACCTCTGCGGCCATGTCTGCTTGGCAGCTCGAGCACGTGGTCGAGCCTCCTCGCCCGAATGACGTACGCGATGTCCGACTCGTGGGCGGACTTCCTGCCCGCCAGCGCTTCTTCTCCCTCACGAAGCCCGCGATCACGAGGAAGATGGATCTCGAAGGTCTGGCAGTGAAGACCGTCGCCGACCTCCGAGTGCGATCCATCGAACCGCTCGATGGCGAACAGGATCTGCTCGATATCACGACAGGCACCGGCGACTTCGTCGCGAACGGCGTGATCAGCCACAACTGCTTCGCCCGGGGGACGCACACGTATCTGGATCTGGACGCGGGGCACGACTTCGATTCGCAGATCGTCGTCAAGGTGAACGTGGTCGAGACGCTGGAGAAGGAGCTGCGGCGCGGATCCTGGCAGCACGAGACCGTCGCGCTCGGCACGAATACGGATCCGTATCAGCGTGCGGAGGGCAGGTACCGACTGATGCCGGGGATCATCCGGGCGCTCGCCGACTCGGGGACCCCGTTCTCGGTGCTCACGAAAGGGACGCTGATCCGGCGCGACATCCCGCTGCTGGTCGAGGCGGCCGCGCGTGTGCCGGTGGACGTGCAGCTGTCGATCGCGATGTTCGACGAGACCCTGCGCGAGGCGATCGAGCAGGGCGCCCCCTCGACACAGGCCCGACTGGACACGGTGCGGGCTCTCAGCGACGCGGGATTCCGGGTCGGGGTGTTCCTGATGCCGATCCTGCCGCACCTGACCGACTCGGTGGACGCGATCGACCGAGCGCTGCTGCGGATCAAGGAGTCCGGCGCCGACCACGTCATCTACGGCGCACTGCACCTGCGCGCCGGGGTGAAGCCGTGGTTCCTGCAGTGGCTGTCCCAGCACCGGCCGGATCTGCTGTCGTCGTACCGGGCGCTGTATCCGGGGACGGCCGCGGAGGCGCCGAAAGACTACCGGCGATGGCTCGCGCGCCGGGTGCGACCGCTCATCCGGATGCACGGGCTCGAGGCCCGACACTCGGACGACCGACCCGCACGGCGGAGCATGCAGGGCCCCGATCCGGAGCCGACGGGGGCGATGCCGCTGTGGCTGTTCGAGCAGCCGTCGGCGGAGCGATCCGCCCCGTCCCGGATCGGAGCGCCACGGGCGCCCGAGCCGGCGCCGACTCTGTTCTAGAGGATGCTCGGGCCTGGCGGATGCTCGGGCCTGGCGGATGCTCGGGCCCGGAGGACGCTCGCGGCCCCGGGAACGACGAGACGCGGCTCCCGGAGGGAAACCGCGTCTCGTCTCGGCCGGCCGTGCCGGCGTGGCTCGCCGACCCCGCGAGGGGTCCGGATCAATACCAGTTGGTGGCCTGCGAGTGGCCCCACGCGGAGCAGGGGGTGCCATACACGCTGTTGATGTAGCCGAGGCCCCAGCGGATCTGGGTGGCGGCGTTGGTCGCCCAGTCGCCGCCGGCGCTGGACATCTTGCCGCCGGGCAGCGACTGCGGGATGCCAGTCGCCCCGGACGAGTTGTGCGCCTGGTAGTTCCAGCTGGACTCCTTGTTCCACAGCGAGTTCAGGCACTGGAACTGGTCGGAGCCCCAGCCGTACAGGTCCGCGGCCATCTGCCGGGCCGTGGCACGGGCGCCGTCGGGGGTGTTCGCCGCGGCGAGGGCGTCCGCCGCAGCCTGAGCGGCGGCGGCCGCCTGCTGCTGGGCGACCTCGGCCTCGTACTGTGCGGCGGCGTTGTTCAGGCTGGTGCGGAGCGCGGCGACCTGCGACTCCACGCGCTCGGCGTAGCCGGCGAGGTCGACCGCGACCGGGCGCAGCGCGTCGCGCTCCGCGGTTCCGGACTTCACGAGGGAGTCGTACGCGTTCTGCAGTCCCGCCGTGTCGACGGCGGGCTTCGCGGCACCGAGGTTCAGGCCCGACTTCTGCACGTCCGAGGCCGCGGCGGCGGCATCCGTCAGCGCGGTCTGCGCGGTGTCGAGCGCTGCGCGCACCTGGAGCCGAGCGCTCGCGAGCGGAGTCTCGTCGACCACCACGTTGCCGGGCAGGACGGCGGCGTGGGCCGCATTGACGGCGGTGGTCCCACCGATCGCGACGGCGCCGAGAATGGCGGCGGCGGTGAGGACGGCGGCCGTCTTCCGACGGCGGACAAAACGAAGCAACGAGTTTCTGGGCATGACGAACGTAACGATCCTTTGAGTCTTCTTGCCGCTCAAAACGGCCGGTACACCCTCGGGTCGGGCGCACAAGGTAACGATCCTGCATCACTGACCCTGGGAGCTTCCCTGTTTTCCCGGGATCTACCAGAGTGTTTTGCTCAAACTCTCAGGTTGCGCTTACCGCCGAATATCGCCGCGGAAGGCGATCTCCCGACGCCCTTGGAGGGGATGTCGGAGGCGATGTCGGAGGCGCCGGATAACGTGGCGGAATGATCACGCTCCGCCCCTGGCAGCCCGAGGATCGCCCGCTGCTCGACCGGTTCAACACCCTCGAGATGACGGCGCACCTGGTCGCGCAGGAGAGCGACGAGGAGCTCGAGAAGCGACACCGGCGCTACCTCCGCACCGACCTTCCCGGACGGATGCTCGTCATCTGCGACGGGGACGACGCGGTCGGCTCGATCGGCTATTGGGAGACGAGCGAAGGTGCCGACGACGCGGTCTGGGAGGCGGGATGGAGCGTGCTGCCTGAATTCCAGGGCCGCGGCTACGCCGGTCAGGCTCTCGCGGCGCTCCTGGACGTCGTGCGGGCGGACGGGCGCCATGCCGAGATACACGCCTACCCCTCGGTCGACAACACTGCGTCGAACGCGCTCTGCCGCCGGGCCGGTTTCACGCTGCGCAGCGCCCGGCCGTTCCCCTTCCGCGGCGAGGAGATCCTCAGCAACGACTGGGCCCTGATCCTCTGAGGCCGGCGGGCGGGTTCCGGAGACGACGAAGGGCCAGAGATTCCCCGGATCGATGCCCGGATCAGGGATTCTCTGGCCCTCGACAGTCGTGCCCGCGCGGCGGGCGCGCCGTCAGGAGGTGAGGTCGGCGGCGGTCGGCACGCGACCGGCGATCTCCTCGATGAGGTCGTCGCCGAGGCGCGCGTCCTCGAACGGCGCGTCGATCTCGGCGCGGTCGAGCAGCTCGGTCATGCGGCGGCGGCGCTGACGGGTGATCAGCGTCACGACGCGACCCTCGTTGCCGGCGCGGCCGGTCCGGCCGGCACGGTGCAGGTACGTCTTGTACTCGTCCGGGGCGTCCGCCTGCACGACCAGGTCGATGTCGTCGACGTGGATGCCGCGGGCGGCGACGTCGGTCGCGACGAGGACGTTCACGCGGCCCGAGGTCAGCTTCTGCAGGTTGCGGGTGCGCTTGGCCTGGTTCAGGTCGCCGTGCAGCGAGACCGCGGGGATCCCGGCGTCCTCGAACTGCTCGGCGAGCATCTCGGCGTAGGCACGGGTGCGCGCGAAGACGAGGGTGCGACCGTCGCGGTCGACGAGGGAGGAGAGGATCTCCGCCTTGTCGCGGTGCTCGATCACGAGCACGCGGTGCTCGATCGTCCCGGAGTCCTGCGTCTCACCGGCGACCTCGAAGACGGCGGGGTCCACGAGGAACTCGTCGACGAGCGCGGCGACCTCGCGGTCGAGCGTCGCGGAGAACAGCAGCTTCTGGCTGCCCTCACCCGTGTGCCGGAGGATCCGCTGCACGGGCTCGACGAAGCCGAGCTCGCACATGTGGTCGGCCTCGTCGAGCACGGCGATCCGCACGTCGGAGAGGTCGAGCTTGCCCTGGTTGATGAGGTCCTCGATGCGACCGGGGGTGCCGATCACGATGTCGACGCCCTTCTTCAGCGCGCCGACCTGACGGGCCTGCGGGACGCCGCCGTAGATCTGCGTCGTGAAGAGGCCCACGCTACGCGCGATCGGCTGCACGGTGCGGTCGATCTGCAGCGCGAGCTCGCGGGTCGGCGCGAGGATGATCGCGCGCGGCGAGCGGCCGAACTCCCGCTTCTTGCCCTTCTGCGACTGCAGGATGCTCTCCACGAGCGGGGCGCCGAACGCGATCGTCTTGCCGGATCCCGTGCGGCCGCGGGCGAGCACGTCGCGCCCCTCGAGCACGGCGGGCACGGAGGCCGCCTGGATCGGGAACGGCGTCTGGGCGCCCATGTTCGTCAGGATCTCGACGATGTTGGACCCGAGGCCGAGGTCGGCGAAGGTCACATCGGCGACCTCGGCCGCCTCGACCGTCTGGGCGACGAGGCGCTCGTGCACGACGTCCTCGATCGCCTCCTGCTTCGGAGCGCGGTCGGTGCCGCGGTTCCAGTCGTCGCGCGCCGGACGCTCGGTGCGGCGCGGTCGGTCATCGCGCTCGAATCGCGGGCGGTCGTCGCGCTGCGGGCGGTCATCGCGCTGCGGGCGGTCATCGCGCTGCGGGCGGTCATCGCGCTGCGGGCGGGCCGGGCGCTCGTCGCGGCCGAACCGCGGGCGGTCGGTGCGGTCGTCGCGGCGCGGGCGGTCATCCCGCTCGAACCGCGGGCGGTCATCCCGCTCGAACCGCGGGCGGTCGTCGCGCTGCGGACGCGGCGAACGGTCGTCCCGGTCGTAGCGGGGGCGCTCGGCGCGGTCGCCGCCGAACCGCGGGCGGTCGTCGCGCTCGAACCGGGGCCGCTCGGCGCGGTCGTCCCGACGCGGACGGTCGTCACGGTCGTCCCGACGCGGACGGTCGTCACGGTCGAAACGGCGGGCACGGTCGTCCCGGTCGAAGCGCGGACGGTCGTCACGGCGGTGCGGCGCGTCGACGCGGCCGGACTCGGCGCGGCTGCGGATCGAGCGGGCCTCGTCGCGACCGGCCCGCTCCTGCGACGACCAGCGCTGCTTGGGCGCGCGCTCGCCGGCGGCCGGCTCCGCACGGAAGCCGCGGTGGCCCGGGGACCGGCTGCCGGGACGGCTGTCCACCCGGCGGTCGTCGCGGGCCGGACGGGCGTCGCGGTCGAAGCGCGTGCCGCGGTCGGCGCGATCGGTGCGCTCGAAACGGTCCGTGCGGGCCGGACGGGCGTCGCGGTCGGTCCGTCCGAACCGGTCGGTGCGGTCGGCGTAGCCGCGGCCTGCCTCGCCGTCGCGGGCCGGGCGACCCTGGTTGTGCCGGTCGTGGAACGACGTCTTCTTGGCGTAGCGCGGCTCGAAGTTCGCCGAGGGGCGACCGCCCTTGGGCTTGTGGTTCTTGGGCATGGGTGTGTCCTTGTCTGGTTCTCGCACGAGAACAGCGCCCGTCACCCTCGTGGGGACACGGACATACCCGGGCAGTCTTCGGCCGGGGGCCATTCATGTGATGGATCTCGCGACCGGCGAGGTTCACCGGCGCTCCATCGGCCCCTGGGCTCACACGTTCGCACACATCCCGCGTCCCCCGGAGATCCCGTGGGGCCGCGGCTGCCCGAAGCCGACCCTCGATCCTACCGATCGCGGCTGGGAACCCGCCACACGAGCGCCCCCGTGCACCCTACGATGGCGGCATGACCACTCCCACGGGTGTCCAGATCCATCTCGCGGCGGCCGGCGTCAGCGCCCAGCTCTCGCAGGTCGGGGCGTCGCTGCGGCACCTCGTCGTCGACGGGACGACGGTCGTCCCGCCGTATCCCGAGGACCGCCCCGCGCCGTCCTGCTCGGGCGTGGTGCTCGTGCCGTGGCCGAACCGGATCCGCGACGGCGTGTGGATCGACGGCGACGAGACCCGCGCGCTCGCGGTCACCGAGCCCGCGCTGCACAACGCGAGCCACGGGCTGATGCGGTACACCGCGTACGAGATCGCCGAGCAGGACGATGCGACGGCGCTGCTCCGCGCAGACGTCGTGCCGCAGACGGGCTACCCGTACCTGCTCGAGACGTCCGTCCGGTACACCCTGACCGAGGACGGGATCGCGGTCGAGCACACCATCGTGAACCGCTCGACGACCCCCGCGCCGGTCGCGCTCGGCACACATCCCTTCCTCACGATCGGCGACGCGGATCCGCGCGAGCTGCGGCTGCGCGTGCCGGCCGAGACGTTCTTCGAGACGGACGGCCGGATGCTGCCGGTCGGCGAGTCTCCCGTCTCCGGCGGCACGGATCTGCGCACCCCGCGCCGCCTCGGCGAGCTGCAGCTCGACACGGGTTTCGCGACCCTGCGCCGCGACGCCGACGGCCGGGTGCGCAGCACGCTCGCCGCGCCGGACGGCCGCACGGTCACACTGTGGCAGGGCGAGGGCATGGACTACGTGCAGGCCTACACGACGGATCGCTACCCCGACCAGGACCTCGTCGTGGCGATCGAGCCGATGACGGCTCCCGCCGAGGCCTTCAACTCGGGTCGCGGACTGCGTCGCCTCGCGCCCGGCGAGAGCTGGATCGTGGACTGGGGCATCACGCTCACCCGATGACCTCCGGAGACCGTCGCCCGAGGGCGCGGCGGAGCTGATCCCGACCGGGCAGGATGCGCGTCCGCGCCACGGATTCCCCCGATGAATCCCGCGGATCGTGGGTGATCCGCCCGCCCTTTCCGGGTGGATCCCGCGGTCCTCGCTTTCCCAGGAAAAATTCATCGGACGAATCCGCTCCGGCGTGCGATAATCTTCGAAAAGATGTTTCCGAGATGCGGATAATTCGCAGTCTCGAGCGCGAAAGGGTCCCCGCATGGGCGCAGAGGCTTCCACCGGCGTCAAGTCGGTCTCCCGCGTGTTCGATCTCCTCGAACTCATCGCCGATGCGGGCGGTGACGCCACCCTCAGCCAGCTCGCCGCGGCGGCCGGACTCCCGCTGCCGACCATCCACCGCTTGCTGCGCACGCTCGTCGGGCACGGCTACGCGCGCCAGCTCGCGAACCGCCGCTACGCGCTCGGCCCGAAGCTCGTCCGCCTCGGAGAGGTCGCCAACCGCCAGTTCGGGCTCATCGCGAAGGTCCAGCTGCAGGGGCTCGTCGACCGCCTCGGCGAGACCGCGAACCTCGCCACGATCGACGGCGACCGCGTCGTCTACATCTCCCAGGTCCCGTCGCCGCACGCGATGCGCATGTTCACCGAGGTCGGCGGGCGGGCCCGACTGCACTCGACCGGCGTCGGCAAGGCGATCCTCGCCCAGCTCTCCGACGACGAGGTCCGTGACATCGCCGCGCGGGCCGGCCTCCCCCGCGCCACGGCGCGCTCCCTCGGATCCATCGAGACCCTGCTCGCCGACCTCGCGATCTGCCGCGAGCGCGGCTACGCGATCGACGACGAGGAGCAGGAGCTCGGCGTGCGCTGCTTCGCGATGCCCGTGCCGGATATGCCCGTGCTCACCGCCGTGTCGGTGTCCGGCCCGATGTCGCGCGTGAGCGAGGAGTTCGCGGACCTCGCGATCCCGATGCTGCGCGACGCCGCCGCCGACATCTCCGCCGCGGCCAGCGCGGCCTGACCGGGCGATCACCGGCCCCGCGGATCCGATCCGCGACTTCCGTCATGCGGACGTAAGGATCCGTGCAGCGAAATTCCCTCTTGCGGCTCGTCTCGGCCCCGGGTTATCCTGACTGCACAGCCTAGGCGGGTTACGACAGTGAACCATCTACCGGGCAACCACGGCGATGTCGCCGCGGATCACGCCCGGGTTCCACGCCCGACCTCCTGATCTTCGCGCATCGCCCTTTGAACGGGCGTCGCTTCCGGGGCGCCCTCGATGAGGAGGTGCCCCTTGCTCGACCGCATCCAGGACTACCGCGAGTGCTTCGCCGAGCCCGGGCGCTGGGCGATCGCGACGATCGCCGAGGTATCCGGTTCCGTGCCCCGGCCGGCCGGCACGTCGATGGCCGTGCGCGACGACGGCCGCACGATCGGGTCCGTCTCCGGCGGCTGCGTCGAGGGGGCGGTGGTCGGCGCCGCGCTGACCTGCCTCGAGACCGGCGAGGCCGCGCTGCACTCCTTCGGCTACGCGGACGACGACGGCCTGTCGGTCGGCCTGATGTGCGGCGGCGATGTGCGCGTGCTCGTGCAGCCGCTCGCGCAGATCACCGCGGCAGATGAGCTGCTGCGGGCCGACGCCGGCCTGGCGATGGTCCGCGAGCTGCCGCTCGCCGACGCCGGCCGGAACGGCGGGATCGTGGCCGGGGCCGCGCCGCTCCCCGCGGATGCGCTGTGCGCGGTGATCGACGCCGCTGCCGGGATCCCCGCCGCGCTGGCGCTGGAGATCGGCTCGGCGCGGGATCGGGTCGCGGCGGCCGTGCGTGCCGGCGGCGCGCACATCGTCGAGATCACCGACCGCAGCGCGCCCGAGTGCGCCGTCGTGCGCCGGCTGCTCGTGGAGTCGACGACGACCCCGGCCCGGCTCATCATCTACGGCGCGAACGACTTCTCCGCCGCGCTCGCGCACGCCGCCGCGGTACTCGGGCGACACGTCACGGTGTGCGACGCCCGGCCGGTGTTCGCCACCCGCGACCGGCACCCCGGCGCGCACGAGGTCGTGCTGCGGCACCCCGCCGAGCACTTCGCCGACGAGCTCGCGGCCGGTCGCATCGACGGCCGCACCGCGATCGTGCTGCTCACCCACGACCCGCGCTTCGACCTGCCCGTGCTCGAGAGCGCGCTGCGGCTCGACCTCGCCTACGTCGGGGCGATGGGCTCGCGCAGCACGCACGAGAAGCGGGCGCAGGAGCTCCGCGCCGGCGGGCTGCCCGCCGACCGCCTGGCGCTGCTGCACTCCCCGATCGGCCTCGACCTCGGCGCCCGCACGCCGGCCGAGGTCGCCGTCTCGATCCTCGCCGAGCTGATCCTCGCCGAGAGCACCACCCGGGCCGCGCTCGCGCCCCGGCCCCTGGAGGCTTTCGAAGAAGCCCGCACGGTCCCGCCGCGGTTGTGCGACACCGCCGGCGACGTGCACGATCCGCGCCGCATCTGCGCGCCGGATCACCCCCTCGATCCGGATCCGGCCCTCACGGACCTCTTCCCGGATCCGGATCGAGGCCTCCTGACCGCCGCGACGACGGGAGCCGGATCGTGGATGTGACCAGCGTCGACGAGGTGCGCCTGTGCGCCGACCCCGCCGAGTGGCGCCCGGGCGACTCCTGGCTGGCCGGGGGCACCGTGCTCTACTCCTACGGCACCGACATCACCCGCGGTGCCCCGACCCGGCTGCTGGACATCACGGCCGCCGGCTGGGAGCCGTTCGCCTGGCGCGCCGTGGACGGCGGGTTCGGTCTGGAGATCGCGGCGACCTGCCGGATCGCCGACCTCTACGCCCTGCCCGCGCGTCCGGATCTGCCCGCACCGCGCGCCGAGCTGCCCGGGCTGGACATCGTGACCCGCGCCTGCGACGCGTTCGTGGCGTCGTGGAAGATCTGGCACGTCTCGACGGTCGGCGGCAACGTCGCGACCGCGCTGCCCGCCGGCCCGATGATCTCGCTGCTGTCGGCGTGGGACGCGACGGCGCTGATCCTGCGCCCCGACGGCACCCGGCGCACGGTCCCGGTCGCGGAGCTCGTGCTCGCCCCCGCCCGGACGGGTCTCGGCGACGGCGAGCTGATCCGCAGCTTCCACGTGCCCGCGCGGAGCCTGCGCGAGACCGCGGCGTTCCGGCGGATCTCGCTCACCGAGCGCGGCCGTTCGGCGGCGCTGCTCGTCGGCCGGCGCACGTCGGACACGTCGGTGCGGCTGACCGTCACCGCGTCGACGTCCCGCCCGGTCCAGCTCGACCTCGCCGTCCCGGGGACGGATCCGCACGCGATCCCCGCCGACGGCGCCGCCTGGCGGGGCGCGATCGACGCGGCCGTGGACGGCTGGTACGACGACATCCACGGGGATCCGTCCTGGCGGCGGCTGATGACGCACCGGCTGGGCGACGAGATCCTCGCCGAGCTGCTGCCCGGGCTCGCCACGGGCGTGGACGACGCGATCGGTCGCGTCAGCGGCGACCTGTCTTCGGGGTCGTTGAGCGAGCACCGCGCAGCGGAGCGAGACGAAACGGGGCGAACCAGAGGAGACCACGTTTCGTCTCGGTCGCCTTCGGCGTCCTCGCTCAACGACCCCACATCCACCGCCCCCTACGCGATCGACGACGACAGGAGCACGCGATGACCGACCACACGATCGCCACCGTCGACGGCCGATCCATCCCCGTCGACTCCGCGCCGGGGCAGTGCCTGCGCACCTGGCTGCGCGATCAGGGATCGTACGGTGTGAAGAAGGGATGCGACGGCGGCGACTGCGGCGCATGCACCGTCCTCGTCGACGGCGAGCCCGTGCACAGCTGCGTCTATCCGGCGCACCGCGCGGCGGGGCGCGACATCGTCACGGTGCAGGGCCTGGGCACCCCGGAGGATCCGCACCCCGTGCAGGAGCGGTTCCGCCAGGCGGCCGGGTTCCAGTGCGGCTTCTGCACGGCCGGCATGGTGTGCACGGTCGCCGGCATGAAGGACGGCATGGCGGACGACCTCGACCGGACGCTCAAGGGCAACATCTGCCGCTGCACGGGCTACCGCGCCATCGAGGACGCCGTGCACGGCCGCGTCAACATCGACGACCGCGCCGGCGGCGTGGGCAGCCGCACCGGCGCACCCGCCGCCGTCGGCGTCGTCACGGGCACCGTCCGCTACACGATGGACATCGATCCGGACGAGCTGCCCGCCCCTCTTCTCCACGCCGCCGTCGTGCGCAGCCCGCACCCGCATGCCCGCGTGATCCGCGTCGACGCGACCCGCGCGCTGGCAGCGCGGGGCGTCGTGCACGTGCTGACCCGCGAGGACGCCCCGCGCGCCCTCTTCTCCACCGCGCAGCACGAGCTCGAGGAGGACGACCCCTACGACACCCAGGTGTTCGACGAGTACGTGCGGTTCATCGGACAGCGGGTGGCCCTCGTGATCGCCGACTCGCAGCGGAACGCGGATCGCGCCGCGCGCCTCGTCGACGTCGAGTACGAGATCCTGCCGTTCAACCTCGACCCCGAGCGCGCCGACCACCCCGACGTGGTCGCCCTGCACGGCCCGGCCTCGCCGAGCGGACGCGTCGCGGATCCGCTCCGCGGGCCGCGCGGGATCGCCCGCGCCGAGGCCAACGTCGTCATGGAGATGGACTCCGAGGTCGGGGATCTGGCGGCCGAGCTCGCCGCGTCCGACATCGTCGAGGAGCGCGAGTTCCACACGCACCGGGTCTCGCACACCGCTCTCGAAACGCACGGATCCATCGCCTGGCGCGACGCCGACGGACGGTACGTCGTGCGCAGCAGCACGCAGGTGCCGTTCCTCGTGCGACGGACGCTCGCACGGGTGTTCGGCCTGGACCGTGAGGATCTGCGCGTGTATGCGGCGCGGGTCGGGGGCGGCTTCGGCGGCAAGCAGGAGGTGCTCACCGAGGACCTCGCGCTGCTCGCCGCGATCGCCACCGGGCAGCCGGTGCGCGTCGAGTTCTCCCGCAAGGAGGTGCTGACCGCGACGACCGTGCGGCACCCGTTCCGGATCCGGGTGCGGATGGGCGCGACTCGCGACGGCGTACTCACCGGCATCGGCGTGGACGTGCGCTCGAACACCGGCGCGTACGGCAACCACGGCCCCGGCGTGATGTTCCACGGCGTCGGCGAGTCGATCGCGGTGTACCGCGCGGCGGCGAAGAAGATCCACGCCGACGTCGTCTACACGAACACCGTGCCGTCGGGCGCGTTCCGCGGCTACGGGCTCAGCCAGATGATCTTCGCGATCGAGTCGACGGTCGACGAGATCGCCCGCCGGCTCGGCCTGGATCCTCTCGACGTGCGCCGCCGCAACATCATCGGCGCCGCAGACGCGATGATCGCCTCGCACGAGGAGCCCGACCTCGTCATCGGCAGCTACGGGCTCGACGAGTGCGTGCAGATCGTGCGCGACGGCCTCGCCGTCGACCGCGCGGCCGATCAGGCGGGGCTCGAGCCCGGGTGGCGGATCGGGGAGGGATCCGCGATCGCGATGATCGCGACCGTCCCGCCGCGCGGCCACCACTCGCACACCCGGATCCGGCTCGACGACGACGGCGGCTTCACGCTCGACGTCGGCACGGCCGAGTTCGGCAACGGCACCTCGACCGTGCACCAGCAGATCGCGGCGACCGTGCTGAAGACCACGACGCGGCGGGTGCGGCTGCGCCAGTCGGACTCGGATCTCGTGGAGCACGACACCGGCGCGTTCGGGTCGACGGGCACGGTCGTCGCGGGCCGGGCGACGGCGGCCGCCGCGACCGAGCTCGCCGCGCGCATCGTGGCGAAGGCCGCGGCGGTGCTGGGCCGCCCGAGCGCGGATGCCGTGATCGTCGGCGACCGGGTGATGCACGGCGAGCTCTCGATCGGGCTGGCCGCGCTCGCCGCCCGCGCCCGCGAGGACGGCGAACCGCTCGAGGCCGCCGGCTACTGGGGCGGCACGCCGCGCTCCGTCGCGTTCAACGTGCAGGGCTTTCGGATCGCGATCAACGAGGGCACCGGCGAACTGCGGATCCTGCGCTCGCTGCACGCCGCCGACGCGGGCGTCGTCGTCAACCCGGAGCAGTGCCGCGGGCAGATCGAGGGCGGCGTCGTGCAGGCGATCGGAGCCGCGCTGCACGAGATCGTCCGCGTGGACGAGCGCGGCGTGGTGACCTCCGACATCCTGCGGCAGTACCACGTGCCCACGTTCGCCGACGCCCCGCGCACCGAGGTGACGTTCGCCCAGACCTCGGACGTGCTCGGCCCGCTCGGCGCGAAGTCGATGAGCGAGTCGCCGTACAACCCGGTCGCACCGGCGCTCGCGTCCGCGATCCGCGACGCGATCGGGATCCGGATGTCCCGCACGCCCTTCACCCGCGACGCGATCCACGCCGCGATCGTGGAGCGCGACGCGGCGGCCGCGGAGATGCCCGCGGCGATGCCGGCGGCGCTGCCGGAATTCGCCGAGGTCGGCCGATGAACGCCCGGCACGCGATCGTGCTCGCCGCCGGCCGCGGGTCCCGGCTCGGCCGCGGACCCAAGGCGCTGCTGCCGTGGGGAGACGAGGTCCTCGCGACCCGGGCCGCACGGGCGGCGCTGGGCGCGGGCTGCTCGGTCACGGTCGCAGTGGGTCCGGGCGCCCGGATCGCGCGGCGACGGCTGCGCGAACGCTGCCCGGCGGCGCACGTCGTCGCGGTGCACGACGCCGCGCTGGGGATGTCCGCCTCGCTGCGGGCTGCGGTCCTGCCGCTCATCGCGACCGGCGTCTCGCCCGAGGCCGTGATCGTGCTGCTCGTGGATCAGCCGGGCGTCGGATCCGCGGTGATCCGCGAGCTGTTCCGCGCGCACGTGCCGGGCCGGGTCACCCGCGCCGTGTGGGCGGGCGTCCCCGGCAACCCGATCCTGTTCGACACCGGCCACCTGCTCTCCGCCGCCGCGCGCGCCGAGGGCGACGCGGGAGCCCGGGCCTGGATCCGGATGCATCCCGACCTGGTCGACGACGTCGAGTGCGGGAATCTCGGCCGCGGCGACGACATCGACACCCCGGAAGACCTGCTCGCCTGGAACGATCCGGACACCTCGCGTGCGCCTTCGTGCGGGACCGCCCTGCACCCCTTGCCCTGACCCTGCCCACGCGGCACGATCGAGAGTGTCGCCAGACCGAGGAGATCACATGACTGACACCGCCGTCACCGTGAACGGGGAGCGCCGCGCGCTCGCCGGCGTCCCCACCCATACGACCGCCCTGGACTGGCTCCGCGACGGCGGGCTCTCCGGCAGCAAGGAGGGCTGCGCCGAGGGCGAGTGCGGCGCCTGCGCGATGCTGCTCGCGACACCCGGCCCGGACGGCGGCACGGCCTGGACCCCGGTCAACGCCTGCCTCGTGCCGGTCTACGCGCTGGACGGTCAGGAGGTCGTCACCGCGGAGGGCCTCGGCGGCGTCGAGGATCTGCACCCCGTGCAGGAGAAGCTCGCGGAGGCGGGCGGATCGCAGTGCGGGTACTGCACGCCCGGCTTCGCCTGCAGCATGGCGGCGGAGTACTACCGGGCGGACCGGACCCCTGTCGCTGAGTCCGCCGACGCGTCGACCGGCTCAGCGACCGGGGAGCCCTGCCCGGTCCACGACCCGGAGCACGGCCCGAACGGCTTCGATCTGCACGCCCTGAGCGGCAACCTCTGCCGCTGCACCGGCTACCGTCCGATCCGCGACGCCGCCTATGCGCTCGGCGCGCCCGAGGCCGACGACCCGCTGCAGCAGCGTCTCGCCGAGCCTGCCCCCGCCCCGGTCCCCACCGATGCCGTGGTCGACGGGGCGCGCTTCATCCGCCCGGCGACCCTCGCCGAGGCCCTGCGGATCCTGCACGACGAGCCGGACGCGCTGCTCGTCGCCGGATCCACTGACTGGGGCGTGGAGGTGAACATCCGCGGCCGCCGCGCCCCGCTCGTGGTCGCGATCGAGCAGCTCGACGAGCTGCGCGCGCTCACGGTCGGCGACACGGTCGTCGAGATCGGCGCGGCCCTGTCGCTCTCCGAGGTCGAGAAGGGCCTGGGCGGGCGGATCCCCCTGCTCGCGGAGCTGTTCCCGCAGTTCGCCTCGCGGCTGATCCGCAACCGCGGCACGTTCGGCGGCAACCTCGGCACCGGCTCCCCGATCGGCGACACCCCGCCCGCGCTGCTCGCCCTGCGCGCGAGCGTCGTCCTGGCCTCGGTGAGCGGGGAGCGCGAGGTCGACCTCGCCGAGTACTTCACCGGCTATCGGCAGACCGTGAAGCGCCCCGACGAGCTGATCAAGACGATCCGGATCCCGCTGCCGCTCGCGACCACGACCGCCTTCCACAAGATCGCCAAGCGCCGCTTCGACGACATCTCCAGCGTCGCCGTCGCATTCGCTCTGGACATCGAGGACGGGATCGTCACCGCCGCGACCATCGGCCTGGGCGGCGTCGCCGCGACCCCGCTGCGCGCCCGCGCCACGGAGGCCGCCCTGGTCGGCAGCCCCTGGCACATCGACACCGTGCGCGCCGCCGCGGAGATCCTCCGCGGCGAGGGCACTCCGATGTCCGACCACCGGGCGAGCGCGGAGTACCGCTCGCTCATGCTCAACACCGCGCTGCTGAAACTGCACAGCGCGACAGCGAACCAGAACGACAAGAAGGAGGTGTCGGCATGAGCACTCTCGCCGACCGTCCGGAGAACCCCGTCGTCGGCCTGCCGGCCGCGCACGAGAGCGCGGCGCTGCACGTCACCGGCGCCGCGATGTACACCGACGACCTCGTCGGCCAGATGGCCGGCGTGCTGACCGCGTGGCCGGTGCAGTCCACGAACGCGCACGCGAAGGTGCGGATCGACGTGTCCGGCGCCTATGACGTGCCGGGGGTCGTGCGCGTCCTCACCGCCGACGACGTGCCCGGCCTCAACGACGCCGGCATCCGCAACGACGAACCGCTCTTCCCGTCCGAGGCCATGTTCTACGGCCACGCGCTGGTGTGGGTGCTCGGCGAGACGCAGGAGGCCGCACGCCTCGGCGCCGAGCGGGTGCAGGTCGAGTACGAGCCGCTGCCGTCGATCGTCACCGTGCAGGACGCGCTGGACGCCGGATCCTTCCAGGGCACCCCGCGCACCGTCCTGCGCGGGGACGCGGCCGTAGGCCTCGCCGCCTCGGCGCACGTCTTCGAGGGCGTGACCGAGTTCGGCGGGCAGGAGCACTTCTACCTCGAGACGCACGCGTCGCTCGCGATCCGCGACTCCGAGGGCCAGTACTTCATCCAGTGCTCGACGCAACACCCCTCCGAGACGCAGGAGCTCGTCGCGCACGTGCTCGGGATCCACTCCAACGAGGTCACCGTGCAGTGCCTGCGCATGGGCGGCGGCTTCGGCGGCAAGGAGATGCAGCCGCACGGGTTCGCCGCGATCGCGGCCCTCGGCGCCAAGCTCACCGGCCGCCCGGTGCGGCTGCGGCTGAACCGCACGCAGGACATCACGATGACCGGCAAGCGGCACCCCTTCCACATCGCGTGGAAGGTCGGCTTCTCCCGGGAAGGGTTGCTGCAGGCGCTCGACGCCGTGCTCACCTGCGACGGCGGCTGGTCGATCGATCTGTCCGAGCCGGTGCTGGGGCGCGCGCTCTGCCACCTGGACAACTCCTACTGGATCCCGAACGTGCGCGCGTACGGGCAGATCGCGAAGACGAACAAGCAGTCGAACACCGCCTACCGCGGCTTCGGCGGCCCGCAGGGCGTCTTCCTCATCGAGGACATCCTCGGACGCGTCGCGCCCCTGCTCGGGATCGACCCGATCGACCTGCGCCACCGCAACTTCTACAAGCCGGGGCAGACCACCCCCTATGGGCAGGTCGTGAAGGACGCCGAGCGGCTCGAGACGATCTGGGGCCAGCTCAGCGGCGAGGCCGACGTGGCCGCGCGGCGTGCGGAGATCGCGGAGTTCAACGCCGGGAGCCCGCACGTGAAGCGCGCGCTGTCGATGACGCCGATCAAGTTCGGCATCTCGTTCAACTTCGCCGCGTTCAACCAGGCCGGCGCCCTCGTGCACGTCTACAAGGACGGCTCGATCCTGATCAACCACGGCGGCACCGAGATGGGCCAGGGCCTGCACACGAAGATGCTGCAGGTCGCCGCGACCGCGCTCGGGGTGGAACTGCACCAGGTGCGGCTCGCGCCGACCCGCACCGACAAGGTGCCGAACACGTCGGCCACCGCGGCGTCGTCGGGCGCCGACCTCAACGGCGGCGCGGTGAAGAACGCGTGCGAGCAGATCCGCGACCGGATGGCGAAGGTCGCGGGCCGTCTGCTCGGCGTCGACGAGCGCGACGTGCGCTTCGGCGGCGGGTTCGTGACCGCGCTCGGCGCGCCGGTCAAGCGGGTGTCGTTCGCCGAGGTCGCCCAGGCCGCCTACCTGCAGCGCGTGCAGCTGTTCGCGGCGGGCTACTACCGCACCGAGGGCCTGCACTGGAACCCGGAGATCATGCAGGGATCCCCGTTCAAGTACTTCGCGTACGGGGCCGCGGCGACCGAGGTCGAGGTGGACGAGTTCACCGGCGCCTACAGGGTGCGCCGCGTCGACATCGTGCACGACGTGGGCGACTCGCTCTCGCCGATGCTCGACATCGGCCAGATCGAGGGCGCGTACGTGCAGGGCGTCGGCTGGCTGACGCTCGAGGAGCTGCGCTGGGATGAGAGCGACGGCCCGAACCGCGGCCGTCTGCAGACCCAGTCGGCGTCGACGTACAAGCTGCCGAGCTTCTCCGAGATGCCCGAGGAGTTCCACGTGCGACTGTTCGAGAACGCCCGCGAGGAGGGCGCCGTCTACGGCTCCAAGGCCGTGGGCGAGCCGCCGTTCATGCTCGCGTTCAGCGCCCGCGAGGCGCTCCGCGACGCCGTGGCGGCGTTCGGCCCGGCCGGTCACTCGGTCGAGCTGGGCTCGCCGGCGACCCCGGAGGCCGTGTTCTGGGCGGTGCGCGCCGCGCAGGAGGCGGCCGTCGCGGCCGGTGCGGGGACGGTCGACGGACGTACGCTCGTCGCCACCGCCGGCGACTGATGCACCGCACCCCGGGGCCGTTGAGCGAGGACGGCGAAGCCGACCGAGACGAAACGCCGCCCCCGCAGCGCGACCGCGTTTCGTCTCGGTCGCCTGACGGCGTCCTCGCTCAACGACCCCTGATCTTCAAGGTCTGACCATGGACTGGCTCGACGCTCTGCAGGAGCTCCGATCGCGGCGGATCCCCGCCGTGATCGTGACCCTGGCGACCGTGCGCGGCCACGCCCCGCGCAACGGCGGAGCGAAGATGGTCGTCTCCCCCGACGCGCTGCACGGCACGGTCGGGGGAGGCAACCTCGAGCAGACGGCGATCGAGCAGGCGCGGCGGATGCTCGCGGACGGATCCGCCGAGCCCGAGCTGCTCACGCTGACACTCAGCGACAAGGCGGTCACCGAGTACGGGGTGCAGTGCTGCGGAGGAGAGGTCACCATGCTGCTCGAGCCGATCCGGGTCGTCCCGGCCGTCGCGATCTTCGGCCTCGGCCACGTGGGCCTCGAGCTCGCGCGGATCCTCGCCCGGCACGAGATCGAGCTGACCCTCGTCGACTCCCGCGCCGAGATGCTGGATCCGTCACGCCTCGGCGTTCCGGGCGAGCGGGGGATCCTCGGCGACGCGGTGGCGCAGGTCCGCGTCGTGCACGCCCCGGTGCCCGAGGCGGCGCTCGTCGAACTCACCCCGGGTGCGCACGTGCTGGTGATGACGCACGACCACGTCGAGGACCTCGCGATCGTCGACCTGGCCCTGCGGACCGAGGGGATCGGATCCATCGGCCTGATCGGATCCGCCTCGAAGTGGGCCCGGTTCCGGAAGAAGCTGCACGAGCTCGGTCAGACCGACGAGGACCTCGCCCGCGTGACGACCCCGATCGGCATCCCCGAGGTCCCGGGCAAGCAGCCCGCCGCGATCGCGGTGAGCGTGGCCGCGCGGATCCTGCAGCTGATCGACGAGGCGGCGCCGGCCGGGTCCTGAGCGGCCCGACGGGTCTCACCGACTCCTGAGGCTCGCAGGGCCCTGCCCGGGGGACGGCCCACGTCGGGGAAGGCACAGAGTGTTCATCCGGAGTTCTCCGGCGACGTCACCGAGACCTGGTTGGGTTGCGGTGTGCTCCGCGACCGGCGCGGGCAGAACAGGAGTGTCATGATCCCCCGCATCCGAACCCGCCGCGCGGCGGGTGTGGCGCTCGCGACCGCAACGGCGGCGGCCTTGCTGCTGTCGTCGGCCCTTCCGGCATCGGCGGCGCCGGCCACGGACACCAAGACCCCGATCAAGCACGTGGTCGTGATCTTCCAGGAGAACGTCTCCTTCGACCACTACTTCGGCACCTACCCGAACGCCGCGAACACCGACGGCACGCCCTTCCAGGCCGCAGCCGGCACTCCGGCCGTCAATGGCCTGACCCCCGCGCTCCTGACCAGCAACCCGAACCTGGCCAACCCGCAGCGACTCGGCGGAACCGCTCAGCAGGTCACCTGCGATCAGGATCACGAGTACACCGAAGAGCAGAAGGCCTTCAGCGCCAGCGCGATGGACAAGTTCGTCCAGTTCACGAACGTCAGCTCCGGCACCTCGTGCAAGGCGCCGACCTACGGGCCCTCGGGCCTCGTCATGGACTACTACGACGGCAACTCGGTGACCGGCCTGTGGAACTACGCGCAGCGGTTCGCGATGAGCGACAACTCGTACGGCACGACCTTCGGCCCGTCCACGCCGGGCGCGCTCAACCTCGTGTCCGGACAGACCTACGGCGTCGCCAAGACGGCCATGCCCGGAGGCAAGCCTTTCCCCGAGGGCGAAGTCCTCGACAACGCCGGCCCCGCCGGGCTCGGCACCGTCATCGGCGACCCGCAGCCGATGTACGACGACTGCTCCACGCGCGACACCGCGGCGATGGACTCGAAGAACAAGAACATCGGCGACCTGCTGAACGACAAGGGCGTCACCTGGGGCTTCTTCCAGGGCGGCTTCGCGCCGTCGTCCCGCAAGGCCGACGGGACGGCCGTCTGCGGCACGGTCCACAACGTCGGCGCGGCCCTCGGCGGAACCGGCAAGACCGGGGCTCTGCCGTACGGCACGAAGGGCGACTACATCGCCCACCACGAGCCGTTCCAGTACTACGCGTCGACCTCCAACCCGCACCACCTGCCGCCGTCCTCGGTCGCCATGATCGGCAAGACCGACCAGGCCAACCACCAGTACGACCTGAGCGATTTCTGGAACGCGGTCTCGGCGAACAACCTGCCCGCGGTCAGCTACCTGAAGGCGCCGGGCTACCAGGACGGCCACGCCGGCTACTCCGACCCGATCGACGAGCAGAACTTCGTGGTCGACACGGTCAACCGGCTGCAGCAGTCGCCCGACTGGGCCAGCACCGCGGTGGTCATCGCCTACGACGACTCGGACGGCTGGTACGACCACCAGGCGTCGTCGATCATCAACGGCTCGAGCTCGAGCTTCGACGCGTTCAACGCGGCCGGCCTCTGCGCGAGCGCCGGACAGAGCACCGCTGCGATGGCGGACCAGCAGGGCAAGTGCGGCCACGGCCCGCGGCTCCCGCTCATCGTGGTCTCCCCGTACGCGAAGCAGAACTTCGTCGACCACACCGAAACGGACCAGTCCTCGATCCTGCGATTCATCGAGGACAACTGGCACACCGGCCGTATCGCGCAGGGATCCTTCGACGTCAAGGCCGGATCGCTGTCGAACCTGTTCGACTTCGGCAACCCGCAGACCGCGACGCTGATGCTCGACCCGCAGACGGGCGCCAAGAAGTAGCCGCTCTCGTCTGATCCCATCACAGGAGGCTCGGGCCGCGAGGCCCGGGCCTCTTATGATCCGCGAGCGGACCGTCGCGCTCGGGAATCATCGCCGCGATTCCGCGCGCCCGCCGTCACGCCCGGCTGACGCATCACGCGATACGACCCCGAGCCCCGCCCGAGCGGCACGGAATCGGGATCAGCAACACGGCCTAGCTTGCCGGGTCGTACGCGAAGGCGCGCAGCTCCTGCGCGCATCGGCAGGCCGTCGCGATCTTCGCCGCCCATACCACCGCGTCCTCATACGACGGCAGTTCGAGCACGGTGTAACCGCCCTCGATCTGCGCCGTCTGCGAGTAGGTGCCCGCCGTCACGGATCCGTCGGCGCCGACCCTCACCGGCGGGATGCTCTCGTCGATGCCGCCGCCGAACACCCAGACTCCGGCGTCCTTCGCATCCTGCACCACCGCATGCGCGGCAGCCACGATCACCGGGAACTCCTCCTCGGTGAAGACCATCGCGCTGCTCGGGAACGAGATCAGGTACTTCGTCATCGTGCACGCCCTTTCTCCTCCGACTCATCCTTTCTCTGCGCAGCGGTGCGGGCAACGGGTGGCGCGTGCGCGTCTTGCCCCTCACCCCGCGAATCAGCGCGCCGCGGATCCTGATCTCGGAAAGATGGAAAGTGCTGCTCTCGCGTCTCTGCGAGCCGCATTTTCCATCTCCGCAGGAACCAACCCCCACCCCAGAGATGGAAAACGCCGCCCCGGGGGCGTATCCGGCAGCACTTTCCATCTTCAGGGCAACGTGTCCGCCCCACCCGAGTCGCCGAATCCGCCCGCCACTCCTGCCACCGTTCGCTGGTCGCGACACGCCCTGCTCAACCAATTTTGAGGGCTTGTCGCGACCAGCGAATCGAT
>NZ_JAVFCB010000009.1:171060-210930 GCF_030865425.1 Microbacterium capsulatum
CACCCCGCCCCCCTGCCGGGGGGCCCCACCCCCCGGCCACACCCCTTTGGCGGGGGGTGCCGCGACCAGCGAATCGATTGCAGCCGGAGCACCGAACACGCCGGCCCCAGGCCGCCGGGACACCGAAGAGCCCCGGCCCGCGTGAACGGGCCGGGGCTCCCCGGAGGTCTCGACCTAATGGCCGAGCAGCTGCTCCACCGGGCCGCGCACGAAGTACAGCGCGAAGCCGAGGGCGACCACCCACATCAGCCAGTGCACCTTGCGGGCGCGGCCGGAGAGGGCGTTGATGAGCGCCCAGGAGATGAAGCCGACGCCGATGCCGTTGGCGATCGAGTACGTCAGCGGCATCGTCACGATCGTGAGGAACGCCGGCAGGGCGACGGCGAACTTGTCGAACTTGATCTCGCGGATCTGCGCCATCATCATCGCGCCGACGACGACCAGGGCGGCCGAGCCGACCTCGATCGGCACCACCAGGGTCAGCGGCGTCACGAACATCGACAGCAGGAACAGGGCGCCGACCACGAGCGAGGCGAGACCGGTGCGCGCACCCTCGCCGATGCCCGAGGCGCTGTCGACGTAGACCGTGTTCGACGAGGTCGAGGTCACGCCTCCCGCGACGGCGCCGAAGCCCTCGACGACGAACGCGGAGCGCAGCCGCGGGAACGTGCCGTCCTTGTAGGCCAGGCCGGCGTTCTTGGCGAGGCCCGTCATCGTCCCCATCGCGTCGAAGAAGTTCGAGAACACGAGGGTGAAGACGAGCATCGTCGCCGACAGGGCGCCGATCCGGCCGAAGGCGCCGAACAGGTCGAACTGCCCCACCAGGCCGAAGTCGGGGATCGTCACCCACGATGTCGGCAGCTGCGGGATCGTCATGTGCCAGCCGTTCGGGTCCTTGAACGACGGACCGAGGTGCAGCACCGCCTGCGCGATGAGCGCCACGACCGTGGTCGCCACGATCCCGATCAGGATGCCGCCCGGCACCTTGCGCGCCACCAGGATCCCGATCACCACCACGCCCAGCAGGAAGATGAGCGTCGGCACCGAAGTGATGGATCCGCCCTCGCCCAGCTGCACCGGCGGGCCGCCCTGCGTGCGGTTCACGAAGCCGGAGTCCACGAAGCCGATGAAGGCGATGAACAGGCCGATGCCGACCGTGATCGCCGCCTTCAGCGGCTGCGGCACGGCATGGAAGATCGCGGTCCGGATGCCCGTGGCTCCGAAGAGCACGATGAGCACGCCGTTGATCACGACGAGACCCATGGCCTCCTGCCAGGTCACCTGGCCGACGACCGACACGGCGAGGAAGGAGTTGATGCCGAGGCCCGCGGCCAGCGCGAACGGCAGCCGGGCGATCACGCCGAACAGGATCGTCATGACACCGGCGGTGAGGCCGGTGGCGGCGCCGATCTGCGCGGCGTGGAGGGCATGGCCCACGACATCCTTCGTGCCGCCGAGGATCAGCGGGTTGAGGATCACGATGTAGGCCATCGTGACGAAGGTCACGATGCCACCGCGGATCTCGCGCCCGAAGGTCGAGCCGCGGCGGGTGATCTCGAAGAAACGGTCGAACGCGTTCCGGGGCTCGGCGTCGACGGTCGTGCTCGTGCCGGTCTTCAGAGGGGGCAGGGTCTCCGCGCTGCGGGAGAACGGCGAGGAGGCGTCGCCGTCGGGAGTGTGTGACGTCATCGTCAGATTCCTTCGGAGATTCGCGTCAGTACTCGACGCGGGAGGTGTTGAGGTTCCACTCGGTGAAGGGCGCGACGCGCTCCTCGGCCGGCAGAGAGATGTCGGAGACGGGCATGATCGCCCGGTCCTCGGGGCCGCCCTCGAAGTAGCGGTAGAACACCGCGTCGTCGAAGCCGGCGTCGGCCGCGTCGTGACGGTCGGCCGCGAAGTACACGCGGTCGATCCGCGCCCACAGCGATGTGGCGAGGCACATCGGGCACGGCTCGCAGCTCGTGTAAAGCACGGCTCCGGAGAGGTCGAACGTGCCGAGGCCCTGGCAGGCGTTGCGGATCGCGGTGACCTCGGCGTGCGCGGACGGGTCGAGGTTCGCGGTGACCCGGTTGACGCCTTCGAAGACGCGGCCGTCGGCCGAGACGACGATGGCGCCGAACGGGCCGCCCGCATTGCGGACGTTGTCCGTGGCCAGGGCTACTGCGCGGGCGAGATACTCGGCAGGCGTCGCCGCGGTGCCGGGTCCAGGCGCAATGGTGGACATGATGGAGAGCTCCCTTGCTTTCGTCGCAGTGATACGGCTTCCGGTCGGGCCCGTCAGGCCGTCCCTCGAGATATACGTCGAACCGCTAGGTTGTGCTTCTGCCTGCCCGGACGCACTCAGGGGCGTCCAGGCTGGGATCGACTGTAGCCCCGAAGATCCGCACCGTCCACAACTTTTTTGGAATACCATTTTCGCGATGCGGAAGCACTCATAGCGTTTCCGCATCTGCGGCGCTATTGTCACGTTCATGACGTATTTTCGGATCCGAGAGGCCGCCGCGCTCCTCGGGGTCAGCGATGACACGGTCCGCCGCTGGGCCGGCGAGGGGATCCTCACACTCTCCCTGGACGCGAGCGGGCACCAGACCGTCCCCGGCGCGGAGCTCGCCGAACGGGCGCGGGCTCTCGCCGCGGAACCGGGCGAGGGCGACCAGGTGCTGCGCAGCGCGCGGAACCGGTTCGTCGGCCTGGTCACGAGCGTGCGCGTCGACGGGCTGATGGCCCAGGTCGAGCTGCAGAGCGGCCCGCACCGGATCGTCTCGCTGATGACCGCCGAGGCCGCCGACGAGCTGGGCCTCGAGGTCGGCAGCAAGGCCGTCGCCGTCGCCAAGGCCACCATGATGATCATCGAGACCGAGCGGGCGTCGTCATGATCCGCCGCTCCCTCTCCGTCGCCGCCACGGTCCTCGCCGCCGCGCTCGCCCTCACCGCCTGCTCGGGCGGCCCCTCGACCACGGCGTCGACGTCGGCCTCGCCGACGAGCACGAAGGCCGCGCTGAGCGGCGATCTGACCGTGTTCGCCGCCGCGTCGCTGAGCGGCGCGTTCGCGAAGATCAGCACCGCGTTCGAGGCCGAGAACCCGGGCGTGCACGTCCGGCCGATCACCTACGACGGGTCCTCGGTGCTCGCGACCCAGATCATCGCCGGCGCCCCGGTCGACGTGTTCGCGTCGGCCGATCAGAAGAACATGGACAAGGTCGCCCAGGCCGGGCTCGCGCCCGACGCGACCGTGTTCACGACGAACGTCCTGCAGATCGCCGTCGCGGCCGGCAACCCGCACCACGTCAAGGATCTGCGCGCGCTCGCCGACCCTGCACTGAAGGTCGTGCTGTGCGCCCCGGCGGTCCCCTGCGGAAGCGCGGCGAAGACCCTGCTCGATGCCGCCGGCGTCGCCCTCACACCCGCGAGCGAGGAGCAGAACGTGACCGCCGTGCTGGCGAAGGTGAAGTCCGGGGAGGCCGACGCCGGGCTCGTCTACACGACCGACGTGAAGGCCGCGGGCACCGCCGTGACCGGGGTCGCCATCCCGGGCGCCGACAAGGCGACGAACGCGTATCCGATCGCGGTCGTGAAGGGGGCGCAGAACCCCGCGGCCGCGGCCGCGTTCGTCGCGTTCGTGCACTCCGCGGCGGCGCAGCGGATCCTCGAGGAGCTCGGATTCGGGGCGCCGTGACCGACGAGGGGCCCGAGGAAGGACCGAGACTCCGTCCGGCGCGTGCGGAGCGGCTGCCGGTGTGGCTGCTGATCCCGGCCGGGATCGCGGTGCTCCTGCTCGTGCTGCCCTTCGGAGCGCTGCTCGCCCGGCTGGACTGGGCGACGGTGCCCGCCGCGATCGCCTCGCCCGAGGCACTGCAGGCGCTGGGGCTGTCGCTGGAGACCGCCGCCATCGCGACCGCGCTGTGCGCCGTGCTCGGCATCCCGCTCGCGCTGCTCATCGCGCGCAGCCCCGGGTGGCTCGCCGCCGTGCTGCGCACGCTCACCACGCTGCCGCTCGTGCTGCCGCCACTCGTCGGCGGCATCGCGCTGCTCGCCCTCCTCGGCCGCAACGGGCTGCTCGGCGGGGCGCTCGCGGTCGCCGGGATCCGGATCCCGTTCACGACCGCGGCGGTGGTCATCGCTCAGACGTTCGTCGCGCTGCCGTTCCTGGTGATCTCGGTCGAGGGCGCCCTGCGCGCGATCGGCACCGACCACGAGCGCGTCGCCGCAGGCCTCGGTGCGGGGCGCTTCACGGTGTTCCGCCGGGTCACGCTGCCGCTCGCCGCGCCGGGACTGGTTGCGGGGACGGTGCTCTGCTTCGCCCGCGCGCTCGGCGAGTTCGGCGCGACGGCTCTGTTCGCCGGCAACTCGGCGGGCATCACCCGGACCATGCCGCTCGCGATCTACACGGCTTTCAACGGCGCCGGCGTGCAGGAGGACACGGCGATCGCCCTGTCGCTGCTGCTGATCCTCGTCGCGATCGCCGTCCTCCTGCTCGTGCGCGGTTGGCGGGCGGGGGCCGTGCGATGAGCGAGCGCCCCTTCGCCGGCGGATCGCGCGCGATGTCCGTCGACATCCGGGTCCAGCGGGGCGACTTCACCCTGGAGGCGGCGTTCGAGGTCGGCGCGGGCGAGATCGTCGCCGTCATCGGGCCGAACGGGTCCGGCAAGTCGACGCTGCTGCACGCGATCGCGGGGCAGATCCCCGCCGCGGGCACCGTCCGCGTGGGCGGGCGGATCCTGGACGCGCCGGCGATCGCGTCCACAGGGCGGCCCGTCCACCTGCCGCCGGCGCAGCGCCGAGTGGCCCTGCTCGGTCAGCGGGCGGCGCTGTTCCCGCATCTGTCCGTGCGGGAGAACGTCGAGTTCGGGCCGCGCGCGCAGGGGGTGCCGCGCGGCGAGGCCCGGCGCACCGCCGCGCGCTGGCTCGAGGAGGTCGGGCTCGGCGGGCTCGCCGCACGCCGGCCCGCGGCCCTGTCCGGCGGCCAGCAGCAGCGGGTCGCGCTCGCCCGAGCCCTCGCATCCGCACCCGACGCCCTGCTGCTCGACGAACCGTTCGCGGCTCTCGATGCGCAGACGGCCGGTCAGGCCCGTCGCCTCATCGCCGCCCAGCGCACGGCCCGAGACGGACAGCAGGACCCCGCGCAGGATCCGGGCCGGAGCACCGCGATCCCGATCCTGCTCGTGACCCACGACCCGATGGACGCGCTCATCCTCGCCTCGCGGACCGTGGTGCTGCACGACGGATCGGTGGCGCAGGAGGGCCGCACGGCCGAGGTGCTCGGCCACCCGCGGTCGGACTTCGTCGCCGCGGTCGCGGGCGTCAACCGGCTCACGGTCGTCGGGGAGGGCCGGCACCTGCGTCCGACCGATGGGCGTGCGAGCGGACTCGGCTTCCACGGGACCGCGGGGCTCGGCGACGGCGAGCGCGGCAGCGTCGTGTTCGCGCCGGGATCCGTGCGGGTGCACGCCCTGCCCGACGACCCGGGCGCCGTGGTCGGCCGCCCGAACCACTGGATGGGCTCGGTCGCCCAGCTGGAGCCCGTGCCCGGCGGGATCCGGCTGTTCACGGCCGAGCAGCCGGGCATCGCGGTGGACTGCCCGTCGACCGTCGCGGTCGCCGTCGGCCTGCGCCCGGGGCTGCGGCTCGCATTCTCCGTCGCCGCGGAGGACGTGTCCGTGCGTCCGGACGATCACTGAGAACCTCCCGCGCGGCCCTCGGGCACCGGATCCGGTGCTACGGTTGACCACTCGAAAGGGGCTGACCGATGTGGATCACGCCGGGTTCGGGGCAGGACGGCGCTTCCGCCGCGCTCCGTGGTGCCCGGCGTCTGCCCGCGACGGGAGCCCTCGACCGACGTGATCGGCCGCTGCGCGACCTGCGGATCTCGGTGACGGATCGCTGCAACTTCCGTTGCGTGTACTGCATGCCACGCGAAGTATTCGGCCGCGATTACGCATTCCTGGATCGGAATGAGCTGCTCACGTTCGAGGAGATCGAGCGGATCTCCTCGGCTGCGCTGATCCTCGGCGTGCGCAAGCTGCGACTCACCGGGGGCGAGCCGCTGCTGCGGCGCGGGATCGAGGATCTCGTCGCCCGCCTCGCCGCGCTGCGCACCCCGGACGGCGTCAAGCCCGAGATCGCGCTGACCACGAACGGCTCCGCGCTACGGGTCAAGGCGGAGGCGCTCAAGGCCGCGGGGCTGGACCGTGTGACCGTGTCGATCGACTCGCTCGACGACGCCCTGTTCCGACGGATGAACGACGTCGAGTTCCCGCTGTCCCGGGTGCTGGACGGGATCGAGGCCGCGCACGAGGCCGGGCTGCCGGTCAAGCTGAACACCGTCGTCAAGCGCGGCCTGAACGACGGCGAGATCGTCGATCTCGCGGCTCGGTTCCGCGGCACCGGCTACGTGCTGCGCTTCATCGAGTACATGGATGTCGGCGCCACGAACGGCTGGAGCCTCGACGAGGTCGTGCCGTCCGCGGAGGTGATCGCGAGGATCTCGGCGCGGTTCCCGCTCGAGCCCATCGCCCCGTCCGCGCCCGGGGAGACCGCGAAACGCTGGCGATACGCGGACGGATCCGGAGAGATCGGCGTGATCTCCTCGGTGACGAACGCGTTCTGCGGATCCTGCAACCGCGCCCGGCTGTCCACCGAGGGCAGGCTCTTCACCTGCCTGTTCGCGCACGAGGGGCATGACCTGCGGGCGCTGCTGCGCGGCGGCGCGGACGACGCCCGACTGACCGCGACGCTGGCCTCGATCTGGGGCGCGCGCGACGACCGCTACTCCGAGATCCGGTCGCAGCTCACCCCCGAGCTGCGCGCCGATCGCGACCGCATCGAGATGAGCTACATCGGCGGCTGACGGTCCACAGGGTCGTTGAGCGAGCACCGAGCGCCGCGAGGAGCGAGACGAAACGCGGTGGGCCTCCGGACCGATCGCGGTTCGCTCGCCGGGGCCGCCGCGTTTCGTCTCGGTCGGCTTCGCCGCCCTCGCTCAACGACCCCGATACCGCCCTCGCTCGACGACCCCGATACCGCCTCGCTCAACGACCCCGATAGGGTCCTCGCTCGACGACCCGGATACCGCCTTCGCTCGACGACGCCGATACCGCCCTCGCTCGATGACCCCGATAGGGTCCTCGCTCAACGACCCCGATAGAGGGTCAGAGCCCGACCCACTCCGAGACGCCGTCCTCGTAGTGCTGGCGCTTCCAGATGGGCACACCGCGCTTGATCTCCTCGACGAGCTGCTCGCACGCCGCGAAGGCCTCGGCCCTGTGCCCGCCCGACGCGGCCGCGTACAGCGCCACGTCGCCGATCCGCAAGTCGCCCACCCGATGCGCGGCAGCGACCCGCAGCCCGGTCTCGGCGCCGACCCGGTCCACGATCTCGCGGAGGAACCGCTCGGCGTCGGGGTGCGCACGGTAGTCCAGAGAGCGGACGGCCTGGCCGCCGTCGTGATCGCGCACCACCCCGCAGAACGTGACGACCGCGCCGTGCGCGGCATCGCCCACCGCGTCGCGCACCACGGCCTCGTCCAGCGGCTCCTCGGTGATGATCGCCACCGTCATGCCTGCGCTCCCTCGTCTTCGGCCGTATCGTCGTCGACAACGGCGCGCGCGCCGGTCTCGATCGCCCCGCCCAGGGCCGCGAACGCGCGGATCCCGCCCGCGAGATAGCGCGCGTCGTAGCCGCGCTCCCGCAGCGCCTTCGCGGCGCGCCGCGAGCGCGGATCCTTCTCACAGTAGACGACGAGCGGCCCCGCGGCCTGCGGATCCTCCCCGCCCTCCAGGCGGCCGAGCGGCAGGGTCTCCGCCCCGGGGATCCGGCGCAGCGCGACCTCGTCGGGCTCGCGCACGTCGAGCAGCGAGACCTCCTGCCCGTCGCGCAGCAGGCCCAGCAGGTCGGCGGCGGACAGGCTCTCGGTCGCGTCGGCGGCGACGCCGCAGAACAGGTCGTAGTCGATGAGCTCGGTCACCGGCCGCGTGCCCTCGGCGCGCTCGAACGGGATCTCCCGGGTGCGGGCGGTGAGCGCGTCGTAGAACAGCACCCGGCCGATGAGCGGCTCGCCCACCCGCACCAGGAGCTTGATGGCCTCGGTCGCCATGAACGATCCGATCGCGGTGCACAGCGTCGGCAGCACCCCTCCGAGCTCGCAGGAGAGGACCTCGTCGGCGGCGGGCGGCACGGGGAAGAGGTCGCGGAAGGTCGCCCCACGGCGAGACACCCCGACCTGCCCCTGGAAGCGCAGGATCGAGCCCCAGACCAGGGGTTTCCCGGCGATCGACGCCGCGTCGTCGGCGAGGTATCGGGTCGGGAAGTTGTCGCTGCCGTCGACGAGCAGGTCGTAATCGGCGAGGATCCCGGGGAGATTCGCGGCGACCGCCCGCTCGCGGTACCGATTCACGGTGCAGTCCGGATCGATCGCGTGCACGGTGTCGGCGAGGGAGTCCACCTTGGCCCGCCCGATGTCGGCGACCCCGTGGCTGAGCTGGCGGTGCAGATTGGACAGCTCGACGAGATCGTCGTCGATGATCCCGATCGTGCCCACGCCCGCCGCGGCGAGCGCGGGGACCACGGCGCTGCCCAGCCCGCCGGCGCCGATGACCAGCACGCGGGCGGCGCGCAGCCGCTGCTGTGCAGCCTCGCCGAAGCCCGGCAGCAGAAGCTGCCGGCTGTACCGGGCGATCTGTTCGGGCCCCAGCTCCGGCCCCGGCTCGACGAGCACGCTCATAGGATGAGTGTACGCGGACGCACTCTTTGCGGCGGCTGAATTTTCCATCATGCGGGACCTGATTTCCGCGATACGGTCTATCGGAAAGGACGGGCGATGGTCACAGTGAGGTACTTCGCCGCCGCCGCCGAGGCTGCCGGACGCGACCAGGAGCAGCTCCCGGTCGAGGGGACCCTCGGCGCTCTGCGACAGGAGCTGCTGCGCCGGTACGGCGACCCGATGGCGCGCGTGCTGCGCTCCGGATCCTTCCTCGTCGACGGGAGGGTCAGCCGCGACGAGAGCCATCCGCTCGGCGAGAGCGTCGACATCCTGCCCCCGTTCGCGGGCGGGTGACCCGGCCCGATTGGTACGCTCCCGAGGAAGGTCGAGGAGAGGCGATGAGTGAGCTGACGCACCTGCGGGCCGACGGATCCGCGCACATGGTGGACGTGACCGACAAGGCCGTGACCCGCCGCGAGGCGCGCGCGCAGGCCGTGCTGCAGACGACGGCCGAGGTCGTCGCGAAGATCGCCGACGGGTCGCTGCCCAAGGGCGAGGCGCTCGGCACCGCCCGGATCGCCGGGATCATGGGCGCGAAGCAGACCGCGGCGCTGATCCCGCTCTGCCACCCGCTGCCGCTGAGCAAGGTCGTCGTCGACCTCGAGCCCGAGGGGGACCGGGTCAGGATCCTCGCCACCGCGGTCACGAAGGGCGTCACCGGCGTCGAGATGGAGGCGCTCACGGCCGCGAGCGTCGCCGCGCTCACGCTCTACGACATGATCAAGGCGGTCGACAAGCACGCCGTGATCACCGACATCCGGGTGCTCGCCAAGTCCGGCGGCAAGAGCGGGGACTGGACCGCGGAATGAGCCGCACCGCCGCCGTCCTCGTCGTGTCGACCCGCGCCGCGGCGGGCGTCTACGCCGACGAGACCGGCCCGCTCATCGTCGACTGGCTGCACGAGCACGGCTTCGACGCCGCGGATCCGATCGTCACCCCCGACACGCGCGTCGACGCCGCGCTGCGCGCCGCCCTCGCCACGGCGCCCGACCTGCTGCTCACGACCGGCGGCACGGGCGTCTCCCCCGACGACGGCACCCCCGAGGCGACCGCGGCCGTGCTCGACCGCGAGCTGCCAGGGCTCATGGAGGAGCTGCGCCGCCGTGGCCTCGCCGCGACCCCGATGGCTCTGCTCACCCGCGGCGTGGCCGGGATCGCCGGGCGCACGGTCGTGATGAACCTTCCGGGGTCCCGCGGCGGGGTCCGTGACGGCCTCGCGGTGCTCGACCCGATCCTCGACCACCTGCTCGCCCAGCTGCGCGGCGAGGGCGACCACGCCCGCTGAGCGGGGGATAGGGTGGTCGCCTATGGCTATCGGGGCGACGATCCACACGTTCGACATGCAGCTGGCGGACACCGACCGCGGCGTCTACGAGGACTATTCGCTGCGCGTCGCGCGGCATCCGTCCGAGACCGACGCGTACATGCTGACCCGGCTGCTCGCGTACGGGCTGGAGTTCGCGGAGGGGATCGCGTTCAGCGAGGGGCTCTCCTCGACGGAGGAGCCGGCGGTCGTCGTGCGCGATCTCACCGGACGGATCACCGCCTGGATCGAGGTCGGCGCCCCCGACGCGGAGCGCCTGCACTACGGCAGCCGCCTCGCCGAGCGCACGGTCGTCTACACGCACCGGGACCCTGTGAAGGTCATGGCGCCGTGGGCGGGGAAGCGGATCCACCGCGCCGAGCACATCCGGGTGTTCAGCTTCGACGCCGGCTTCATCGACCAGGCCGTACCGCTTCTCGAGCGCCGCAACACCGTCACGATGACCGTCGCCGAGCGCGTGCTCTACCTAGATCTGAACGGCACGACCCTGACCACCGCCGTGCACGAGCACGAGCTGGGCTAGCCCGGGGCTGAGTCGACCCGGCGATCGCCGGCCTTCCCGCACGGATCGCGGACCTCGGAGATGGATTTCGCCCCTCGCAGGGACGGCGCCGGAACGTTTTCCATCTTCGGGGCTCGGACCTGGATCCGCGGAGATGGATTCGGCGCCTCCGAACGCGCACGGAGCGGCGTTTTCCATCCTTCAGCGGAGGGAAGGTGCCGCGTTTCGTCTCGGTCGCCTTCGGCGTCCTCGCTCAACGACCCCGACAGTGCGGCCCGACAAGGTGCCGCGTTTCGTCTCGGTCGCCTCCGGCGTCCTCGCTCAACGACCCCGACAGGGCGGCCCGACAAGGTGCCGCGTTTCGTCTCGGTCGCCTCCGGCGTCCTCGCTCAACGACCCCGACAGGGCGGCCCGAGAAGACGGATCCGAGGACGCGTCAGTCGTCGCGGCTCTCACGCCGCTCGCGACGGGTCGGGGCGGCCGGAAGCTCGGCCGCGGATTCGGATCCGTCCGCGGCCGGGCCCAGGTAGGCGGCGGCCACAGCGGCGAGCGCGGCGGTGTGGGCGGGCGGTTCCGTCCCGGCCACCGCAGGCGCGACGGCCGTGGGCGCAGGCGTGGCGACAGGCGCGGCCACAGCAGCGGACAGCACCGGCTCCGCGACCGGGATCGAAACGACGCCCGCATCCGCGGCGGCCATCCCACCGGCCCGCGCGGCACGCCTCGCGGCCCGGCGCTCCTTGGCGCCCTCGACGAGGTTGTACAGCGTGGGCAGCACGAGCAGCGTCAGCACGGTCGACGACACGAGGCCGCCGATCACGACGATCGCGAGCGGCTGCGAGATGAACCCGCCGTGCCCGGTGATCCCGAGCGCCATCGGCGTGAGCGCGACGATCGTCGCGAGCGCCGTCATCAGGATCGGGCGCAGACGCCGGGATCCTCCGGCGATCGTCGCATCGTGCGCGTTCACGCCCTTCTCGCGGTACTGGTTCACGAGATCCACGAGCACGATCGCGTTCGTCACGACGATGCCGATGAGCATGAGCACGCCGATGAGCGAGGCGACGCCGAGCGGCACCCCCGTGACGATCTGCAGGAGGATCGCTCCGGTCGCCGCGAACGGCACCGAGCTCAGCAGCAGGATCGGCTGGCGGAGGGACCGGAACGTCGCGACCATGACGATGTAGACGATGAGGATCGCCGCGAGCATCGCGAGGCCGAGCTGGCCGAAGGCTTCCTGCTGCTGCGTGACGACGCCGCCGAGCGCGGCGTCGGCGCCCGAGGGCAGCTTCGCGTCCTTCATCGCCTGCGACACGGCCGCCGAGGCCGCCGCGAGATCGTCGCCCTTCGGGGTGACGGTCACGGTCGAGGTGCGCTGCCCGCGCTGCGTCGTGATCGACGCCGGGCTCTCGCCCTGCTGCACGGTCGCGATCTGGTCGAGCCGGACGATGCCGGCGCGCGTCGGGACGGTCAGCGCCTTCAGCTGGTCGACCGTGGTCGGCGGGTGGGCGCTCTGCACGTACACGGTGAGGGCGGTGCCGTCGATCTCCACGGATCCGACCTGCTGCGGACGCATCGCCTGCGACACGATCCCGCCAACCGCGACCTCGCTGAGCCCGCGCTGGGCGGCGGCCGCCCGGTCGACCTGCACGGCGATGTATGGCAGCGACGCGGAGAGGTTGCTGGAGACCTGGCTGATCTCCTTCCTCGAGGACAGCTTCGACACGAGCGCGTCGGTCGCGGAGTTCAGCGTCCTCTCGTCGGGCGCGGTGACCTTCACCTGGATGTCGGACGAGGCGAAGCCGGACGTCGAGGCGATCGTCAGGGTGCCGACCCCGCTGAGGTCCTTGACGGCCTGGCGCACATCCGCCTTGACGGTGTCCTGGTTCGCGGCCGGATCCGTCGTGATCGAGTACGTGACGCCTGCCCCGCCGCCCGAGAACGCGTCACGGAGGGCGGATCCGCTCGAGCCGACGGAGACCTGCACGGTCTTGATGCCGGAGACGTCCTTGATCGCCTCCTCGACCTTCTGCGCCGCCGCGTCCTTCGCGTCGAGGCTCGCGGACTGGTCGAGCTGCTGCGTCATCGTGAACGTGTTCTGACCGCTCGAGCCGAGGAAGTTCAGCTTCATCAGCGGCGCCGCGGCGATCGTGCCGGCGAGCACGACGACGGCCATCGCCAGCGTGATCCAGGAGTGCCGGAGCGTCCAGGACAGGATCGGGATGTACGCCTTCTGCAGGCGGGAGGGCGGGGCGTCCTCGTGCTCGGGGTCGATCGGGTGGCCGTCCGCGCCGAACAGCGCCTTGCCCGGCTTCAGGAACCAGTAGGCGAGCACCGGGACGATCGTGAGCGCCACGAACAGCGAGGCCGACATCGCGATCGTCACGGTGAGGGCGAACGGCCGGAACAGCTCGCCCGTGACGTCGCCGACGAACGCGATCGGCAGGAACACCGCGACGGTCGTGATCGTGGAGGCCGTGACCGCCATCGCGACCTCGCGCACCGCGCTGAGGATCGCCGTCCGCTTGTCGGCCCCGCCCACGTAGTGCCGTTTGATGTTCTCGATCACGACGATCGAGTCGTCGACGACGCGGCCGATCGCGATCGTGAGCGCGCCGAGCGTGAGGATGTTCAGGGAGTAGCCGAACGCCTGGATCCCGATGAACGTGATGAGCACGCTCGTCGGGATCGAGATCGCGGTCACGAGCGTCGAGCGCACCGACAGCAGGAAGACCAGGATCACGAGCACCGCGCACAGCAGGCCGAGCAGACCCTCCTGCGCGAGCGAGTCGATCGACTGCTGGATGAACGGCGCCTGGTCGAACACGGTCGTGAAGGTCGCCCCGGGCAGGTCGTCCTTGAGCTGCGGCACGAGCCCCGTGACCGCCTTGGAGACGTCGACCGTGTTCGCGGCGGGCAGCTTGGTCACCGCGATGGTGAGCGCGGGCTTGCCGTCGACGCGGGAGATCGACGTGATCGGATCGCCCTCGAGCTTCACGCTCGCGACGCTGCCGACGGTCGCGCCGGACGCCGCGCCGACGAGCGGGATCGCCTGGATCTGCTCCACCGAGGTGAGCTTGTCGCCGGTCTGCACGGTGAGGGTCTTGTCGCCCTCGGTGATGCTGCCGCCCGGGAAGAGCACGCCGTTCTGCTGCAGCGCGTCCCTGATCGCGGTGGGGCCGGCGCCGGACTGGGCGAGCGCCACGGGGTCCGGCGTGATCGTCACGCGCTTGCCCTGACCGCCGACGAGCGACGCGGCGTTCACGCCGGCGAGCCGCTCGATCCTCGGGATGATCGTGCCCGTGATCCGCTGCTGCGCCGTCTCGGCGTCGGAGAAGCCGGTCACGGCGAGCTGGATCACCGGGAAGTCGTCGATCGAGGCCGTGATCACCTGCGGGTCGACGCCCTCGGGCAGGTGGGACTTGATGCGGCCGATCGCCTGGTTGATCTTCTGCTCGGCGGTGGCGAGGTTCGTGCCGTACGCGAACGACGCCTGGATCACGGAGGAGTTCGTCGTGCTCGTCGCCGTCGAGGTGTCCAGCCCAGGCACGCCCTGGATCGCGGTCTCGACCGGGGTGGACACGTCGTGCTCCACGACCTCGGGCGAGGCGCCGGGATAGCTCGAGACGATGGCGAGCTGCGGGAACTCGATCGACGGGATCAGCTCCTGCTTCAGGGTGGTCAGGGCGAGGCCGCCGAACACCGCGGCGACGATCGTGATGAGCGCGATCAGTGCGCGGTTGCGCAGGCTCAGGACGGCCAGCTTCGACACGTGCTCCCCTTCGAATCCCCCACGTTCCGGAAACGTGTGTACAGGCGAGAGTTTAGAGCGCGCTGGACCGGCGCCCGAGCACCTCGAACCGGCCGACGATTCCGGGCCGGCGCTGGGGTGGACCGGGCGTCGGGTCAGCCCGCGATCGCGGCGCCGAGGGCGAGGCCGCCGACCGCGGCGAGGATCCCGAGGATCATCATCCCGGCGGCGTTGAACGCGGCGGCCCGGGAGGACCCGTCCCGCCACAGCGCGACGGTGTCGAGCATCGCGGTGCTGAAGGTCGTGTAGCCGCCGAGCAGCCCCGCGCCGACGATGAACGCCGCCGCCGGGAAGCCGCCGGTGACGAGGCCGAGGGCGAAGGATCCGGTGAGGTTGATCACCAGCACCCCCCACGGATAGCGCGTGCCCGCCAGCCGGGCGACGCCGAGGTCGACGAGATAGCGGAGACCGGCTCCGACGCCCCCGGCGAGCGCGGCGGCGAGGAAGAGGAGCGGGCTCATCCGTGCGCCTGCGTGCGCGTGGAGCGGGGGCGTGCCCAATCGAGCCCCGCCGCCGCGGCGCCGATGCCGAGCACGACGCTGCCGACCGCATAGGCCGCGGCGAGGAGCGGGTTCGCGTGCCAGAGCGTCACCGTGCCGACCGCGAAGGCGCTGTAGGTGGTGAAGCCGCCGAGCACGCCGGTGCCGAGGAGCACCCGCATCGCGGAGGATCCGGGCAGCCGGGCCGCGAGCACGCCGATCAGGAACGCGCCGGCGATGTTCGCGATGAGGGTCGCCCAGGGCACCGCCCCGAGGCCGGAGCCCGCCGCGGTCGGCAGCACCAGCCCGAGGCCGATCCGCGCCGCCGTTCCCGCCACTCCGCCGGCCATGACGAGCGCGAGGCGGAGCGGGATCGGCGAAGTCACGTCTGCCAGCCTAGGCCTCCGGATCCGGGGTTCCCCAGCCCCGGGGGTTCCCGGGTTACGTAGACTCGGCCGGGTGGCGGCCGACCCGGTCCGGGGGTCCACCCGTGCGACGCGGGCCGGCCGATCGAGTCCAGCCGACCGAGGAGGACGACGCGCGAGTGACCCTGAGGATGGCATACGCCTGGTCGCGCCTTCTCGCCGCGGCGGTGTGCGGAGTCGCCCTCGTGGACCGTCTGTTCTGGGGGCTGAACTCGCAGACGGTCGCCGGACAGAACTACTTCGCCTACCTCACGATCGAGTCGAACATCGCCTACGCGATCCTCGGCGCAGTCGCCGGGATCATCGCGCTGCGCACCTTGGAGGATCCGCGCTGGCTCACCACCGCGCGCGCGATGGTGCTCAGCTGGACGATCACCGCCGGGCTCGCCTACGGGCTGATCCTGTGGCAGGCCGGCGCGCGGGGCATCCCGATCTGGGTGCCGTGGTCGGACATCGTGCTGCACTTCGTGCTGCCCGCGTGGGCGGTCTTCGCGTGGGTGCTCGGCCCCGGCCGGCGCGCGGTCACCTGGCGGATCGTGCCGTACGTGCTGATGTATCCCTCGCTCTGGGGCGTGTTCACGATCTGGCGGGGCGGCGTCGTCGGCTGGTACCCGTACTACTTCCTGGACCCCCGCCAGGTGTCCGGTCCGCTCGAGCGGGGTGCGACCTGCGCGCTCGCCCTCGTGATCTTCGCGCTCGTCGCCAGCGGGCTCGTGGTGCTGAGCCGCCTGCACCAGACGGTCGCCGCGGCGCGCGTGGATCCCGCGGGGATCCGGGCTCAGGGGGACTTGGTGGCGGAGACGAAGGGCATCAGGGACTGACGCGCGGTGGCCTGCGCGTCGGCATCGGAGAGCTTCGCGTAGGCCTCGGCGTCGGGCCCGCCGACCAGGCCGACGAGCACGGCGTCCCCGGTGATCGGCTGGAGATTGAGCCAGGTGCGGATCGGCCCCTCCCCGCCCACGACATGCCAGATGTCGGCGTCGACGCTCCAGAACGTCTTGTCGAAGTGCAGCCACACGGTCTCGACGTACCCGGACGCGAGCGCGGCGATCGCCCCGCGGTGCGCGAACGGCAGCACCGGGGCGAACTCGATCGCGTGCCGCTGCAGCACCCCGAGCGGGACGGTCACGACGACCCGGTCGAACGACAGCGCCTCCCCCGTGCCCAGCCGCAGGCTCACCCCCGCGTCGTCGTACGCGATCCGCATCACCGGCGAGGTGAGCGTGACCTTCAGCCCCTTCAGCGGCGCGTCGACGATCACGCCGAGGTCTCCTCCGGCGCCCACGAGCGCGTCCGGCGTGAACGCCGGCGGATACCAGCTCGAGGCCTTCGCGGCATCGACGCCGGTGGTCGCCTGCAGCCAGGCGAGGGCCGCGGCGAGCGCGGGATCCTGCGGATCGGCGCCGGCCGACGTCAGTGCCGTACCGAGCGGCACGTCGGACGGGCCGCCGACTGCCTGCGCGATCGCCTTCTTGAGCGCGCCGCCGTCGACGGTGGGCGCCGCGCCGTCCTTCGACCAGCCGGTCGACGTGCCGAACGCGAGCCGGCGGATCCCCTGCGCGGCGAGGATCCCGCCGAGCGTGTTCGCGCCCTCGCCGGCCGAGAGCCAGGCGCCGAGCTGGGCCGGCACCGGCCAGTTCTTGTCGACGACCGAGCGGATCCGCCCGCCCGTGCGCTCGCGCGCCTCGAAGACCGTCACGGCGCGTCCCGCGTCGGCGAGGCTGCGCGCGGCGGCCGCGCCCGCAGCACCGGCCCCGACGACCGCGATCCGCTCGCCGCTCGTGGAGGCCGCGATGACGTCGGCGGCGACCCGGCGCCCGGAGTCGATCGCGCCCTGCACCGTGCCGGGGCGATCGGGGTCGGTCGCCTCGCCGGCGAGGAACACCCGGCCGAGGATCGGCGCGGCGAGGTCCTTGCGGTTCTGCGGGACGGCGCCGGCGGGCAGGTAGCTCATCGCTCCGCGGGAGTACGGGTCGGTCGACCACGTGCTGCGCATCCACGCGGTGGGGACGGGCACGGACCCGGTCGGGATCGTCGGCCGGGGCGTCGGCGGCACGGTGGTGGTCGGCTTCGGCCGCGGCTCGCCCGTGCACGCGGCGAGGACGACCGCGACGGCACCCGCTCCGGTGCCGACGAGCAGGGTTCGACGCGAGATGCCCATCGTGGTGCCAGCCTATCCCGGGTGCTCCCGGGGGTCTCCGACCACCGGTCGTTGAGCGAGGAAGCGAAGCGACCGAGACGAAACGCGGCAGGCGCCAACGCGCGTTTCGTCTCGCTCCGCCCGCTCGACGACCGGGATCCGTGCTCTCAGTCCTCCTCGACCTGCCCGCGGGCGAAGTAGGCGACGAGATCGTCGTCGAGGGCGGGGATCTCGATCGCGGATCCGTCGCCGCGCAGGGAGTCGGTGGCGAGGATCCCCGCGGCCACCGCCTCGCGCGCCGCCACCGGGGAGGTCTCGGTGAGCCCGCCGTCGCGGACGAACCGGAGGAACTCGGCGACGAGCAGGGTGTCGGCGCCGTCGTGGCCCGCCCCCTCGGGCTTGACGATCGGGAAGGTCTCGTCGGCCTCGGCGTAGCCGCGGTGCCGGCGGTTCCACAGCCGCACCTCGCCACCGGACGTGTCGCCGATGTTCTCGATCCGCCCCTCCGTGCCGATCACAGTGTAGTTGCGCCAGTAGTCGGGCGTGAAGTGGCACTGCTGGTACGAGGCCAGCACGCCGTTGGAGAGCGTCATGTTCACCATCGACACGTCCTCGACGTCGACGACCGGGTGCAGGCCGGTGAGCGAGGTCGGCGGCCAGTTGTCGACGCTGAACCAGTCGAACATGCGCTCCTCGCTGCGGTCGCGGCGGTCCTCGATCGCGCCGTACACGCTGAGCGCGCCCATCGCGGCCACACGGGTGCTGTAGGCGCCGGCGAGCCAGTGGATGACGTCGATGTCGTGCGCGCCCTTCTGCAGCAGCAGGCCCGTGGTGCGACGGCGGTCGGCGTGCCAGTCCTTGAAGTAGTAGTCGCCTCCGTGACCGACGAAGTGCCGCACCCAGACGGCCTTGACTTCGCCGATCCGCCCCTCCTGGATGAGCCGCCGCATGAGCGTGATGACGGGCATGTGCCGCATGTTGTGGCCGATGTAGAGCCGGGTGCCGGTGCGCCGCGCGGTCTCGAGCATGCGGTCGGCGTCGGCGAGGCGGGTCGCGAGCGGCTTCTCGCAGAACACCGGGATGCCTGCCTCGAGGGCGCGGACGGTGATGTCGGCATGGGTGTCGTCGGGGGTGAGCACCATGACGGCGTCGACGCCCGAGGCGAGCAGCTCGTCGAGCGAGTCGGTGAGCAGGGCGTCGGGGGCGAACGCACGGGCCTCCGCGCGGGCGCGCTCCGACGGGTCGCACACCGCGGTGATCCGGGATCCCTCGCCCGGGCGGTGCACCTCCCGGCGGAGGGCGGAGCGCAGGCCGAAGCCGATGATGCCGATGCGGAGATCCACGGGATGAGTCCTTGCTGTCGGGGGAAGGGGGTCAGAGATCCGTCACGCGCAGAGCGTCGAGGTCGGTGGATCCGCCGGGGTGCAGCGACCAGGCGAACTCGTGCACGCGGGGCGGCTCGGGCGGATCCTGGATCGCGCGGCCGACGATCACCTCGGCCTGGCGGCGGTAGAAGTCGGTGGGGCCGACCGTGGTCAGGGTGGGTGCGACGAGGTGTGCGTCGGGGGTGTTGCCGACCCCGATCACGGCGACGTCGTGCGGCACCCGCAGTCCGAGCATGTGCGCGGCGTTGATCGCGGCGATGCCGGCGAAGTCGGTCGTGGCGTAGATCGCGGTGGGCCGGTGCGGGGCGGACAGCAGCTCGACCGCGGCCGCGAACGCGCTCGCCGGGGTGTCCGTGTACACGGCCTCGAGCCGCGGGTCCGGGGGCAGTCCCGCGGCCGCGATCCGCTCGCGGTACACGGAGTAGCGGGTGCGCCGGCCCTGCCGGTCGCCGTCGACCGCGCTCCGCGAGGACAGGCAGCCGATCGCGGTGTGCCGGGTGAGCAGCGCGTCCATCGCGATCTCGCAGCCGGGCAGCGCGTCGGAGCGGATCACGTCGAAGCCGTCGGGCTCCAGCGTCTCGGAGAAGACGACGAGCCGCTGCCCCCGCGCCACGAGGCTCTGCAGCTTGCGCCGGGTGTCCGGGTCGTCCCCGACGCTGTCGAGGTAGGCGACGTCGCTCTCCGCGCGCTCCAGCGCGGCATGCCAGTCGCCGTCGGCGAGGATCAGCGTGGTCAGCCCGTGCCGGACGGCCTCCTCGTTCACACTCGCAGCGACCGCGAGCGACCAGGGATCGCCGAGCATGTGCAGGGACAGCTGGACCATCTCGGTGCGGCCGGTGCGGATCGCGCGCGCGGCACGGTTCGGGCGGTAGTTCAGCCGCTCCGCCGCCTCGCGCACGCGCTGCGCCGTCGCTGGCGACACCCCCGCCCCGGGCCCGCGCCGACCGGAGAACACGTACGACGCGGTGGCCATGGACACCTCCGCGGCGTCTGCGACGGCGCGCAGGGTGGGGCGCCGTGCGCCGGCGTCCTGAGCGGGTGCGGTGTCCATCGGGCCTCTTCGCGGGAACGGATGTGAATCGGTTAGCCAAACGATTCACATTGAATGTAGGCGATGTCGCGCGGCCGCACAAGACCCCGCCTCAGCGGGACCGAGGGGCCGGATCCGCCGGGGCGGCTCCGGCAGGGAGCGCGGCGAGCAGCGCGCGCCACACCGGGGTGTCCCGGGCGCCGGCACGGCAGACCAGGTGCTCCACGACCGGGATCGCCGGACCCCGCAGATCGAGCATCACCAGGCGCGGGTCCTCGAGCATCTCGTCCTCGGCGACGATCCCGACGCCCAGCCCGGCCGCGGCCGCCGCGAGCACGGCCTCGCGCGAGTCGGCGGTCATGCCGTACGTCAGCGCGATCCCGGCGTCCGCCGCCGCGCGCTCGAGTGCCCGGCGCGTCCCGCTGCCGCGCTCGCGGCCGATGATCGGCTCGCCGGCCAGCTCCGCGAGCCGCAGCGTCTTGCCGCCCGCGCGCGGATGATCGGTGCGCACGACGGCGACGAGGTTCTGCGTGCGCAGCTCGACCCGGTGCAGCCCGCGCTCGTCCGGGACCTCGGCCGCCACGCCGACGTCGGCGCGCCCCGTGCGCACCGCCTCGATCGCCTCGGTCGCGTTCCCGGCGGCGATCGCGAAACGCGCGTCCGGATGACGGCGGCGCACCGCGGCGAGCAGCGGCATGAGATATCCGGGCGCATCGGCGGCGATGCGGATCGGCTCCCCGCCGAGGTCCGCGGCGTCCGCCAGGAGCTCCTCCGCGCGGGCGGCGAGGGCGAACAGCGGTTCCGTGATCCCGTGCAGCGCCGCACCGGCTGCCGTGAGGACGGCGCCGCCCGGCGCGGGTGGCCCGGACGCGCGGTCGATCAGCCGCACATCGTGGGTGCGCTCGAGCGCGGCGAGCTGCGCCGACACGGCGGGCTGGCTCATGCCGAGTGCCCGCGCCGCCGCAGCGAAGCCGCCGTGCGCGACGACGGCCTCGAAGACCCGGAGCTGCGCGAGAGTCATAACCACACCTTATGGATCCATAGGCTCGTGCGACAGAGCCCGCGGCCCTTCGGCCCTAGCCTGGTCGGATGTCCGAAGAGCAGATCCAACGCCGCCCTCACGTGCTGATCATGGGCTGGGACGGCGTGCGCGACGACGTCGTGCGGGCCGCGCACACCCCGCAGCTGGACGCACTGGCCGCGCGCGGGTTCTTCGCGACCGTGCGCGTGCACGACGCGAACCCGACGATCTCGGGCCCGGTCTGGTCGACCATGGCGACCGGGGTCTACCGCGACCGGCACGGCGTGCACGACAACGACTTCCGCGGCAACGCCTTCGACCGGCACCCCGACGTGCTCACCCGCGTGCGCACGGCGCTCCCCGGGGCGACGACGTTCGCGGGCGGTGCGTGGGCGCCGCTCGTCGAAGAGGCGTCCGGCGGACCGCTCTTCTCCGGCGGCGGGTACCGGCCGGCGGTGCCCGCCGACACGGAGAACACCGGCGGGATCGAGCTGATCGCCACGATGGACGAGGCCGTGACCGCGCGCGTCGCCCGTGAGCTGCGGCACCGCGATCACGCGGTCGTGTTCGCCTACGAGGTGCTGCCCGACATGGTCGGCCACATCGAGGGCGTCACCGACCGCTACCGCGCCGCGGTGGAGATCTGCGACGAACAGCTCGGCGTGCTGCTCGCGGCGATCGACGCCCGGCCGACCCGCGCCGAGGAGGACTGGACCGTGATCGTCCTCACCGACCACGGGCACCTCGACGCCGGCCACCACGGCGGTGACAGCGAGGAGGAGCGGACCGCGTGGATCTCGGCCGCCGGCCCCGGCATCCCCGCCGGTTCCGCCCCGCTCGTCGACCACGCCGACGTGCTGCCACACGTGCTCGCCGCGTTCGGCCTGCCCGCCGATCCGGCCCTTCCCGGGCGCCCGTTCGGCGCGCACGAGGACTGAACGGCCGACGATGACCACGGGCGTGCTGCTCGCCGTGCTCGGATCGGCGATCATGCACGGCACCTGGAACGCGATCGCGAAGGCCATCCCGGACCGCCTCGTCGCGTCCACCCTGATCGGGCTCGTCTACCTCGCGGCCGGAGGGATCGGAGCGATCCTGCTGCCGCTCCCGCATCCGGCGGCCTGGCCGGCGCTGGTCGCCTCGGTGCTGCTGCAGACCGCCTACCTGATCATGCTCACCGAGGCCTACGCGCACACCGACTTCGGGGTCGCCTACCCGCTCACCCGCGGGCTCGCCGTGCTCGGCGTGACCGTGCTCGCGGTCGCCCTGCTCGGCGAGCGGCTCACGGTGCTGCAGACCGCCGGGGTCGCGATCGTGATCGGCGCGCTGTTCGCGCTGGCGTTCGCGCGCCGGCGGCGCACCCCGCGCCGGGGGCTGCTGCTCGCGCTGGCCGTCGGCGCATGCGTGACGGCGTACTCGTTCGTCGACGGGATCGGCGTGCGCGCGTCGCATGCGCCGCTCGGCTATGCGGCCTGGCTGTTCCTGCTGCAGGGCCTGACGATCCCGGTCGCCTGCCTGGTGCTGTCGCGCGATCGCCGTGGACACCTGGCCGGGATCCGGCGGCACGCGCGGCTCGGGACCGTCGGCGGGGTCCTGTCCCTCGTGGCCTACACGATCGTCGTGTGGGCGCAGTCGATCGCGCCGCTCGCGCTCGTGTCCGCGCTGCGCGAGACCGGCGTGATCGCGGCCGGCCTCATCGGTCTGGTGTTCTTCAGGGAGAAGCCCGGCGCGATCGGGATCGCCGCGACGGTCGCCGCCGCGGTCGGGATCGTCGCGATCCGCCTCGGGGCCTGAACGCCATCGTCGAGCGTGCGCCGATCCCCACTCCCGGGGCCGTCGAGCGAGCACCGACGCAGTCGGAGCGAGACGAAACGCGGCGATCTCAGCGCACAGACCCGGGGCCCGCTCGGTGGATGCACCACGTTTCGTCTCGGTCGTCCGCTGCGCGGCCGTCCTCGCTCAACGACCCCGGGGTCGTCGAGCGCGCCGATCCCCACCCCCGGGGCCGTCGAGCAAGCCCCACCCCCGGGGCCGTCGAGCGAGCCCCACCCCCGGGGTCGTTGAGCGAGCCCCACCCCCGGGGTCGTCGAGCGAGCCTCACCCCCGGGGTCGTCGAGCAAGCCCCACCCCCGGGGTCGTTGAGCGAGCCCCACCCCTGGGGTCGTTGAGCGAGCCCCACTCCCGGGGTCGTCGAGCAAGCCCCACCCCCGGGGTCGTTGAGCGAGCACCGACGCAGTCGGAGCGAGACGAAACGCGGCGATCTCAGCGCACAGACCTGGGCCCCGCTCGGTGGATGCACCAGGTTTCGTCTCGGTCGTCCGCTGCGCGGCCGTCCTCGCTCAACGACCCCGGATAGGCGGGCTCCAACGCGCTACAGGTTCGCCTCGGCGTACACGCGCAGGGCGTCGCGCACGAACTCGGCGCCCGCTGTGCCGCCCGCCGTGGTGGCGTAGTTCGCGCCGAAGCGCGGGTCCGCCACGTACATCTCGCCGAGCCCGATCACGTAGCCGCGGCGGTCGCCGCCGGCGCCGTACGCGGGCGTGCCGGGGATCCCGGTGAGCCACTCGACGTGGCGGCGGGCCACGTCCTGCGCCTCAGCGGACGCCGGATCCGCATCCGCCTCGGCGAGCGCGATCCAATCCCGGTTCAGCTCCGCGACCCTGGCCTTCCAGGCGGCCTGGCCCTCGGCGCCCAGCTCGCGCCACCAGCGGTCGCTGTCGGCGTAGGCGTTCTTCCCCCAGCGGGTCTCGACCTCCTCCTTGTATCGGGTGTGGTCGAAGCCGTCGAACATGTTCTCGGCCATCAGGGTTCCTCCTTCTCTCAATGCGGTGATGGTCTTCTCGACCGACGCGATCTGCCGCGCCAGCCGGGTCTGCTCCTCGCGCAGCCAGGCGAGGTGCGCGTCGAGGGCGGCCGCCTCGGTCTCCGCGGCGACGACCGCCGAGCCGGTCGGAGCGCCCGCGGCCGGACCGGATCCGATCACCTCGGCGATCTGCGGCAGGCCGAGCCCGAGCTCGCGCAGCAGCAGGATGCGCTGCAGGCGCACGAGCGCGCTCTCGTCGTAGTGCCGGTAGCCGTTCGCGGCGATCCGGCTGGGCGGGAGCAGCCCGATGTCGTCGTAGTGCCGCAGAGTGCGGCTCGTGGTGCCGGTCAGCCGTGCGATCTCCTGGATCGACCAGTCCCGACCCGTCATGGCGTCCTCCTTCCGTCGTCGACAAGACCCACGGTAAAAGTTGACGTCGCGTCAATGTCAAGCCCTCGGACGAAAGAACCTGCGCCGGGGAACTGCGCGGATCCGATTTCTCCGCCCGGGAGCCCATCGAGATCAAACCGTTCCCGAACCGTCCAGGACACGCCGCTACGGTCGTAGGGTGATCGACACGAATGACGCCGTTCCGCACCCGATCGGCGCGACCCACCCGCTCGCACTCGCCCCTGTGACCTCGCCGCCCCTCACGGTGGACGGGTTCGTCTCCGAGTTCCTGCTCAACCTCAACTTCGACGGCGGCGTCTCCCTGTCGGAGTCCAGCACGAACGACCGGTATCTCGCCCTCGCCTGCACCGTGCGCGACTACCTGATGGCGCGCTGGCTGGAGGATCTGCGCAAGCAGAAGGAGGATCAGGCGAAGGGCGTCTGCTACCTCTCCGCCGAGTACCTGCTCGGCCGCCAGCTGGACAACAACCTCCTTGCCACCGGGCTCAGCGAGATCGCCGCCGAGGCGCTGGAGTCGTGCGGGCTCAGCCTCGACCAGCTGCGCGAGCACGAGATCGAGCCGGGGCTCGGCAACGGCGGCCTCGGCCGGCTCGCGGCCTGCTTCATCGACTCGCTGGCGACGCTGGGCGTGCCGAGCATCGGCTACGGCATCCGCTACGAGTACGGCATCTTCCGGCAGACGTTCGAGGACGGCCAGCAGGTCGAGCAGCCCGACGCCTGGCTCACGCTCGGCTCGCCGTGGGAGTTCCCGCACCCCGAGCGGTCGCAGCTCGTCTCCTTCGGCGGCCGCACCGAGACCTATGACGACGACGGCGTGACCCGCAGCCGCTGGATCCCGGCGTGGAACGTCAACGCGATCCCCTGCAACTACATGGTCCCCGGGTTCCAGAACGGCCGGGTGAACACGCTGCGACTGTGGCGCGCCAAGGCGACCGACGCGTTCGACCTGCGCATCTTCAACTCCGGCGACTACGAGGAGGCCGTGCGCGCGCAGACCTTCGCGGAGAACATCTCCAAGGTGCTCTACCCCGAGGACTCCACGCCGCAGGGCAAGGAGCTGCGCCTGCAGCAGCAGTACTTCTTCGTCGCCGCGTCGATCGCGGACTTCCTGGAGAACGTGCTCGCGGACGGCTACGACCTGACGAGGCTGGGCGACCGGGTGATCTTCCAGCTCAACGACACGCACCCGGTGATCGCGGTGCCAGAGCTCATGCGCGTGCTCGTCGACGACCGGGGCATGGAGTGGGACACGGCATGGGAGGTCACGCAGCAGTGCTTCGCGTACACCTGCCACACGCTGCTCCCCGAGGCGCTCGAGGTCTGGCCCGTCGAGCTGCTCGGCCGGCTGCTGCCGCGGCACCTCGAGATCATCTACCGGATCAACGACGAGTTCCTCGCCGCGGTGCGCGAGCGCTTCGGCGACGACGAGCTGCGGATCCGCAACATGTCGATCATCGCGGAGCATCCGGAGCGCTCGGTGCGGATGGCCTACCTCGCCACCGTCGCCGGGTCGAAGGTCAACGGCGTCGCCGAGCTGCACTCCCAGCTGCTGCGCGACAAGGTGCTGCCCGACTTCGACGAGTTCTACCCGGGCAAGTTCACCAACGTCACGAACGGCGTGACCCCGCGCCGGTTCCTGCGACTGGCGAACCCTGAGCTCTCCGCGCTCATCACCGAGGCCGTCGGATCGGGCTGGGAGAGCGACCTGGACCGGCTGCGCGGGCTCGAGGAGCACGTCGACGACGCCGGATTCCGCAGCGCGTTCGCCGAGGTGAAGGCGGCGAACAAGCGCCGCCTGAACGAGGTGCTGCGGGCCCGCGACGGCTTCGAGGTCGCCGACGGCCACCTCGTCGACGTGATGGTCAAGCGCCTGCACGAGTACAAGCGGCAGCTGCTCAAGGTGCTGCACGTCGTGAGCTCCTACGAGGGCGTGCTGTCCGGGCGGATCGCGGTCGAGGATCTGCAGCCGCGCACCGTCCTGTTCGGCGCGAAGGCGGCCCCCGGCTACGCGATGGCGAAGCGGATCATCCACCTCATCAACGCGATCGGATCCACCGTCAACGACGATCCGCGCCTGCAGGGCAGGCTCAAGGTGCTGTTCCCGCCGAACTACAACGTGACCCTCGCCGAGCGGGTGATCCCCGCCGCCGACCTGTCCGAGCAGATCTCCCTCGCGGGCAAGGAGGCCTCCGGCACCGGCAACATGAAGTTCGCCCTGAACGGCGCGCTCACGATCGGCACGGACGACGGCGCGAACGTCGAGATCCGCGAGCTCGTCGGCGACGACAACTTCTTCCTCTTCGGCATGGCCGAGCCCGAGGTCGAGGCACTGTCGGCCCGCGGCTACCGGCCGAGCGAGTTCTACCAGGCCGACGAGGACCTGCGGCGGGCGATCGACCTCATCGCCTCCGGCGCGTTCTCGGGAGGCGACAGGACCGTGTTCGAGCCGGTCGTGTCGAACCTGCTCTACGAGGACCGCTTCATGGTGCTCGCCGACTTCGCCAGCTACATGGCCGCGCAGGAGCGCGTGGACGCCGCCTACGCCGACGAGGACGCGTGGACCCGATCCGCGATCCTGAACGTCGCCCGCACCGGCTTCTTCTCCTCGGACCGGTCGATCACGGACTACATCGACCGGATCTGGCACACACCGCCGACGAGCTGAGGCGGTCGGGTCGCATCTCCTCTCACGTCGCACCACGCCGCGAGAAACCACTTGCTGCATGAGACACCACGTCTTCCGTGGTGTCTCATGCAGCATTTGATTTTTCGCGCATCCTTCTTGACAGAATCGAGATATATCGTGTTATTCTCAGATACACGATATATCTCGACACGGATCGGGATCCCCCACCTTCCAGGAGAAGACATGACCGAGAAGTGGCTCATCGCACCGGGCCAGGAGCGCGTGATCGACATCGAGCGCGCATCGAAGCTGAAGATCGGACTCGTCGGCGGACAGGTCGACGTCATCGCGCACGACGAGCCCGGCATCCGGATCGAGGTGCACAACGTCACCATCAAGGATCTGCGGGTCGAGTCCGACGGCACCCAGATCGAGATCGACCACCCGCAGATCGGCTGGGACAACTTCCTCGAGGTGTTCCGCAACTTCGGCGCCGGCGGCCCGAAGGCCGAGATCAGCGTGGCCGTCCCCCGCGACATCGCGCTCAACCTCGGCGTCGTGAGCGCCGGCGCCCTCGTCTCCGGCCTCACCGAGGACGCCCGCCTGAACACGGTGTCCGGCGACCTCATCGTCGACACGCACACCGGCGACCTCACCGTGAACACCGTCTCCGGCGACGTGCAGGTGCGGGGGCTGGACGGATCCGCGAGCGCCAACACGGTCTCCGGCAGCGTCGCGCTGACCGGCGCGATCCGCAAGGCGACGGTCGACAGCGTCTCCGGAGCGATGCTCATCGACGCCACCGGGGCCGTCAACACCGTGTCGCTGAACAGCGTCGCGGGCGACGCCACGGTACGTCTCGACGAGAACCTCGCCTCCAACTACGTCACCCGCACCATGAGCGGCCGGGTCACGATCGACGGCGTCCCGCGCGGATCCTCCGGTCCGTCGAACTTCACGGGACAGCGCGGCGAACTGGCCGGATCCTTCGCCGACGTCCGAGTGAACACGGTCTCCGGCGACATCACGGTCCTGCGCCGCGACGCCGCGGAGGGCCCGGTGTCGTTCACGCACGACGGAGAGGACCTGCTGTGAGCCCCGCGGTCTTCTCGCACGGCGACCTGCGCCTGTACCTGCTGGCACTGCTCGCCGAGTCGCCGCAGCACGGCTACGGCATCATCCAGGCCCTCACCGACCGCACCGGGGGCACGTACACGCCCAGCGCCGGCACGATCTACCCCCGCCTCGCCAAGCTCGAGGAGGACGGCCTGGTCACCAAGACCGTCGACGGCCGCACCACGATCTACGCGATCACCGACGCCGGCCGGGCCGAGCTCGCCGCCCGCGAGGCCGACCTGGAGGGCATCGAGGCCGGGCTGACCGACTCGGTCCGGCTCATCGCGAACGAGGTGCGCCAGAACGTGCAGGAGGCCATGCGCAGCCTGCGCGCGGATCTCGCCGCCGCGGCTCGCGAGGACCGCTCGGGCGCCCCCTCCACGTCGTACCGCGAGGCCTCCGCCCGTGCCGACGAGCGGATCGCGGGCCGCGAGGAGCTGCGCCGGGCCGACGCCCTGATCAACGCCTTCCGCGCCCAGGTGCGCACCGACCTGCGCACACACGTCGCCCGCGGCGAGACCCTGCCGGCGAAGGTCGTCTCGGATCTGGAGACCGCGCTCGACTCCGCGGCGCACGCCGTGACGCGGGCCCTGGCCGCGCTGCGGGCTCACTGACCCCGCACCTCGCGCCGCTCCCGCCCACGCGCACGCGCACTGACCTCGAGACCGAACCTGCGTCGCGAGACCGCGAAAACCACCGTCGGTCTCGCGACGCGGTTTCGGTCTCGCGGTCAGAGGGGGTGGTCGGAGGGGGCGGTCAGAGGGGGCTTACTCCGTCCAGATCTCCTTCTGAGTGTCCGGGACGGGCTCCTCGAGCGGGACGACGAGGATCGGGCGGGACTGCCGGTGGGAGAGGCGGGCGGCGACCGATCCGGTGAAGAACTCGCGGATCGACTCGCCGAGCCCGCGGCTGCGGGTGCCGACGACGATGAGCTGGGCGTCCACGTCGCCGGCGAGGTGCTTGATCGCGAGGGCGGGGTCGCCGACGAGCTGTCTCGCGGTCCAGGTGAGGCCGGATCCGGCCATCGCCGCCTCGGTCTCCGAGCGCACCTGCGCGAACTCCTCCGCGCCGGTGTCGACGTTGAGGTCGATCGGGGCCGAGTGCACCAGTCCGTCCGGATCCTCGAAGGTCACGAAACGGGTGACGTCCACGTGCACGACGACGAGCGGTGCGTTCAGCAGGGTCGCATAGCGCTTGCCCTCGGCCAGCACGCGGGGAGGCTGCCCGGCGTTCACCGCCACGATCACGGCCTTCTGCAGACGGGCGTTCTGGAGCTCGTCCTCCTGCGCGTCCCCCTCGGGGCTGGAGGTGTTGTCCGACATGATCGTCCTTCCCTTCCGCGCCGCCGTCACGGCCGGGCCATCTGGCCCTCGTGCTATCCTGGATGCTACTCTTACCGGCCGCGAGCCGGTGCCGTAAATAGACATCGGGCCCCGTTCCGCCCGGTGGTTACAGTAAGGGGGTCTCGCGCATGGGCCGTGGCCGTCAGAAGGCAAAGCACACCAAGATTGCCCGCGAACTCAAGGCGTACAGTCCGTCGGTGAACTACTCCGCGCTGGAGCGCGAGCTGGGGCACCCCGAGACCGAGGACCAGTACGTCGACAAGTGGGCGGATCAGTACGCCGACGAAGACGAGGACGAGCTCGAGAAAGCCTGAGCCGCACGTCTGACCGAACCCCGCCCGGAGCGCACCTTCGCACCGGCGGGGTTCGTCGTTTCCCGCTGCGTCCGGAGGGTCACCAGCGCCCGTGCCGGCGCTCCCACGCGGCCTCGACCGTGAGCGGGCGCCCGGCGTACACCCCGGCGGGGACCGACACGACGAGCAGTACGATCAGGATCGCGAGCGGCACCTGCCAGCCGCCGGTCGCGGTGTGCATGACGCCGAGCAGCACGGGGAACACCGCGGACAGCAGGTACCCGAGGCTCTGCACGAAGCCGCTGAGCGCGACCGCGGTCTCGGTCTCCCGGGCGCGGATGCTGAGCAGCACCAGGGTGAGCGGGAAGAGCAGGCCGGCGAGCCCGTAGAGCAGCACCCAGATCCAGGTCACCGACGGCAGCGGCAGGAGCAGCAGCCCGAGCAGACCGCCGACCGCCCCGATCGCGCCGAACAGGTACAGCGGGGTCGTCGCGCGGAACCGCACCACGAGCACCGGCACGATCAGCGAGGCCGGCAGGCCGGTGAACGCGAACAACGACAGCAGGAACCCCGCGGTCTTCGCGTCGACGCCGACCTGCTCGATCATGATCGACGGCAGCCACGCGAAGGCGGTGTACGCCATGCTGGCCGAGGTCCCGAACACGAGCGTGAGCGCCCAGGCGAGCGGGATCCGCAGCAGCCGCGCGAGCGCCCGCGTGCTGGTCGGCGCCGTCGGGATCGGCCCGGTCGAGACGGATGCCGCGTCCTGGAAGGACCCGCGCGACAGCGCACGGTCCTCCGCCCGGACCCCGGTCCCCGAGCCCGTCGAAGGGACGTACCCGGCCCCGGTCCCCGAGCCCGTCGCAGGGCCATACCCGGCCCCGGCCCCCGAGCCCGTCGCACGGTCCTCCGCCCCGTCCCCCGAGCCCGTCGAAGGGACGTCCGCGGATCCGGAAGCGGCCCCCGCTCCGCCCCGCTCCCGCACCAGCATCGCGATCCACGGCGCCGCCCCCGCGAGCGCAAACACCGCCCACAGCGCGAGCGACGTCCGCCAGCCCGCCGCGTCGGCGACCGGCACCGCGATGAGCGGCGGCACGAACGTGGCGACCGCCATCATCGTCGAGTACAGCGTCATCATCAGACCGAGCCGGTCCGGGAAGTGCTTCTTCACGAGCGGCGGCATGAGGATGTTGCCCATGCCGACGCCGGCGAACACGAGCGCCGTGGACAGCAGCAGCGTCACCGAGTCCGTGGCCGCCCCTCGCGCCGCGAGGCCCGCCGTGATCACGACGAGCGAGAGCACCGCGAGCCGTTCCAGGCCGAGCCTGCGTTCGAGGAACGGCGTGATCAGCCCGAACACGGCGTAGCAGACCGGCGGCGCCGTGCCGATGAGCCCGACGACCGCGGACGGCATCGGGAAGTCGTGCGCGATCTGCGCCACCACTGGCGACAGCGAGGTCACCGCAGAGCGCAGCGAGAACGCGACCAGCACGATCCCGATCACGGCGAGGGCACGTCCCCGCCGGAACGGACGGGATCCGCTCGTCCCGCCGCCCGTCGTCATGGGGTCTGCCCGGCCGGGCCGACCCGGCTCACGAGGTCTGCGAGCCCTCGAGCCAGGCCAGGTACTCGTCGGTGACCGTCCCGGTGACGTACCGGCCGTCGAACGGGCTCAGGTCGAGATCGGCGATGTCGGACCCCTCGAGGATCGCGGCCTTGAGGTCGTCGACCTCCTGGTACACGAGCCGGTCGGCGCCGAGCTCCTCGGCGATCTCCGGGATCGTGCGGCCGTGCGCGACCAGCTCGTGCTTCGTCGGCATGTTGATGCCGTACACGTGCGGGTGCCGGATCGGCGGGGCCGCCGAGGCGAAGATCACCGACTTGGCGCCGGCGTCGCGGGCCATCTGGATGATCTGCTTGGACGTGGTGCCGCGCACGATCGAGTCGTCGATGAGCAGCACGTTCTTGCCCTTGAACTCGGTCGACATCGCGTTCAGCTTCTGCCGCACGCTCTTCTTGCGCACCGCCTGGCCGGGCATGATGAAGGTCCGGCCGACGTAGCGGTTCTTGTAGAAGCCCTCGCGGTACTCGATGCCGAGCTTGCGGGCGACCTCCATCGCGGCGGGGCGCGAGGAGTCCGGGATCGGCATGACCACGTCGATCAGATCGAGCGGCACGTGCTTCGCGATGGTGTCGGCGAGGCGCTCTCCCATGCGCAGGCGCGACTCGTAGACGGAGATGCCGTTCATGACCGAGTCGGGGCGGGCGAGGTAGACGTACTCGAACGCGCAGGGGGCGAGGGTCGGATCCGTCGCGCACTGCTTCGTGAACAGCTCGCCCTCGTTCGTGACGAACACGGCCTCGCCGGGCTCGACCTCGCGGACGATCTCGTAGTCGCCGTTCTCCAGCACGAGCGACTCGCTCGCGACGACCCATTCGTCCTTGCCGTCCCTGACGCGCTTGCCGAGGATGAGCGGGCGGATCCCGAACGGATCCCGGAACGCGAGCAGCCCGTAGCCGGCCAGGATCGCGATGACCGCGTAGGCGCCCTCGATCCGCTCGTGCGTGCGGGCGACGGCCTCGAAGATGCGCTCGGGGTCGAGGTCGACCGCCGAGGTCGTGGTCTGCAGCTCGTGCGCGAGCACGTTCAGCAGCAGTTCCGTGTCGCTCGACGAGTTCAGGTGGCGGCGGTCGCGCTGCGTCATGTCGTCGGTCAGCTCACGCGTGTTGGTGAGGTTGCCGTTGTGGATGAGGATGATGCCGTACGGCGCGTTCACGTAGAACGGCTGGGCCTCCTCCTCGCTCGACGCGGTGCCCTTCGTGGCGTAGCGGACATGGCCGAGGCCGACGTTGCCGAGCAGCGACCGCATGTCGCGGGTGCGGAAGGCCTCGCGCACCATGCCCTGCGCCTTGGCGAGGTGCATGACCCCGTTGGCCTCGGCGGTGGCGATGCCGGTGGCGTCCTGACCGCGGTGCTGCAGCAGGAGGAGAGCGTCGTAGATGTCCTGGTTGACCGGGGCGTGCCCGACCATTCCGACGATGCCGCACATGGGTGTGTTACTTCATCCGTTCTCTGATTTAGCCGCGGGCGCTGTCCGCGTACGCGCCGACCAGGCGCACGGCACCGCCATCGACGCCCTTGGCGCCCTGTTCGAACTCGCCGGCCGGCCGCGCGGCGACCGCGTCGAGCCGCACCGTGCCCACCTGCCAGGTGTCGATCCCGCCGGCCGTGAGCGCCGCCGCGATCGCCGCGGCGGATCCGGCGTCGACGACCGCGAGGAACCCGATCCCGAGGTTCCAAGTGCCCTCGCTGGACTCCAGCGTCGTGCCGGCGAGGTCGCTCAGCACGCGGAAGACGGGCGCCGGCGACCACGTGGAGCGGTCGACCTCGGCCCAGGATCCCTGCGGCAGCACGCGCGCGAGGTTCGCGGCGATCCCGCCGCCGGTGACGTGGCTGAGCGCGTGCACGGAGCCGTCGAAGGCGTCGGCGATGCCCAGCAGCGGGGTCGTGTAGAGGCGGGTCGGCGTCAGCAGCGCCTCGCCCCAGGTCGCGCCGAGCTCGTCGGAGCGGTCGCCGTAGCCGATGCCGGCCTTCGCGAGGATGTGCCGGACGAGCGAGTAGCCGTTGGAGTGCAGACCGCTCGAGGCGAGGGCGAGCACGACGTCGCCGTCCTGCACACGCTCGGATCCGAGGATCCGGTCCGCCTCGACGATGCCGGTCGCGGCGCCCGCGACGTCGTAGTCGTCGACGCCGAGCAGTCCGGGGTGCTCGGCCGTCTCGCCGCCGACGAGGGCAGTGCCGGTGAGCTCGCACGCCTCGGCGATGCCGCGGACGATGTCGGCGATCCGCTCGGGGAAGACCTTGCCGCACGCGATGTAGTCGGTCATGAACAGCGGCTTCGCGCCGACCACGACGATGTCGTCGACGACCATGCCGACGAGGTCGTGCCCGATCGTGTCGTGCTTGTCGATCGCCTGCGCGATCGCGACCTTCGTGCCCACGCCGTCGGTGCTCGACGCGAGCAGCGGACGGCGGTAGCCGAGGAGGGCCGAGGCGTCGAAGAGACCGGCGAATCCGCCGACCCCGCCGAGCACCTCGGGTCCGTGCGTGGCACGGACGGCGGACTTCATGAGTTCGACGGCGCGATCGCCGGCTGCCGTATCGACGCCGGCCTCAGCATAGGTGCGGGAGGACACCCCGCAATCCTACCGGCGGGCGACTGTGCGAAAGGCCGGGAATCCGGCGGCTCGGTGCTCAGATGCGCAACGAGCGGTCGACGCGCGAATCGTCGGATTCTACGGATCGACGCGGAAGTCGCGCTTGAACTCGGGGGCATGCAGCGGGAGACTGAGCCCTGGGCGCGACCAAGCGGACTCCGCGCGCCTTATGGGACGGGGGCGTCCATGACCGATCAGAGGATCAACGGTCCCCACCACGCGCTCCTCGCGCTGAACGTCGTCGCGGGCGTCGTCGCCGCCTTCTTCGGGCTGCTTCTTCAGTTCTATGGCGATGCATGCAACGAGGTCGATGCCGGAGTGCACTGCCACTTCTCGGAATACATGACATTCGTGTGGACGGCCGTGCTCTTCCCGATCGGCTTGGTCACCGTGACCGGCTTCCTCGCCTTCGGCAGGCTCCAGGGGCGACGGTCGGCGGTGATCGTCCTGGCGTGCTGCACGCCCGCCATCATCGTCACGAGCATTGTCTGGTGGTGGTGCGCTTCAGCAGCTGCCGGCGTCCTCCACTGAACGGACGGCGAGAGTCCGCGCGCGGCAAAAACGGTGCCAACGACGGCGCTCAGGGTCTCTACTCCGCCGTGCTCTCCCGGTCGACGAGAACGATGCGCTCCCGGCGGCGGGCGGAGCGCTCCAGGATCAGCGCGACCAGGCCGAGTGCGGCGATGCCGACCGGCACCGTCCACAGCAGCAGAAAGCCGAACACCTGCCCGAACGGGTAGGACACCTGGGTGGCCACCGACGCCTCGAAGCTGCCGCCGATCGTGAGCAGGAACGCGAGGATCACGCCCGCTGCGACGCCGATGCCGAGGAAGACGCCCCAGCGCGGAGCGCGGTGCACCCGCGCCTCGACGATCTCCGAGGTCTGATGCGGCTGCGACGTGCTCATGCATCCATTGTCCCACGGGCCGCTGTGCGCCGGTCCGGAATCACCCGCGTGGGATCAGGCGATCACGGAGGACCAGGCGTCCCGTGGGCCGATCCGCCTGTTCCCGCGTGATCGCCTGAACCGGCGAGTGTGGCGCCCGGGCCGCCGGGCCGATCCGCGAGTTGCTGCCACGACGTGGGCCGGATCAGGGGCGCAGCGGCAGCAGCCCGGTGAGGTCGGCGCGGGTGCCGGAGGCGTGGATCCGGCCGTCCGCGAGTGCGTCCGCCCAGGTCTCGGATCCGGTCGCGACGGCGATCCAGGTCGCAGGGTCCAGCTCGACGACGTTCGGCGGCGTGCCGCGGGTGTGCCGTGGGCCCTGCACGACCTGCACGGCGCCGAACGGCGGCACCCGCACCTCGACGCTGTTGCCCGGCGCCTTCTCGTCGAGCAGCTGCAGCAGGTAGCGCACGGCTGCGGCGTACTCGGTTCGGGTCGGCTTCTCCCCCGCGGCGAGCGCGGCGCGGGTCGCGTCGAGCGCCGCCCGGCCAGCCACGGTGTCGATCCTCATCGCCATGGATCCAGCCTAGGCAGGCCCGGGCGCCGTCGCGCCGCTCACCGTTGCTCCGGTTCGTTGCTCCGGTTCGGGGCGTCCTTCTGCCGTTTGGGGCGCGTACCGGCACAGGTGACCGGCGAGGTGCGCCCCGTACCGTTCGAATGCGCCCCGAACACGGACGGAGCCGGGGCTCCATGGCGGGCGTAGGCTCTCACCGATGACCGCGGACACTCGGACCCTGCGCGGCGCGCGTGCCGAACTCCTCGCCGCCGTGCGGCGCGGAGACGCCTGGGTGCCGCCGTACCCGCAGGTGGTCAACGAGCCGGTGCCCGCGGCCGTGCTCATGCTGTTCGGCCGCCTCGACGGCATCCCGGCGCGCACGGACGACGTCACGGTCGCGGCCGACCTGGATGTACTCCTGCAGCGCCGGGCGAGCACGCTCTCCTCGCACCCGGGCCAGGTGTCCTTCCCCGGCGGACGCAGCGAGCCCGAGGACGCGGACGCCGCAGCGACCGCGCTGCGCGAAGCGCAGGAGGAGACCGGCCTGGATCCGGCCGGCGTCGAGGTCCTCGCGGCGCTGCCGGATCTCCCCCTCGCCGCGAGCAACCACCTCGTCACACCGGTGCTCGCCTGGTGGCGGGCGCCGTCGCACGTCGCGGCGGTCGACCACGCCGAGACCGTCGAGGTGTTCCGCGTCCCGGTCGCGCAGCTGCTCGATCCGGCCAACCGCTTCACGTCGACCCTGAGCCGCGGAGGCATGACCTTCCGCGGCCCCGCCTTCGACATCGACGGCACGATCGTGTGGGGCTTCACCGCCGGCGTGCTGGACGGCCTGTTCGAGGCCGCGGGCTGGACCAGGCCCTGGGACCGATCGGTCGAGCGGCCGATCACCCTGTAGTCGGTGGCACCCTGTAGTCGGTGGCACCCTGTAGTCGGTGGCACCCACCGTCGCGGCGCGTCGGATCCCCCTTCCCTTCGCTCGCTGGTCGCGACACGCCCTCATTTCGCCCATTCGGCGACGATTCGCGACCAGTGAACAACCGGGTCACCGCTCGGTAGGCTTGCGGGGTGAAGATCCTCGTCCTCGGTTCCGGTGCCCGTGAGCACGCGATCATCCTCGCCCTGCGCTCCGAGAAGAGGGCGCACGAGATCCTCTGCGCCCCCGGCAACGCCGGCATCGCGCAGCACGCGACGCTCGTCGACCTGGACCCCATGGACGGGGACGCCGTCCGCGCCTTCGCCGACGAGCACAGCGTCGATCTCGTGGTCGTCGGCCCCGAGGCTCCGCTCGTCGCCGGCGTCGCCGACGTCGTCCGCGAGCACGGGATCCCGGTCTTCGGCCCCGGCAAGGCGGCCGCGCAGCTCGAAGGCTCCAAGGCGTTCGCGAAGCGGATCATGGAGGCCGCGGGCGTTCCGACCGGCCGTGCCGTGCGCGCCGCGACCGTCGCCGAGGTCGAGGCCGCATTCGATGATCTGGGCGCCCCGCACGTCGTGAAGGCCGACGGCCTCGCCGCGGGCAAGGGCGTCATCGTCACCGAGGACCGCGCCGCCGCGCTCGCCCACGCCGAGCACTACCTGCCGGGCGGTCCGGTGCTCGTGGAGGAGTTCCTCACCGGCCCGGAGGTCTCGCTCTTCTTCCTCAGCGACGGCGACACCGTGCGCGCGCTCAGCCCTGCGCAGGACTTCAAGCGCGCGCTCGACGGCGACGAGGGCCCGAACACCGGCGGCATGGGCGCCTACTCGCCGCTGCCGTGGCTCGACGAGCAGTTCGGCAGCGAGGCGGCGTTCGTCGAGGAAGTCACCCGTGACGTCGCCCTGCCCGTGATCCGCACGCTCGATGCCGAGGGCACCCCGTTCATCGGACTGCTCTACGCCGGCCTGATCCTCACTCCGAACGGCATCCGGGTGATCGAGTTCAACGCGCGCTTCGGCGACCCCGAGACGCAGGTCGTGCTGCCGCGCCTGCGCACGCCGCTGTCGCAGCTGCTGCTCGCCGCCGCCTCCGGCACGCTCGAGGACCAGCCGCAGCCGGTCTTCTCCGACCAAGTGGCGATCACCGTCGTGCTCGCGAGCGAGGGCTACCCCGAGGCGCCGCAGACCGGCCGCCCGATCGAGGGCCTCGCCGCCGCCGCCGCGGTCGAGGGCGTGCGGATCGTGCACGCCGCGACCGCCGGCCCCGACGCGCCGGCCGGATCCCTCATCGCCACCGGCGGACGCGTGCTGAACGTCGTGGCGACCGGATCCGACTTCACCGACGCCCGCCTGCGCGCCTACGACGCGATCGGCCGGATCCGCCTCGACGGCGCGCACTTCCGCACCGACATCGCGGCGCGCGTCGCCGAGTAGCCAGTAGCCGACGCAGGAGAGGCGCCGCCCCCATTCGGGGAGCGGCGCCTCTCCTGCCGGGCGGCCCGGCTCAGCGCTTGACGAGGTGCTCCGGGCGCTTCATGAACAGGATCGCGGCCACGCCGACCAGCAGCACGATCGTCGGCAGGGCCATCGTCTGCGACATCGCGCTCGCGAAGCCCTTGATCACGAACTCGGGCAGCTTGCCGGCGCCGAAGTCGCCGCCGTGCGAGGCCGCGCCGGGCAGGTTCGCCACGAGACGCCCCTGCATGTACGCGGCGATCGCGGCGGATCCGAGCACGGACCCGATCGTGCGGGTGGTGTTGTAGATGCCCGCGCCGGCACCGGCCTGGCGCGGCTCCAGGTTGCGCGTCGCCGTGGTGGCGAGGGGCCCCCACATGCCGGCCTGGCCGATGCCCATCAGGGCGGACGGCAGCAGGAACAGGCCGATCGGGGTGTCCGGGTTCATCAGCAGCGCGTACCAGACCAGCGCGAGCACCGTGAGGCCGAGCCCCGGCACGAGCAGCAGGCGGGGGTCGACACGGTCGAGGATCCGGCCGGCGAGCGGCGCGAGCACGCCCGACAGCACCGCCATCGGGATCAGCAGCAGCGCGGCCTCGGTCGGCGTGAGCCCCCGGGCGAGCTGATAGAAGAACATCATCGGCAGCGACATCGACGTGACCGTGAAGCCGACCGCGGCGATGCCGAGGTTGGCGACCGAGAAGTTGCGGTCGCGGAAGAGCACCAACGGCACGAGCGGCTCGCTGCGCGTCTTCGCCTGCTGCCACAGGAACGCCGCCATCACGACGACGCCCGTGGCGATCATCGCCCAGATCCAGCCGTCCCAGTCGTAGTGCTGGCCCTCCTGCAGTGCGAACACGATCAGGAAGAGGGCGATGGCGCTGAGGAAGACGCCGACGATGTCGAAGCGGTGCTCGTGCGTCTGCAGACGCGGGACGAGGATCCATGCGAGCACGAACCCGATCACGCCGACCGGCAGGTTGATGAAGAAGATCCACTCCCAGCCGAAGCCGTCGACGAGCAGGCCGCCGGCGAGCGGGCCGACGAGAGTCGCCACGCCTGCGGTGGCGCCCCACAGCCCCATCGCGGCGCCGCGGTGCTCCGCCGGGAACGTGCGCGTGATCACGGCCATGGTCTGCGGGGTCATCAGCGCGGCGCCGAGACCCTGCACGGCACGGAACGCGATCAGCATCCCGAGCGAGCCGGACAGACCGCAGCCCAGCGAGGCGAGCGTGAAGACGGTCAGGCCGATGAGGTAGATGTTCTTCGGGCCGAACCGGTCGCCGAGACGCCCGGTGATCAGCAGCGGCACCGCGTAGGCGAGCAGATAGGCGCTGGTGACCCAGACGACGTTGTCGAGATTGCTCGTCGACGGGTCGAGGGCGGCCTTGATGGCGGGATTGGCGACCGACACGATGGTCGTGTCGACCAGGATCATGAAGAAGCCGATGACGAGCGCCCAGAGCGCGGGCCAGGGACTCTTCGGTTTGTGACCGGCGGCGTAGGCGCCGGTCGTGGCGCCGATCGGGCCGCGGGATCGTGCCGCGGCGCGGGAGGGATCAGTCATTCTGGTGTGCCTTTCGCGGGGAAAGAGAGATGATCCGGATCCGGCCCCCACGCGAAGTCGGGGGAGGCGATCCGGGGGATCAGGGTGTCGAGCCAGGCGATCTCGGCCTGCAGCAGCGTGCGCTGCCGGCCCAGCTCGAGGAGGTACTGCCCGGGGACGCCGAGCTCCTCGGCGCCGGTCAGGTCGGCGTCGTGCTCGGCGAAGTCCTCGCGGAGCAGGTCGCGCCGGGCGGTGAGGAGGTCCACGGCCTCGTCCCGGTCGAGGTTGTGCGCCTCGGCCAGGGCGACCCGGAACGGTGTGGGCTTGCCCGTGCCGCCGAGCTCGCGGCGCACCCAGTCGCCGACCGCGGCGTGCCCGGACGGAGTGAGCGTGTACGTGGTGCGCTCGGGGCGATTGCCGTCGCGGTCGACGCCGACCTCCTCGAGCAGCCCGTGCCCGTGCAGGCGCCCGACGGTGTGGTACAGGGTGCCGTTCGTGATCGTGACGATCCGGTCGTCGCGGCGGGCGCGCAGCAGCCGGGCCATCTCGTACGGGTGCATGTCGCGCTCGCGCAGCAGTGCGAGCACCATGACCCCGAGCGGCGTCAGCACGGCGTCCTTCACGGTCACTCCATTTCGACTAGTCCATGTGGACTATACGGATTGGACTATACCCCTCGCCACCCTCGACGCGCCAGCGGATCCGCCCGGCGCGCGCGAACCCTCCCGCCCCGGATCCGCCGGGCGCGCGAACCCTCCCGCCCCGGATCCGCGAGAAACCAGATCCGGCGCGAGACACCACGCACGCTGTGGTGTCTCATGCCGCATGTGGTTTCT